>CAYSKK010000008.1:148-176713 GCA_964431635.1 uncultured Chthoniobacter sp. | reverse complement strand
CCCCTCCTCCGCCGCCCCTCCCCGGTCAGATTTCCGGTTCATCCGCAAAAAGTGTGCTTCTGCCGATTTTGACCCGCCAGAGGGATAAAACAATGGTCGTGCCGCCTGCGGCGGGGTTGCGTCGATTTTGTTGAACCACTGATGAAAGAAATATTTCCACCGCAATGGCGGTGGAGGGAGAGGAGGCGGGAACCGGCGGGCCGGTTCGGCGGTCTGGGGAGGCAGGCGATATCGCATGCGAGCAGGCAGAGTCGCTCGACCACACAGACCCGGAGTCGCTTCGCGATCCTTGCCTTCTCTCCTGCTGATAAACTGGAGGACGGGGCATATTGGCCCGGCCAGATCAGTGGAGATGAGTGGTTAAATACTTTCGTGGCGATGTCCCGCCGCAGGCGGCTCATTTCATGATCTGTCTTCCCCTATGCACAATATTTGCGGAAGAACCAGATTTCCTTGCCCTCACTCCCGGTTTCCTTAAAAATTCCCTCACCTCCCCCGATTTCGCCCCCTCATACTTCCTTGGCTGAATGAAACCGAGAAATCCCCAAACCCCAGTGTTCTGGAAATCTTGACCACGCACCGTTGCTTAAATGCCATCCGAAAACGAAGCCAATTTTCATCCCATCGCACTGATTTTCTGCGACTTAAGCATATGCTTTTCCCTCATTCGTAATCGAAATAGAATGACATCATGTTTTCACAATAAATCCACACATCATTCTACATTACGTTCGCCAGAAAATATATGCCTCCAGCGATAGCCCATTTGAAAGCCACGCCAACCGTCATGGAATATGGCGTAATTTGATACCGATTCGGACCACGGAGGCCATACAGAAAAAATATCTAGAAGCCGAGATTCCTGCGACAGCCACCACGGACCGCCACGATTTGCGCCGCAGCAAAAATATTCCAGCCCAATGAAGACAATACAGAAAATCCTGCTTTTTACATTCGGAGCCATTTCATTACTCATCGGTATAGTAACTCCGATCGGACTCATTGCTTCATGGGCATCACACGGACTGGGAACTCTGGACTCCCATTTCTTCTTTTCTCTGTTGTTTATTCCGCTGTTTATTTACGTAGGCTGGAAGTGGCTGCGACAAGCGGGTCAAATCAGCCAATGAAAAAAACTGCGAACAGGGCCATGCACCGAACCACCATGCCTGCGGCACTTTCGGCACGTCGCCTGCGGAGCAGGTTTGGGTGCCGAAAGCAAGTGGTGGCCGGTGATGGCGGACGTTAGGCCAGAAAAATGGCATCGTAACTTCGATAGTATGAACATGAATTCAAAGGTCTATCCCTCCCGAGTAGATTTGTGGATTGCAGTTATTCTTATTGCGATTCCTCTGTTTCCTATAGGATTGGGAACTTACTTAACAATAGTTATTGGGTGGATCGGTGTAATTTGTATCATGCTGGGCATATTGATAGCTGGTCTGATGATCATCATGACTATTCCTTGTAAGTATACACTCACAGATGATTCCTTGATAGTTCAGTGCGGATGGAATGAAGAGATTATAAAAATACACCGTATTAAATCGGTTCTTCCTTCGCACAATCTACTGAGTGCTCCAGCACTGTCGCTGAAAAGAGTCAAGTTGGTTTTAGATCATGGATTTGCGTTGATTTCACCAGTAGATCGAAATCAATTTATTAGAGATATTGAACAAAGAATAAAACAAGATGCCTAACGAGCCGATCGACCTAACTGCCATGCCTTCGGCACTTTTGGCACGTCGCCTGCGGAGCAGGCTTTGGTGCCAAAAGCGAGCGGCAGCAGGTCATCGGGGACGTTCGCAAAACATATCCGACTACCCTTATGACCACACCACACGAAGACAGCGACCGGATGCATCCGGGAAGCGACATCTACAACCCAGCCAAATACGCATTGCGTGTTTATGACGATTCTTGCAGGGACTACCCGCAGGTGTTCTTTCAGGCTTCCACTCCATTCCCTGCTTTTGCGGAAGGGAATATTCTCTCTACGATTTGTTGGCCGCTCGGATTGCAGGGCCGCGTAGTCGTTGTGAAGCGCGTAGTTCATAATATCTGGAATAGCGGAGATGACGTTTTCAATGAGACGAATCTTTATTGTGAGTTCCCACCGACCAAACCGGAGTAGGATTCCATCCCATTTCCCGAAGCTTCTCATAGAAGAATCGCGTGTTGCTGACATCCACGGTAATCTTCGGAATAAATGAATATTAGTTTCAACTTTGAAGTGCGACAAATGGGCTTAGTCCATACACTTCATTGGGAGCCCTAAAGCCGAGGCGTTTCCGAGGCCGATTGTTGAGCGTGGCAGCAACCCTTTCGCAGTGTCCCCGGAGAAAGGAGGCATTGACATGTTTTCGGTCGGGAGCCGTGAGGCCGTCCGAAAAATGATGCAATGAACTTGCTGCGCTTTGTCTCGCTTATTCCATCGGAGGGCGGCCGGGCTGCGAGGAGTCGCGGGCGGCGGGGACGCCGGAGGGGCGGAGGGAGACCATGTAGGCGACGAGGGCATCGACCTGACCGGGAGACAGATTTTTCCCGTAGGCGGGCATGTTGCCTCCGCCCTGGATGACCTGGCGAACGAGCTGGTCCGCGGTCAGGCGCGCGCCGACATCGGCGAGGTCCGGCCCGCGGTGGCCGCCGATCCCGTCGATCGCATGGCAGTTCCGGCACTGCATATACTGGACAATCACCGAGCCCTGGAGTTCGAGGGGCGAGCGTCCGCGGATGAGGTGCGACGGCGTGGGATCGGCTTTCCAGGCGTCCATGGCGGGGGACCATGGCGACGTGTGGCCGAGGTAGGTCAGAAGCCCGAGCGCGACGTAGGCGAGGATGACCGTCATCACGGCCACCGGACGCCGGCGCCAGCTTCTCTCGCCGGTCCCGTTGAAAAACGGAAGCGCGATGAGGAGCAGCCCGATGAGCACCGGCCCGCCGAGGAGCGCGACCGATTCCATCCAGTCCGGCATGAGCGCGGCGATCGCGAAGATCCACAGGAAATAAAAGTCCGGGCGCGGCAGGGTGTCGATCTGCACCGGATCCGGCGGCCCGGTCGGACCCTTGGGGCCAAAAATGACGGCGCAGGCAAGGATGGCCAGGATGACGACCGCCGAGGCCACGAGATCCTTGCTGATGGCTTTCGGGAAAAACGGGACGCCTTCTTTTTTCAGGATGGCCGCGTATTCCTTGTCGTAGGTTTCCTTCCGGACGAGCATTCCGGGCTGCGGGTATTCGCTGATGCCTTTTGTGAGAACCATCCGCAGGTGGATGCTCACGATGGCAAGCACGCCGCCCGGGAGCACAAACACGTGCAGGGCAAAAAACCGGGAGAGGGTTTCCGAGGCGATGATCGGGCCGCCGAGCATCATGTTGACCAGCTGCTCGCCCATGAAGGGCACGCGCCCGAGGATCGCCGCCCCGATGCCGAGCCCCCAGTAGGCGTCCTCGTCGAACCGCATCACCTGACCGGTGAAGGCCAGCCCGAGCGTGAGCCCGAGAAGAGCGAGGCCGGTGATCCAGGTGATTTCCCGCGGGTATTTGTAGGCGCCGAAGAGAAACACCTGGGTCATGTGCAGGAGCATGATGCCCACCATGAAGTTCGACCCCCAGTAGTGGACCGCCCGGAGGAACCAGCCAAGGTTCTGCTGATACGTCAGATATTGAAGCGTGGTGTAGGCCTCCGCAGCCGAGGGCACATAGACCATCGCGAGCATGATCCCGGTGGCGAGCTGGATCATGAAGCAGAGCAGGGTCGCGCTGCCGAGAACGTAGAACCAGCTCCCGGAGCTCTGCGGAACATGATGCCCTGCGGTGGACTCAAACAGCTTGGCCAGGTGGAGGCGGTCGTCCACCCAGAGAAAAACCCCGCGCGCGGCATTGAGGAGCTTGTTCATACGTTCTGGTTGGACAGGTTGGGCAGATCGCCGCCCTTGATGAACAGCACGTCGTTCTCGACTTTGAACTCGTAGGTGTAGAGCCCGCGCGGCGGGGGTCCGGCGGCGTGCCCGCCATCCTCATAGAACGCGCCGCCGTGGCACGGACACATGAAAAGTTTGGATTCCTCGAACCAGCGCACCGGGCATCCGAGGTGGGTGCAGTTGATGGCAAACACCTGGAACTCGTTGCCCTTGATCCGGCGCACCCAGCACGGGATGTGAGCGGTTTCGCCATCCCACTCCCGGCGGACCGGATTCTCATACGTTGCAAACCGGGTCTTGCCCTCGGGAAAATTGCCGACCGGCCCGAGCTTGATCCACTCCAGCTGGCTGGGCTTGAAGAATGCGGAGAGGACGTAGCCGAGAAGCGGGATCCCGATCGCGGCTCCCGCAATCGCATTGAGACCGAATCCGGCGGCAAGGAGAAAGTCTCTCCGGGTCGTCTTCTTTCCTTCGCAGGCGCAGGGTTTTTTTGGTTCTTCGTTCATGGCTGGGATGGCGCGGGAGGAACGAGCGGTTGACCGAATTCGTTTTTTCTGTTCGAGGCGAGCCACGCGGTCACGTCGGCGATTTCGGCATCCGTCATCGCGCGCCCCGGGATCCGGCTGGCAAAATCCGGGCACCCGAGGTCCGGGCGTCCGGCAATCACAATCGTGCGGAGGTATTGATCCGAGACGAGCCCGAGATATGCCGGGCTCACGACGGAGCCCGCCTTTTCCCCACCGGTTCCGTCCGCTCCGTGGCACGACGCGCAGGAGCCCGTAAAAACGGCGTGCCCGGCGGCGGCATCCCCCAATGCAGCGGAATAGGCGGGAAGCGGACCGGCGGCAGTTGAGGGTTTTTTGGCAAGGATCCCGTTGACGAGGACTTCAATCTGGTTGTCCGTCAGCGTGCCGCCGGATGAGGTGGAAAATGCCGGCATCGCAGTGCCTGGAATGCCTTTTTCCGTGACCCGGCGGAGGACTTCGCGGGACACAACGGAGAGAAATGCCGGGTTGTCCATCGCGATCGACCCGGAGACTACCGCGCCCCGGCCGTGGCAGCCCAGGCAGTTGCCGTTGTAGAGCGCGGTAAAATCGGATACCGCCGACGGCGACTGCCACTTTTCCGAGGGCTTCGGCTTGCCGGGCATCCCGTCGCACCCGGCGACAAGCAAAACGCAGAGGAGGAGCGCCGGTCTCATGGTTCCTTGTGCTGGGCTTCGACTCCCAGCTTGGCGGCAAGCGGGAGGCTCTGGATGGTTTCCACTTTTTCGGATTTGAAGACGACGTATCCGCCCACCATGCCGAATGCAACCTGGCAGATGACAAACCACGGCCAGTCCACGTGCTGTGCTAGCGCCGGGTTCACAAGGCGGAGAGAAGCCGCCACAATCCCGGTCCACAGGATCGGCGTCATGATGCCGCCCCAGAACCACTCGAACCGCGCGGGCAGCATCGGGAGGAGGACGACGTAAAGGAGGCCGACCAGAATGGAAACGGTCACATGGGTCACCGAACCGACAAGCAGGCCTTCGATGCTAAACTGCTTGAGCACCTCAACTCCCGCGACAGCAAGACTGGGAACGCCTGCAGCAGCAAGCAGGTTCACCGGATACCAGATGCTTCCGTATTTGAAATGTCCCCACGCGCAGGCAAGGACCGCCATCGCCACCCCGCCGGCAAGACCTCCCTTGATGCCGGAGAGATACGGATGCACCGCAACGGGCAACCGGAGCCGGTGTCCGCCCTCGCCGAAGGCCATGTGCTCGACCTTTCTCTGGGACCGCTTGACCGCCGCGGCCCGCTGGGGAGGCGGCACAAGGTCCACGTATTCATGCTTGGAATGCGGGAAGACATCGCGGAACCAGCCGACCGCGCCGGCGAGGCCGGTGATCAGGCCGACCACCGTCACCACCAGACTCGTGACAAGGCCGGCAAAGACCAGCACCAGCCCGAACGCGGCGACAATCGGCCAGCCGGTCGGTGCGGGAAGTTCGATTTTGTTGTGTTCGTCGGACATGTCAGGCACGGGTGCTGATGATATAAACCACGGTGACCACCACGATCCAGATCGCATCGACAAAATGCCAATACCAGGAGATCATTTCGAGGTGTTCGGTGTGATCGGCGGGAACTTTCCCGAGAAGACTGAGGATCAAAACCATCGTCAGCAGGACGAGCCCGATGATCACATGGCTCGCATGGAGGCCGACCAGTGAATAAAATGTCGTTCCGAAAACGTTCGTGGCCAGCGTCAGGTTGTCATGGAAAATCAGGTGCTTCCACTCCATCGCCGTGAACCAGAGGAAATACGCCCCGAGCGCGACCGTCACCGCCCACCAGAAATGAAAGGCCCCCTTGTTCCCCCTGTGGAGCGCCTTCTCCGAAAAAACAATCGTCACGCTGCTCGAAAGAAGCGCGATCGTCGCTAGAAGCGGAAATTCCAGAACCTGCGACGGATACGGCGGGTTCAGGCTCTTCCCCATGTAGAACAGGTAGGCGACGAGGAAAATCGTGAAGAGCGCGGATTCGGTCAGGATCAGCGAGATCACCGCGACCTTGCGGGTCGAGGGCATTTTCCACTCGGTGATTTCGGCGGGTGCGGCTGTCATGCTCATTCGTATTTCCAGTCCGGGTCATCCGGATGCTTGAGGTCCCAGAGCGGGCGGCGGCTGCGCACCTCCGGGAGCGTTTCGAAGTTGTAGGACGGTGGCGGGGACGTTGTCGCCCACTCGAGCGACCAGGCGTCCCAGGGATCGTCGCCGGCTTTCTTTCCCTTCACATAGGAATAGATCAGGTTGAAGACGAAGAACAGGATCCCGGCGGCCTGGAAGACGACCCCGATCGTGGAAATGAGATTGTAGATATCCCACCCGCGCCCTGTGTCATACGTGTAGATGCGCCGCGGCATGCCGAGGAATCCGGAGATGTGCTGCGGGAAAAACGTGATGTGGAATCCGACCGTGAAGAGGATGAAATGCCAGAGTCCGAGCTTGAAGTCCGGCATCTTCCCGAGCGCTTTCGGATACCAATAGTAGAGTCCGGCGAAGATCGTGTAGAGGAGCCCGCCGATCAGGACGTAGTGGAAGTGGGCCACGACGAAATACGAGTCGGTCAGCTGCCAGTCGAACGGGGCGATCGCCAGCATCACCCCGGTCAGCCCGGCGATCAGAAACTGGAACAGAAACCCAAGGCAGAACAGCATCGGCAGCTCGAACCGCAGCTTCCCCCCATACATCGTCCCGATCCAGTTGAAGATCTTGATGCCGGTGGGGATCGCCACAAGCAACGTGGAAATCGCGAAGAACGTATTGCCGACGGAGGTCATCCCGACCGAGAACATGTGGTGCGCCCATACGCCGAGGCTGATGAACGCGATCATCACGCTGGCCGCCACCATCACCGGATATCCGAAGATCGGCTTGCGGGAGAACACCGGGATCACCTCGGAGGCGATCGCGAAGCCGGGAAGGATCAGGATGTAAACTTCCGGGTGACCGAAAATCCAGAAGAAGTGCTGCCAGAGGACGGCCGACCCGCCAGCCTGCGTATCGAAGAAGTGCGCGCCGAAATACCGGTCGAGAATCAGCATGATCTGGCAGGCGGAGAGCGGCGGCATCGCGATGATGACGAGGAACGCCACCACCAGAAACAGCCACACGAAGAGCGGCATGCGCCCGAGGATCATCCCCTTGCACCGCATGCAGACGATGGTGACAATGATGTTGATCGAGGTGGCAATACTCCCGATGCCCCCCATGAGAAGCGAGAGCGTCCAGTAGTCGGTGCTGTGGCCGCGCGAAAACGCCTTGGCCGTCAGCGGCGAATAGGCGAACCACCCGACATCCGGCGCCGATCCCGCGGCATAAAGCCCCGGCGCCCCGAGGTAGCTGAAATAAAGAAGCAGACCGCTGAAAAAGAAGACCCAGAACCCGAACGCGTTCATCCGGGGGAACGCCATGTCCCTCGCCCCGATCATCAGCGGCACCAGGTAGTTCGCAAACCCGAAAATCATCGGCATCCCGACGAGGAAAACCATCGCCGTGCCGTGCATCGTGAAGAGGCGGTTGAAGGTGTCGGGATCGAGGAAGTCATTCCGCGGCACGGCGAGCTGGAGCCGGATGAACACCGCCATGACCCCGGCGACCACGAAGAACAGCAGCCCGGATGCGATATACATCAGGCCGAGCTTTTTGTGGTCCACCGTAAAAACCATCTCCTGGATAATGCGGGTCAACGACCCGCGCTCCTCGCCGACGCGCTCCGGATCGGGCATGCGAAAATTGGGATCGTAGGTATCGGGGTTCATTGGAGAGAGAGGAGGTAGGCGGTGATCGAGTCCACTTCGCTGTCCGAAAGTTTCATGTCCGGCATCAGGCATCCGGTCTTCAGGCTCTGCGGGTCGCGCACCCAGGCGCGCAGGTTTTCCGGAGTGAGCGGGGCCACCCCGGCGCCGATCGTCTGGCGCGTCATCAGCTTGGTGAGATCGGGGCCGAAGACGCCTTTCGCGGTCGTGCCGTCCACGCGGTGGCAGTTCACGCAGGACTTTCCATAAAATGCCGTGCGTCCCTGCGCGGCAAGCCCGTCCGCCGGAGCGACCGGGGGACGCTTCATCCCACTGACCCACTTGTCAAAATCCCCGGGCTCCTCGACGATCACCCGCAGGAGCATGTTCGCGTGCTGAGTCCCGCAATACTCGGCGCAGTTGCCGAAATACGTGCCTGTCGCAAACGGCTCGATCCAGGTCCCGTTCCGCTTGTTCGGCACCAGGTCGGTCTTGCCGGCCAGTTGGGGAACCCAGAAGCTGTGGATGACATCCGCCGACTCCAGAATGATCTCCGTCGGCCGCCGTTTGCCGGAGCCGCGGCTGCTCACCGGGACGTGCAGCTCGTTCGCGGTGATGATGCCGAGATCGGGATAGTGGACCTCCCACCACCACTGGTGGCCGACCAAGCGGATTTTCAAGGCCCCTTCGGGCATCCTCGCATTCTGGATCTCGCCGATCGTCCGGCTCGTCACCAGGATGAGAACGAACGTGATGAGGATCGGAATCACCGTCCACGCGAGTTCGATGTGGGTGCTCCCGTAAATCTGCGGGGGTTCCTTCAAATCATCCTCGGCACCCTTGTGCCGGAACTTCCACACCACAAAAACCAGCATCGCCGTCACCACGACAAAAATCCCCGCCGTGATCGCCAGCACGAGAAGTGCCGACTCGTGGATCATCTCGGCCGGACGCGAAAGCGGCTGGAACATGTCGGCCACCGGCCGCATCGTCCCGCCATCGGTCGCCGCCCCGTGCACGGCAGGCAGAATCGCCAGACAAAAGACCGCAGCCCCCAGCCTCCGGCAACACCCTCCTATTGTTCTCCAGAAATTCACCACCTCCCGCCTAACGCATCAATTTTCAGACGGCGATATCTTTTTGCGCACAATCAAAGATTTTCAGACGGCGAAGGCGGGCCTGCCCGATCCGGATCACATGAGGCATGCCGCGCTTGCCATGAAAAATGACCTGGCTCATGGCATGCGATTTGCTCGGTTTTTTTGAAAAATCACTTTGCGAACCGCGCAAATGTGCTTTCTTCTCACTTTTTGACGCATGGAGACACAGGAATTTAACATCCCGCGCCGGCGGCTTTTCGGGCTGATCCTCTGCACGGGGACCGGGCTGTTGATGGGGGCCGGAAAGGCCGATGCCATGTGGAACGTCATGGATGTCCTGCGTGGGCTGGATCCGGCGGCGAACGACAGCGTCCCTCCCTCGCTCCGCGGGGTTCTCGGTTCCAACGGGGATGCCTACCGGAAATTCCTGAGCCGCATCGGACTGAAAAAAATTTCCGTGCAGGACATCATGAACACGCATGCGAAAGCGCACGGCCGCATCCACAACACGCTGCCACCGCGGCAGCTCTGGGGGAATATCCGCAGCACGCTCCTGACACTCGACAAGGTGGCGGTCCGCCTCGGCGAGCCGGTTGGCGAAGTCCTCTCGGTTTACCGGTGTCCGGCCTATAACGCAACGTGCCCCGGCGCGAAGAGCAACTCCTACCATCTGCGCAACAACGCGATCGACGTGAGGTTCAGCTCTTCGCCGAGCAAGGTCGCCGCCACCGCGCGCGACATGCGCAAGGAGGGGATCTTCAAGGGCGGCATCGGCCGCTATCCCGGCTTCACCCACCTCGACACGCGCGGATCGAACGCCGACTGGTAGCACCGGAATTTCCGGCTTGGCCCTTCCTGCCATCCGTGCGATGCAATGGGGGGCCATGAAAATCTACACGGGAACCGGCGATGCCGGTGAAACGAGCCTCTTCTCCGGACAGCGGGTCCAGAAAAACCACCCGCGCGTGGCAGCCTATGGAGCCCTGGATGAAATGAACTCGGCTCTGGGGGTGGCCATCTCCTCATCGCCCGCACCGGAGACCGAAGCTTCGCTCATTTTCCTCCAACGGCTCGTGTTCGACCTTTGCGCCGACCTCGCCACCATTCTCAAACCGGGGCAGACACCGCGCATCACAGCGGAAACCGTCTCCTGGATCGAAAAGGAAATGGATGATCTGCTGGAAAAACTGCCGAAAATCGACTGCTTCATCCTGCCGGGCGGGTCCCCGGCCGCCGCGCAAATCCACGTCGCACGGACAATCGCCCGTCGCGCCGAGCGGGAGGCCCAATCCATTCCGGAGGAGCAGCCCGCCGCCCGGGAGTCGCTCGTTTTTCTCAACCGCCTCTCGGATTACCTGTTCCTTCTGGCGCGGCGGGAAAACCAGCTCTGCGGCGCAAAAGAAATCGAGTGGCATCCGGCAAAAGGACAAAAAAAAGCCGCCGACACCCAGGGCGCCGGCGGCTAAAATGCCAACCCGTCAGTTCGGATCGCGCTGATAATCGCGGACGTAGTCGTAGCGGGTGTTGAACCCGAGCTCCGGCGGAAATTCCTCGTATCCGGAATTGATCCACGGAATGTCGCTGCGATACGGAGGATAGTAGGTACCCTTGTGGGTCGGGAACGGGAAGAGGGCCACCTCGTAGATCCCGTAGCCGAGACGCGCGAAAAACCGCCCCACTCCACGGACCAGCCCGTAGCCCCATGCGGCGGAATTCCCCTCGGCATAGTTCACCGCAAAAATCTGGTCAGGGATCTCGGTGACCCCGAAGGCGATGTTGCTCAGCCCGCGGCCGAGTTTGCGGGTCGGCCCCTGATCCGATGCCGGGGGAGCTTGGATGTCCGCATGGGCGGACAATGCGAATAAGAGGGTGATCAGGAGGGCGGCAGCAGCTTTCATACCACTGACTTACCACAAAAAATTCTCCGGAAAGCAAGAAGAAAACCCAACGGAGACAAAATCCCAGCCTCGCCAATCTGAATCAAAAATGGTGTTCCGCAGCAAAATTCCGGGTATCTATTCAGACCATATGAAAGCCCTCCTCGCCATTGCCGCCCTGACTGCGACCCTTCACGCCGCCGATCCCTCCGGTGCCATCGCCTGCCTCCAAAACCTCCCCGCAAAATACCGGGACGGCGTGCTCAAACTTTCGGCCGACAATGCGGACCCAAACCCGGATACCTGGTATCTCGTCGTCCAGCGCAGCGGAGATGATGCCAACATCCGGAACCTCACCGTGGCCGACGGACAGATCACCTCGGACCGCCGGACGCTCGGGATCCGCGAAATCTTTTCCCAGGCGAGCCCGGTCGCCGTGGACAAGGTCGCCGTGGATTCGCGTGACGCCTTCGGGATCGCCCGGCGGTATGAGGAAGCAAACGGGAGGAAGGTGGGAAGCGTGAGCTTCGCCCTTCAGCAAAGCGGGGAAAACTCGGCGCCGGTCTGGTCGGTCTGGTGTTACGGACCTTCCGGGTCGTATCTCGGACTCATGAAGCTTCTCGCGACGGACGGCACGGTCATCTACAATGATGCGTTCGCTAGGAAGCCCTGATCCCCGTGGAGGCCTACTCGCTCACTAAAGACGACTGGGAATCCAGGCTTGTCGGCATGGGCGAGCCGAAATTCCGCACGACCCAGATCCTCGAGTGGCTGTATGCCAGGCGCGCCACGAATTGGGAGGACATGACAAACCTTCCGGCCGGACTGCGGGCGAAACTCTCGGAGGCCCTCCCCCTCACGCCGCTGGAAAAAGTCCGCGAGTCCGGATCCGCCGACACCACGCGCAAGTTCCTCTTCCGCCTGTCCGATGGCCAGATGATCGAGAGCGTCCTGATCCCCGCGTCCCCGGCGCTCTACGGCGAGGCTTCGGACCGCCGGACGATCTGCATTTCCAGCCAGGTCGGCTGCGCCTACGGGTGCAAATTCTGCGCGAGCGGACTCGACGGATGGAAGCGGAACCTCACCGCGGGAGAAATCGTCGGCCAGTTCGTGCGCGTCGAAGAGCTCTCCGGGGAAAAGATCAACAACGTCGTCTTCATGGGGATGGGCGAGCCGATGGCAAACTACGGCAACCTCATGCGCGCGATCGGCATCCTGAACGCGCCATGGGGGATCGGGCTTGGAGCCCGGCACATGACGGTCTCCACCTCCGGGCTTGTTCCGGGCATCAGGGATCTTGCCGCGCAGCCGCTGCAGGTGCGTCTCGCCATCTCGCTCCACGGCGCGACCGATGACGTGCGCGAAAAAATCATGCCGGTGAACAAAAAATATCCTCTGGGCGAACTCCTGGCCGCCTGCGCGGATTACGTGAGCAGGAAAAAACAGAAGCTCACGTTCGAATACATCCTCATCCGCGGCATCAACGATTCGCCCGCCCAGGCGGGGGCGCTCGCCGCACATGCCCGGAAGCTCGGGGCGAAAATCAATCTCATCCCCTACAACACGGTTGACGGGCTCGCATGGGAACGGCCGGAGGAGGATGCGCAGGAGGAGTTCCTCGCCACGGTGCGCGCCGGAGGTGCCGATGCCACCCTCCGCAGGGAAAAAGGCCACGACATCGCGGCGGCCTGCGGGCAACTCAGGCTTCAGGTCGAAAAATCCTTTGCAGTGCCCGCACCGCTGAATTAACGATTTCGTGATGTCTGATGACGACCAAATTTTTCCAGAGGAAATCTGGGACGAATACCAGTGGGAGCGGTTCCTCCAGGAACAGGACCGGAACACCGAAAAATACTTCGGCCTCCTCGAAAAATATGTCGATCACCCGGACCGCGACGAGCTGATCGCCCGGGAAATGGGGTGGGACTTCTGCCAGGACGACCGGGAAATGGACGAAATCTCCGAACTCGTCTGCGAGGAGGAGATGGTGGAAATGGAGGAAGACGGCGGGGAGTTCGAGGCATTTTCCCGCTCGCCGATCTACAAGGACACCCTGCGCCTGCACCGCTGGATCAACAACTGGATCGAATCGGATGAACGGCTCCGCGATCACCCGGAAGCCGTCCGGTTCGCCACCCGCTCCGCAGTTTGCGGGGCGAAGCTCGCCGCCGCGCTGTGCGGCGAGGAATCGACCGAGATCGGGATGACGATCGCCTACCTGAAGCGCGCCCTCAAGGCCGCGAACGACGCGCTCGATGCCGCCGCGCGCCTGGTGGACGCCGGACTCCTCGACAGGCGCCGCGCCAATACGGCCCGGCGCCATGTGTTCAGGATCCGCAACCGCGTCGTGGATTTCATGAGCGACTACCGCGCGGAATGGCGCAAGCGCTACGGGGACAGCTGAATTCCCCGCGCCCTCCGCGCGTCGCCCCATGGACCACGAAAAGGAATTGCCGGATCGCCTGCGGGGTATCGCACGGAATACTCCTCCACCACCGCAGGCCGGGATCGCGTGGATGGTCAGGGCCGGAACGTTCTGCGTGCTGGCGGCGGCGGTTTTGACCGCGTTCTTTCTGCCGCGCGACACCCGGGATATTTCCACGACTGTCATTTCCGCATCGGCGGCGGGTCCATCTGCATCCGCATCCGTATTTCAGGCACCGGGGGGAAAAGCGGCCGTGATCTGGCTCGATGGAGTCGATGACATCCCCGGGAATGAAAAGGTCAAATGAGAGCCCTGGCCGCATTGCTGTTGATGGCCTCCCTCTCCCCGCTCGCTGCGGAGGACAGCATCTGGGCCGCCCTCGTCCTCTCGACGAATGAAACTCCCCCGCGCGAGGTGCCCCGGAAACTTCAGAACTTCGCACCGGCAATCCGGGACGTCTTCGGCTGCAACTCGCTGGATCTGCTCGGACAGGCGAAACAGCCGATCTCCGCATCAAGCTGCGACTGGCTCGCCCCGGGCAGCGACTTCTTTTTTAAAATCACCTCGCTGGAGCAGGAGCCGGCCTGTTACCGCGTCCGGATTGAGCTCTTTCACAAGAAGTCGCTTCTGCTCACGGCCGAGGCGCGGCTCGCCCGTAATGCGCCGCTCTACATCCGCGGCCCGCAATGGGGCCGGGGCCGGCTCATCCTCCTGCTCGAAGTCCGCTGAACCCCAATTGCTTGTTGCAGACCGCAACCCGCGCGGGCCATGCTCCCATCCATCCGATGCCAGATATTCCAGACATCCTGAAAACGCTCATCGCGATCGTCGTTCTGATCAACCCGCTGGAGGGCATCCCGCTTTTTCTGGCGAGAACTTCCGCCATGGGCGACGCGGCCCGGATGACGGTGGCCCGCAAGGCCTCGCTGACGGTGCTCGCGCTTCTTCTCGGAGCCATGGCAGGAGGAAAGGCCATCCTCTATTTGTTCGGAATCCAGATCGCCACGTTCACGATTGCCGGCGGGATCATCATTCTTTTGATCGCCCTGAAAATGGTTCTGGAGGCTCCGAAGCCGGAAACCTCCTCGGCGGCCCCCGCCGGTGACTTCGCCATCGTGCCGCTCGGCACGCCGCTTCTCGCCGGACCGGGACCGATCAGCAGCGTCATCGTTTTTTCCAGCAAGGGAATCGGGCAACACGGCCCGCTCTGGATCAGCGACGTCATCCTCCTGATCCTCATCGCCGTCTCGGCGCTGATCACCTATCTCTCGCTGCGGACCGCCGTCCCGGTCGGCAGGTGGCTGGGCCCGACCGGGATCAATGTCCTCACCCGCCTCGCGGGAATCCTCGTCGCCGCCATCGCCCTCCAGATGATTCTCAGCGGCCTGCTCGAAACATTTCCAGCCTGGAAATAGACGCGCCGGTCCGGCACCGCAAGGCATCCGGCCGAGCCGCAAGCTTGATCCCGAAGCCGTGTGGGCCTAAGGTCCCTTTCTCTATGAAACGCGTCTCAATCTATGACACCACCCTGCGCGATGGCACGCAGGGCACCGGCATCTCGTTCTCGGTGCTGGATAAAATCCGTGTCGCCGGGAAGCTCGACGCGTTCGGGGTGGACTATATCGAGGGCGGATGGCCCGGATCAAATCCGCGGGATGTCGCCTTTTTTGAGGAGGCCTCCAGGCGGGAGTGGAAGCACGCAAAGATCGCGGCTTTCGGCAGCACCCGACGGGGCGGTGTGTCCGTGCAGGACGATGCGCAGGTGCGCACGCTCCTCGACGCGAAGACGCCCGTGGTCACGATCGTCGGCAAAACATGGCTCCTTCATGTCACGGAGGTGCTCAATGTCACCCCGGAGGAAAACCTTGCGATGATCACCGAGACGGTCGCCCACCTGAAGGCGCACGGACGCGAGGTTTTCTACGACGCCGAACATTTCTTCGACAGCTACAAGGACGATCCCGCATATTCCCTGAAAACCGTGAAGGCGGCACAGGATGCCGGAGCCGACCTCGTCGTGCTTTGCGATACGAACGGCGGCTCACTGCCGGAGGAGGTCGGCAGGATCACCGCAGAGGTCATCTCCGCGCTGGGCCGGCCGGTCGGCATCCACACGCACAACGACAGCGGACTCGGGGTCGCAAATGCACTCGCAGCGGTTGCCGCCGGAGCAAGCCAGGTCCAGGGAACTGTCAACGGCTACGGCGAACGCGTCGGCAACTGCAATCTCACGACGGTCATCCCCACACTCCAGGTCAAAATGGGCCTGCCCCTCGTCCCCGACCTCGCGCGCCTGCGGGAGTTATCCCGGTTTGTTGATGAGCTGGCGAATGTTCCGCAGGACATCCGCGCGCCGTATGTCGGACCCGCCGCTTTCACCCACAAGGGAGGGCTCCACGTCCACGCGGTTCAAAAGCTTGCGCGAAGCTACGAGCACATGGATCCCGCGCTCGTCGGCAACGCCCAGACGATTCTGGTCTCCGACATGTCGGGCCAGAGCAACATCCTCGCGAAGGCGAAGGAGCTGGGATTCGATTTCCAAAAAGGCGCCCCCGAGGTCGCGGCCATCCTCCGCCAGGTGAAGGAAAGCGAGGCGGCCGGATACGAATTTGAGGCGGCGGATGCATCGTTCGACCTGCTCGTGCGGCGCACCCTCGGCCGACACCGCCCGCTCTTCGACCTGCGCGAATACCATTGCTCGTTCCGGCGTTCCGCGCTGCACGGATTCACCACCTGCGAAGCCACGGTCAAGCTCCAGGTCAACGGGGTTTCTGAATACACGGTCGAAGAGGGGGACGGCCCGGTGAATGCGCTCGATGCCGCGCTCCGCAAGGCCCTGCGTCCGTTCTACCCGTGGATCGATGACCTTCAACTCGCAGACTACAAGGTCCGCATCGTGGACGGTTCGCGGGGAACCGCTGCACGCACCCGCGTCCTCATTGTTTCCACAGACGGCCATGCCTCATGGGGCACGGTGGGAGTCTCGGACAACATCATCGAGGCGAGCTGGCTCGCGCTGGTGGACAGCATGGAATTCCACAGCCTCAGGCGCCGCGGCGACTGACCTGCCAATACACCCGGGCGGAAAGCCCGAGCAGCACAAGCGCCCGGACCAGCCCGGTTCCTGTCGAGACCCGGAAAAATTCCAGCGCCCCGAAGCACGAGCACCGGACGTCCAGCCCGCGCGCCAGCGCCAAGGCATACAAAACAACAAAGGCCAGGGACAGCCCGGTCGCGGCCAGGGCGGCCGGACGAAGGAACCTCTTCGAGAGAAGGGAAACTCCGACAACGATCTCAAAAACCGGGATGCCGAGCGCCAGCGGCGCAATCGACCAAAGCGGCAGCAGCCGGAATGCCGCCATCCCGTCGGCGACCCCAAGCGAATCGGGCAATTTGAGCACGCCGGCCGAGACGAAAACCAACGCAAGGAGAAGGCGCGCGATCATCGGGAGATCCCTGCGGCCGACCATTCCTCCCACCCGCCGGCGAACACCGCCACATCGCGCCAGCCCATCTTCAAAAGCGCCCGGGCCACCACCCCGCTGTCCTCACAGTCGCCGCCGGAGCAATACACGATCAGGGGCCTGTCGGCGGGCACCCGCGGGCTATTTTTGATTTCCGAAACCGGAAGATTCACCGCGCCGGGGATGTGGCCCTCCTCAAAAAAACCGGGTTCGCGCGCGTCAATGAAAACCGCAGCGCCATTCCGCCAGGCGGACTCGGCCGCGGCCAGCGCAATCTGCGCAGGGTCTTTCGCTCCCGCCTCTCTCGCTCGGGATGCGCGGTCGCGATAAGGAAACGGCAGCGGATCCGGGCGGAGCCGGTTCGCCAGGATGCCGGCAGCGAGCGACAGCAGAAACGCCAGCGCGACGAGTGCCAGATCCCGCAGAAATCCCCGATGCAAAACCATATGCCGCGCCATTAACCGCAAATGCCGCCCCGCACACAAAACAATTGTCCCCGAACCCGGGCGTTCAACGCTCGGGCAGGATGACCCGGATGATGAGCTTGTGCTTTTCTTTGTCCGACGTCCGGACGATGACCATCTTCACCTGCTCGCCGGTACGGTTGCCGGCATCGAAGCGGACCTGCACGGATCCGCTCCCTCCGGGCGGGATTTCCTTGATATCAGCCTTGGCGGAAGTGCATCCGCAGGATGTCTCGATGCCGGTAATCCTGATCGTTTCGGAGGTCGGATTCCGGAAGGGAAATGTCGCCGTATAAACTTTTTCCCCCGGCTTGGGGTCCATCTCGCGGAAGGTCGCCTCCCACTCGATCCCGGCCAGAAGCGGACCCGCAAACAACAGGAAAAAAAACAGAATCGTCCGTCTCACAGATCCCTTTTCGCCTCTGGCATGCCGGATTTGAACCAAAATCTTCGCGCGCGCAGGCTCCTCATTTTTCTGTTGTGCCCCGGGGCGGGCATGCATTCTAATCAACATCTCTCCCAACGAGCCCTACATGGACACGATCCTCGAATCGCGCGAACTTCAGGTTGAGCGCAAACACTTCTTCATCGAATTCCGCGAAAACGAACGCGGCAGGTTTTTGCGGATCACCGAGGAGGCACATGGCCGCCGGAACACCGTGATCATACCGAGCACCGGGCTGGAGGAATTCGAACGCGCGCTGGACGAGGTGCTCTCCGCCGCCCCCGAGTAGCCGCCGCAGGGGGGAAGTTCTGGAAAAATCCCCCGTTTCGTGGAACAGTGACGGTCATGGCCGATGGCACGAAAGCTCTGCGAAAATCTCTCCAGGTTTACAAGGGTCTCGTTGAGGTCAGCGCCGCAATCAACTCGATCACCGATTACGGAGAGCTTCTGCGCGAAATTCTCGACGTGGCCCGGCGGGTCTTCCTTGCGGAGGCCGCCTCGCTGTTCCTCATGGACGCGGAGTCGGGCAACCTGGAGCTCTCCATCGCAACCCGCGGAGAGACCGGCTACGTCGAGCCGAAGCTGACCGTTCCGCACGGGAAGGGCATTGCGGGATGGGTGCTGGAACACGGCGAACCGCTTGTGATCCCGGACGCCTACAAGGATGAACGGTTTTTCAAGGAGGCCGACCGGCTGACCGGGTTCGTCACGCGCTCGATCCTGTGCGCGCCGCTGAAGCGGGATTCCCAGATGATCGGCGTGCTCCAGATCCTCAACCCGCGCGAAAAAAAATCGTTCGATGAGGATGATCTGGAGGGCTTCTGCGCGTATGTGAACCTCACCGCGATCGCGATCGAAAAATTGCGGGCCGTCGAGCGGATGCGCGCGCAGGAGAGGATCGACCGGGACATCGCGATCGCCGCCGAGATCCAGAGAGAGCTCCTCTCCCGGGCGATCCCGGCCCGCGTAAAGGGGGCCTGCTTTTCCGCACACAACACGCCCGCGACAAATGTGGGCGGGGATTTTTACGGGGTTTTCCCCGGGGCGGGCGGGGAAATCTATTTTGCGGTCGGCGACGTTTCGGGCAAGGGGATCTCGGCCGCGCTGCTGATGGCTCAGACGTTGAGCGCCATGCATTTCGTCTTCGGCTCGGCCACGACGCCCTCCAAGGCTCTTGCCCTCCTGAACGAGACGCTCCATGCCAACATCATCCGGGGCATGTTCATCACCACCCTCGTCGGAAAGATGAACCCCGCCAAACGCCGGGTCGAACTCGCCAGCGCCGGACACTGCCTCCCCCTGCTCGCAAAAGCCGATGGCAGCGTCAGCAAGCTGGCCACGCCTGGAGCAATGCCGATCGGGATTCTGCCAAAGGTTCATTATGCTCACGGCGAGGTGCTTCTCGACCGGGGCGACCGGTTCGTGGTTTACACCGACGGCCTCAGCGAGTCCCGCCGCCAGGGGACCGATGTCCTTTTCGATGAATCTTTGGCACAGGCAGCCTCCGGCCCGGCCGTCTCGCCGGATGAACTTCTCAACCGGATCGTGCTCGCCGAGCGCCGGCACCGGGGAACCGGCCCCCAGCTCGACGACCTCACGGTCCTTGTCGGAGGATTCGAATGACGGACAAGGTCTGCTTCACCAGCGACACCTGCCATTTGGCGGACGTCCGGGTGCGGGTGCGGGCATTTCTTTCCGCAAACGGATTCGACGACTGCGCCGCCGAGCTGATGGTTCTCGCCCTCGACGAGGCCTGCACGAATGTCATCCGGCACGCCTACGGCCACCAGTGCAAGCCGGTCAGGCTCGAGATGATTTCCCTCTCCAGAAAAATCCGTTTTGTCCTGCGCGACTACGGAAGAAAGTGCGACCCGTCAAAAATCAAGAGCCGGGCGCTCGAGGACATCCGTCCCGGCGGGCTGGGCGTCCACATCATCCGCCAGGCGTTTGACCGTGTGACCTATTGCCCGCAGGCACGGGGCACCCGGCTCGTGCTGGAAAAATCACTCCCGGCCTGAACCTTCAATAAATCCAGGCGGTCTTCCGTTCAGGCCGTTTTTGCCTGGACGCCCAGAAAACACTCGTAGGCGTTGCGGATGCCATCCCGGAGCGGGATCTTCGGCTTCCATCCGAGCGCGAAAAGCTTTGTCATATCGAGAAGCTTGCGCGGAGTACCGTCGGGCTTGGACGTGTCGAACGCAAGACCTCCCTGAAACCCGAGCACCTCGCAGACCGTCTCCGCCAGCTCCCGGATCGTCACATCTTCGCCGCATCCGATGTTGACGATCTCCGGAAAATCGTAGTTCTCGAGGAGAAACACGCAAGCGTCCGCCAGGTCGTCCACATGGAGGAACTCCCGGCGCGGGCTTCCGGTCCCCCAGATCGGAATCTCCTTCGCACCCGACAGCTTCGCCTCATGCACCTTCCGGATGAGGGCCGGCAGGACATGGGACGTGTGGAGGTCGAAGTTGTCGTTCGGGCCGTAGAGATTCGTCGGCATCGCGGAGATGAAATTCTTTCCATACTCCTTCGCGTAGGCCTGGCAGAGCTTGATGCCGGCGATTTTCGCCAGGGCATAGGCGTCATTTGTCGGTTCCAGTTCGCCGGTGAGAAGCGCGCTCTCGGGAATCGGCTGCGGGGCGAATTTCGGATAGATGCAGGAACTGCCGAGGAAGAGAAGCTTCCGCGTCCCGAAATCCGCGGCCGAGCTGATCACGTTGTTCTGGATCGTCAGGTTTTCGAGCAGAAACTCCACGGGGTTTTCGGAATTCGCGACAATCCCTCCGACCCGCGCAGCCACGTCCACCACAACCTCCGGCCGTTCGACCTCGAAAAAACCCCTGACAGACGGACGGTCCAGAAGGTCCAGTTCCTTGCGGGTGCGAAGGATCAGATTCTCATACCCGCAGGCCTGCAAACGCCGCACAATCGCGCTTCCGGCCATCCCCCGGTGCCCGGCCACAAAAATTTTTGTTTTCCTGTCCATGCGCTTGAAAACCTACAAACGAGCGCCCCGCATGGGAAGCCAGATCCGTTGCTATTTCTTCGAATCGGCGCACTCCAGGGCCGCGGAGAGGGTCGGAAATTTGTAAGTATACCCGAGCCGCAGCGCAACCCCCGGAAGCACGCGGCTGCTGTCCAGCATCACGTGCGAAAGCCCCCCGAGCGCCAGCCGCAGCACGAATGCCGGAACGGGAAAAACCGCCGGCCTGTGCACAAATGCGGCCAGGGCCCGCGTGAATTCGGAATTCCTCACCGGCTCCGGCATGACGGCATTGACCGGGCCGGAGACGTCCGGATTCCTCAGCGCCCAGAGGATCATTCCGGCCACATCCTCAACATGAACGCAGCTCATCCACTGCCTGCCGGATCCAAGATTCCCCCCGAGCCCGGCACGGAACAGGGGCCGGATCATCCGCAATGCCCCGCCCTCCCCGATCACAAACCCGATGCGTGCGATCACAACCCTGGCTCCGAGCGCGTCGGCTTCCATGGCCGTCGACTCCCATGCGCGGCAGGTTTCCGCCAGAAAGCCGCCGCCCACCGGAGACGACTCGTCAACTTCGCGCTCGCCGGTATCACCGTAGATGCCGACGGCGGAAGCATTGATCAATGTGCGAACCCGGGTTCTCTTCATGGCCTCCACAATCCGCCGCGTCCCGCCAACCCGGCTCTCCAGAATCCTTCTCCTCCGCTCCGCCGTCCACAGTCCAAGAATCGGCTCACCCGCGAGATTCACGACCGCATCCAAACCGGAAAAATCCCCGCTCCCGGAAAACACGCGGAACCCGGGCCGCTCCCGACGGGAAAAACAAACCGCCTCCATCCCCTCCGCAGCCGCAAGCCGGCGCAGAACACCCCCCACAAATCCCGAAGCCCCGAAAACACCGATCCGAATGTCCGCCATCCGGAAAGCATAACCCATCACATCCAAAATGAGGACCAATTATTCAAAACTCCTCCTCCTCCGCTGCAACCACCCCGCTTCAGACATCCGTTTACAAATAAATGATGCGGCCGCATCATTTATTTGCAGCAATCAAATCGGTGGAATGATCCAGACAAGCCCATGCTGGGCTTTTACTTTCCCATATCTACGGATGTAGAGACGAGGCCTGGAGCAGAAGTTTGGAGCCGAAACCGCCGAAATTGAATCACTAGAGCTTCCCGATTATTGATGCGGCCGCATCAATAATCGGGAAGGCGGAAAGCATGGCGGAGGGAGGCGGGTGGGGAGTGACTGGACAACTGGCGGGGCGGGCGGTCATGATGCGCGGCATGCAGGACGACTTGAGACGCACGATTTCGCAACTGCGGCGGGACTGCCGCACCGGCCCGCTCTCCGCCCGGGTGCGCGGGCAGGTCGAGGAGCTGAACAGAAAGGACTCCGCAAACGGCAAGCCCTATTGGGAGGTGAAGCTCCGGGATGCCTCGGATGTCATGACACTGCGGGCCTGGACGGACACGGCGGCATTTGATTCCTGCGAGGAGCTTGACCGCGGAGCCTGCGTGGAGATCGAGGGGGAGTTTCTCATCAATGGAAGCTTCGGGCTCGACGGGCGGCGCTGGCGGATGAAGCCGCTCCGCGCCGGGGAGGCTGCCGGGCTCTTCGCGGGCAGCGAGGAGGAATCCGCGGCGGCAGAGGCGGACCTGTCGGATGTCCGGAAATTCTGCGAAGGCATGGAGGACCCACGCCTCCGGGCCCTTTGCCTGCTTTTTCTTGAGGACCATGGCGACCGGTTTCGCAGGGCGGCGGCCGCGCGTGCAAACCACCACGCTCACCGGGGCGGACTGCTCCGCCATACCGCGCAGATGATGCGATCGGCGGCCGCCCTCTGCGGGGTGTATGGGGAACTTCACCGCGACCTCCTGTTGGCCGGCGTGCTCTTTCATGACACCGGAAAATTGTGGGAGATGTGCCCGCCCGAGGCGGGGTTCGAGATCCCGCGCGAGCTTCGCGGCGAGCTGCTCGGGCATATCAGCATCGGGGTCGAGCTTGTGAACGCCCTGTGGCGGAAGCTGCCGCTCAACGAATGGAAAGCGATCGAGCCGGCATCCGAGGATGTGCGGCTGCACCTTCTTCACCTTGTGGCCTCCCACCATGGGGAACTGCAGTTCGGGTCTCCGGTCGAGCCGAAAACTCCGGAGGCCATGGCTCTCCATTTCGTGGACAACATCGACGCACGCCTCGAGATGTTCGCGATGGCCTACGCCCGCCAGCCGGAAATCGCTCCGGGCATCCATGAGCGCGTCCGGACGCTCAACACCTCGCCGGTGCGTCCGCTGAAGCGGACCCCGGGAGCGCGCGGATAACCGGGCTGGAAGTTTTTCCGACAACCCGCTAACGATCTTCGCGTGTTTGCGCAGTGCATTATTCCGGGAATTGCGACGGTGTTTGCCGCGATGGCATTCCGACGCGCCTTCCCAGTTGCCCTTTCCAATCCTTGCGGGTTTCCCAGGGCGGCATGGGGATGGCCTGAGGGAATCCTGTCCGGCGGGCTGGTCGCGCTGTTTCTGGCGATGGCCGCGGAATCCTATGGACGTCCTCACGGAAAAATCGATCTGGGCGGCGTGCTCACCGGGTTTGCGATGTATGCCGGGTTGATCTGCCTTGTGATGGGGATTCTTGTATTCCGCGGATTCGACCTCGTGAGCGCCTTCGGACTCAAGACCCGGGGATGGGGATGGAAGACCGTGGCCGGGTGGCTGCTGATGTTCCTGCCTCCGATATTCCTCGTTCAGTCGGTCATCTATTTTCTTGCCGGGCCTGACCAGAGTCCGCAGCCGATCGTGGATTTTCTTTTGCAGAGCAAAGGATGGCAGGAGCGCGCCGCAGTCGCAGCGGTGGCGGTCCTGGCCGCTCCGGTCACGGAGGAGCTGATTTTCCGTGGCTGCCTCTACGGGGTGCTCCGGTCGCGCTGGGGACGGCCGACGGCGATCGCGGTGACAGCCGTCCTGTTCGCGCTGATCCACGGTCATGTCCCTTCTCTTCCCGGGCTGCTGATCCTGGCGACCGGGCTGTGCCTCGTTTACGAACGCTGCGGCTCGCTCTGGGCACCAGTGGCGATGCACGCGGCATTCAACGCGCTGAACATCATCGGAGCGCTCACATGGTCGGATCTGTTCCATTAACAAGCGAGGACGTCCTGCTCCGGAAGATCCTGCGCGGACTGGAGGGGCGCAAGGATCTCGTTGTCGGACCGGGGGACGATTGCGCGGTCGTGCGGGAGGGAGGGCGGCTGGCTCTTCTCAAAACCGACTGCGTCGCGGAGGATGTCCATTTTTTGCGCAGCCACGATCCCGTCCGTGTCGGCTGGAAGGCCATCTGCCGTCCGCTCAGCGACATCGCGGCGATGGGGGGGATCCCGAAGTTCGCGCTGATCACGATTTTTTCCCCGCCGGACGTCGGCGAGGCGTATTGGGAGGCATTTTACCGGGGGATCCGTCGGGCCGCCCGGAAATTCCATGTGGCGGTCGCGGGCGGGGAGATTTCCCGTCAACCGCGCGGGATCGCCGTCTCGGTCGCGCTGACCGGAGCAATGGAGGGTGGCCGGCCGGTTCTGCGAAGCGGCGGGCGGCCTGGAGACCAGCTTTTTGTCACCGGGCGGCTCGGAGCTTCCATGGCCGGACACCATCTGGATTTCGTGCCGCGGCTGGCCGAGGGCCGCTGGCTCGCCTCGCATCTCCGTCCGCATGCGATGATGGACATCAGCGACGGGCTGGGAACCGACCTTCCACGTCTTGCCCGCGCCTCGGGTTGCGGGTTTGAGGTGGATCTCTCCCGGTTGCCGGCGAGAAGGGGCGCTGACGCGAACGCCGCCCTTACCGACGGCGAGGACTACGAACTGCTTTTGGCGGTTCCGTCCCGCCGGGCCGGGCGGCTTCTGGAGACATGGCCGTTCCCGCGCACGGAGCTCACCTGCATCGGAGAGCTCACCGCTTCCGGGAGCGCCTCGCAGGGCTGGCCCGGCGGATGGGACCATTTTTCCGTTGTCAGGAATCCGTCGCTCGGCCAGCGTGCAGGAGTCCCGCCAGCAGCCATCCGGCGGACGCAAAAAAAAGGCCCATGATCCGGATCAACTACAAACCGGCCGGCACCCCACCCGCAACCCTCCTTCCGAGAGAAGGCTCAAAAAGGCGAGCGGAGATCACCCTCATCCAGTATGATGCCGAGACGATTCTTGAGTCGGATTTTGACTCGTTCGAGGAGCTGGTCTCGCGGCTGGATCCCGGCAAAGTCAACTGGATCAACATCGACGGGCTCGGGGACATCGGGCTTCTCCGCAGGCTGAGCGACCATTTTCACATCCATCCTCTCGCGCTGGAAGATGTCCTGAACACCGCCCAGCGGCCGAAAGTCGAGCATTTCACCAGCCACTTCTTCATCGTCAGCGAGATGATCTACTTCGACGAGGCCGGACAGCTTGCCCTGGAGCAAGTCAGCCTTTTTCTCGGAGATGACTTTGTCATCACAATCCAGGAGGAAAGCGGTCACGATGTCTTCGAGCATGTCCGCGCCCGGCTTCGGGCGGGGCGGGGGTATGCGCGCAAAATGAAGGCCGACTACCTCGCCTACGCGCTGCTCGACGCAACGGTGGACCAGATTTTCCCGGTGCTGGAATCGGTGGGCGACTCGATCGAGTCGGTGGAGGAGGAGCTTCTGGACAAGCCGACGCGCGCCTCGTTGAAAAAGCTCTACGAGGCCAAGCGGTTGCTGCTCCACCTGCGGCGGGCGGCCTGGCCGCACCGCGAAATCTTCAACTCCCTCATCCGCGACGATACCGGCCTGATCGGGCACGAGACGCAGGTGTTCCTCCGCGACTGCTACGACCACATCACGCAGATCATCGACATCATCGAAAGCTACCGCGACCTCACCGCCGGCCTCATGGATCTGTATCTCTCAAGCCTGGGATTCCGGACAAACGAGATCATGCGCGTGCTCACGGTCGTGACCGTCCTCTTCATTCCGCTCACATTTTTCGCCGGCGTCTACGGGATGAATTTCCACACCGAATTCCCCTGGAACATGCCCGAGCTGAGCTGGCCGTTCGGATACGCGTTTTTCTGGGGCGTCTGCCTCTGCACGGTTGCCGGGATGCTCATATTCTTCAAGCGCAAGAAATGGCTCTGAAGAACGTCCTCATCCTCACGGCGGGATTCGGGGAGGGCCACAATGCCGCCGCCCGAAACCTCGCGGCCGCGCTCGGGGAAGCAGGGGTCTGCGTGGAGGTCCATGACGTGTTTGACGAGGCGTATGGATGGGCGAACCGGCTGGTTCAGCGACTCTATCTGTTCGCCATCAACCATGTGCCCGCGCTCTGGAGCGCGGTTTTTTTTCTACTCGACAAGACGGCCGTCGTCGGGGGAGGGATCGGGGTCTTCGGTCGCGCCGCCCGTCTGCTCGCCGGAATGATTTCGGAGCGGAATCCCGAAGTGATTGTGAGCACCTATCCGGGCTACGGCCACCTCCTGGATGTGATCCGGAGGAAAGGAGAGACTGGAGGCGTGCCGTTCGCCACAATCGTTACTGATTCCCTCACGGTCAACTCGGTCTGGTATCGCTGCCAGTGCGACTGTTTCCTCGTTCCCAATGAGCCCACCGCCGGGGTCCTGCGCGACGCGGGGGTGCCGGCAGAAAAAATCCATGTCACGGGATTTCCCGTCCCCCTGGCGTTTTCCGAGCCCCCGCCTCCGCGCGGGGATTCCGTCCGCGAAGTCTTTTTCATGGTCAACTCCGCCCACCACCTCGCCCCGGCGATCGTCGGGGAGCTTCTTTGCGTCGCGGGGATCCGCCTCACGGTCGCCGTGGGCCGCGATGAGAATCTGGCACGCGCGTTGAAAATCATGGCGGAAGAGCGCAACCGGGAGTTGGAAATCCATGGCTGGACGCCCGCGATCCCGAACCTCATCCGGCGCAGCCACCTTCTCATCAGCAAGGCCGGCGGAGCCACCGTGCAGGAGGCCCTCGCCGCACGAACCCCGATGATCATCACCCAGATCATCCCCGGTCAGGAGGAGGGAAATGCCCGTCTGATCATCGAAAGCGGGGCAGGAGAACTGGCGACGACACCGGCCGCGATCGCCGATGCTGTCAGGCGGACATTCGCTGAAGGAGGCCGCCTCTACCGAGAGCGCCTCGCAGCCGCCTCGCGGCTCAGCCGCCCGGATTCCTCCCGCGCCGCAGTCCGCCTTCTCGCATCCCTCATCACATGAAAATAGAAGCCGCCATATTCGACATCGGAAACGTCCTCCTGTTTTTCGATTACATGAAAGCCGCGAACCGGCTGGTCGCGAAAAACCGCCTTGCCGCCCCGCCGGACCGTGCAAAAATCACCGCCCTCTGCCATGAGTTCGAGCTCGGCCACACCTCCCGTGCGGAGTTCATTTCCTCGGTCCGCGCGGAGTTCCACGACAACGGCGACGAGTCGGATTTTGTCGCGGCCTGGGAGGATATCTTTGAGGAAAACACCGTCATGACCGCCCTCGCACGCCGGCTGGCGGAACACGTTCCGGTTTTTCTGATCTCGAATATCGGCGAAATCCACCACGGCTTCATCACACGGAAGTTCGAGGTTTTTTCGATCTTCCGCGACGGGCTCTTCTCGTATCGCATCGGCCTCATGAAGCCGGATCCAAAAGTTTTTGAGCTGGCGGTGGAGCAGTTCGGAGTGGATCCGGGCAAGGCGCTCTACTTCGACGACATTTTGGAAAATTGCGAGGCCGCGGAGAACGCGGGATTTCTCTCGCGCCATTACGACCGCCACCGCGAGGATCTGCCGGCCGCCTGGGGCATCCCGCTTTGAGCCGATCCCCTCTCCGCAGGTTTGACGGGGGGCGGACAATCTGCGTATTCTCAACCCACCATGGGCATGATCTTCGTCAACCGTGACCGGGAAAGCCTCGGCCAATTTACCGAGCAGGAAGTTTCAAATGGCCTGAACAGCGGAAATCTCCTCCCGGACGATCTGGCCTGGCAGGAGGGAATGGAATCCTGGCAGCCGCTCTCGACATTTGAAAATCTGCCTCCTCCGGGAGCCGCACCCGTGCAGATCGGGGTTCCCGAAAGATTCAAAAACCTCGATCCGAACCGGATGAAGCCCGGAAAAATCCGCTTCGATGAGTGCCTGACCAAGGGGTGGGAGAGTTTTGCAAAGAACTGGGGCGTCTGCGTCGTTTCGACGATTGTTTTCTTTGTGCTGTCACTGCTTGTGCAGTTGCCGATGCAGTTTGCCCAGGCCCTGATGGAGCACTACACGGGACCGAAGATCTCCGGGGAGCCGATGCTTGTCGTGGGCCTGGGAGTGGCTTTCTTTTTCTTCTGGGCGGTCGGCTCCGCCGTCTCGGCGATCCTTTCGGCCGGGTTCATGTATTTTTTCATCACCGCGCTGCGAACCAAGGCGAACATCGATCAGATGTTCGCCGGGTTCCGGGCGTCGAATTGGATTCAGATCCTCCTCGCCGGCGTGGTCTGGTTTGCGGCGGTTTTTGTTCTCGCTCTCGTCGTCCTTGCTCCAGGAATCTACCTGACCATCACCACCAAATCGGAAATCCCCGTGATTGTTTCCGCCGTGATCTTCCTGATTCCGATCATCTATGTTTCCGTGGCCATCGGCTTCGTTTTCCCGCTGATCGTGGACCGCGGCATCGGCTTCTGGGAAGCGATCACCACCGCTTTGAAAACCGTCCACGGAAACTGGTTTTCCGCCCTTGGCCTGCTGATTCTGGTCGGTCTTGTGGCGATGAGCGGGGTTATTCTCTGCTGCATCGGCATGCTCGCCACCGTTCCTCTCGGCTACCTGATATGGGGCCAGGGCTACCGCCAGCTTTTCGGCGATCCCGACTCTGCCAGGGTGGATTGATCAGACGGCCACCGTCACCACAGGCGCGCCGTCCTCGGGCGATGCGCAGCGGACCTTCACATGCCGGTGGCCCTTTGCCTGCAGGCACGAGTCCACCACGCCGACGGCCAGATCGGGGGAGTTGCAATCCCTGCTGAGATGGCCGAGCAACACATGCGTGAGGCCGCTTGTCGCCACATCCGCGACGACGGCTGCGGCCGCCGCATTGGAGAGGTGGCCGTGCCGGGAGAGGATCCGCTGCTTCACCGACCACGGCCGTTTGGTGTCCTGCTGGAGAAGCGCTTCGTCGTGGTTCGTCTCGATGAGCAGGGCTGTCACGCCGCGCACGGATTCCACCACCTGCCTGGTCGCGTAGCCAAGGTCGGTCAGCACGGCAAAGGAGGTGCCTCCGGAACGAATCACAAAACCCACCGGGTCGGCCGCGTCGTGCGGCACGGAAAAAGGGAGCACCTCGAAATCGCCCAGGCGGAACGCCGCCCCGCTGGAAAACAAATTCCAATCGGCTCCCACGCCCGCCCGCTTCAGGTGATCGGCCGTGAGGGGGTTCGCGAAAACGGGGACGCGGTGCATGGAAAGCAGGACCTTGAGCCCACGGGTATGGTCGCCATGCTCATGGGTGAGGAGGATGCCGGAAAGGGAGGCCGCGCTCACGCCGCAGGCCTCCAGCCGCGCGGAAAGCCGACGCGCGCTGAGTCCCGCGTCCACCAGCACCGAGCAGCCTCCGCTCCGGATCAGCAGGGCGTTGCCGGAGCTTCCGCTGGCCAGAACATTCACCTCAAACATGCGGCGATTAGACCAGCGGAGGAGGCCCGCAGCCAGAAGGAAACATCAGTTGTGTTTTTCCTTTACACTGACATGTATTAGCGCAACTTATACTGCCATGCAGACTCAAAACGGCGGAGCAAGGCGGAGCATGGATGGAAACGAGGCAACGGCGTATGTCGCTTACCGGCTCAGCGAAACGATAGCCCTCTACCCGATCACCCCGTCGACGCCGATGGGGGAAATCTCCGACGAGTGGGCCGCCAAGGGAACTCAAAACCTTTGGAACCACGTCCCGAAAATTGTCGAAATGCAGTCAGAGGCCGGGGCGGCGGGCGCGGTGCACGGGATGCTGCAGGGCGGATCCCTTTCGACCACCTTCACCGCCTCGCAGGGGCTGCTTTTGATGATTCCCATCATGTATAAGCTGGCCGGACAGCTGATCCCGTTCTGCATGCACGTGACGGCCCGCTCGCTCGCAACACACGCGCTCTCGATCTTTGGCGACCACTCGGATGTGATGTCCGTACGCCAGACCGGCTTCGCGCTGCTGTCCTCGGCGAGTGTGCAGGAGGCCCACGATCTGGCATGCATCGCGCACGCGGCCACCCTGCCCTCGCGCGTGCCATTCCTTCATTTCTTCGACGGGTTCCGGACCTCGCACGAGATCAACGACCTGGAGATTCTCTCCGACGACGTCCTGCGTGCGATGATGGATGAGAATGCGATCCAGGCCCACGCAAAGCGCGCGATGACGCCGGACCATCCGAGCATCCGAGGGACCGCCCAGAACCCGGACGCCTTCTTTCAGGCCCGGGAAGCGGCGAACCCGTTCTACGCGGCGCTGCCCGGCATCGTTCAGGAGGCGATGTTCCGGTTCGCCTCGCTCACCGGCCGTTCCTATCACCTTTTTGACTACACGGGAGACCCCGAAGCCGACCGCGTGGTTGTGGTCATGGGCTCCGGCGGGGAGACGCTGCGCGAAACATCCCGACATTTGAACAGCACCGGGCAGCGCACGGGCGTGCTGCAGGTCCGGCTCTACCGCCCGTTTGACAGCTGGGCATTTCTCAACGCCCTCCCTGCAAGCGTGAAGCACATCACGGTGCTGGATCGCACGAAAGAGCCCGGAGCACCCGGCGAACCCCTCTTTCTGGATGTTTCTTCCGTCGTCCGCGCGAAGGGCGCGACAAAGTGGCCGGTTCTTCCCCGCGTCACAGGAGGCCGGTTCGGGTTGGCGTCGAAGGAATTCACCCCGGCGATGGCGATGGCGGTTTTCGCCGAGATGCAGTCCGAGGCGCCGCGCGAGGAATTCACGATCGGCATCGAGGACGACATCAGCGGGCTTTCGCTCCGATACGACAAGGATTTCCGGCTCCCCGGCCAGAAGTTCAACCAGGCGGTCTTCTTCGGGCTCGGCTCGGACGGCACGGTCGGAGCGAACAAGAACACGATCAAAATCATCGCCAAGAAGCTGAACCTCCACGCCCAGGCGTATTTCGTCTATGATTCGAAGAAGGCGGGCGCGGTCACGGTCTCGCACCTGCGCTTCGGCGAGGAACCGATCCACGCCCCCTATCTGGTGGAGTCCGCGGACTTCGTGGGCTGCCACCAATACCACCTCCTCGAGCAGCAGCCGGTCCTCGAAGCGGCCCGCGACGGGGCGATCTTCCTCCTCAACACGCCTCACGGGGCCGACACCGCATGGGACCATCTCTCGCACGAAACGCAGGAGATGATCATTGCAAAGAAACTGAAGTTTTACGTGATCGACGCCTACAAGATTGCCCGGGAGACCGGCATGGGCGCGCGCATCAACACGATCATGCAAGTCGCCTACTTCGCGCTCTGCGACATCCTTCCGCTCGATCAGGCGATCTCGGAAATCAAGAACGCGATCGAGAAAAGCTACGCCCGCAAGGGTGCCGACCTCGTCCAGAAAAACTGGAACGCGGTGGACAAGTCGGTCGAGGGCGTCCAGGAGGTTGTTGTTCCATCGAAGGTCACGGCGACAATGCCGCGTCCGTTCCCGATTCCGGTCGAGGCCCCGGAATTCGTCCGCGAGATTTCCGGAACCCTTCTGGCGGGACGCGGCGACGAGCTCCCCGTGAGCGCGTTCCCGCCCGACGGCGTCTGGCCGACAGGGACCAGCAAGTGGGAGAAGCGCAACCTCGCCCAGGAGCTTCCGGTCTGGGATTCCGCGCTTTGCATCCAGTGCAACAAGTGCGTGATCGTCTGCCCGCACGCCGCGATCCGCGCCAAGTATTATCCGGAAGAGGCCCTCGCCGGTGCGCCGGAAACCTTCCAGTCGGTGGCATTCCGATCCCCGGACATCAGCGGTCAGCGCTACACGATCCAGGTCGCTCCGGAGGACTGCACCGGCTGCCGGCTCTGCATCAACGTCTGTCCGGCCAAGGACAAAACGAACGCCAAGCACAAGGCGCTCGATGCGGCACCGCAGGCTCCGCTCCGCGACCGGGAGCGTGTGAACTTCGAATTCTTCGAGTCCCTGCCGGCTCCGGACCGCACCCGACTGAAAACGGACATCGTGAAGGACAGCCAGTTCTTCGTTCCTCTCTTCGAATACTCCGGCGCATGCGTGGGCTGCGGCGAGACCCCCTACATCAAGCTGGTGACCCAGCTTTTCGGCGACCGCGCGATCATCGCGAACGCCACCGGCTGCTCGTCGATCTACGGCGGCAACCTCCCGACGACCCCCTACACGGTCAACGGCGACGGGCGCGGACCCGCCTGGGGAAACTCGCTCTTCGAGGACAACGCGGAATTCGGGCTCGGCCTCAGGGTTTCGGTGAACGACAAGGAAACCCAGGCACACGAAATGCTCGTCGCGTTCCGGGATTCTCTCGGTGCCGACTTTGTGGCTGAGATCCTTGCCGCCGATCAATCCACCGAAGCCGGGATCGCCGCCCAGCGCGACCGCGTCGCGGAGCTCCGCAACCGGCTCGCCCGGATCCCGGAAAACCTCCGCTCCCGCCTGGACGGGCTCGCCGACTACCTCGTGAAAAAATCCGTCTGGATCGTCGGCGGCGACGGGTGGGCCTACGACATCGGATTCGGCGGCCTCGACCATGTCCTCTCGCTCGGCGAGAACATCAACATCCTGGTGCTCGACACCGAGGTGTATTCCAACACCGGCGGACAGGCGTCGAAATCGACGCCGACCGGCGCGGTGGCGAAGTTTGCCTCTTCGGGCAAGAGCCAGGCGAAAAAAGATCTCGGGCTCTATGCGATGAGCTACGGCGATGTCTATGTCGCCCGGGTCGCGCTGGGAGGAAAGGACTCGCAGACGGTGAAGGCGCTGGCCGAGGCGGAGGCCTATCCCGGCACCTCGCTGATCATCGCCTACAGCCACTGCATCGCCCACGGATACAGCCTCCTCCACGGACTCGAGCAGCAGAAGCTGGCGGTGGACACCGGCTACTGGCCGCTCTACCGGCACGATCCTCGCCGGCGCGAGGCTGAGCTCACCCCGCTCGTCCTCGACTCGCCGGCCCCCAAGCTCCCGCTCTCGCGATTCACCGAGAACGAAATCCGCTACCGTTTCCTCGAGGCGACCAACAAGGAGCGCGCCACGGCGCTCGCCCATGTCGCCCAGGACCACATCAATGCGCGCTATGAAATTTACCGCCGCATGGCCGCCAGCAGCCTGCCGGAGAAAAACTCATGAAACTGACAACCCAATACCTCGGACTCGAACTGAAGTCTCCTTTTGTCGTCGGTGCCTCGCCGCTCTGCGACGATCCGGACATGGCGAAGCGGCTTGAGGATTGCGGTGCCTCCGCACTCGTCATGCACTCGCTCTTCGAGGAGCAGCTCACCAGCGAATCCGCCGCGGTTTCCGCCCTCACCGAATCGTTCGAGGAATCCTATGCGGAGGCCCTGAGCTATTTTCCGGAATCCGCCGAATACGCGCTCGGGCCGGAGGACTATCTCAACCACATCTCCTGCTTGAAAAAGCGCGTCTCGATTCCCGTGATCGCCTCCCTCAACGGCCGGACCCCCGGCGGGTGGATTGGCCACGCGAAGCTCATGGAGGAAGCGGGCGCCGACGCAATCGAGCTCAACATCTACGATGTCCCGACCGACCAGAAGGAGAGCGGCGCGGAGCTGGAGGCACGCGTGATGGAGGTCATCTCGGGCGTCCGCGAAAAGGTGAAAATCCCGCTCGCGGTCAAGCTGTCCCCGTTTTACTCCTCACTTCCGAACCTCGCAAAAAGCATCCACCTTGCGGGAGCGAACGGGCTTGTGCTCTTCAACCGGTTCTACCAGCCGGATCTCGACATCGAAAACCTCAACGTCGAGCCGAAGCTCTTCCTCTCCACGTCCTCGGAGCTTCTTCTCCGCCTGCGCTGGATGGCCATCCTTCACGGACAATCCCCGATCTCGCTCGGGCTCAGCGGCGGGGTTCACAAGGTTCACGACGCGATCAAGGGAGTCATGGCCGGCGCGGATGTCCTTCAGATCGTCTCCCTCATCCTGAGGCACGGGCCACAGTCGCTCGAAACCCTCATCAAGGACTTCACAAGCTGGATGCAGGAGCACGACTACAAGGACGTGTCCGAGATGCGCGGGTGCCTGAGCCACAGGAACTCACCGGATCCCGGCGCCTTCGAGCGCGCAAACTATCTCCGCGTGCTGCAGCTCTGGAAAGTCTAGCCGGGATAGACCCTGGCGACCCGGCCGTTAATCCCGGTGAAGATGTGCCAGGAGAGCGTGCCCGCCTGGGTGGCGAGTTCCTCGGCCGTGATCGATGCAGCCTTCTGGCTCCCGATCAGGACGGCCTCGTCGCCCGGCGAAACCGGGCCGGCCTCAGAAATATCCACCACGATCAGGTCCATCGTGACGCGACCCAGCAGGGGGCATTTTATTCCGCCGATCAGCACCGAGGCACCGCGACCGGAAACCTGCCGGGGAAAGCCGTCCGCATACCCGACGGCGAGAACCGCGGTGCGCATCGGGCGGGATGCAATGAACGTGCGCCCGTAGCACACCCCCGCCCCGGCGGGCAGTTCCCGGATCAGTGTGACACGGGTTTTCCATGTGAGGGCCGGCCGGCATTGCGCCGCAATTTCGGGCAGCGGCGAGGTTCCGTAAAGGATGAGCCCGGCGCGCACTATGTCGGCGGCATGCTCAGGGAATCTCATGATCCCCGCGCTGTTGAGCGAGTGGATCTTTGCTTCCGGAACCATCCTCTTCAGAACCTCTGCCAGCCTGGAAAACCCATCGAGCTGGCTGCGGGTGAACTTTTCATCCTCATCCGAGCTGGGCAGATGAGTCGAAATGCTGTGGATCACGACTCCTGCCGGCATCTTCCCCAGCTCGCTTCCGGCATCCTCCTGCCACGCTCCGACCCGGCCCATTCCGGTATCGACTTTGAAATTCACCCGGACGGGTCCGCACGCAGCGAAGGCCGCTGCCTCGGCGGCGCTGGAAACCGTCACAATCAGGTCTTCCCTGACCGCCTCCTCCCGCTCCGCAGGGAGGCACGGGCTGAGGAGCATGACGTCGCACCCGGTGTTCGCCGAGCGCACGGCCCGGGCCTCGGTGAGGTTTGCCACACCGAAAACAGCCACATCGCCCGAAAGGGCTTTCACCACCGGTTCGGTGCCGTGCCCGTAGGCATTCGCCTTCACCACCGCAAGAATCCCGGTCTGCTGGCCGACCGTGCGGCGCACGAGGGAAAGATTGTGCCTCAGGGCATCCAGATCCACCTCCGCCCAGGAGCGCAGGGTTGGGGAAACGGAAAATCGGTTCGCTGGCATGGATTCCACTTCATTTTGCACGGATGCGTGCCGGGATCAAACATCCAATTCCCTTTCGTTTAGGAATCGGACGTGATCAAAAGTGGATGCGGATGCAAACAGGATCTGGCGGGACGTCCCCGGCCCGCCGCGCCACCATCTTCCTTCGGGCAGCCCGGAGGTCTTCCACGGAGATCCGCACCCACTTTTGAGCACACCCCCCGGCAAAGCCTGAGCGAAAAAATTGACTGGCCAAACAGGAAATGCGTGCTACATTGGCTTTCTTATGCTTATGCAAAGGAAAAGTGCGTTCTCCCGTCGCCTGCCAGATCTGGTGACCGAGGAACTGGTCGCCGTACTCTCCAAAAAAAGCTCCTTCGAGTTCAAACAGCTTTTTGATGTCGTTCACGAGCGGCTCCGCGCCCGCAATGCGGCCAGCGGTGGCGAGGAAATGCTCCGCCTCAGGGCTTACGAGAAGCTTCAAAACCTCGTTTCCCGCGGAATGGTCAAAAAAACCGGGAAAAAATACAAGGGTCTCGCTTCCCTCTCCAAAGCACTGACCCCGCCCGAGGCCATCCCGGCAGGAAAATAAAGCGCCAACCGACCGGGCCTCATGGTTTTGATACGCCGGCCGGGCCGGTATTCATTCGCATCGGCCACAAGGAATCTCTTGGCCGGAACGGCAACGACTGATAAACGCATCGGATGGTGAGTCAGGACACCCCCGCAATCGAGGTTGGAACCCAACACGAGGTCCACACGCTGGACCATGTGGATCAATACCTTATGGTTGGAAAGGAGTCGGACGCCTCCGATATCCACCTGAGCGTGAACTCCAAGCCGATCTGGCGGAGATTCGGCATTCTGGAGCCGATCTGGCGCCAGGCCCCCATGCTGACCGCGGCGGATACCGAACGCCTTGCGATGGGGTTTCTGGATGAAAAGCAAAAACATCAACTCGCCGAGCGGGGCGATGTGGATTTTGCCTACTCGAACAGCCTGGGTCGTTTCCGGACGAGCGTCGTCCGCCAGCGGATCGGCTACGATCTCGTTTTTCGTATCATCAGCGGAAAAGTCCGCTCGATGGACGAGCTCGGCCTTCCGCCGCAGCTCAAGCTCCTTACCCAATACCAAAACGGCCTGGTGCTCGTGACCGGATCGGTCGGCAGCGGCAAGAGCACCACCCTGGCCGCCCTCGTGGATGAGATCAACCGCGACCGCCGTGACCACATCATCACCCTTGAGGACCCGATTGAATACGTAATTCCCTCCAGGGGATGCCACGTCACCCAGCGCGAGGTTCACACCCACACCAAATCGTTCGCAAACGCCCTGAGGGGTGCCCTTCGCGAAGACCCGGACGTGATCATGGTCGGGGAAATGCGCGACCTTGAGACCATCCAGCTCGCGATCACCGCATCCGAGACCGGCCACCTTGTGCTCGGCACCCTTCACACCAGCAACGCAGCCAGGACCCTCGACCGCGTGCTCGATGTCTTCCCGACCGACCAGCGCGATCAGATCCGGATCATGGTGAGCGAGTCCCTCCGGGGCGTCATTTCCCAGCAACTCGTCCCGAGGGCGGACGGCACCGGCCGAGCGCTCGCGATCGAGATCCTCATGAACACACCCGCCGTCGGCAACGTCATCCGGGAGTCGAAGACATTCATGCTCCCGGGCATCATCCAGACCGGCCGCAAGCTCGGCATGCAGCTCATGGACGACTCCCTGCAGGCCCTGTTCGAGGCCGGGATTATCTCCGCCGAGGAGGCGGTCTACCGCGCGGAGCAAAAAAACCAGATGTTGCAGATCACCGGGAGCGTTTGACATGCCCTACATCAACCAGTTTTTTCAAGTTCTGATCGACACCGGCGCCTCGGATCTCCACCTCGGCGAGGGCCAGCCGCCGAAAATCCGGCGCCACGGCGAAATCGTCCCCATTCGCGAGGAAGTCCTCACCCACGAGGAAATAGCCGGCATGCTTTACGAGATTTGCGGCGACCGGAGGTGGCAGAAGTTTGAGGAGTCCGGCGACCTCGACTTCGCCTACGAGATGGACGAGAACAACCGTTTCCGCTGCAACTACCTGAAGCAGACGAACGGCTACGGCGCGGTATTCCGGATCATCCCGACCAAGATCAAAACCCTCGAGGAACTCGGTGTGCCGTCGATCATCAAGACCTTCGGCCACATGCGCGGAGGGATCGTTCTGGTCACCGGGCCGACCGGATCCGGAAAAAGCACGACGCTTGCCGCGCTGATCGACTACATCAATTCCACGTTTTCCCGGCACATCGTCACAATCGAGGAGCCGATCGAATTCGTGCACCGGAACAAGATGAGCATCATCACCCAGCGCGAGGTTCCGGAGCACGCCCCGACGTTCCCGATCGGCCTCAAGGCCGCCCTGCGCGAGGATGCGGACATCGTGCTCGTGGGCGAAATGCGCGATCTGGAGACGATCTCGCTCGCCCTCACCGCCGCCGAAACCGGGCTGCTCGTCTTCGGCACCCTCCACACGAACAACTCGCGGAAGACGGTTGACCGCATGATCGACGTGTTCCCCAGCGACCAGCAGGCGCAGGTGCGCACGATGCTCGCCGCATCGCTCCGGGGCGTCGTCGCCCAGCTCCTGATGAAAAAGCAGGACGGTGGCGGACGCGTGGCGGTCAACGAAATCCTCGTCGTCAACAGCGCGGTTGCCGCCATCGTCCGCGAGGGAGCCACCCAGAAGCTCCAGGACGTCATCGTCGGCGGCAAGGGGGAAGGCATGCAGTTCATGGATGACGCCATCATGGAGCAGCTCATGAGCGGAGCCGTCAACGCCCACGAAGCCTACATGAAGGCGATCGACAAGCAGCGGTTCAAACCGTTCCTGCCGCCCGAAGAGGAGGCGCTCGCCAACGCCGCCGGCGTCCCCGATGACGTCGATCACCACGATCTCGGCAAAAAAACCGCCCTCCGCCCGAAAACCGCCGTCGAGGAGATCAAAAAGAATCTGAAAAAGGGATGACCGTCCTGCTGGTGGACATCAGCAATTCGTTCGTCAAGCTTGCCGTCGCAAGCCGCGGCCGCATCGGCCGGGTCCACCGGCTCCCGACCCGGTCGCTCAAAGCCTCGCAAATCCGGAAAATCGCAGCCGGGCATTCCTTGTCAGGCACGGTCGCGGCCTCGGTGGTGCCAAAAATGAACCGGGAGGTGGATGCCGCCTGCGGTCCGGGCGTCTGCTGGATCGGGCCGGATCTCAAGCTCGGCGTGGGCATCGACTACCCGAACCCCGCCGGCATCGGGCCCGACCGCCTCGCCAACGCGGCAGGCTGCGCCGCACACTACGGGATTCCCGCCATCGTGGTGGACTTCGGAACAGCGGTGACATTTGACGTGATCTCCGCGGAGGGCAGCTATGTTGGGGGCGTCATCGCGCCGGGCCTCAACGCCATGACCGAATACCTGCACGACCGCACCGCTCTTCTCCCGCTCATCCGGCTTCGCGAACCGGGGGCCGCCGTCGGACGCTCGACCGAGGGTGCCATGCTCTCCGGCGCCGTCCACGGCTACCGGGGGCTGGTTGCGGAGATCATCCGCCAGGTCCGCCGCGAGGCGTTTCCCCGCCACCGCCCGAAAGTCGTCGTCACCGGCGGAGACGCCGAACTCATCGCTTCCGGACTTCCGCTTTTCACCGCAGTGGACCCTCTCCTCACCCTCCGCGGGCTCCTCGTCGCCGCAAAGCTCAACCTTTGAGGCTTTTTGTTGTCGCGGTCACGGGAAGGAAATGATTTTCTTTTTCCGCCGGCTCGTGGAAATTGCCGGGCCGCAACTGTAATGTGGAATCAATGAACCAGCGGGCGCACAAATTGGATCTGGGATCATCGGCAACGGGAATCAAGAAATGGATTCTGCCGGCCTTGATCCTTTCGCTCCTTCTCCATGGAGGATTTCTGGTCTGGTCGAACCGGATCAAGATCAATCCGTTGAGCGGGGTGGATTACGACCCTTCCCCGCCGAGGCGCTTCCAGCTTGAAAGCGTGGACCTTGACCCGCGGCTCCTGAATCCCGCTCCCGCCGAGGTGAAGCGTCCAGCCGCAGCTCCGGTCGCGGTCAAATTGCCGGACGAAAGCGTTGCCCTCGAAAAAGGCGGTGGCCCGAATCCGGCGCTCCAACCCGCGCCGAACCTCGCCAGCGCAATCCTTTCCGAAACTCCGACGGTGGCCATGCCTTCGCTGGAAAATGCCCTCCACACCGTGAAATCCCAGGAGGCCGCGTTCCCGGAAAATCTGGCGATGACCGAGGAGATCCTTGCGGAAAAACCCGCTGTCACGGGCACCTCGACGATCGAGCTCCCGAAGCCGGGCCTCTCCGGCGGGCTGCGCGAATCGGGCGGCGACGCCGGCACGCGGGGGTTCAGCAACCTCGACGATCTCCTGGCGCAAACCGGCCCCCTCACCCCGGAAACAGCTCCGATCCTCATGCCAACGGATCTGCTCTTTGACTACGATGCCCCCGATCTGCGGCCCGAAGCGCTCGAAAGCCTGCGAAAACTCGGCATGCTCATCCAAAAAAACCCGGGGGCCCGCTTCGTGATCGAGGGTCACACCGACTCGTTCGGATCGGATGCCTACAACCTCGAACTGAGCCGGAAGCGCGCGGAATCCGTCAAGGCATGGCTCACCGGAAACATGGGCCTCAGGGAGGACGCCATTCAGACGGTCGGTTATGGCAAGGCCCGCCTCATCGCCCCCGGCGACGGGACGGTCGAACAACAGCAGATCAACCGACGGGTTGAAATCGTGATCCGCTCAGCCGCCCCATGATTTCCCCGGGCGAAAAAAAGCTCGAGAAGACCGCAAGGGAACTCTCCGAGCGCACCCGGCGGAAACCCGACGACCCGATCACAATCTTCAAGGGGTTCCGGAAAATCGAGGAGCAGCGGCTGCGGATGTGGCACAATGCCGGAGGCGGCGGACGCGAGGTCGCGCGCCAGAGGTCCGAACTCGTGGATATTCTCTTCCGCGAACTTTTTGAGGGCGTCGTAAACTCCGTCGCTCCGAAGGGCCTCTCCGGAAGGCTCTGCGTGGCAGCCTTCGGGGGATACGGCCGCCGCGAGCTCACCCCCTCGAGCGATGTCGACATCCTTTTCCTCCTGAGCGGGACAAAGAAACAGGACAAGGACATCGAGGAGATCATCCGCCAGACGCTCGTCCTGCTGTGGGACATCGGCTTCAAGGTCGGGCACGCCACCCGCACGGTCGAGCAGGCGGTCAAGAAGGCGAACGAGGACATGATCACGAAGACCTCGATGCTGGAATCCCGCTTCCTCGCCGGCGAGCGGGAGATCTTCGGCGTGTTCAAGGAAAAGTTCCAGAACGCCTGCGTGAAGGGACATGAGGACGAATACATTTCGTGGCGCCTTGCCAACCAGGCGGAGCTCCGCCTCAAACATGGCTCCAGCGTCTTCCTCCAGGAGCCGAATGTGAAGAACGGCATCGGGGGCCTGAGGGATTACCAGAGCCTCCTCTGGATCTCTCATTTCAAGCTCGGCGTGATGACAACCGCCAAACTCGTCGAGGCAAAAGTCCTCCGCGAGACCGAACGCAGGCTTCTCGAAAAAGGCTACGACTTTCTCCTGCGCACGCGCACCGAGATGCATTATCTCAACGACCGGGGGGTGGACACCCTCACGCTCCAGCTCCAGGGCCGCGTCGCGGTCGCATTCAACTACCAGCGGAAAAACATCCTGCGCAAGGTCGAGGCGTTCATGCGCGACTTCTACAGCCACACGCGGAACATCCACCTCCTCACCGAAGCCGCGCTCGAGCGGATGCAGGCTGTCCCGGGGAAAAAGCCCGCCGGATTCCTCGCCCTCCTGCGGGCGAAGCCGAAGACGGAAAAGTTCGACGGGTTTATCGCCCGGCACGGGAAGCTCGAGCCGGAATCGCGTGAGATTTTCAACGACGACCCCTACCGGATGATCCGCGCGTTCCACCATGCCCAGGTGCGCCAGCTGGAATTCCATCCCGAGCTGAGCGATCTGGTCCGGCGGCGGCTCCCGCTCGTGAACCGGACGTTCCAGTATGCAAGGGCCGCGAGAGAGACGTTCTTCGCCATCCTCTCCCGCAAGGGCGAGGTCGGTCCCGTCCTGCGGCTCATGCACAACCTCGGGTTCCTCGGGAGATACATTTCGGAGTTCGGCGCCCTCGACTGCCTCGTCCAGCATGAATTCTACCACCGCTACACCGCGGACGAACACACGCTGGTCTGCATCGAAAAGCTCGACGGGATGCTCTTTGCCGATTCGGAAAGGCTCAGCGGATACCGGAAAATTTTCCAGAAGATCGAGGACCCCGCGATCCTCTACCTGGCGCTTCTCCTGCACGACACCGGCAAGGCTGCGAACGAGCGCAACCATGAGGAGGCGAGCGCGGTGCTCGCACACAAGGTCGCACGCCGACTCCAGCTCTCCCCCGAGCGGAGGAGGATGCTGATCACGCTGGTCGACTCTCACTACGTCCTCTCGAAAATGGCCCAGACCCGCAATCTGGAGGACCCCTCCACCATCGAGGAATTCTGCCGCATCATCCACAGCCGCCAAAACCTCGACGCCCTCATGCTCATCACCCTCGCGGACGGGATGGGCACAAGCGACCAGAACTGGTCGGACTGGAAAGAGGGGCTTGTTTGGACGCTCTACCGCCGGGCCAGCCAGTTTCTCGAGGGCGGACCCGTGGCCGCGGAGGAACTCCGGCGCAGCCGGGAGGAGCAGCGGCAGAACGTCGTCCGCATCCTCGGAAAGGATTTTTCCGACGAGGCGGAAGCCCACTTCCACTTCCTGCCCGAGCGCTATTTCCAAATGTTCGGACCGGAGGATATCGCCGCGCACATGCGGCTCTTCCACACGTTTTTTGAAAACCAGCACAAGGAGGATGCGGTAGCTCTCGCCCCGGTTTTCCATTGGGTGTCCCGTCCCGAACAGGGCCACAGCGAGGTCTGGGTGTGCGGATGGGACCGCCCGCGCCTGCTGGAGCGGATCGCGGGAGCCTTCCTCTCCGCCCAGATCAACATCCTGAGTGCGGACATCTTCACGCGCGGAGACAGCCTTGTCCTCGACATCTTCCGCGTCGCCAGCACGCGCCACGAGCCGGTCACAAACCAGCGGGATATCACGCGCGTCGAATCCCGCCTCGCCGAGTCCCTTCAAGTGGAGGATTTCGATTTCACCCCGCTGATCAGCAAGGAATCCGTGCTGCGAAGCTACAAGCTCTCGCAGGACTTCGACCTGCCGACCCGGATCAACGTGGATAACACCTCGCACCCGATCTACACGCTCGTGGACATCCAGACACCCGACCGCCTCGGCCTGCTCTACGACCTGCTCCGGGCGATGGGCTCAGCCGGTCTCATCATCGAACTCTCCCGCATTACGACCGAGATGGATGTCGCGATGGACTCGTTCTACATCCACAGCAAGGACGGCTGCAAAATCGACGAGCCGGCCGCCCTGAAGCGCCTCCAGCGGCTCCTCCACCGTGCGGCGGTGAAGGAAGGACGATGAAGAAAAGTCGGAAGTGCGAAATGGGAATTCGGAAGTGGGGCGCGCGCGCCCGAGTGCCGCGCTCTGCGCGGGATTTTTCAACTTCCGACTTTCGCCTTCCAACTTCCGCCTTCGCATGACCTCCCGCTTCGGCAGCCTGTTTTTCCGGCAGGTTCTCCGGCCGTGGACACGCCATCCGCTCCTGCCGGTGCTGAATATCCTGAGCATCGCGGCGGGCGTGTCGGTTTTCCTCGCCGTGCAGATTGCCAATCGCGGGGCCCTTGCGAGTTTCCAAAATGCCGTGGGCCTCGCGGCGGGTCGCGCCCATCTCGAAATCCGCGGGGATTTTCCGGACAGCATCTTTCCGGATGTCGCCAGGGTTGCCGGAATCCGGTCGGCCACGCCGCTGGTGGAGGGCATCGTCACCGTTCCCGGCCAGCCCGGCGAATATCTCCGCGTCATCGGCGTGGATCCTTTCACGGGACAACGACTGAGGGCGTTTGAACTGGGAGCGCCGGACGGATCGTCTCTGGATTTGGAGGCATGGTTCCGCGAGCCGCTTGCCATCGCCGCCGCGCCGGGGCGCACGGAACCTGTCCGCGTGCTCGCATCGGGACGGTCCGTGGAACTCCATCCGATGTTCACGCTTGCGACCCGGGATGCGGCCGTGGAATCAGACCCCCGCATCGTCGCGATGGATATTGGCCGGGCGCAGGAACTGCTCGACATGCAGGGACGCCTGACCTCGATCCAGATCGAGCTCGACGATCCACTGCAGGCTCGCGCGGTCACGGAATCCCTGCGCCCGATCGCCCCCCCGGATGCCACCATCGCACCTCCTTCGCGTCGCGGAGCGGAAACGGAGGCGATGCTCGCGGCATTTCAAATGAACCTCACGGCCCTCAGCCTCGTCTCGATGATTGTCGGCGGATTTCTCATCTACAACAGCCTGTCCGCAACCGTCGTCCGGCGGCGGGTCGAAATCGGAATCCTCCGCGCAAACGGCGCCACAAAATCTGAGATCTCCGCGCTCTTTGTCGGCGAGGGACTCGTCTGCGGGCTGATCGGCTCTCTTCTCGGGATCCTGATCGCCGCACCGCTGGCCCGCCTTCTGGCGGGACCGGTTGGGGAAACCGTTTCCTCGCTCTACACCGTGGTGCGGATCGGGGATTTCCGGATTACGCCCGCACAGACCATGCTGGCTCTGGCCGTCGGCACCGGGGCGTCGTTGGCGGCTTCCTGGCTTCCTGCGATCGAGGCGGCTGCGTGCGATCCGGCACGGGTCCTGCATCCCGGCTCGGCGATGGAGGGCTTTTCCTTCCGCTCCCGGAACTGGTTTCTCTCCGGTCTCGGAATGCTGGCGGCGGCGGGCCTGACGGCGTGGCTCGCATTTCAGGGAGGGGGAAAATTCCTCGGATTCGTCTCGGTCGGAATCCTGATCGCCGGGTTTTCGCTCGTCGTTCCGGGCACGGTAAAACTTTGTGCCTCGCTCGCCAGGCTTCCGGGCTGGATGCTTCGCCTCGGACTCCAGCAGCTCGTGCGCTCGCTTCACCGGAGCGCCATCACGATTGCCGCGCTCGCCGTGGCCGCGGCCATGACGGTCAGCATCTCCGTGATGATCCATTCGTTCCGTGGAAGCGTCTCCTCATGGCTGGAGAAAACCCTTGTCGCCGACCTCTTCATCGCTCCCGCCGCGAATGAAATTGTCGGGCTGCAGAGCTATGTCCCGCAGGACGCGGTGGATTGGGCACGGAATCATCCCGGAGTGAGTGAGACTGGAACGTTTCGGGAAATCAATGTGGCGACCGGAAGCGGAGTTTCGGCGATGGGTGTCGTCGATGGAAAAGCGCGGGGGGACTGGGATTTTGTGGCCCGACTGGACAATGCAGCGGCGCTCTTCCGGACTCCCGGGTATGTTTTCGTCTCAGAAAGCTTCTCCAACCGTCACGGGGCGGGCCCCGGAGACACGCTGACCATCGCCTCCCCTCGCGGCCCACTCCCGGTGAAAATCGCCGGTGTGATCAAGGACTTCACGAGGGATGCCGGGCTCGTCATGATGGATCGCGGCTACTTCGACAATTCCTGGAGTGACCCGCGCGTCCATTCGCTCGCCCTTCGTCTCAAGAATCCGGAAAACGCGGGCGCCATCGCGGAGGAGTTCCGCAAACGATTCGGCGGGCAGGGAGAATTCTCGATCTACACGAACTCGGACCTCCGGCACCGGGTTATGAAAATTTTTGAGCAGACATTCGCGGTCACATCCGTTCTCCGCGCCATCGCCGTGGCCGTCGCAGCGGCGGGAGTCCTCCTGTCCCTGACAGCGCTGGTCATCGAAAGGGAGCGGGAAATCGGAGTCCTCCGCTCGCAGGGTGCATCAGCGGCCCAGGTGCGGTGGCTGGTCTTCACCGAGGCGGGACTCATCGGCTTGTTTGCCTCCGGAATCGGCATCGCCTGCGGCGCGGCCATGGCCATGATCCTGACGCTCGTCATCAACAAGGCGTTTTTCGGGTGGACCATCGAGCTCCGATACCCTCTCGATGTGCTCGCCGGAACCCCGCTCTGGATCGTCCCCGCCGCCATCGCCGCCGCCTGGCTGCCATCCCGCCGCGCCTCCCGCATCCCGCCCGCCCAGGCGGTCCGGTTCGAGTAAGGATCTACGGGGCCTTCGCAGCCCGCGCACCCAGCGCGTCGTAAATCGGGACGGACTTGAGTAAAGTGGGAATGAGGTAGGCACCGAGGCAGGTGGCGAGCATCGGAAAAAACAGGGAGTAGCAACCGGTCATTTCGAGGCAGATCACGATGCCGGTGAGCGGGGCGCGGATGGTCGCCGTGAAAAACGCCGCCATCCCGGCCACGGTGAATGCCAGGGGAAAAGGAACAAGTTCCGGCAGCCATGCGTGGTGGACGATTCCGGATGCTGTCCCCACAAGGGCTCCCATCGCCACCACCGGAGCGAAGAGCCCTCCGGGCGTTCCTGCCGCGTAGGACAGCGGGCCGAGAAAAAACCTCAGGAGGGAAATTCCCAGAAGCAGCGCGAACCCGGGATGCCCGGCAAGGATGGTTTGGGTGAGATCGTCTCCCCCGCCGATCCAGCCGGGAGCAAACCACCCGGTCGTGCCGACCACAAACCCGATCACAGCCGCCTTCGCAGGAACCGGCATCCTCCGCAATTTTTCCGACAGATCCAGAAACCCGATCAGAAGCCGGTTGTAGAGGAGGCCGAGAAACCCGACCGTGAGCCCGAAGAGAAAAAACACCCAGACCGATGCGGGGGGAACCGCCGGGATCGCGGGCACGGCGTAGTCCTGCGGCATGTGAAAGACCGCCCGCTGAAGGAAGACCGAGACCGATGCCGCGGTGGCGGCGAGGAGAAATGTCAGGGGGGTGACCTTTCGGAAAACCTCCTCAAGGATGAAGACCGTTCCCCCGACCGGTGCGTTGAATGCCGTGGCCAGCCCGGCTCCCGCTCCGGCCGCCATCAGCGGTTTCCAAGCGCCGCGCAGGCGCGGAAAAAATCTTCCGGTTTTTTCTCCGATGACAGCCCCGATCTGGACCAGCGGGCCTTCGCGGCCGAGAAGCAAACCCGCGGACAGGGCCAGCCAGCCGAAGACAAACTTCACGGGAAGGACGCGGGCATGATGGGGACTGGTTTTTCCGCGAAGAACATTTTCCACATCCGGAACCCCACTGCCGCGCGCATTCGGCGCGAAACGTTCGACGGCCCACGCAGCGACGGCGGCAGCAACGGCCACGATACACGAAAGCGTCAGCCATCCCAACAAAGGAGGCCACTCCGCCAGGAACCCGGTCAGCCTCCCGCGCAATCCATCACCGGCTTTCAGCAAAAAAAGAAATCCGGTGCCGACCAATCCGGTCACCGCACCCACGACTGCCGCTCCCCCAAGGAGAACCAGAACAGCCCCCTGCGGCAAATCTTCGGGAACAAAATCCACTTCCCCGGTCTGGCGGTCGTCATCCACAAAACCAGTTGGCTGGAAATCCCGTCAGGAATCAACTGCAAAGCGCTACGGAAACAGGCCGTGCCTGAGGACGCTTGCGAGCCCGATGGCCGCCGTGGCACCAAGGACAAGAAGAGTGAAGCGCCGGAGGACGCGATCGCCGAGCGAGGAGGCCAGCGCCGCCTTCAGGATCGAGTTGGCGACCGCGGCCAGAACGATCCCCTGCGCGGCGAGCGCCATGGTCACCTGGGTGCCGCTGAAAAGATTGGAGAGCGAGAGGGCGATGGCGTCCAGATCGGTCAGTCCCGACAGAAAGCTGGCGATCAGGAGCCCTGCACCGCCGAACCACAGGACCGCAAGCTTCACGACAAAAACAACCACCGCGTAAAGCGCACCGAACTGCAGCGCGACTTTCAAGCTCAGGGGATTTTTGTAAACCCCGGCCGCCTCCGATGAGGCCGTGCCGCAACAAAACCGCCAGCCTGTGTAGGCAGCCCCGGGAATGCTCATCAGCAAAAAGTCGGGCAGAAGAACAAGCGCGAGCGGAGGGCTGATGGCCGCCACGAGCAACTCCACTCTCCAGAGCATGATCGTGCAGGCGATCAGGAGCGCGAGGGTGCAATCCCTTGCCAGTTCCGGGCGCTCGCGGCTGAGCTTGCTCATGCTGAGTGTGGTCGCCGTGCTGGAGGCGAGACCACCCGCAAGCCCGGTCAGCGCGATTCCGCGGGAAGTCCCCAGCAACCGGACCGCAATGTAGCCGGCAAATCCGAGCCCGGAAACGATGACCACCATCAGCCAGATGGATCGCGGATTGAATGCGCCGAGCGGCCCCATGTCAGCGTCGGGAACCAGCGGGAGCACCGCGCCCGTCACCGCGAGGAACTGCAACGCCATCCGCGCATCCTCGGCGGTGAACTTCTTTGAGAGGCCGTGCAGATAAGGCTTCCCCGCAAGGAGCAGAAGCGTCCCCACGGTCACCACCAGCGCGACGCGCGCCTCACCGGCCACTACCAGCCCGCCGAGCAGATATGTCAGCAGGCCGGTCGCCGCCGTCGTGAATCCGCCACCCGGCTTCATGATGCTCTGGGTATAAACAAAAATCGCCAGCCAGCAGATCATGGCGAAAATCCCCGCAAGGAAGGCGTGAGGCTGCCCGTGTCCGGAAAGAAATGCACAGACTGCGCCGAGCAACGCCCAGAATGTGAACGTCCGAACCCCCGCCGCCACGCGCTTCTCCGGATGCCCAAACTGGCGCTCCCATTGGCGCTCAAGACCGATCAGGGCCCCGAGCGAACCGCTGACGAGCAGGCTGACCAGCAAATCGTTCATGATTGCGCTCCACCGGCATCTTCAGGCCGGAGAGCGGGCAATTCAATAACGAATGCTCAGGCGACGATCTCGGAACCGATTCCCGCGTTCGTGAAAATCTCGAGGAGCAGTCCGTGTTGGATGCTGCCACCGATCAGATGGGTTTTCCCGACCCCCTTCCGGAGCGCGGCGGCGGCGGACTGAACCTTCGGGATCATTCCGCCCGCGATCACCTTTTGTTTGATGAGCGATTCCGTCTGCTCCGCGGTGAGCGACGGGATGAGGGAATTTTTGTCATCCGGATCGCGCATGATCCCGGGGACATCGCTCACAAAGATCAGCTTCGTGGCCTGAAGCTCCGCGGCGAGAGCGGCGGCGGCGACGTCGGCGTTGATGTTGAGCACAACCCCGTCCCCGGTCGCGCCGATCGGGCTGATGACCGGGACAATTTCCTTTTTGAGCGCCAGGCGGATCTTGTCGGTTTTCATGCCGGCTGCCTCCCCGACGAATCCGATGTCGATCGTCGCGCCCTCCTCGGTCGCCTGCGGCGGGAGCCGCCTTGCGGTGAAAACCGTTTTGCCCGAGAGCCCGGTCGCGCGCCCTCCGAAGTCCTGGATCGTGCGGACAATCGCGGGGTTGATCTCTCCGTCCAGAGTCTCTTCGACAATCTTGATGGAGGTCTCATCCGTAACCCGGAGGCCGTTCACAAACTGCGCCTTGAGCCCGGCTTCACGCATCCGCGATGTGATCGCCTTTCCGCCGCCATGAACGAGCACCGGGTTGATCCCCACCGCTTCAAGAAAGACGACATCGCGCAGAAATTTTTCGACGATCTCCTCGTCCTCCATCGCCGCGCCGCCGTATTTGATGACAAAGGTGTGTCCGCGGAACTCCTGGATATAGGGCAGGGCTTCGATCAGGCTTTCCGTGCGGGCTTCGGGCGTCAGGTTGCTGCTCATTTTACTCTCCGAGATTGAGGCGGACGTATTCCTCCGTCAAATCCGTTGTCCAGACCATGTGCGAGGCCTTGCCGACCTTGAAATCCACCGTGACGCGAAACGCCTTCTTTGCGGCGATCTGGCGGAGCTTTTTCACCGGCGTCTTGGAAACGACCCCGCCCAGCGCGACCGGAAGGTCGTCGTAAAAAATGTCGGTCTTCGCCTCGTCCATCCTCACGCCGCAGTATCCGACGGCATCGAGGATGCGTCCCCAGTTCGGGTCGCCGCCTGCCCATGCGCATTTGACCAGCGTGGAATTTGCGATCGCCTCGGCAGCGCGGCGGGCATCCGCCTTGCTGGCCGCGCGGCGGACCTCGACCTCGACAAACCGGGAAACCCCCTCGCCGTCCTCGACGATCAGGCGGGCAAGCGCGCGGGTCACGATGTCGAGCGCATGGCGGAAAATTTTCGGCGACGGGGAGATCCGGCTCGCTCCGTTGGCGAGGAGGATCACCGTGTCATTCGTGCTCATGTCCCCGTCGATGGTGATCCGGTTGAAGGAATCCTCCACTGATTCGCGGAGCGCCGTCCGGAGGGCCTGGCCGGACAGGATGGCATCCGTGGTGATCATGCAGAGCATGGTGGCCATGTTCGGGTCGATCATCCCCGCCCCCTTGGCCATGCCGCCGATCCGGAAATGTCCGTCGTGCGTCGTCACCTCCAGCGCAATCTCCTTTGCAAAGGTGTCGCTCGTCATGATCGACTTCGCGGAGGGGGTTCCGCCGGCGCGGCTCAGTTTGAGGGAGGAAATCCCCTTCAAAATCGCATCCATCGGCATCGGCACGCCGATGCGCCCGGTCGAGCAGACAAGCACCTGCGAGGATTTTACCCTGAGGAGTTTCGCGGTTGCTGAAGCCATGGCGCGGGCATCGGCCAAGCCGTTCGGACCCGTGCAGGCATTCGCATTCCCGCTGTTGAGCACGACGGCGCGGGCGCGTCCGGAACGGATGTGTTCGGCCGAAATCCTGACGGGAGCCGCCTTGACCCTGTTCGTGGTGAATGTCGCGGCAGCGACCGCCGGAACCTCCGAGTAGACAACCGAAAGGTCGTCGCGCGTCACGCTCCCGGTCTTGATCCCGCACCCCGTTGCCCCTGCGACGAACCCTTCGGCCGCGCAGACCCCGCCTTTGATCTTTCTCTCCTTGTTCATAGAAACAATCCGGCGGTCTCCCCGAGGCCCGCCATCAAATTGAAGTTTTGCACCGCCTGCCCGGCCGCGCCTTTGACGAGGTTATCCTCGGCGGAGAGCAATATCAGCCGCCGCGCGCGGTCGTCGTAGCGCACGGAAATATCACAGAAATTCGTGCCGCTCACGTTCTTTGTGTCGGGCAGCGCCTTGCCGACCCTCACGAACGGCTCCTCCGCATAGGCCGCCTCCAGTGCCGGCAGCACATCCGCCGGCGCGGTCCCGTCGGAAAGCCGCGCGAAGATCGTCGTATAGATCCCGCGGGTCATCGGAGCAAGGTGCGGAACAAATGTGATCGCGACAGGGTTCCCGGCCGCGAAGGAAAGCTCCTGCTCGATCTCTGAAAGGTGCCGGTGCTTCGGAAGCCCGTAGGCCCTCAGGCTCTCGTTGCATTCACCGTAAAGCAGCGTGGTCTCCGCCTTGCGTCCAGCCCCGCTCACCCCGCTGGCGCTGGATACCGCGATGTCCCCGCTCGAGACGAGCCCGCGCCTCAACAGCGGAACCAGAGGCAGCAGGATGCTGGTCGGATAGCATCCGGCGGATGCCACAAGCTTTGCCTTCCGGATCTCCTCCCGGTGGAGTTCCGGCAAACCGTAAACCGCGTCTTTGAGAAGGTGTCCGGCTCCGTGGACCTCGCCGTAGAATTCCCTGTAAACCTCCGCGTCCCGCAAACGGAAGTCCGCGCTCAGGTCAATAACCCGCTTCCCGGCCGCGCAGAGCGGAGCGGCAAACTCCCCGGCCAGACCATGCGGCAGCGCCAGGAAAAAAAACTCCGCGCCGCTCGCCAGAAGGTTTTCAATGGACGGCTCCGAAAAAAACAGAGAGGAGAATGCCCCGCGTCCGGCCAGCCGCGGCAGCACGTCGCCCGTCCGCTTTCCGGCATGCTGGCGCGAGGTCACAACAACAATTTCCACCGAGGGATGCCGCGCAAGAATCGCGCAGAGCTCCTCGCCGGAATACCCGTTCGCCCCGACTATGGCCACCTTGATCATGTGAGCGGGATTGTTCCTTCCCCAGCCCTCCCGCGACAAGAACGATTTTTCCTCCTCGTCTTTCCCGATGAAACTCAGATGAGTTCCAAGCCGTCGGCGACAAATGGCTCGAAGTCGTCCCGGTTGTTGGTCGCGAGCTTGGCCCCGGCGGCAATGGCGGTGCCGGCGATCATGGCATCCACGCGCAGGTGTCGGGGAGTTTTGATGGAACGGAAATTCCGGGCGGAGATGCGCGCTTCCCTGTCGTCAAACGCTCGAAGCCCACCGGTAAGAAGTGAGAGCGCCAGCTTTTCCTCCTCGTCCGTGCTCCCGCACAGAAACTCATACCATGCCACGGACGGAAGGATGATCGCTTCCCCCGCTTCAATCCACCGCTCGAGATTCCCGGCATCCGGCGTCCCGGAAATCAGAGCCCGAATAAGATAATTGGTGTCCAGGCAAATCATCTGCCGCGCCAGTGCTTGCGATTTTCCCGGATGTCCGCAATCCATTTTTCGGCGCGAGCCGGGTCGAGCCCGCCCTTGGCGTGATACGCCCTCAACAATGCAATCGGATCTGATTTCCCGGACTCGCTTTGCTTTTCGGCGCGTTCGACCGACCTGCGGACAACTTCCGCTTGCGACACACTCCACCGGGAAGCGAGGCGCTTGAGTCGTTGCACCGTTCCCTGATCCAATGCGAACGATGTTCGGTGAGTCATGGTCGCCATACACTAATTACATGCCATAACACTTTAATTAGTCAATGTGGCTCTGCCGAAACTTATTACTTAACCTGCCTTGCGAGGCGACGGACTTCCGGCGGAAGCTCCTCCAGGCGGTCTTCTTCACTCATCCGGTCGATAAAAAGGATCCCCTGCAGGTGGTCGAATTCATGTTGGACCGCCCGGGCGAGGAGTCCGTCCGCCTCGAATTCGATGTCCCGGCCATCAATCCCCAGAGCCTTCACGCGAACAGAAAACGGTCGCGGAATATCGCCGCGGAGGCCGGGAAAGCTCAGGCAGCCTTCGCTTTCCACACGGGTCCTTCCGAAGGGCTCGATGACGGGGTTGATCAGGACGAGCGGCATGAGCGCCTCGAAGTCGGCTGTCTGCCCGTCAATGCGCATCGCGCTGGGACGGTCTTTCATCTGTTGGACATCGAGGACGAAAAGCTGCAGCGGACGGCCGACCTGCTGGGCGGCAAGCCCGACCCCCTCGGCGTCGAACATCGTGTCGATCATGTCCCGGGCGAGTTCGCGGATCTTGCTGTCGATCTCCACGATGTTGCGGCCTTTCGTGCGAAGGGCGGGGTGTTCGTGCTGGGTGATTTCGAGGAGCATCAGTTCCGGGCTTCAGGCTGGGTGAATGCGGGGATGTTTTTTATGCCGGCCTGCTTGAGCGCGTCGAGCACCCGGACAACGACTCCGAACGGGGCTTCACGGTCGGCCTGCAGGGCGATCTGGCGGTCGGGATTTGACTCGCGGGCACCTTTGAGGGTCGCCGCCAGCGCCTCCAGGGTCACCGGCTTGTTGTCCAGGGTGATCTCTTCGGCTCCCTTCACCTGGAGCAGGAGCGGCTTTTTGTTTTCCGAAGCGACCGACTCGGCGGATTTCGACTCCGGGAGGTTGATCTGAAGGCGCGGCTGCTCTTTCCGGAACGTCGTGGTGACGATGAAAAAGATCAGGAGGATCGCAAGGATGTCAATCAGCGAAACGAGGATGATGACCGGCGATTTCCGTTTGCGCGTGTAGAACCGCATAGGTCAAAAGCTCACGTGCTTTTCAACTTGGGGAAGCTCGCCGTGAGGATAGCACTTGGCGAGAAGGTCGGAGGCCATGCACTCCATCGTGATCGCCATCACCTCGACCTTCCGCTGGTAGTAGTTGTAGGCGATCAGGCACGGGACCGCGACTGCAAGGCCGACGAGCGTCGCGTTCAGCGCCTCGGAGATCCCGCGCGCGATCAGCGCCGGGTCGCCGGTCGAACCGAGTGCGGCGAAAATGCCGACGAGACCGGAGAGCGTTCCCAGAAGACCGAGGAGCGGGGAAACGCCGGTGCTGATTTCCAAAATCACGAGGCCTTTTTCCATGTGCGTGACCTCGTGGCGCGCGCGCGTCTGGACCGCTTCGAGATTTTCAGACTTCGGCCAGTCGAGGTGCGCGATGAGGACGCTCAGAATGCGCGAGACCGGTGACGGGTAGCGGTCGATGGCGAACTGCAGGAGCCCGATGTCATCGCCGGGCGCCAGCTTCTCCAGCGCGATCCCCACCTGCGGAGGGATGATCATCCTCTCGCGCAGCGCGCGCCCGCGGAGGATGATCACGGTGCAGGAGATCAGCGAGAGGAGCAGAAGGAAGACCATGAACGGTCCTCCTTTCACAAAAAAATCAACGGTGTGTGCCAAGAAGGATGTCATCAGTTGCTGAGGATAGTAAATGAGTAGTCAATTTCGAGACGCCCGTTGTCGAGGAGTTTTGCAACCTCGGGCGGAATCGGAGGGATTTCCGCCTCCAGGACGGAGGTGATGCTCACGGAAGCGAAGCTTTCGTTCGAGGTGTTCGAAATGACTTTGACGCCCTGAACTTTCCCCTCCGGGCCGACCTGGAAGCGGATATCGACCGTCCCGATGTTCAGGAGCCCGATCTGGCTGTTGACGTAGTAATACCAGCGGGAGCCGATCGCATCGGACACCATCTTTTTGTAGCGCCCGAGCGGCGTCGCGGCGGCATCCACCGAGGCTCTTCCCCGGTTGGAAATGTTTCCGCGGATTCTCGTGACCCGGGTCTCCGGCTGGAACCCGGATGCGGCGGGTGGTTTCGGCTGGGCCGGCTTGGCTTCCGGTCGCGGCTCGCGGGGTTTATCCGGCTTGGGTGCCTCGCGCAGGGCGAGTTGGGCGGCGGGCGCCGCGGCCTCCACCGGAGTCGGGGCGGGTTGGGCAGGTTGCTCCCGGGCCGCTTCCGCCGCTGGCGATGCCGCTGACGGGGAGGGCTGCGCTCCTCCCGAGTAGTTCCGGTTTTCGAGTTCGAGAGCCGGGGACTTTTCTCCATCCACGGATGGCATTGCCTCCCTGCCCGAGGGCGCCGCTTCGCTGGCAGCCCGCGTGTTGTTGTCGGATTCGAAGGGGGCATTTTTCGGCGCATCCGGAACGTTCTGCGGGGTCGTTCGCACGTAGGAGGGATCGGCCGGCTTCGGCGGTTCGACGGGAAGGATCGTCATCTCGATCGGCTCCTGGTTCTCCTCCGGAGCCGGGGCATGCCAGATGGGAACCGTCATGGAAAGCGCGATCACCACGACAATCAGAAGATGGATGAGCACCGAGGCGACAGCCGCAGCGATCGTCTCGCGGCGGTCATCCTCCTGGATATACATGGTGCTCATGCCTGCTATTTTGACGAAACCCGCGCCCGATGGAAGAGGTATTGTTGGACATATCCCGCATACGGGCCGAGCCGGCGGCGGGCGTAACGGGCAAGTTGCGCGGCTGTCCCATCCCGGCCGTGCCGCATGGAAAGCAGCACGCGATGGATCCAGACGTCGATCGGCACCGCATCGAGCCGCTCGTAGGCAAAAAGCAAAACGCAATTGGCCACCTTCACCCCGACCCCCGGAAGCGCCGTGAGTGCGTTCCGGAGATCATCGGTTTCCATCACGTCCAGCGCCTCCAGATCGACTTTTCCGTCTGCAACCCTCCGGGCAGTGGCAAGCAGATTGGCCGCCCGATAGCCGAGTCCGCAGGCTCGCAGGGACGACTCATCCGCACAGGCCAGATCCCCGGGACCTGGATACGCAAAGGCCTCCCCGATCCGCGGCCCGAACGACTTTCGGATCGCCAGCGACATCGCGCGGATGTGGGCGACCTGCTTCATCGAGGACGTGATAAATGTGGCCAGGCACTCCCACCGCGGCTGCCTGATGATCCTCATCCCGCGGCACATTTCCAGCGCCTCGCGGCTCAGGCGGTCGTCGGGAAACGCGGCGTAAATCTCATCGAGCGGATGGTCGAGCGAAAAGTATTTCCGGACAATCCCGGCGCTGTTCCTGTCTGTCTCAAGGACCCCGTTCCTTTCCCTCACCCGCACAAACCTGTCGCCGATGAGCCCCTCCCACGACCCATCCTCCAGCCGGTCCCAATGAAAAACCTGACCGCTCCGCAGCGTGAGATCCAGTGAGATCGGGCCGTTGCCTCGAATGATCATCCAATAACGGCCGGATCGCCGTAAAGTGTGGAGGAGGTCGTCCGCACGATTCGCACGGGGAAGATCTGGCCGATGTGGCGGGGGGCGCCTTCGAAGACGACGATTTTGTTCGTGCGGGTGCGTCCGGAGAGGCGGTCCGGGTTGTTCCGGCTGGCTCCCTCGCAGAGGATTTCCACGCGCTCTCCCACGAGCGCCTTCAAATGCCGGGCCACATGATTGTTCACGACCTCGAGAAGATCCTTGTTGCGCCACTCCTTGATCTCTTCGGGCACCTGTCCCTCCATGGTCGCGGCCGGGGTGTTCTGGCGCTGCGAGTAGCGGAACACGAAGGCGTTGTCGAAGCCGATCCTTTCGCAAAGGGCGCGCGTGGCGGCATAGTCCTCGTCGGTCTCCCCGGGGAATCCGACAATGATGTCAGTCGTGATCGCAATCCCGGGCCGGGCCGCGCGCAGGCGGTCCACCAGCTTGAGAAAAGTTTCCACCGTATACCCGCGCCGCATGATCTTCAGGATCCGGTCCGAGCCGCTCTGGAGCGGCAGATGCACGTGCTCGGCAAGTTCCGGCAGGCGCGAGAACGCCCCGATCAGATCCGACCGGAACCCGATCGGATGCGGAGAGGTGAACCGCACGCGGTCGATGCCGTCCACCGCACAGACAGATTCCAGAAGCTGGACAAACGGGCTGATTCCATCGCGGGCGGGAAATTCATGACGGCCGTAGAGGTTGACGATCTGCCCGAGCAGCGTGATCTCGCGGACCCCGCGTCCGGCAAGATTCCGGACCTCCTCCACGATCTCGCCAATCGTGCGCCCGCGCTCGGCTCCCCGCGTCTGCGGGACAATGCAGAACGCGCAATGCATGTTGCACCCCTGCATGATCGAAACAAACGCCGTGCACTGGCCGGGAGCGAGGTCCTGGTCGCGGACCGTTCCCTGTGACCCCTCCTCCTCGTCCACATCCACAACCGGCAACCGCTCGTCGTCCATGCGGGCCTCTATCCGGCGGCGGAGCAAATCGTCCACATAATCCGCCACGCGGTGGAATTTCTGGGTTCCCACGACGAGGTCCACGTGGGGAGAGGTTTTGGTCAGCGACTCCCCGCGGGCCTGCGCCATGCAGCCGAGGTAACCGAGGACCAGATGCGGCCGCGTCTCGCGGAGTTTCCGCAGCATCCCCATCTTTCCGATCGCCTTCTGCTCGGCCATGTCGCGGACGCTACAGGTGTTCAAAAGGATCACGTCCGCATCCGCCTCGGAGTCGGTCATCCGGTAGCCGCGCTCGCCGAGCATCTTAGCGACCTGGTCGGAATCGCGCTCGTTCATCTGGCAGCCGTAGGTTTTGATATGGACGCTGGGCATCGGTGGCAGGGGAAATTAACCGATGAATGCAAAATTTCCAGCGCGGATCCCGTGTCGCGGGCAGGACGCAATGTTTTTTGAATTCACGCATGGGCAGGATGCCCATGCCACGGAGCAAATTCGACATCACGGCCACATCGGGGATTTGTCACCGGAAAATCCGGTGTATGATGGAGGGATGCGAGCATTTCTGGAGGAGTTTCATGCGGAGGCGGGGCGGGCGCTGATCGACCGGGAGCGCGAGTTGGAACTGGCGCTTTGCTGCCTGATTGCGGAGGGAAACCTGCTCATCGAGGACACGCCGGGCGTGGGGAAGACGACGCTGGTCAAGACGATGGCGCGGCTGCTGGGACTCGATTTCAAACGGGTGCAGTTCACCAACGACCTGCTGCCGGCGGATATCCTCGGGAGCCAGATTTTGGATGCGGCAAGGCAGGCATTTTCTTTCCACCGCGGGCCGATTTTTGCGCAACTTGTCCTCGGTGACGAGCTGAACCGGGCGTCGCCGCGCACCCAGAGCGCCGTGCTCCAGGCAATGGATGAACACGAGGTGACGATCGAGGGGCAGACGCATGCTCTTCCGGAGCCGTTCTTCTTTTTTGGAACCCAGAACCCGCGCGACCATGCTGGAACCGCCCCGCTGCCCGAGTCCCAGGTGGACCGGTTTTTGATGCGCATCGAGTTCGGCGTTCCCGTGCGCGACACCCAGCGCAAGCTGCTCGAGCGCGACACCGGCGGGGGATTCGACTTTTCATCCCTGCGGGTCCTCGCCTCGCCCGACCAGTTGCTCGCGTGGCAGAAGGAGGCTTCCGGGATCCATGTGTCGGAAGCCGTCGCCGAATACATCCTGAACCTTCTCGAAGCCGCCCACGGCCGGGGGTGGATGCTCTCGCCGCGCGCCGGACTGGGATTGCAGCGGGCCTCGCGGGCGCTCGCGCTGATTCGCGGCCGCCAGCATGTGCTGCCCGACGACGTGCAGGAAGTCTTTCTGCCGGTGGTCATCCACCGTCTCGCACAATTCGCCGCAGGGACTGGAGGAGCGCGGGAAGCGGCGGAGATGGGGCTTTCGCTGATCCAGGCGGTTCCGGTGCGGCGATGAAACCAGCCGAGAGGATCTACATCGTCCCCACATGGGCGGGATTGATTCTTGCGGCGGTGGCATTTTCGATTTTTGTCGCCGGCTATTTTGCGGATGGTTTTGGCAGCCCGGCACAGGGCCTGGTCATTGCCCTCGTCGTGGCCGGGATCGTGGCCATGATCCGCACGAACGACAACCTTCGTGGCATCGAAATCACATCGTGCCGGTCGGAGCCCGCCGCCGCGGGGGATGATGTCATCCTGAACCTCTCGATCACGAACACATCAAACCACAAGCGCCTCGGCTTGAAGGCGAGGTTCCGGAGCGGATGGAAATTGCACGGGACGGCAGCAATCCCGCTGCTGCGCGCGGGCGAGACGCGAACGGTGGAAGTTCGCGTGCCGACAAGCCGGCGCGGCGAATTTCCCACCCCGGCAATCTGGGTCTCAAGCAACCAGCCCGTGGGGGTTTGCTTCGCCTGGAAGATTTTTTCGAATTGCGGAAAATACCATGTCTACCCGCGCGGTCGCTCCTGGAAACAATCCCCGCCGGAAGATGGTGGTGAGAACGGGAAAAAAGTGCGCGCCGGCACCGAGGATGCGAGCGGTCACCGGGCGTATGAGCCGGGCGATCTGCTCGCGCGGATGGACTGGAAGGTTTTTGCACGGACCGGCCGCCTGGCCGTCAGGACATTTGACTCCCACAACGCGGAACAAATGATTCTCAGATGGGAGGACACCGCCTTTCTCCAAAACGATGAGGACCGCCTCGATCAACTGAGCTTCTGGGTTTCCGAATGCCTGCGCGGAAGACGCCCATTCGAGTTGCGTCTTGGCAGGGGGACATTCCGCAATCCGGTGGCCTGCCGGGTGGCTCTGGCGACATTCGGGGAGACCGCATGAGCGAAAAAAATCCGCAGCGCATGACGGGCTGGTTGTTGGGAATTTGGTTTCTCATCCACGCATTGCTCTTCCCGGGATCCGGCGCATTTGCCACGGCAATCATCGCGGTTCTCGTGGGGGGCATCATCCTGCGCATGCTTCGAATCGCCGTCCCGGCATGGCTGGGATGGGTTTTTCTGGGACTCGTCTTTTTCAAGCCGTTCTGGACTGACACTGCGGATCTCCCAACGATGCTGGCTTCAGGTTCCGCCGCCATGCTTCTGCTCGGCCGGTTGACTCCGCGCCGCGGGCGCTGGGTCATCCTCTGCGCCATTGCCCTGCTGGCCTCGCTGACACTCGATCCCGCATCCGGGACCCCCCTGTTTGTCATTGTGCTCGACGCGGCTCTCCTGATGCTTTTTGCGGAGCAAGTCCATGCTCCGGAGGAAGCCCGGCGGGGCCTGCGCGAGATCCTTGCCGATTCGCTGCGGCTGGTCGTGCCGGTCGGAATCGTTGTCACGGCGGCATTCTGGTTTTTCCCGGCTTTGTCATCGCACACCAATGCCGCGCTGACCGGATTCACCGACCGGTTGGATCCGGGGGATTTTTCCGAACTCCGGACAAGCGAACGGGCGGCGTTCACCGCCACATTTCCGGAAAATGCCCCGGTTCCCGAAGCCGGAGATCTTTACTGGCGCGGACAGGTTCTCGAAAAAAACGATGGCCTCCGCTGGTCGCGCGCGCATGCGGGAATCCGTCCGCCAGGACAGACTACTCCCCAACCTCGATGGTGCTATTCACTTCAGGCAATGCCCGGGCGGCCAGCTTTCCCTCTCGATGTTTTGTCAGGCGATGCTCCTGATTCGCGTGTTGCGGGGGGTGATCTGGATGTGCCGGAGAAGACCGCGAAAGACGGACGGATGCTTGTGCTTCAGGGCCGCCTGCTTCCTCCGGGAGGCGGTATTCACAAAAATCTCGAAGCTCTGGCAAAGTTCTTCGGGTCATCCGGATTTGTTTACTCAATGCGCCCCGGGCGGATGCCATCCGATGACGTCGCGGGGTTTTTATATGAGCGGCGCAAAGGGTTCTGCGAGCACTACGCAGCAACGGGCGCGAACCTCCTCCGCATGGCGGGAATCCCGGCACGGGTTGTCACCGGATTCCGCGGAGGCCGGTGGAATCCATGGCTTCGAACGATCACGGTTCGAGATTCGGATGCCCACGCCTGGATCGAGGCATGGGATTCGTCCACACAGCGCTGGATCCGGTTTGATCCGACATCCTTCGTCGCGCCCGACCTGACGCTGGAAATCGAGAAGGATCTGAATCCCGACTATTGGTCATGGCACCATCTGGCTGCAGCGTTTATCGAAGGCCTCTGGGTAAAAAATGCGCTCTTGCTGGGACGGATCGTGTTTGCCGCGGCCGCGATTGCCCTCGCAGCGGCAGCAGTCCGGGCGATTTTCAGCAGGCGCTCACGGCAAGATCCGGCGCAGGACGCGCTCGGACGCGTCGAAAAATATGCCTCTCGCAGGAACCTCGGCCGGATGACTGGGGAAACTCCCCTGGCCTGGTTACGGCGGTTGCAGAATGCCGGCGGAAAGGACGCTCACAGGCTGAGCCAGTTCTCCGCGGATTACGAGCAGGGCACCTACGGCAGGAGCGGACTGGATGCCGGCGCAAGGTCCCGGTTGCTCGCCACGGCAAAGTCTTTCCGGTAGAAAGAAAAACTTCCCGGCACGATGATCACGAAAGGCGGGCGGATTCGAGCAATTCGGGGTCGGTGCAACCGGCCGGCCGGAATTCCTGGATCGTCGCCGGCAGGGCGTGGAGAGAACTCAGCGTCTGCGAGATGGCATCCATGTCAGCGGGAGAGTGAAGGCCGGGATGAACGGTGGTGCGCAGTTCGTAGGAGACACCGGAGGCCAGCAGCAGGCGGAGCGACTCGGCGGGTGCTTCAAAGGAATCCGAGCGCCCGGTGATCCGGTCGTAGCGTTCATCAAACGGAGCTTTGACGTCGAGCCCGACCCAGTCGACGAGCGGGAGCACATCGGCGAGGCGCTCGGGAAAGATTCCGGCGGTGTGAATTCCGATCTTGTAGCCGAGGTCCCGCACCGCGCGAATCGCCGCCGGGAGCGCTGGCTGGGCGGTCGGCTCTCCGCCGCTGAAGACGACGGCTTCAAGGAAGTTCCTGCGCTCGCCGAGAAGGGAGAGAATGTCATCCCAACTCCACCGGCCCTGACAGAACGGCTGGAGGTGCGGGTTGTGACAATACCGGCAGCGCCAGGTGCAACCCTGGCAAAAAACCACCGCAGCAAGGTGCCCCGGATAGTCCACCGTCGTGAACGGCACAAAACCGCCGACGCTGAAGTCGGAATCTTGCATCTCAGAAGGTTTCCGCACGGGCGGGATTGCCCGTGCCGCGGCTCATCAGGCCGCGCGGCGCATGACCGTGCGCTCTTCGCGGAATGGCGTGCGCTCGCGGTGCTCGCTCTGTTTGCCGGCGTTGAATTGCGAGACCGGACGGTGATAACCCATCACACGGGTCCAGACTTCGCAGCGGGTTCTTTCGTTTTCAGGCAGTGTGGTTTTCATAGATTTAATTCGAAATGTGGAATGCGAAATGAAAAACAGCTCAGCGAAAATTTCGAATTCCCCATTTCGCATTTCGCATTTTTTCAAGCGACCTTGCATGCGCACTTTTTGCTTTGGATGAGCTCCTCGTCGCAGGTCGGACAGAACTCGTGTTCGCCGGCGAGGTAGCCGTGCTTCGGACAGATCGAGAACGTCGGAGTGATCGTGAGGTAGGGCAGCCGGAAATTCGTGAAGACCCGCCGGATCAGCTCTCCGCAAGCGCGGGCGGATGACATTCGCTCATTCATGTAGAGGTGGAGGACGGTTCCGCCGGTGTAACGCTTCTGGAGATCATCCTGGTGCCGGAGCGCCTCGAATGGATCATCCGTCCATCCCACGGGCAGCTGGGTGGAATTCGTGTAATACGGAGCCTCAGGGGTGCCGGCCTGGATGATGCCCTCCAGGTTTTTCTGGTCCATGCGGGCGAAGCGGTATGTCGTGCCCTCCGCCGGCGTGGCCTCAAGGTTGTAGAGATGTCCGGTCTTCTCCTGAAACTCGACCATGCGCCCGCGCATGTGGTCGAGGATGCGCAGCGCAAACTCCCGGCCGGCCGGCGTGGCGATGTGCTCGGCATCCCTCGTGAAGTTCCGGATGCACTCGTTGACCCCGTTGAGGCCGACCGTCGAGAAGTGGTTGCGGAGCGTCCCCAGATAGCGCTTCGTGAACGGATACAGCCCGCGGTCCATGTTTTCCTGGATAACCCGGCGCTTGATCTCGAGGCTCTCGCAGGCCAGATCGAGAAGGTGATCGAGGCGGGCGAAGAGTTTCTCCTCGTCGCCGCCAGCGAGGTAGCCGAGGCGCGCGGCATTGATCGTGACCACTCCGATTGAGCCGGTCTGCTCGGCGGATCCGAAGAGCCCGTTGCCGCGCTTCAGAAGCTCGCGAAGGTCGAGCTGCAGACGGCAGCACATCGAGCGCACCATGTTCGGCCGCAGCTCGGAGTTGAGAAAATTCTGAAAATACGGCAGCCCGTATTTCGCGGTCACCTCGAAGAGGAGCTGTGCCGTGTCGCTCTCCCACGGAAAATCCTCGGTGATGTTGTAGGTCGGGATCGGGAACGTGAAGAGCCTCTGCCGCGCATCACCGCGCGACATCACGCGCAGGTAGGCACGGTTGATCATCGCCATCTCCTTCTCAAGCTCGCCGTAAACCATGCCGCTCTCTTTTCCGCCGATCAGCGCCGGCGTGTTCCGCAAATCCTCCGGGCACACCCAGTCGAACGTCAGGTTCGTGAACGGCGTCTGCGTGCCCCACCGCGACGGCACGTTCAGGTTGAAAACAAATTCCTGCATCCCCTGCTCGACCTCGTCGTCCGTAAGATTGTCGTGCCGGACATACGGCGCAAGATAGGTATCCACCGAGCTGAACGCCTGCGCGCCGGCCCATTCGTTCTGCAGCGTCCCCAAAAAATTCACCATCTGCCCGAGCGCGGTCCGGTAGTGCTTCGGCGGCGCGGACTCGATTTTGTTCGACACCCCGTTGAAGCCCTCCGCAAGAAGCTGGCGCAGCGACCATCCGGCGCAGTAGCCGGAAAACATGTCGAGATCGTGGATGTGGATATCCGCATGACGGTGCGCCTGACCAACCAGCGGCGGATAGATGTGGTCCAGCCAGTAGTTCGCCGTCAGCTTCCCCGCCGCATTCAAGATCATCCCCCCAAGCGAATACCCCTGGTTCGCATTCGCATTCACCCGCCAGTCCGTGCGCTGGATGTATTCTTCAAGAACGGACGCAGGCTGGATCGTGGTGGGATTCGGATTCGACATGACGGGAAGGATTGGTTTTCAACAAGGGCAAAACCCCATATGTTGTGTGCAAATTATCTGGTGGGGGCGACATATTGTGGAAATCCGGGCAAAACTTCATTGATGTGAATCAAAGGCAACGGCATTTTTCTAAAAATCTTTTGCAGGAAAAATGCGTTTAAATGTCGCGATAGCAACAATCGAAAGCTTTCCTCCTAAAGACCGGAAAAAGCGGGGGATTTTGCACTTGCCGCTGGCGAAAGGCAAAATACCCTGCTGGGGAAATATGAGCGACCGAAGCCCGATGACATATGACTCGAAGATCGAGGGCAATGTGATTTTCACGCGGCTGGACGCGGCGATCAACTGGATGAGAAGCAACTCGCTTTGGCCGATGCCGATGGGGCTGGCGTGCTGCGCGATCGAGCTGATGGCGGCCGGCGCGTCGCGGTTTGATATTTCGAGGTTCGGCGCGGAGGTCATGCGGTTTTCTCCGCGTCAGAGCGACGTGATGATCGTGGCCGGCACGGTGACCTACAAGATGGCGCTTTCCGTGAAGCGGATCTGGGATCAGATGCCGGAGCCGAAGTGGTGCATCGCGATGGGGGCCTGCGCCTCGTCGGGCGGCATGTATCGCAGCTACGCGGTGCTGCAGGGGATCGACCATCTGATTCCGGTGGATGTTTACATCTCGGGATGTCCCCCGCGTCCGGAGGCACTGCTCGACGGGCTCATGAAGCTTCAGAAAAAGATCATGGGCGAACACGCCATCGAAGATCAGAAAAAAGCCCTCATCGAATCGCTATGACCGCTGCCGACGCCGCCGCACGCATCACCGAAAAATTTCCCGGAGCGATCACCGGGAAAAAGGAATTCCGCGGGGAAACCTCGCTGGGCCTGGGAGCCGCGGCTTTGCGTGACATCTGCCAGTTTGCGAAAGAGTCTCTCGGATTCGACTATCTGGTGGATATTTCGGCGGTCGACCACTTCGGCGAAGAGCCGAGGTTCGAGGTGGTTTACGAGCTTTATTCGATGGAGCAGGGCACCCACCTGAGGCTGAAGATCCCGGTGAGTGAAGATGACTGCGAGGCCCCGACCGTAAGCGATATCTGGCCGACGGCGGACTGGCACGAGCGCGAGGTTTACGACCTGATGGGCATCGGCTTCAAGAACCACCCCGACCTGCGCCGGATCCTGATGTGGGAGGGATATCCCTACCATCCGCTCCGCAAGGATTTTCCTCTGGAAGGCCGGTCGAGCGAAGCTCCGGAGCTGGCCTTCAGCGAGGCCGCCCCGCTGGCGGGCGGACCATTTGTCACCGTGCCGACAGACGGCACCACGCAGGTGCGCGAACCGCGCGCGCGCCATGCGGGAGAAATTCCGCGCCCGGAAAAATTCCTGGAAGAACCTTGATCGCCGACCAAACCAGTCTGGCGGAGCTTGTGGGCAGGCTGGCCGGAACCTCCCAGATCGCCCTCGACACCGAAGCGGACAGCCTGCACTGCTACTTTGAAAAGCTGTGCCTGATCCAGGTGAGCGCGGAAGGGGAACACTGGCTCGTGGATCCCCTGGCCGGACTCAACCTCCAGCCGCTTTTCGATGTCGTCTGCTCCCGGCGCCTCGTCTTCCACGGCGCGGATTACGATCTGCGCCTCCTGCGCCGCGCCGGCCGGTTCGATCCCGAGAATCTTTTTGACACGATGATTGCAGCCAGGCTCTGCGGGCGAAACGGGCTCGGGCTCGCCGCGCTCGTCGAGGATTTTTTCGGAATCAAACTCTCGAAAGCCTCGCAGAAAGCCAACTGGGCGATCCGCCCGCTTTCCGATCAGATGGTCGAATACGCGCTGAACGACACGCGCTACCTGTTGGAAATCGCGGCGCGGCTGGAGAACGACCTCCGCCAGCTCGGACGCTGGGAGTGGTTCGAGGAATCGCGGGACCGGATGATCGCATCGACCCGCGAGGTCAAAGAACGCGATGACAACACGGTCTGGAGAATTTCCGGGAGTTCCGCGCTCCCGCCACGGGCCCAGGCGATCCTGCGGATCCTCTGGTTCTGGCGCGATGCCGAGGCCCGCGCGTGGGATCGCCCGCCATTTCACGTCATCGGCAACGAGGACATGCTCCGCGTGGCCGAGCAGGCCAGCAAGGGAAGCGAATATTCCACGCCGAGAATGAACGGCCGTCGGAAAAAAAGCTTCGAGGTCGTCCTCGCCCTCGCCCTGCAAATCCCGGAAAACGAATGGCCGAAGATGGAAAAGGTGCGGCGGAAGCGCGCGACAAAGGATCACATGGTCCGGTTCGAGGCGCTCAAGAAAACGCGCGACGCCGTCGCGGCGGAACTCGGGCTGGACCCGGCGATTCTCGCCCCGCGCGGCGCCCTCGAAATGACGGCTGCGGAGGCTGAATCCCCGGCGCTCATGAATTGGCAGCGCAGGTTGCTCGGACTCGCGGCCAATGCCTGAGGACATCATCGCTCTCGCCCTTTCGGAGGACATCGGCGGCGGAGATGTCACATGCAAATGGTTCACCCCGGCGGACCGCACGGCCGCGGCCCGGATCATCGCAAAGCAGGACTGCTGCCTTGCGGGAGGACATGTCGCTGCGGAGGTCTTCCGCCGGGTGGATCCCGCATTGAAAATCCAGATCCTCCGCAACGACGGAGCCGCCCTTCGACATGGCGATGCCGTGCTGAACATCGCCGGCTCCTCCGCCTCGATTCTCACAGCGGAGCGGACGGCGCTGAATTTCATCCAGCGACTCTCGGGCGTTGCGACGCTGGCAAGAAAATACGTTGACGCCGTCGAGGGATCCGGAGCGGTCATTCTGGATACGCGGAAGACCACGCCGGGACTCCGCATTCTGGAAAAAGCGGCTGTCGCTGCGGGCGGCGCAACGAACCACCGCACGGGGCTTTACGACATGGTGATGGTAAAGGATAACCACCTCGCCACGGGCACCACCCTCGAAGAAATCCAGGCGTCCATCGACCGGGCAAAATCCGCCGATCCCGCGCTCCGCATCGAAATCGAAGCCGATTCGCTCGACCAGGCAGTGTCATTTTTCGGCCTGCGCGGAGTGGATGTCGTCCTGCTGGACAACATGCCGCCCGGGGTGATGCGCGAAGCCGTGTGCCTCCGCCCTCCGAACATCCGCCTCGAAGCCAGCGGCGGCATCACGCTGGAGACCATCCGGGAGATCGCGGAGACCGGTGTGGATTTCATCTCGGTCGGAGCGCTCACCCACTCGGCTCCCGCCGTGGATTTCTCGCTGGAGCTCACCAGCTCGTAAAGGCTCTCCACTCGACTTCCCCCGCACCAACCTCATGATGCCTCGTCGGCGCAGTGTATTTCCCGAACCGTGTCCCCTCCAATCGCTCTGAAAATGGCGATTTCCCTCTTCCCCGGCCAGATTGTGCCGTTGAAAATGAGTTCATATCTACATAGGCTACGTCAAACCTATTTCAATATTAACCCAATTGAGCCTGATTTACGTTAGCTCAAAAATATGAACCCGAAACTTCCACGCGGAACCTTGGATTCTCTCTGGAGCAATCCCCAAAACTGGAAAGCCTATGGACTGTATTTTTGTCCGGAGGATCCGCGATTCATTGTGCCGAAACGCTGTAAGTGGGCCGGATGGACCATCAACGCCAGCCATGCTTCTGGGTGGATTGCGCTCGCCGTCGCGATTGTCTATCTGATGCTGCCGCTCACATTTCTGGCTAATATCCATCGACTCGATTCGACTGCCGGATTTGGAACTGTGATTTTTCTCCTGATTTCAGTTTCCGGAATTTGCTGGTTTCTTGCTTCTCCTGACCAATATGAAGAAAAGAGCTAATCGGGTCCCCGTGACTGAGTATTAGTCAGCCACGGGTCCCACACCACCCGGCATGCGGGTCCGCACCGGGCGGTTCCGGCTAGGGTTGGAGTTCCCTCCTTCCCGGATGCGGTGACTTCGACCTTTCGGCCCATGCCTCTTCGCCCCAGAGCTCTACATGCTTCCCATCGTAGTGGCTCTCATCAACCTCCTGGCCAACTGGCTTTATCGGGGTCGATGTCCTCCACGTGGTTAAGGGCTCTTCATCGGTTCGGTCCTTCGCGGTCTCAAGATTTCCGGTTTCGAGCTTTCGCGGGTCTCTGACCCCCGGCTTGTGTTCCGCTACTACGACCTCTGCTGACTTCCCACCGCATTTCCTCGGTGGGATCTCCCCAGGCAAGAACGCGTTGGTTGCCGGGCTTCGCCCGCCCTTCGGGCTGTCCTGCGGACAGGCTGTCTCCGCTTCGCTCCGGCTCCCTGCACAACCGCCCCATTTACCTCCACGACTGAACCGCTGGACTTCGCTGTGTCGTGCCAGCTCGTCCCGTCGTGTCGGCCTTTTATGTGGCTCTTGTTCATCGGCTCGCAGGTTTCGTCTAGCGTTGCATGCCTGAAACGAGTAAAATCTTGGCATGCTGTCTCCGCTGCGCTCCGGCTCCTCCCCCCGGTCGGTTACCCTCCCGGAGTTGGCTTCAACTGGTGATTGATTTCATGTTTCCATGTTTTGGTTCTCTCACAGGGGACTCTCACCCCATTTGCAACGCGCCCATGCTGGGCGCACACATGGGCACTCCCTTTTCCTACCAACTCAAAGTAGCAACGCTTATCACTGGAGCACTGCTAAGCGCATGCGCAGCCACAACGACGGTTACAGTCACCCCGCCCGACCAAGTGCCGATTTGTCATCCACACTCTGGCTTGAAGGCCGTCGTGCTCTGGAAAACCGATTGGAGGCCAAACCAAAAGGATATTCCAGAGCGTGAAGCGGCTGCCTCACAGGGCATTGCCGACTTTTTTGCAGACTCTGGGTGCTTTCTTTCGACGACTGTCGCCCGAGCGGACACTGCTCGCACCAAAACCACAGTTCCACATGGGGCGGATTTACTCCTCGTATTGACGGTCCGCGAACTCGGCCCGACTGTGAAGTTACTTTCATCCGCGGCACTCGTCGAAGGAGGCACTGAGGTTGTCGTTGACGTTGCCCAATATTTGCCGGAAAGAATCGAACCAAATTGTCAGTTTTCAATCCACTGGCGCAACGGAGGACCTGGAGTTGTCAAAGGCGTGCAATCGCTGCGCGCTGATATGACCGCCGCCCTGAGAGCCGGGTTGCAAGCAAGGCCGGACCACAGTGTTACCACAAAAAACAAATAGGAATAACGGGGCGATGGACCGAATCACCATGCCTTCGGCACTTTTGGCACGTCGCCTGCGGAGCAGACTCGGATGCCAAAAGCAAGTGTTGATCGGTCATCGCGGACGTTCGGCAACAATATAACCCCACCTCATGAAACGCATCACTCCACCGAGCCTCATGCCACAGCAAATATACTCCAAAGTCTCTTCCTTGTGATTTAAGATGCACTGGCTACTTGATCTCATTTTGACGACTCTCGATTGGTTGGTTCCTTGGGGATCTCACCATGATGATAGATCCATTGTGGGGCAGTCACGGTTTGACCGGGAGGCACGATGGATTTGCCGGGTGCTCATCATTCTTGCGGCTGTCGGAGCAGCGATATACTTTTACCTGAGGAAATAATGCGAACAGTGTTCTTACTCTTTGACATGATGAGAAGACAGGCTTGCCTGCGGCAAGGCTGCAAACGGAGCTGAAAATATCACTGGCGCAGGCAGGAAATATCTTGCATGACTTCGGGCTTGAATATGCGCTTTCACCTGCGGCTGGCTGGGGGTTTTCTCTGCGCGGCCGGTCTGTTTGTTTTGCCGCAGCGGGCTCTGGCTGAGCCTGTGGAGAAGCTGCCCGGCTTGCTGAAGCGGCTCACGGAAAAAAATCACGGGTATGGCGGAGGGGTTTTTCGGGTCAGCGACTCGCGGGGGCTCGTGTGGGAGGGGGCGGCCGGGCTCGTGGCGGGTCCGGGCTCCCCGCCGATGTGCACCGACACGCCATTTGAAATTGCGAGCATCACAAAGATGGTGACTGCCGCGACGGTTCTCAAGCTCGTCGAGAATGGAGCATTCCGCCTCGACTCCCGGGTGGCGGATCTCCTGCCCGCAGAGCTGGCAAAAGGTTTTGAGACGGTCACAGTTCATCAACTGCTCACCCACACGAGCGGGCTTCCGGATTACTGGGACTCCCGGGGTTTTCTGAGCGCGTTTCTTGCCGAGCCCGGCCGGACGTGGGCTCCCGGCGCCCTCCTGTCCCATGCGCGGGAGATGCCCGCCAGGTCCCCCGGAAAGAAGTTCCGATACGCCGATACGAACTACGTCCTGCTCGGTCTCATCATCGAGCAAGCCACAAAGCAGTCGCTCCACCGCGCATTCCGCGAGATGATCTTCGACCCGCTCGGGATGAACGACACCTGGCTCACCTATCGCGAGGAGCCGCGGGGCATCGCTCCCTCTCACCGGTTCGAGGGAAAAGAAGATCTGCATGCCGTTCCGCGACAGAGTGCGGACTGGGCGGGAGGAGGACTCATGAGCACCACCCGGGATCTTGAGCGATTTTTGCGGGGAATGGCTTCCGGAGCCCTCTTCAAGAACCGCGCTACTCCGGGCCTGATGCGGGAGACGGCGGTTCCGGTCGGCGAAGAGGGCATCTCCTACGGAATGGGAATTTTCCGGGTTCATCTGGAAAATGGCCTGGGGGAATTGTGGGGACACGACGGCCATGGGAATTCCTTCGCGTATTACTGGCCGGAGCGCGGGCTGTTTTTCACCGGCACCCTGAACCAGACAAAAAACGACTGGTGGCCGCTGGTGGAGCCGTTTTTTCAGGACCCCCGGACCGGTGCCATCCTCCAGGAGGAAAGCCGGACGTTCGACGCCGCGGTCAGCACGGGATGGGACAGCCTCTACATGTTCCGCGGAGTGAATGCCCTGCGCGGAGATGGACCTTACGGCGCGGGGATCGCATGGGCGGACCTCGACCTTTCGTGGAGTCCCGGAGGGAAGGACACTTTCGCGGTCGGCCTCTGGAACTGCTTCGCCACCCAGGGCGACGCCTACCGGGAGTTCGACCTCGATTTCAGCTACACCCGCACGCTGGGAAACCTCTCGCTCGCCTGCGGCTACTCATTCTACTACGGGTATGCGCCGCAGAACTTTTTTTCCCACGAACTGAATGCCGTGGCGGCCTACGAGATCGGGCTTGGCGCGCTCACGCTGACTCCCTCGCTGGGATATTTTTTCAACATCGGACCGGATGCCGCGGACGGACAGGGGTTTTCCAAGGCCGCGTCCAGCTTCCTCCTGCTGAAGGTGGACGGACACCTTCCGGTCTACCGTGAGATCGTCGCGCTCGAACCCTGGGGGGCGTTCGGAGTGAATTTTCAATACAACACGAAGACGGTGTCCGATGGGGAGACCGTTCCCTTCAACGGTGCCAACAACCTCGAATGCGGGCTCTCGATCCCGGTAAAACTCACGACCCGGTTGACGGTGTCCGGCTACGCGGCCTACAGCCGCGCATTCACATCGCTCGCCGGAACCGATCCCGACACGTTCTGGGGAGGTGCCAGCATCCTGTTCGCATTCTAGCGGCGGCGGGAGGGGAGGCGGAACAAGACCGCTGGTTGAAAAACTGAACGCTTGTTCACGCGTCCTGTGCTGGTCTATCTTTTCCGGCCCCGCGCACCATGTCCGAAATCTCACGCCGCCGAACGTTTGCCATCATCTCCCATCCGGATGCGGGCAAGACGACGCTGACAGAAAAGTTCCTCCTCTATGGAGGGGCGGTCCAGCTGGCCGGGAGCGTGACATCGCGGAAGAACCAGCGCGCGACGACCAGCGACTGGATGGAGCTCGAAAAGCAGCGCGGGATCTCGGTGTCGTCCACGGTTCTGCAGTTCGATTACAAGGGTTGCGTGGTGAACCTGCTCGACACGCCGGGGCACAAGGATTTTTCGGAGGACACCTACCGCGTGCTGACCGCCGTGGATGCGGCGGTGATGGTGATCGATGCGGGCAAGGGCATCGAGACCCAGACCCGCAAGCTTTTCGAGGTCTGCCGCCAGAGGGGAGTCCCGATCTTCACGTTCATGAACAAGCTCGACCGCCCGGCGCGTCCGGCGCTCGATCTTCTCGACGAGCTGGAGTCCGTCCTCGGAATCCATGCGGTGCCGATGAACTGGCCGCTCGGCGACGGGCCGGAGTTCAAGGGCGTTTACGACCGCGCGAAAAATGCGATGCACCTCTTTGAGCGCACGCCCGGCGGAGCCTACCGGGCCGCGGTTGATGTGAAGGACATCCACGACGCCGCAGTGAAGGAGGCGGTGCTGCCGGATGTGTATTCGCGGGTCTGCGACGAGCTCGCGCTGCTCGACGGCGCGGGGGCGGAATTCGATCTCGCCGCCGTGCGCTCCGGGAAGGCAACGCCGGTCTTTTTCGGCAGCGCGATGAACAACTTCGGTGTCCAGCTCCTGCTCGATTCGTTCCTGGAGCTCGCCCCTCCCCCCGCGGCCCGGCTCAGCGGCGGCCGGGAGATCACGCCCGATTCCCCGGCCTTCTCGGGATTCGTCTTCAAGATCCAGGCGAACATGAACCCGAAACACCGCGACCGGGTGTCATTCATCCGCATCGTCTCCGGCTGCTTCCGGCGCGACATGGTTGCCCATCACGTGAGGCTCGGAAAGCCGGTGCGGCTCGGGAATTCGCAGCGCCTCTTCGCTCAGGACCGCGAGACCGTGGACGAGGCCTGGGCCGGCGATGTGGTCGGCATCGTCGGGAATTACGATTTTCTGATCGGAGACACGGTGAGTGAGGATCCGACGGTCGCGTTCCACGAGATCCCGCGCTTCGCGCCCGAATGTTTCGCCTACCTGCGGAATTCCAGCACCGCGAAATTCAAGCGGTTCCGCGAGGGCCTCGACCAGCTTTTGAAGGAGGGCGTCGCGCAGTCCTTCGAACTGCCCGACTCGCTCCAGCGGATCCCCCTGCTCGGCGCCGTCGGCCCGCTCCAGTTCGAGGTGATGCAATACCGCCTCGAAAGCGAATACAGCGCGGATTGCCGGGTCGAATCCGCCCCGTGGCAGCTCGTCCGCTGGGCGCTCGACAGGGAATCCGGTCGCCCGCTCACCGAACGCCCCGACATCATGCTCCCCAGCGGCTGCACGATGGCGCTCGACGCGGCCGGCCAGTGGGTCGTCCTCCTCCCGAGCGCATGGACCGCCGGCTACCTCGAGGAAAAAAACGCAGGCATCACATTTTCCGCATCCCCGCCCGCGCCGGCAGCTGCGTGATTTTCAGGAACCCGTGCCGGCGGTGGCCGCAAGGGGAAGACGAACGGAGAAAATCCGGCGGTTCAACAAATCCGCCTGAACCCTTCTCTGGTCAAAAAGGCCGCCTTTTCCCCCGCAGCTCCATTCACTGCCTTTTGACTCTCCCTCACTCCCTGCTCTGCGGTTGGGGTTTGCGGTCGTTGGCACCGAGACGATCGAGCAGACGGAGAAGCCCGTCGAGGATGGTCAGTGGATGTGGCGGGCAACCGGGGATATAAAGGTCCACGGGGAGGAGGGCCTCCGCGCCGCCAAGAATTTCCCTGTTTCCCAGAAATGGTCCGCCGGCAATGGCACATGCGCCGACAGCGATCACAATCTTGGGCTCCGGCACGGCGGCATAGGTTTTTTTCAGCGCCAATTCCATGTTTTTTGAGACAGGCCCGGTGATGAGCAGTCCGTCCGCGTGGCGGGGCGAGGCGACGAACTGGATGCCGAAGCGTCCAAGATCCCACCCGATGGTGCCGAGCACATTGGTATCCGCTTCGCAGGCCGCGCAGCCACCGGCACTCACCTGCCGGAGCCGCAGCGAGCGCCCGAACAGCTTCCCGAGCTTCGCATCCAAAGCTTTTGCCAACCGGACCTCTTCGGCGCCCTTTTTTCCCAGAACGAGGTCCTCCCTGAGGCGAGCGGACATCCTGTGATCGCCGGTGTGGATGATGGCTTGCGTCGGACAAACATCCACGCATGCCGAGCAAAAAATGCATCGTCCCAAGTCGAGCGCCACCGGACTGTGCGGTTCCCTTGTAATGGCTTTCGTGGGGCAGACCGGAACGCAGGCATCGCAGCCGTCCGCACACAGGGAAGAGACGACTTTCAACGCGCCGCCATGACGGTCCGGCAGTGCGGGGGCCGGGCCTTCCGGGTAGGACATTGTTTCGCAGCCGCGTCCGAGGCGGTGGACAAGGGTGTCGAGGACAAACATAAGGATCAGAGGTCGAAGCCGCAGTAGGAAAGGTTGAAGCTTTTGTTGCAGATCGGAAAATCCGAGATGGCGGTTCCACGGAGTGCGAGTGCGAGGCCCGTCCAATTGTGGAACGAGGGGTCGGTGATTTTGTAGCGGCGGAAACCTCCATCCGGACCGGTGATCGCCACATGACACACCTCGCCGCGCCAGCCCTCGACCAGCGAGACGGCCAGCATTCCGGAAAGCGGAGCGGCGGGATCCTCGAAAATTTCGCCGTCCGCCGGAGCCGCGAGTTGCTGGCGAAGAAACTCGCCGGAACGCTGGATTTCGAGCGAACGCACCCGCGCCCGCGCAAAAACATCCCCTCCCGGCCAAACGGCCACGGAAGGCTGGGCGAAGCGATACCATCCGGACGGATGGTCAAAACGGACGTCGCGGACAATCCCGCACGCGCGCGCCGCCGGTCCGACGAGGCCGATCTCGGCGGCTTGTCCGGGGAAAACCGTTCCCACATCTTCGAAGCGGGCGCGTACGGAGGCGGAATCCCAGAACCACGCCACCGCGCGCTCGACATCGGCGAGGCACGTCGCCAGACGCTCCCCGAGAAGGGCCTCGCGCTTGGCGTCGAGATCGTGGCGGCAGCCTCCCGCAAGGGTGAGGCCGCGTCCGAAGCGGTTACCGCAAATCAGAGCGGTCAGGTTCAAAAAATCCCCGCGAATTTTGCCGCAGGCGGAAGCGGTCGGCAGGAAAGCCACGTCTCCCGCCAGCGCGCCGAGATCCCCGGTATGGCAGGCCAGGCGTTCGAGTTCCAGGGCCACGGACCGCAGCCACTGCGCGCGCAGGGGGGCCTCCGTGCCCGCCAGCGATTCGAGCACCGTGGCATAGGCGGTCGAATGGGCGATGGAAGCATCTCCGGAAACCGTTTCCATTTGGAACCTCGTGAGCGGATGCGGTCCGCCGGTAAGTGCTTCTTCCACTCCCCGGTGCTGGTAGCCCAGGGCGATTTCGAGATGCAAAACCTCCTCGCCCGCGCACTGGAACCGGAAGTGGCCCGGTTCGATGATTCCGGCATGGACCGGGCCGACAGCAACCTCGTGGACTTCGCCTCCGTCAACCCGGAAAAACTCTCCATTCACCGGCGCCCCGTCGCGGCCCTTTCTGACCGGCTTCAACCAGGGATGGCCCACGGGGACGACTCCGTGCTGTTCCCACACTTCGCGTTCAAAAAGGTGAGCCTGCGGATTCAACAAAGTCAGCGAGGGATATTCGCGGGCAAAAGGTTCGCTTCGCCCGACCGCGAGGGTGTTGTCCGTGTCAAACGCCAGCACCACCACCAGGCGGACGAGATCGCCCTCCGGAACTCCGAACCACGAGCAGAGGCGGCCCCCACGAGACAACTCCCCGGCGGTCATCCCGACAAATTCGCCGGCCGGCCACGCGGGGACATCCTCCCAAGCGAGGCTGGATGCATTGGCTAAAAGGGCAAAAGCAGAGGCGGCACTCATGGTTGGGAAAAAAGTTGGGTGACGGCGGCCGTCCAGGTTCTTTGCAGAATCTCCGGGGTGAAAAGCCCGAGCCACAGCGACAAGGCGAGCAGCAGCAGCGGCGGCACGATCACGCCCGCCGTTTCGCGGAATTTCAGCCGGTGCGTTTTCCCGGATGGGTGCGGCCTCCCATCCACGACCGAAAAGACCACCCTCGTCAACCCAAAGAACGCGAAGAGCAAACACAGGAGAAAAAGGAAAACCGTCACGGGATGACCGGTCGTCAGCGCGGCCCCGAGGATTTTGAGTTCGCTGAAAAACGGTCCGAACGGCGGGCAGGCCGTGACGGCGAACATGCCGCCCACAAAGAGTCCCGCCGAGACGGGAGCCAGTTTGCTCATGCCGCGAACTTCATCCAGCGATGCGGATCCGGTCATGCGGCGAAGGTTTCCCGCGCTGAGAAACAAGGAGCCTTTGGTCAGGCTGTTGCTCCACACATGGAAGAGAGCCGCCCACATTCCCGCTCCTCCGAGCGCCGCGCCGATGCTCAGGATGCCCATGTGCTCCACGCTGGAATAGGCGAGCATGCGCTTGAAGTCACGGGTGCCCAGCAGGAAGAGCGCCGCCACGCCCATCGAAAACAGACCGATGACAAGGAGCGTCCGGTCCGCGATCGCTCCCTCCCCGGCATGGTTCACCACGGCGTGGATTCGCAGGATTGCCGTGAATGCCACGGTTGTGACGCCGCCCGCAAGAATGGCGCCCACAATGCCCGAAGCCTCCCCATAGGCATCGGGCTTCCAGGTGTGCATCGGCGCCAATCCCATCTTGGTCCCGTAACCGACAAGCAACAGCACCCAGGCTGTCAGCACCCAGGGACGCGAAAGGCCGGTCCCTTGCGCCATCAACGCCACAAAAGTGAGGTTCCCCTCGCCTCCCCCATGCAGCGAGGAATACCCGAGGCAAAACGAACCGAGTAGCGACAGGGCGATGCCGGTGCCGCCGACGAGCAGATATTTCCACGTTGCCTCGAACGCGCGCGGCGTATTGTTGAAATGCAGGAGAGGCACCGCCGCAAGCGTGACCGCTTCCGTGGCGATCCAGAGCAAACCGAGATGCCGGGCTTGGTGGCCCGCGCTCAGCAGGCCAAGCACCGTCAGCAACGAAGCGACAAAAATCCGGTTTGGACGCTCCTCCCGCACCCGGAGGTAGGGGACGCCATAGACGGCGCACACGAGAAAAAGCAGGGACACCGAGGGCAGCACCGCGGCGGCGAGCGGATCGAATCCCAGCCACGCATCGGCATCCACCCGCGGAGGATGAGCCAGCAGCCAGAAACTAAGCAACACATGCGGCAGCGCAAACACCGGCAGGAACCAGGGACGCGTGCGGTTGTCCGGCCAGAGCGCCGCCAGAACCGCGCCAGCCAGGGGAATCAGGATCAGGAGCAATGCGTTCATTCGTGAAGAGCAGTCAGTTTGCGAGTGTCGAGCGAATCGAAGGCGCGTTGGATGCGATCCACGATGATGCCCAGAACAAACACGCCGACCGTGAGATCCAGGAGCACACCGGCTTCGACCAGAAGGGGGGTCGCCTTGATGAGGAGAAGGCCGAACAGGTAGATGCCATTTTCGAGGATGAGGTAGCCGCAGACTTGGGAAATCGCCTTGGACCGCGCCACCAGAAGGATGAACCCCGTCAGCACCGAGGCCAGCGAGCCCGGCACCAGCAGAAGTCCGGCGTGCTCGGGCAGCAGGGGCAGCGCCCCCGCCAGGGCCACCGCTGCGATCGTCCCGCCGGCCCCCAGCAACACCGAGGGCACCAGCCCGATGAACGGGTCGATTTCCCGCACGATATTTGCGGCACGCATTGCCCTGCGCAGAAGCGCGGGGATGAGAAATCCCTTCCCCGCGATGGTGGCCAGGGCCACGAGAATGATCCGCCAATCGAGGTGTTTCTGCTCCAGCAGCAACGGCATGACGCCGAGGATCATTCCCTGGAGGGAAACCGCGCGGATGAGCGAAGGCAGGCGGCTGCTTCCGAGAGCCACGAGGTTCAGTCCCATGGCCACTCCGACAAGAATGTTGATGGAAGAGGTCACGCCGCACCTCCCTTCCAGGCCACCAGCAGGGAAAACAGGCACAACAGGAACGCCATCGTGAGCAGCAGCGGCACGCGACGGAAGGCCACCCGCGCGAGCAGGGACTCGACGAGCCCGACACCCAGCGTCACCAAAAGCACTCCCGCAACCAGACTGCCCGCGGCAGCCAGAGGCGCAAGGCGGTCCAGAGGCAGCACCACGCCGGTGAGCAGCACCGCAAAAAGCAGGAGCTTCATCGAAGCGCCATGAAGGATCACGGCCAGCGGCGGACCGCTGTGATCGAGCACCATCGCCTCGTGGATCATCGTCAACTCCAGGTGGGTGTTCGGGTCATCAAAGGGAACCCGGCAATTCTCGGCCAGCAGCACCGTAAACAACCCCGCCGCGAGGAGAACCATGCCCGCACCGGTCTGAGCATCCAGCATCCCGACCAGCGAAAAACTGCCGGTCTGGACGCTCAAGGAGAGCATTGCGGCGAACAGCGCCGCCTCGGACAGAACCGCATAGCTCACCTCGCGCGCCGTTCCCATCCCCTCGAATGCCGAGCCGGTTTCCATCGCCGCCCAAGCCGTGCAAAACCGTGCCAAAGCAAACAGGTAGATCAGGAGGAGAACATCGCCGCGAAAGCTCACCGCCGTGCCGAGCGGTGCCGCTGGCATCAGCACCACAGCCCCCGCCAGCGCCACCCAGGCCACCGCCGGTGCCACCACGAATGCGGGAGACGCCAGCGTGCTCAGCACCACGCCCTTCCGCCACAGTTTTGTGAGATCGTAGTAGAGTTGGAGCACGGGCGGTCCCTTGCGGCCGGCCACCCAGGCCTTCACCTTGTTGATAAGCCCGGGCAGCAACGGGGCCAGGAGACCCCACAGCAAGAGACGTATGATGGCGTTGATGATCATTGGAGAAAGACGAAAAATCCGACGGCGGCGAGGCCGGCGACAAGATAGAGGATGTAAGCCTGAAGGCGGCCGTGTTGCAGCCCCCTCGCGAGAATGGCCAGCCGGGTGATCACGTTCCCGACGGGCAGGAGCATTTGGTCGAGCACCGTGTCAGAAACGCGTTCCAGGTGCAGCGACGACTCGGGAAAAAATCCGCGCGGCCGGCGCAACTTCCGATCGGATCGGAAAACCCACGCAAACCAACCGGTCACGATGCCGGAAAACGACCCGCTCGTGTATTGCATGTGCGGGGTGGGGGCCGCGCAACCGCAGTCCCACGTCAACTCCCTGCGCATCGCGCGGCAGCGGACTTTTCGCCACAGCATAAAAACCGCCGCGGCAGCCAGCGCGGCCAACGCCACCTGGGCCGACCCAAGAGGCGATGGGGAGCCTGGAGAGACGGCGGGTGGCCAGGCCGGGTTCCAAGCCGACACGGCGCGCAGAATGGGTTTCCAAACCAACCACGGCGCGAGCCCGACGGCCACGCACGCTCCCGCCGCCGCGAGCATGGGAGCGCGCATCCACCATCCGCATTCCCGTGCATGGGCGGCGGATTTGGTGCGGGCCGCGCCAAGGAAGACGACCGCGCCCGCTTTTGTGAAGGCCGCCAGGGCCAGTGCTCCCGCCGTGGCGAGAAGGATCACGGCGGGCAGCGCCAGCCATGCAAACCGCGCACGGGCGGCCACGGCCTCGAAAAGTCCGGAGTAAATGAGCCACTCGCTGACAAACCCGTTGAGAGGCGGGAGGGCGGCCACCGCGAGCACTCCGGTCAGAAACAACCCCGATGTCCACGGCATCCGTTTTCCGAGGCCACCCAACCGGCTCATCTCCCGTGTGCCGGTGGCATGGAGCACAGAGCCGGCGCCGAAGAAGAGCAGCGATTTGAAAAACCCGTGATTCCAAACATGCAGGAGGGCTCCGCCCATTGCGAGGATCCCCCAGGCCGGTCCGCCATGAGTCCGGGCCAATACCGCGCCTCCCAGTCCGATCAGGATGATTCCGACGTTTTCCACCGAGCAGTAGGCGAGCAGGCGCTTGAGGTCGTTTTGTGCCATGGCAAAGGCGATGCCCAGAAGCGCGCTCGTGGCTCCGATGCCAAGGATCACGTTCCCCGCTCCGGCGGGCATGGGAAGCCATCCGCTGAATCGCACGATCCCGTAAACCCCGATCTTGATCGCCACGCCGGACATGATGGCCGACACATGGCTCGGGGAGCAGGCATGGGCCGGGGGAAGCCAGATGTGGCAGGGGAAAAATCCGGCTTTCATCCCGAACCCGAACAAGGCGATCCAGAATAGCGGCGCGAGGCTTTGCCGGTCGGTCATGGGGCCGAGATCCCAACTCCCGGTGCGCGCGGCAAGCGCGGCGAAAAACGCGACGAGTGCGAGCGTGCCGGCATGGGACGCGGCCAGGTAAAGCCACCCGGCTTTGCGCACTTCAACCCGCCGGTTGTCGAGAGTGATCAAAAAATATCCGCACAGCGCGAAGGCTTCCCAGGCCATGAGGAAATGCAATCCGTTGGAAATCACAAGAACGAGGCCCATGCTCAGAACCATCGCATTCCACCAGGAGCGGCCGCGTCCGGACGACGCCTCGTGGCCCCAATATTCGCGGGCATACGCGGCACCCGCGGCCCCCACCACGCTGAGAAGGAAAAGGAACACGGCACTCACGCCGTCCAGTCGCAGGTGGACCATTTGTCCGCCCAATGCGAAGGCCGGCCTCCATTCCCAGTCGCCCGCGCCAAGCAGCACAACCGCAGCGGCCAGCACTCCGCAGAATGTTCCAACCAGCGTGAGAAAGAGCGATGTTCCCGCGGCCCGGGGACCGGAGGCCAAAGCGCCCGCAATGCACACGGCTGCGACGAGCAGGAGCATGCCGGGACTCACGGATTTTCCTCCCCCATTTTGTCGAACGCATCGACGGCGGCGAAAATTTCCCGATCATCAGGGTCTCCATCGAGCAACGTCCGCAAGCCCCCCTTGATCAGAAGCCGTCCGAGGCCTGCGAGCAGGTCCAGATGGGCGCGGGGAGAGGGGGCGATGAAAAAAAGCAGCCGGGTCACCGGGACATCGTCCACGGGGTGTTCGGGAAAATTCAGAGGCTCGCCCAGAAGGATGAGCGCGATCGTGCCGGACTCGCGTCCCAGCGCCAGACGCGTCCCCGGATGCGGAAGCGCGAACCCGTTACCCACCGGAGCGACCGTGACGCCTTGGGGGGAAGCGAGGCGCTGCGCGATCAGTTTCTTGACGGGGGAAGGGACCCCCGTCAGCGCGTCGGCCACCTTTCCATAGATTCCGGAAACTCCGGCAGCCGGCACATCGCGCCAGATGCCGCCGGAGCGAAGCAGGGGGCCGATCAGGCACCCCGAGGTGAACGAGCTCTTGATCGGCGCAAGGAAACCCGCCCGCGCCGCGAGCCCCCGGGCAGCCGCCCACTCGGCGACCTGCGCCCGGTCGAAGACCAGGCGTCCCCGGTCCGGCGTGTGCGGCAATCCTTCGTGCCGGATCCAGTCCTCGACGACTTTTTCCGCCACCCCGAACGATTCCGCAACTTGGATGAGATTCAGATACATGGTTTTTATAAAGTGGAAAAATTTGCCGCGTCGTCCGGGACGGGTGTTCCGGGGCGGCTCATTTTGCGCCTCCCGCCAATACGATTCCCGCAAGCGCCGACAAGCCGATGATGAGGTAAAGAAGATAAGCCTGCACCCGCCCGTGCTGAAACTGTCTCGCCCACCTGGCAGTGTTCATCACCGCCCCCGCCACAGGCCCGACCAGATGATCCAGCACGGTCTCGGGGGTGTGCTCCTCAAATAACGCACGATCCGGCAAAATCGCTTCCGGGCGGCATTCGTGCCTGGCCGGACGAAGGATCCACGCAAACCAGCCGGTGATCGTGGAGGCAAACGAGCCGGCTGTATATTGCATGCGGGCCGTGGGGGCCGCGCAGCCGCAATCCCAGGTAACCGCAGGCGTCAGCCCCCGGCGGCACGCCAGACTCCAAAAACTCCACGCCGCAAGGAGGGCCAAAGCGACCAACACCGAATGGAACATGCCGATGGGCGGAAGGGATTCCGGCATTTTGGCGGGAGACCAGGACGGATTCCATGCGCTCACGGCCCGCGCGAGGGAGGGCCAGAAAACCACTGGTGCCAGGCCGATGGCCACACACGGTGCCGCGAGCAAAAGCATCGCGCCGCGCATCGGTGTCCCGCATTCGTGTGCCTGGGCGGCCCGCGCCGTCCGGGGCGCCCCCAGAAAGACAATCCCGCAGACTTTCGTGAAGCAGGCCAGCGCCAGCGCGCCGGTGACGCCGAGAGCCAGCACCGCGGCAACAGCCGGCCACGCCAGGTTTCCCCTCGAAGCCACATCCTCGAACAGCCCGGAATAAACCAGCCACTCGCTCACAAACCCGTTCAGCGGCGGCAGCCCGCAGATCGCAACGGCTCCGAGCGCAAAGAGACCCGTCGTCCAGGGCATCGCGCGCCACAGACCTCCCAGCCGGCTCATTTCCCGTGTTCCTGTCGCATGCAGGACCGATCCGGCGCCCAGAAACAACAGCGCCTTGAAAAGTCCGTGGTTCCAGACATGAAGAAGCCCCCCCGCCATTGCGAGAAATCCCCACATGGGATGTCCGTGATCGAGCGCCACCAGCCCGAAGCCGACACCCAGAAGGATAATGCCGATATTCTCGACGCTGTGGTAGGCAAGAAGCCGTTTGAGATCGTGTTGACCTAACGCGAAGGCCACGCCCAGCACCGCGCTCACTCCTCCCAGAGCCGCCACCGCCCAGCCCGCGCCCGACGGCACGGGGAGCCATCCGCTGAACCGCACGATCCCGTAGATGCCAAGTTTGAGAGCCATTCCCGAAAGCATCGCCGAGACATGGCTTGGCGCATTCGCGTGCGCGGCGGGCAGCCAGATATGAAGCGGAAAGAGGCCCGCTTTCAAACCAAAGGCAAACAGAGCCAGCCAGAACAACGCCCCCAGTTCCGGACGGTTTTGAAAGCTCCCGAGCTCCCAGCTGCCTGTGTGCACGGCCAGAATGCTGAAGAACGCAAACAGGACCAGCGTCGAAGCGTGCGAGGTCGCGAGATATAGCCATCCCGCCGCCCGAACCACTCCTCTCTGCCGGTCCAGCGTGATCAAAAAATAAGCGCAAACGGTAAACATCTCCCAGGCGATGAGAAAGTGCAGGCCGTTCGCCGAGAAAAGGACCATCGCCATGCTCAGCAGCAATCCGCTCCACCAGATTCGCCCGGTCCGCGCGGATCGTGGATGCGCCCGGTCCGTCCAATACTCGGAGCTGTAAAGCGTGCCGGCCGCGCCGACCACGCAGAGCAGGATCAGAAAAAATGCGCTCAGCCCGTCGAGGCGCAGGTGGATGCCCGGCCCCCATCCACAGGTCCAGTCCCGGTCACTCCCGCCGCCAAGCAGGGACACGGCTCCCGTGCCTGCCGTGGCGGCCGAGGCAAGGGTTGCGACCAGCCAAAAACGTGGCGCGAACCACGCGCCAAGCATGCCCGCGGCAAGAAAAACCAGGGCCAGCGTGAAAAGCGGGTTCATGTGCCGGCAACACATACAGGCGAACAAGAACGCCGCCCAAGGCATTTATTTTTCAGCGCGGTTCTCACGCTGCGACTTTGTTCCGGGGCTTGCGAGGTTTCGCCGCCTTCTTCCCAACCGGGGCCTCAGCAAACGCGGAGTCTTGAAAAATGAAGGTCCCGCAATTGTCGCACACCTCCAGATCCTGGCTGCTTTGCAGCCTCGCCAGATGCCCGATCGGCAACCGGAGATGACAGGCCGAGCAGACACCGTTCACCACCGGCGCGATGCTGGCTTTGCCCTGCTGGAGCTTCCGGTCGTGGTGTGCGAGAATGAAAGCCGGGATGATCGCCCGCAGGCGGGCGATTTCCGAGTTCCTCTCCCCGTCGCTGAGCGCCTGTGCGAGCGGTCCTTTGCGGCGTGCCAGATCGGAGAGTTGTTTCAGGGAATCGGTGATGCGGGCGGGTGTGGCCATGCCATCTCTGTGCATTCGCCGTGCCAGCCTTCATCGAATGCGGCTCATTTCGTTCTTCATGAACGTGTTGGATCCATTTCTGCTTCGGTGACCGGTTTTCAAATTTCAGATAACAGCGCAATTTTTGCGCGACAACCCGCAGATTTTTGCGCAGATTTTTCCGTGCGATGAATCCCGCCAATGTGGCCATCCTGGTGATCGACCGCGACGCCCGCTATTCCTCCGGGATCAAGCGGGTGCTGACCGACGCGGGATATTGCGTGAAAACCGCCACATCGGGACGCGCTGCCCGTGAGCTCACGGCCCGGGAGCGGTTCAATATTATCGTCAAGTCCTTCGTCACCGGACATTCCGACGGGGTTGGATTGATGACCGAACTCCGGGAACTCTCGGCGGACACGCAGTTTATTTTTGTGAGCGAGGGAGGGTCGATCCGGACCGCCATGGACGCCATCCATCACGGGGCGTTCGATTACCTTTCCTGGCCGGCGGACAACGACCAAATCCTGCGTTCCGTGCGGCAGGCGCTCGACCACCAGGCGCTTGTGGCCAGCGATCCGGCCATCCGCCAGCGGCTGCGCAGGCGCGATGATGTGGATATTTTTGTGGGCGACAGCAGGGCAATGAAAGACATCCAGCGCCTGATCGAACAGGTCGCCCCGTGTGACGTCACGGTTCTGATCGAGGGGGAATCGGGGACGGGCAAGGAAATGGTCGCCCGCGCGATCCATGACAAGAGCCGCCGTCACGGCGCCCCGTTTGTCGCGGTCAATTGCGCCGCGCTTCCGGAAACTCTTATTGAATCCGAACTGTTCGGCCATGTGCGGGGCGCGTTCACCGGCGCGATTTCTGAAAAACCCGGACGGTTTGAACTGGCGCGCGGAGGCACGCTTTTTCTCGATGAGATCGGGGATTTGTCACGCCTCGGGCAGGCGGATTTGCTCCGTGTTCTCGAGGACGGCGTCTTCCGCCCCATCGGCAGCAAGACCGTCGTCCGCGCGAACGCGCGCATCGTGGCCGCGACAAACAAGGAACTGGAAACGCAATGCCTCGGCGGGGCCTTCCGTGAGGACCTGCTCTACCGGTTGAACGTGATCACGATCCGCCTGCCACCGCTGCGGGAGCGCCCGGAGGACATTCCGCTTCTGGTCGAAATGTTCCGCGGTCACTTTGTCGCCAAACACGGCCGCAGGGGAAAGCAGTTCGAGCCCGCCGCAATCCGCCGCCTTCAGGCCTGCGGCTGGCCCGGGAATGTCCGGCAGCTCCGCAACGTGGTGGAGAGACTCGTCCTGACGGCACCGGGAAATCGGATTGCGGCATCCGATCTGCCCCGGTTGTCCGGCGTGGCGGCGGCGAAGGATTCCGTGCCGTCCCTTGTCGGAATGTCCCTGTCCGATTTGGAGCACGAACTCATCCGACAGACACTGGAAAAAACCGGCGGAAACCGCACCCAGGCGGCGGAGCTTCTTGGAATCAGCCGCCGTTCCCTGCATTACAAATTGCAAAACCCGGACCGGTCTGCCTCGTGGCATTTCAGGCAGGCGTCCGAATGAATCCGGAAAAGCAGATGCGTGTGTCGCTCAACGGACAGTTGAGCGGGAACTCCTCCCGGCATCCTCCCGGCCGCAAAAAAAGATCAACCTGGACGAGGCGCTCAAGATCGCGCGCCCGATTCTTGCGCGGAGCTGAGTTTTCGTCCGGAGAACTTTTGAAGGACGCCCCCATACCAGGGTTTCTTTGCGGATGTCGGCGCGTCTTCGCAAACCGCAGGAGCGGCGTGACGTTCCGTCCACGACCAGAGGTCTTCCCCGTCGTCGGTGCGCCTGCTTTTTTTTACCGAGGCTTTCATGTGCGGCTGTGGTTGATGCGGATGAGGGCCCTGAAGACGCCCTGAATGACGAGCTCGCGGGCGGGAATGAGATCGGGATAGTCGGGGTTTTCCGCGCGGAGGAAGGGTTTCCCCTTTTGGACAAGATAGCGTTTGAGCGTGGTTTCCCCGTCAATCAGGGCGGCGACGATGTCCCGGTGGCGCGGCTCCGCAAGCTCGAGGATGACGACATCCCGGTCGAGGATCCCGGCGCCGGTCATGGAATTCCCGCGGACCTCCAGCGCGAAGGTGCGGGAGTTTTTCGGGAGGTGGATGCTGTCGGGATCGACCGTGATGCAGCGGTCCGGCTGCTCGACCGCCTCCACAGGCAGGCCGGCGGGGATGGCTCCAAGCAGCGGGATGTTCCACCAGCGCGGGGGAGACGGCTCGTTGAGCGCCATCGAGCGGGCCCGGCCGCCCGAGCGGTTGAGGAACCCCTTTTTTTCCAGTGCCATGAGGTGCCGTGTCGCGGCGAACGGGCTTGAAAACCCGAAGCGCGCCTGGACCTCGCGCACGGTCGGCATGGAAAGACCGTCACTCCGGCGCTCCCGGAGAAACTCCAGGACGGCGAGCTGCTTGTCTGTGAGTTGCATCGTGTTCATTAGAACACTATCCGGATCTGCTTGTCAAAAGGATTATTTCGGGTGGCCGGCGATTGCCGCCGGGAGCGGTCGAAGTTTTTCGGCGCGAGAAAATTACGCGCAAAGCGGGGAGGAAGCTTGCGGAGCGGGAAACAAAGTAGTATCCGCAGGGGACGGGATTTTCCACCCATGAAGCTTCAAAAAATTTCGTTGGATCACATTGCCAAGCTGGCGGGTGTGCACAAGGCCACGGTTTCGCGCGCGCTGCGAAACCATCCGACGATTCCCGTCCACACCAGGGAGCGCATCCACGAGATCGCCAAGCGAGAGGGATACCGCCCGAATCCGCTTGTGGCGATGTATCAGGCGCAGGCGCGCTCGCACCGGCCAACCGCCATGCAGTCGGCGCTCGCGTGGCTCAACGATTATCCGAACCCCACATGCTGGCAGGAGTTTCCCTGGCTGCGCGGGTATCTGCGCGGAGCCCGTGAACGCTGCGAGGCGCGGGGGTTTCGGCTGGAGGAGATTCCCATCGGCGGGGGCTCGACCGGAAGCGGTGCCGAAGTCGGCCGGGTTTCCGAAATCCTCAAACAGAGGGGGATCTTCGGCGTCATTCTTCCCCTCATGCTCCACCAGCAATTTTTGCTGGAGGAGTGGTCGGATTGCGTCATTGCGCTCATCGGCAGCGGCAACCAGATTGCGCCCGGCTCGTCCGTGATGCCCGCTCCCCGGTATTACCCGCAGGGATTTCCGATTGCGGACCGCGACTTTTACTACAACCTGCGCCTGGCGTTTCAGACGGTCCTCCAGCGCGGTTATACGCGGGTGGGTTTCATCTACAGCCGTTATCTGGACCGGGAGTCCGAGGGACGCGCCCAGGCGGCGTTCCTTGTCGAGCAGGCCCAGCTGCCCGAGCCCCAGCGCGTTCCGATTCTCTTTTTGGAGCGTTTCAAAGAGGGGCGTCCCGCGGCGTTTGACAGGTGGATGGAGACCTACAAGCCCGACGCGATCCTGTCGATCAACCCGGTTGTCCGCGAATGGGTTCAAGAAACCGGCCGGTCGGTGCCGAATGAATGCGGTCTGGTCAATCTGAACGTGGTGGACGACGTGGAAAACTGGAGCGGGATCCGTGAAAACCACGAGTTGATCGGCGCCGCCGCGGTGGACCTGCTGATCGGCCAGTTGAGCCGGAACGAAATCGGCGTGCCGAGACAGCCGCGCAAAGTTCTGATTCCCGGGGAATGGCACGAGGGAGGAACCCTCCGCCCGGTTTCCTCGTTCGCCGTCGAAAGGCGCTGAGCCTTCTTTCAGAAAAGCTCGAGCTGGTTCGGTCCGGTCATCGCCCATGCCTCGATGCCGCGCGCACGCAGATCCCCGGCGAACTCCTGCGCGAATCCATGCAGGGTGAGGACGCGGTCCGGAGAAACATTTTCCACATGGCGGAGCAGGTCGTCGTATCCCGCGTGATCGGAGAGCGGAAACGCGGCTTCGCATCGGTTCCGGTAAACCGTCGATGAGTCAAGCGCCCATCCGGTGATGACCGCCGTCCGCATTTTTGGGATGGCATCCAGCGCGCCCCTGGCATTCGGCGGACAAACGATCACATGGCCCCCGGCATTGGCGGGATCCCAATTTTCCAGACCCGGGAACAAAAATCCCGCGCGCTCATAAGCCGGCAGAAGCTGGGAGATCGCCGGGTGAGGCATCGCGGTGAGGCCCGCCTGCGTGAGGGCGTGAAGAACCTCCTGCGACTTTCCCAGCGAATACGCGAGGAGCACCGGGAGCTCTCCCCCAGCAAGCGCGTTGCGGCAGAAATCCAAGATCGCTGCGATCACTTCCTCATCGGGCGGAAAAACGTATTTCGGCAGCCCGAAGGTTGTTTCCATGACCAGCGTCCGGGCCCGGCAGAATTCCGCCGCGCCGGATGTGGCACCCCTGCGAAGTTTGAAGTCGCCGGTGTAGAGAAGACTCCCGGCTTCGCTCTCGACCAGGCACTGGGCCGAACCAAGGATATGGCCTGCGGGAATCAGGCGGATGGAGAAATTTCCAAAATCCCCCGTCTCGCCGAATGCGAGCGGGAGGAGCTCGCCTTTCAGCGATCCCATTCGCAGGCGCATCAAGTCGATCGTGGCCGGAGTCGCAATCGTCGCAGCATGCCGTGCGGTATGATCGCTGTGGGCGTGTGAGACGAATGCGAGGGGTTTCGATTTTTTCGGATCCAGCCAGAGGTCGTGCGCCGGCAGGAAAATGCCCCGGTCAAAATGCGCCTCCACCATCGGAGGGCTACTTCAAGTTTCCCGTTCCCCAGCGCCGGTGAAGGAATCTTTCCCATGGCGCGAAGAGGAGCTTGTCCGCGAGCAGGCCGATCACGATCAGCACGATCATTACCGCCATCACCTGGTCCATGGCGTGGAGCTCGCGCCCGTAGTGGAGGAGCTGCCCGAGTCCGAAGCCGGTGAGGATCGTCACAAAAATCTCCGCGGCCATGAGCGAGCGCCATGCGAACGCCCAGCCCTGCTTCATTCCCCCGACAAGATACGGGAGAGAAGCCGGCAGGATGACCCGCACCCACGAGTGAAGCCCGGAGGAGCCCATCGTCTTGGCCGCGCGAAGATAGATCGGGGGCATCGAGCGCACCCCGTCGCTGGTCGCGATGATGACCGACCAGAGCGTGCCCATGACGACGACGAACAGCATCGCTGCCTCGGTCTGTCCGAACCACCCGAGTGCGAGGGGCACCCAGCAAACGCTCGGCAGCGCCTGCATTCCCAGCGCAAGGATCCCGACCGTGTCCTGGAAGACTTTGAACTTTGCCGTGAAGAGCCCGAGCGGAATCCCGAGAATCAGGCCCACCGCATATCCGATCAGCAGGCGCTTGACCGTCACGAGGGTGGCGGATTCCAGCGTTCCGTCGGTGATCGCCTGCCAGAGATACTCGGCGACATTCGACGGCGGCGGGAACATGACCTGGGAAAATTTCCCCGAAGAGGCGGCGAATTGCCAGATCCCGACCAGGATGGCGAAAAAGACGATCGATATGAGCGCGCGTTTCATTCCGACGCCTCCTTTCCGGCGCCCGCGGTGAATCCCTTCAGAGCGGCGGTGATTTCTGTCGAGTAGTGGGCGAGCTCGACGCTGTTGATGTCGCGCGGCCTCGGGAGCGTCACGGCGAACTCCTTGCGGATGCGTCCGGGATTCGGGGAGAACAGGATGACGCGGTCGCCAAGGCAGGCGGCTTCGCGGACGTTGTGTGTGACGAAGATGATCGTCTTCCGGCGCGCCTCCCAGATTTTCTGGATGTCGCCGTAGAGCTGCTCGCGGGTCAGGGCATCGAGCGCGGCGAACGGCTCGTCCATGAGCAGAACCCGCGGGTTCGGAGCGAGCGCCCGGGCAAGGGCCACGCGCTGCTTCATCCCGCCGGAAAGTTCGTGGATGTTCGAGTGGTGGAACTTTTCCAGGCCCACGAGCTGGAGGTAATACTGGGCCACCTCGAGCCGCTCCCTGTCGTTGAGCCCGGGCTTGAGCTTCAGCCCGAACATGACGTTGCCCATCACGTCGAGCCACGGGAACAGCGCGTGCTCCTGAAACATGACCATGCGGTCGCGTCCCGGCGCGGCGACCTGCTCGCCGTTTGCGAGAACGCGTCCGGAATCCGGCTGCTCGAGTCCGGCGATGATGTTGAGCAGCGTCGATTTTCCACACCCGCTCGGCCCGACCAGGCAGACGAATTCGCCCTCGGAAATCTTGAGGCTGATCGAGTCGAGCGCGCTCACGACATGGTGCTTCGTGGTGAACGATTTGGAAATCCGGTCCACCTCGATCCGCTCGGGCGCGACATTTTTCAGCTCGTGCTCGATGCTCATGGGTGCCAGATCAATTGGTCGAGGTTCACCTTGGCGCGGAGGAATCCGACCTGCCGGGCCTGGGCCAGAAACGTTTCAAAAGGCGCGGTGGAAATTTCATCGGCCGGAACAAGGCGTGTCCAGGATTCGTTGATCAGGTCCGCAGACATCTTCTTGTGCATGATCGCGCCGAGTTCGTCACAGACCCGCTTGCGGGCCTCTTCCGGGTTGGCGAGGACCCACGCGGTCAGCTCATGATGCGCCGCGAGGAACTTCGCGGCAAGCGCGGGATTTTCATTCAAAAACCCCTCCCGCCCGGCGAGCACGGTCGTCAGCGCGTCCCGGTCGGCAAAAAAGATTTTTCCGCCGGCCTCGTTGATCAGGCGGGTGACCCACGGCTCGACGGTCCATGCGGCATCGACTTTGCCCTCCTGAAAGAGCGGGAGAATGTCGGGGTTCGCCGTCGGGATCACCCGGGCATCGCCGCCCACGAGCGTGACTTTGATTCCGTGCGAGATCAGCCACGCCCGGCATTCCACGTCCTGGGTGTTGCCGAGCTGCGGGGTGGCGATCGTCTTTCCGCGGAAATCCTCCGGCTTCGTGATGGCGTCGCCCCGGACGAGCAGGGCCTCTCCGCCACGCATCGCTCCGCTGAGCACGCGCACGTCGCGGCCATTTGCGCGGGCGTAGGCATTCACGACCGGGCTCGGGCCGACATACGTGAAGTCCACGGCCTTGGTGAAGATCCCCTCCATCGCGGACGGCCCGGCATTGTAAACCATCCACTCGATTTTCACCGGCACTCCCAGCCGGGACTCGAACCAGCCGTTCCCCTCGCGCGACATGTTCGCGGCGACCAGCGCCTGGGCATGTGTGACATTCGGAAACAGCCCCACGCGGACCACCTGCTGCGCGGGGAGCGCCTGGGCCGAGAGAAGCACGGCGATCAGCGCAGGGAGCCTCCTCCATTTGCCTGATGCCTCCGGTTTGTTTCTGTTGCCTTCCATGAACGGGGTTACGATTACTGCTATTCCGGCGGAGTCAATCCGAGAGATGTTATCTTTTGGTCATGCCGGTCCGCCGGCAAAGCCCCGTCAACCGACCAGCGGATTTTTGATCTTCAACGAGGGAAAGCGGGAGAAGTCCCTGTCGGCTGACAGCAGTTGACGGACACCGTGGCTCAGGCACAACGCGGCAATGCGGGCATCATGCACCATTGGACCGGCCGCTTTGGACGCCAGGGCGAGCCGCTCAAGCCGGTCCAGATGGTCGGGACCCTCTCCGAGAAGCCGGAGTTTCGGCGATTCCATCCACGCGCGAATCGACGCGAGGGCGACCGGCATGGGGGAGGGAGGACGATAAATCTTCGGGTGCGTCACAATGGCCAGAAACTCATGCACGCACGGCCAGGGAATCGCCCACAAGTCCGTCCCCTCGGCCAGCCCGATCATCACTTTCAAGGCCTCCTTGTGCCATGTCGAGTCCTCCCGGTGGGCGTAAACAAGGAGGTTCGTATCCACGGCGTTCATGCCCCGTGCTCCTCATAAGCGGCATTGCGAATGGCCTCCCAGCGGGCATTCCTGAACTCCGGAGCCAGTCCCCTGCCTTTGAACGTCACCGCCTTGACCCGGGGGGACGGCTTGGCGGACCACTTGTCAACCACCGTCACAAGCCCCTCGGTGAAAAGCTCCCTCAGCGTCACCCCGCGCTCCCTGGAGATTTGCTTCGACCGCAGAAAAAGATCATCTGAAATCTCTATGGTCGTCTTCATATGGGAACCCATATTTTGTGTTCGCCGGTTTGTCAATCCCGCCGGCGGAAAGCCGTGTGCCGTCCGGCGCGAGGTGGACATCCTGCGGGGTCAACGCGAGATATCTTCTTTTCCGGCGGCAGGCGATCGCCCATGATGGGCCGGATGAATGAAGTGCGCGTGAGAGTGCCGGCGACGACGGCGAATCTGGGTCCGGGTTTCGACAGCCTCGGCATCGCCCTGCAGATTTACAACACGACGACCGTCCGCCGCGGTCGCGGGCCGGCAAAAGGCGAGATGGCCGGGGAGGCGGCCGACCTGTTTTTCCACGAGGCGAAGATGCGTCCGTTCGCGTTCCACTGGGCGGTGGAGGGTTCAGTTCCGCGCTCGCGGGGGCTCGGCAGCAGCGTCACCGTAAGGCTCGGGATTCTCCACGGCCTCAACGAGCTCGGCGGACGTCCGCTCAGCCGCCCGGATTTGTTCCGTCTCTGCGCGGGGCTGGAAGGCCATCCGGACAACGCGGCTCCGGCGGCTTTCGGCGGGTTCACGATTGTTCCCGGTTCCGGCGCGCTCCAGAGGTATCCCGTGGACCGGAGCCTGCGGTTCGTCCTTCTCATTCCGGGCTTCGAGATTTCAACGCCAGCCGCGCGGCAGGCTCTCCCCCTGACCGTGGCATTCCAGGATGCGGCGTTTACGGCGGCCAACGCGGCGGCCGTGGCAGCGGCATTCGCCACGCAAAACTATTCCGCCCTCAAGGGGGCGCTGCAGGACAGGCTTCACGAGCCGTTCCGCGAGCCGCTCATCCCCTGCCTCTCCCCGGTCATCGAGGCGGCGTGCGCAGCGGGGGCCTTGGGCGGCTGGCTCAGCGGGTCGGGTTCGACGATCGCCTGCGCCGCGCTCCGGAATCCGGAAAAAACCGCCCGCGCGATGATCGTGGCCTCCGGACTCGACGAGGCGGTTGCAATCGTCGTCCGCGCCGACAATGCGGGCGTGAAGATCCTCGCATGAGACGCTGGATCGAGGGTCTTGAGACCTTTGCAATCGACGTCATCCTCGGCCGGCGCTACGGCCGGCGCGCGGATGTGCTCCGCTGGATCCTCTGGGTTCTCTCGCTCGTTTATCTGCGGCTCGTCGAAGCCCGGCTGTGGCTCTACCGGAACAGGATTTTCCGGAGCCATTCCCAGGGCTGCCTCGTCATCAGCGTCGGCAACCTGACCGTTGGCGGAACCGGAAAAACCCCGGTCGTCGAACTGCTCGCCCGCGCCCTCCAGCAGGGCGGCCGCCGGGTTGCCATCCTCAGCCGCGGATACAAGAGCGTCCCCCGGCCGTTCCTTCTCCGGCTCTTCGACAAGCTCACGAAACACAAGGCCGTTTTCGTCCCGCGCGTGGTATCCGACGGAAAGTCGCTGCTTCTCGACTCGCGGACGGCAGGTGACGAGCCGTTCCTCCTCGCCAACAACCTGCGCGGGGTGGTCGTTCTGGTGGACCGCGACCGGGTGAAGAGCGGGACGTATGCCGTCCGGGAATTCGGCGCGGACGCCCTGATCCTCGACGACGGACTCCAGTATATCAAGATGAGGCACGGGCTGGAGATCGTGCTGGTGGACCGGCAGGCTCCATTCGGGAACGAATTCATGCTTCCCCGGGGCACGCTCCGCGAGCCGCCCCGGAACCTCCGCCGCGCCACCCACATCTTCCTCACCAAGTGCGACGGCTCGGACAACTCGGCCATCATCGACCGCATCCGGAAATACAACCGGACGGCCGACATCATTGAGTGCTCGCACCGGCCGAAGCACCTGCGGAATTTTGCGACCGGCGAGGTCAAGCCGCTCGAATTCCTCCGCGGGCTGCGCATCGGCGCGCTCAGCGGGATCGCCGTCCCGGAGAGCTTTGAAAACGCGCTGCGCTCGCTCGACGCCGAGATCGAACTTGCAAAATCCTACAACGACCACCACCGCTACACGGCGCGCGAGATCGAGAACTTCCTCCGCCGCTGCTCGCGTCGCGAACTGGATGCCGTCATCACCACCGAGAAGGATGCCGTCCGGATCCCGCGCATCCCGGATCCCGAGGTCCCGCTGTATTACCTCCGGGTCGAAATCGAGATCCTGGCCGGGCAGGCCTCCTGGGAGCGGTTTGTGGACCGCCTCACCCGCCCGCAACCGGTGATCCCACCGCACAAGTTTTATTGACTTGCCAGACCGCCCGCGCCGGGCATTTTTCCAAAATCATGGAATTTCCCAACGTCACCGCCATCGCCAAAGCGAACGTCTATTTCGACGGCCGCGTCGTCTCCCACACGATCCTCTCCTCCGACGGTTCGAAGCGCACGCTCGGGCTGATTTTCCCCGGCACCTACCATTTCGGCACCGATGCGGCCGAGCGCATGGAGATCGTCGACGGTGCCTGCTCGGTCGTCCTCGATGGCACCGATGCTCGGCGGGATTACGCTGCCGGGTCCGCCTTCGAGGTCCCTGCGAAATCCGGTTTCACGATCAAGGTGGACGGCGGGATCTGCCAGTATGTCTGTTCGTTCCTCGCTTGATCTCCGGCGGTTGCACGCTGTCTGAAAACGCGTATTTTCCCAAACTATGATGACATGGATCCTTCTCATTGGCGTCCCGATGCTGATCGGCCTCTGGGCGCAATCGAAAGTTTCCGGCGCGTTCAACCGGTGGAAGCAGGTGCCCGCCGCGTCGGGCCTGACCGGGGCCGAGGCCGCCGCGCGGATCCTCGCCGCCGCCGGGATCCGTGACGTCGAGATCGTCCCGATCAACGACGCGCTCGGCGACCATTACGACCCGACCCGCAAGCGTCTCTGCCTGTCGCCCGACATCTACGGGACCCCCTCGGTTGCGGCCCTCGGGATCGCCGCGCATGAGTGCGGGCATGCGATCCAGCATTCAAAATCCTACGCGCCGCTGAAGTGGCGGATGCTTGCGGTGCCGGCCACGCAGTTCGCGTCGCAGATGCTCCCGATCATCTTCATCGCGGGCCTGTTCCTTCACGCCTTTCACCTGATCTACATCGCGATCGCCTGCTTCTTCGTCCTGGCCCTGTTCAACCTCATCACCCTGCCGGTGGAATTCGACGCATCGCGCCGCGCGAAAATTATCCTCCAGAACATGGGGATGGTGCAGCAGGGCAAGGAAGCCAGCGGGGTCAACGACGTCCTCGACGCGGCGGCGCTGACCTACGTTGCGGCGTTTGTCGCCGCACTCGGCCAGCTCCTTTATTTCCTTTTCCAGGCGACGCGCTCCCGGTGATGCGGCCGGTCGTTCTCAGCATCGCCGGCTCGGATAATTCCTGCGGCGCTGGCGCACAGGCGGACCTGAAAACCATCACCGCGCTCGGCGGTTACGCGCAAACCGCAATCACCTGCGTCGTCGCGGAAGTGCCGGGCCGGGTGAGCGCGATCCAGGCGGTCCGTCCGGACATCGTCGCCGAACAGGTCCGGCTCAGCCTCGAAGCCTTTCCGGTCGCCGCGATCAAGACCGGCATGCTCTATTCGACCGCAATCCTCCGGGCGGTTGCGGAAGAATTGCGACGGCTGAAAAAAATCCCGCCGCTCGTTGTGGACCCGGTCATGGTCGCATCCAGCGGAGATCCGCTCCTGAAGCCGTCGGCCATCTCGGCCTACAAAACGCTTCTTTTTCCAATCGCGGCACTCGTCACCCCGAATCTCGACGAGCTCCGCATCCTTTCCGGCATGCCCTGCCGGGACCTTGGCGAAATGAAATCCGCCGGGCTCGCTCTCGTGGAGAAATTCGGCGTGCCATTTTTGCTGAAAGGCGGACACCTGAAAACCCGGACTGCCGTCGACATCCTGGTGATGTCCGGCGAGTCGATCGAATTCCAGTCTCCGTTTGTCCGCGGGGCCGATACCCACGGGACCGGCTGCACGCTCTCCTCTGCCATCGCCACCGGCCTGGCACATGGCCTCTCCCTGCCTGACGCCGTCGGTCAAGCCAAGGCATATATCACCGAAGCGATTGAAACCCGCCTGCGCTGGAAAAAAACTTCAGCGCTCAACCATTCCGTTTCCGCAGGCGGATGACTTGCCGGAGAAGCGGGAGGTGGGCGATATCTTTCGGCCGACCGACCGCCTGCTTGCTTTTAATGATGGATTCCAGCGGGAGCACCGGAACCCGCAGACCCTGCCAACGGAGCCGCCGGGCGTGGCTGTATTCCTCATCAAAGTCGCCGAGGCCGTCCACCCTCGGTAGAAAATTCACAAGGGTGTCATCCTCGAGCGCGGCGACTGTCGGAGCCAGCATCGTTCCGCCGAGCCTGATGACCAGTGCGTTCAACCGGACGAATTGGCGTGGGGCGAGTCCGACCCAGATATCGGTATCGAGGGTCGTGGCAGGAACCCCCTGCAATATGGCGGCCGACATGCCGGCTATTTGAAACCGGATGCCCTCCTCGCGGAGCGCGTGAACAAGCCGTGCGAGCGGAGGAACGTCTCGTGCCGGGCCCACCGCTCGTCCGGAGTCGCGCTCAGGCTCATCGCGAACAAAATTCTTTCGTCCGGCGACAGGTCGGGAAACTTTCCCAGCCTGCGGAGCTCGGCCGCGAATTTTTTTTTGTCCATACCGCAACCCTATCCGGACCCCGGAGGAAATCAATGCCGCATCAGATCCGGACGCCGCGGTTCTTGTCGCGCTTGAGGACGCCGGTTTCGCTTGCAGCACCGGAGGATTCCCAATGTGTGGGCTCGCAAATGTCCCATCCCCTCTGGTAACGTCCCGGCCATCGTGGCCAAAGGCAAACGCATCCAGACCAGTGACTTGACCGCCAACCTCGGCTTCGAGGTGGACACATTCCGCCACAACCTGCGTTCCGACACTGCCCAGCGCGATAGCGCATTTCTACAAACCGGAGGCAAACTGCAGAGCATGACCGAAGGGCATGATAACTGGAGCAAGGACGCGACGACGTGCGCTGGCAGTTCGGCGTCCCACCCAAGGACAATGCCAACTTCGCCTGGGTTCAGCACTTCATCCACCATCTCGCCCCGCAAGGCATGGCCGCATAACCACAAACTGAAACAAATATGACCATCATCGGTGAGCTCCTTCTACCCAACCTCCTCGCATACCTGATCAATCTCGCGTCAGGTGAACGCTCGGCAGCGATTGCCGCGACACGAGACCAGAAGCTCAAGGCCGCGCTTGAGAAGGATGAGACTCTGCGTAAAGCCCTCGCCTCAACGCATTCTATTCGCGACGAGATTCGCGCCGCATGCTCCGAACTCGCGCGCAACCGTGCTGAACTCGGTGTGCCCGCTCACGAAGAGCCTCTTTGGCAGCTTCTTTCCGATGACATTTTCCAAGCGGACCTAGTCGAATGGTTGATGGCTGGTGGAATTGCAGAAGGGGCCGCCGTGAAGGCCCGCATCCTCCAAGCAATGGAAACAGCATTGGCCTCCGGGGGTGCCGAGCCGGAACAAATCGCCTTGTTTAAGGCAGGCTACTTTGAGGCCGTGGAGAAATCAGTATATGCGCACCCGGTGCTCGCGCATTGGAGGCATCAACTCAGCCTTGACTATCTTCGCGAGCAAATGGCCGTGTTGCGCCAGCGGGCCGACGAAGCCGTGGGCATTTACTCTTCTGCGAAACAGAATGCCGCCTTGGAACAATACTGCACGAAGGCCTTGGATGCTTGGGACATCATCGACCTAAGCAACCTACCTGAGGGTGACGTTCACATGGCGTCCCAGAAACTCCTTCTACGCCAGCTCTACATGCCCTTACGCATTGAGGTAGAACCGACAAAACGCGGTGAAGGTGACGACATGACATTGGCGCGGCTTGAAGAACTCCGAGAAGCTCGTCGCCACTTGGAGGCCGGTCACGTTTTTGCTGATGATGCCTTTCTCCGCCGCCGCTCATCACGCCGACCTGTCGGCGAGAGCCTTGCTGCATGCCAACGGATCGTCGTTTTAGGCGACCCAGGTGGCGGCAAGACAACCATGCTTCGTTGGTTGGCCACCGCTTACTTACTACGACACAAAAGCGACGCTGGGCGACAATCAGGCTGTCGCACCGCTGCTGGCTAAGCTGGACGACCAAGACTCAGATGTTCGACAAGCCGTCATCCGAGCGTTGGCACAGTTGGGCGACAAGCAGGCCGTCACGCCGTTGGTGGCCAAGCTGGACGACCAAGACTCCAATGTTCGACAAGCCGTCATCCAAGCGCTGGCGAAGTTGGGCGACGAGCAGGGCGTCGCGCCGCTGCTGGCCAAGCTGGAGGACCAGAACGCTGAGATTGCAGCATCCGCAGCAATTGCGCTCCGTGCTTTGGGTGAAGCAAAAGGCGATGCCGCGCAAAATTTGTTCCTCGCGTCGGCGGAACCCAAGTTTCGCCTTGCCGTCGTTAGCGCTTACGCTCACGGCAGAGAATATTTGGATCAGGTTCTTCTATCGCGTGATTTGGATGCCGCAGAGCCCGCGATCGACCCGCAAGAAATCATTTCTGAAGATCGAGTCGCGACCGCCGCGAACCAATTCAACATTCCTCCAGACCAAGTGAGGAAGCGCTACGAAGCAATGGCTGTCGATCTGCCCCTTAAACTGAGCTGGCGATTGTAGCCCCGAAATCATCGGTTAGGAAGGCGCAGAAGGGGTCAGCCATTTAATTTGATATTATTTGCTGCTCGCTTGCGGGCTAGGCAGCGAGCTCATTTTGATGGCCTGCCTGAGGGTTGGGTGCATCTTCTTGCACAATGGCACACGCAGAATCGTTATCCTCCCCGTGGTGGGGAGCGCAAGCATGCCGCGCGAATCAGGGTGCTGTTCCCTGCGGAAACTATTCAATCCATCATACCAAGTCTGCAGAGCAAAAGGTAGAATTTCGAACCCAAGGAAGTTGGGTTAATTCCGGGGAGTAACTGTCAAAAGGGTCAGTCCTTGCATATTGACATTTAAATAACGCCGATGAGCGCCCGAATGTCCGTATGGCTTAAAAATATGGCCACCTCGGGTACGGTTCTGTGGAATCCCAATTTGCGTGGGAAACTAGGGTCAGGGTGCAACTTCCAGCAGTCTGGCAAGAAAACGCATTTCCCGGCTACACGGTATTGACCTCTCATTTTAAATGTCGACATATTGTCCTGTGTTGCTGCTGCCCCTCTGCTTGCCTTGTTTACGATTTCACCAACCCCGCAGCGTCTGGACTTGTGGACCTTCAATAGCAAATCCCGCCGCGAGACTTACTAAGAGACTCACTTCGACGAGTAATGCCCCCCGGATAAATCCATGGCACGCGGAAGACGGCAAAATGAAAGACTTTGTTCAGACTCACTCCGGAGGTGGACGATGAAACCATGGTCCGGGATCAGACTCGGTCGCGCGCTCGGTCGCGGGATCATAGTGCAATGGATCGATGACAAGGGCTATGGATGGGTGGAGTCGGGACAGAATCGGTTCTTTGTGCACATCAAGGATTTTCGGCAGGGGCGCCGCAGACCGGAGGCAGGGGATGAGGTGCTCTTCGTGGCGGGCGAGGATGCGAAGGGGCGTCCCTGTGCGAAACGGGTGACTTTCGTAAAGGCCGACAAGGCCCAGGTGAGCCAGAAGGCATGGGGCACCGTGTTTCTGCTCTTGGTGCTCCCGCTGTTGGCTCTGCAAAAGCTTCCCTTCTCATGGTGGATGGGAGCTGGCGCGATGCTTCTGGCCTCGGTGGTCACGTATTTTCTTTATGCGCACGACAAGCAGCAGGCCGTCTCGAGTAAATGGCGGGTGCCGGAAAAGCTCTTGCACCTCGGAGAACTGCTCGGCGGGTGGCCCGGAGGGCTCCTGGCCCAGCGCGGACTGCGCCACAAGTGCAAGAAGTGCGGCTACCAGTTCGTCTTTTGGTTGATCGTCCTCTCCTATCAGGCTGCTGCTTTGGACGTAATGCTGGACCATCGCCCCAGCCGGGAGTTGATGAAATTTCTAAGGACTCTCGCGAGCGAAACGTCTCATTCTGAGTAACAGAAGGGGTCAGCGATTTAATATTGATAAATTCTGATCCCTGCTCGCTTGCGGGCTAGATGATCAGAAGAGCACCGTCAGGCGGAATGTTAGTGCCCAGGCTCCTCCCAGGTCCGCTCCGGCTCCGGGCGTGGGAATGTAACTCACCGCCGGCTGAAAGAAGGTCCCTGCAACAAGATGCGCCTGATAGTAACTCTGAAACATCAGTTCACTGGATCGCTCAAAGAGGTTGGGATTCAGCCAGGCCCAGGACATGCCCAGCCCAACGGAATCCATGGGACGCCGGGGCACGAGCCCGTAACCGGTGAAACCCATCCCAAAATATTGATTCACCGGCAGGGTCTCCGAGTCGTTCACGCCAAACTGGAAAAAGGTGGAAACCGAGGAATGATGGTGGTCTTCGGTTGAGAAAACCATCCGGCTTTTCCCCTCGCCGGTTTTCCCGCCATCCATCGGAACGGACGGTTCACTCTTCGACCAGATGCGCTGGCTCCCAAACAGGTAAAAACCTCCGGTGCCATTCTGTGCAATCCCCTCCGGCCCCTGAAGCACGCCGGACTGATACCACAGTCCCGCCCCGAAGTTTCCCGGATACCTGTCCGCAATCACCCAATCCATTCCGGCCTCCCAGATGTTGAATGTGTAACCGTTGAATTGCGGTCCCGTCATGCCTGTCTGAACCCCGCGCGCGACATTTCCATCGTAGAAACCATAGCGCAGGTAGGTGTTCCGGGTCGGAGCGACCGAGACCGTCACGCCGGAGACGGAATTGTAGTAGCCCCCGATTGCTCCGAGCAGAGTGGGATTTACAAACACCGGAGTGTAGAGGAGTCCTGTCACGGAAGGAATGGCCAGAGATTCGTCCTGCGTGGCCACCGGCCGGGCGACGTTGTTGAAATCATACGTCGGCACCTGCTTGCCGATGCGGAAGACGATTCTGTCCTCGAACAACGATTGCCGATACCAGAGCTGATATAGCTCGGAACGATCAAGCGGTGCCGGTCCCGGCAGACTGTTGTAACCCTGCACACTCCCCGCCTGGCCGTTCGTGTTCTGACCATTGAACTGGAGAAACTGAATGCCAAAGGACGCCCCCTTCCATCCGGTCAACGGCTCGGCATCCCAATTCGCCCCGACAATGAGAGCACTGTTGAAACTCCACTTGCCGGGCTGGGCTCCGCCGGAGAGAAGCCCGTTGGAATCCGCCAGCCAGACCCCGCCGATCCGCAATCCGGATTCTTCCGGGAGATGGAGCAACCTCCCGGCCAGACCCGTGCCAGGAACCTCGTTCTCCGCCGCCGGATTGCCGGTGATGGATGCCGGCACCCGGCCGCGAAGTTGGTCGAAGAAGGAAATCGGTGCATCCGGAGACCTTGGCGGGGCTTCCTCGGCACGGACAACAAAAAGCCCGGCCACCCCCATCAGTGCCACAAGCCGAAGCGCCTTCTTCATGACGAACGGTTATTTTCCAGACAAACCGTCGAAAAATCCGAAAAACACGCCCTCCGGATCATACTTGTCGCGAAGATCCGCAAGGCGCTGCCAGTTTTGCACGGAGAAAGCCTGCACGGCATTCGACGGCCTCCCCACCATGTCCGATTCTCCAATATAGCAACCGACATTGAAGGGTCTCAAAAGCGCGGCGCACTCCAGATGCCAGGCCGTATTCGCAGGATCCCCCGCTTCATCCCACCACATGGTCCACGGACCGCCATAGACCTTTGCACTCATGGAATAGGAGGCATCCGGCAACGGCGCGGGACAGTTCGGCCCGGCAAAGATCGTGAAAAGCACCACCGTTGTCGGCGATGGAGCATTCCTCATGTGGTTGCAAATCGCTTTCACCAAGTCTCCCGGGTTGGAGTTGGAAAAAGTCGCCTCCACGCGTGCGCGCACCCCCTCGGGCCAGAGCGCTCCCGAGGCATCGAAGAGTTGCTCGAAAACCAGTGGGGACGCAAACGAACCCGACAGGCATTCGACCGGCCCATTCTCCAACGGCTGAAGACTGGCTCTTGCCTCCTCCGGCGTGTCGGCAAAGGCAGCTCCTGTCACCATGCAAATTTTCCCCCCATGCGCAACCGTCATGTCTTTCAACCCGGCGGGGGCCTCCAGCAAAAAGAGACTCAGCTCCACCGTCGGGGAAAGTTTCGGTGCCAACGCGCCCAGCCAGCGCCCCACGGCTTCGGCATGGTCGAGAGAATAGTAGTAGGTGCTCCCGTGAATCGCCTTCGGAAGCGGATGCAATTTGAGGTGATAGCGTGTCACAACCCCAAAAAATCCGGCCCCGGATCCCCGGGCCGCCCAAAAGTAATCGGCATTTTCCTTCTCGCTTGCGGTGATCAATTCCCCCTGCGCGGTGACAAGTTCGATGGCCTCCACACTTTCCGTGCCCGCTCCCCACACCGTCGGGTTCCAGGCCATGCCGCCCCCCAGCAGATATCCGCTCAACTTCACCTGCGGACAATGCCCGCTGGGAAAGGCGAGTCCTTTTTCATTCAGGACCCTTTGCGCCTCGCGATTGCTGATGATCGGCTGCACGACCGCCCGGCGCCCCTCGACATCAATGGATATCACCCTGTTCAGATCGCTCAAATCCAGGAGCAGACCGCCATTTCGCAACGTGGGTTGGCACCAATTGTGCCCGCCTCCGCGCACGACAACTTTCAGCCTGTTCTCCCGTGCAAACCGGACAGCCGCAATGACGTCCTGTTCATCGGCCACCCGGACCAACAGATCGGGGGCGCGATCGGGAATCAACCGGTTCCAAAGGCCTCCATAGACAGCTTCCCGGAAATCCGGATCCCCGGCTGCAACAACGGTCCCCCGACAGGTTTTTTTGAGAATTTCGATGGTCATGTGTGCAAAAAAACAGGGATCACCAAGGCAGAAGGTTCCAGAGAAGAACCACTTCCAAAGCATAGAGAACGCAAAGAATACCCACCCCCTTTGCCGTCAGCGCTCCGGCTGAAGGGCCTTTCGGAAAAAGCCACCACCCAAACCAGTTCACAGACCAGGGCATGGTCAGAAAGCTCGTCAAGGCAACGCTGATGAGGTTGCCAATAAACGTGGCCAACGAGGCATGGAGTCCCAGCGCAGTCAGAATCGGACTGAGAAATTTCATTTCCAACATCACGATGGGAAACAGCCCGAGAAGAACGAGCATCGCCGCCTTCCAATTCGGCGGCCCTTCACCGGTCATCGGATCCAGCGGCACCCAGCCCGGAAAAGATGTCGCCAGGCGGGTGAGTTGTTCCTGTTCGATGAATGCCTTGGACTCCCGCAACATTTCCTTGCGCTCGGGAGCATTCATCCAGGCCTCAAGATGCCCGACGGAGTCGAAACGCATGATCGTCGTCCAAAACCCGCCTTTCCCTTCCGAAGGTTGAAGAAAGGTGCCGCGATAGCCCGGGTATTTCGCCTGCTCGGCCTGCATCCGGGCCGCCCACTCCCGATAGGCATCTTCCATGCCGGGCTTGATCTTGGAGAAGATTACCTCGGTGACCTGATTGCCCGGTCGCTCGCCACCGGCACCAACCTGCACGACTTCGCCGAAATTCCCCCCTTCGAACAATGGCATCCCTGCGGCAATGATCTCCGCCCGCTCTTTGGACTTCTGCCAGACAACGAGATCCTCATGGGACTGGAAGTTCAGAATAATCGTCCATTCGTTGCTCCCCGCATGAATGGGAGGAATGATGTCGCTGCTGATGAAACCGGGAAATTTCCCGATGATCAGATCGTGCCGGGCCTTCCAGGCGGTGAATTCGGCATCCGTTCCGGGGCGGAGCCTGGCGGTGGCGATGATGAAGGATGGCGTGCTCATGCAGCGCGCGGGACGATCCCCGGAACGATGGCGCAACCGGGCTGCGCCGCGTCCCGGGTCGGATCCTGCCCCGATGTTCAGTAAGGATGCCGGTCGGCCTTGTTCTGCCAGGCTTCGCAGGCCTTGAGGGCGAACTCCCTCTCAAAATCCGGGAAACATTGGATCGCCTTCCGCTCCTCCCACGGAAGCTTGAAGTCGATATACTGGAACTCATCGTCGAACCCGATCTTGCTCGTGTCCGACAAGCGGGTGCCGAAATACACCCGATCAATGCGGGCCCAGTAAATGGCGCTCATGCACATCGGACAGGGAGCCCCGTTCACGTAAAGATCACACCCCTTGAGCATCTGCGCCCGTTCGGGCACCGGATCGGGCGATCCTTCCGGACGCGGGATCATCTTGAGATTTCCCTCATGGTAATCCGAACCCAGAAGCGCCTTGGAATTGATGCGTCCGCACGCGTCGATGATGGCCGTGACCTCGGCGTGATACACCGGAATCCCGGTCAACAGCACACGGTTCTGTCCGCGGCCGATGATCTTGCCATCCTTGACAATGACGGCGCCAAACGGTCCGCCCCATCCTTTTTCCACCGATTCGATGGCCAGGCGGGTGGCCTCGTGAAGGAACTGCTTTTTGTATTCGTTGCTCTCAATGTCGATGGCACTCATGGATGTTTGTCTTGTTGTTGGTTTTGTTGGAAAGGCTTCGATTCGGGGGAAAACGTGCCGATTGATTACACGTTGAAAGAATCAATTGACCGCGCAATTGATCGAACAGAGGAGACCGAGGTTTTTTGTCGGCTTGGCAAGGGATCCGTTTTATCCCCCATTCTTTCAGCCGACAAGTTGTTTTAGTTGATCTGAATCAAGAAATCCCGCGCCGCCGTTGTGCTCTCCGCTCTCTTTTTCCTCGGGCAGTTACTCCACGTCCGTTCTCCAGCAGAAGGGATCAGCCATTTAGAGCGGTTCAACTAATTCTGAAGTCGTTCCATTCAGATTATTATCCGCAGATTGCGCAGATAATCGCAGATTTGGTATATGCGCCTGTATATCAACAAGTTGTTCATTTTCTCATATTTTATAAATCTGTGAGAATCTGTGTCATCTGCGGATATGCATTTTCTTGCACAATGGCAGACTCAGAATCGCTATCCTCCGCGTGGCGGGGAGCCTTCAGATCGGCAATTGCCTTAAGGGATTATTTTGCAGAAGGGCGATCACTGGGCAGAAAAATTGGAATAGCTATAGGCAATCGGGTGTCCGACGCAGTCCAAAGAAAAATTCCTCTACTCCAGCAAGATGTAGAAGGAGTTTGGGGGCAGCCCGATCCGGCCCCCGGAGGAAACCACCTCAGATCCGGACGGCGCGGGTTTTGTCGAGCTTGAGGACGCCGGTTTCGCCATCCGCGAGGACGGCTTTGGGATCGGAGACCTTTTCCCCGCGCCACTGGATGCTTCCGCCTTCGATAAGGCGTCGGGCGTCGGAGCGTGAGCGGGTGACCTTGAAGCATTGGGCGAACGCCTCGACGACGAGGCTCACGAAATCGCGGGCGGCGCCGGGAACGTAGGCGGGCAGTTCGGCGGATTCGAGGTCGCGCGCGCTGAAGCGGGTGTTGAATTCCTCGAGCGCGCGGGTGGCGGCGGACTCGTCGTGGAAGCGCGCGGTGATCCGGCGCGCGAGCGCCTTCTTGGCCTCCATCGGATGCATCGTCGCGGGCAGGACCTCATGGAGGAGAATCTCGTAATACCGCGCCATGAGTTCGTCGCTGATGCTCATGAGCTTTCCGAACATGTCCCCGGGGGATTCGTTGAGCGCGACGTAATTGCCGAGGCTCTTGCTCATCTTCTGGTGTCCGTCGAGGCCTTCGAGGATCGGCATCGTCATGGCGACCTGCTGCGGCTGGCCCTCTTCGCGCTGGAGGTCGCGGCCGACCATGATGTTGAAGAGCTGGTCGGTGCCGCCGAGTTCGACGTCCGAGCGGATCATGACCGAGTCCCATCCCTGCATGATCGGATACTGGATCTCGTGGGCGCGGATCGGCTGGCCCTTGTCGAGGCGGTCGCGGAAATCCTCGCGGACGAGCATCTGCTGGAGGGTGACCCGGCTGTTGAGCTTGATGACCTCCTCGAAGCTCATCGCCTCGAACCACTCGCCGTTGAAGACGATCTTCGCGCGCTCGCGGGAGAGGATTTTGAATGCCTGCTCCTGGTAGCTCCTCGCGTTCGCGAGCACCTGGTCGTGCGTGAGCTGCGGTCGCGTCGCCGAGCGGCCGCTCGGGTCGCCGATCATCGCCGTGAAATCCCCGATGATCAAAATCGCCTCGTGCCCGGCATCCTGGAAATCGCGGAGCTTCGAGAGCACGACCCCGTGTCCGAGGTGGATGTCCGGCGCGGTGGGGTCGACGCCCAGTTTGATCCGCAGCGGACGGCCGAGCGAGAGCTTCGCCTCCAGCTCGGCCTCGTTGTGAACTTTTGCGCAGCCCCGGGTGAGAACAGAGAGAGTGGACATGGGAATCAACGGGGTTTGTTCAGCAATTCCCGCACTTCGTCAATCGTCATCTTGTCATTGATCTTGTCGGTGATCTGGTTCACCGCCCCCTGCGCGGCGGGCTGGGGGATATATTGGCGCACCGGAACGACCGGGGAGCCGAAGTTCGCGGCCTTCGTGGCGTCCCAGTAGCCGACGGCCTCCGCCTTCTTCACCGGCACTTCGCGGTCCGCATTGACGATAATCGATTTGGAAAACGTGTCCGCTGCTTTGGCATCGTAAACCTTGCCGCCGAACCACGGGTTCTTAATCCCCAGAAACGACCGGGTGAACGGAAAGTCCTTGATGTAGGCGTCGCGCACCCCGGCGTAGCTGTCCTTCGACTCCCCGGCCTGCCGCAGGCCGAGAGACCCGCTCTTTCCTCCAAAAGCCTTCCCCTGCATCGTGCTCGACAGGTTCATGTCCGGCTTCTTGATCCGGTCCATGAGCTTCTTCTCCTGCTCCTGGCCAGGCGCGGACGCCACGCAGATCATGGCCAACAAGGCTGGAAGCAAATGTCTCACAGCTTCCACATTAATCCGAAAATGCCCGCTTCGCGAGCAGCGATCTGCCGGGCACTTCCGCGTCGTGATGGACCGGGGCTTTTTCATCCCGTGATTTCGCTCACACGAAGAGCCGGGGGAGGAGCTTTACCCGCTGCTCCCAGACAGTCCGTCCGGGATAGCCCTCGGGCAGCAGGGCCGCCGGCAGGAAGGGGTCTTCGCGGATGATCGCGCCCCAGATGCGGCGCTCCTCGCGGAACCATTCGTTCCGGCCGGCCGGGGTCATGCGTTCCCAGGCAGCCGGCGTCTCGATGAGTGCCGCATTCTGCTGCCAGCTTTTGTAAAGCCGTCCGATCTTGTCGAAATCCCACGAAGCCTTGACGATCTCGGTATCCTTTTCGCCCGATGCGGGGCGTCCGTCAAAAATCGCGAGGCTCGTGACATCGATGTTTTCCCCGGCCAAGGCATCCTTGATCGACGAGGAGGAGTCCGGGGAAATCCACACGCTCCGCTGGAGGCATCCGAACCGCAGATCGCGCAGCGCGCGCCGCAGCCTCGCGCGGACCTTGTCCTCCTTGAGGTCGAAAAAGGCAATCCGCCACCGGCCGTCCCATTCGCGCTCCCAGAGCGCAGGCGGATGAATCCCCCTCTGCGCGATCTTCATTCCGGCCTCGGTGAGCCGCACCGCGCGCCCCTCGTCGGCGGAATCCTTCACCTCGATGACGCCCTGTGCTTCCAACTGACGCAGCCGCCGGAGCAACCCGTGACGGTAGGCCCAGCCCTCATAGGACTCGCCCAGTCGTCTCCATGTCGGACGCGCGGCGACATCCAACGTCCAGAGCAATGCGTAAAGAAATTCTTCGGTGGCGGGTTTCATCAGGAGCGAAATTTACCTGGTCCGAAGCAGAATGCGAAGCTTTTATTCAGCGCGATCGCGCTGATTCAAAGCTTCAATGATAGGTGCCTCTTGTGACACCGACCTGATTGCGGGCGTTGAGAGATTTCCAGGTGGAAGTGCCGGTGGCCGAGCCGGTGAGGAGGGCGAGGTGGGCGGCGATGGTGCGGCGGGATTCCTCGGCGGATTCTTCGAGGAGCTCGATGCGGAAGCGGCGGATTCCGGCGCTGAGAAAGTCCTGGAAAAATCCGGCGCCGGACTGCGGCACGGCATTGAAGAGGGTGTTCCGGCAGCCGACATCGGCACGGAGGGGGTGGTCCATCCCGACGCGGTCGCGCAGGTGGACGCGGTGGCGGTCGCAGGGGCGGCCGCAGTTGGTGTGGTCGGTTCCCTCGCTCAGAAATGCGGCAAACACGCAGTGCTCCATGTGAAACATCGGCATGTGGTGGTGGATCGTGAGCTCGAACCAATCCGGCGGGGCCTGGCGCAGGAGGGAGAGGATCTGGCCGGTGTTGAGGTCGTGCGAGATGGTGAGGCGCTCGAGCCCGAGGCGGTGAAAGACGGCCGCCGTGGCCGGGTTTGCGACGTTGAGCGAGAAGTCCCCGATTTTGCGCAGAGGGCTTTCTGCAAAATGCGCGATCCCGCCGACATTGCGGATGAGCACGCCGTCGGGAGCGGCATTTTCGATGAGTTTGAAAAATCCCTCCTCGCCCGCTTTCTGGATGCGCGGGGTGGCGAGAAAAATTTCCGCGGAGCCCGCTGCACGGACAGCGGCGACGGCGTCCTTGTATCGGCGGATGTCCTCGTAATCGACCGCGACCTCGCGGATTCCGGCATCGAGGGCGGCGAGGAGCTGTTCGTGCGAACGGCAGAGAACCGTGAGCGATGGGGGCGCCGCAGTTGGCTGGGCCGGAGCGGGAAGGATGTCATTCAGTGTGACAACGGGTTCGCTGCGCTTCGTATCGAGCAGGCGGGCGATCATTTCCCGGCGGAGCCGGTTCAGCTCGGAAACCGGCAGGATCACGGCTTCCTCGAGGCGGTTGATGATTTTTCCAAGGACAAACGGGGACTCTGCGAGCTTGCCGAGCTGGGCGGCGAGCGAGTCGGTGGTCAGCGGGCGGTTCAGGGCGGCCTGGAGCGGAATGGTCGAGGAGAGGAGAACCCCGCGGCATTCGATCGTGAGAGGGTGTCCCGCAGAGCCGCAGACCGTGAAATCCAGGGCGTCCTTTCCTGCCGAACGGGACGGGAGTTTTCCCGCGAACGATTTCCGCAGTTCGCGGTCGAGGGCCGGGTCGTCGGTTTTCCAGACGCGGGTCCCCGGCGGGATCGCGGAGAAATCGAGCTTGTTGTGCTCGAAGAAAAGCCGGGCTCCCTTGATTTCAAAGATCCGCCCGCCCTGCTCGGTTTCGGTGTCTCCGCCAGTGTCGAAAACCACGCCGTCGCCGGGCTTGAGGTGGATGGCGCGCCCGTCGATTTCGACATGGTCTTTTTCCGACCGCGTGACCCTCCCGACAAATGCTCCGCGCTTTTTTCCGAACCGTGCCCCGACGAGTTCCTGGTGGTTCACCCCGTGAATCCACCCGCTGTAAAGCCCGCGCGAGAACGTCATTTCGAGGCGGTATTGGTCGTCTGCCGTGACCGGGTTCTCGCGGTGCCCGAGCGCGGCATCCAGCGCCTTGCGATAAACCGAGGTGACCGCCGCGACGTATTCCGGCGATTTGAGGCGTCCCTCGATTTTGAAGCTGACGACTCCGCGGGCGAGCAGGTCCGGGATTTCCCGCACGGCGGCCAGATCCTGCGGCGAGAGAAGGTAGCGCCTGTCGCCGAGATCCCGCAGCGCGCCATCCACGATGAGCTCGTAGGGCATCCGGCAGGCCTGGGCACATTCCCCGCGGTTCGCGCTCCGGCGTCCGAGCGCCTCGCTGGTGAGGCATTGTCCGGAATACGCGACACACAAGGCCCCGTGGACAAAAACCTCCAGGGGAAGGACCGGAGGAAATTTTTCGAGCTCCCGGAGCGAAAGTTCGCGGGCAAGGACGACCTGGCGGACACCGAGGGCCTCCGCAAAACGGACCCCCTCCGGCGAGGTGATCGTCATCTGGGTCGACGCATGGACGGGGAAGCCGGGAAACATGCGCCGCGAAATCTCGGCGAGCCCGACATCCTGGATGATGACGGCATCCACCCCCGCGTCGTGAAGCGAGCGGAGTTCGGCGACGGCATCGGGCAGCTCGTCGGTGAAAATCAGGACGTTCAGAGCGACATAGGCCCTGACCCCGTGGTTGTGAAGAAACGCAACCACGTCCGGCAGCTCGTCATCGCGGAAATTGTCCGCCCGCATCCGGGCATTGAACCGCGGCATCCCGAAATAGACCGCATCCGCACCGTTTGCGACCGCCGCGCGCAGGCAGTTCCAGTCGCCTGCGGGAGCGAGCAGGATGGGCGGAGCGGCAGAGGTCACGGCTGCGGAGCGGATGGCCGGAATGGCAGCATCGCGGGAGATGCCGCAGGCACGGCTGCCGGTTGAACCACCGGAGCCGGCGGGGGAGTTGCCGAAGAAACAGGCGTCTGGGTGGGCGCCTGGGCTGCTGCTGCCGCCGGAACTGCTGCTGCCGAGGCCGCAGCGGGAGCGGACGACTGTTTCCAGAACAGCAGCGTGCCCGACGGGAGCATGCGGGTTGCGCGCGCGATGTCCCAATTCGGCATCCGGAATCCGCCGATGCTCGCCAGCCTGTTCATGCTCCCGGGGATGCCCGTTCCATGCAGTCCGTATGGCAGGATCTCGGGATTGTCCGTCTTGGAGAGGTTGATCCAGATGATCCCGGCCGGATTGTTGGGACCGGGCGGGAGAAATTCCTCCGAGGTCAGCTTCTCCGATGGCGGGAGCGGGTTTTCACCCGTGAAGAACGAGCTGACCGGCTTGGGAGGATCGCGGGGCTCGCGAAGCGTGGCCAGGCGCGGCCGGGGGATGGCATCCAGAATTTTCCATGTCCCCCTGCCCCGGAGGCCCGGCCTTGCCGGCGAGACCGGCAGGATCGCTTCGATCTGGTCGTTGCGGTAGATCTCGATGCGCGACAAGTCCACGATGGTAGCGGTGACGGCTTCGCGCGGGTTGGCGTCCGGCTGGAGCGGAGGATTCAGCGCGCTCTCGATGGCAAACGGCCGGACATTCGGAACCTGAAACTCCGTGCCCGCCATCGGCACGGTCTTGATCTCCGGATTCAGGGCCTTCAGAAGCCCCTCGTCGCAGTGGAAGCGCTCCGCCACAAACTCCCAGGGCGTCCGGTAGGCCATCATCTGCGATGACGTCATATCGGCGTAAACCGGAGCAGGCTGTTTGATGGGAGCAGGCTGCTTGGCCGACCCCGTGGGAACCTTTGACTTCTCCACCGGTTTTTCCGCCTTCGGCGGGGCGATGAACCGGAAATCCTCCGCCCGCAATTTGTATCGCGAGATTGGCTCGCCGACCGCGGCGTGGGCATCCGCCACCACCGATTCGCGGCCTTTGAGAGTTTGGTAAAGGTAGACCAGCTTTTGGAACGCGGGAGACGACTTGCCATCGATCGGTCCCGCCGAAAAATTCTGACCGTCAAGAAACACCTGCAGGATGAGGGCCTCCATGTCCAGGTCGGGAGCGCTTTTGCCGGAAGCCTTCTGCTTCGGAGCCGCGGGTTTTTCGGGAGGAAGCCCGAGCGCGATGCATTCCGGAATCGTCGGAATTTTGATTGCCTGTCCGATGCGGATCATGTCGTTTTGGAGCCCGTTCGCCGCCTTGAGCTGCGCGACCGTCCGGCCGTGCTTTTTTGCGATGAGGATCAGGGCGTCCCCCCTCCGGACTTCGTAGGAATTTTCCTGGTTCAACACCGGGGGAGCGCCCGGGGCGACAGGCGCGGCGGGCACTTCCGGCGGAGGTTCCGGGATTTCCAACCCCCAGCTCTTCACATCCGACGGGGCCTGACGCCATTTCCAGCGCACCGCATCCTCAAGGCCCGCCTCGGTGCCCGTCAAACCCGCCTGCCCGTAAGCGGCGCAGCCGAGGAGCACGGATAGCACGAATCCTCTCGATACCCAGGAAATCATCCGCCGACTAATACCCGCACCCTTCCCCGGACGCAAAATCATTCCTGCACGCCGGGGCGGCACCATCGCGGCGATGGAAAGCTTTGGAGGGGGGGGCTGGCACCGGATTTTGTTTTACGGCGGGACCGGCGGTGGTAAGGATTTGGGGAATGACTGCACTCTTGGCATTGGAAGACGGGCGGATTTTTCGTGGGGAGAGTTTCGGGGCGACCGGGACCGCTGCCGGGGAGATTTGTTTCAACACCTCGATGAGCGGGTATCAGGAAATTTTGACCGATCCGTCCTATCGCGGGCAGATCGTGGCGATGACGTATCCCGAAATCGGAAACTACGGGATCAACGAGCTGGATGTGGAGAGCGGCCAGCCGCATGTGCGGGGATTTGTGATCGAGGAGCTGAGCCCGGTGACGAGCAACTGGCGCAGCGACATGTCCCTGCACGACTACCTCGTCCGCAACGGCATCCCCGGCATCCAGGGGATCGACACCCGGGCGCTCACCCGGCACCTGCGGACGCGCGGGGCGATGAAGGCGTGCATTTCGACTGAAATCACCGACGAAGCGGAGGCCGTCCGGCAGGCGCAGGAGGTGCCGTATGCAGGGGTGGATTTCGTCAGGGAGGTCACCCCGGCGGCCGCCTATCACTGGGACCCCGAGGAGAATTTGAGCCGGAAGTGGACCCTGCGCAAAAGCGCGGAGGAGCCGGAAATTTTCGACGAAAAGGGCAATGTCTTCGAGGAGCTGAATCCGGCCGTCCACAAGCTGGCGGCGCTGGATTTCGGCATGAAGAAAAACATCCTGCGCTCTCTGCGGAGGAACGGGTTCGACGTGACCGTGTTTCCGGCCACCGCCACGGCGGACGAGATCCTGTCGGTCGGAGCGGACGGGATTTTTCTTTCCAACGGTCCCGGTGATCCGGAGGCCCTCGGCTACGCGTGCGAGACCGTCCGTTCGCTCATTGGCAAGAAGCCGATCTTCGGGATCTGCCTCGGCCACCAGGTGCTGGCGCTCGCTCTCGGCGGAAAGACGTTCAAGCTGAAGTTCGGCCACCGGGGCGCGAACCAGCCGGTCAAGGACCTGCGCAGCGGGAAGATCGCCATCACGTCGCAGAACCACGGCTATGCGGTGGATCCGGATTCCCTGCCGGAGGATGTCGAGGTGACGCATGTGAACCTGAACGACGGAACCGTCGCCGGCCTGCGGCATGCCGCCCGGCGTGCGTTCAGCGTGCAATACCATCCGGAAGCCAGCCCGGGCCCGCATGATGCCGATTACTTTTTTGAGGAATTCGCCAAAGAGGTTGCCGTCGCGAAGGCATCGGGCGTATAAGGAACCATTATGGCCAAGCTGCAGATTTTCCTCCCCGACGGCACGCATGCCTCCCACGATCTCACCGACGAAAAAACGACGGTCGGGCGGGTTGCCGACAATGTCCTGCAGATCGATGACGGATCCGTGTCGAGCAGGCACGCGGAGCTTGTCATGGAAGATGGCGCCTGCCACCTCCACGACCTCGGCTCCACGAACGGGACGTTTGTGAACGGCGAGCAGGTGACGGATGCCATCCTGCGCCATGGCGACGAGATCCGTTTCGGAACAGTCGAGACGGTGTTTCAAGGCGAGGAGGCATCCCCCGATCAGCCGCTGCCGGAGTCCACTGCGATGGCTGCCTCGGTGGCCAAGCTCAGCGCACGGCCCCCGGAATTTGTGAGCTCCTCACCGATCCCGAAAAACCTGAAGAAAAAGGACGTGACCGCCATGGCTCTTTACGCCGTCGCCGGGGTCGCGGTCCTTGCCTTGGCGGCCGCTGTCGTGATGATTCTCGGGATGGCCGTTCCGTCCTGACCGACTTCGATTCCGCGCTTTCCGGAGCGCCCGATTTTCATGGAAGAACACACTGAATTGCTGGCGGTCCGCCGTCAAAAACTTGAGGCGCTGCGTGCGGCGGGGGTGGCGCCCTTCGGCGGACGATTCGACATCACCGCTCCCCCCGGGGAGATCCGCTCCGCATTCGAGGAAGGCCGGCACGTCCGCACGGCCGGCCGCGTCACCGCCCACCGCAACATGGGGAAAAGCCATTTTCTGGATCTCTCCGACAGCAGCGGAAGGATTCAGGTTTATCTTCAGGCCAAGGAGGTCGGTCCCGAAGCGGCCGCGGTTTTCGACCAGGTCGACATCGGCGACTGGATCGGAGTCGAGGGCGACACGTTCACGACGAAGGCCGGCGAGCCCAGCATCAAGGCGTCCTCGTTCACGGTGCTCTCAAAATCCCTCCGCCCGCTTCCGGATAAATGGCACGGGGTCCAGGATACCGAGATCAAATACCGGCAGCGATACCTCGACCTGATCTCGAATCCCGGGTCGCGGGAAATTTTTGAGAAGCGGATCGCGATCGTCCGCGAGATCCGGCGGTTCCTTGAGGACCGCGGATTCATCGAAGTCGAGACGCCGATGATGCAGCGGATCCCCGGCGGCGCGGCGGCCCAGCCGTTCCAGACCCACCACAACGCGCTCGGGGTGGACCTCTTTCTCCGGATCGCCCCGGAGCTTTACCTGAAGCGCCTCCTCGTCGGCGGGTTCACGAAAATTTTCGAGCTGAACCGGAATTTCCGGAACGAGGGGATCTCGCGTCGCCACAACCCGGAATTCACGATGCTCGAAGCCTACTGGGCGTTCGCGGATTTCGAGCAGATGGCTTCGCTGGTCGAGGAGATGGTCTGCCATCTCGCCAAGACGGTCTGCGGCGGATATGTGATCGGGCATCCGGGCGAGGATGGAACGATTGCAAAATCCATCGACCTCACCCCGCCCTGGCGCCGCGCGCGCTACTCCGACCTCATCCGCGGCGTGAAGAGCGACTGGTATGAGCTCGACTCCGCCGCGCGCCGGCAGTGGTGCTCCGCAAACGGTCTCGATATCTCCCATTGCACCGAGGATTTCGAGGTTACCCAGCACGTCTTCGAGAAGCTCATCGAGGAAAAAACGATGGACCCGCTTTTCGTTACCCACTGTCCGAAGGAACTCGTTCCCCTCGCCAAGCAGAATGCGGACGACGGCTCGGTGGTGGATGTTTACGAGCTCGTCATCAACGGTCAGGAAATTTCGCCGGGCTATTCGGAGCTCAACGACCCGGACATCCAACGCGAGCGGCTCGAACGGCAGAGCGGCGGCGAGACGCAGAAGCTCGACGGGGAATTCCTCGACGCGCTCGAATACGGGATGCCTCCCGCGGGCGGGATCGGGATCGGGATCGACCGGCTGGTCATGATGCTCACCGGAGCCGAAAGCATCCGCGACGTCATTTTCTTCCCGCACATGCGTCCGCGCTGATCCCGTGAAAACCGCGCTCACACTCTGCCTGGCAGGCCTGTTCCTTGTCGGCTGCGGGGGGCACAGCTACAAAGGCTACAAGTGCCAGCCCTACACGGTCCGCGGTGTGGAGTATGTTCCACTGAGCCCGCGCGAGGCGGTCGGCTATGTCGAGGAGGGGATGGCCTCGCATTACGACGAAAGCTGCCTCTTCTTCTTCCCCGGCCGGACAGCGATCGGTGAGAAGCAGTATTCCTGGTCCCGCTCGGCGGCGCACAAAACCCTGCCCCTGCCCTGCAAGGTGCGCGTGACGAACCTGCGCAACGGTCGCAAGGTCGTGCTGCGCGTGAACGACCGCGGGCCGTTCATCGGGGACAGAACCCTCGATGTCACAACCGGTGTGGCGAAGGACCTCGGCTTTCACAAGGCCGGACTCTGCCCGGTGCGCATCGAGGTCCTCAGCGTCGGCGACGGTCGCTACCGGATCCGCAAGTGAGGCGGAGAGATTACGGATTTTTCGCGTAAAAGCCGGCGATCGCGTCGGCGACAGCTTCGATTTCTTCGCCGCGAAGTTCCGGAAAAACCGGGAGCGCGAGCGACTCGCGGGCGGCCGCCTCGGCAACCGGGAAGTCGCCGGGCTTGTAGCCCAGGCAGGAAAAACATTCCTGAAGGTGGAGCGGGACCGGATAATAAATCGCGCAACCGATACCTTCGGCCTGCAGGTGGGCCATGAGCGCATCGCGGTCCCGCGCGCGGATCACATACTGGTGGTAGATATGGCTGTTCTCGAGCCCGGCGGCAGGCGCGACGGGCGGCGTCACACACTCTCCGAGCCCCCGCTTCGAAAAGGCCTCCCGGTAGTGAGCGGCGTTCCTCCTGCGTCCGGCATTCCATTCCGGAAGATGGGGAAGCTTCGCGTGGATCACCGCGGCCTGGAGCGCATCGAGCCGGAAATTTCCGCCCACCTCGCGGTGAAAATACCGCTGCTCCATCCCGTGGTTCCGCATCAGGCGGAGCCGGGCGGCGAGCTCCTCGTCGCGGCAGACCGCGATTCCGCCGTCGCCGGCACCCCCGAGGTTTTTCGTGGGAAAAAAGCTGAAATACGCGGAGTCCCCGATTGCGCCGGCTTTCTGCACGCCGTCGTTTCCGCGGAATTCCGCGCCGACCGCCTGGGCGGCGTCCTCGATCACGGGAAGGTCAAACCGCTTCGCGGTTGCCAGGATCTCGTCCATCCGGCAGCAGGTTCCGAAAAGGTGGATCGGGATGATCGCGCGCAGACGGTTTCCGCGCGGCGTGAGAACCGCCCCGTCCGGCCCGCGCGTGCAGCGGGTTTCCAGAAATTCCAAAAGCCTGTCCGGGTCGAGGTTCAGCGAATCCTTTTCGACGTCCACGAAAACCGGCTCCGCCCACACGCGGTGGATGCAGCCTGCCGTCGCAAAAAATGTGTAGGGGGACGTGATGACGGCATCGCCCGGACCGATCCGCATCGCCATCAGGATCGCGAGCTGGGCATCGGTTCCCGAGGACATGCCGACCGCATGACCGCAGCCGGTAAAGTCGCGGAACGCGGTCTCAAAATCCTCGACGGCCGCTCCCAGAATGAACTGCTGCGTCTCGAAGAGCCGCGCGACGCGCGACGCGATGTCGTCCTTCACCAGCGCGTGCTGGCGGGTCAGGTCAAGCAGGGGAACGCGCACAGCGCGTTATTTCTTCACGACGCCGAACTCGGCGCGGCGGTTGAGAGCCCATGCGGATTCGCCGCTGCCGGGATCTGCCGGCATCTCTTTTCCAAAGCTCACCGTCTGGATGCGTCCGGCCGGCACGCCGGCGTCGATCAAAGCCTGCCGGGCCGCCTGCGCGCGGCGCTCGCCGAGCCCCCGGTTGTATTCCTCCGTCCCGCGGTCGTCGGTGAATCCGGCCACGATCAGATTTCCGCGGGAGGACTTCATCGCGGTCGCGACCTGCTCGATCTTCGGCTTCTCCGCGCTCGAGACCTCGATGCTGTCATACGCGAAATACACCGGCGAGAACTGCCCGCGTGCGACGGTGTCTCCAAAGAAATTCGATCCTTCGACGCGGTCGCCGAGCGGCGTGCCGGTCACGAAGTCGCCGTCAACCCCGGCATACTGGCCGGCCTTGTTCTTGTTGCACGCGGAGAGGGAAAGGACAAGCGGGGCAACGAGTGCGATGAGGACAGGAAGTTTGCGCATCCACATCAGATGCAGGATATCTGCGGGAAAATCAACTTTTTCCGTGCGTTCGGGCCTGCGATGGGCGGTCGGTCGTGGAAAAGATCCGATTCTGGGAATATCAAACAGCGTTCCCGCGTGAAATTGACGATGGAAAGGCAAACTCGTTTTGCAGAAGCCGCGCCTTGTTCCCGGGGACCTCACAGGTAGGATGGCTTTGTGAGCCGATGGATCCTTGGAATTATTCTCCTGTTCGGAGTGGGAGTTGCTGTTCTCACCGGGACCTATTTTTTCTGGGTCGGAACAGAGTGGAGTGGGCTCCAGGCGGTTCGGGCGGAGATCAAAAAGAGCGGGCTGCCGGTGGAACGCCGGGATTTCTTTCCAGAGGTTCCGGGAGACAACCGGAATGCCGCGCCGCTGCTAAAGCGTGCTGCCGGGATTGTCAGGACGATGCCGAAAGACTCGCCCGCTCTGCGTTGCGTGCCGGGAACGCCGGGCAACACATACAAAAACGACACGGCCCGGCTTCCGGACACCGAACTCGCAACGATCCGGAGCTTTCTCGCGGAGCCCGCTTCAGTGGAAGTCCTCCGGCTGCTCAATGAGGCCGCATCGAAAGAGGAATGCGATTTCGCCAGGGACTACGCCAAGGGGGTCGCTTTGCCCCTCGAGGATGCGACACCGATGATTCCGGCCACCCGGCTCCTTCTCAACCACGCATGGTGCCTGGCGAAGGACGGGGACGTCGCCGGTTCTGCCGCCGAAATTCGCTCGGCCATGAAGATCTGCTCGTTCTACATGCGCGACCCGATTCTCATCACATGGCTGGTCGGAGTTTCCTGCGAGCAGATGTGCCTTTCTTCCATGATGAACCTGCTCGGGCAGGGAGGGATCGCGCCCGGCGACATGGACAGCCTAGAAGCCTGCGTAAAAGCCCACCGGGAGGCGGCCCGACCGTTGCTGGTCCGCGCCATCGATGGCGAGCGGGTCTTCTGCGGCGGAAGCATTTTCGATCAGTTTCTTTCCCGGAAGACCGGTCCCGGTGCCATTTTATCGGCGGTCTTCGGTGAGGGTGCGCTCAACGAAGCAGCGATGCGCAGACACACCCTCACGCTCTGGGTTTACCAGAACCCCCTGCGCCCGTTCCTTGTGGCAGACTACGCTTCTTACCTCCGGTTCATGTTGGGCATGAGAAAGGTGATCCTCGATCCCCAGGCTGGTGAGGCGGAGGCGGAGATGGTTGCACGGGCAATCCCCCGCTCGGCACTACTGACGCGATTGACCGCCTCGGGATTTCAAAGCCTGACCAAAAGATTGCATGAGGTTGAAACCTCGCTGGATCTTGCCCTCATGGGGTTCGGCGCGGAGAGATACCGAATTTCGAACGGTCATTACCCGCAGTCTCTCCGCGAGGTTCCATGTCAGGGACCACTCCCCGGCGATCCGTTCACGAAAGAGGGCTTCCACTACAAGGAATCCGACGGAAACATCCTCCTTTACAGCGTTGGCCCCGACCTTGTGGACAATCAGGGAAACCCTGCCAAGGTGAACAAGAAGTCGGATATTGTCTGGTCGGTCAGAAGATCTCCCGGTTCCGACGAAGCCCGCTGAACTTGTTTGGCTCATGCGGAAACCCGGAAATTGGTGGTTCGTGAGGAATGACGTGAGAATGGGCAGCCGGGCGTGGTTCGCCTTGCATGTCCGGGGAGTCTCTGGGACAAAGGCGGGATGACCGATGAACTAAACCAGGCCGTGGAGAGCGGCCGCCTCGATAAAAAAACCGCGGACCAGCTCGGCCGCCTCACGCCCGGAGCCTTCTGCCAGCACAAAAGCTGGGGATTCGGACGCGTGGCGGAGTGGAACCTGATCGCGGGACAGGTTTTCATTGATTTTGCCGGGAAGAAGGCGCACCCGATGCAGGCGGTTTATGCGGCCGAGACGCTGATCGCGATTCCCGAGGACCACATCCTTGCCCGAAAGGCCGCGGATGCCGGAGCGGTCCGGGAGCAGGCGAAATCCGACCCGCTCGGCCTCGCGCGCCGGATTCTTGGCGACCTCGGCGGCAAGGCGACCGCCGACCAGGTCGCGGCCGCGCTCCAGCCGGAAGTCTTCGACGCGGCCGGATTCAAGAAGTGGTGGGAGGCGGTGAAGAAAAAAATGAAGGCGGACGGGCATTTCCAGATTCCGACAAAGAAAGCCGATCCCTTTGTCCTGCTCGACGCGCCGGTGAGTCCCGGGCGCGGGTTGATCGAGCAGTTCCGCGTGGCCCGGCATACCAAGGACCAGGTCGCCGCGCTCGACCAGATCACGAAGGCGCTCGGCGACCTCGCCCACGAGGTCGAGGAGCTTCAATCCCTCGCCGTCCAGATCGAGGAGACGGCGGCGAAGGGCCGCAAGCTCCAGTCCGCCGCTGCCGTCGAGATGCTGCTGGCCCGCGATGAGATTCTCGCGCGTCACAGCGCGCTCAAGCCCGGTCCGGAGGCCCCGACGGTTTCGGATATTTTGATCGGTGAGGAGTCCCGGCTTCCCGCGCTGTTCGCGGCGCTGCCGGCCTCCAAGCACCGCAAGGTTCTCGAATCGTTCGAGGCCGCGTTCGGCGATCGCTGGGCCGACAAGGCTCTCAGGCTCGCACAGCAGTCCGGCTCCCGGCTGGTCGTGGAAATTGCCAGGCTCTTTGAGAAATCGGGAAAATCCGACGTGATGAAGTCCGCCCTCGCCCGCTGGATCAGCGAGCGGTCGATTTCCTCCGAGACCCTGATCTGGCTTTGCAAGGAGCGCGGGGCCGGATTCGATGAGCTCTTCAACGCGGAGCTTCTCGCCGCCGTGTTCAGCGCGCTGGAGAGCGACATGCTGGCCGAGCGCCGGACGTCCCGCCTCCGCGATCTTCTGATGGATGACCATCCGCTGCTCGGCGAGCTCATCGCCCATGCCGACCGCGACACCGTGCGCGACATCATGCGCAAGCTGATCCTCACACCCGTCTTTGACGACCTCACAAAGCGTTCGCTCATGGCGCGCATCGTGAAGCTCTACCCGGAAACCCAGAACCTCATCACCGGCGACACTCCCGATGAGGAAAAAGTGGAATCCCTCACCGTCTCCTGGGCCAGCATGGAGAAGCGGAAGGCCGACTACGAGCATCTCATCTACAAGGAAATCCCGCAGAACCTCCGCGACATCAACGTCGCCAAGGAACAGGGAGACCTCCGCGAGAATTTCGGATTCAAGGCCGCCAAGGAACAGCAGCGGGTTCTCGAACGCCGGAAAATTGAGGCCGAGCGCGACCTCTCCGCCGCCCGCGGAACCGACTTCGAAAACCCGGACTCCTCGCAGGTTTCGATCGGCACGGTCGTCACACTCGTGCCCGAGTCCGGAGAGGCGGAGGTTTACAGCATCCTCGGAGCATGGGACAGCGCGCCCGACCTCGGGATCGTCTCCTACAAGGCCGCCATCGGGCAGATCCTGCTCGGACGCAAGCCCGGCGAGACCGTGGAACTGCCCGGTGATACCGGGCCCCGCCGTCTGAAGATCGAGAAGATTGCGGCTTTCACCGACTTCGACCTTCTGCGCGAGAAGGTGCATTCCCTCAGCCCGGCGGAAGGCTGAGGCCGTCCGCAGGGATGAAGGAGCGCGCACAGACCGAACTCCTGCTTTGCGGGGAATTCTTCCGGCGCGATCCGGTCACCTGTGCGCGCGGACTCGTCGGCTGTGAGATTCTTTGGAAGGGCTGCGGCGGGATCATCGTCGAGACCGAAGCGTATTCGGTTCGTGACGACGAGGCCTGCCACACGTTCAGCCGCCCGTCTTCCCGCGCCTTCGTCGCCGCGCACCCTCCGGGGTCGGCCTACGTCTACCTGAATTACGGCGTCCACTGGCTTTTGAACTTTCTTGTCAAAGGCGGGGAGGAGGATGGGTTCGTGTTGATCCGCGCTCTGGAGCCGACACGCGGCCTGGCGGCCATGCGCAGGCGCCGCGGCGTCCAAGCCCTTCGAGATCTCTGCTCGGGACCCGGAAAACTGACGCAGGCGCTCTCGATCAACCGGGCCCAGCACGGGTATGATTTTACAAAGGGAGCCAGCCTTCAGCTTGTCCGGCGCGGCGCGATCCCGCGCGTTGCATCCGGCACCCGCATCGGGATATCAAAGGCCGCTGATCTCCCCTGGAGGTTTGTTCTCGCGGGGAGCGACTGCCTGAGCACCCCGCTCTGAAAGCTCTTTCCGATCCCGTGCGATCCGCCGGGCGCTGGAGCGCGCGGTGAAAAGATCCCACAGCAGCAGAGTGAGCGGATAGACGATGAGCGAGAAAACCGCAGCCGTCGGGAAGACGCCCACGAGGAACGGAAGCGGGGCCTGTTTCAGCAGCGCGACGAGGTCGTGGGTGGGCACCTCCGATGGTCCGTGGCCGAGGATCAGGCAGCCCATCCGGTATTGGGCATAAACACAGAGCGGGAACGTCAGCGGATTGCTGATCCATGTCGCCGCGATCGCGGCCGGCACGTTCACGCGGGTGAAGCACGCGATCAGCCCGGCCGCCAGCATCTGGAACGGTGCCGGCATCAGCGCGAAAAACGAGCCGACCGCCATGCCGCCCGCAAACCGTCTCCTGGTCGGATGCCAGAGTTCGCTGTGGAACAGCCGGTCTCCGAGCCTCCGGTGGAGCCACGTGCCGCGGACGTGTTTCGCCCGCGGAAGGTGCCGGAGGTATTTCCCCAGCGGTGATCGTCTCCAATGGATGGCTTTCATTTATGTTTTCACGATCAGGCTTGCCAAGAAGAGCAACAGGGGTTCTAAATGCACGCCGTATGAAGAAGATCGAGGCCATCATCAAACCCTTCAAAATGGAAGACGTAAAGGAAGCACTCGCCGAAATCGGCATCGAGGGCATGACGGTCACCGAGGTCAAGGGCTTCGGCCGCCAGAAGGGGCACACCGAAATCTATCGCGGAAGCGAATACACGGTGGACTTCCTTCCCAAGGTCAAATTCGAGGTCGTCGTCACCGATGCCCTCGTCGAAAAGGCGGTCGCCGCAATCTCCACATCCGCCAAGACCGGGAAAATCGGCGACGGAAAAATCTTCGTGCTCCCGATCGAAAATGCGGTCCGCATCCGCACCGAGGAAACCGGCGAAAACGCGATCTGAAAGTTTTTTTTGCGGCACCTGATTCATGGACCTGCTTCAGGCGCTGATCCTCGGCCTCGTTGAAGGGCTCACGGAATATCTTCCCGTCAGCTCGACCGGCCACCTCCTCCTCGCCCAGCGGATCATGGGCATCGCCTCGAGCGATGCGGCGGACGCCTTTGCGATCTGCATCCAGGCCGGTGCCATCCTCGCCGTCCTCGGGCTCTACCGGAAGAGGGTCGGACAGATGGCCGGCGGCATGCTCGGTCGAGATCCCGAAGGCCGCCGGCTCGCGCTGAACATCCTCGCCGCCTTCATTCCCGCCGCTGTCCTCGGGTTCGTCCTCGAAAAGACGATCAAAAAATTTCTGTTCGGCGGAAACGAATGGGGTCTCTGGCCGGTCGTCGCGGCCTGGTTTGTCGGCGGCGCCGCGATTCTGGCCGTCTCGTTTTTCAAGAAGCGCAATGCGGATCGGAAGGGCCTCGACCTTGAGGCGCTGACCGTCCGGATGGCGGTGATCGTCGGGGTCGCCCAGTGCCTCGCGATGTGGCCGGGCGTGAGCCGGAGCCTCATCACGATTGTCGGGGGGCTGCTCGTCGGGCTCTCGCTTCCCGCCGCTGTCGAGTTCAGCTTTCTGCTCGGCGTGCTCACCCTTTCCGCCGCGACTGCATACGACACCCTGAAGCACGGCCGCGAGATGATCGAGGCCTTCGGCCCCGCGCCGCTCGCCGTCGGCTTCCTCGCCGCGTGGATCTCCGCCGTCCTCGCGGTCAAGTGGATGGTCGGCTATCTGAACAAGCATGGGATGGACATCTTCGGATGGTATCGCGTCGCGCTCGCCATCGGGGTCGCCGTCTGGCTCCTCAAAGGGATTCCCTCCTAGCGTTTTTCCGCCCGATTTCGGGTTTGCTTCCCGCCGGCTTTGCAGCGACACTGGATGTCAACCGGAGGTTATCTTATGGAAATCACCACACCCGTTGGTTCGATCCTCGACAGGAAAGGCCACCAGCTTTGGTCAATCAATGCCGGAGCGACCGTGTATGACGCGATTGCCCTGATGGCGGAAAAAAATGTGGGGGCGCTTCCCGTGATGGAGGGGACGAAACTTCTCGGCATGGTTTCCGAGCGCGACTACACGCGCAAGGTCATCCTCCTCGGACGGGTTTCGCGTGAGACCCGGGTGGTGGATATCATGACCCGCGATGTGATCACGGTTGCCCCGGGAGACTCGGTCGAGGATTGCCTGGAGATCATGACGAAGAACCACATCCGCCACATTCCGGTCGTCGAGTCCGGCCATCTGGCCGGCATCGTCTCGATCGGGGATCTGGTCAACTGGATCATCCTGGCCCAGGCGGGCAGGATCGACGATCTACAGCGCTATGTGACCGGCTCCTACCCGGCCTGAGCGGAACTTCGATGCCGGACGACATCATCCCCGACCTTCAGGCCTGCGTCCTCTGCGAGGATGTGCGCCAGGAAGCCAGCGGCCAGCAGACGCTTGTCGGGATCATCGGGATGGTTCCGGCGCCCGTGATGCCGATCGGCTTTTTCAAGCTCTGCCTCTGGACCCGCTGGTGCGGAGGGACGGGGAATTTTCTCCAGACCTCGCTGATTCTCAATCCGGACGACGACCAGCCGATCGCGCAGAGCGAAGTGAAATTCACCCTGCCATCGCTCGACGCGCACGCGACAAACGTTCATGTCTTCGGCGGCATCCAGTTTCAAAAGCACGGCCTCTATACCGTGGAGGTGCGTGTGGACAACGAGCTCCGGCTCCGGTTCCCCCTGCCGGTCGTGCCCGTCCAGCAGAACGGCTGATCAGTTCCTCCAGAACGAGACGGCGCAGATGACCAGCGCCGCGCCCCAGATGACGCCACCCGCCGCTGCGGCCTTCCAGCGGAGGGAGTTTTCCGTCACCCATGTGATCGCATCGCGCAGGAGATACGGCATGCCGACGAAGAAGAGACCGGCGATCACCCATGCGTAGGCGAGCACGACGAGCAGCAGCCGGGAGGGCTCGTCGCGCAGCACGGCCGACCCGAGCAGAGGTTCGGCCGCGAGAAGAAGCAGCATGCCAAGGGCGCGCACGGCAAGGAATTCCGGGACATAGATCCAGGAGAGGATCGCGCCCGCCACGATGGCGAGCAGCATGATGTTCCGCAGCGGCGAAAACTCGCCGAGGTCGATCGTGCGGACGAGAAGAAAGCTCCAGACCGCCGCGATGGTCAGCAGGGCGGTTGCGGCCGGGCGCGACCGCGGGAACGCTTTTGCCATGTCGATGCACGGGCCCTGCCGCGCGAGGGCGAAGGCATGGCCGGCGATGAGCAGGATCCCGGCGGCGAGGCCGGTGGTGAAGAGGGACAGTTGGTAGATCATGTGGTTTTCGACGATGCCGGGGTTTTCCGCCGGGCTTCTTTTTCCCATGGCCGCTTCTCCAGCGCGGTGACAGCCGCGGCGACCTGGGCTTCCTTTTTGCTCAGCCCCTCGCCCCGGCCGAGCTCCTGTCCGTTCCAGATGACACGGCAGACGAACCGCTTCGAATGCTCGGGGCCGGTCTGTGAGAGAAGCTCGTATTCCGGGGCGTTCGGGGAAATCGACTGGAGCAGCTCCTGGAGGATCCCCTTCGGGTTGATCTCCTCCGGCTGGCTCGCGAGGTCGGCAAATGTTTCCTCCATCTGACGGAGCAGAAAAATCCGCGAGGCCTCGAACCCGCCATCCAGATAAATCGCCCCGACCACCGCCTCGAACGCGTCGGCCAGCGTGGAGGCCCGCTCGCGTCCGCCGCTGGATTCCTCGCCCCGTCCCATCATCAGGAAGCTGCCGAGATCCAGCGCGAGCGCGCGGGCGTTCAGCGCCATCCTCGAGACGATCCGCGTGCGCAGCTTCGTCATCCGCCCCTCGCTGAAATCCGGGAACATCCGGAACAGGTGCTCGGTGACCACGACCTGGATGACCGCATCCCCGAGGAACTCAAGGCGCTGGTTGTCGAAGGGATAATCCTTCCTCTCCAGCGAGATGCTCGGATGGGTGAGCGCTTCGGCCAGGAGAAGCCCGTTCCGGAACTTGTAGCCCATCCGCTCCTCCAGCGGGTTCATGATCGACCGGGTCAGCATGTCACGCCCGCTTCCCGAGCAGATGATCCGGATTCAATTTCTTGAGTGCCGGAACGGTGAAGAGCCCGTCCTTGCGGATCAGCTTCCCGTCGAAGCGGACCTCGCCGCCGCCGTAGTCCGGTCGCTGGATGCAGACCATGTCCCAGTGGATCCGGCTGGTGTTCCCGTTCCCGGCGGTCTTGTAGGCCTGGCCGGGGGTGAAGTGAAACGAGCCCGCGATCTTCTCGTCGAAAAGGATGTCGCGCATCGGGTGGAGGATGTGCGGGTTGAACCCGAGGCTGAACTCCCCGATGAAGCGGGCTCCCGCGTCGCTGTCAAGGATCCGGTTCAGTGCGGCCGTGTTGTTCGCGGATGCGGCGACGATCCGGCCGGCGCGGAATTCCAGCCGGACATTGTCGAATGCGTGGCCCTGATAAATGCTCGGCACGTTGAACGTCACGTGCCCCTCGACGCTGGTTTTCACCGGGCAGGAAAACACCTCGCCATCCGGGATGTTGCGGTCCCCGCCGCAGACGACAGAGCCAATCCCCTTGATCGAAAAGTTCAGGTCGGTGCCCGGCCCGGTGATCTGCACCCGGTCGGTCCGGTCCATGAGATCCTTCAGCGCGGCCATGCCGGGAGTCATGCGCGAGTAGTCGAGCGTGCAGACCTTGAAGAAAAAGTCCTCGAATGCCGGAGTGCTCATCTGGGCCTGTTGGGCCATGGCCGGAGTCGGCCAGCGGAGCACGACCCATTTCGTCTTGTTGATCCGCCAGTCCATCACCTGGCGCATCCCGCCGGCGATCAGGCGCATCTTTTCGTCCGGCACATCCGACATCTCGGTGATGTTCCGGCTGCCGCGCACCGCGATGTAGGAGTGCATCTTCTTCATGCGCGCCAGCTCGACGGTCCCGGTGACCGCGACCTGAGCCTCCGTCGCGCCGAGGGCGAGCTCCCTGGCGATCCGCGAATGGTGCACGCTCACGAACGGCACGGCTCCGGCGGCGCGCACCGCCCGGACCAACGAAATCGCGATCGCGTCCGGCGCGTCAAATACCTCGATGAGCACGTTCTCCCCCCTGGCCAGCTTCGTTGAATGGCGGACCAAAACCTCCGCCAGCTTGTCGCATCGTGGATCCTGCATCCCGCCGAATCTCTCCCTTCGGCGGGAAAAATCAATGCTGAAACCGGATTTTGCCGAGAAAAGGAATTGACTTCCTCGGCCGGTTTCATAATTTCCTCTGCTCCACTGATCCGATTTCTATGAAACGCACTTACCAGCCTTCCAAGCGCACGCGCAAGCGGCAGTTTGGGTTCCGCGCGCGCATGAAGACCAAGGCGGGCCGGCAGACACTGAATCGCCGCCGCCAGCGGGGACGCAAACGCCTCCTGCCAAAGGGTGTTGAAATCCACTTCGCCCGCCACACCGCCGCCTGAGCGGTTCGATTTTCCGAAGTCCGCCCACCTGCGCGACGGCCGGGATTTTGCCCGGGTGCGTGAGGGCGGCAAGGTGGTGCAGGGCCGGCTGTTGAAGCTGGCCCTTTTCTGTCCCCGGCCCGAGGGCATTGCAAAAACCGGGATCATCACGTCGAAGCGTGTGGGGGGAGCCGTGGTGCGGAACAAAGTCCGCAGGAGGCTGCGCGAGCTGGTTCGGCATTCCCGGGCGCATTTTCCCGCGGGCAGCCTGATCGTCGCCATTGCCAAGCCCGCCGCCGCCGCCGCCTCGTTTGAGGAATTGCGCGGGGAATGGCTGCTTCTCGCCCGCCGGCTTTCCATTGTGCCGGCTGCCGCATAGGCGGGATGCGCAGTCTGCGGCAAGGCTGGACTCACCGCCCCCGGCCGGTATGTGTTCCGCGAAACCTTCGATCCGGCCCGGGTCACGCTCGTTTTGGCACCGGACAAGGCCGGAAAATGGCGGATCGTCCGCTCGAAGGGCAAGATCATCAGCCACTTCAAGTGAACGCCTCCCGTCCCTCACTCATCGGTAAAAAAGCGCCGCTGGTTTTTTTCTCCCTGCTGGTCCTTTTCGTCCCCGCTTATTGCGTCGGCGCGGGATGGCCGGAGGGTTTCTCGGTCGCCGGGGACTCCCTTTCGCCCGACGGCCGGTTCGGCGCGCTCATTCCTTCCCGCGAGAAGGCCGGGGATACGGATGAAGACGCGATTCAGAATTTTCTTGTTGAGATCCCGGGCCGCCGGAAGCTCGCGGCCATCCAAGGCGCGCACTACTTTTCCGGAGAAAACCATCGCGGCCTGCAGGTTGCGTGGGCGGGGGATTCAAGTTGGGCCGTCGTCACCTATGACGGGCGATACGGTTTCGAAAATATTACCGCCGCGGACATGCGCGGGTCCGAGTTCCGGCAATTCGACCTCGGCGGGCATATCCAGAAGGAGCTCAACTCGGCGATCAGCCGCCAGACCGGCAACCCGGAGAGCACATGCTATGGGGCCGCTCATTTTCGGCCCGGATCCGGCCGCGAAATCCTCGTCCGGGCCACCGGCCTGACCAATCCGAAACTCTATCCAACCGACGAGCAGCACTTCGCGCTTTTCCAGGGAACCTTCAACCCGGCCTCCGGGAAGTGGACGCGTTCGGAAGCCCAAAAGATCGAGTCGTTCGACGACATGGAAACCGCCTTCTCAAGCAGCCTCGACGAAGGGATCACCTTCGCCACCGGGGAGGACCGCCTCGCGTGGTATGACGCCCGCCTGAATGAGGTCTATCGCGCCGTCCGGGTCATCCTGCCCGCCGGGCGCTTCGCCAGGGTGAAAAAGGAGCAGATCGCGTGGCTGAAAAAGCTCGAAGCCACCGAACCCGCCGGGCAAAAAATCGAGCGGATCGGGGAGCGGATCGGGGAACTCCGGAAGCTCGTCTGGTAGGCGCTCCGGGCGCTCCGCTTGAAGAATTGCGACACGAAGGGTTGCTTCTTGCCCGCCGACTTTCTATTTTGCCGCCTCTCGCATGATCTCGTTGTCCGTATTCCTCATCCGCGTTTACCAGCTTGCGCTGTCGCCCGCCATCCAGGCGGTATGCGGTCCCGGCTGCGGATGCCGGTTCGAGCCGACCTGCTCGGAATATTTCATCCAAGCCCTTCGCAGGCATGGATTTTTCAAGGGGTTTGGCCTGGGGATCGGCCGCATCGCCCGATGCCACCCGTGGGGCGGATGCGGGCATGACCCCGTTCCCTCCGCCAACAAATTTTCACACTAATGGACCGCAAAGCCTGGATCGCAATCATTCTCTCCGTCGCCGGACTCTTCGCCTGGCAATGGTATGTCGGCAAATACCTGACGCCTCCCGCCAAGGCCCCAGCCGCCTCTGCGACGACACCCACGCCGCCGCCCGAGGGGCCGGCTCCCGCAACGGCCCCAACGCCAGCGCCGGTTCCTTCGGGACCCGTAATGACCGCATATGCCGAGAGCCTTTCCGCGAACGGCACGGAATTCGTCTTCAACAACGACGCGGGTGGCATCGAGAAGGTGATCCTCCTGACCCATCTCGGCGAGAACCGGCAGAGCGTCTCGCTGAACCGCGACCGTGGGATGCCGATCGGCGCGCTGGGGTTCAACCCGGGAGAGGTGCTCGGCGGGTTCGAGATGCGCACCGACAGGACGAAAAACGAAGCCTCGTTCTTCAAGACCGCCGAGGGAGGGCTGGAGCTCACCAAGCGGTTCGTCCTGCCTCCCGCCACGGACAAAAACCTCCTCTACACGGTGAGCCTGGAAGTTGCCTTCCGGAACTCCGGAGCTTCCGAGATCCAGGTTCCGCCGTTTTACGTCGGCACCGGGGGATCTGCTCCGATCCATGTGACCGACATGCCGATGTATACCCGCTTCGACTGGTCGAACGCCGGAAAAATGGAAAAAATCGATGTGAACTGGTTTTCTCCGAGCACGATCCCGCTCATCGGGATCCAGACCCGCGGCGAACGTCTCCTGTATCTGGAGAACAAGCCGGATATCCGGTGGGCGGCCGTCACAAGCCAGTATTTTTGCACGATCGTCACCTCGAAGGAGCCCGCCTCGTCGGTCTGGGCGCGGCGGTTCGACACCAAAAAGCAGAACAGTTCACCGGTCTTCGGAATCCAGGGCGCGATCGGGCTTCCCGGCTTCTCCCTCGCTCCCGGTGCCACCGTCACAAAAACCTTCGAAATCTACGTCGGCCCCAAGGAACTCTCCCGCCTGCGGAAGCTGGGCGGCAATCAGGACGCGGTCCTCGACTTCGGAATGTTCGGGTTCATCAGCGAAATCCTCCTCTGGGGGATGAACAGCCTCAAGGGTGTGCTCGGCAGCTACGCGGCGGCGATCATCGTCCTCACCCTCATCATCAAGTCCGGCCTCTGGCCGATCCAGAACAAGGCGACGAACGAGATGCGCAAGATGTCCGCCCTCTCGCCGAAGATGACCGAGCTGCGCGAGAAATACAAAGACGACCCGCAGAAGATGAACGAGGAGGTCATGAAGCTCTACCGCGATTACGGGGTCAACCCGCTCAGCGGCTGCTTCCCGATGCTCATCCAGATCCCGATCTTCTTCGGGTTCTATGCGATGCTCGGCTCGGCGATCGAGCTCCGGAACAGCTCGTTCTTCTGGATCCATGACCTCTCGCAGCCGGACACCATTGCCCATGTGCTCGGCTTCCCGATCAACCTCCTGCCGATCATCATGTCCTTCACGATGATCTGGCAGATGATCATCACCCCGAAGACCGGCGACGCCACCCAGCAACGGATGCTCTACTTCATGCCGGTCGTCTTCCTGGTCTTCTGCTACAATTATGCCAGCGGGCTCGCACTTTATTGGACAACGCAGAATATCTTTTCTATCGTTCAGCTCTACCTGACGCGGAACCGGCCGCTGCCCACGCTGGAGAAAAAAAGCGTGATCGCCAAGCGGGAGGCCGCCGGAAAGAAACAGAAAAAGCGACCATGAACCAGACGCCCACGGAAGTTCTCGACACGATCCTCGGATACCTCGGCTTCGTCGCGGAGATCCAGGAGCAGGAGCGCGACGGACACCAGGTCCTCCAGATCCTCACCCACGAGCCCGAGCGCCTGATCGGCCGCCGCGACGTCGTCATCGACGACCTCCAATACCTCGTCAACCGCGTACTGGCCGCCCAGGAACCTCCCGGACCGCGCGTCATCGTCGATGTCGAGCACCACCGCGCGATGCGCGACGACGCCCTCGTCGAAAAGGTCCTCCACCTTGCGCAGGCGGTCCGCTCGACCGGCCGGCCGATCCAGACCGAGCCGCTCAACTCCTACGACCGCCGGATCGTCCACAACGCGTTCAAGGACGACCCCGAGATCGCCACCTGGAGCCCGCAGGACGACGCCCGCGTCAAGCGCATCACCATCCGCCTGCGTCCGAAGAGCTAGCCTGCATATTTAACTCCGGTTTGGGAGGCTGCAGGCTGTAGCGGCGGTCTGTCGATCGCTTTGCTGCCAGGGCGGGAACTCCGCATGGTGCACGGTCGGAAGGGATATGGTGCTTGTCAGCGCCGAGCCTTTTTCTATGATGAGCCGAGCGATATTTTTCTCCAGGCTCTCCCAAGCGCCGGAGATGGGAAGGGACATTATGACGGAACACAATCTGCCGTTCAACCGCCGCTCCCGCAGCGTGGCTGCCGCTATTTTTTTGGCAATCACGCTGGCCCTGATCTGTGCGGGGTATTTATATTACCGGGCCGAAACGACGGAGATCATCCGGGACAAATACCAGACACTCGCTTCGATCAGCGAGCTGAAGGCCCAGCAAATCGCTCAATGGCGGCACGAACGCCTTTCCGAAGCCGTGCGGGTGGCGGGTGATCCCGCTGTGGCCGGGCTGCTTGAAGATTGCCTTCGCTCCCCGGGTGACGAAGGCCTCCGGAGCAAGCTTTCCGAAGGCCTCAAACGGGAGGTCTTTGAGGAGGGTCATTCCGGCTCCTTGGTTTTTGATGCCGAATCCAACATTTTGGTGGCCAATGACGATGCGGGAACCCTCGTGAGCGAGGCCACCCGCAGCGCCATGTGCGATGCCCTCGCCACCGGGCGGGCCGGCTTTTCGGATTTTTACTTCGGCCCCACCGGCGCGGCTCATCTCGATGTTGTGGTCCCGGTGAAAAACGGGGCCGGAGATCTGCTGGGCGGCGTGATCCTGCGACACGAGGCGGATGATTTTCTCTTTCCGATGGCCGAGGCCTGGCCGGTTCCCACCCACAGTGCCGAAACAATCTTCATCGAGCGCGATGGCGATGACGCCCTGTTTGTCAATGAAAAGGGCCACAAGCCACTCACCCGGAGAATTCCTCTTACCAAAAGCGACATTCCCGCAGTGCAGGTGGTCCTTGGCAAGCGGGGCATCTTCGGGGGCAGGGACTACCGAGGTGTCGAGGTGATCGGCGACCTTGTGTCCATCCCCGGATCCCCGTGGTTCCTTGAGGTCAAGGTGGATGCGGAGGAGATTTTCGCCGAGGCGCGCGCCCGGGCGGTGTTCATCTTTATCGTCGTCGGTCTGCTGGTTCTGACGACCGGCGTCATGGTCATGGCGTTCTACCGGAACCGGCAGGCACGGATCATGGCGGGGCTTCTGGAGGCGGAGCGACACAAGGCAGCCGCTCTGGAGGAGGCGGGGAAGGTGGCAGCCAGGCACCGCGACATCATCCAGACCGCCACGGATGGCTATTGCATGGTGGACATGCAGGCGCGCATCCTCGAGGTCAACGAGGCGTTCTGCACCATGCACGGGTATGACGAGCAGGAACTCCTCGCCATGAACATCTCAGAGTTGGAGGCCGGGCTCTCTCCGGAGGAAATCGCAGCCAACATCCGGATCATTGTCGAGCGCGGGCAGCACCGGTTTGAGACCCGGCATCGCTGCAGGGACGGCCGGACATTTGATGTGGATATCAGCATTCATCACCGGCCGTCGGAGGGCGTCATGGTGGCATTCCACCGGGACATCACCGATCGCAAGCGGATGATCGAGGACCTGAAAACCAGCGAGGCGAAATTCCGCGACGTCATCGAAGCCTCCCCTATCGCAATGGCCGGGATTGACGCCGGCATGCAGGCCGTGTTTCTCAATCCGGAATTCGTGAGGACATTCGGCTACACGAAGGAGGATCTCCCCGCGCTTTCCCAATGGTGGGAACTGGCCTATCCCGACCCTCTTTACCGGAAATCTCTGGCCGATGCCTGGCACGCCAGCCTTGAACGGTTGGAGCAAACAGGGGGGGGCGGTCCGATTTTCGATGTCGTCGTCCGGTACAAGGACGGCACGGACAAAAACGTCCTCATCAGCACCGCACGCCTGCACGCTTCCAAGGACCACGGCTACGTGGTTTCGCTGGTTGACATCACCGGTCGCAAGCTGGCTGAGGAGGAGTTGCAAAAGCGCGAGGCCCGCTTCCGCAGTTACTTTGAGATGCCCCTGCATGGGAACTGCATCACCTCGATTGAGAAGGGCTGGCTCGAGGTCAACGAACGGCTCTGCGAGATGCTGGGTTACACGCGCGAGGAGATTGTCCAGAAGAACTGGGCGGAGATGACGCACCCGGATGACCTGGCCGCCGATGTGGAGCATTTCGACCGCCTTCTTGCCGGGAAAATCGAGCAATATAAGCTGGAGAAGCGCTTCATCCGCAGGGACGGCACGTTTGTCTGGACGTTGATTTCCGTGGGCTGCGTGAGAAAATCCGATGGCAGCGTGGACCACGTCCTCTGCATCATCGAGGACATCTCCCGGCGCAAGCACGACGAGCAACTGCTCGAGGAGCACGCGATCGCTTTGAGGAGAACCAACGAGGAGCTGAACCAAAGCCTCCACGCCGCCAGGGAGCTTGCGGTCAGGGCGGAAGCCGCCGCCCGGGCGAAGAGCGAATTCCTCGCGGTGATGAGCCACGAACTCCGCACCCCGCTCAATGGCGTGCTCGGGTTTTCGGAACTCCTCGCCACCACATCGCTTAATGCCGAGCAACAGGATTTTGCGCGGACGATCCGCGACAGCGGCGAACACCTGCTCGCCATCGTCAATGACATCCTGGACTTCTCGAGTATCGAGAAAGGAACGATGGCGCTCGAATCAGTTCCGATCACGCTTTCCAAGCTGGTGGAATCCTCCTCGCTGCTGATCCGGAAAACCGCCGCCGACAAGGGGGTCGAATTCCGCTGCGAAATGGCTCCCGGCGTGCCGGACCGGATCACGGGGGACGAGCGCCGGATCCGCCAGATCCTCATCAATCTCCTCGGCAATGCCGTCAAATTCACTTCCGAAGGGTCGGTCGTCCTGCGTGTTTCTGCGGCTTCGACGGGCGGACTGGACGTTTTGGATTTCGCTGTTGCGGATACCGGCCCGGGCATTTCGCCCGAGACTCTCACCTGCTTGTTCCAGCCGTTCACACAGGCGGACTCGACGCTCCACCGCGGGTTTGAAGGCACCGGCCTCGGGCTCGCAATCTCGCAGAAGCTTGCCGAAACCATGGGCGGGACCATCACGGTTGACTCCAAACCCGGCAAAGGCAGCAGGTTCACATTCCGTTTACCGGTGGACCCGACAAATCCCGCCGTCTGCCCGCTGGCACACGAGACCGCCGTTCCGGAAGCTTCACACTTTGACGGGCTTGTGCTTGTCGTCGAGGATGACCGGGTCAACAGCAAGCTGGCCGGCAATTTGCTCCGCAGCCTCGGCTGCCGCGTCGAGTTTGCCTCCAACGGACAGGAGGCGGTCGAAGCTTGTGAAAAGGGCCGCTTTTCCGCGGTCTTCATGGATATGCAGATGCCGGTCCTCGACGGAATCGACGCCACGAAACTGATCCGCCGACAGGAAAACGGAAACGGCCGGGTGCCCATCATCGCGCTCACCGCGAATGTGATGCCCGGTGACCGCGAAAAATGCCTCTCCGCCGGAATGGATGGTTTCCTGACCAAGCCGTTCAAGAAGGCCGAATTCGCCACCGCGCTCGCCTGCCACCTCGCGCACAAGGATTGAGCTCGGATTCTACTTCACCCCCCCCAGCCTGGAGGCGGGTGTGGAAACGTCACCCGTGTCTTGATGGCGGCGCAGGGATCACATGGTGCCGCCGGAGGGGAAGGGATCTCTTCCGCCCGGGAGTTTGTTGATCCGCTGGATGGTCTGCCGGACAACGTGCCCGGCCGCCTCGATCTCGTCCTTGAGTTGACGCGAGGAGATCGCGATCGCGCCGAACGATTCGACCGTGAGGCGCTCGAGATGGTCGTCGGTGGCGACGGTCACATCACACCCGGGCGCATACTTGGCGGCGAGCCTCTCGATGATGTCGTCGGCGGTCTGGCCGGATTTGGAGTAGAAGATCTTGATCGCGGTGGATTCCTCCCCGGCGGACGGCTTCACTCCCCGGCCGTCGAAGACGACCGCCACCGTCCAGTCCGAGCCGTCCTGCAGGCCGGTGAGCATGCGGATGAGGGACTCGCGAACGGCCGGCCCCTGCGAGGGATATTTTGAGGCCAGTTCCGGCCACTGGAAGATCATGCTGTGGCCGTCCACGATGAGGATCTTCTGTTTCATCGCGGAGCGCGGGGGGATTATTTCGCGTCGGGAAGGATGCGGGAGTTGATGCGCTCGATTCCGTTGCGGGCGAACTCGCTGGCCGGGTAGCTTTTCTGGGCCTTCAGATACCATGCGAGCGACGAGCCGATCTGGTTCCTCCCCTCGAGATCCTCCGCCTGCCGGATCGCACGGACGAAGTCGGAGGCTTTTGTCGTGAGGTTGGCACGCACCTGGTTCAGCTTGTTGTCATCGGGAAACTGATGCGAGGCGGCCTCCGCGCTCTCCCATGCCCCGGCGAAGTTGCCGCGCTTCTCGACCTCCTGCGCGCGGATGATCGCGGCTTCGACGGACGCCATGTCCTCCAGCACCTTGCGGAGCTGCTCCTGCTTGTCCGGATACATCGCCGTGGCGGCAATGAACCGCATCTTGGCGTCGTAGATCTGACGGAAATTTTTCTGGCTGATGAGCTGGTCGAAATCCGAGATCGCGCGGCTCTGGAGGTCCGACTGGCTGAAAATTTTTCCGCCCACCTCGGAGAGTGCCGGGTTTCTCGGCCAGATCTCCGCCGCGGCGCGGAGTTCGGCTTCCATGGCGTCCTTGTCCCCGCTGGCAGCCGCGTTGCGGGCCTTGGCGAGATGCATCGAGCTCACCGTCTTGGCCGTCTCGATCTTTGCAAGCGGTTTGCTGGAATCGAAATCGCCGGCGACTTCCTGGATCTCGTTCACAAGCTTTTCCGCGCGCGTGAGGTCGTTCACCTCGAGGGCGGCGAGCAGCTCGTTGCTCTTCTGCGAGAACGTGAGCGCCCGGCGCTTGTCCTCGCGGCTAAGCAGCCGGACGCTTGGGAGGAATTCGCCGACCATGAACGTCTCGGCGAGCCGCTCGGTCGCGCTCTTCATCTCGTTTTTTTCGAGCAGGAACTTGTAGGCTTCGATCCCCTCGTTGACGTCGCGGATCGCCTCGTTGGCGAGCCCGTCGAGCTGGCTGAGGGAGCTGATGAGCTTGCTGATCGCCTGGGCGGCTGTGGCGGTCCCGCCCACCAGGCTCTCGACGCTCATGTTCCCGACTCCGAACTTCATTCCCTCGGCGGAGAACGACTGGCCGGAGGGAACGAATGTCCCGCCGCCCGCCGAAGTGCCGTTCGCTCCGGCTCCCCCCTGCACATAGGTCCCGCCCTTGGCCTCCCCGGAAATCTTCGGGTTGAACTCGGCCTCGATCTTCGCCTGGCCCGCATCCTTGTTGGTCGGGAGGGTGTCCACCATCTTCTTGAAGACCTCGATCGAATTGTCGCCGTCGGTGTAGAGCGCGCGGTAGAACCGGTTTGCAATGATGACGTGCTGGAACCGCCGGGTCGCGAAGAACTGCATGATGAGCGCCTGGAGGTGGCCCTTGGCCGTCATCTCCAGCATGGCCATCCGGGCCTTGTTGTTCTCGATCGTCTGGCCGACTTCGGAGAGCTGGCGTTTCGTTCGCGCGAGGCGCGCGTCGCGGGCGAGCTTCTGGTTTTCCTGCCCGAGCGCGTCGTCCTTGGAAACCTTATGCCCGAGCACGGTCGCGGACGAGGCGACCTCGTTGTTCCACTCCGCCGTGGTGCGCTGCTTCTCGAGAAGGGCGTTTTCCTGCTTGAGGCGCTCGACCTGCGCGAGATTGTTTTTTGAGGCGTAGATCGCATCCGCGAGCGTGCTGCAGAGGTTCGCGTCGTCCTTGTATTCCGAAGCCTGTTTGAGAAGAGCGAACGCGGCGTCCTGGTTCTGCTTGTTCGCCTTGCCAGGCGAGAGCAGGTCCATGATTTTGTCGATCGTCTCGCGGTAGGTGACATCGGCCGCGTCGGTCGCCGGGGCTGCGTTCAGGTATTTTTCAAACCGGGCGCGGAAGAGGCGGTTGTCATTGATGTTCCAGAGCTTTCCGTCGTAGGCAACCGTGTCATTGCCGGGATCGAAATGCGGGACATCCCTGCCGATGAACCCCTCGTTCATCTGGCCGGGACGCGCCCCTCCCGTCGCGGCTTTGGAATCCCCCGCACCGGGAGGAATCCCTCCGCCCTGCTGCGGGAGGGCCGGCAGAGCGCCGAGCAGGAGGGCTGCCGAGACAACGAAGGGGGCTTTCATGACTGGGAAAGTTTTTTGGTCCGGAGCACGCCGTTTTCATCAACCTCGACGACGAAGACGTATTTTTGCCCCTTCTGGATGTTCATGGCATTGAACTCGGTCGTGACCAGAATCGGGATGGTCTCCTTCTCCACGTCCACGGCAATCAGCCGCCCGGAGGCGGGCGACCAGGCGAGGGAGTTCGAAACCTCTCCCTCGACCTTGTAAACATTTCCGCGGAGGCTGTTGGCGTTTTCCATGTAGCCGGGAACGTCCAGAGTCGCCACCGTGCGGAAGGGATCCGAGCCGCCGGCCTGAAAAAGTCGCGAACCCAGAAATGCCGCCAGGATCAGTGCGGCGGCCAGGATGATCCAAATCGGCTGCAGGGAGGTTTTTTTTCGGCGGGCCATAGGCTTTTCTATCTCCTAACCGTGCTGCAAAGGAAGTTCAAAGGGAAAACACAGCGCCGGGAGGATATCGGTTCTGCCAAGCTTCATGCAGAAGATCCGGAATAGAGGGCGCGGACGAGAGCGCTCGCGCGCCCTCCCGGCAGGACACCCTGCTCCATCTGGTTCATGACATAGCCGAAGCCGATCCCGGAATCCGGATCGGCAAACCCGAGACTCCCGCCGGCACCCGGATGGCCGAACGCCCCGGGAGAGGGGCCGAGGATCCTGCGGATTTTACGGCCGCACGCATCGAGAGGGTCCATCATAAACCCGGCCGAGAACGAGGTTTCCAGGTGGAGGATCTTGTCGAACCCCTGCGAGCGCCGGGAGGACATCCACGACATGGCGTTGTTTCCAAAGAAGGGTTTCCCGTTCCAGGCCCCGCCGCCGGCAAGGATGGAGTAAAACTTCGCAAGTGCAGAGGCGGTGCCGATGCCTCCCATTGAGGGGAGCGCGGCCGAGCGTGCGGCCGGAGAGTTCATTGCCGAAACTGCCAAAAGCCCGCCGGGGGAGGAAAAGGCTTTGCGTGTCAGCGAATCCGGAATGGCCATGGCTTCGTGGAAGGCGGGGTTTGGCGGGGGAGTCCCCGCGCGGGGAGGCAGGATAGACGCCGCGCGCCCGTGCTCCTCCTCCGGCAGACCGATCCAGAGATCAAGGCCGAGTGGATCCCCGAATTCCCTTCGCCAGTATTGTCCGATGGGGGTTCCCCCGTCGAGCCGGCGCACGATCTCATCGGCAAGGAATCCGAATGTCCTCGGTCCGTAGCCCGGTCCCTCGTCTGCTCCCGCGAAAGGCACCTGATCCTCGATGGCCCGCGCGACCGATTCGTGGTCCAGAACCGAAAGGTCCGTCCGGTCGAGCGCTCCCAGCCCGGCGGTGTGGGAAAGAACCTCCCCGATGGTGATGCGCTCCTTGCCTGCCCGCGCGAACTCCGGCCAGATGTCCTCCATCCGGCAGTCGGGATCGCATCCGGCACGTTCCAGCGCATGAAGCGCACAGGCCGCCGCCATGCCCTTGGTGGCGGACCAGATGAGCACCAGCGTGTCCGGCTCCCACGGAATCGTGCGTGCCGCATCGCGGAACCCGCCGCTCAAGCTCACGATCTCGTGTCCGCCCTGCCAGACCGAAACGGCCGCGCCCACCTCACGGCCCGAGGAGAAGTTCTCCTCGAAAGCCGCACGGATGCGGGATGGCATGTCGGCGGTCACAACAGCCCGCTCACGGACTTCAGGTCGGGATCGTATTTCGCGATCTCGCGGAATTTTTTGTCCATCTCGAAGCTGGTGCGGAGGGCGGCGGCGGCCTCCTGGAGGTTTCCGAGGACGGCATCATAGCAGCCGAGGTTGTAAAAAAACGTGGCTTCCTTCGCGAGGCTGGACGGCCCCTGAAGGAGCAGGCTCTTGGCCTCGGCCGTGCGGCCCATTTCGTGCAGGCAGAAGGCCCCGTGAATATATCCGGTGGAGCCCTCGGGAAAAAGTTGCCGCAGCCGGGAACAAACCTCGAGCGCCGGCTGCCAGAGCCGCCCGCGCATCATCACAAAGAGACGGAGCTGAAGAACCTCCTCGCGGTCGCGGTCGTCCGTCGCCAACCGGTCGAGCTCTGTGAGCGCCTCCGCAGGCATCTCCAGTTCGATATAGCCCTGCGCTGCCAGCAGGATGCGTTCAATTCCCATTGGCCGGACCTTAACGGGGGCCGGGCGATTTTCAATCCGCATTCTTTTGTGTCCGGGGATGCCGTTCGCCTGTTCGCAGCACTTGCTTTTTTGGGCAACCGACCGGAATATCGGACCGACCAATGAACCCGTCCACCCCCGCGGAAACCCTCGAACTCGCCCGACCGGTGGATTCCATGGGCTCATCCCTGAATGTTCTGGTCGTCGAGGATGACCGGCCGACCCGGCTGCTTCTGGAGCGGATGATCCGGGCGCGCGGGCATGAGGTGTCCGGTTGCGATTCTGCGGAGGCCGCCTGCGAGCTGCTTGCCGGGGCATTCTATCCGCTGATTGTTTTGGACATCCAGTTGCCCGGAATGAGCGGATTGGATTTCAGCCGCCTTCTCCGGACCCAGCTGCAGGGGAAATATTATTACATTCTTGCGGGCACGGGGAACAACCGCCCGGACGATCTCAAGGAGATCCTTGATGCCGGTGCGGACGATTACATTGGCAAACCGTATCATCCCGGCCTGCTGGATGTGAGGCTTGCCGTCGCGGAAGCGGCCGTAAAAGACATCGCTGAGCGCCGGAGGCTGGAGAACGACCTGGAGTTCCTCGCCGAGCACGACCCGCTCACCCGGCTCTATAACCGGCGGCGTCTCCCGGTGGCCGTCGGCGATGCGGTCGCCGCCGCGCGGGAGGGCTCTCCCGGCGCGCTTCTCTACATCGATCTCGACAACTTCAAGGTCGTCAATGACACCCTCGGCCATGATGCGGGGGACCGCCTTCTGCTTCTGGTGGCGGATATTCTCCGGCAGGCAGTGCGCGAGGACGATGTGCTGGTCCGCTTCGGCGGCGACGAATTTGTCATCATCCTCGAGGGCTGCGCCATCGCGGATGCTCTCGAAATCGGGGAAAAACTCCGTGGAAAAATTGAGGACATCGCCTTTTCGGAGGGAGGAAGATCGTTCCGGATCGGAGCCTCGATCGGCGTGGCCCCCATCGACGGGGAACGCGATGTGCAGGATGTCATCGGGGTGGCGGATGCCGCCTGCTATGCCGCCAAGGCGGGAGGAAGAAACCGGGTGGAATTGCACGGCCGGGGGGGCAGCGCGCTGGAGACCCTTGTGGCGGACAACAACTGGTCGGCGCGGATCAAGAGCGCCATGGAGGAGGGGACGCTCGGGATTTATTTCCAGCCCGTCGTTTCCGCCCGGGGGCGCTCGGTCTTCTTCCATGAGGTGCTTCTGCGCCTGAGCGACCGCCCGGACAGCTCCCCCGTGCACCCGGCGGCCTTCATGAGCTCGATCCAGAGATCGGGCCAGGCGGCCAAGCTGGACCGCTTCGTCATCGCCCGTGCCGCGGAGGCGCTTTCGAAGTGCAGCGGAACCACCCTTTCGATCAACATTTCCGCGAGTTCGTTTGCCGGGGATGACTTCGCGGATTTTGTCGAATCGACGCTTGCCCGCTACGCGGTCGGCCCGGAGAGGATTATTTTTGAGCTGACGGAAAATGAGGTTATCTCCAATCTCGGCGGCGCTGAGAAAGTCATGTCATCGCTCCGGGAGCGGGGATTCCGGTTTGCGCTGGATGACTTCGGAACCGGAGCCTCGTCGCTCAGCTATCTCAAGTCGCTTCCGATTGACATGATCAAGGTCGAGGGGTCTTTCATCCGGCATCTGGACCGGGACCCGTTCAGCCAGGCTGTGGTCCGGGCCGTCCAGGCCCTCGCCTCCGCGCTCCGGATCCCCGTTGTCGCCGAATATGTCGAAACGCGGGCGGTTTTCGATCTCCTCGTGGAAATGCAAGTGGAGTATGTGCAGGGCTACCTGGCAGGGGAGCCCCGAACGACGCCGTATTCCGAAGTGGAACTCTTTTCCTCCTCGCAGTTTTGAATCCGGATTGGCCGGGGCCTCTCTGGACAACCTGACATGGCTTCTTAAAAACCGCGGGATCGTCGCTGTCGTCCAACTCGACCACATCGAACAGCATGGCAACGACATCGAACGGCACGTCGTCCCAAACAGATCCTCTATTCGCCGGTCTGAACGGCACGGAGCTGGACGTTGCCGATTTCGAGTCCGAGCGCCTTTTGAGCCACACGCAGAAATCCTTCGGTGGAATCGGTCAGGGCCACATCGAGGCGGCCCAGACGCTCCGAAGGCGCCGAAAGGGATTGCGCCTTGAGAAGTTCTTTGACGGCGAGAGCGCAATTGTTCGCGGAGTCCACAAGAGTCAGTTTTGGGCCTGCTGTGCGTTCGATGGCCTGACGCAGAAGCGGATAGTGGGTGCAGCCGAGGACAAGGGTGTCGATGTTTTCGGCCAGGAGCGGAGAGAGATACCGGGAGAGCATCTGGTCGGTCACGGGGTCGTCGAAGAGTCCCTCCTCGATCAAAGGCACAAGCAGGGGGCAGGCGGCGCTGAAAACCTTCAAGGCCGGGTCAATATTCCTGATCGCATGCTCATACGCCCCGCTGGTGATCGTGGCGCGGGTTCCGACCACTCCGATCCTCCCGCTCTTTGTGGCGCGGACGGCCGCCTCGGCACCCGGAGCCACGACGCCCTGGACGGGGACATTGAAAATTTCCTTCAGCTTCGGCACCGCAAGTGCGGAGGCCGTGTTGCAGGCGACGACGACGATCTTCGCCTGCTCGGCGAGAAGGAGCCCGCCGATCTCGATGCTGTAGCGCTCGACGGTGCGCCGGCTTTTTCCGCCATACGGCACCCGCGCAGTGTCGCCGATGTAGAAAATATTTTCCGAGGGAAGGATCTCCTGCAAGGCCGCGGCGACGGTCAGCCCTCCAATGCCGGAATCAAAAACACCGATGGGGTCCAGTTTTCGTTCGGGTGCGGACATTTCAATTTCCAGTTGAGGGAACAGCCAGAGCGCCCGCGGCCTGGTTCACCGATTGCATGATGTCGGTTTTCGATCCCACCGGAGCCGGCGGGTCTTTCTTCTTCAGCTCGGGAGCGGTGGTGGTGTCGGTTGCCGCGACGACAGCGGACGGCTTGAAATACTGCATCTGCCCGGCGACCGCGCTCTTGTAGCGGTTCACCCCCTCCAGGATCGCCCGCGCGAACGCGTCGCGGAACTCGCCGGAGGCGATCTGCCGCGCATCGACCGGGTGGTTCATGAATCCGCCTTCCAGAAGCACCCCCGGAATCTCGATGTCCCGGATGACGACAAACCGCGCCCGCTTGATCCCCCGGTCAAACAGGCGGAGGTGGCGCAGCATCGAGGAATGCATTGCGGTGGCCAGCGCGATGTTCTCCGAATCCCTCGCGTGTCCGGGGTATTGCTTGAAATCGCTGTAGCTCAGGTTTTCCTCGTCCATCGAGGGAACGCCGCGCGGAGCCAGCGCGTAGGTTTCGATCCCCGTCCCGCCGACCCTGTTGCTCTTGTTGAAGTGCACGCTGACAAAAATCGCATTCGGATACTTGTTGGCAAGCGCGGGGCGCTTTTCGAGCGGGATAAAAACATCGGTCATGCGGGTGAGGCGCACATTGTAGCCGTTCTGCTCGAGAAGCTTTTTGGCGTGGAGCACGACGTCGAGCGTGGCATCCTTCTCGGAGCCGAGCGGCCCGCGGGCCCCGCTGTCGTGGCCGCCGTGGCCGGCATCCAGAATCACCGTCCGCACCGCCGTGGCGTTCTTGATCTTGCCCGGCCGCATCACCGGCTCGATGATTTTTGTGACATCCATGGCCGAGATCAGGAGCAGGCCGTTCTTCGCCACGATGTCGAAGCAGAGGATGTATTTGACGTTGTTGATCCAGATCTCGCGCGTCCCGGCCTTCCCCCGGATCGTGCGGCCCTGGCCGGTGAGGGTGAACGAGCCGCCATCAATGTCCGGCGGGTTCAGCTTGTAAAAATTCGCGACATCCCCGATCGGGACGTGCCGCCGTCCGTCGTGCATGACGACATTCCACTGCGCGGAAGCCGCGGCGGCGGAGGCCATGAGAACGACAGCGATCAGGACGGCTTTTTTCATTGCCGCGGACGCTGCTCCCGCCTGGCCACCCCTCCTGCAAGGGAGTTTTGCAGGGTCTCTCTCAAGCCTGCTTGAGGGCTTCGCTCTCCAAAACCTCGCGGCGCACACTCTTGCCACGCAGTTTCGAGGCCCAGAGAACGATTGGAGCCGCGATGCAGATCGAGGAGTAGGTGCCGATCAGGATTCCGATGAGAATGGCGAACGAGAAGTCACGGAGCACGGCCCCTCCGAAGAAATACAATGCCCCCACGGAGAGCAGGGTCGTTCCTCCGGTGAGGATCGTGCGCCCGAGCGTCTCGTTGATGCTCGTATTCATAAGCGTCTGGATCGAGCCTCGCTCGCCCTGCTTCAGTCCCTCGCGGATCCGGTCATAAATAACGATTGTGTCGTTGATCGAGTATCCGGCAATCGTGAGAACCGCCCCGACCATGACGAGGGAAAGCTCGCCGCCGATGAGGGAAAACAGGCCGAGGGTGATGATGACGTCGTGCAGAAGGGCAACCAGCGCACCCAGGGCAAAGGAAAATTCAAACCTCAGGGTGACATAAATCAGGATTCCAACCATCCCAAGCCCGAGCGCCCAAAGCGCTTTTTTAGCAAACTCTATTCCAATGAGGGCTCCCACGGTGTCCTGTCCGAGCGCCACGACACCACGGTCCGGGAAGGCTGTTCGCAGCTTGGCCAACACGGCATCGGAAGTTCCCTGCGGGCTCCGGAAAGTCAGGAGTTCCTTCATTCCCGCGCGTTCATACTGGATGACAACGGCCGGATCATCAACAGCCTGGCGAGCGTCGGCGACGCTGACCGGTTTCGAGGATTCCACGATCAGGAGGTCTCCCCCGCGAAAATCGATGCCGAAATTGCTCTGTCCGCGCATCGCAAAAACGCCGATCGATCCCCCGATGAGAAGGAGTGAAAACAGGGCTGCAAGCCAGCGCTTCCCGAGAAAGTCGAATTTCCTCTTCGGGATGAGGTCAAGCATTGTCAGCCGCTTGAGAATGTTCTTGTCCACCAACCAGCGGAATGCCGTGCGCGTGAAGAGAAGCGCCGAGAACATCGAGGCGACGATGCCGAGGGTGAGAGTCACCGCAAACCCCCGCACCGAGCCGGTCGCCTGCCAGAAAAGGATCACGGCCGTGATCAAGGTCGTGGCATTCGCGTCGAAAATCGCGCTGAACGCCTTGTCATAAGCCCCGCTGAGAGCCGCAGACAACGACTTCCCCGCGGCAGTTTCCTCGCGCAGCCGCTCGTAGATGAGCACGTTGGCATCCACCGCCATGCCAATCGTCAGGATGATGCCCGCGATGCCCGGCAGCGTGAGCGTGAAGTGGAACATCGCCATCGTTCCAAACAAGATCACGATGTTGATGAGAAGGCCGAAAATCGCAACCAGTCCGGCGAAGTGGTAATAGAGCATGACGAACGCCATCACCATGACCAAGCCGACCAATCCCGCCACGACGCCGCTCTTCACGGAGTCCGCGCCCAGTGTGGGAGAGACGCTGCGGGTTTCCTCGATCTGAACGGGAACACGGAGCGGATTTTCCAGCGCGCTGGCCAGATCGCGGGCTTCCTTGTCGCTGAAGTGGCCGGTGATCTGGGCGTGGCCGCCATAGAAGTTGCTCTGGAGCGTCGGTGCGGAGAGGACCTCCCCATCAAGGATGATCGCCATCCGGTCGCCCTTGTGCTGCGAGGCAACCTCGTCAAAAATCTTGGCACCCTCGGGATCTAGCTCCAGTGATACCCCGTATCCCTGCTGGTCGAAAAACGCGAATGCGCGGGTCACATGCTCGCCGGTGAGCGCCGGCCGGCGGGTCACCAGAAGCTGGGTCTCCTCCTTGGAGTCCTTGGCGGGCTTTTCTGTTTTGAGGACATAAGCCGGAGGCATGATCTCCTCTCCGGCCTGGATCCGCGCCACGCGGGCCGGGCCTCCTTCTCCCACGATGGCAAACTCGAGTTTGGCGACGCGCTGGAGCTGGGACTTCGCCTCCTCGATCTGCCGGGTGTCGAGCCCGGCGATCTGGACGAGGATCCGGTCGGTTCCCTGCGGGCTGATCACCGGCTCGCTGACTCCGTATTGGTCCACTCGCTTGCGGATGACCTCGACCGCCTGGTCCAGAAGATCCTTCGTGATGCCGTTCTCGGTTTGCGGGATGAGGCGGATCAGGAACGATGTGCCCCCCTGCAAGTCGAGGCCGAGCCGGATTTTTTGCCCGGGCGGCCACACCTGCTCGATGCAGAATGCGACCAAAAAGACTGTCAGGATGAGCCCCAGCCAGCGTTTGCGGGAGGTGAGCTCGGTTGCGAAATACCAGCCGAAAAGCAGCAGAAGCGCCAGGCCGAGAGTGAACGTAAGGGCGGGTGACATCGTGTAGTTGTGGCTTCAGCAGCCGCAGGGGCTCAGGCTTCGGCGACCTTCTCGACGACCACGATCGCCGCCCGGTCGAATTCCACTTTGACGTTGTCCGCGATCCGGATGATGACCGTCTTCTCCTTCACGTTGGAGACCGTGCCGTGGATTCCGGCATTTGTGACGACCTGGTCCCCGGTCTTCACCGCGGCGACGAGCTTCTCATGGTCCTTCTGCTTTTTCTGCTGCGGACGGATGAGCAGGAAATAGAAAATTACGAAGATAAAAACCAGCGGCATCATCGAGACCAGCAGGTTCGGCTGTCCCGCAGGCGCCGCCTGGGCGAAAATCACAAAATCGGTCATATTCATATTGAGGCGGAACAGGATAAGGGGATTGCGGCACTTGGCAAGGAGGAACGCCGCCCGAATCGCACGCCGCGGGAAATCCGCAGAAAACGGGGTTTGTATTGCGCGCCGGGCAGAAAAACTCTGAAATCCTCCGATTCATGCCCGCCATTTCAAACCACTGGCTGACCTGGTCGCTTCTCTCGGCGCTTTTTGCCGGTGTGACGACCGTGCTGGCGAAGGTCGGGGTGGAGGGGATCAATTCAAACCTTGCCACGGCGATCCGCACCTCGGTTGTTCTGGTCTTTGTCTGGCTGCTGGCCTCTCCGGTCGTTTCGGCTTCGGCGCTGGCCGGAATATCCCGCCGGACATGGCTTTTTCTCGGCCTCTCCGGTCTGGCGACCGGCCTCTCGTGGATCTGCTACTTCCGGGCGCTCCAGCTCGGGCAGGCGTCGCAGGTCGCGCCGGTGGACAAGCTGAGCGTGATTTTTGCCATTGCCCTGGCGGGATGGTTTCTTCACGAACCCCTCACCTGGCACCACTGGGCGGGCGGGTCCCTGATTCTCGCCGGCGCGGTCATCCTGGCTTCCAAATAATCTCCTCCCATGAAAATCTTCTCCTCCTTCCGGTTCTGGTGCGCCGCCGCCCTTCTCCTCAACCTGCCGCTCCAGGCCCGCGATGCCGGCACCGCAGAGCACGTCGTCCTCATCGTCTGGGACGGGCTGCGACCGGACATGGTCAACGATTCCAACACGCCAATTCTGGAAAAGCTCCGGCAGGGCGGCACGTTTTTCAGCCGCCAGCACGCGGTCTATCCGAGCACGACGGAAGTCAACGGAACCGCGCTGGCCACCGGCATGTATCCGGCCAATAGCGGGATCGTGGGAAACCGCGAATTCCGGCCGAAACTCAATCCGGCGGAATCCTCCCCGACGGAGTCCATAAAATCCGTCCGCGCCGGGGATGAGGCTACAGGCGGGAAATACCTCGCCGTCCCGACCATGTATGAAACCCTCCAGGCCGCCGGGTTTTCCACATTGGTCGCGGGGACCAAACCGGTCGCCCTGCTTCCGGACCGCTCGTCCAACCGCACCTCGGGAGCCGCCGCAAAATCGGTGAACGTCTTTGCGGGAAAATCCCTCCCGGAAAGCCTTCTCACCGGGCTTGAAGCATCTTTCGGGAAATTTCCCGAGAAGCCTAGCTTCCCCGATGTCCCGCAAAACCAGTGGACTGTCGATGTCCTCCTCAAGGAGCTCTGGAAAGACGGTGTCCCGAAGCTAACCCTCCTGTGGCTGAGCGACCCGGACTACACCCAGCACGATACCCAGCCGGGCAGCGAGAAGGCCCTCGCCTCGCTCCGGGAAAACGACCGGATGCTCGGCCTCGTGCTCGACGCGCTGCAGGCAAAAGGCCTCCGGGATAAAACCGACATCCTCCTCGCCTCGGACCACGGGTTTTCAACCATCGACCAGTCGGTCGATTTCGTTTCCATTCTCAACTCGGCCGGCCTCCGCGCGACAAAAAAGTTTTCCGCGCAGCCGGAAGCGGGAGAAATCCTGGTGGTCGGAAACGGGGGATCTGTCTTTTTCTACATCGCGGGCCGCGACGCCGCGACGCAGGCCCGTGTGGTGGACAGCCTTCAAAAGTCCCGCCAGTGCGGCGTGATTTTTTCTTCTGGCGGACAGCCGGGGACTTTCCCGCTGAGCGCCGCCCGCATCAATTCCTCCGAAGCGCCGGATGTGGTTGTCTCGCTGCGTTGGAATGATTCTCCGAATGCATCCGGTGTGAAGGGGCTCATCACCGCAGACACCGCGCCGCTCAAGAAAACGGGCAGGGGAACGCACGGCTCGCTGAGCCCGTATGACATGCACAACACGCTGATCGCAAACGGCCCGGATTTCCGCGCGGGTTTTGTTGACAAGTTGCCTTCCGGAAATGTCGACATCGCACCGACCGTGCTTTGGATCCTCGGCGTGCCGCCCGCACAAAAGATGGACGGACGGATCCTGGGCGAAGCCCTCGTCAACTACCCCCACCCGGTGCCAGCCCCCGTGGAAAATGTTCTCAAAGGCGCCTCGGACGAATCCGGATGGCAGCAATACCTCAAGACCACTTCCGTGGGCGGAACGGAGTATCTGGACGAGGGAAACCCGGGTACACCGACCCGGTAGCCTTTTTTACTGGACGGAGTTCCCGGCGCCGACGTATTGCGCCGTGTAGGTGTCGAATTTCGTCGTCTCGCCGACCTGCGGGGTGGACTTCATGTCATAGACACTGTTCCCGACGATCTCGTTGCTCTGGGTGTCGAAGACCATCACAGCCGCCTTGCCCTGCGTCTTTTCCGTCTTCTCGGTCTGCACGGCGATGTAGCGCGGCTTCTTGGCTTTTTTCGCGGCAGCCTGCTCCTGCTGCTGCTTTTCGAGGCGGGCCATGTAGAGCTTCGCGCGCTGCTCGGCGACCTTGCGCTGGCGCTCGGTGGCCTGCTGTTTGGAAATGATGTAGGCGCCCGCGGCGGCGACAGCAACGGCTCCCGCCGTCACGGGAATCGTGATCGCAGGATCCACCCCGGCAACGGCCAGGGGAATCCCCGTGGCAAGGCCGGCGGCAGCCCCGAAGACACCGGCGTTTTCTCCGGGAGTCAGGTTCTGGCAAGCAGTCGTCAAAAGGGCAACACCCATCACAGCCGAAGCAACATGGTTCGTTTTCATGATGGCAGGTTTCCTATCCGCCCAGGGCTGGATTGGCAAGAATGAACGGGGTTGCGTGGCCAAAATCGGCCCGGAACTCCAGTGCCCTCAGTGCATTTGTTTCACGGGGGAGTTGAACGGCACATTGTTTGTCCGGCACCAGTCGCGGGCCTCCTGCACACCGAGTTCGGCGGCTTTGACATACCATTCCTGCGCGGCGACCTTGTCTTTTGCCACATCGCCCAGGCCTTCGCGGAGGCAGCCGGCATAGAAATACATGGAGCGGGGATCCCCCTTTTCCGCGCCCTGCTTGAAAAGTTCGACAGCGAGTTTTTTGTCGGCAAGCTCCGGCGGCGCGGTCATGAACAGGACACCGAGGTTTGCATAGGCCGGGGTGTATCCGAGATCCTTGGCGGCGGTGAAATACCAGAAGGCCTTGGGAAGATCGCGCGGCAGCACGCCGGGAATGCCCTTGCTGCAAAGGGTGCCCAGCAGGTCGAGCGCCCGCGCATTGTTTTTTCCGGCGGCTTTGTCGAGCCACTCCAGAGCGAGCTTCGGATCGCGGGTGACCCCCTTGCTGTAGTAGTAGCACTCTCCGAGCGCGAACATGGCGCGCCCGTCACCGCGGTCGGCCGCGCGCTGGAACCAATCGGCCGCCGCCGGATAGTCGGGCGCCCCGGAACCCACCCCCTTCGCAAGGGCAAGCCCGGCAAGGACCATGGCGTCGGTGTTCCCGTTTTTTGCAGCGGCGAGAAGCCACTTGAGGGCGTCCTTCGGATCGCTCTCCAGCAGGTCTTCGCCGAGGGTCAGTTGAGCCTCGACCACATCGAGTGCCGCGGCCGCCTCGAGCGGTTCGCGGAGCGCGGCCGCCTGGCCGGGATTCAGCGCATCGCGGCGGCTGCGGAGGGCTGTGACAAATTCGACCACGGTCTCGCGGGTTTCCGGCTGGCCGGAGTGGGATCTGGCCAGCGCGACAAGCGATCCCAAGGCGGCCGCCGGATCGTCTGCGGCGATCTGGCGCGCATGGGCCAGCCCCTCTGCAACCGGATCCGGTGTTGCCGTCGCGACGGGCGTCGCGGAAGGCGTCGGAGACGGACTGGCGAGCGGTGTCGGCGTGGCGGCAGCAACCGGAGCGGGTGCAGGAGGAGAGGCTTTGGTCCGCAAAAAGAATAACCCGGCGACTGCCAGAAGACCCACGGCCCCCAAACCGATCAGCAAAGGAATTGGGAAACCGGACTTGGCCGCCGGTAAAGGCGGCGGGGAGGCCGGCACGGAAGGGCGGGCGGGCGTCGGCTGCAGGGAACCCATGCCGGATTCCAGCGCCGAGAAAAACGCTGCAATCGCATCGAATGACGTGGTGGGATCGAGCGCCCGGCGCAAAGCATGGTTCGCCGCTTCGGAGAGCCCGGGGATCGGAATGGCGCTGTCCGATTTCACCCCGCCCAGCATTTCGTAGGCTATGGATGCTATCACGTAGACATATCCCCGGACCTCGTGCCCGGTGAATGCACCGCCATCCCGCAACGTGGCAAACGACGATGTCACCAGTGTCATCTCGGGGTTGCCTGCGGAGTTCCCGAGCGGGAGCGCATTGATCTTGACCGCCGGAGCCGCCGGGACGGGAATGGCGGGGTCCGAGCCGGGCAGCATCACATCGCGGGTTGCAGCATCGGGGCAGGGGAAACCGGCGGAAAAAAGCGCTTCGAATCCGGAGGCCAGCGGACCCAGGATCGCCAGCGCCTCGGAGGGCGACAAAGCTTTGCGGGCGCGCAGAAGGTCGAGGAGGCTGGGACCCTCCACCCATTCCATCGTCAGGAAGCTCACCTGCCCGAGGCGTTCAAACGATAGAATCTTCTGGAGCGCCGGTGATGGAATCCTCTGAAGTGCGCCGACCTGATCCTCGAACCGGGTAAAGGCTTCCGCGGACGAGAGCAGCGAAGCATCGGGAATCAGAAGGGTGACAGGCTCCGCCGTCTCCACCACCTCCGCCTGAAAAACCCTTCCCGCGCCGGAAGCCTTCATCTCGCGCACAATCCGGTAGCGCCCGGCAAAAACAGTCCCGGCGGCAGGCTCCGCCGGACCCGCCGCCGTCGGCGCGTCGAGGACTTGCGTTTCGAAATTTTCGGAATCCGCCGCAGCGGCAGAAGGCGCTGCGGCGGGAGACCCGTTCACCGCCGCCAGGCAGGCTTCGGCTTCTCGCCGCAGGTCGGAAGGCGTCTGGGGACGCCCGCCGGGATCTTTGGCCAGCATGTGACGGAGGAGCGCAACAACCTGCGGCGGCTGGCCGGAAAGCGTGTCAAGAGGAGGTTCGCGATGCAGGTGCTGGCTCATGACCTGAGCCAGCGAGCCGCTGAAAGGCGCACGTCCGGCGAGCATGTAATAGAGCGTGACGCCGAGCGAATAGATGTCGGATCGCACATCCAGCTCGCGCTCCTCGAGCTGCTCCGGACTGGCGAAGTGGGGGGTGCCGAGAAATCCCCCCATCGTGAGCGTCGCCGTGTCTTCTCCGGTGCCGGCGGAATTTTTTGCGAGGCCGAAGTCGATGACCTTCACCGTGAACTCCCCGTCGTCCTCCCGGACGAGCATGAGGTTCGAGGGTTTGATGTCGCGATGCACGAGTCCCTGCTTCTGTGCCGCCCCGAGCGCGCGCGCGACCTGGATCACGATCCCGAGGGCGGTCGCAACCGGGATCGCTCCCTCGCGCTTCATCATCGCCTCGACGGTCTCGCCGTCCACAAACTCCATCGCGTAGAACCAGTCGCCACCCTCCTCGCCAAGGTGGAAGACGGTGGCCACATTCGGATGCCGGAGCGCGGCGGCCGCCCGGGCCTCACGCAGAAACCGCTCGCGGGCGATCTCGCTTCCCAGAAATGTCGAGTTGATCACCTTCAGCGCGACAAAACACCGCAGGTTCGTGTCGAACGCCTTGTAGGTGATGCCCATCGCTCCCCGGCCGAGCTCGGAAAGCGTGCCATCCCCGCGGAGGGGAACTTCAAAATGCTGGAAGCGGACTGGCTCGGCCATGCAGGATCCGGTGTATTGGAGAATCCGCAAAAAGACAACCACTGGTCACACGGCGGATCGCCTCGGGCGAGCGGTTCAGGGTCACCGGCTGCGTGGTGGCGAAGGCCGGCAACGCCGTCCGAAATTCTTCCCGTTTGACATGGCGGGCGTGGCGGCGATTTTACGGGCACGATGATCAGACAGATTCCTTTGCTCGCCGCAGCGCTGCTTGCCCTCGCATTTTCCACCGCGACGGCGGCAGTCGTCCCCCAATACCAGTCGCGCCTGCCCATGAGCGTGGTTTTCAAGGGACAGGAAAAGTTCAACCGCTTGGTCGATCTGGCCGAAAAGGAAAACTGGCGTGCCCTCCCGCTGGGCGAGCGCACCGCGCGTGTCGGCCGGGCGCTGCTCGGGACTCCCTACGTCAATTACACTCTCGAGCTCGACGACCACATAGAGTCGCCCTCGGTCAATCTCAACGGCCTCGATTGCTGGACATTTTACGAGGTGGCGCTGGGGTTCGCCCGCATGCTCCGGATGAAGGATGGCGGCTACACGCCTGAGGATCTCCTGAGCATGATCGAGCTCGAGCGCTACCGCGACGGTCTCTGCACGGGCAGCTTCCTGTCGCGCATGCATTTCCTTGAGGAGGTTTTTGCAAACAACGGAACCCGCGGGCTCTCCACCAATCCGACCCGCCAGATGGGAGGAGTGCCGCTCAGCCGCAACATCACTGAAATGACCTCCGCATGGCGCAGCTACCGCTACCTTCGGAACAACCCAAGCCTTCTCCCGGAGATGGCCAAAATCCAGGAACGGGTCTCCTCACTGCCCGTTTACCACATCCCCCGCGACCGCGTCGCCACCGCCGAGCGCTACCTCCAGACCGGGGACATCATCGCCATCACCTCGCGCGACAAGAGCGGCTACACTTCGCACGTCGGAATGGCCGTCCGCAAGCCTGACGGCGTCCACTTCATGCACGCCACCTCGAAGCGCAGCCTCGGCCGCAAGGTCATCCTCGACTCCCGGATCTCCCAATACCTCAAGGGCTCGAGCGACCACTACGGCATCATCGTCTACCGCCCGCTCGAGGTGCGGTGAGATTTTGCTCCAGCGAGCATTCTGGCTGACTCCTCTCTGTTTGCAAAAGCCAGGATCTAGTATTACCGTTTGGAACAATGAAGGGGCCATTCCATCATCTCCGGCTGCCCGTTGTGGCGGTGCTGGTCATGGCATGGATGGTGGCGTCAAACCACTGCGCGATCGCTTCGCTGACTGGCGGCCATCCGCAGGAGCACTCCTGCTGCAAGAAGGAAAAGAGCAGCCAGCCCTGCGCCGAGAAGTGCTGCAACGGGCTCGCGGCTCCCGTCCCGGTGGCGGATGCTATTCATTCTCCGGTCTGCCCGTTGATCGCCATGCTGCCCGACCCGGTCGAAGCATTGGCGCACGGATGCGTCAGGTCGTTTGTTTCCGGCCTCGCACCGCCAGGCAGGGTTGCTTCGTTTTTTGTGGAGTTCATCGCGGGTTCCAGCCATCAGACGATGGCTCCCCCTGCATTTGTTGCTTGAGCCGGGCGTTGCCCGAACACCCGATGCATGGCGGATCGCCAGCGTCATTTGCAGAAAACTCAACCAACAAAATCATTCCATGAAAAAATCACTTCTTATCCTTCTGATGACATCCGCTCTTGCCTGGGCGGGCAACTACCCGCTGGAGACCTGCGTGGTCTCCGGTGAAAAGCTTGGCGAGATGGGCAAACCGTATGTGTTTGTCCACGAGGGCACGGAGGTCAGACTCTGCTGCGAAAAGTGCCGGGCGAAGTTCGACAAGAACCCGGCGAAGTATCTGGCCAAGCTGGCCACGAAGCCGTAGCAACCGCGCGACGGCGGGTCCGCCCGCCGCCGCGCCACCGCCCATCCCATGAAAACGATTTTCCCGCTCCTGCGGCTCACCTGCCTTGCCGTCATGCTCCTGCCGGCCTGCTCGAAGCCCGCCGCGCCCGAACGCAAACCGAAGTTCTACCAGAGCCCGATGCACCCGTGGATCACCTCGGACAAGCCGGGGAACTGCACGATCTGCGGCATGCAGCTCGTGCCGGTTTACGATGACAAACCCGCCTCCAACACGTCGGCCATCGAAGTCTCGGCCCAGACCGCACGCGTGCTCGGATTGGACACCGCTCCGGTGATCCTCGAACCCCTCCACACGGCGGTCCGCGTGAGCGGCATCCTGGAGGACGACGAAACGCTCCACCGCGTGGTGGCGGCATTCTACGACGGCCGCATCGAGCAGGTTTACGTGCAGCAGGTCGGGCAGAAGGTCAAAGCCGGACAGCCGCTCGCCTCGATCTACAGCCCGGAACTTCTCTACGTCGTCCGGGAATTTCAAAACGCCTCGGTCCGCGGGAAAAACGATCCGGTGGCCATGAATTCCAGGCACCGCCTGATCCAATACGGGCTCAGCCCGGACCAGGTGGACAGCCTCGCGAGCATGCCGCGCGACCGCTACTCGATCGACCTCCTCGCCCCGGCGGATGGAACGATCCTCGTCCGCAACGCCTACCAAGGCCAGTATGTCAAAAACGGCGAGCGCCTTTTTGAAACCGGAAACCTCGCCCGCCTCTGGTTCAAGGCGGAAATTTATGAGCGTGACCTTCCGTTCGTCCGCATCGGCGAGAAGGCGGCGATCTCGACTCCTGCGGTGCCGGGAAGAACCTTCGACGGCGTGGTCACATTCCTGGATCCGAACTTCGATCCGCAGAGCCGGAGCACGAAAATCCGGATCGAGGTCGACAACCCGCTCTCGGATTCGCCCGGCGGCTACGAGCGCCTCCTTCCTCACCGCGCGTATGCGGAGGCCATGGTGGAGACCGAAACACAACCGGTCCTCACCATCCCCCGGTCCGCCCTCATCCGGGACGGACGGCGTGAAGTCGTCTACCTGCAAACCGGCCCCGGGCAGTTCGAGATGGAAAATGTGGAGTCCGGACGCTCCAGCGAAGACCGCGTCGAAATTGTTTCGGGACTGAAGGCGGGGGATCTCGTCGCCGCGCGCGGAAATCTGATGCTCGACGCCGAATCCCAGCTCCGCCTCGGAGCGGCGCTCATTCCGGGAAAGTCCAAACCGCTGCCGGCGGAGTGGGTCCGGTTCCTCGATTCCGTCGCCGCGGCTTCTGCCGCGCTCGCGGCGGATGACGCTGTCGGTGCCGGAAACATCGAAATCCCGGTGCCCCGCCCGACAAACGAAGCCCCTTTCGCGGACGCCGCCCTCAAGGCCTCCAGGCTTCGCCCGCTTCCAAAAACGTCGGACCTCGCGCAGATCCGCGCGGGATTTTACGAATGGAGCTCGCTGGCCGCTGATCTCGCCCTCGATCTCAAGCGCCAGGGATACGACGTGCCGTTCCACGTCTTCGAATGCCCGATGACCGGAGGTTCGTTTCCCGGCGCTCCGAAACACGCCCGCTGGATTCAGAGCGGAGACAAGGCTCTCAATCCCTACCTCGGTCTCGAAATGCAGGATTGCGGAAGCGAGGTGCAACCGTGAACGGCGAGACAATGCACCGGGCCGGTGTCATCGCATGGCTCATCGACTGGTCGCTGAGGAACCGGTTCATCGTCGCCTGCGCGACGCTCCTGATCATCGTGCTGGGGGTTCAGGCCCTGCGGCACACGCCGGTGGACGCGATTCCGGACCTCAGTGAAAACCAGGTCCTCGTCTATGCGGACTGGGAAGGGCGCAGCCCGAAGGAAGTCGAGGATCAGGTGACGTATCCGCTCTCCACGAACCTTCAGGGGCTCGCGGGAGTGAAGGAGGTCCGGGCGCTTTCGATGTTCGGATTCTCCCTGCTCACGGTGATCTTTGAAGACTCGGTGGACAACTACTTCGCGCGCACCCGCGTGCTGGAACGCCTGAGCTATCTTCAGGGTCTCATGCCCGCCGGCGTGTCGCCCCAGCTCGGTCCCGATGCCACCGGACTCGGCTGGATCTATCAATACTACTTCCATGTGGATCCCTCGGCCAGGCAGGACGCCGGATCGCTCCGGGCACTGCAGGATTTTTTTGTCCGCTACCAGCTCGCCTCGGTGGAGGGCGTCGCCGAGGTCGCCGGCCTCGGCGGCTACGTGCGCCAATATCAGGTTGCGATCTCGCCGGAAAAAATGCGCCACTACAACATCCCTCTCCGCGAGGTGCTGAACGCCCTCGCCGCCGGCAACCTCAACGTCGGGGGAAAGGTCATTGAGGAAAACGGGATGGAATTCGTCCTGCGCGGGATCGGGCTCGTCCACTCGGTGGAAGACCTCAAGCGGATTGCGCTCCGCTCGCCAGGCGGCACGCCGGTCTACCTCGAAGACATCGCGGAAATTTCCATCGGCGGGGATTTCCGGCGCGGCGCGCTGGACATCGACGGACGCGAGGCGGTCGGCGGAATCGTCGTCATGCGCACGGGCGCGAATGCGATGGATGTCATCCGCCGCGTGAAGGAAAAAATCGCGGAGATCTCACCGAGCCTTCCCGCCGGGGTGACGATCAAGCCGTTCTACGACCGGAGCAGCCTCATCGAACGGACGATCGAGACGCTCCGGCACGCGCTGATCGAGGAGATCATTCTCGTGACGCTCGCCCACATCATTTTCCTGTGGCACTTCCGCAGCATCCTCATCGTGACGATCCCGCTGCCGGTCTCGATCCTGATCTCGTTCATCCTCATGCGCGAAACCGGAGTGACTTCGAACATCATGTCCCTCTCCGGCATCGCCATCGCCATCGGCGTTCTCGTGGATGCGGGGATCGTGATGACGGAGAATGTCATCCGGCACTGCGAGCTCGCGGAGAAATCCGCCGGCCGAAGGCTCACGGCAGCCGAGACGATGGAGACGACCAGGGAAGCCGCGCGGCAGGTCGGCCGGCCGATCTTTCTGGCAATGGCGATCATCATCCTCGCCTTTCTGCCGGTCTTCGCACTCGGAGGCCAGGAGGGAAAACTTTTCCATCCGCTGGCCTTCACCAAGACCTTTGCGATGATCGGGGCCACGCTGCTCGCGGTCACGCTGGTTCCGGTCCTCTGCACATGGCTTGTGCGCGGGCCGTTCCGCCCGGAGAGCAACAACTTCGTGATGCACCAGCTCGGGCGCGTCTATCGTCCGGCCCTGCTCTGGGCGCTCGGCCACGGGCGCATGGTCATCGGGGCGGCGGCGGTCCTCCTGCTCTCGGCCCTGCTCCTAGCTTTCGGGGTTCCGGGGGTTGTGCTTCATCGCGCCGAGGCCATCAGCCCGTCGCTGGCGGCCTTGCTGCCCCGCGGCCTCGGAAGCGAATTCATGCCGCCGCTCAACGAGGGAAGCCTCCTCTTCATGCCGGTTCTTGTGCCGGGCACATCGCTCTCCAGCGTGAAGGATGTCATGAGCTGGCAGGACCGGATCATCACGAGCCTGCCGGAAGTCGAGTCGGCCGCGGGCAAGCTCGGCCGCGCCGACAGCGCCACCGACCCCGCGCCGATCGAGATGATCGAGACCACGATCATGCTCAAGCCGCCCGCCGAGTGGCGTCCGGGCATGACAAAAGAAAAGATCATCGCCGAGCTCTCGGAGAAGCTCACCGCGATCCCGGGCTACGTCCCCGGATTCCTCCAGCCGATCGAGAACCGAATCCTCATGCTCAGCACCGGGATCCGGGCCCAGCTCGGAATCAAGATCCTCGGGAACGACCTCGACGAACTTCAGCGGATCGCCTTTGAGATCGAGGCACTCGTGCGCAAGGTTCCGGGCGCGGTCGGAGTTGCGGCATCGCGCTCCCAAGGCAAACCCTATGTTGAGATCCACCCGGATCGCCAGTCGCTCGCCCGGTTCGGACTCAATCTCCGCGAAGTCATGGATGTCGTGGAGACCGGGCTAGGAGGATTCACGACCGGTGTCACGATCGAGGGACGCCAAAGAATCCCGATCCAGCTTCGCCTCGAGCGCGGCGCACGCGACGACATCGACCGCATCGGGGACATTCTGATCCCCACTCCGAAGGGCAACAGCGTTCCGCTCGGCCAGGTCGCGAAGATTGTCCGCACAAGCGGTCCCGGAGAGATCGCCAGCGAGGACGGGCTCCTCCGCGTCTTCGTGCAGTCGAATGTGAAGGACCGCGACCTCGGGGGATTTGTGAAGGAGGTCCGCGAACGCGTGGAAAAAGAGATCAAGCTTCCGCCCGGGGTCACGCTGCGCTGGAGCGGGCAATTCGAAAACCAGCTGCGGGCCCGGCAAACGCTCTCGCTCATCATGCCGGTCGTTCTGTTGATCATCTTCGTGCTCCTCTTCGTCGTCTTCCACTCGGCCGCGGAGGCCGCGCACGTCCTGCTCGCCGTCCCCTTCGCGCTGACGGGCGGCGTATTTTTGCAGACGGCCCTCGGGTATCCGTTCAGCGTCGCCGTCTGGATCGGCTACATCGCGCTTTTCGGCACCGCGATCCAGACCGGCGTCGTGATGGTCGTCTACCTAGAGGAGGCGCTGGAGAAAAAGCGCCGCGAGTCAGGTGCCGTGCTGAGCCTCGCCGAATTAAAATCCGCCGTCATCGACGGGGCCATGCTCCGCCTGAGGCCGAAGGTCATGACCGTCGCCACGGTTGTTGCCAGCCTGCTGCCGATCATGTGGAGCACCAGGGCCGGAGCGGAGGTCATGAAGCCGATCGCCACCCCGGTCATCGGCGGCATGCTCAGCAGTCTGATTCACGTTCTCGTGGTGACGCCGGTCATCTTCTACTGGCTGAGGGCGCGGAAGATTCCAGCTTAAAGTGCAGCCCGGGCCGGGCCGCAGCGGCGTTCAGGGGTCTTTCCTCCACCCCTGCCATGCGCCGCAGGCGGCGACCATGCCGAGGCACATTCCGAACATCATCGCCGCATAGGTCGCAAAAAAGACGGCCTGCGGGCGGATGACCGGGAGTTGCGCCATCAACCATGAGGCGGCTTCCATTCCGGCCAGCATCCCCACCAGACCGGCCATCCAGCACCAGAGCCGGCCGCCGGTGGGCTTCTCCAGAAACAGCGCGGGAACCGATGCCGCCAGCATCGAGGCGTCCATCCAACCGATTTTTGCAAACAGCCCGAGTCCCATGTTTGAACTGGCGCAGCCGCACAGGCAGACACCATCGCGAATGACCGGCGCAAATCCCGCGTCCGCCCACCAGCCCGCAAGCATGGCCAGCCCGCCGATCGAGAACATCGAGAGCGCCATCCCGGCAGACGGAGCAACCGGCCGCCGGGTGATCCATGCGGCCAGCAGGATCGCGGAGGCCGAAAACAAAATAACGAAGCCGGCTGCCGGGACTCCACGGAATCCACCAAGATAGACGATTACAGGTCCCTGCAGTGCGAGGGCCGCACACAGCAGCACCCTGCTCCAGGGAATGTCCCGATGCCGGGGGGCGGCGGGTTTTTGGCGCAACGCGCGCCACGTCACGGTGAAGCTCGACGCCAGCATCAGCAGCGCGGCGGCGACGGGATGCAGAATGCCCGTGGCAGCCAGAGTCATGCCGACGACGTTGTAGGCCGCTGCGAAGATCAGATTTCCGCGGATCGCACGGACCGCCTGCCTGCACCGGCCGATGGCGAACGGAATGGCGCGGAGGTCGGAGATTCCGGCGGACGCGGTCTCCCTGGCAAGCTCGCTTCCGCTCCCGACCGAAAATGCGACATCGGCTTCCGACATCGCCGGGGCGTCGTTGACCCCGTCGCCAACGAACAGAACCCTCCGGCCGCTCGCTTGGAGGCCCGCGACCAGCTCCGCTTTTCCGAGCGGAGTCAGTCCGGCATGAACGTCGGGCAGGCCGTGCAAGGCGGCCGCCTCTGCCCGGTCACCGGTCATCACCGCACAGCGGAGCCCGAGCGATTCGATGTCCCGGATCGTCTCCCTCGCGGAATCGCGCAATTTTTCCCGCAGGGCTGCGATCCCGGCCACCTGCGAATTCCTGATCACATAGACAAGGTGGGACGATGCGCCCTTCAGCTCCGACGCAAGGTCTGCGGCGGCTTCGTGCTGGCCGGGAGGAACGATCTCGAAATTTCCCACGCGGATCAGGACGTTGTCCACGACGCCCTCGATCCCGGCACCCGGAATGCCGGTTGAGGGAACCGGAACGACTCCCGGCATCCGGAATGCTCTGGCCACCGGATGGTTGCTGGAGGCCTCAAGGGCGGCCACCGCCGACAAAAGAGCCGCCCGGTCCACAGAGGAGGCATTCACAAAATCCACCCGTTCGAGCTCCTCCTCTCCAAGCGTCCCGGTTTTGTCGAAGACCACCGTATCGATCCTTGAAATTCTCTCGATCAGATTGCTGTCGCGCGGGATCACTCCCCGCTCAGCCAGCGCGCCCAGCGCGGACCAGATCCCCACCGGCGTGGCAAGCCCCATCGAGCACGGGCAGGCGACCACGACGACCGCCAGGGCGTTGAACAGCCCGGCGATCCAGTTCTCGCGCCATGTCCAGAAGGCAAATGTCGCCGCCGAGATCACGACCACCGAGGGAAGGAACCACGCCACGATCCGGTCGGCCTCGCGCTGGAGGTCGGAAGGACGTTCCTGCGCCTCTCTCACACTCGCGATCAGGGCATCGAGCCGCCGGGCATTTCCCGCGACCGAAGACCGGATGAAAAAACACCCGTCCACGGAAAAGCAGCCCGCGAGCACGGAATCGCCCGGCCGCTTCACCACGGGAAACGGCTCGCCGGTTAGCGCGGTCTCCTGAACAAAACCGACACCGTCAACAATCACGCCGTCCACCGGAATGGCCCCGCCGGCCCGGACGACCAGCCGGTCGCCCGCGGCAACATCACCGGCCCGGACGGTCTCCGTTTCTCCGTCTGCTTTCAGCCTTTCGCAGCGGTCGAACTCTCCGGCCAGCGAGCGGGCTGCTTCGAGTGCGGCAGACCGGCGCTGTTGGCCGACCAGCTTCCCGAACGTATAGATGGCGACGAGGATCGCGACGACCTCGTAGTAGATGTGCCCGAATCCGGTGATCGTGGAATGGACCGAGGCTCCGAAAGCGCCCGCAATCCCGAGAAGAAACAGCTGCTCGATCACCACCTTCCCCCGCGCCAGCGCCGCCACTGCGGAATGCCAGATCGGCAAACCCGCCAGCAGAAAAACCACCACGGCCGAAACTGCCAGAACCAGGTGAATGATCAGCCGGGCGGTTCCGGCCGGCGGCGAAATGTTGACCGCAAGCCCGAAAACCATCGATTGCCCGGCCACGAGTCCCGCCACGGCAAGACGAAACCACTCTCCCGGCGGAACAACCGGGGAATCGGGCGTGGAACATGCGCAGCAGGCCATAAGGCGGATCAAACTAGGGCCACCACAAAGATTTGCAACTTCCGGAAGCGGATTGTCCGGCAGGGCCCGCCGACGGGGTCAGGTCATCCCAAAAGATGCGGCCTCTGCTTCAATCTTCTGGTGATTGCCGACGTGAGAAGTGATGGCCACCGAATGCGCAATCCTTGGGAAGTGAGCCGGCATGGACTCGAAGTCGGAGGCGATCGCGCAGACAGACGCTCTTGGGCGTCTGTCTGCCAGCGAGACGTAATCGTCAACTGATCTGCATTTTCAGTTATGCGATCCATGCAAAATTGGCTTCTTGGGCGAACGACCCAAGCTCAGCGCATGGTTAGGAGTTTGCGGTCGATTGGATGAAGGGCCGAATGGAGCCATAAACTGCAATCTCGCGTCCGAAGTCGGTGCTCATAAACTCCGGGTCTGGGATGATGCCGACTCTGCCGAGGTCGAGTCGGTCTGCGTCCCAGCAGGTCGCGATCGTCGGGTCGTCATGATGCTCGCCGTCGGTGTGCCAGATGCAGGCGTAGTGGAGAAGCTCGAAACGGTCGTCGGGTAAGTCGTAGGCGGTGCCGCGAAGACGCGTGGCATACTCTGCGCCTCGTGCTCCGTGGTTATCGTCCCAGCCATCGTTCTCGCGGCGACTGTCGTGGAAGAGAGCAAAGAGCCGAACAACGGCAATGTCGGCTCCTGTGCGCGTGGCAAGTAAGAGACCGTTGCGCTCGACGCGCCGCCAGTGGTCGGGACCATGAACGGAGTAACCCGGCGCATGGAACTGACCGGTGACAAGCTGCCAGAGATGGTCAAAATCACCTTTCATTCACTGTGTGCGCATACCAACGTTTGGAGTGTGGCACGGCGATAGGGCGTCTAGAGCGAAGCCGAACTAGGGGCGTTCTCTGCCGTTGCCACCACTGACTTGTTCGCTCGGCTTGGTTCTTCGTGCTGCCCAGCGCGCAACAGCATCCTCTGATGAAAAACAGCCTCCACAGGCTTCGTGACACTCCTCAGTCAACCGAACCGCGCCTCCACATTTGGGGCAGGCCGTCTGATGCGCGTCAAGCCTGTCCGATAGCCGCTCAATAGAACCGGAGACTTCGCGCTGACGATCATGAAATGAGAAGCTCGCTCTCGAGAGAAACTGCCTCAACAGCGGATCAGAATCGACGTCCGATTGCAGGAACGAGTCAGGCTCAGGGTCAGGGACTCTGTCTCGATACTTCTTGAGGATGATGTAACGATGATTCGAACGAGGGTGAGCGTCGAAAAAGGCGGCTGCGCGTTTCAACAGTTCGATTTCCGTGATCGCATGATTGTAATAGTAGCCGTCGATCAATCGCTCACATGCGTCCTCATCCGGTCGTGGGATTGTGGTGACATGGCCGCAAGACTCACAAGCTACATCCAGTTCGGTGTAATTGCCGATCTCGCTGTGTGCGTCGAAGATCATCGATTTCTAGAGCAAATGTAAATCAGGCTCAATTGGGTTGATATTGAAACAGGTTGAATGGGGCCTGTTTCAGCGAGCTTTTCCGGTGGAGGGTTTCAACGAGCTGCATTCTTTCTGGCATTTGGAGGGTTCCTGTCCATCCGAACAGCGATTTGCGCCATTTGTATATTCTGGCCCTCGGGGTGTCGAGTTTGATGTCCTTGAAGCGCTCCCAATCGCCAAATTCCACCCACGGCCGCCAGCGTTTCCAGCAGGACTCCCGCTCCTTGCTCAGGGATTTTGCCAGGTCCAGAGTCTTCTCTTGAACATCTTTGAACCTAAAAACAGAGTTGGAACCACAGATGGGCGTGGATTAACACGGGTATTCAGCAGTTATAGCAAACGGAGAATTCATCCAAAAGATGAGGCGAGCGATCCGTTCAACTCTTTTCTGATCCGTGTTCATCCGTGTGAATCCGTGGTTCCATTTTTTATCAGAGCCACACACAGGCGGGACGCCCAATCCTGTTCACTGAACTTGGCATGGCCGTCCCGGCCATGAGGGATCTTCGATTCATCGGCGGGACGCCGATGCCACATGTTCCTGCAAACGGAACAGCATTGGGCCAGACGCCTTGTGCTCCCTGACCAGCATCGCGACTCTTACCTCACCCCTACTTTTCATCACACCCGGGATTCGGTGACTTGGGTCAAAAAAATTGCAGGCCGCCGCAACGAGTGTTACGACGGCCTGCTGTTCCCCCCAGAACGATTCACAAGGTATACAGGTCTTTCAGGAGTGCAAGAAAAATGATTGTGACAATTTTGTCACATTTCCGGGGGCCGGAAAATCCCCGTGTCAGGGGGTCTTCCATCCGTCCCACCCGACGAGCCCCTGCAGGGCGCGGGCGCGGTGGCTGAGGGAATTTTTTGTTTCCGGGCCGAGCTGGGCGAATGTCTCGCAGTATCCTTCGGGAACGAAGAGGGGATCGTATCCGAATCCGCCCGTTCCCCTGGGGGCATTGATGATCGTTCCCTCGACGGCACCGCTGAACGCACCCCATTTCTCCCCGCTTTTCGCCAGCACGATCACACATCGGAACCGGGCGGAACGGGCCTTGCCTCGAATCCCGTCCAAGTTCTTCAAAAGGAGGGAGTTGTTCCCATGGTCGTCGGATTGTTTTCCGGCATACCTTGCAGAGAGCACTCCTGGCGCCCCGCCCAAGGCATCCACCTCAAGCCCGGAATCGTCGGCGATCACCCATCCGTCGAACCGGACAGATGCCGCGAGCGCCTTGAGCCCGGCATTCTCCTCGAACGTCTCACCGGTCTCCTCGACATCCGGCATGTCCGGCAGAGCGCCGAGATCGCACACGTGGAACCGCGGGCCGAGGATCGTCCGGATTTCCCCGACCTTGTGCGCATTGCGGGTCGAGACAAGCAATGGGATTGCAGGAGATTCTGTGTCTGGCATAGTCACCGGTTCCTACAATGTCCACGCAGCGCAAGCAATTTCCGTTCTCCGAATTCGAACCCTCCTGGCAGAAGCGATGGGTCGGATCCGGCGCGTTCCATGCGACGAACCCCGGCGATCCGGGCTTCGATCCCGCACGCCCGAAGTATTTCATCCTCGACATGTTCCCGTATCCGAGCGGCGACGGGCTGCACGTCGGCCATGTGGAGGGCTATACCGCGACCGATATCCTCGCGCGCTTCCACCGGATGCGCGGGTTCAATGTCCTGCACCCGATGGGATGGGACGCCTTCGGCCTGCCCGCCGAGCAGTATGCGATCAAAACCGGCCAGCACCCACGGGTGACCACCGCCCGGAATGTCGAAAAGTTCCGCTCGCAGCTCCAGTCGCTCGGGTTCAGCTACGACTGGCAGCGCGAGTTCGGCACGACCGATCCGGATTACTTCCGCTGGACGCAGTGGATTTTCCTCAAGCTCTACAACGCGTGGTTCAATCCGGAGACGCAAAAAGCCGAGCCGATCAGCACCTACACCGGGGCGGATCCCGACAGCGTCCGCCTGGCCTATGTGGCCGAGATGCCGGTGAACTGGTGCCCCCAACTCGGCACTGTGCTGGCCAACGAGGAGGTTGTTGACGGCAGGAGCGAGGTCGGGGGCTTTCCGGTCGAGCGCCGCCCGATGCGCCAGTGGATGCTCCGCATCACCGCGTTCGCCGAGCGCCTGATCGACGGACTTGAAGGCCTCGACTGGCCGGACTCGATCAAGCTCCTCCAGAAAAACTGGATCGGCCGCAGCGAGGGGGCCATGGTCGAATTCGGAATTCGGAATTCGGAATTCGGAATTTCCGTCTTCACGACACGTCCGGACACGCTTTTCGGCGCGACCTACATGGTTCTCTCGCCCGAGCATCCGCTCGTTCTGCAGATCACCACCCCGGACCAGCGCGCGGCGGTGGAGGAGTATCAAAAGAAGGTCTCCTCAAAATCCGACCTCGAGCGGACCGATCTCGCAAAGGAAAAGTCCGGCGTCTTCACGGGCGCGTTCGCGATCAACCCGGTCAACGGCGAAGCCATCCCGGTCTGGATCGCGGACTACGTTCTCATGGGCTACGGCACCGGCGCGATCATGGCCGTGCCGGCCCACGACGAGCGGGATTTTGAATTTGCCAGCCAGTTCGGTCTGCCGGTGCGCGAAGTGGTGAGGCCAGACAACACAGAGACGCCTGTGCTCCCTGAAAATGCCACGCCCTGCTTTTCGGGCGAGGGCATCGCGGTGAATTCGGTGTTTCTCGACGGGATGTCCACCGCAGAGGCGAAGAGCGCCATGGCCGCATGGCTGGCGGAGCGCGGGCTCGGTCGTGCGACGGTCAATTACAAGCTCCGCGACTGGCTGTTCTCGCGCCAGCGGTATTGGGGCGAGCCGTTCCCGATCATTTGGGAGGATGGCCGGCACCGCGCGATCAGCGAAGGGGAACTCCCGGTCGTGCAGCCGGAGATGGAGGACTTCAAGCCCACCGGCACCCCCGAGCCCCCGCTCAGCAAGGCGCTCGAATGGGTCCGGTATTCGGAGAAGGCCGTGCGCGAGACGAACACCATGCCGCAGTGGGCGGGGTCGTGCTGGTATTACCTGCGCTTCTGCGATCCGAAGAATGCCTCCCGCTTCATCGGTGCCGATGCCGAAAAATACTGGATGTCCTCCGCAGGAACCCCCGGCGGGGTGGATCTTTATGTCGGCGGCACCGAGCACGCGGTCCTGCACCTCCTCTACGCGCGGTTCTGGCACAAGGTGCTATTCGACCTTGGTGAACTGACCACTCCCGAACCCTTCCAGCGGTTGGTGAATCAGGGCATGATCCTCGGTCCGGACGGGCAGAAGATGTCCAAAAGCCGCGGCAACGTCATCACCCCGGACAGCGTGATCGCGGAATACGGCGCGGATTCCCTGCGGCTCTACGAGATGTTCATGGGGCCGCTCGAGCAGATGAAACCCTGGAGCATGAAGGGAGTCGAGGGGGTTTACAGGTTTCTTGCCCGCGTCTGGCGTCTCGGCATGGAGGAAAACCAGGAGGGGGATTGGGTTGTCTCCGGCGACCTTGCCGACATTCCGCTCACCGCCCAGCAGGCCCGCGTCGCCCACGCCACGATCAAAAAAGTCACCCACGACCTCGGCCTGCTCGCGTTCAACACCGCAATCTCTCAGATGATGGTGTTCACCAACGAATTTGTAAACGCGAAGCCGCGTCCGAAGGAGGCCCTGCGCATCCTGCTTCCGCTTCTCAGCCCGTTTGCCCCGCACCTCGCGGAGGAATTGTGGTCGCGCCTCGGCTTCGAGGGTGACGCCTCCACACAGCCCTGGCCGGTTCACGACGAGGCGCTGCTCGTGGAATCCGAAATCGAAATCCCGGTTCAGGTCAATGGCAAGCTCCGCGACCGGATCCGCGTCCCGGTTCAGGCCACGAAGGAAGACATCGAGGCTGCCGCCCGCTCAAGTGCGAAGATCGTCGAGGCCACCGCCGGGCAGACCGTCGTCAAGGTCATCGTGGTCCCGGGCAAGCTCGTGAACATCGTCGCGAAGGCGGGTTGAGATCCCGCCGCCCGGGGCAAAAATCAAAACACCCCGCGCGGGGCGGGGTGTTTCAAAGTTGGCTTTCTTTTTAAGCCCGGAGGTTTACTTCGCGGCCTTTTCCTCGATGTATTTGATGACATCGCCGACGCTCTGGAGCTTCTCCGCGTCCTCGTCGGGGACTTCGACTCCGAATTCCTCTTCGAATGCCATCACCAACTCGACAGTGTCGAGGGAGTCGGCTCCGAGATCTTCGATGAACGAGGCCCCTGGGGTGACCTGCTCCGGGTTGACGCCGAGTTGCTCGACGATGATATCTTTGACTTTTTCTTCAATGGATTTTTCGGACATATCGGGTGTGTTTGTTCAGTGATGCAGTTATTGAGAGCCGCGCACTTTGGCAACAAATAATTTGGAAATCTGTGTCGCGTGCGGGAGGTGAAAATTGCGGATCGGCACAGGAGGTCAAGAGTATTTTCTTCCGGAGCCCCTGATTTTCCGGAAATTTACTCCGGATTGACGGACTTTTCCGTCGTGAATTTCTCCTGGCTGGTGGTGAATGCCTGGACCTTGTAGGTCTCCTTCGCCTTCATTTCCCGCGTCGGAATTTTTTCCTGATACTCGATTCTTTCCTTCGGGTTGATGACGACGATGCCCTCCTCGGGCTGGAATGAGCGGTCGTCGGACCAGCGGTCCACGACGGTCCCCTTCGAGTCTGTGGTGACGATGTCCATGCGCTGGCTCGTCGGATATTCGAGGCGGGTCATCTTTTTTGTGTTGTTGCGGATCGAGTAAGTGACGTTCAGTTCGTGGCGATCCTGCAGCGGAAACGTGGAGGGATCGACTTTCAACTCCTCCGTGGTCGGCGGCGTGCGCAGCGGCCCCACGTTCACGGAGGAAAACATCCCGGTGAAAAACTTTTTGATCCGGGTGCTCGCACTGTCGGGAGAGTTCCGGTTTTTCGGGTAGCCCGCGATGACGTCCTGAAGATCCCTGCCTGCGAAATCAGTGTTCCGGGTGTTGATCGCGGCTGCCGGATCCAGAAAAAACGGGCTGTTCTCATCGGGCGGGGCAATCGCAAACGCGGTCGCGGCGTCCGTGGCCGGCGGACGGGTCTCCTGGGCGGTGAGCGGCAGGAGTCCGCAGGCCAGCAAAATCAATACGACAGGTTTCATGTCTGCTAGTCCCTATCCGACTGCCTGTGCGGTTGCAAATCCAATTGATTCGCTTAAACTGGCCGTCCGATGCGCTCCCTGCTCCCAATTCTGCCGTTCGCCCTCTTCCTCGCCGTTCTTCCCCTGCAGGCCGGGGAAAAAAAGCCGCCGCCGGTGAGCATCCGGCTCCATTCCGAGGGAAACGAAAAAGAGGGCGATTCGTTCGTCACGCCGATCGAGCTCACCAATCCTCAAAAGAAGGTATTCATCCGCAGGGTGCCGATCCTGACCGAGCGCGACATCAAGAAGTTTCTGCCGTTCCCCGGACACGACGGGATGGTGGGAGCGTATTTTTTTCTCGATCCGCACGGGGCGGACAAGCTGGAGCAGTTCACCACGGAAGATCGCGGGAAGCTGGCGGTCGTCATGGTCAACGGCCGGGTGGCCGCCGCATTGAAGGTGGACAAGCGGGTGACCGACGGGATTCTTTTCGTCCCGGGAGGGATCATGCCCAATGAGGTCGCCCTGCTTCAGGAAAAGTACCCGGTCATCGGGCACGAATCGGAATTCGGGAAGAAGCCGCCCAAAGAGAAGAAGCCTCAATGATCCTGCGGACGGTCCTCGCGCTGGCTTTGGTCCTGCCGGTCCGGGGCGCCCTCTTTGATTTTCCCACAGCCAACCGGGCGCTCCTCGAGGGCCGCCCGGAGGATTTTTTCATGTATGTCGACCGCGATTTCGAGGGGCAGAAGTCGCAGCCGTGGGAAGGCGGGCAGTTCGGGTTCGTGCGGGGGCCGATCCGGACGGCAGACGGGATCGCGTGCCTGACATTGCACGAGGGGATCGACATCAAGCCGCTCCGCCGCGACGCCTCCGGAAATCCCCAGGATGATGTCTGCGCGGCCGCAGACGGGCAGGTCGTGCATGTCAGTCCGGAAGCCGGGGCCTCGAACTACGGGAAATACGTCGTGATCGAGCATCTGATCGAGGGATTTCCCATTTATACCCTTTACGCCCACCTCGCTTCGGTGGATGTGGCCCCGGGGCAGGCGGTCCGCCAGGGGGAGCCACTCGGAAAACTCGGGTTTACCGGCTCCGGGATCGACCGCACCCGCGCGCACGTCCACTTTGAAATCGCGGTCCTGCTCAGCCGGAATTTCGAGTCATGGCACCGCGCGAATTTCCCAGGAAACCCCAACAAGCACGGCCTCTTCAACGGGCTGAACCTCTCGGGAACCGATCCCGCTGGCATTCTCAAAGCGGCCGCTTCGGATCCCTCGTTCCGGCTTGCCCCTCACATCCGCTCGCTTGAGCCGGTATTCAAGCTCACGCTCCCGAACTCCCCGAACCTGACACTCCTGCGCGATTACCCGTGGCTCGTCCCGCCGGGCGAGATTGCGAATCCCCCCTCGTGGACGATCTCGTTCACCGGGACCGGATTCCCCATCGAGGCGGTCGCGTCATCCCATCCGGCAGGCGAGCCGGAAGTCGCCTGGATCAAGGAAACCCGCGAGCCCTACAGCCGGATCACGCGCGGACTTGTCGGCGGATCATCGGGCAGCCCCAGGCTGACCTCCTCCGGACAGCGCTTCGCCAGCCTGCTCACGGCTCCGCCCGCGCCCCGCTGACAATTTTTTCCTCCGCAGGGTTTCGGTTCCTGTGGTAGCGTCCCGCGCATGGCACAGGGACTGGAGCATCTCACAGGGAAAAAGGCCTTTCAGATCAACATGGACCGCCGGTTCTACGGGACCTTCGCGGAGATCGGTGCGGGGCAGGAGGTCGCGCGCAGGTTTTTTGCCGCCGGCGGCGCGGCGGGGACGATTGCCAAGACGATTTCCGCCTACGACATGACGTTCAGCGACGCGATCTACGGTGCCTGCGGACGCTATGTCAGCCGCGCACGGCTCGACACCATGCTCAACCACGAGATGGGGCTTCTGATCGAGCGGCTCGACCGCGATGTCGGAGCCGAGAGGAGGTTTTTTGTTTTTGCCGACACGGTGGCGGCACGGAGCTTCCGGCGGCACGACGAATCCCACGGCTGGCTGGGGTTGCGCTTCCAGCATGCCCCGCGGGCCCCCTTCAGCGAAATCATCCTCCATGTGCGCATGCTGGATCCCGAGAACCTCCAGCAGCAGGAGGCGCTTGGAATCTTCGGGGTCAATGTGCTCCACGGGGCCTTCCACCTCGCGGACAATCCCGAGGCCCTCATCGCCTCGCTCATGGACGATCTGGCCCCCTCCCGGATCGTGGTGGACATGATCCGGTTTTCCGGACCGGCATTTCCCGGCGTGGACAACCGCATCATGAACCTCCAGCTTGTCGTGCAGGGACTCACCAAGGCGACCCTATTCCGCTCCGATGGCGAGGTCGTTCAGGCTGCGGACGCATTTTACAAAAAGCCGCTGCTTGTCGAGCGCGGCAGCTTCCGTCCGGTCACTCTCCTCACGAACGACATGTTCGAATGCGCGCGCAGGATGTTCGAGAACGAGGAGGGCGTCCGCGGCAGCCAGCCGGAAATCCTCATGGAGATCACCATGAAAAACCTTCTCTCGACCGGGCACCTCGATCTCCGGGATTTCCTCGACCGGGTGGACATGCTGGCCGCCCTCGGGCACACGGTGCTCATCTCCAACTACGGCGAGTTCCACCGCCTCGTGAACTACCTCTCGATCTACACCGACAAGATGATCGGGCTCCCGCTCGGCATCCCGGGCATGCACGAACTCTTCGAGGAAAAATTCTACGCCGACTTGGAAGGCGGGATCCTCGAGGGGCTCGGACGGCTTTTCAAACACGGGGTCAAGCTCTACGCCTACCCTCGCCTCATGCCCGATGGCTCGCTGGTGACCGCGGACAATTTCAAGGTCGCCCCGAACCTCACCCATCTCTACTCCCACCTTCTCGAGAATCGGTTCATCGAGGGGATTTCAGATTACCGTGCGGAACACCTGCCGATCCGCTCCTCCGATGTCCTTGCCCTCATCCGCAAGGGCGATTCCTCGTGGGAAAAGATGGTCCCTCCCGCCGTGGCCGGCATCATCCGCGAACGCCGCCTCTTCGGCTGCGCGTAGCACGCCCGCGCGGATCACACGGGCAGCGTCGTAACGAGAACCTCCGCCGTGCCGGAAGCCGCGGCGAGCTCGAGACCGTTGCCTTCTGCCGGAACGATGAAAAACCGCCCCCGGCCGAACGATTGCCCCCCGCAGGCGACCTCTCCCGCCGTGACCGCCACCAGTGCGAAACATCCGGCGGGGCGGACGTCCCGGGGTGCGCTCAGATCCACTTTCTCCACACGGAAGAACGGACAGTCGGCGACTTTCCGCTCCTCCGCAGGGCAGGTGGAGGGTTCGAAATCGGCGAAATCGATCGAGGCCAGGGATTCCGCGATATGCAGCGTTCTGGGCATCCCGTCGAGGCCCATCCGGTTCCAGTCGAACACCCGGTAGGTCGTGTCGCTGTTCTGCTGGACCTCGATGATCAGGTTGCCTTCGCCGATCGCGTGCAGGCGTCCGCTGGGAATGAAGATGCTCTCCCCGGTGGATACCTTGATTTCGTGCAGCGTGCGCTCGACGTCGCCGGTGCGGAGCGCGATCTCGAAGTCCTCCCGGGTCACGCCATTTTTCAACCCGGCAAAAATGCAGGCCCCCGGCAGGGCATCCAGAAAATACCAGACCTCCGTCTTCGGTTCGCCGCCGAGGGAATCCGCCAACTCGAGCGGCGGATGCACCTGCACGGAAAGCCGCTCCCGGGCGTCCAGAAGTTTGACGAGCAAAGGGAACCTGGGCGCCGGACTCGCCAGATAACCGTCGCCGAAAACCTCGGCCCGCTCGTCGGCCCAGAGTTCGTGGAGGGATTTCCCGCGCCACTTCCCGGCATGCACGATGCTCTGCGCATCCTCCCGATCCACCACCTCCCAAAGCTCTCCAATCGGAGTTCCGGTCGGGATCGTCTTCCCCAGGACAGACTCAAACCTTCTCCCGCCCCAGACCCGCTCCATCGCAATCGGTTCGAAAAATACCGGCTCACTCATAAAAGCCAGTTTTTTCCGTTCCCGTCCCGACCGCAATGCCAAAAAAGCCCGGATGCTTCTTTGGGTGCGATGAAAATTGAGTGAACCAGGGGGGAACGGGCGTCCCGCCCGTTTGGAGACTGGGCCTCGCAGCGGAATCAGAGCCAGACACAGGCGAGAAGCCCACTACTGTTCCCTTTGCAGGAAAATGTGGCATCGGCGTCCCGCCGATGAATCGAAAATCCCTCATGGCCGGGACGGCCATGCCACGGTAAGTAAACAGGATTGGGAGGGACGCCCGCGTGCTCTCTGACCATCTTCGCTGCTCTTACCTCACCCACTGCTAATCGCACCCCGTTTTTGTTGACCCCTTGTCCTTCACGGGTATTTTTCCAAATGCCGATTGCCGGCATTTGTGAAATTGCCGGTCAGTTTGAACCTTGAGGGGCTCCGGAATCCACCAGCGGCAGCTTGGGAAAATAGGTCCGGTAATACCCGCGGTCACGCGTCAGCAAGGCGTCAGCCTGATGCTGCGCGTGCGCGCCGGCAAGGAAGTCCGCGAGCATGCGATCCCTGGGTTTTGCACTTCGTTGCCGGTAGCGGAGAAATGTTGTTCCGGCGAGATGCAGTGCCCTCGCATCAAACTCCTCAATCACGATCTGCATGTCTGCAAGCGCGGAGAGCATCACGTCAGGAGTTGCAAAATGTCCGCTGATCTCGGCCGCAACGACCGGGCAGATGATCAGTGCCCCGTCCATCCGGGCGGCATCAAGCGCCAGGATCGATGCTTCTGTGAAAACCGTCTTTTCACCGATGAGATCGATCAGCACATTTGAGTCAATCGCGGTCGTCATGGCCGGGATGCTCAGTCGACATCGCCTTTTTCCACCGCCCCGCGCAGGACATCCATGGCCTCCCGGCTGTCCCGGTAAGGCACTCCCGCCTTCTTTCCGATCCCTTGAAAATGGGCAAAAAAACTGCCGCCGGATGCCTTTTGAGCGATAAAAGTCCCTTTCGGACCGAGTTTTAACTCGATTTTTGTCCCAGGCAAAAGCCCCAGAGCCTCGCGGACACCGACAGGCACCGTGATCTGCCCTTTCGAGCTGATAGTCGTCGTCATACGTATGACATTACAAGTAAAGCGTAAAATGTAAAGAATTTGAACAGTGCTGGCAAAAGCGGCTCCGTATGCACACAAACAAAGCCCGGCCTCCTTGCGGAGAGCCGGGCTTTGTTTTTCTTTGGGGGAAATTACCCTTGGGTTGCGGCGGCTTCGTCGCGATCTTTCATCGCGGCCTTGCGGCTCAGTTTGACGCGTCCCTTGTCGTCCACGCCGATGCATTTGACCCAGACCGCATCGCCGTTTTTCACGACGTCTTCGACCTTGTTCACGCGGAAGTCGGCCAGTTCGGAAATATGGACGAGTCCGTCTTTTCCGGGCAGGACTTCGACGAAGGCGCCGAATTCCTTGATGGAGACGACGGTGCCCTGGTAGATCTCGCCGACGGTGATTTCCTTCGTCATGCCGAGGATGATTTCCTTGGCGCGCTGGAGGCTGTCCCCGTTGCTGGAGTAGATGTGCACGGAGCCGTCGTCCTCGATGTTGATCTCGGCACCGGTCTCGGCAACGATGCCCTTGATCGTCTTTCCGCCGGGTCCGATGATCAGGCCGATCTTCTCGGGGTTGATGCGGATGGTCTCGATGCGGGGCGCATACGGGCTCATTTCGGTGCGGGGTCCGGCGAGGATGCCGCGCATGACGCCCAGGATCGCTGTGCGGGCCCCGGTGGCCTCTGCAACGGCTTCCTTCATGATCTCATGCGAGATGCCGGGGAGCTTGAGGTCGAGCTGGAATCCGGTGACTCCGGCGTCGGTGCCGCAAAGCTTGAAGTCCATGTCGCCGAAGTGATCCTCGCTGCCGATGATGTCGGTGAGCGTGGTGTAGCGCTTCAGGTTGTCGCCATCATATTCGGTGACGAGGCCGACCGAGATGCCGGCCACCGGGCGCTTGAGCGGGACACCCGCGTCCATGAGCGAAAGCACGCCCGCGCAGACGGTGGCCATCGAGGTGGAGCCGTTCGATTCCATGACCTCGCTCGAGATGCGGATGGCATACGGGAAGTCTTTTGCGTCCGGGATCACCGGGGCGATCGAGCGCTCGGCCAGGGCGCCGTGGCCGATTTCGCGACGGTTCTGCCCGCCGAAACGGCCGGTCTCGCCGACGCTGAACGGAGGGAAGTTGTAGTGGAGGATGAACGATTTTGTATCCACTCCGCCGCCGTAGGCGTCGATGTTTTGCGCCTCGTCGGCCGGGGCGAGGGTCGTGATGCCGAGGGCCTGGGTCTCGCCGCGGGCGAAGAGCGCGGAGCCGTGGCTGCGGGGCAGGAGCCCAACCTCGCCGGAGAGCGGGCGGATGTCATGCAGCCCGCGCCCGTCGCAGCGCTGCTGCTTGTCGAGGATGCTGACGCGGAACGCCTTCTTCTGGAGGTAGTCGAATGCCTGTGAGATCTCGAATTTCGAGGCAGCGGGGAATTTCTCCAGAACGGCGGTCTCGACCTCCTTGCGGAGCGCGTCCACCGCCTTGCTGCGGGCGACTTTGCCGGAGGTGTAGATGGCGGATTCGATCCGGTCGCCAGCGACCTGATAGGCGATCTCGAGGATCGAGTCGTCCACCTGGAAAAGCGGGACCGTTCGCTTCACCTTGGCGACCTTTGCGGCGAGCTCGCGCTGGGCGGCGACGATGACGCGCACGTTGTCGCGGGCGAAATCCAGAGCCGCGTTGAACTGTTCCTCGGGAAGCTCGTTGGCCGCACCTTCGATCATGATGACCTTCTCGCCGTCGCCAACATAGATGAGGTCGAGGTCGCTGTTCGCGCGCTCGTCATGGGTCGGGTTCGCAACAAACGCCCCGTTGACGCGGCCGATCCGGACGGCTCCGACGGGCCCGGCAAACGGGATGTCCGAAACGCAGAGGGCGGCCGAGGCACCGTTGATCGAGAGGATGTCGGGATCGTTCTGCCCGTCCGCGCTCAGGAGAAGCGTGATGATCTGGGTGTCGTAGAGGTAGCCCTTCGGGAAGAGCGGGCGGAGAGGCCGGTCGGTCATCCGGCAGACGAGAATTTCCTTTTCAGACGGGCGCCCCTCGCGCTTGAAGTATCCGCCGGGGAACTTGCCGACTGCGGCGGCCTTTTCCTTGTATTCGACGGTGAGCGGGAAGAAATCCTGCCCTTCCTTGATGCTGGTGGCCGAAACGGCCGTGACAAGCACGATCGTTTCGCCGCAGCGGACGGTGACCGCGCCGTCGGCGAGTTTGGCGAGCTTGCCGGTTTCGATGATGAGATTGGTCTGCCCGATCTGGGCGTTTACGGAATGAGACATAATGGTGATAACTGGTGGTTTTGCCGCCGGTTCCCGGAGGCAGGGAGAAAAAAGCCCGGATGCTTGTCCGGGCTTTTCGGTTTGCAATTTGCGCTACTTGCGCAGTTGAAGCTTCTCAATGACCGACTGATAGCGGTCGGTGGCCGTCCGCTTGAGGTAGTCGAGAAGTCGCCGCCGGGTGGCGACGAGTTTGAGCAGCCCGCGGCGGGACGAATGGTCCTTCGCGTTGGCTTTGAGATGCTCGGTGAGTTCGTTGATCCGTTTGGTCAGGAGGGCGACTTGAACGTCCGCGCTGCCGGTGTCTTTTTCGTGGAGTCGAAGCGTATCGACCTCTGCTGTTGCTGCCTTTGCCATGTTTTCTGGTTTTTGTGTAAGGGTGACAGAATCCCATGGCCGGGCTGGATTGGCAAGCTCAAAAAGTCCGGATTTGTCGGGCGTCCGCAAAGTTTTCCCTTTGAACTTCCGGTGTGGCGCGGGTAGGAGATAATATGCCAATGACCCTCCAAGAAACAACTTCCCTGCGGGCGGGGGGCCGGACTCTCAGAGCTCCGCACCTGTCGATGGAATGAAAAGCCTGCTCTGCTTGATCCTCGTGGCGGGCTTGGCCCGGGCCCAGACCCCGCAGCAGGTTCCGGCTACCCCCGCGGCAACGCCTGCCGCCGCTCCGTCCGGGACCGGCGGGGGCGACGAATCCCGCTTTCTCGGAAAGGATGTCCCGTTTGTCGATCCCGGGAGCGAGATCGCACAGTGGGACGGCAAGACCTGGAACATCAGCAACAACAGGATCTTCGAGGCCCGGTTTGAAAAATTTCTGAATTCCCCGGAGGCGACAACCGCGAGCGACCGCGCCTACAACCTGATCCTCTCGCAGATCATGGAGAAGCTGGCGCCGAACAGGATTTCGGCGAAGTCGATTGATGAGGCGTTCCAGCTCCTGCCGCAGGCCTCGCAGTTCGACATGGATGCCCGGCTTTGCGATGCCATCGCCAACCAGGTTTACGCCGCATGGATTGCGAAGCGGTCGAACGAGCGCCTCACGGCCGCCAACCAGAGTCTTGAGAAGGAACGCCAGCGCCTCGAGTGGAACAGCCAGATCACCAGCAAGCCCGGCGCGCTGAGGGAGAAAAACAAGGACGGCGAGTCCGTGATGCCGGCGGACCAGGCCGAGCAGGTCCGCCAGCTCGCCGTGCGGCAGGCGGAAGTGAATGCCCTCCTGAAGTCGAACCAGTTCAAGCGCGAGGTGGCCGAGCTTCAGGTGAAGATCGAGTTCCAGGCGCTCATCGTCCAGCATTTCATGCAGCGTCGTTTCCAGCACGTGATCATCGGGACGCAGTTTTACCGCAGCGTGTTCGGCGACGGAGACAGCCTCCTGCGCGTCGGCGGGGAATCAGGCGGGCTCTTCACGAAGGCCACCGGGATGCCGCCGACCGTCGGGACGCTCGACTCGCTGGCCAACGAGGCGATGCGCGATGTCCGCGAGGGGGTCAAGGCGTTCAAGTTTCTCCTCGAAAAAAAGGAGCTTGAGAGCGCGACCAAACGGCTCGCCGAGATGTTCACGCTCGGCGAATACATGCCGGATATCCAGACGCTTCCCCGCGAGGACAAACGGCAGGCGCTCGCCTTCGTCCAGACATCGAACAAGCTGGCCAGCTCCATCGAGGTCAAGGACTACGCGCAGGCGGAAGAGCTCCTGAAGGAACTCGAAAAATCGGCGAAGGATTTTGACAACTCCAAGCCGAAGGCCGCGATCGAAACCGCGCGCACGGTCGCCGCGATGCACATCGCCAAGGCGAAAAATGCCGCGCTCCGCGGCGACCGGCAGGAGCTGGATTCCGAGCTCAAGGCCGCCACCGAGATCTGGCCGCGCAATCCGGCTCTCGCCGAGGAGGGAAGGGTCATCTTCAGCCAGGGCGACGTCCAGCAGCGCGCTCTCGGGGAATTCGACCAGCTCCTGAGCCAGAAAAATTTCCGCCAGATCTACGATGACAAGATGCGGTTCATCGCGGCCACCGTCATGTATCCGGACAAGCAGGCCCAGCTCGGAAAGGTTCTGGAAAACATGGCGGCGATCGAGGCGGCAATTGCGCGCGCACAGGAGGTCGAGAAGCGCGGCAACTTCGCCGGGGCGTGGGAAAGCGCGGAGACGGCCTCGCGGGAATTTCCCGATGACAACAAGCTGAACCAGGTGCGCGCCAACCTCACAACGAAAGCGTCCGATTTCGTTCGCGCGATCCGGCAGGCGGAGGAGCTTGAGGGAAAGAACCAGATCGGCTCGTCGCTTGCGTGGTATCTGAGGGCCCAGAAAAGCTACCCGGCCAGCGAATTCGCCCGCAACGGGATCGAGCGGATCAACTCCCGGATCCTTCCCGACGCGAAATAGTTCCGGGCCCGGAGATTTTTTACGCTGAACACGTGCTGGCGGGAGCCAGCCGGCTAGCCTGCCAGAGGCAGCCCGAAGGGCAAGACTCGCGGGCGCGAGCGAGGCAACCGCTGGGCCCGCAGAGGAAAACGGTTTTGAGGGAAATCTGTGCTGGTGCGCGGCTGACAGCCCTGGCCATCCCCTTGCTCAGCGCACGGGAGTCGGTGCGGGAGTCGGTGCGGGGGTCGGCGCAGGTGTCGGCGCAGGAGTCGGCGCAGGAGTCGGCGCAGGAGTCGGCGCAGGAGTCGGCGCAGGAGTCGGCG
>CAYSKK010000007.1:0-217428 GCA_964431635.1 uncultured Chthoniobacter sp. | reverse complement strand
GTTTTATCCCTCTGGCGGGTCAAAATCGGCATAAGCACACTTTTTGCGGATGAACTCATAAACCGCAGATGATGCCTGCCACAATGAGCGCAAGGAGAGACGGAAGGAGAGATGGTTGGCGATGTGATTCACACGGCGGGTGAGGGAAAAATCGGGGGCATTTGCCAATGCCTTCCTTTGTGGCTTTGTGGTGAAATGAACTGACTTTTATCGGATTGTCTCCCCGAGCTGTCCCTGCGGCTACGCATTCGCGTCAAAGGCGCGGAAAGATGGCACGAATCGGCAAGAATAAGGCACTGCCAGGAAGGCAAAGTTTTTTGGCCCGTGGTATTTTTCTGAAGATGTCTCAGGGAGAATACCTGAAGCCCCAGTGACAAAAACCCTCGAACAAACCATCAATCATGAAATCGAGCCTTCATTCCTTGGCGCTTCGTGAAAACTCTCAACGGGCATTGCTCCGGAGAGAGAGGGCAAAATATTTTCGGGCCAATGCCTTGTCGCAGAGCGCTGTTGTGTTCCTGCCAACCTTCTGACCCATGCTTCGGATTCGTTCCTTCCATCGTGCATTCACTCTCGTCGAATTGCTGACCGTGATCGCGATTCTGGCGTTCCTTGCCGTTCTGATTGTTCCCCAAGCCAGACGGATGCAGGACTCCGCGCGCCAGGGCAAGTGCCTTTCGAATCTCAAGCAAATCGGAGTGGCCGTGATATTGTATGTCAACGATCACAACGGGGAATTCCCTCATTTGGTGACCGGGGATCCGGCCGCCCCAACGACCCACAGTTCGGTTTGGTCGTGGGATCTGGATCCTTACATACCGCATCCCAGGTCGAATCCGGCGGGCGCATCGGATCCGTGTCCTCCAGTCCGTGACAATGTGTTCTTTTGTCCTGCGGCAAAAAAAGAACGCAGTTGGTTCGGCACGGAACCGGATTATGGGCCAAATGGAATGGTGTTCACTAGTTATTCAGGGACCAGCTTTCAGCCCACTGTCAAACTGATGAGTATGCGGAACCCCGGGCGGTGTCTCATGATCGCCGATTCCTGCGTCAATGGCTCGATCAGCGATGGGGCATATTACAATAAACTTAATTGGGACAAGCTGACAAACATCTCCGCAGACTGCCCTTCATCAGGTCTCGCACCGCGGCATGGCTATGATGGGAAAGATGCCCGCACCGGTCGCTTTGGCGCCCTCTTCTGCGATGGACACGCCGAGATGTTCTCCTATGGCGATCCCCGCCTTCTCGACGCCGACTTTCGACGCGATTTCCTAGAACCTTGAACCTGTGCCTTATAGTCTCTTTATCATTCCCATGAACCTGAAAAACGTGGTTGGAACCACTGAAAGCATGCAGATGGTTGCACCGGCAACCCTGTTTACCCGGCGGGTGAATGTACCGGCAGGCTCTCTCTGTTGCTGTGCCGCGTATCATCGTCCGCGCGGATAACCGGAACCATCCATCCCCATTGTTTGAGTTGGAGAGTCGGAAAATCACAATAATATGACCATGAGAATCATGAAGAAAGCAATCCTCCTCACCCTCGCGCAGATCCTTGCCGTTGCTTTCGTTGCGTCGGCAGCGGAGCGAGCTCCTCTCCAGGACAAAACACTCGTCGCATGGGCCGCGCCTGCCAATCTCACTCAGAGAGGAGGGAGCGTATTGGGCATTGAAGATTCACAAAGCCACTTCGATGCCATCGTATTCGGGGAACGCACCCCGGCCCGCTGGATGGCTGGCAGCGACAATTTCAAGCGGACGGCGATAAAACAAGATGAATGGCCTGAGGAAACAGCCGGGCCGGACACGTTCGTGCAGATGGCTGTTGTCTATAGCGGCAACGAGGTCGTCGTCTACCGCGATGGGCAGGAATACTCCCGTCATCAGATCAAGGAGCCGCAGGTTTTCGGTGAGGAAAGTCGTGTTCTTGTCGGCCCGCGCCAATCGGGGGGCAAACAATGTTTTGTCGGGGAAATCGACGACGTGCGAATTTACGACCGGGCGCTGTCCGCCGGGGAAATCGCCGCATTGAAACCCAACGAAGAGGGGGCGATCAAACCATGGGCGTGGTGGAACTTCGAGGGTGACGCGACCAGGGATCTTGCCGGGCGCTTTCCAGAGGTTGCCTTGAAGGGCGGGGCGAAGGTGATGAATGGCCGACTGGTGCTTGACGGATCTGCTTCATCCCTGGAAGCCGGACGCTCTCCCAAGCCGTTGGCAAACGATACCACGCCGGACGTCGGTGCGCTTTTCGCCAAGTTGTTTGCCAACCCGAAACCGGAACGAAAAGTTACTGTCAACGAGGGGATCGGTTATGACGATCCGCAACATAGTTTCCAAGATCCAAGCAACGTGATCAAGGTGGGCGATACCTACTATGTCTGGCTTTCGTGGCGGCCGCTGGATGTGCATCTTTACAATTCGGTGATTCACTACGCCACGTCCAAGGACGGCAGGAAATGGGAACAGAAAGGGCTCGCGCTTGGCAAGGGCAAGGAAGGCAATTGGGATGATTGGGGTGTGCTGACCCCTTACGTTGCGGAAGCCAACGGACGGTTCTATATGTTCTACACGGGCGCGGACCGGAACTATTTGAAGGGGAGCGGCAATGCGATCGGTCTGGCGGTGGCAAACAGTCCCGAAGGTCCGTGGACGCGTGTTTCCGACAAGCCGGTGCTCGCGCCGTCGAACGATCCGAAGGCGTGGGACAGCAATATCAACGACGACGCGCATGTCATCAAGCGTGATGGAAAATACTGGCTCTACTACAAAGGGCATCCAAGGGGGCGCCAGTGGTTTTTGACACAGCAGGGTGTTGCGATCGCGGACAAAATTGAAGGGCCGTATGTGAAATATGAAGGCAACCCGGTGATCAAGAGCGGGCATTGTGTGTGCGTCTGGCCACATGCCGGAGGGGTCGCGGCCATTTCCGACATCGGAAAGGAAATCCTCTGGGCGAAGGACGGTCTGCATTTTGTCGTGGTGAACAAGGAAGTCTGGCGGGGCGGCGCCGGCCCCGGCCCGTATGATCCCGATGCCCACACGGACACCAAGTCCGGCGGTGGAATCACATGGGGCGTCATCCAGTGTGGAGATCCATCCGTCGACAATAAAGAACGCAATGTAATTGCACGCTTTGACGTGGATTTGCGGACGCGTGCCCCCGGCACGAATCCGTCAACGGCCGTGCCGACGGGCAACCCCGTGCCACCTGAAGATCGGGTGCTCAATTATCATCTCATGCATCCGGGAGGCGATTCCCAACCAGCCGATCCGAACGCGGCATTTTATCTCGATGGCGTTTATCATCTGCATTACATCCTGACCCTTCCGGGGAAGAACGGACGGGCGGTTTCGTATGCTCATGTGACCAGTCCGGATATGTTGCATTGGACGTGGCAGAAAACGGTGCTGCGGCCGTCGTTCACCGGTCACGGGATGTATAGCGGCACGGGCTTTCTCACCAAGGAAGGCAAGCCGGCGATCATCTATCATGGCCAGGGTTCGGGGAGGAATCAGATCCTCATCGCGAAGGACAACACGCTGAACGAATGGGAAAAACCCTATCCGATTGAGGCCAAAAACCCCGATGGCACGGAAGCCAGGGTGAACTATTGGGATCCGGATTGTTTCCTGATCGGCGACACATACTACGCGTATTCCGGCGGACAAAATCCGCCGCTGATGAAGTCAAAAGATTTGAAAAGTTGGACGATGGTCGGCGATTTCATGCGCAATGACATGCCGGATTCCGTGTTGGGTGAGGACATTTCCTGCGGCAACTTTTTTCCGCTTGGCAACAAGTGGATGCTGCTGTGCATCAGCCATATGCTTGGCTGCCGATACTACCTCGGCGATTGGGACGGGAAAACCGGGCAGTTCGTTCCGCAACAGCACGGACGCATGAGCTGGCAGTCACAGGATGCGGTTTTACCCGACAAAGGGAGGGATTACTTTGCACCGGAAAGCTTACTGTCCCCGGACGGACGGCGTGTCATGTGGGCGTGGCTGCTCATCAATAATCTGGGCCGGTATTCCATCCAGAGCCTGCCACGCGAGTTGAGTCTGCCCGATGACGGTGTGCTCCGCATCAAACCGCTGCGCGAACTCGAAACGCTGCGCTACGACCCGGTGGAAACGGGCGAACGCAAGTTCGGGTCGGGCGTCAAGACCGGATGGGATGGGGTGCCCGCGTTCGAGCATCTCGCCGATCTGCCGGGCGAGGCGGTGGAATTGCAACTTACCGTTTCGCGCGCCGAGGCCAGCCGCAATCGTTTCGGCATTTTTCTCTTTGGCGACGGCAAGGGCGGCGGGCTGCCAATCGTGATCTGCCCGGAGAAACGCACCATCCGCGTCGGCGCGACGGAAGCCCCGTTCGCCGTGGCGGATTTGCCGGAGGGCGAAGACGTCGTGCTGCGCGTGTTCGTGGACAAATATCTCGTGGAAGTGTTCGTAAACGACCGGCAGGCAGTCGTTGGCACGGAAATGAATTGGCGCGGCAAGACGGGCATTGACGCCTACGCTTGGGGCCGGCCGGTAACCTTCAAAAAACTGGAAATGTGGAAATTGAAACCGACCAATCAAGGGTTTCTCGCGGCCGAAACCAATCGGATTTGGGAAGCGGAATAGAGCCGGAAATTCTCCACATGGCGACCACCCCGCAAAAAACATCGGAGGCACAGAGGACAAATTTTCCTTTCCCACATCTACGATCATGCTCAGTAGAAAACATCGCCTTTCGCACCTCGTTCGGGCCAAATCCTGTGGCATGGGCATCTTGCCCATGCGAAATACCTTGGCGACACATGGGCAGGATGCCCATGCCACACCATCATTTCTACACAGCAAGGCTCTAAAGCCCATCGAGGCGATGGCCCCATGCCTTCGGCACTTCTGGCATGTCGGCTGCGAGGCAGCCTTGGATGCCAGAAGCAAGCGGGCATCGGGGACGTGAAATGACCAGGACTGGGCGTCCCGCCCAATACCGTTAACGCAGCAAAAAAGTGGCATCGGCGTCCCGCCGATGATCGAATATCCCTCAGAGCCTGTCTGAAAAAGGACGATGGGTGGATGGCAAGGGACAATGGCGGACGGCAAGGCGCGGCGACAGAGCGTATCCGCTGCGATACGTGAGGGAGCCGCAACGCAGACGAACGCCGTTTTCCCGCCGCAAGCCGCCGACCGGCAATTTTCAGACAGGCTCTCATGGCCGGGACGGCCATGCCACATGAAATGAACAGGCGATGTCGTTTCGGTTGTGCGCCGTGCACCAAACATGCGTCTTCCCCTCGTTACGATGCGCTATCGCGCTGGTTTTCCTCCTGTGAGTGGCGCAGGGCGTGTTCATGCCAGTCCCCAAACGGGCGGGACGCCCGTTCTCCCTGATCCCCTGCCGTGTCCAACACGCCTGCCTTGGAAATCAGTCCAGAATGGCACTTTTTTGTAGATAAATGGCACTTGGATTAAGGCGCGCTTTTGAAAACTGGTGCATGCTTTCCAAGCTGGAAGTCAAAACGCTCCCGGCGTTCGCGGCAAAAAAACCCCTAACAACAACTCAAATACAAAACCATGAAAAAACACATCTACACATTGCTCATTGCAGGCAGTGCGGCATTTGTCGGCACGATGTCACATGCCGCCAACTATAATTGGACAAACGGTGCTTCCACCATGTCTTGGAACGCGACCGACACCAACTGGGATGCGGGAGCGGGGAATGTCGCATGGGCGGACAACAACGCCGCCATTTTCGGTGCCACGGGGGCAGGGGCAATCACTGTGTATGGCACACAGACGGTCACCGGACTGACTGTCAGTGCCGCCGGATACAGCCTGAGTGGAGGCCAGATCAATCTGGGCTCGGCAACGACCGGGTTTGCGATCAACAATGACATCAGCATCAGTTCTGTCATCGGAGGCACGAACGCTCTTACGAAGACAGGAACGGGCAACCTCACCCTCTCGGGGAGCAACAGCTATACCGGGAACACGACGATCTCCGCAGGCCGTGTCATTCTGGGCAGTGGCAGTGCGCTCGGGACCACGGCCGGCTCCACAACGGTTTCCAATGGAGCAGCGTTGAACGTCAATGGGCAGACGATTTCCGAAAATCTCACACTCTCGGGGAGCGGGGTTAGCTCCAGCGGGGCAATGTATAACACCTCGACAACAACGGCTGTTTTAAATGGAGTCGTTAATGCAGGAGGGGGAACGATCGGCGGTGGCTCCGATGCGGGAGGATACACGATTTCAAGTCTCAATATTGCTTCGAGTTCGACGTCGTTCAATACCTCAAAAAACTCAACGATCAACGGGCTGAGTGGAGCAGGCGATCTGATCAAGTGGAATTCAGCAACTCTAACACTCGGGGGTAGTAATACAAGTTACACAGGAATTATTACCATCAATTCTAATACCATCAAGCTGGCAAATGCCAATGCCTTGGGGGCTTCCGCCAACGCCACGCAGTTACGCCGCTTTAACGACACTAGTCGTGGAACATTGGATGTCAACGGATACTCGACCTCGGAAAATCTCACTTTTGAAGATTCAGGTACTGCGGGCACCACTCTTGGCTACGGCGGTTTCCTGACAAATAACAGCACCACCGATGCCACGGTGTCCGGCACGATCGTTCTGAACAAGAATGGAACCATTGGCGGCACGGGCAATCTCACCGCCTCGAATGTGATCAGCGGAACAGGCAGCCTCACCAAGAGTGGAGCAGGCACGCTCACGCTCGGCGGCCTCAATACCTATACTGGAAACACGACGCTCAGCGCGGGAACGCTGATTCTTGCGGACAACTCCCAGTCGGTGTTCATGATCGGGTCCTCGGGAGTCAACAACCAGTTCAATGGCACAGGCATCCTGACACTCGACGGCGACTTTTCCTTCGATCTGACCAGTGCCGGAACGACACTGGGCGACAGCTGGAACATCGTGACTGTCGGCACACTCACGGAAACATTTGGAGTGACCTTCAGCGTCGCGAATTTCTTCTCCGTGAACAGCACGCTCTGGGCGAAGTCCATCGGCGGCGGGAAGTTCTATAATTTTGATGAAACGACTGGGGGACTCTCCGTGACCACTGTCCCCGAGCCTTCCACATGGGCTCTCCTTTGTGGGGGCTTGATGGTTGTCCTGTTCCTCCGTAAACGCAGGACCTGCTAAGTTCTGAATTTGGGGGAATGAGGGGGAGAGCCGTGCATGGGGGCTCGGCTCTCCCCACTCTACGTTCCTTCACACGGGGGTGTGATGAAAAGTGGGTGCGGTCGGGCTGCGCAGGAGCACAGGCGATGCTTCACTTCTCTTCGGTTGTGCTCCCTGCACCAAACATTCGTCTTCCCCTCGCTACGATGCGCTATCGCGCTGGTTTTCCGCCTGTGTGTGGCTCTGGCTTGGCTCCCATATTCAGTCTCCTCACAGGCGGGACGCCTGTGCTCCTTGGTTCATCACCCACTTTTGATTACACCCGGTAAATGTAGCCTGTGTTCCACGCTCTTTCAATATCAGTGCCATCCGTGTCATCCGTGGTTCCAACTGCTTTTTCCAGGTTTATAAATGTCAGAGTGCTTTTTCCTTTTGATGCTGTTAGCCTAAAAACCGAAATGAACCACGGAGAACACGGAGGCAACCAAAAGAGCCGCCTGGGGTTGCGGAACCCTTCAAGTTCAATGGAGGTCTCAGCGAAAAGATGATTGCATTTCAACCCTTCATAACTCTGTATCTTCTTCTCTCTGTGATCTCTGTGGCTTATTACCATTTCCCATTTTAGGGTTAGTCGTTCCTCCCAAACTCCCCTCTTCTCTCACCCATGTCCTCACCAGCAGCACCCCGCGTGTCCACCGCCAGAATTCTTGGTTATGCCCTTGGAGAGGGAGCGACCGCGATCACCATCAATAGCATTTCGAATTTTGCGATGCTGTATTACACGCAGGCCCTCGGGCTCGGCGCGGGGGCGGTGGGCATCGCCCTGAGCATCAGCCTGTTCATCGACGCCCTGGCCGACCCGTTGATGGGCCACATCACCGACAACACCCGGACGCGTTACGGAGCCCGCCTGCCCTACATTCTGTGGGGTGGCATCGCGCTGGTTCTCACCTACTACCTCATCTGGGTGCTCCCGGGGTGGACCAAGTCGGCTCTCTTCATCTGTGTGCTGGGAACGAATCTGGCGATCCGGCTGGCCATGACCGTCTTCAGCATCCCTTACACGGCACTCGGCTTTGAAATCTGCCCCGAGTATGAGGACCGCTCCCGGCTGCAGGGAATCCGCGTGGCTTCCAACCAAGTGTCCAACCTGATCTTCGGCGCCATGGCGTGGTCGATATTCTTCCGCGACCGGACCGGACCGGACGGCGTCCGCATTGATGGAACATCGGTGGCAGGAAACTACCTGACCATGGGACTCGTGCTGTCCGTGTGTGCCCTGATTCTTGTTTTGCTGTGCGTCGCCGCCACCCGATTTGCCGCAAAGGACAACCGGGGAGCACACCTCGAGGGCAATACAATCGGGGCATTCTGGAAGGATCTCACCGGCATCCTCCGCGACCGGGTGGCCTGGTATGTGTTCGGATTTTTCTCCGTCGCGCAGTTTGCGATGCTATTCGTCTCCCAGATCCAGATGTTCACCTATGTGTTTTACATGAAGCTGCCGGCGGATGCAAAAACGATGGTGCATGGCGGGGGAATGGTGGCTTTTGCGCTGGGTGCCCTCCTTCAATCCTGGCTGACACGCCGCATGGACAAAAAAACCGCCGGTTATTTCGGGATGCTCGTCTCGATCGCGGGTGGCCTCTCCCTGTTCGTCATGTTCATGGGCGGGTTGTTGAAGCCGGAGAGCTCGTTTGCCCTCGGCGGTCTCGCCATCCCTGTCGGCTTTATCGCTTTCGCTCTCGGTCAGGCGCTCTGGTGGGGAGGATGCGGGATCCTGACCCCTCTCGCCATGTCGATGGTCGCCGACCTTTCCGAGATCAATTTCTTGAAAACCGGGGTCATGAAGGATGGAAGCTACGGGGCATTTTTTACGTTCATCCTCAAGGCCTGCATTTCCGTGGGATTGCTGATGACCGGCTGGGTGATGGACTGGGCGGGCATCATCTCGGGGGCTGCAACCCAGACGCCCGCGGCGGCATACAATATCGCCGTCATGACTTTCCTCTCGGGTCCGGCGCTGATCGTCGTCTCCTTTTTCATCCTGCGCAAATACCCGGTGGATCGCTCTTACCTGAAAAATCTTGAGCAGACCCTGTTGCCGGATCGGTTGGGCAAGGCTGGATAGCTGAACAAAATGGGATTCTTGGAAACAGAACTTCAAAAATGAGAAGAAAAACTCAAATCATGTCTGCATTGGCCGCTTGTGCCGGTTTGGTCAATGTTGCACTTTGTGTGGACGCCCAAAACGATAATCACCGGGAAGACGCCATGCAGAAGAAACGCCCCCTGCTCGGGGTGATCCGCTGGGACGCCTTCAATGGCGGAGACAGCAAAACCAATCCGGAGTTGAAGTCGTTGAGTCCTTCGAAATGCCATGACCGGGTTCCTTTCTTCCTGAAGATCGAATCCGAAAATCAAGTCAGTGGCAGTGAGAACAACCAGGATGCCATCGATCGTCAGATTGAATACGCCAAATCGGCCGGGATAGACTACTGGGCGTTCATCACCGGTCCTGAAATGGATCCGAATGGAATGGAATTCTATGCCTTGGACAAGTTCCTGAAGAGCGAACACAAGTCCGACATCGGATTTTGCGTGATCCTGCACATATATAATTCCTCGTGGGAAAGCCGGGTCAAAGCCCTTGTCGGCTTTTTCAAGGAACCATCCTATATCAAAGTCCCCGGCAATCGCCCCCTCCTGTATCTCTACAGCATCGGGGATATGGAGGCACAATACGGGAAGGATACGAAGAAGAATCTCGATATACTTATGAACGAGACTGTCGCGGCGGGATTGGGGCGGCCCTATGTCGTCTTCATGTCCCCGTCGGCTGCAGGCGCGGCCAAGGTCAAAGAATACGGCGCTGATGCCTTGAGTTCCTACGCCAACTGGGAGGGAAAGGACATGAGCTATGCTGCGCTGGCGGCATCCGACTTGAAAAGGTGGGAGGCATTCAGCAAGACCGGAGTGAAGGTCATCCCGCTGGTGAGTCTGGGCTGGAACGGGATGCCGCGCATCGACAACCCTCCGCCATGGGGGGTCGGCGGAGCAGGCGGCCGCCTCTTCGACCTGCCCAAACCGGAAGAAGCCGCGGCCCATATCCGGCAGGGGTTTGAATTTGTGCAAAGCCACCCCGAGGTCTGCGATGCGCATTCCATCCTCTGCTATGCCTGGAACGAATTCTGCGAAGGCGGCTGGCTGTGCCCCACATACGGGGAGGGCACCGCACGGCTGGATGCAGTCAGGAAGATGGTCGATCAATACAATGAGAAACCCTGAGCCTTGTCTTTCGGAATCCCGTTTGATCCGAAAAAAGCCTGAACCACAGAGATCAGGAGAACACAGGGGAAAGGAAGAGGGAGTTTAAGCGAATTCGGAAGTCGGAAAGGGTTCACGCAGAGCCGCAGAGGAGAGCAGGTTACGGAATGGACACCTTTCGGATGGATGGCGCTTTTGTTCCTCTGCGTCCCAGCGTCTCTGCGTGAGGATTCGCCGGGTTCGCGGGCAAAATCCGAATCCGGATATAAAAAAACCACGAAAATCAGAAAGTCACAGATAGAGCCCGCCCGCTATGGGGCCGGGAGTTCCGCCTTGCTCGGGAGTTCTTCCGCCGACCAGGGGGCAATGTGCAAATCGGGGTAGGTAAGAAGCACGGAGGCTTTCTGTCCGGGATCGCAATGATTCAAGTCGATCCGGATTTCATGGGTGCCGGGTCCGGGCTTCACTCGGATGCGTGATCCATCCGGACAGCGATGAGTGGCCGGCACATAGGGCAACCCCGCAGGGCATTCCATGATGAGCTGGCCGTTCATGAACAATCTGCCGCCCTTTTGCACAAGACAGACAATTTCCCTTGGCTCGTCGTCGGTGACTTTCCAGATCCAGGTCGCTCCCCCGCTTCGTTTGATATCAGTGGGTAGTTCGCCGTTCGCCCATGCCACGGGAGCAATTCCATCAGCCGGGGTCAGTTGGATTGTGCCAGGCAGGGATTCCAGAGAAACAAGAGGAGACGCTTGCTTCCAGATGGCATTGTCCCACTTCCTGGGTTCCAGGCTGCCAATCAGGCGAAGCGTTCGTTCGGTAAGTTCGGTGAGGGTTTTCGGGGCGGAGATCCCGAGGATGCCCGGTCCGACGAAAATGCCTTCCCCGATGGGATCGACCCAACGGGCCGGGATGCCTTCCACTCCCAGGAGGAGCCCAAGCATGGCCCCCACCGTGGCGGCGGTGCAGTCGGTGTCGTAGCCCCCATTGGCGGCGAGCAGAATGCTCTTCTCAAAATCTTCCCCACCATAAAGAAGGGCCCAGATTGTGAGACCGACATTCAGCGGGGCATGGGTGAAATTCTCGCTGCCGTGCCGTTCGAGAAACTTCTGCCAGCAATCCCATGCGGGAACGTCGTCATGATGGGCTTGACGGACGAATGCGATCGCGCGGGCGGTTTCGCAGTCGCCGGGGATGTAGCGGCTTGCGAGCGTCAGGGATTCCTCAAGACTCTTTCCATTGGCAAGCGCGCTTTGCATGACTGCAAACAAAACCTCGCCCGCGATTCCTTCGATGCCGTGGTCCAGCGAGGCGTCAAGCGCCGCATAGTATGCCGCACTGTCGGAATCGCCCGGAAAGAGACAGGCCCAGATTTCGGAACGAATCGGCGAGCCCATGCCGGCATGGAAGTGGTTCTCGAACGTGCCTGCGGATTCCACTGGAACCCCCCGCCGCAGGTTCCAGCGGGTGCGTCCGTATTCATCCCACATGTAGTGGATATGATCAATCCACGCCTTGGCAAAGTCCTCCTGGGTCAGGGATGATCCGGCATTTTCGACCAGATGCAGCCAGACAAGCTGCAACTCCAGATCGTCATTGGGAGGAGCGATCGTCGGAATGGGATCGTAAAACGTGAAATTCAGACGCCCCATTTTTCCCTCGGCAGGCAGACCGAGTGTGCCGCCGATGGATTTTCCGAGCCAGCAGGCGTGAATGCGGGACTCCAAAGGCAGAGAGGGGTTGACAGACAACAAATCCGGGGATTCGCAGTCAGGTGGTGAGATCGTTGACATAAGGGTGGTTCGGATGATTGTAAAAAATGTTCGGTGAGGAATTTATTCCGGACTTCTCGCGTGGCTTGTCACCGGCTCATTTTGGGGAGGGAAACCGATCGAAAGGCCTGGCAAAGCTCGTTGATCCGCTCAAGGAATGAGGTTCCCACATTGCCTGGTGTTGGTCTTCAAAGTGCCCCGGAGAAAGAAAATCACTCTTCGTTCGCGAGGCACGCATGGATCACGTCGTCGATGTGAGCTGTCGCGAGACCAATGCAGGTATCGGCGGCCCCGTAATAAATGCGCAATGTGCCGTCGTCTTCAAGGAGGGTGTTGCAGGTAAACACGACGTTTGCAACCCGCCCTTTCATTTCATAGTCGTGCTCCGGATAGAGCAAAAAATCCCGGGTGTAGCCGATCACTTTGCCGGGATCCTCCAGATCGAGCATCATGGCCTTCAATCGGTAGATGAAGCCATTGCAGGTGCATGAGACCGTGTGGTAAATCTCCAGCCACCCTTTGCCGGTCCGGATCGGGACCGCACCCGCACCCATTTTGTGCCCGTCGATGAAAGGTTTTCCCCGGTAATGCAAGCGCCTGCTCTTTCCCCAAAACACAAGATCAGGCGACTGGCTGAGCCACATTGAGCACGGGTGAAGCTCGTTCCCGAACGGCCGGTCGAACCGCGTGTAAAGACCCCCGAACTTTTCAGGGAAGAGACAACCGTTGCGGTTCCCCAACTCGCTCCCGGTCGAGATACGCTCGAATCTCACGAAATCCCGCGTCCGGACAATGCCGACCCTCACATTGTTTTGCTCGAGATCGCTGGCATACAGAATAATATATTCGTCTCCAAGCTTTGTGATCCTCGGATCGTAGATGTTGGTTTCGACGTGATAGGGGTCCGGGGCAGGCCAATCGGCCGGTCCGGGATCGGGCGTGAAATGGACCCCGTCCCTGCTTCGTGCCAACCACAGGCGATGGATGTCGTCGAGCGTGGTCACGTCCATGATCAATATGTATTCGTCCCCGTGTTTGATCGCGCCGGGATTGAATGTGTAGAGCACCTCCACCGGCATTTGCGCCGGGGACATGACGGGGTTGTTCTCGTATTTCGTGAAGATTCGGGCGGGCATATGACAGTTATTGCAAGGTTTTAAAAATCTGATGGGCGCGGATCTCAACCTGTGGACAAGACGGCTTCCGTGCAGGTTGGGCGATCATGTTGGAGAGTCTTCAATCCAGGGGCTGCGTGTCTGAAGGATGCTGGAAGGGGCTGACACCACGGCGAAAGAGGCTGCAAAGGGTTTCCCGCGTTGCGTGACTCGGTTTGCATGGCTCATGGAATGGAGATTCTGGGTTGGTTGCCAACGGTTCGAAGACTATACATCGCAGATTTCCAATGCGCCTTGATCTCCGTGCCAAATAATATTCTTTCCGTGCCATGCCGTTTCATTCCAGAAAGAAATGGATGCAGCCGGACATCTCTGAAGATCCGCATGAATGCAGGCTGAATCGAAGTTCCGGGATGAGAATAGTATGACGCAGCCCCGGTCCATGTGCTGGCAAATCAACTTGACACAGACATTAGGATATTTATTAGCGAGATCGTGCGAAAAACCTTGCCCTCTGGAAAAAGCAGACAACAAAAACCCTAAAAAGCAATGCCTCTGATCTCCAAAACCAAGTTCGGGGCAGCCATGCTGGCAGCCGCCTTTCTTGCAACATCGGCTTCAGCGCAATCGAAAGGCCGTCCGAACATCATTTTTATTCTCGGTGACGACATCTCCGCCCGGGCACTTTCCTGCTATGGTGGCCCGATCAAAATGCCGGAGCTCGACCGGCTTGCGAAAAATGGCGTCCAGTTTGCCAACGCATGGTCTGCGCCCTTGTGCGGCCCCTCGCGCGCCGTCTTGCATACGGGAAAATACCCCCACCATCAGGGCTACTTCGAGAACTACGTCTATCCGCGTTTGCCATTTTACGATGATCCCCGGCATCTGACGTTGTTGAAGATGACCAGGCAGGCGGGCTATGCGACCGCCATGTTCGGCAAGATGCATTTTGGAAGCGACCCCGGGAAATACGGCGCGGATTTCCATTGTGTTTGCCGCTACTGGGAGGGATATGACGGCCCCAATCATTCGACGGATGGAAGTCGTGCAGGAATGTATGGCGCCTCGTGGTTCTGGCACCCGGGCCTGATTCTCAACGGCGTCGGCATTCCCACGACAGAAGACGATTTTGGCCCGGACATTGAGCTCAAGCAACTGCTTGGGTTTGTTGAAGGCAACAAGGACCGCCCCTTTATCGTTTATTGGCCAACCAATCTGCCGCACCATGAGCGGGAGGGCCAGACCGATCGCTGGCATTACGTTGATGTGCCGGAAGTCGGCTCCGACGGAGTCAAAACCGGACGAAAGGTCGTCGGTTCGCTGCAATCCGATCTGGGATACCTCGATTTTCTCATCGGCCGCCTTCAAAGCCGGCTCCAGCAACTCGGTCTGGCGGAGAATACCATCATCTTTTTTGTCGGAGACAACGGATCAGCCGTTCCAGTAGCCGGGGAAAAGAAGAAGGAGGACAAAGGCAGCTACGATCGCGACTTCGCCATTCGTGTGCCATTCGTGGTTTCCGGCGGTCCTGTGAAGCCGCGCGGCATCAGCGAGGTGCTTGTGGACTTTACCGACATCTGGCCAACCATGGCCGACCTCACGGGCTACAAGGGGACCATGAACACCGATGGGCACAGCTTCGCCCCCTATTTGCTCGGCCAGCCTTTCACACCGCGTGAAACCATCCAAATGGCGATGAACAATGCCCGGTGGATTCGTGACCGAAACTGGCTGCTCGACGGCACAGGGCGTTTCTTCGATTTGCGCGGAGCAACCAAACAGGCTGATTACAAGGATGTCTCGGAGTCCGGCGACCCGGAGGTGGTGGAAGCCCGCAAGCGGTTCGAACATCTCCTGGAGAATATGCCCCTGCCGGATGAAAATGATCCTCTCACCCGGGATAGCTGGAAAAAATTCCGGGCCTCAAAAAACGGTTCTCCGGTAAGTATCTTCAAGCCTGACTACCTGCAATGACCCTGTTCCCGATCGTGTGGCAGACACCTGCCGCGACGAACGGTGCGGGGTTTTGTGAGGCTCCGGGTGCAGGACGAATTTCTGATGACACAGGAGAGAAGCCTGCTCAATAAATGATCCTATAAACCACAGATTATCACAGGTTCTTAACGTGCCAGGGCCGTCCCGGCCATGAGGGATTTTCGATCATCGGCGGGACGCCGATGCCACTTTTTTGTGCCAAGTTTATTGGGCGTTCGACTGTCTCGCCTGCGCGAAAAAATGGCACGAATCGGCAAGAATAAGGCACGGAAAGGAAGGCGATATTTTGTGGTCTGTGGTATCTTTCAAAAATGTCTCAGGGATAAGACCTGAAGCACCACAGGAACCCCGAACAAACTGCCAACCATGAAATTTCCCATGCGCCTTCATTCCCTGGCGCTCAGCTTGATGATGGCCTCGCTTTTCCCCGCCATGGCGTCCGAGGGCCAGCGACCCAATGTTCTATTTATTGTCTCCGACGATCTGCGTCCGCAACTCGGCTGCTATGGGGATCCGGTGGTGAAGACACCGAACCTTGATGCGTTGGCGGCTCGCGGCATGGTTTTTCAGCGTGCGTTTGCCCAGCAAGGACTCTGCTCGCCTTCTCGAATATCGTTCTTGAGCGGCCGCCATCCGTGGACGACGAAGATCTATGACATCGGCCCGACACTTCGCAGCACGATGCCGGATATTGTCACCCTGCCGCAACTTTTCAAAAATCACGGTTGGCATACGCTCAGTCTCGGCAAGATTTTCCATGTTGGCATTGACGATCCGGCCTCATGGAGCGAGCCCTCATGGCAGCCCGGCGTGCAGCGCCGCGATCCTGATGACGAGGCAAAGGTAAAAGCTGCCGAAGAGAAAATCCGAACGTCTGGAAAACCTTATCCGGGGATCGGTCCGGAGCTGCCGTGTTTTGCAGGCAGATCGTTCTCTTCGCCCGATTGTGCCGATGATGCCCTGGCCGATGGAGACATTGCCAACAAGGCCGTTGCCAAGTTGCGGGAGTTGGCAAAAAATCCGGAACAACCATTTTTCCTCGGTGTCGGCTTTCACAATCCCCACCATCCTTTTGTCGCACCGAAGCGCTACTACGATCTTTATCGGGACGAAGACATTCATTTGCCAGAGAACCTTTACCTGCCGAAAAATGCCCCGGTCTTCGCGGCACGATCCGCGGATGATTTCTTTTGGTATAGCAACATGCCCCGCGATAAAGTCATGTCCGAAAAACTGGGCCGGGAGGCGTTGCACTCCTATCTGGCGGCGATCAGCTACGTGGATGCATGCGTTGGCCGGGTGCTTGCGGAACTCGACAGGCTCGATCTGCAAAAAAATACGATTGTCGTTTTCTGGGGCGATCACGGCCTGTATGTCGGCGAGCACAATTGGTGGGGCAGCAAGCACAACAATTACGAAGGCGCAACCCAGGCACCGTTGATCGTTTCAGCGCCAGGGATGAAATCTGCCGGTAAAGTGACGCGTGCCCTTGTCGAGTTCGTGGATGTTTTTCCTTCGCTCGCCGAGCTCGCCGGGCTGCCCATGCCGGACGGACTCGAGGGCAAAAGTTTTGTTCCGTTGCTGGATCAACCCGACCTGCCGTGGAAATCCGCCGCATTTAGCGAGTATCCCATGCGCAGCGGGAGCGGCATCATGCAGGGAACCGCCATGCGCACCGACCGTTACCGCTATGTTGAATGGCGTGATACAAAAGGGGTGATCCAAGCCCGTGAACTTTACGATCACGAAACGGATCCTCAGGAAAACGAAAATGTGGCAGGAAAGCCCGAACACGCCGCGTTGCTCAAAGAACTCTCTGCGCAATTGAGTGCCGTTCATCCACCTTGATGACGTTGAAAGAGTTCGTCGACAAGCTGGGCTCCGCCTGGCTTGTCGTCCCGGCCGCCGCATGGGGGTTCACTGTTTGAGCTTCTGTCGGTTCGAAAATGAAGTCACCTTCCCAAAAAATATAAACTGTCTGACCAACCCAAGAAGAATCAAACTCAAGAAACCATTATGAGATCCCATTTCCGTTGCGCCACCCTTGCCGGAGTGCTCTCCTCCGCAATGCTGTTCTCCGCCTCTCCGTTGGGAGCGGAGGAAATCGCCATCCCAAACAACTCGTTTGAGAGTCCCATCGTCAAGCCTGGGTGCTGGTATTTGGCATCCGATCTTCCATCCTCTGAGGACTTCATCTGGAAAAACAATCTTGGCGGATATGGACTGGCCGGAAAAGGCGGGGCCAACCATTACACGGCCGCCGCCGATGGGAATCAGGCCGTTCGTCTGGGCGGGGGAAAATTCGTTTCTCAAACGCTCGGTCCGACGGCACCGGATACCATTTACACCCTCTCCTTTAGTATCCTTCAAAGCAAACGCAACCCGAGCCCGGAAGCGGAGGTGAAGGCCGAAATTCTTGACGGCGACGATCTTCTCGCTTCCCAAGTTTTCACTGTGCCGTCAGAAGCCGATGTCTGGGAGACCAAGACACTCGTCGGCCAACCGGTGCACACGCCGACGGACAAGCTCGTCATAAAATTCACTGGTGTCACCACAGGGGTTGATGAAATCGGGCCATGGATTGACAACATTACCCTGACCTCCGCTGCGGTGCCGCCGGGCAAGAGTCGGTGATTTCGTCGTTCGTGACTCCGATTGCGAAGGTTTTGAGCTTCTGTCGGTTCGAAAATGAAGTCACCTTTCCCCAAAATGAAAACTGTCTTGTTCGGTGGAAAACATAGCCGTTGGCGCCTCATTTGGGCCAAATCCCGTGGCATGGGCATCTTGCCCATGCGAAAAAACCTGGCGACACATGGGCAGGATGCCCATGCCACAGCATCTTTTCTGCACGGCAAAACTGTCTGACCAACCCAAGAAGAATCAAACCCAAGAACCCATTATGACATCCCATTTCCGTTATGCCACCCTTGCCGGAGTGATCTCCTCCGCAATGCTGTTCTCTGCCTCCCCGTCGGGAGCGGAGGAAATCACCATTCCAAACAACTCGTTTGAGAGTCCTTACGTCAAGGAGGGATGGTATGCGGTACCCGATCTCTCGACCTCTGAGGACTTCGTCTGGCAAAACAACCTTGGCCAATATGGACTGGCCGGAAAAGGCGGGGCCAACCATTACACGGTCGCCGGCGATGGGAGTCAGGCCATTCGTCTGGGCCGGGGCATGTTCGTTTCTCAAACGCTCGGTGCGACGGCACCGGAGACCATTTATACCCTCTCCTTCAGCATCCTTCAGAGTAAACGTCAACCGGACCCGGGAGCGGCGGTGAAGGCCGAAATTATTGACGGCGGCCATTTCATAGCTTCCCAGATTTTCAGGGTGCCTGCAGAGGTCGATGTCTGGGAGACTGTGACACTCACCGGCAAACCGGTGCACACGGCGACAGGCAAGCTCTCCATCAAATTCACCGGCAGCACGACGGAGGAGGATGGGATTGGACCCTGGATTGACAACATCACCCTGACCGCTGCTGCGGTATCGCCGGGCACGGGCCTCGTGAACCCGTCGTTCGAGACTCCGGTTGTGGCGGAAAGCTGGTGGGAAGAGAGCATCCCCGATTCGTTCGGCTGGGAGAACAACCTGAATGCCTTTGCCCTTGCGAGGAAGGGCCCCTACTCGGCCGCAGACGATGGATCTCAGGCCCTCCATCTGGGCCGCGGATCATTCATCTCCCAGAAGGTGGGGCCGACGCTTCCTGACACGTCATACAAGCTGACTTTCAGCCTGCTCCAAAACAACTATCAGCCAAACCCTGGCGCATCCCTCGAAGCGGAAATCTATGACGGAGAAAATCCCATCGGCTCAGAAGTCTTCAAGGTGCCGGATGAGGTGAATGTCTGGCAGACTTTTTCCCTCACCGCCAACTCGCCGCATGCCCCTTCGGGAGAGCTGACCATCAAATTCACCGGAAAGACAGGAGGAGGATCGAAGAACATGGGCCCAATGCTCGACAATATTTCTTTGACAGCCGCACCGGTTGCGGGGGCGAAAGCCGGAATGTGAGGCGCGGAAGAAGCTCCAGCCTTTTTTTGGTCCGCAGGCAAGAGTTGCAGGCTTCTGAAAGGCTGGGGGGTGAAGCACAGTGAAATACAAAATCACGGGGATGTTTTGAGGTGCGAAGATCGATTTGGCTGCCTCACGGGAATGTTCAAAAGCTGTGAAATCGGGGTTGTTGAGGGGGGCGTTCCAAGGTGGTCAAAACGTCCTTGACCTCCGAACCGCTCTCCTGAGCAATCGCTTTAACTTCCAGTGGTCCGCTCGAAATCAAATGGTCGTAACTTTCCCTTCATACCCTCTGCTAGAGGAGCCAGGAAGATCGTTTGCTTCCGGCAGGTTCCTGAAGTATAAACTAATGGATACCCCATGCGTGACGTGGAGCAGAAGAAAAGAAATCACAGCAGAGAGTTCAAAACCCGGACCGCCCTTGAGGTGACCAGGGAAAAGGCGGCGCAATCGGATCGTTTCGGAGAGCCCGGTTCAAGTGACGAACGGAACGGGCACGCGTTGGAAGCAGCCTCCGGGGAGGCACGCAAAGGCGTTGTGAGGAATCGTCTTCGACTGTCTTCACAGGCACTTCTTCAAAAAGGGAAGCCGGCGAGCCCTTCCCTTCCTGCCAGAGACCCGCGTCTGCTCCACGGGTTATCCGCCTACAACGAACTCGTCAAAATCGTCCAAACATACCACGACAAGCCGCAACTTCCGCTCCCTGGCATCTCCATCCGCAATGGCCATTTGGTCATGGGAATGGAGTGGGTGAACAACCGGAAGAGCCCGATTGCAGTCCTGTGGATCGACGATCACGCCCCCTATCCTCCACACCAACATGATTTTCATGAAATCGCCGTTGTCTTGCACGGCTTGGGCAACAACGTTGTGGATGGGAGATCATTCGAAGCCAGAGCGGGCGATGTTTTTGTTCTTCATGGTTCGAATGAACACAGCTTCCAGAAGCCGAAATCCCTCGACATTCTCAATATCTGCTATGATCCGAGGCTTCTTGGCATTTGTTCCCGTGATTTTCCGGACGCCCCCGGGGCTCATGCCATGTTTCAAATCGAGTCTTCCCTGCGGAGGAAGGGCCGCATTAATGACCCTCTGCGGCTGCCCCAGAAGCAACTCGCCCGGCTTGAAACCCTGGCCATGGAGATGGATGCGGAGATTCAAAATGCACAGCTCGGATACGTGTCCGTGATCAGGTCGAGGTTGTTGGAAATCTTCGCATTGCTCGCGCGTTGGTCCAGTGGCACTGATCAGAAATCTCTGACGGATGCCAACCGGATTGCCAAAGCACTGATTTGGCTCAAGGAAAATTCCAAGGAAAAACTCGATATCCCCTATCTTTGCCATCTGTGCGGATTATCAAGAAGACAGTTCTTCCGCATTTTCACCGCTTGCACGGATCAAACTCCGGCAAAATACTTTTTCAATCTTCGCCTCAGGAAAGCTGGAGAGCTTCTCCGGGATCCGACGATGAATATCACAGAGATCGCATTTGCATGCGGCTTCAGCGACGGCAATCATTTCTCCCGCGCATTCAAGGAATTCTCGGGAATTTCCCCGCGGGAATTCAAGCAGGGTCATGAGAGTGCGGCTCATCCTCAAAAAATGAGTCTGGCACAATGGAGAGCCGGATCGCAGGAATAGGAAGGGATAAGTTCCAGGGCATTTGAACCCGAAAACGGTTTTTTCTTCTGAGATCGTCTTCGATCTGCCTCTGGGAGCAGAGGCAAGGGCGGGAACCGAAAGGAACCCGCCCCCATTGCACGCAGGTCTTTTGCTGGGGAGCACACGCGGCTCGCGTGTTCGGGTTGGCGTCCCGCCGACCCGATTTTTCGACGGGACGCCGAAAACCACACCCGCATGCGCCCCGGAAAGTTGCGATCCGGTGCGCGTTTTCATGCGTTTGCCGTGCCGGGAATTTCCCTCTTGTGCCGGGCTGTCTTTTGACGTGCTATTCTTTGATGAAGATCCGTTCCTCCTTCCTGATCGTCCTCGTTGTCGCTGCCTCCGCCGGTTGCCTTTTTGCGGATGTCAAACTGCCGGCCATCATCTCCGATCACATGGTGCTGGAGAAGGCCGCGAAGGTGCCGATCTGGGGCAAGGCGGATCCCGGCGAGGAAGTCTCGGTGACGCTCGACGGCCGGACCGCCAAGACCACTTCTGGAGCGGATGGAAAATGGATGATTTCCCTGAATCTCAAGGACTCGGCACCCGGGCCTTTCGAGATGACGGTCGAGGGGAAAAACAAGCTGAAGCTCGCGGATGTCGTCGTGGGCGAGGTCTGGGTGGCGTCCGGCCAGTCGAACATGGAGTGGGTTCTCGTGAACACCATCGGGGCGGCCGAGGAGATCGCTCAATCGGCCAACCCGATGCTGCGTCAGTTCCTTGTGAAAAAGAATGCGACCTGCGACGTGCAGGATGACACCGTGGGTGCCTGGGTAGCGGCTTCTCCGCAGACGTCCGGCGGATTCAGCGCTGCCGGATACTACTTTGCCAAGAGGCTGCAGAACGAGCTGAAGGTCCCCGTGGGCCTGGTTCACACCTCCTGGGGCGGAACACCTTGCGAGGCATGGACGAGCGTTGAAGCGATTGACAGCATTCCCGATCTGAAAGCCTCCCGCGAACGCGACTGGAAAGTTCTCAAAGAATATCCCGAAAGGAAAAAAGCGTTCGTCGAGGGGATGGACAAATGGACGCGGGAGAACGGTCGCGGGGACCGTCCGGTTGCCGATGCGACGGCTTTTTCCGGAATGGATATTTCCACGGAGGGCTGGATTCCCGTCACTCTCCCCGGCACGCTCAAGGCTCCGGGGCTTCCGGAGTCGGGGGCCGTCTGGTTGCGCAAGGAGATCGAGATCTCCAACACGGCCGCCGACTTGTCACTCCAGCTTGCCATCGACGGATACGACAGCATTTACTGGAACGGCAACCTCGTCCAGCAGACGGGGTATAAGGATTTTCGCGGAACGGGATACGTCCGGCGCCACGGTCCCTACACCATCAAACCCGCAGACCTCAAGAAGGGGAAGAACGTCCTGGCCATCCGGCTCTACGAGCCCGTGGGTCCCGCGAAGTTGAGCGCCCCGCTGATGGCCGGTTTGTCCAACCTGGCCGGAGAGTGGCTGGCGAAGCCGGAGTATGAATTTCCGGCCCTCGATGCGCAGAAGCTTGCCTCGGCCCCGCAGCCCCCGGTCAATCCGGTCAACCCGCAAGGTGTCGCAAGCTGCCTCTTCAACGGAATGGTCAACCCGATTCTCCCCTACGCGATCCGTGGTGCCATCTGGTATCAGGGGGAATCCAATGCCGGTCGTGCCGTGCAGTATCGCACCGCATTTCCTCTTCTGATCACCGACTGGCGCAAGCAGTGGAATCAGGGGGATTTTCCGTTCTACTTCTGCCAGCTCGCCAACTTCATGGACAAAAAGACCGGTCCCGGGGACAGCGCTTGGGCGGAGCTTCGCGAGGCGCAGTCGATGACGCTCGGCCTTCCGAACACCGGGCAGGCCGTCCTCATCGACATCGGGGAGTCCGCCGACATCCACCCCCGCAACAAAAAGGATGTCGGCGAGCGCCTCGCCCTCATCGCTCTCGCGAAGGATTATGGAAAGAAGATCCCGTTTTCCGGGCCGGTCTATGACTCGATGAGGACCGAGGGAGGGAAAGCCATCCTCAGCTTCAAATCGGCGGATGGCGGACTCGTGGCGAAGACTCTCCCGGACACCTACACGGTGAAATCCCAATCCGGAGAAACCGCTCCCCTTGTCCGGAACAGCCCGGGAAGCCAGCTCGAGGGGTTCGCAATCTGCGGCGAAGACAGGAAATGGGTCTGGGCCGACGCCAGAATCGACGGCGACAACGTGGTCGTCTGGTCGGATAAAGTGCCGGTTCCGGTTGCCGTCCGCTATGCATGGGCAGAGAACCCGACCTGCAATCTTTTCAATGGCGCCGGCCTCCCGGCCTCACCCTTCCGCACCGATGATTTTCCGCCCGTGACGAAGGACGGAAAATACTGATGCTTCAACCGCTGAGAAGTCGGTGAAACTATTCAGTGGTCCCGCTTTGAAGGCGATCAATACGGATTGCTCGGAGCGATCTGCCAGGCCTTGATTTCCTTGACCTTCGCCGCCCCGCCGTTTGAAAACACGGAAACCGTGAGACTGTCCGGACGGCTTGGGTAAATCCGGCGCATCGCGGCCTGGCGGTCATTGGCGAAGGCCTCGACGATCGAGCGATCGACAAAGACGCGCAGAGTCAGAAGCTCTCCCGGCTTGAGCGCGAGCGGCCCGGCTTCCACTTTTTTCGGGCCCTGTCCGAGGCTGGATTTCGTGGTGTCGATTTTCAACTGCTGTTCGGTGACATCGTAGAAAACCGGGGTCTCCTCCTCGCCGCCGGGCGAGCGGCAGACTTTGATGCCGACCTGTTTGGCGTCCTGCGGATCGATCTGAAATTCCAGTTCGATCGTATTTCCCGTGATCTTGTCGAGGACGATTTCCTTGCCGGCCGGGATGGCGATATTCCTCATGGACTGTTCGTTGTAGCGGAGCCGTTTGAGCTCCTCGATCGGGCGCATCCGCAGCCGGTTGTCGCCGCCCAGTGAGAGTTCGCGCGGAAGGGACATCTCGCCGGACCATCCACTCGCTCCGCGAGTCTTTCCATCGCGCTGGTCGAAGATCCAGTTCCAGAGAATCTGCCTTCCGTCGGGTGCCTCAAGCGTCCGCGGAGCGAAGAAGGCGTTGTCCACCCAGCTCATGCGCTCGTGGACTTCGGGATAAAACTGTTCGTTTTTCCACTCGCCGACGTAGTAGCGGGTGCCGCGGTTGTGCGCGATGCAGACGAGCACGCGCTTGCCGCCGAGTTTGAAAAAGTTGGCGCACGAGATGTCCTCGTTCGGTGCCACATCCGGCATGTCGTGGTGCAGGAACGGGCCGACGTAATGCCAGCCATCCAGTTCGGTGGCCTTGAAGACGGTGGATGGAATCGCCGGATTTTTTCCGGGTTTTCCGCCGAAGATGGCATAGTAGGTGTCGCCTTCGACCCAGCCGAAGGGATCCCACGAGGCATAAGGCTCGCTGGCAGTCGGGTTCGGGATGACCGGGTTTGAGGGCAGCTTCGTCCAGTGGTCGAGATTGTCGTCGGTGCTGGTGGCGATGCAGTTCCCTGCGCCGACCCCATGAAAGATCATCGTCGCCTCGCCGTGTTTGTTGATGAAGCAATTGCCGCTGAACATGCCGCGATCCGGGCTGTCGACGGTGGGGAAGAGCGGAGTCGGATGCTGCCGCCAGTGGACCATGTCCACGCTGGAGACATGTCCGAAGCAATGCACCTGGTTCTCCTGATAGATGTAAAAAAGGTGATACTGACCGCGCCAGAAGATCGCACCGTTGGGATCGAACGGGCTGGCATAGTCCTCCGGGATGACAAAGTGGTAGGCGGGGCGGTATGGATCGGACAGCAGGTGGTTGCGGAGACGCCGGGCGATGGCGATGTCTTCCGGGATGTTCGGCTTTGCGGCCAGCGATGGCGGCAGTGCCCACGGGATGAACCCTGACAGCGCTTCTGACGAATGCGCAGAATAGACCCCCGCCTTTTTCCCATCCAACACCAGCCTGCCATTTTCCAGCTTCGCTCCGGATACGGTCTGCGAGGCGGAAAACCGGCCGGTCCGGTCTTTGGCATCGTCAAATGTCCACCAGGCCCAGGGCTCCGGATCGGATGGTTCGTTTGGTTTCAGAGCGACGATCTGTTCCGCTGTCAGCGCACCATCGTAGATGCGCGCGTCGTCAACCGCTCCGGCAAAGCAGTCCTTGCTTCCCGGGTGGCGGGGGCCGATGACGATGACGCTCCCGGGTCCGAATGTCAGCGGTTCCTTGATCGTATGCCGGGAGTATTCCTTTCCATCCCGATATGTCGTCACCTCGTTGCCGTGATAGACGATGGCGATTTGCACGGGGGAAGGAACGGTCTCCGCAGGCCAGGCATCCTGGTTTTTCTCCGTGCGCTTCCAATAATCGCTCCCGGCCATCCACTTCGCGGGCGTGACTTCACCGAAAACGATGCCATCGAAATGCTTCTTTCCGTCGTCGATCGTCAGCACGCTTCCGCCGCGCTGGGTCAGGTTGGATGGAGTGACCCATGCGACGAGAGTTTTGTCCTGAAGGGATTCCGCCTGCGCGACGCCGACTGCCGCCAGCAACGCGACGAGCAGCAACTTTGGCTTTTGTTTCATCACTTTGTTGGCTTGGTTGTTGCCCGAAAATTCATTCCCGCTTCTGTCGGCCCGCGAATATTCCACGGAGCGAACGTGACAATTCATCCTGCGCCGACTGCGACTCCCGGTAAATTGTGACGTTCCTTTTGTCCGGTGTCGCCGTTGCCGCCGGGTTCAAGGTCACGAATTCGTCCGTGATGTCGCCGATGGAAAATTTTTCTCCACGCTGCCGCCGCCAGCACCACAGCGCCTGCAAGGCCGCTCCAAACGCCGCACCCTCGTTCACTTGCAGCGTCACGACTTCCGCGTTGAACACGTCCGCCATGATCTGACGCCAGAGTTTGGAGTTCGCGCCGCCGCCGGTCGCGCGGATTTGCTTTGCCTTCACGCCGAGTTCGCCGAGCCGGCACAAACCGTAATTCATCCCCAGCGTCACGCCTTCCAGCGTCGCGCGGGCAAAATGCCCGGCTGTGAACGTGCGCGGGTTCACGCCAAAGAAAACGCCCGTTCCGTCCGGCACGTTCGGCGTGCGCTCGCCATCGAGATACGGCAGCAGAAGCAAGCCGTCGCTGCCCGCCGGGGCACGCGCGGCGGTCTTTTCAAATGCGGCGTGGTCCAGGCCGAAATCCTTCCGCACCATTTCCGTCGCCACGGTCACATTCATCGTGCAGAGCAACGGCAGCCAGCGGTTCGTGGAATCGCAGAACGCGGCAATCTCGCCCGCCGGATCAACGACCGGTTTTCCGGCACACGCGTAAATCGTCCCGCTCGTGCCAAAGCTCGCCGTGACGATGCCGGAACGCGTGTTGCCCGTGCCGATTGCGCCCATCATGTTGTCGCCGCCACCCGCGCTTACGAGGATGCCGGGATTCAGGCCCAGTTGTTTGGCGGTCGCCGCAGAAAGCGTTCCGGCGGGTTCGTCGCTGGAAATGATGCGGGGCAGTTTCTCCGCGAGCGATACGTCCACCGCCTTTACCGCCGCCGCACTCCACTTGCGCCGCCGCACGTCGAACAACGCCGTGCCGCTGGCATCGCCAAATTCCATCACGCGATTGCCCGTGAGCCAGAAATTCAAATAGTCGTGCGGCAACAGCACCGTGGTAAGCCTGGCAAAATTTTGAGGCTCGTGTTTTTTGAGCCACAGGATTTTCGACGCGGTGAACCCTGGCAACACGGCGTTGCCGAGAGCGGCGAGGGTTTTCCTGGCACCGCCCAGTCTGGCGGTGATTTCCGCGCACTCGACGGCGGTGGACGTGTCGCACCACAGCTTGGCCGGGCGGATGACCTCCCCGGCTTTGTCGAGCGGCACGAAGCCGTGTTGCTGTCCGCTCACGCCAATGGCAACGACTTCGTTGGCGCTGGCTTTGGCCTGTTTTAATGCGGCTAATACCGCTTTGCGCGTGGCAGCGACCCAATCGCGCGGGTGTTGCTCCTTCGCGCCCGGTGGCAAATCGGGAATCAGTCCGTAAGCCGCCGAACCGGTGCCGAGCACCCGGCCGGACACCGCGTCCACCGCCAGCGCCTTGGTGGATTGCGTGCCGCTGTCTATGCCGAGCAGGAGAGTGCGCATTGTCAAAAGTGATTTTAGTGGCCGACGGGTTTGCCGGCCATCGCATTTTCCATGTCTTCGAGTGCGATGCCCTTCGTCTCCGGGAAAAATTTCCACACCACGAAGAACTGCAGCACCATCATCGCCGCGAAAAACACGAACGGTATCCCCGCGCCGGCCTCTCCGGCATTCCGGGCAAACACCGGAAACGTCCAGGAGACGACCGCCGCCATGAACCAGTGTGTGAAGCTCCCCAGCGTCTGACCTTTCGCCCTCACCGCGTTCGGAAACACCTCGCTGATATACACCCAGATCACCGCTCCCTGTCCAAACGAGAAAAACACCATGTAAAAAAGGAGCAGCCAGATCAACATCTCCTTGTGCGAGCCGGTATTGAAAACCATCGCAACCCCGCCCAGGGCGATCGCCATTCCCACCGACCCGGCGAGCAGCAGCTTGCGTCGCCCCGCGTGGTCGATGATCAGCATCCCGAACAGGGTGAACACCAGCATCGTCGCCCCGACGGCCACCGACTGCATGTCGCCAGACACCTTGTCGAATCCCGCCATCGAGAAAATTGGGTTCAGGTAATACAGCAGCGCATTGATGCCAGTGAGCTGGTTGAACATCGCGACGCCCCATGCCAGCAGGATGGGGGTCAGGTAGGCCATTCGAAACAACGGCTCCGCCTTCCGCCCGCGCTCGATGTGGATCGAACGCCGGATCGCCTCGAGATGCCCGTCGGTGTCCCGCGTGCCGATTTTTTCCAGCACCCTCCGTGCCTCGTCGTAATGTCCCTTCATCGCCAGCCAGCGCGGGCTGCGCGGGATAAAGAACAGGCAGAACAGGAATCCCGCTGCGGGAAGGGCAACGACGCCCAGCTTCCAGCGCCATTCGGCCATGCCCAGTTCGAACAACCCGAGCAGGTAGTTCGCCACATAGGCCAGCAGGATTCCGAGGATGACGTTGAATTGGAAAAATCCCACCAGCCGCCCGCGCAGGTGCGTCGGTGCGATTTCCACGAGGTAAAGCGGGCCGAGCACCGACGACGCGCCGATGGCGATGCCGCCGATGAGCCGGAAGGTGACGAGCGAGGGGAAATTCCACGCCAGCGCACAGCCCAGCGCCGACACGAAGTAGATTGCCCCGACGACTTTCAGCGAATCGCGCCGCCCGAAGACGTCGCCCGGTTTCCCCGCGATCAGCGAGCCGATGACCGTGCCGATGAGAGCGGAAGCCACCATGAATCCCTGCATGAAACCGTCGAGCTGGAAGACTTCCTTCAATTGCATCTGCGCCCCGGAAATGATGACGGTGTCGAAGCCGAAGAGGAGTCCGCCGAGTGCGGCCACAATGGTGCTGCCGATGAGTGTGATGTTGAGTTTCATGGGTGGTGATGTGACGGGGGGCGAATCGTGCAAGGATGGGACCAAGCGAAGGAAGGGGCAAATGGATAAGCCTCCCCCAAACGGGGGAGGAGGCTATCCGTCCAGATGCACAATGCCGTGGCGGATGGCTTCGATGGCGGCCTGCGTGCGGTCGGCGACGCCCAGTTTTTGGAAAATCGCCTTCAGGTAGCTCTTCACGCTTTCCTCCCCAACGGCCAGATCGCCTGCGATTTCCTTGTTGCTGCGGCCGGAAACGATGAGACGCAGGGCTTCGAGCTCGCGCGAGGAAAGATCCTTGCGATGGACGCGGCTCTGAAAGCGTGCGGCCACATCGGGAGGGAGGATCTTCCCTCCGGAATGGACCGTCTCCACCGCGTTGACCAGTTCGGCACTGGTCAGTCCCTTGAGAAGGTAGCCGCTTGCTCCAGCTTGAATCGCGCGATGGATGTCTTCCTCGCCGTCGTAAGTCGTGACGATGATGACGCGGGTGGAGGGTCGTCGCTGCCGGATGGCCAGTGTGGCCTCCACTCCGCCGCCGCCGGGGATGCGCAAATCCATCAGCACGATGTCGGGGGAGTGCTTTTCGGTTGCCTCGATGGCTCCCGCCGTGTCGCTGGCCTCGGCGACGACCTGGAGGCGGGGGTGGGGGGAGAAGATGGCAGCGAGACCGATCCTCATGGCGGGGTGGTCATCAACGATAAGAATGCGGATATGTTCAGACATGGGGGACAAGGATCTCGATTTTTGTGCCACCGCCGGGGGTGCTGTGAATTTCCAGCCGTGCATGCATCTCCGTGGCGCGCTCGCGGAGGCCTGCCAGTCCGAACCCTCCCCGGGGCGAAGCATGGATGCCGGCGGGATCGAACCCCCGACCGTTATCCTTCACTTCCAATCTCACATGGTCAGGGTGAAAAACAAGGTCGAGCGACAGCCGGCTGGCTCCCGAGTGGCGGATGGCATTCGTCATCACCTCCTGCCCGATCCTCAGGAGATTGTTTTCCACGCCTGCGGGAAGGGTGCGGGGAACACCATGAACGCGCAGGGCGAATGCGACGCGGCTGCCTTCGGTCAGTTGGTGTCCGAGGCGGCCGAGGGCGCCGGGAAGCCCGTTTTCCTCCAGTGTCTGCGAGCGAAGATTCCAGACGGAGCGGCGGGCTTCATCCAGGCTGTCCCGGACGAGGCTGCGCGCAATCCCAAGATGCCGCCGCATGTCTTCCGGTATCGCGATCAGGCGGTCGTTGAGCACTTCCAACTGGACCGAGATGCCCGCGAATCCCTGGGCGAGGGTGTCGTGAATCTCGCGGGCCATGCGGGCGCGCTCGCCGAGGACGGCTTCGAATTGCGAGTGGGCCGCCTCACGGGAGCGTGCCGCCTCGCGCAGCCGGCCGCGCGATTGCAGCCAGACATATCCGAGCGTTCCGCCGAGAGCCGCAGCCAGCGCCACCAATGCCCACGCGACGCGCGTGACCGTCCAGAAAGGCGCGGAACGGATCACACGGACATCCCCCGGTCCGCGAGCCAGAAGAGAAAAACTTTGCGGAGGCCGGCGGGTCACCATCAACTCCCAATCGCCGATCTCGACGCTGCACACGCCGGTGATCTGCAATTCGCTGCCCGCGCGCCAGTTTCCGGAGCCGGGGATGCGGGCATGATAGCGCACCCGCCCCTCTTCGAGGGTCAGGAGGGTTTCGTTGTCCGCGGTGGTGAGCGACACGAGTCGCCCCTGAACCGTGACCAGTCGCCCGTCATTCATGACGGCTTCGGTGGTGCTGACCGGAAGAGGTTCCGGGGAGGTTCCCTGGCTGGATGGCCGCCAGTCCGCATCGCGCACCACGGGAGAAAACGCCCCCGGCTCGGGGAAGCCCACCACGTCCACCGACTCACCGACCTCGGGATATGGCGGTTCGCGGAGGAAAACCTGAAGGCCCCGCGTTTCATCCTGAAGAAAGAACGAATCGCGGCTCCGGGTGGCCGTGACCGTTCCGCGCATGTGGATCCGGTGTCCCGCTTCCGCGGGGTTCGCGTTGCGCATGATCTGGTTCAGGGCCACGGGAGGCTGTTCAAACGGTTTTTGGCCGGCCGGGGAAATGACCTTCACGTCCGCAAGCGTGTGGGCGTTGATCATGGGCAGAAAAGCCTGCTGCTGAGCATCCAGCAGGTTCACCCCGCAGACGCGCACGCGCGCATCGAGCAGTTCCGGGTGACCGGTGATTTCGTGCGTGACGTTGACAGTCACGCGCCCGCCGCCGGTCGCGATTTCCAGCGCGAGCCATTCCAAACCGATCTCCGGGTTCACCCGCTGACCCCGCACCACACCGGTCAGAGCCACCCGTTGTCCTTCGTGTCCGGCTGTAAGGAGTTCCTCATAAGTGACCTCCTGCGGCTCGGGCAGTTTTTCCGGACCAAGCGGGCGCACGACCTCCGCCTGCACGATGGGCCCGAAGGCACCCGCCTCCGTGTGGCCCACGATCTCGACTTTTGTTCCCACCGTGCAGTTTGCAGGCAGTGGAATCGGCGGCAGCCAGACAGCACCTGTTTCGTCCTGGACCGTGATGTCCGTTGTGCCGGAATGCCACGCGAACGTGATGACCCCCGTGAGCTTCACCTCCCGGTGAGTCCGTGCCTGTTCGGGCGGGAGACCGAGCACCCCGGCCGCCGTGCGCAACGGCTCCCCGGACCGGGCCATGTGCATGCTGGCGAACAGCACCAAACTGCAAACAAAGCCGGTTTGAACGGGGCGGCGCACAGAAGTCACGTCATCAATGGTAGTCATATCTTCTGGCTTGGCCAGCATGCACGGGGATTGCAGTTGGCAGTCGCGACAAACCGGCTACGTTATGCCGCATGACCCCGTTCGATCATGCTCTGGATGTGATTGATCCACGGCCATGACATGAAAGTCCGGCACGTCCTCCCGCTTGTCGCGTTGCTGCCTTTTCTTCCGGCCGGCTGCAAACCGCCCGCGCCGGCAGTCGATGCCGCCCGCAGCCGGCTTTTCGGAGCCAGCTTTCAAACCCTGAACAACTCGGTTTTTGTCGAGATCAACAACGGGTTGAAGTCTGTCATCGAAGCCCGCGGAGGCCGGTTGGTGACGCTTGATGCCCAGTTCAGCGCGCGGAAGCAAAAGAACGATGTCACGGAACTCCTCCAATTGGAACCGGCCGCCATCTTCATCAATCCGGTGAATTGGGAGGGGATCCGGAGCACCCTCATCGAAGCCAAACGCAAGGATGTGCCGGTGGTCATTGTGGACGCGCCGGTGAGCGATCCCGACCTCGTGCTGTGCCAGGTGGCCAGCGACAATTTCGAGGCGGGGCGGCTCGCCTGCGAGTCGCTGGCAAAGATCAACCCGGATGCCAGAATCGTGATCCTCCATCTCAGCCTGAACCGCGCCTGCATCGACCGGGTGGCCGGCTTTCAAGCCGAGATGGAAAAGCACCCCGGCATGAAGATTCTGGATACCCAGGAGGGCCGGGGGAGCGAGGAGGGAGCCCGCCCGGTCATGGCGGATCTCCTCGTGCGTTTTCCACAGCTGGACGCGGCTTTCCCTGTCAACGACCCCAGTGCGCTTGGGGCCATTGCCGCCATCAGGGAGGCGGGTCGTGCCGGACGGGTCACGGTTGTGACGGTTGACGGCTCCCCGGAAGGTGTGGCCGCGATTCGAGAGGGCAGTCTGCATTCCAGCTCGGCGCAAAGACCGCGCGAGATCGGACGCATCGCCGCGGAGAAAGCCTGCGAGCATCTCGCCGGAAAACCGGTGGCAAAAGACATCAGACTCCCTGTGAAGCTGGTCACAAAGGAGAACGCCACCGAAAATTCCGGCCCGCTGCCCTGAGCCTGCCCTTGCAGGTGACGGCCCGGAGACTTTTCGGATCAGCTCTTTTCAGAATTTGAGAGCATTTGACAGTGCGAAAAAATATCCGGCGCGACACACGGCTCGCGTGTCGCTGTTGATTCTTGCGGAATCAAAAAGTTTGTATGTAAAATCACATTTTATAAATAAAATGGCAAAACTTCCAGCCGCATGTTCAAGGAAGCCGTGCCGCGGAAAATATTCCGTGCCGGCGGTGGATCAGATGCTCGATATCGCCGAGCACCTCGCACGGAAACCTCACAGCTGCGGCATCACGGAACTGGCGCGGGAACTGGGCATCTCCACCAACGGCGTCTTCCGGATTCTCAAATGCCTGACCAAGCGCGGCTACACGGAGGTCGATCCGGCTGGAGGATACCGGCTCGGCACGCGGTTTTTCACACTCGGCATGACGCTGCAGTCGCGCTTCGAGATTTTCCGCCGCGCGCGAATCCATCTGGAGCGGCTCTGCGAGGAGTCGGGGGAGACGGTTCAGTTGCATGCGCTGCGAAAGGATCGCGCCCTGGTCCTGGATTGCGTGACCCCCACTTCGGCCAGCGTGCTGGTCCAGGTGTTGCCCGGCAGCCTGATGGAGCCGCATGCCAGTGCGTTCAGCATGGCGGTGCTCGCATTCCTGCCCGCGACCGAAGCACGACGCCACCTGCCCGGCAAGCTGAAGGTCCTGACGCCTCACACGATCACAGACAAAAAAAAGCTGTTCGAGGAATTCGCCCGGATCCGCGCGACGGGCCTGGCCCATGATCGCGAGAACTACATTCTGGGGCTTTACTGCATTGGCGCGCCGGTGTTCGATGCCCTCGGAAAGCCGGTGGCGGGAGTGGGCGTCACCGGATTGGTCAGCCTGTTCCATCCGGGAACGCAGCGGAAGATCGAGAAGATGGTGCTCGGGTGTGCGGAAAGGATCGCGCGCGACATCGGCTATACGGGCGACCGGTATGCGGAATGGAAAAAGCAATGAATCCGCTCCTGGCATTTTCCATCCTGCTCGCCATCGTTGGCGGGCAGACTGCAACTGTTGAAGCGGACACTCCCTGGATCTCCCCGTCTGTTTTGGTCGCTTCACCCGATGGTCGGACGCTGTTTGTCGCCTGCTCCACCGGCAGCCGGGTGCTGGCCGTCGACATTGCCTCCCGCCAGGTCAGGAAGACCATTGTCATGCCCTCCCCCCCGACCGGTCTGGCCCTGACTGCCGACGGCCGGACATTATTCGTTACCTGCGCCGCGCCGAGGAGCGATATCTGTGTGGTCGATGTGGAGCGCGCCGTCATTTCCGCCAAAATTCCCTCAGGACATACCGCCATGTCGCCCGTGCTTTCGCCGGACGGAAAAACACTCTGCGTCTGCAACCGGTTCGATGACGACGTCAGGGTGATTGATCTTGCGGCGCAAAAAGAACTGCGCCGCATTCCGGTCCCGCGCGAACCGGTGGCGTCGGCGATGACTCCCGATGGCCGGCATCTTCTGGTAGCCAACTACCTGCCCGCCGGGCGCGCTGATGCAGATCGGTCCGCAGCGGTCATCAGTGTCATCGACCCCGTGCCGGGCCGGGTTGTGAAGGAGATCCCTTTGCCCAACGGCAGCGGTTCGCTGCATGACCTCCGCATCTCACCCGACGGAAAATATGCCGTCGTCACCCATCTGCTGGCGCGCTTCCATCTGCCGACCATGCGACCCGACCGCGGCTGGGTGCATTCCAACGCCATCACCCTTGTCTCCCTCGACCGGATGGAAGCGCTCGCCACCGTGCTGCTCGACTCCGCTGATCGCGGCGCGGCCAACCCCTGGGGCGCGGCATGGAGCGCGGATGGAAAAACGCTGGTTGTCACCCATGCGGGCACCGGGGAAGTCAGTGTGGTGGATTTTCCGGCTCTGCTCGGAAAGCTGGCGACGTCCGGCGATGTGCAGAACAATCTCTCAACGCTTGTCGGCATCAGGAAGCGGCGGGCGTTGCCGGCGGGCGACGAGGGGCCGCGCGGGGTCGTGGTGGCGGGCAGGCAGGCTTATACGGCGGATTATTTTTCTGACACGCTTACGGCGCTGGATCTCGATGGTTCGCGAGCCGAAACCATTCCGCTCGGGCCCAAGCCACGGATGACCGTGGCGCGACAGGGCGAGCTGGACTTTAACGATGCGCGCCTCTGCTTCCAAGGCTGGCAGAGTTGCGCCAGCTGCCATCCCGGCGATGCCCGTGTGGACGGATTGAACTGGGATCTGCTCAACGATGGGAGCGGAAATCCCAAGAACACGAAAAGCCTGCTGCTCGCGTTCCAAACTCCGCCTTCCATGAGTATTGCCGTGCGCGAGGACGCCGGAGCCGCCGTGCGTGCGGGAATCCGTCACATTCTTTTCACCGAGCAACCGCGGGAGGTGGCGGATGCCCTGGATGCCTACCTGATGTCGCTCAAGCCCGTGGCAAGCCCGCACCTGGCGGATGGCAGGTTTTCCGTGGCGGCCCGGCGCGGAGAAACGCTTTTCCACAGCAGCAGCACCGGATGCGCACAGTGCCATTCAGGGCCGCTGTTTACAGACCTGGCGAGCCACGATGTTGGAACTCGCGGCCGATTTGACAAGCCCACGGACACGTTCGACACTCCCACGCTGGTCGAACTCTGGCGCACCGCTCCGTATTTGCACGATGGCTCGGCCGCAACACTTCAGGAGGTGCTGACATCTTCCAATAAAAACGACCAACATGGGCAGACCTCGCGCCTTACGGCAGACCAAATCCATGACTTGGTTGAGTATTTGTTATCGCTGTGAACCAATCGCGCATTTTTTTTGTGAAATATCGGGAATAAATCAACCGGGAAGAGAAGTATGAAAATCCTGAAACATCATCGCATCGCTCTCGCCGTGATGCTCATTGCTCCAGCTTTCCCGCAGTATGCCTCTGGATTGGAGCCAGGCAATCCACCGCCCAAGGCGACCGGACTAGTAACCTCCCGACAGGTGGCCAAGGTCGAGGCGCAACCAATTTACGGACAGCGCCCCCTGACCGTTGAGCTTTATGCCCGGCTGAACAGCAAAAAAGGCCACAACATACTCATCTCGAATGAGCCGAAGAAATCCGCCACGCATTGGGAAATCTTCACTCTGCCCGGGAGCGGCTTTCTGGCCGCCTACCTGCCGGGGTATCGGCCGGACTTGGTGAAGACCACGGTCAATCTGACGGATGGCGAACTGCACCACATTGCGATGGTTCTGGATGGCGAGCGAATCCGGTTGTTTGTGGATGGAGTGCTGGCGGGCGAGCAACAGCTTACTTGTCGAGCCGGAGAGAGTGTGGCCGGACCGCTGGTCATTGGTGGACTGGATACCGCTGATCTGGGGTGTAACGGAGAAATCCAGTGGGTGCGCGTGTCGAATTCCACGCGCAACATCGGGGATTTGTCGGCGGCGGTACCGAAGGCGGATGCCTCTACCATCGGGTTGTGGGAGTTTCATCACGGTTCCGACAAACAAGTGCCGGATCTCTCAAGCCGGGGCTCAGCAGCCAAGTTGCACGATTTGGTGGCAGGAGAAACCGGCATCTGGCCGCGCCTGATGCAAGGCGGCATGCCAACCGCGTTCCAACCGATGCCGCCCGCGAAGGATGTTGCCGAAGACCGCCGGTTGCTGGTGAAAGCCATCACCGAAGTTGGTTTGAAGGCTGTTCCAGCTTCCGGACCGCGTGACGGCGTGCTGCGTTACTGGCTCACCGAATATGAAAACTGGCGCAGCGATCCTTTTGCCCCCGGTCAACTGGAGTATCCGCAGGCACGCCAACCCCACTCGATCAACAAGGATCATGTCGCCGAGCAGGCCTGTGATAAGAACGCGCTGGTTTGGGAGTCGGATGGTGGTCCGCTCGGCACGGCTCTGCGGCGAACCGGTGCTTTGCTGGATTGGCTGACCAAGGCTGAGCCTTCGCTGGACCTCGAGGCTTTAAAGCAGGACTACGCCTCCTTGAAAGCGCACGTGGCAGCCAACCCCACGAAGCAGGGGAGCCCGGAAGACATCGCACGATATCTGGCCGTGTGCTCCGTCCGTCGCGAGATCGCGCTCAAGAATCCGCTGTTGAATTTCGACCAGATGCTCTGCGTGGCACGCGGCACCTTCGAAGGATCGGTGCGGTCGAATCCAACAACGAAAGATGAACAGGGCGGACATTTCACCACGCAGTATTTCGGGTTTAACGCGTTGCCCGGCGGCGGACTCTATTTGCTCAAAGACTTCCAAACCTCGCCAAAGCTCGTCAATATCCTGGAAAACGCTGTCGTGCAAAATGGTCGCCTGAAGGGAAAGAAGCTCGATCACGGTGCGTTTGCCACGCCGGATTTGTCGTTTGATGGGAAACAAATCGTTTTTGCGTGGACGGAGAACAGGGAGCACAAGTGGGTTTACGCGGCGAAGACGGTTTTCCATCTTTTCAAAGTCAACGTGGATGGCACGGGTTTGACCCAGTTGACTGATGGCGATGTGGATGACTTCGACCCTTGCTGGCTCCCGAACGGGAGGATCGCCTTCGTCTCCGAGCGGCGCGGCGGCTTCATCCGCTGCTTCGGCGCCCTGGCGGTGCGCAATTATACGCTGTTTTCGATGAAGGAGGATGGATCGGACATTGTGCCGCTGAGCTATTACGAAACGTCCGAATGGAATCCGAGTGTGAACAACGAAGGTCAACTCGTCTACACCCGTTGGGATTACACCGACCGGGAGAACTGTCTGGGCACCCGGTTTTGGATTTCCGGCCCGGATGGCACCGACCCGAGGGCGCCGCACGGCAACTATCCGAAGCCCTATGACACCTTCCCGGGTTTCGAACGGTGGAAGGGTGGTGGCCCTGACATCCGCATCGGCACGCCTTTGGTCGAGATGGGGATTCGCGCAATCCCGAATTCCACGCGGTATGTGTTCACCGGCGCGCCCCACCATGGAGAGGCCTTTGGCTCCATCGGTCTGCTCGACATCAGCGTTCCGGATGACGGCCACATGTCACAGGTGAAACGCTTCACTCCGGACGAGCCTTTTCCGGAAACGGAACTGCCGATGCGGCGGCATTACAAATATGGCACACCGTGGCCGCTCAGTGAGGATTTCATGCTCTGCAACGCATGGGAAAATCTCGTCCTGCTCGATCGCTTCGGAAACAGGGAACTGCTGGCGGAACACGCTCTCCTGCCGTGTGTGCAGGATGAGCGCCTGCGCCTCATCGATCCGATCCCGCTGCGCGCCCGTTCCGTTCCACCCGTTCTCCCTTCGCTGACTTTTCAGGGGGCCAACTCTGCCGGCAAGCGCCCGGCGACCATGGCTGTGATGAATGTTTACGACTCCGATCTGCCGTTTCCAAAAGACGTGAAAATCAAATGGCTGCGCGTCACGCAAAATATTCTCAAGGAAAACCATCAAATCGGATTGCCGATGATTGGATACGAGCGCGAGAACTCCCCGCGCATTCCTCTGGGCATCGTGCCGGTGGAGGAGGATGGAAGCGCATTTTTTGAAGCGCCGGTGGCAAAGGAACTCATCCTCCAGGTGCTCGATGAAAATTTCCGCGCGGTGCAGTCCATGCGTTCTGTCGCCTTCGCGCATCCCGGAGAGCAACTGAGTTGCCAGGGGTGTCACGAAAGCCCGCAAAAATCTCCGCAGCTCACCCGTGCGCCACTCGCACTGCAGCGGGCCCCGTCAATACTCCAGCCCGAGCTGGGGCGCATCGAGCCGATCAGCTATTATCGCCAGATCAAACCCATCTTCGAAAAATCCTGCGTGCCATGCCATGTGAAGGAAGAAAAAGGTCCCAGGGATATGAGCTACGAAGCGTTGCGGGATTCGGCCTTCTGGTTTTCTGGGGCGATGGGTTTGGGGATGACGAGCGAGTATAGCGGCATTCATGGGGGTTCCCGGACGGTTCCGGGCCGGTTCGGCGCACGCAACTGCAAGCTCGGGCAGGCACTCATGGACGAAGTGCATCTGAAATCCGTATCCGAGGAGGACCGTCACGCCATCATTCTCTGGCTCGACTCCAATTCCCTCCGCCTTGGATCCTACGAAAATGAAGCCGCGCAGCTTCGCGGAGAACTGGTGTGGCCCGTCCTCGATGTTGACCCGCGCAATTTGCCGGGCACGGAAACCGCGAAGCCCCCGCTGGCCCGCAACTTCTGGCATGAGAATCAGCGCGGGCCCTACGCCTGCCTGATCTCCGAGCACGCGCACGACCGTGTGACACTTCTCAATGAAAAGGGCGAGGTCGTTTGGGAGTATCCTGTCCCTCACCCGCAGGATGTCTGGATGCTGCCCAACGGCAATATCCTTACCACGTATTCCCAGGGTGTGCGGGAAGTCACACGGGAGAAGCAAACCGTTTGGGAGTTCAAGACCGAAAAGCCGAATGAAATTCCGAACTGCCAGCCTCTGCCGGACGGCAACGTCCTCATCGGCATCGTCGGTGAGTGCCGGTTGGTGGAAGTGAACCGGCGCGGGGAAATCGTTCATGAGGTGCGCCTGGAAACGACGGAGAAAAATCCGCACGCGCAGTTCCGGATGTGCCGCAAAACACCGGAGGGAACATATCTCGTGCCTTTCACCGCTGAAGGAGCGGTTCGGGAATACGACTCTCAAGGCAAGGTGATCCACGAGTTTCCACGCGAGCCCAGCCCGGTCGCCGCCCTGCGCCTGCCCAATGGCAACACGCTCATTTCAGCAGGACGTGCGGTCACGGAATACGACGCGGCCAACGAGATCGTATGGCGGGTGGACGCCGATTGGTTGCCGGACATCCAGTTCGGCACGCTCGCCGGCCTGCAGCGCCTGCCCAATGGCAACACCATCGTCTGCAACTGGAATACTCAAGACACCGACGGGCGTGTGGGAGCTCACATCTTCGAAGTGACGCCGGACAAGCGTATTGTCTGGCAGGTCACGGGTCCGCAGATCGGTCAGGTCGCGCAATGCCAGATCCTCACGCCCGACTTCCGACTGCGGGAGGAACAAGGAATCCGCTGATGGCAACCTCTGAATCCGGCCCGCTGCCCTGAACCTACCCCTGCAGGTGACGGACCACATCGGTTCTGTCACCCGGCCAGACGTTGGAGTTTCCTTTGAACAGGAGGCTCTGACCCGCTCCCGAGAACCCGCGCCATGAGAATGAGGCATCGCTTTTCACGACAATTTCCAGATCGATTCCGGGCGGCAAAGCGAGCCGGGAGAGAACCTTCCGGGCGGCATCCCTTCGGCGGCTTAGCGTCCGACGGCGAGCCGCTCGGCGAGCTTCGCGGGCAGGCCTGCATCGAGGATCGCCTTCTGCGCGGCGGGAAGATCGTAGGGGAGGCGACGGAGGGTGATCTCGTTTTTCGCCGTGTCATACACGCAGTAGGCCGAGCGCCAATCCCCGTCGCGGGGCTGGCCGACGCTGCCCACATTGACCAGATATTTTTTTCCCGGCTGAAGCTGGAGCACCTCGTCCAGCGGGATCGTGCGGACGCTTCCGTCGCGGAGGTAGGCCTTCGGCGAGTGGGTGTGGCCGATGAAGCACAGCGACGTGTGCTGGTAGCTGAAGCTCGCGGCGGCATCGAGCTGGTTGAACACGTAGCCCCATTTGTGCGGGGTATCGAGGGTTGCGTGGACGATGGTGAAATCGCGCACCTGCCTCTGGAGGCGGAGTGTCCGGAGCCATTCCTTGTCCTCCTCGGAAAGCTGGTTGCGGGTCCAGTTCATGGCCTCCTCCGCGAGGGCGTTGAACCCCTCCTGAAACCCGAACATCGAGGCCTGCTCGTCGTGGTTTCCCTTCACGACCGGGCATTCCAGGCTGCGCACGAGATCGAGGCATTCGCGGGGAAACGCGTTGTAACCGACAACATCTCCCATACAGACATAATGCGTGCAGCTCTGCTCCTTGGAATCATCCATGACCGTCTGGAGTGCGTGAAGGTTGGCGTGAATATCTCCGAATATGGCAAATCGCATGGAAAGTCGTTTACCCGCCGGGCGGGGTTCAGGGATTATCTACCCTCTCCGGGGCGGGGATATCCAGTTTCTTTTCCATTTGGCGGAGGAGATTCACCAAAGTGGGCAGGCGTTGTTTTTCCCCCTGCTGGTAGAGTGCCTTCAAGAATTCGTAGGCCTCGCGCTCGCGTCCGGGGATCTTTGCCATCTCGTAGCCCGCAAACCGCCGGCAATACGGAGGGGCGTCCGGGAATTCGGCGGCGCGGAGGAACGCATCCGTTGCCGCGCTGTGATCCTCCAGCTTGTCGCGCAGGAGGACGCCGAGCTGGAGGTAGAGCTGGTAGCGGTCCGGGTTGTTTTTGATCCCGCGCTCCAGGAAGTCCCTGCCGAGGTTGAAATACTGTCGCTGGGCGCGGATGCGGAGGGCCTCGCTCGGCTGCTTTTCATCCTGCATCGCGGCCACGCTCGCATTCCATGCCATGTGCCATGCCGCCATGTCCCAATAAAGCAGGGACCGTGGCTGGAGCGTCGTCACCGTGTTGAAAATCCCCGCCATCCGGCCCCACTCGGTGTTTTCCCATGCGGTGTGCGCCTCGATCCAGAGGAATGCCGCCAGCGGGGAGCGAAAGCCGCTCAACGCCGCCAGAAACCCCATCTGCCCGATCTTTTCCCGGAGGCCGAGGTTCAGGGCCGTCGACCGCAGGTGGGCGGCTTTTGCCTGCGCGGCAAGGCGGACCTGGAAGGGGATGATCGCCGCACCGAATGCCGCAAGCAGCACGACAGACAGCAGCCGCCGGACGATCATAACTCGCGGCCGGCAAAAACCATCGCGGCCAGGAAAAAATAGACGGCAACGTAAAGCCCGCCGAGCGCCATCGTTTCCAGGAAAAGCCCGGTCGGCACGGCGACTCCGGCGATGACGTCATCCACAAAGTTGAAGGCCTGGAGATCCGGGAAGATGAGGGCGACGCCTGCGGCCAGCACGCGCGACCACCAGTGTATGTCCACCCCGGACAGCCAGTATTCCCGCGCCGTCGCCTGCAGGTGGCCGATGAAATAAATCGCGACCGCCATCAGGATTGCAAAGAGCCCGGAGGAGGCAAAGGTCGAGAGGAAAAGCGTGAGCGAGGCCAGGAGGGCGGATTTGACGAAAATGATCATGATGCCCGGGAGGAGGTTGGCATTGAACGTCGCGGCGGCGACCTCCTTGAGTGCCGTTTGCAGCTCCTCCGCCGGAGCGCCCTGGAGTTGGGCGCGCGTCTCGGCGAGCACCCCGCGCTCCTGCAGCCACAGCACCAGCAGGAAAAGGCCCGTCATCAGCAGGATCGCCAGCGCCAGAAGAAGGAGGATTCCGATGAGTTTTCCGAGAAGGTAGGAAAACCGCGGCACCGGCTTCGCGAGGATCGTGTAGATCGTCCGGTCCTCCATGTCCTTCGGCAGAAAATTCGCCGTTGCGAGGATGGCCAGCAGCGAGGAGAAGACCGACATCGCGCCGAGCGAGATGTCCTTCAGCATCTGGAACTGCTCCTGGAACGAAAACTTCGAGACGAATGCCGAGTTGCCGATGATCAGCAGCGCAAAGATCAGCAGAAAGTAGAAGACTTTCATCCGAACCAGCTCGGTGAACGTGTTTCGTCCGATCGCCCAAGTGCCTTGAAGGGATTTCATATCAGCCGGTGGCGATTATGGAAAATGCAGGCGGGCATGTCCAGCGCGTCCCGCTCCCGCATCGTGCAGGGGATCAGTTTTTGGAGGCGGCAAAGACGGACCGGCATCCGCTGTCAATCCTGGCATAAAAGCCGTCAGCCCCTGCTTCTTGATATTTCCCGCAGAGCCTTTGGAAAGGTTACGGACAATCGATGTCCGGGCGTCTTGTGCGGGTGATCTCCGCGGCTTTTTCTGCGCGCCATCGATCGATGGCGGCGTGGTTTCCGGAGAGGAGGATGTCCGGCACCGGCCAGTCGCGGTAAATTTCAGGTCGTGTGTAGTGCGGGTGGTCGAGGGCTCCGGCCGCGAAGGAATCCTGCTCGGCGGAGCGGCTGTCCCCGAGGACTCCCGGCAGCAGCCTCACGACGGCGTCGGTAACCACCAGGGCCGGCAGCACGCCGCTGGTGAGGACGTAGTCGCCGATGGAGATTTCGTCGTCGATCAGATGATCCGCCACGCGCTGATCCACTCCTTCGTAGTGGCCGCACAAAAGAATGAGATGCGACTGGCGGGAGAGTTCCATCGCCACCGGGTGGGAGAATTTGCGTCCCTGGGGGGAGAGAAAGATGACCCGCGACTCCGGTGTCCGGAGCTCGGTGAGCGCGCGGTCGATCGGCTCGATCTTCATGACCATTCCCGGCCCGCCGCCATACGGTGCATCGTCGGTGGTGCGGTGCTTTCCGGTGGCCCACTTGCGGAGGTCCACCGCCTCGAGCGAGGCGAGCTTTTTCTCCTGCGCCCGCTTGAGGATGCTCCCCCCGAGGACCTCGCCGCACATTTCCGGGAAGATGGTCAGGATTTGGATTTTCACGGTACTGGGAAGTGCGCTTTCTTTGAACTTGGGAAGCCGGTGCCAGGCGGCCGGCGTCGCACGGAAAATGATCCGTGCAGGCTCAGCGTTTTTTGCCTGTGAGGCGCAGGAACGTTGGCACGTCGAGGTCCTCGCCCTCGACGATGGTCGGCTCGATTTTTTCAAAGCGCCCGCGGGCGACCGGTTCGAACTGGAGGGTCTCCTGTTTGATTTTCGGTGAGGCGACGGCTTTCGCTTCGCCCTGTGGGGGGCGTGGTCGTGCGACAGGGGGGACTGGCCGCTCGGGAGCGGGAGATGGTCCGGGGGCGGCTGCAACCGGCGCCTCGTTCGGAACCTCCGGCGTGAGCAGGGGCTCCTCTTCTTTTTGTTCGGGCACAGGCTCCGGTTTTGATTTGGGCGGCTGAGGGTTTGGAGCCGGATGTCGCACGGCAGTGGCGGGAGAGGATTTGGCAGCCCCACATTTCGCGATGATGGAGACGATCAGCGGGGCATCCTTGGCCGGGACCGTGCTGATTCCGAGCTGCAGGAGGGAATCCTCCGCGGCCGCACGCGCAACCTCCTGCATCACGGCTCCCACTTCCGCGAAGGAAAGGGAGGGGGGGCCTGAAATATGGACGAGGACGCTCGCCGCTCCCGCGAGAAGCCGGCCGCGGTCCAGGAGCGGGCTGGCCATGGCATCCTCCAGCGCCTCGTGCGCGCGATTGTCGCCGGCAGCGGTGCCGGTGCCGAACAGGCAGAGACCGTCCCCTCCATCCAGAACGGAGAGCAGATCCGGCAGTCCGACCCCGAGCGGGCCGGGTGCGGAGACGAGGTGGGTGATTGCCTCGACGCACCCCCCGAGCAGATCATCGCAGGCGGCGAAGGTTTCCGCCACCCCCGAGCGCGGGGCCGAGAGCTCGGCCATGCGGTCGTTTTCAAAGTGCACCACCGCGTCGGCATGGGCGCCGATCTCCTGCAGCGCGGCCGCTGCCTGCGCCGTGCGCCGGCGTCCCTCAAATCCGAACGGCGATGTGACAATCGCGATGAGGAGAGCCCCGGCTTTTTTGGCCGCCTCCGCCACGGGCCCGGCGGCGCCCGATGCCGTTCCTCCTCCGAGGCCCGCACAGAGGAAAATGATATCCGCTCCGGCGACGGCGGCCTCGATCTCAGCCTGCGATTCCCTTGCGGCGTCCAGCCCGATTTCAGGATCTCCGCCCGCACCCAGTCCGCGGGTGGTCAGGGGTCCGAGGGAAACTTTTGATCCGGAAACCGAGGACGAGAGCGACTGCTGGTCGGAATTGAGGACGACCGTCTCCAGGTCCAGCCCCTGGTTCATGCTGATGCGGTCGGCCAGGTTGACTCCCGCGTTCCCGAGGCCGATCAGGCGGACCACCGGGGATTGGGAGCGGTCGAGATATCGGGGATAAGCGATCATGATTTCAGTCCGAAGATTCCTGTGAATGTTTTGATGAGCCCGCCGAAAAGCGATTCCTCCGGCGTTTCCGAGCGGACCGCCTGGGCGTATTTGGCGAGCCCGATGCACGTGGAAAACTGCGGGTTTTCAAATGCGGATGTCGGTCCCGAGACCGCCTGCGCGCGGGTGAGGTGGACCGGCATTTCGAACACCGACTCCGCGACCTCGCGGATGCCCCGAATGGAGCTGCACCCCCCGGTGATCATCACGCCCGACCCCAGCAGATGCTCGGGAACCTCCCCGGCGAGCCGCTTGCGAAGAAGCGCGAACAATTCCTGAAGGCGCGCATGGATGATCATGTTCAACATCTCCCGCTCGACTTCCTTGCCGGAAAAGCCCGTGTCATTTTTCAAAACGATGTTCTCTCCGGGAAGGGATTTTCCGAGGATTGCCGATCCCTCCTCGATCTTGAGCTTCTCTGCGCGGGTGATCGGGATGCGCAGGCCGATGGAGATGTCGTTTGTGATATGGTCACCGCCCACCGCGAGAACCCCGCTGTGGCGGACGGCTCCGTCCACATAGACGATGTAGTCGGTGACCCCGCCGCCGATGTCGATGACGAGCGCGCCGGACTCCTTCTGGTGCCGGCCGAGCACGACCTGGGCCGAAGCCAGCGAGTTGACCACCACGTCCTCGACCTCGATGTGGCATTCCTTCACGCAGCGGATCGAATTCTGGATGCGGTTCGTCACGCCGTGGATGATGTGGAAATCCGCCTCGAGCCGGCTGCCCAGCATGCCCACAGGATTGAGGACCCCCTCCTGGCCGTCCACGTAGTAATGCTGGATGATCGAATGGAGGATGGCATTCTCCTTTGGCAGGCTGATTTCCTTCGCCTTGTATTCGACCTCCTGGATTTCCTCGTCCGTGATTTCGCCCCCCTCGTCCGGGATGACGACCGAGCCGCGGTTGTTGAAGCTCTGGATGTGGCTTCCGGTAACGGCAAGCCAGACGCTGCGGATTTCGACGTCGCTCTTTTCCTCGGCATCCGAGAGCGCCTCGCGCACGCAATTGCATGCGTTTTCGAGATCGACGATCTCCCCCTTGCGGACCCCGCGTGACGGCGCTTCTCCGACCCCGAGGAGCCGGATGTCTCCATCCTCGCGGCATTCCGCAACGACCGCACACACCTTCGTGGTACCGATCTCCAACCCAACATGGATGTCATCGCGTGCCATCAATTCTTCCTCCCCGTTGAATTCTGCGCGGTCTTCCCCGGCGGCCCCGCCACCTGCACAAACGTGACCGGGGTGTTCCGGTGGACCATCAGGTTGACTGACTCTAGCTCACGTCCGCACTCGCGGCAATGCTCGAGAAGCTGGCGCAGCCGGGCGAGCTGCCCGGAAAAGTCCTCCGACGAGAAGGTGATGCGCGCGTTCCGGTCGCTGACCACCTCGATGCAATATCCCTTGGAGATGTTCATGGAGCGGATGGAAAGGAGGCATTCCGGACGGCTCTGCACCTCGCGGAGGAGGGCGAGCGCGCTGTGGAGATCCTCGTTGTGGAGCGGTTCCCCGTCGCGGATGTTGTCGCTGCGCACTCCGTAAATCACCGGCAGGTGGTAGAAGTCCGGCTGGATGATGCGCGGCTTCATGAGGAAGCCCGAGTCGTCCACCAGCAGGGATTTTTCCGGATCGAACGGGTCGGCGTCCTTTTCGGAGGGCGCCACCCAGGCGACCGGATCGCGCGCCGTGATCGAGATGGCGATGTGGTCGGGCAGATGACGCTCAATGACGACATACGCGACCTGCGGGATGGCCCGCAGGGATTTTTCCGCGGCGGCCAGGTCGGCACGAAAAATATTTTCGCCCTCCTTGATCCCGGTTTCCTGAAGCGCCTCCTCGCGCGTCATCACCCCGTCGAGCTCGAAGGTCACGCGCTTGAGTGTGTAATCGGGGTTTGAGAAGAAGAACTTGTCGAGGGCGGTGAAGATCCCGACCCATGCCGCGACGGCGAGGCACACGACCAGAGCGGATGTCCAGAAGATCCCGCCGAGCTTCTGCCGCCGCTCGCGCTTTGCCGTTACGGCGCGGATTTTTACGTTCAACAGATGCTGTCCGCGCCCGCCCGGCCTGAGCCGGCGGTTGCCTGCAACCTTGCGATGAGTCTTGTGAATCATGTCTGGTGCCTGAAAATCGAGAGGCCTGCGATTTCCTCGCAGAGGGCGGGAAAATCGATTCCGGCCACCGCCGCGGCCTTCGGCAGCAGGCTGGTCTCCGTCATGCCGGGAATCGTGTTGATCTCAAGGACATTGAGCCGCCCGTCCGGAGCGAGCAGGATATCCACGCGGGAATACACCCGCAGCCCGAGCGCCCGGCATGCCTGGAGGGCGACGTCCTGGATCCTTGCGGTGAGCTCCGGCGGGATGGCGGCGGGAACATGGTATTCCGAGGCCCCCTTGGTGTATTTGTGCTCGTAGTCGTAGAATCCCTCGTGCGGGACAATTTCGACGATCGGGAGAGCCGTATCCCCGAGCACTCCGATTGTCAGTTCCCGGCCCTTGAAAAACTCCTCAACGAGCACGCTGTCTCCGTATTGGAAGCAATCTCCGAGCGCCGCCGCCATGGCTTCGGGCGCATCCACGATGTGAACGCCCACGCTGGAACCCTGCCGGGGTGCCTTGACGACGCATGGGAAGCCGAATGCGGGATACTCTTCCCGGCGGATGGCTTTCCACGGTGCAGTCGGGACACCTGCCCGGTCGAAGCGGATTTTCGTTTCAATCTTGTCGAATGCCAGCCGGCTGCCCTCCGCATTTTCCCCGGTGTAGGGGATGTCCATCGCGTCCAGCAGGGATTGGAGATCGCCATCCTCGCCGAACGTTCCGTGGATGATGTTGAAAACGAGCCGGGTGCCGGCGGGAATTTGAAACCCGGGGCCGGTGACATCCATTTCCGTGACAATGGCCCCGCATTTGCGCAGCGCGCCCGCCACGGCTGCGCCCGAGCGGAGCGAGACGTCACGCTCCTTTCCCGGTCCCCCCATCATGAGGGCAACCGGCATGCCATCCAGAATTCCTGTGAACTGCCTTTTCATAAATCCGTTCCCACGATCTGCACCTCGGTTTCCAGTTTGATCCCGTGCGCCCGTTCGGCGGCGGCCTTGATCTCCCCGATCAATGTGAGCACGTCTTCCGCGGTGGCCCCCCCGTCGTTCACGATAAAATTTCCGTGGACCTCGGAAACCCGCGCGCGCCCGACCGCGAAGTTTTTGAAGCCGAGTTCCTCGATCAGCCGGCCGGCCGGGATGGATTCCGGGTTTTTGAAGATGCATCCCGCGCTTGCGGCCACCGGCTGGGATTCCCGCCGCTTTGCGATCGAGGACTCCATCAGCCGGTCGATGTCCTCGCGCGTCGAGGGGGTTCCCTTGAGCACCGCCGACAGGGCGAAATTTTCCCGGAGCATCGGAACGTTCCGGTATTGGACTTCGATTTCGGCCGGTGTCCGTGTGAAAATATTTCCATCATGGTCGCAGAACCGCACGCGGACGACCTGGTCGAACGTCTGCGCACCCATCGCGCCGGCGTTCATGCGGAGCCCTCCGCCGAGGTTTCCGGGAATGCCCTCCATCCACTCGAATCCGCCGAGGTTTTCCGAGCGGGCGAGAGCGCTCAGCTGTTTGAACTTCACCCCGACCCCGGCGGTGATCTCGTCGCCGTTCACTTCATGGCGCAGGAACTCTCCGCGGGCGAGGTGGGCGACGACGCCGGAGATGCCGCCGTCGCGAACAAGCAGGTTCGACCCCCGGCCCATGACCATGAATGGGATGCCCTCGTCGAAGCAGAATTGGACAAGGTCCGCGAGCCCCTCCTCGGTTTCCGGCTCGGCCCAGAACTGGGCGGGGCCCCCGACCCGCATCGTGGTGTGCCGGGAGAGGGGTTCGTGGAGCTTGATGGCACCGGGCCCCATGACCGCGAGGAGCTTTTCGCGCGTGGCGAGGTCGCCGGCAAGAAGCGTGCCGGCCTCATGGATGTTCCCGGCTCCGAGGCTGATGACGAGATCGCCGTTTTCGATGACGGACGCGGCCACGCGATGCACCTGGGAGACTTCCGGCACGTGTTCCGCCGCCCCATGCCCGTTCGCCTGCAGGGCCTCGACAATCGTTGCTCCCGAAACCCCCGGAAGCGGTTTTTCGCTCGCGGCATAGACGTCGGTGACATAGACGCGATCCGCATCGGAAAACGCCTTCCCGAAATCGTCCTTCAGCGCGAGTGTCCGCGTGAACCTGTGGGGCTGAAACATCGCGATGACCCGCTTCCATCCGCCCGTTCGCGCGGTGGCGAGCGTCGCCGCGATTTCGGTCGGATGGTGGCCGTAATCGTCCACGACAAGGTGGTTCGCCGACTCGTAGCGGATTTCAAAACGTCTTCGTGCGCCCCGGAACGAATCGAGCGCCGCCGCGATTTTGTCGAACGGGATCCCGAGGACGGTCGCCAGGGCCACAACGGCCAGGGCGTTCATGGCATTGTGCGCGCCCGGGATGTTCAGCGAAATTTCCCCGAGGCGGGTCCCGTCGCGCGAGACCGAGAACCGCGAGCGGAAGTTTTCCGTCGCGAGATCTGTCATGCGGAACGCCGAGCCCGGGGAGCTCCCGTAAGAAACCGCTCCCGGATGTCTCGCGCAGACCCGGGCGGCCCCCTCGTCGTCGCCGCAATAGAAGACATTTCCCGAGGTTTGCGAAATCAGCTTCGAATAGACTGCGTCAATCGCGGCGAGGTCCTTGTAAAAATCCAAGTGCTCCGGTTCGATGTTCAGGACGATCGCATGGGCCGGGTGGTAGTTGATCAGCGTCCCGTCGCTCTCATCCCCCTCCGCGACAAAATATTCCCCCTCCGAATCCCAGCGGGCGTTCGTTCCCAGGATCGGAATTTCCGCTCCGACGTAATGCGATGGCTTCAGCCCGCCGGAGCGGAGCACGTGGGCCGCCATGGCGGACGTTGTCGTCTTGCCGTGCATCCCGCAGACCACGATGCCTTTTTTCACGGCCATGACCGCTGCGAGCGCGTCCGCGCGCCTGGCCATCGGGATCCCGAGCCGCCGGGCCTCGTCGTAGGCCGGGTTGCCGGGCTTGATCGCGGACGAGTAGAGGATGATATCCGCACCATGGACGCTCTCTGCCGTCTGTGGCGAATGAAAAAGAAGGCCCTTTTTTTGCAGGCGTTCGACCTCGATCGTCACGACCTTGTCCGACCCGCTGACGCGGTGCCCGAGAGCGAGCAGAAGCGCCGCGATCCCGCTCATCCCGGAGCCGGCCACCCCGATCAGGTGGATGTTGCTTGGAGCGGACCCGGTCAAAGACTCCTGAAGTTCCTTCATTTTTCCGCCTCCTTCACGGCTTGTTCCATGACGTCGGCAACGTTTCCGGCGGCGGCGGGGGTGGCGATCCTCCTCGCGGCGGCGGACATGCGCCCGCGGCGGGTGTCGTCGGAGAGCAGGTTCGAGATCATCGCGGAGAGGGATTCGGGGGTGGTGCCCTTTTCCGTGAGCATTTCAGCCGCTCCGGCGCGCACGTAAACTTCCGCATTCGCGGTCTGGTGGTCGTCGGTGGCGAACGGGTAGGGGATGAGGATTGAGGGGAGCGCGAACTGCGAGAGTTCGCTGAGGCTGGAGGCGCCGGCGCGTGAAATGACGAGGTCGGCGGCCGCATAAGCCTCCTCCATCCGGTGGTGGAATGGCGAGACATGGTGCGGAATTTCATCCCGCTGATAATTGGCCGCGGCGAGGCGCTCGTCCCGCTCTCCGGTGAGGTGGACGATCTGGATTTCCGATCCCGCGAGCAGCGGGGCGGCTTTGAAGAGAAGCTGGTTGATGCCCGCCGCGCCCTGGCTTCCCCCCATTGCGAGAAGAACCTTTTTTCCGGGATCGAGCCGGAACACCCTGCAGGCCTCCGAGCGGTCCGGCGGCAGGCCGAGGTTTTTTCGCACCGGCGTGCCGGTCACGATGCAGGAGGCCCCGGGGAACCGCGCCTCCGCCTCCTCGAATCCCAGCAGGACTTTCGAGGCAAATTTCGCGGCCAGCCTGTTCGCACGTCCGGGGATCGCATTCGATTCGTGAATGAACGCGGGAAGGCCCTGCATGCGCGCCGCAAGCACCGGGGCGGTGGAGGTGAAGCCCCCCATTCCCAGCACCACGGACGGGCGGAATCTCCGGTAAAATTTCCGGCAGTGCGAAAAGCTTTCCCAGAACCTCCGCAGGAACCGCACGGATGCCGGAGAGACAATCATGCTCGGCAATCCGATCGATGGAAGTTTTTCGGACCGGAACTCGGGCCGCGCCTTCAGGGCGGTCGTGTCGATTTCCTTTTCGGAAACGAACAGAACGACCTCGTGGCCGCGGGAGTTGAGTGCCTCCGCGACGGCAAGGCCGGGGAACAGGTGTCCTCCGGTTCCGCCGCAGGCGATCACAGCACGAAAGGGCTTCGTCATAGTCGTGGCTGGATGCGCGCGCGCAGGAGTGCGGGGGCGAGACGCGGGACGAGCGGCCGGCCCTGGCGGTGGATGTTGACGAGGAGTCCGATCATGAAAAGGCATACCATGAGGTTCGATCCGCCGTAGCTGATGAAAGGCAGCGGCATCCCCTTGTTCGGGAGCAGGGATGTCGTCACCCCGATATTCACGGCGGCCTGGAGAGAAATCATCATCACGGCTCCGAATCCGAGAAGCAGGCCGAAGCGGTCGCGGGCATTTGCCGCAACCAGAGAGCCGCACAGGCAGACAACAAGGTATCCCGCAACCGTCACGAGGGTGATGCGCAGCCCGAGTTCCTCCCCGATCATCGGAAAGATGAAGTCGGTGTGCGCATAGGGAAGGTAGAGCATCTTCTGGCGACCCTCGCCCAGGCCGAGCCCTTCGACGCCGCCGGAACCAAATGCGATGAGCGCCTGCCACTGCTGCAGGCCCTCGCCCAGCTTGAATTTTTCCGGATCCAGAAATGCCAGCAGCCGCCCCTGGCGCTCGGAGATGTTCATTGCGAGCATGATCACGCCCGCCAGCCCGGCCGCACCCATCAGCAAAAGCCAGCGCAGGGCGGCCCCCGCGACAAACATCATCGCGACCGCGGTTGCGCCGATGAGCGCCGTGTTGCCGATATCGACCTCCAACACAATCGGGAGCAGAAGGACGCCGACGATTCCCATCGGAGCCGCGAACCCCATCCAAAACCCCTTCGACTGCTCCGGATATTTCGAGAACCACCACGCCAGGAAGAAGAGGGCGGCGATTTTGGCGAGCTCGCTCGGTTGAAGCGCCCCCACGCCGATGTTGAGCCATCGGGAGGAGCCGTTGATCCGGAGGCCGATGCCCGGTGCAAAACAGAGAAGCAGCAGGACGAATGCCCCGCCAAACCAGATCCACCACGTCTTTTCCCACCTGTGGTAGTCCACGCAGGCGGCGGTGAAGGCGACCACGAGCCCCACGACAAGCCACATGATCTGGCGCTTCACAAAAAAGTAGATGTCGCCGTGGCTGTCGCGCGCGAACGCGCTCGTGCTGAAAAGCATGACGAGGCCGAGGGTGATGAGGCCCGCGACCGTCAGGAGAAGAACATGGATGCCGTGCTTTTGCATGGGTCAGCCTTCCCGCCGGATGCCGGTCCTCTTGCGATTGGACGGGCGCGGCGGGCGGATGTCAGGGAATGGTCAGTTTTTGTCCGATTTGGAGTTTTGTGGGATCTTCGATTTTGTTGACTTTCAGAAGCTCACTGTAGCTTACCTTCAACTTCTTCGCGATCGAGTAAGGATTGTCCCCCTTGGCGACCGTGTAGGTTCCGGCGGATGCGGCGGGCTTTGTCTCCTCTTTTGCGGCGGGCTTCGCGGTCTGGGATGCCGTCGCCGCGACGGGAGCAGCTTTCGCGGTTTCCGCCTGCGGGGCAGCCTTGCTGGAGGCGGCTGGAGTGACGGTCTTCGGCGAGGGTTTCGCCTCGGTGGTCCTGGCAGCCGGGGTGCTTTCCTTGACCGGAACCGGTTTGGTCTCCACCGCCGGTTTGGAGGAAATTTTCAAAACCTGTCCGACGCGGATGGTTTTTGTTGCTTCCAGGCCGTTTGCCTGCTCGATGGCTTCCACCGAGGTTTTGTGCTGCGCGGCGATTTTGGTGAGTGTGTCGCCGGCAGCAACGGTGTGTGTGATGCCTGCAGCGGGAGGGATGGACGACGTCTTTGCCTCCGGCTTCGCCGCCGCGGGCGGCACGGATTTCTCCGATGCCTCGGAAACGGCGGCGGGTCGCGTCTCCTGCTTTTCGGCAACCGGAGCTTTCCGTTTGTCAGCAGCGGAGTGGCTGCTCTTGAGCGTGTTGAACGCGAAGACCCCTCCGACGGCGAGGACGTGGAGGACGAGGACAACGATCAGCGCGTGGGAGAACTTCATGTTCGGCTCCGCGCCACCCTCGTAATCGTCGATTTCCTCCTCGCGGGCGGCGGCGCGGGCATGCAGGGGACGGATCATTCTCCGGGGCGGCCGGCGCGGCCCGGGCGGACGTGTGGTTGTGGATTTCATTTTCATGGTTCGTTTCACTTCTTTCGCTGTAGTTGCTGGACGTTGGATTTGAAAATGTTGCCCCGTTCCCCGTAGTTGCGGAACATGTCGAACGACGAGGTGCCCGGGGAAAGGAGGACGATGTCGCCTTCCTTGGCAAGCCGGTGCGCCTCGCTGACCGCCTCTTCGAGCGTGGCTGCCTTGCGGCAATCCGCGCCATTCCACGACTCCGCGATCCGATCCTTCATCTCGCCGATGAGGACGGCCGCGCGGACGCGCTCCCGGACGAGGGGCGCGATGGCGTCGAATTCAAAGCCCTTGTCCTTTCCGCCCGCAATGAGAATGATCGGCCGATCCTGTGAGCGGATCGCCATTTCCATGGCATCGAGGTTGGTTGCCTTCGAGTCGTTGATCCAGCGGACCCCGTCCAGATCGCGCACGAATTCGCAGCGGTGGGCGGGCGGCGTGTAGCCGGCAACCGCACCCGCCATGATGTCGAACTCCACATCCAGCGCATGCCCGATCGCAAGCGCCGCCATCAGGTTTTCGGCATTGTGAGCCCCGCGCAGCTTCGTTTCCGACTGGTCGAGGACCGGCTGTCCGCGGAAAAGGATCTCTGTTCCCCGCAGCGTGAAGTCCGCGCCGTCGTGCGAGGCACTGAAGGTGATTTTGCGTGCGGCGAGCTGAGGCAGCTCCGAGGCCGCGTTGACCACTGCGATGTCCGCCGCCGTCTGGTTCTCAAAAATCCGCAGCTTGGCATCGCGGTATTCCCTCATGCCCGGATACCTGTCGAGATGGTTTGGGCTCAGGTTGAGCCAGACGGCGACCTGGGGATGGAAGGAACGGATGGTTTCAAGCTGGAACGAGCTGACCTCGAGGGTCATGACATCCAGCTCGTGGCTGGAGCGGACGGCTGTGGCAAACGGGAGGCCGATGTTGCCGCTCGACATCGTGCGGACCCCGCATCCGCCCAGCATGGCCGTGGTGAGCTCGGTCGTGGTTGTTTTTCCGTTTGTTCCCGTGATCGCCACAACCGGGCACGAGCACTCCACGAATGCCAGCTCCAGCTCCCCGATCACAGGGATCCTCCTGGCGGTCACATTGCGGACGAGCGCAACCGCAGGGTCGATGCCTGGACTCAGGACCGCGACGTCATAATGCTGCGGATCCGCGTCTGCTTCAGCACCGAGAACGACCCGGATGCCGCGTGCGGAAAGGGCGGCGGCCTTTTCCCGGAGAGACGGGTTGTCGCCGCTCTCGCAGACCGAGACGTCCGCGCCCTCCTCCTGCAAAAGCAGGGCGGCGGCCTCGCCGCTGTGGCCGAGACCGAGGACAACCGCTTTTTTCCCGCTGTAGATCATCTGAGTTTGAGCGTGGCGAGGCCGAGGAGGGCGAAAAGCACCGACATGATCCAGAATCGCACGATCACGGTGTTTTCCTTCCATCCGCTGAGTTCGAAATGGTGGTGGAGCGGGGACATCTTGATGATCCGCTTCCCTGTGAGCTTGAAGCTGGCGACCTGGAGGATGACCGACATCGCCTCGATGACAAAAACGCCGCCGACAATCACCAGCAGGAGTTCCTGCTTGCAGCAGATGGCGACCGCACCGAGCATTCCGCCGATGGCGAGCGAACCGGTGTCGCCCATGAAGACGCGTGCGGGGTGCGCGTTCCACCAGAGAAACCCCAGGCACGCGCCGAGCAGCGCCACGCAGAGGACGGTCAGCTCCCCGGAATACACCACGAACGGCACTTGCAAATAGGTCGCCGCCTTGATGTTTCCCGCAAGATACACCAGCACGGCATACGCGGCGGCAACCGTCGCCGTGCATCCGGTGGCCAGCCCGTCCAGCCCGTCGGTCAGATTCACCGCGTTCGATGTGCCGACGATCACCAGGAGATAAAAAACAAACGTCGCCCATCCGAGGCTGAAGACGAGGGGCTCCTTCGAGAACGGGATGAAGAGCTGCTGGGCGACGCCCGAGACCTTTGGATTGGTGAGGAAGAAGACGGTGAAAATCGCGGCCAGCACGCACTGGAGCACAAATTTCAGCCGGCTGCTGATTCCCTCCGAACTTTTTTTTGTGACCTTCAGCCAGTCGTCGTAGAACCCGATTCCGCCGAGGAAGACGGTGCTGAACAGGACGAGCCACACGAACGGGTTTTCCGGCTTCGCCCAGAGGAGCGTCGCGATGACGATCGAACCGACGAGAAGGATGCCGCCCATCGTCGGGGTCCCCTTTTTCGCCCCATGAAGTTCAAAGAGTTTGTGGACCTCCTCCTTGCTGCGGATCGGCTGGCCGAACTTCAGCGAGATCAATTTTCTGATGACCAGGTTTCCGAAGACGATGCTGATGAGGAACGCGGTGACCCCGGCGCAGATCGCGCGGAACGTGATGTAGGAAAAGACGTTGAACGCCTTGAAAAAGTCGCTGTCCATCCCGCGCAGGCGGGCCCAGTCACTGAGTTCGGAAAGGTAGTAAAGCATTAAAAGTTTTTGAGCACGTTTTCCATCCGGGCCGAGCGGCTGCCCTTGATCAGGATGATGTCGCCGGGGCGGGCGAGCTGGTCGAGCATGCGCGCGGCGGACGCGGTGTCCTCCACCTCATGAATCCTGCCAAGACCGGCCTCCCGGGCGGCATTGGCAATGGAAGCAGTTTCCGCGCCGACCGTAACGAGAATATCCGCAAATTTTCCGGCGGCCAGGCCGGTCCGGCGGTATCCTTCCGCCGCGTATTCCCCGAGCTCGCCCATGCGGCCGAGGACGGCGATCCGGTGGCCGCTTCCGGGCAGCGACCGCAGCGTGGCGAGGGCTGCGATCATGGAATCCGGGTTGGCGTTGTAGGTGTCATCCAAAATCGAGATTCCGCGGATCGTGCGGCGCTCGAGGCGCCCTCCTGTCAGGCGGGCTGATGAGAGCCCCGCAACGGCCTGGGCGGGGGGAATCCCGAACCCGATGCCGGCGGCAATCGCGTGGAGCGCATTTGCGACCATGTGCGATCCATTGCTCGGGATGCGGGCGTCCAGCGCCTCTCCGTTGACGTGCAGAACGAACGAGCAGGAGTCGTCGCCCTCGACCAGGGAATCCGCGGTGAGGTCTCCGGCGCCGAGTCCGGTGAGGACGACCCGCGCCCGGCAGCGTTCCGCGATTCCACCGGTCATGCCGTCCTCCGCCGGAAGGATGACGAACCCGGAGGCGGGAACGGCTTCGGCGAGAGCGCCTTTTTCCGCCGCAATGGCGGCCCGGGATTTCATGTGCTCGATGTGGGCGATTCCGATGTTGGTGATGATTGCCGCATCCGGCCGGGCCAGCGCGGCCAGCGGTGCCACCTCGCCGGGGTGGTTCATCCCGATTTCCCAGACAGCCGCCGTGTGGGAGGATTCCGCGGCGAGGATCGAGAGCGGCACGCCGATGTGGTTGTTCAGGTTCCCCTCGGTTTTTGTCACCTTGAATTGCGTTCCCAGGATGGAGGCCGCAAAATCTTTAGTGGTTGTCTTCCCGTTGCTGCCCGTGATGCAGAGGACTTTCAAATCCAACCGCGCCCGCCAGGCGGCAGCAAGCCTGGTGAGTGCGGCGAGCCCGCTGTCCGCGAGCAAAACCGGGAAGTCGTCCGGCAGCCTGGCGGCTGCGTCGGCGGAGTCCAGCAGAACGGCGGCGGCCCCCTGCGAGGCGGCCTCCGCAGCGAAGGTGTTGCCGTCGAAATGCTCTCCGCGCAGGGCCACATAAAGGTCGCCCGGCTGGATCGTGCGAGTGTCTTTTCCGACGCGCGAAACCACGGTGTCGCCGGAACCCCGGAGGATTTCCGCCCCGGCCATTTGCGCGATCGATGTGAGCGGGAGCGGATCCATCAGATTTCCACCTTCCTGTTGGCGATGGCGTTTGAGGCGACGGCTGCGTCGTCAAACGGGATCTTCCGGTCCGCGAACTCCTGGTAATTCTCGTGGCCTTTTCCCGCGATGAGGACGATGTCTCCCGCCTGCGCAAGCTGGATGGCCTTCCGGATCGCGGCTTCGCGGTCTGTGATCTTTTCGTGCCGGGTTCCACGCATTCCGGCTTCCATGTCCCGGAGGATGTCTTCAGGATCCTCCCCCCGGGGGTTGTCCGATGTGAGGATGCTCCAGTCGGAAAACTCCTCGGCCGCCGCGGCCATGAGCGGGCGCTTGGCCCGGTCGCGGTTCCCCCCGCACCCGAAGACCGTGATAATCCGGGCGGGATTCAATTCCCGCAGCGTGCGCAGCACGTTGCGGAGGGCGTCGTCGGTGTGCGCATAATCGACATAGATCTGGAAATTCCGTTTGGCCGCGACACGCTCGAGGCGTCCGGGCACCTGGGGCGCATGGGCAAGCGCCGCGATGGCGGATCGCAACTCCACCCCGCAGGCCGCAGCGGCCGCGAGGGCTCCGACCGTATTGTAGATGTTGAAAAGCCCGATGAGCGGCGTGCGGACGAGAAAACTTTTTTTCCGGGCATCGAGCTGGAATGTCGTGCCGGCCGCGTCGAAGCGGACGGCGCTCGCCCGGAAGTCCGCACCCACTCCCCGTCCAAACGTGAGCACCCGCGTCCTCTTTGCAAATTTGTCCACCAGCAGGCGGCCCGAACGGTCATCGACGTTGATGATGGCCCGGCCCTTTTTGTGCGTTTGCGAGGCGAGAGCCTCGAAGAGGAGAACCTTGGCTTCAAAGTATTTCTCCATCGAGCCGTGAAAATCGAGATGGTCCTGCGTCAGGTTGGTGAAGACGGCTGCGTCGAATTCGATTCCGCGCACCCTGTGCTGGACGAGCGCGTGGCTTGAGACCTCCATGGCGGCCGCCCGGCACCCGCGGTCCCTCATCGCGGCGAGCATTTCCTGCAGGTCCACGGATTCGGGGGTCGTTCTCGGGGCCGGGATTTCCTCCCCCCCGACGATGTATTTGACCGTTCCGATCAATCCGCACGGCAGCGAGGAGGAGTCCAGAATATGCCGGAGGAGAAAGGCGGTTGTGGTTTTTCCGTTCGTGCCGGTGATGCCCGCGCACTTGAGCGAGCGGTCGGGATGTGCCTGGAACGCGGCCGCGATGTCGGCCATCGCGGCGCGTGCATCCGGCACCTGGACGACCGTGTATCCCGCATCTGGAGCAGGGGCGGATGCGACCGCGGCGACGGCCCCGTTCGCGACAGCCTGGCTGATAAATTCCGCCCCGTTGGATTTTTGGCCCGGAAGCGCAAAAAACAGGCTCCCGGCCGTGGCGCGCCGGGAGTCGTAGCAGAGGGATGACACTTCGGGATTCGCCAATACGGCCGGGATCCCAGCGGCTTCTAGAAGGGGGCTCAACATCATCTGGACACCTCGCTTCTGTCTTTCCGGGTTGTGTCGAAGGCGAGCGGGCCTGCGGGTTCCGCGCGCAGCGCGGGGACGAGGTCCATGTGGCGTGCCACGCGCTCGCCGATCCGAGAGAACACCGGTGCCGCAACAAGGCCGCCGTATGTCAGGTTCGGGGCGATTTTTGGATCGTCGATCATCACCAGGCAGACGAACCGGGGATCCTCCTCCGGAAGGTAGCCGACGAAAGACACGACATATTTTCCCTCGGCGTAGCCACCGTGCGGGCTGATCTTCTGTGCGGTCCCCGTCTTTCCGGCCACGGTGAAGCCCGCGACCTTGGCGAGCTGGGCGGTTCCGCCCTCGCCCACGACTCCGCTCAGGGCGTGGCTCACAAAGCGGGCGATCTTCGGAGGGATGACCTCCCTGACGAGTTTCGGCGGCTTTTCGGTGACCACCCGGCCGTCCGAGTCCTCGATCGACTTGACGATCTGCGGGGCCATGAGGCGCCCCCCGTTTGCGATGACCGACATGCCCACGGTGATCTGCAGCGGCGTCACAGCGACAGCCTGGCCCATCGGCATGCGGGTGATGGTGAGCTTGTCCCAGCTGTGGGGAGGGCGGACCATGCCCACAATCTCGCCGGGCAACTCAATGCCGGTCTTTTCGCCAAAGCCGAACCGGCGGACATATTCGTAGTATTTCGTGTCCCCCATCATGAGGGCCATTTTTGCGGATCCGATGTTGGAGGATTTGACCAGGATGTCATGGACGCTCAACGTCCCATACCCGTGGTGGTCGCGGAGAACCTTGCCCCCGTAGGCAAAGGCTCCATTCTCGCAGAAAATGCCGCTCTTGTCGTTCACCGTGCCCTCGTTGAGCGCGCCGGAAGCCACGACAATTTTGAACGTCGAGCCGGGCTCGACCATGTCGATGATCGCGCGGTTTTTCATCTGCTCCGGCTTGGCATCCCCCGGCATGTTCGGGTCGAAGCACGGACGGTTTGTCATGGCGAGGACCTCGCCGGTCGCGGGGTCGAGAAGAATGCCGACCGCCATCTCCGGTTTGAGGTCGTTGAACGCGGCGTCGAGTTCTTCCTCGAGGATCGCCTGCAGGCCCATGTCAATCGTGAGGCGGATGTTGAGCCCGTGCTCGGCGGGCTCCTCCTGACCGCGGTAAAGCATGATCTCCCTGCCGGTCCGGTCGCGCTCGATATAGCGGTATCCATCATGCCCGCGCAGGGACTGCTCCATCGTCATCTCGATGCCTTGGATCCCGTTGCCATCATGGTCCAAAAATCCGAGCACGTGGCCGAGCATCCGTCCGTTCGGATAGGTGCGCACGGCATCCTCTTCAAAATAGAGGCCGCGGAGCCCGGCATCCTGCATGGCCTTTCCGAGGGCGGCGGCCTTGTCCTCGGCCACCTCATGGCGGACCACAATGTATTTCCGGTCGCTCGAGATTTTCTGCAGGAGTTCCTTTTCGTCCATGTCGAGGAACGGTGCCGCGAGCCGGGCGAGGGCCTCGGGGTTCTTGATATGCGAACCGTCCGCCACAACCGTCCGGACCGGGATGTTCGAGGCCAGAAGCTCCCCGTTGCGGTCGAAGATCAGCCCGCGCCGGGCATGGATGACCTGGCGCATGGTGTGCTTCTCGGCTGCCAGGCGCGAATACTCGTCGTGCTTGGCCACCTGAAGGCTGATCAGCCGGGCCGAGTAGATGGTGAAGATCAGGGCGACGGCGCCACAAGCCAGGGCTGTGCGCGTGCGCTCCGCCTTTCTCATTGGCGGATCCTCTCGACGAGCGCCGTGCGGAGGACTCCATCACGCGAGGCGGCGGAAGGCGGGGTCAGCCGGGCGATGACGTTGTCCTGGATCGGTTTCATGGCAATGAAGCCCTCGGCGATGCGCTGCTGGAGGACCCTGCGGGAGGAAAGCTCGGTCACGCGCGCGAGAAGCGTCTCGTTCAGCGCCCGCACGTTCGCCACCTTTTTTTCGACCTGGCGGATCTGGTCCGCGAGGGCGAACTGCTGGTTTTTCATGTACACAAAGAACAGCCCGCCGGCGCCCAGGAAGAGGGCGACGAGCAGGCAGCGGATGAGCGATGAGAAGTGGACCGGGTTGATGTGTTTTCTGCGGTTGGCGTTCATGGCAGGTTCTCCTGTATTTTTTCGACAACGCGGAGCTTGGCGCTCCGCGCGCGCGGGTTGGCTGTGGTTTCCTCCATTCCGGCATCGATGGGATGCGGCGTGAGCAAACGGAAAATCCGGTCGGGGTTGCGCCTGGGCTCCGGCCACTCCGGCCGGTCCACCCATTCCTGGCTGCGTTCCCGGAAAAAGTGTTTTACGATCCGGTCCTCGAGCGAGTGGAACGTGATGACGGCAAAGCGGCCGCCCGGAGCGAGCGACGGGGGGATCGTTTCCAGCGCCTCGCGAAGCGCGCCGAGCTCGTCGTTCACCGCGATGCGCAGCGCCTGAAAGACGCGGGTGGCGGGATGTTTGCCGCCGGTGCGCGGGGCCACGGACGAGACGGCTGCGGCAAGGTCGAATGTGGTGCGGAAGGGGTGCCGGGCCCGGAGCGATCCGATCCGTGCGGCGATCTGCATCGCCCTCGGTTCCTCACCGAATTCGCGGAAGATCCCCGCGAGCTCCGCAACGGGCATCGTATTCACCATGTCGGCAGCCGTCACAGGCGCGGAGCAGCTCATGCGCATGTCGAGCGGACCGTCCTTCATGAGTGCGAATCCGCGTCCGGCCGTGTCCAGCTGATGGGAGGAAACCCCGATGTCGAGAAGCACCCCGGCGAGGCCGCGGCGCTCGCCCAGATCGTCCAGCACGCTCTCCGTCTCGCGAAAATTCGCCTCCACCAGCCGGAGTCGCGGTCCGAAGCGATCCAGCTTTTTGCCCGCCTCCTGGAGCGCCTCGGTGTCCTGGTCGAGCCCGATCACCTCCGCGCCCGCTTCGAGAAGTTTTTCGCTGTGCCCCCCTCCGCCGATTGTTCCGTCCAGGAACAGCATGCCGGGGGCCGGGCGCAGGAGCGCGACCACCTCGTCCGGCATCACGGGCACATGATACGCGCGCCCGCTCTCGTCAGTTTTTTCCAAGGGCAGTTCCAGCAGGTCTTCGCAGTCCAAGAAGCTCATAGGCGTTGCGGGGTCGGATTTTTATGGTGGCGTGTCCGGGCGGCTTTCCCTCGCCGTTTTTTCCGGATTGAAAACCGAAGAAAAACGAGCGGCCGCCCTTGGCCATCAGATTATCCTCCTCATGGGCGGCGGCCTTTCATGCGCTTTGCGGTCACAGGCCGGCCTCCTCGGCGGCGGCCTGGAGGGCCGAATTGTTGGCGGCTTCGCTCGCGGCGAAATGCTCCGACGACCAGATTTCAATCCGGCCGGGGGAGCCGATAAAAATGACGTTCCCGCCGAGTTGCGCCCATGCGCAGTGCGGTTCGGCGAGCACGATCCTCCCCTGCTTGTCGGTCGACACGGCTCGGGCGGACGCATAGAATGCGCGGATGGCGCTGCGCTTTTCCTTCGGGGTGAGCCGTGAGGACTCTTGAAGCCGCTGCTCCCACTTTCCAAGCTCCTCCTCCCGCATCACCATCAGAAAGCGCTCGTTCGGATGGGGGACCACATGGAACTCGTCACCTTCTCCGGACACCCATGCAGACGGGATCGCAACACGATTTTTCGCGTCCAATGAACGCTCAAACGTGCCCGAGAATAGCGCCGTCCTGGTTGATTCCTGACCCATTGCCGTTTAGGTTTATTGTGACATCTTCTGCCACTTGTCCCCACTTTCCACCACTTTTCACCACCAGAGTCAACAAGAATCTCTGGATATCACACGGTTGCAAAACGCGCGTTCTCCGTGGCGCGGATGCGCGGAAGTCAGCTTTTGAATCGGCGCTTGTTTTGCTGCTCGGTCACAAAATGCCGCCTTGCTGCTTCTGGCGGCTGACCGCGTTTAATTTTCCATCAGGCGGGAGATCGTCGATCCCCACTTTTCTCCGAGCCCGTCGAGCGGCCACGAGAAGGATTTTCCCGCCGTGGAGATGTCGAGGCTGTTTCCGGAATTGACGGTGCCGAGGCGGGTGGCGGGGACTCCCTTTTCCGCAAGGAACGCGAGCGCGGCGTCGGCGTCGGCGGATTTCACGGAGATGACGATCCGGGACTGCGATTCGTTGAAGAGCGGGATGTCCGCGCGGGATGTGCCGGCCGGGATTTCGACGCATGCGCCGAGGATGGTTTCCCCCGACATGCAGGATTCGGCGAGGGCGACGGCGAGTCCGCCCTCCGCGCAGTCGTGGGCGCTGGCGACAAGGCCGATGCGGATCAGCGAGCGGACGGCATCCTGCACGGCGAGCTCCCTGTCGTAATCCAGCCGCGGCGGGGGGCCGGCCTTGAGGCCATGGACTGCGAGCAGGTAATGCGATGCGCCGATTTCGTCGCCGGGTTCGCCGATGAGGAGGATGACATGGCCATCCGCCTTGAAGAACTGCGTGGTGATGTGCTTCGGATCCTCAACGATGCCGACCATTCCGACCGTGGGTGTCGGGTCGATCGCGCCGGCGGGACTCTCGTTGTAGAGGCTGACATTGCCGCCGGTGACCGGGGTGTCGAATTTCCTGCAGGCCTCGGCCATGCCCTCGACTGCCTCACGGAGCTGGAGGAAATTTTCCGGCTTGTGGGGATTCCCAAAATTGAGGTTGTCTGTGAGCGCGAGCGGGACGGCTCCCGTGCAGGCGATGTTCCGCGCGGCTTCCGCGACGGCGATCTTCGCGCCCTCGCGGGGATCCTGCCGGCAGTAGATCGCATTGCAGTCGGTGCTGGCGGCGAGGATTTTGTTTGCCTCACGGACGATGAAGACCGCGGCATCCGAGCCCGGCAGCACGGTGGCTCCGAGCCTCACCATGTGGTCGTATTGACGCCACACCCAGCGCTTCGAGGCAATGCTCGGGTGTGCGAGGAGGGCCGGCAGCGCGGCCAGGCAGTCCGCCTCCGGAATTTGCGCGAGGTCGAGCGGGGCGGGCGCGCGCTTTTCCGCCACTTCGCGCGAGTAGAGCGGCGCGTCGTCGGCGAGCTTGCGGGCGGGGATTTCGACCGCGGTGGAATCCCCCTCGCGGACGCGCATCATCCCGTCGTCGTTTACGACTCCGACCTCCGCATAGGGGAGGTCCCACTTTTCAAAAATCGCGCGGACCTTGTCCTCCTCGCCCTTGTTGACGATGACGAGCATGCGCTCCTGGGATTCGGAGAGCAGGATTTCGTAGGGGGTCATGCCGGTCTCGCGCTTCGGGACGAGGTTCACGTCGATTTCGACGCCGGTTCCGCCGCGGCTTGCCGTCTCGCACGTCGAGCAGGTCAACCCCGCGGCGCCCATGTCCTGAATGCCTGCGACGCAGCCGCTGGCCAGAAGCTCCAGGCAGGCTTCCAGCAGAAGTTTTTCGCGGAACGGATCTCCGACCTGCACGGCCGGCCGGTCCTCTTTCGATTCCTCCGTCAGTTCGCGCGATGCGAACGCGGCTCCCGCAAGCCCGTCGCGCCCGGTCTCGGCACCAACGTAAAAAACCGGGTTGCCGATGCCCACGGCTCCACCGCGCGCGATCTGATCATGGCGCAGGATGCCGAGGCAGAAGACGTTGACGAGCGGGTTGCCCGCGTAGCTGTCATCGAAATACACCTCGCCGCCGATTGTCGGGATGCCGATGCAGTTCCCGTAGTGTGAGATCCCGGCGACGACGCCCTCGAAGAGCCGCCGGTTCGTGCGCGCCTCCGCGGAATCCCCCCGGATGTCGCCGAAGCGGAGCGAGTTCATCGAGAAGACCGGGCGGGCCCCCATCGTGAAGATATCGCGGATGATTCCGCCGACGCCGGTGGCCGCACCCTGGAACGGTTCGACCGCGCTCGGGTGGTTGTGCGACTCCATCTTGAAGGCGATCGCCCATCCGTCTCCGATGTCGATGACCCCGGCATTTTCCTCGCCCGCCTTCACCAGCACGCGCGGGCCGGTCGTCGGGAATTTTTTCAGTTCGAGCTTCGAGTTCTTATACGAGCAGTGCTCGCTCCACATCACCGAGAAGACCCCGAGTTCGGTGAAATTCGGATCGCGCCCGAGGATCTCGCGGATGCGTTCGTATTCTTCGGGAGTGATGCCGTGCTTGGCGATGACGTCGGGAGTAATCATAAAGTATGAAGTATGAACTATGAAGTATGAAGTGGCTGGAACCCGCGCGAAGCGCGGCACATGGACGCGGAGCGGCCCCACTTCAGCCTTCCGACTTCAGCCTTCATACTTTTCATCATCCTTTGAGAATGCTTTGAAAAATGAAAAGTCCGTCGGTGCTGCCGAGGAGCGGGTCGCAGGCGCGCTCGGGGTGGGGCATGAGGCCGAAGACATTGCCGGCCTCGTTGCGGATTCCGGCGATGTTTTCCCGCGATCCATTCGGGTTCGCTTCATCCGCCGCGCGGCCCTGCCCGTCGCAGTAGCGCAGGAGAACCTGTCCGTTGATCCGGAGCCGCTCCAGCGTCTGGTCGTCGGCGAAGTAGCAGCCCTCGCCGTGGGCGATCGGGATGTTCAGGATCTGCCCGGTCCAGGCGGCATTCGTGAAGCGCGAACCGTGCTGCTCCACGCGGAGATTCACGTGCTCGCAGACGAAGTGCAGCCCGCGGTTCCGGACGAGCGCGCCCGGCAGGAGCCCGCTTTCGCAAAGGATCTGGAAGCCGTTGCAGATTCCGATGACCGGTCCTCCGCTGTTCGCAAACTCTTTCACCGACTTCATCACCGGCGAGAACCTTGCGATCGCTCCGCAGCGCAGGTAGTCGCCATAGGAAAATCCCCCGGGAACCACCACGGCGTCGAAGCCCGTGAGCGAGGTGTCCTTGTGCCACACGTAATCGGCCGAGGCGCCCGGAATCGCATTCAGCGCGTGAATGCAATCCTGGTCGCAGTTCGAGCCCGGAAATCGAAGGACGGCAAATTTCATATTAACCACTAATTTTCACTGAATTTCACTAAAAGAGTCAGAGGACCATGCGCTTCCATTCCAATTGCGGATGGGAGCCGAAGTTGATGAGATACCCGACTCGGTTTCCTGTGGCACGCAGATAATTGAGGAGTTGGGCTTCGTGTTCTGGCGCGAGTTGTTTGGCGGCTTTAAGCTCGGTGACGATTCCAGCGCAAACGAGCAGGTCCGCCTCGTAGCCTTGCGCAAGGGGCTCCCCCTTGTAGAAAATCTTCAACCAGGGTTTGGATTGAAAAGGGATTTTCCGTGCCGTTAACTCGCGTTCCATGCACTCCTGATACACGGCTTCCAGAAATCCACCCCCTTTTTCCCTGTAAACCTCGAACGCAGCCCCCATCAGGTCGTAACCCTCCTGCTTGAACAACCGATCCTCTTTTTCCGGCATTTAGTGAAAATCAGTGGCCGTTAGTGGTTAATAATCCGGATCTCGTAGTCTTCGATGACGGGGTTGGAGAGGAGGTCGCGGGAGATTTCGTGGAGGAGCGACTCGGCGGTGCCTTCGGGGAGTTCGATCTCGATGACTTTTCCGATCCGCACCCGGCCGACCTTTTCCATGCCGTGATGGCGCATGGCTTCGGCGGCGGCGGCGCCTTGCGGGTCGAGGACGGAGGGTTTGGGCATGACGGTCACGAGTGCTTTCATCGCGGCAAGGGTTCCGTTTCGGAGGGCGGGGGACAAGAGGAATTTTTCGTTTTGCGGGATCTGATCAAAAAAATCGCGGTCGCGAGGGCGGAAATCAGGAGGCACGCGATCGAGAAAATCTCCCCGTTCCGCGCGTAGAATGTCGGTTTCGGAGACTTCGGGGCGGAGACTTTCCCGAAGAGAACCCCTTCGATAAACGGATCGCCGCGTTCCGTCTGCAGGGTCTCGCGAACTGTTCCAAAGCGGTCCACCTGGCAGGTGACGCCGGTGTTGGCTGCGCGGATCATGGGGATTTTGTTTTCCGCGCAGCGAAAGACCGCATGGGCAAGGTGCTGGCGCGGGCCAGCGCTTTTGAGGAACCATCCGTCGTTCGTCACGACGACGAACGCCTGGGCCCCCTTCAGGGCGAATTGCCGGGCGAGGTCGCCCAGCACATCCTCGAAGCAGATCAGAGGAGCGATCCGCACCGGCTTCGCCGACATCTCGAAAACCACCGGATACGGGCCCGGATCGAAGTCTCCCGGAACCATGTCACCGACGATCCATGCGAAGAGGGGGAAGGCTTTCCGCATCGGGACGTATTCGCCGAACGGGACCAGATGGTTTTTGTGATACATCTGAGCCTCCTTCGCGTGCGAGCTCAGGAGCGCCGCCGAGTTGTAGTCGCCCTGTTCGCTGAAGTGCACCGTGCCGAGCAGCAGATCCCCGTCGAATTGCTCCGCCAGTCCGCGCACAACGTCCCATGTCGTCTGGTCGTTAAAAAGCGGCCGGGGGGTTGCGGACTCCGGCCACAGGATCAGGTCCGGGCGCATCGCCATCGCAGCCCGGGTATGGCGCTCGTAGCTCGCAAGGACATCGGACTCATACGTCAGGTCGTTGCGGACGTTCTGCGGGATATTCGCCTGCACGGCGGCGAAGGTGAAGCCGGTCGAGTCGGGCGCGGGCGCGATGACCTGCCGGATTCCGTAGCTCCATGCGAGCACGACGAGAGCCACGGTCAGCGCGAAGTCGTAATGTGGCCGCCTCGCCCCGCGTCCGACCTCGACCACGAGACGCTTTACCGTCGCCACGATCATCAGGTTCGTCATCACGATGAGAAACGAAACCCCTCCGACGCCGGTGATGTCCGCCATCTGGATCAGCGGGATGTTTTTCCAGAGCGCGATTCCGGCGCAGTTCCAGGGAAACTGCGGGAAAAGCACGCCACGCAGCCACTCCAGCGCCACCCATGCGGCTGCGGCGATCGCGCAGGTCCGCAGGTTGCTCAAAGAGCCCAGCCAGACCGGCCGCCCGGATTTGTCGGTGCCGCGAGGCTTCGCCACCGTTCCCAGAAAAACGGTCCAGACCGCGGGATAGAGCGCCAGGTAGAGGGAGAGCGCTGCCCACCCGGGAAATGTCAGGGTCGTCAGCCAGAAAAGGCTGGCACCGAAAAAGACCGCCCCAAAAACAAAGCCATGCCCGGCCAGCCTCAGCCACTCCCGCTTTGCCGCCGGCTTCGAAAACCAGACCGCGCAAATCAGCGGCACCAGGGCCACCCAGCAAAGGTCTCCCCAGCCGGGCGGAGCAAAGCAAGCCGCCATCATCGCGCCACCCAGCGCTGCCATCATCCATGACCACACCATCCGCAGCACCATACCGGAACCCGTCACCCCTTCCAGCCCTGTGTTGCATCCGCCTTTCTTCGGCGATGCGCCCGGGAATACATGGCGATTGACACGATGGATTCCGGTATTTAGAGTTCCACGCGATCGCGGGGGCTGCCCCCAGATGTTGTGGAGGCAAGCCCGGCGCGGCACAATATCCATGCAATCGGTCCTCGATACTCCGGTGTTGGTGCTGAACCGCCTGTGGCAGGCTGTGAATACCTGTAGTGCCCGCCGCGCGTTCACCCTGCTCTACCAGGGGCACGCGCAGGCGGTTTCTTCGGATACCGGGAACGGGTTTCTGACGCACGATTTCGCAAGCTGGCGGGATTTTTCCCGGCAGAATCCGCATCATCCCGAGATGGTGAAGACGATTTCCATGCACGTTCGGATTCCGCGGATCATCGTGCTCATGCTCTTCGAGCGGATGCCGAAAAAGGAGGTCAAGTTCACCCGGCACAATGTTTTCGAGCGGGACGGGAACACCTGCCAGTATTGCGGCGTGTTGTTTGACCGGGAAAATCTGAATCTCGACCACGTGCTGCCGCGCGACCGCGGCGGGCAGACGACGTGGGAGAACATCGTCTGCTCGTGCATTCCGTGCAATACGCGGAAGGGCAACCGGCTTCCGCATGAGGCGAGGATGCAGCTTGTCCGCAAGCCGAAGCGCCCGAAGTGGCGGCCGTTCGTCAACATCTCGATTTCGAATTCCCCGCACGACAGCTGGAGGCATTTCCTCGACATCGCGTATTGGAACGTCGAGCTCGGCGACTGACCCTTTCGCTGGCAATATTCCGGATCCCGGTGTAGAGGAAATCCGTGGAGCAACAGAAACGCCGCCGTGACCCGACCCTCTGGCACTGGATCAACCGGCTTTTGACCGGATTGATTTTTGTCACGGTCGTCCTCTTCGCCGGGCTGACCTTTTATCCCGAGTGGTTGCACCGCAACCAGCTCGCGCAGCGGCTCAAGGAGGAGGAGGACAAGCTCCGCTCCGAGCAGCTTCTGCAGAAGAAGCGTGAGCGGGAGGTGACGCTGCTGCAGACCGATCCCGGCTATGTCGAGGTCATCGCCCGCGACAAGCTCGGCGTCATGAAGGAGGGGGAGACGATCTTCCGGCTCGACGGCTCGCGCGCGCCGGCTGTGGAAGCCTCCACCCCCGCACCGCAGAAAAAGTAGGGTTTTTCTCCTTGCCCGCGCGTCGGCGCATGGTATCGCCCATGCATGAACGACGAACTCCAATTACTGGATACCTCCGCCCTTTCGGCCCGCCTGGCCGCGCTGCGGAGGTTTCTTTGACTTGCCCGAACTGACCCGCAAGCTCGCCGAGATCGAGGCGAGGATGACCGCGCCGGATTTCTGGGACAACCGCGAAAGCGCGCAGAAGGACATGGCGCAGGTCTCGATGCTCAAGGGAAAAATCCTCCCGATGCAGGCTTTGGAATCCCGCGTTGAGGACCTCGATGTTCTCCGCGAGCTGGCCTTGGAGGAGGCGCCGGAAAATCAGGCTGCAGCGGCCGCGGAGGTCCAAGCCGAGTTCAATGCCATCCAGGTCGATCTGGGGAAATTCGAGCTCGCGTCCCTGCTCTCCGGAGAATTCGATGCGAACCCGGCGTTTCTGATCATCCATGCCGGAGCCGGCGGCACGGAATCCTGCGACTGGGCGGACATGCTCCTCCGGATGTATCAGCGCTGGATGGAGCGCCACGGGCTCAAATTTGAAATCAACGACATCCAGGTCGGCGACGAGGCCGGCATCAAGTCGGCCACGCTCCGCGTCTCCGGAGAGAACGCCTACGGGCTTCTTCAGACCGAGCGGGGCGTCCACCGGCTCGTCCGGATTTCGCCGTTCGATTCCAACAAGCGCCGCCACACGTCCTTTGCCAGCGTGGATGCCGTCCCGGAAATCGAGGACGTGCCGATCGAGATCAACCCGGCCGACATCGAGCGCGATACATTCCGCTCCGGGGGCAAGGGCGGCCAGAACGTCAACAAGGTCGAGACCGCCGTCCGTCTCCGCCACATCCCGACCGGCATCGTCGTCGCCTGCCAGGCCGAGCGCAACCAGGGCCGGAACGGCGAGATGGCCATGCAGATGCTCAAGGCGAAGCTTTACCAGATGGAGGCCGATAAAAAGCGCGCCGAAGCCGACCGTCAATACAGCGAGAAGGGTGACGTCGCATGGGGCAACCAGATCCGCTCCTACGTCTTCCAGCCCTACCAGATGGTCAAGGACCTCCGCACCGGAGTCCAGACCAGCGACATCCAGGGGGTCATGGACGGCGACATCGACGCCTTCATCGAAGGCAAGCTCCGCGGCCTCACCTACAAAAAGGGAGCCGGGGACGACGAGATCTGACCCCAGGGCAAACGCATTGAAATTTTTCGTCCTTGAGCACACGTAACACCCATTGCACGCGGGGCTTTTGCTGGGGAGCACACGCGTCCTGCGTGTTCGGGTTGGCGTCTCGCCGACCCGATTTTTCGGCGGGACGCCGAAAACCACACCCGTTATGCTCCCCGGAAGGTTGCGATCCGGTGCGCTTTTTCAGGCGTTTGCCCTGGGTCTGATCAAGCATCCGCCCGGACCGGCCCCCTGCATTTCAGAAAAGCTTCAACCGGCGGGGCTGGATGCTTGCGTAAGGGCGGGAAATGCGGGACCTTTCAAGGTTTCATGTCAAACCGTTCGCGCAACAACTGGGCCGCCAATTTTTTTCTGGGCCTGCTGCTGGTCTGCCTTGGCGCGTATTTGTTCGCGTCGCTGGTGACGTATTCGCCCGGGGACATCCCGGTCTGGGCAAAGCTGATTTTCACAAAGGGCTCCGGCGGGGCGATCGTGCATAATATCGGCGGGCTCATCGGAGCGCTTCTGGCAGGCCATGTGCTGTATCTTTTCGGCGCGGCCGGCTACCTGCTCGCGGTCGGCCTGATCGGTTACGGGCTCGCGAAGTGGTTTGTGTCGGGGTATTCCTTGAAGGACAAGGCGGGCTGGGGCGCCCTGATGGTCCTGCTCGCCTCCTGCCTTTTCGCGATCCAGCCGTGGGTCCTTCAGAGCTGGCAGAAAGACATCGGCATCGAGGGCCCCGGGGGGTGGATCGGACTCTACGCGGGAAAAAAAGCGATCCTGACGCCGTTTGGCACAGCGGGCGCGGTGCTCCTGGTGCTCGTGTATCTGATCAGCATGGTTTTCGCGATTTCCGCACATCCGATCGTGGATCTCCGGTATGCGTGGAAGTCGTTCCTTGCGTGGCGGGAGGCCCGTCGGGTCGCCCGCCTGCAGAGGCTTGACGACGAGCGCCGCGTCGAGGAGGAGAGAAAGTCCCTCGAGAAAAAAGCGTTGAAGCTTGAGAAGAAGCTGAAGAGGCGGGATCCGGAGGCGGTGATCATGCCGCAGGCTCCTGTCGTGCCGGTCGCAGAGCCGGAGATCATCGACGCCACCGCCCCGGCGGCCCCCTCGAAAAAACCGAAGCTCGCCGACCTCCGGACGGAAAAAGAAAATTCGTTCAAGCCGGGCCTTGCCGGGCTTCACCTCGAAAACTACACGCTGCCCGGGCTCGATCTGCTCGAGGCTCACAACGACTCCGACCGCACGCCGCTCGACCGCGACGAGCTCCTCATGATCCAGGGCCTGATCATCGAGACGCTCGCGCAGTTCGGGATCAAGGCCACGCCGGGCACGATTACCAAGGGGCCGACGATCACCCGCTACGAGGTGTATCCGGATGTGGGGGTGCGTGTGGACAAGATCGTGTCGCTCGAACGTGACATCGCGCGTGCCACGCGGGCCGAGCGGATCAACATCCTCGCTCCGATTCCGGGCAAGGACACAGTCGGCATCGAGATTGCCAACTCGAAGAAGGTGAAGGTCACGTTGCGCGAACTCTTCGAAAAGGATGCCTGGAGGGATACCAACTCGAGGCTGCCGCTGGCCCTCGGGATGGACGTTTACGGGAACACGATCATCGGGGATCTGGCCAAGATGCCGCACTGCCTGGTGGCCGGCACGACCGGCAGCGGAAAAAGCGTGTGCATCAACTCGATCATCGCGAGCCTCCTCTTCCGGTATTCTCCCGAGCAGCTCCGCTTCATCATGATCGACCCGAAGGTGGTCGAGATGCAGATCTACAACAAGCTGCCGCACCTCATCACCCCGGTGGTCACGGACCCCAAAAAGGTTCTCCTCGCACTCCGCTGGCTCGTCGATGAAATGGAGCTCCGCTACAAGATCTTTGCCAAGTGCGGGGTGAAAAACATCGGGACCTTCAACGACCGGCCGCTTCCGAAATCGCAGAAGGAACTCGACGAGGAGAAGGACGCCAAGAATGCTCCCGGGCCCGTCGAGCCGCCGGAAGGTGACGGGGAGCCGGAGGATCCGGACGGACCCGATGAGGAGATGCCCGTGGTCCGGGTGCCGCGTGCGGACGACATCATCGTTCCCGACCGGATGCCGTTCATCGTCGTCATTGTGGATGAGCTCGCCGATCTCATGCAGACGGCCCCGGCGGATGTCGAGAGCGCGATCGCGCGGATCACCCAGATGGCCCGCGCGGCCGGCATCCACATGATCGTCGCCACGCAGACGCCGCGCGCGGACGTGGTCACCGGCATCATCAAGGCGAACATCCCGAGCCGGATTGCCTTCCAGGTCGCCTCGAAGATCGACAGCCGGGTGATCCTCGATGAGAACGGTGCCGAGAAGCTCCTCGGCCAGGGAGACATGCTCTATCTGCCGCCGGGCACATCGAAATACACGCGTGCCCAGGGGGTGCTGGTCACGGAGGAGGAAATCCACCGGATCGTGGAATTTGTCGCGGGCCAGGCCGAGCCGAAATTCGACGCGGGAATTCACGAGAAGCTTACCAGCACCGCCATCCCCGAGGAGGAGGTCAGCGATGAGGACGAGGAGCTGGTCACGAAATGTCTCGAGGTGGTCCGCCAGGAAAACCGCGCCTCGACGTCGATGCTCCAGCGGCGGCTCAAGCTCGGCTACACCCGCGCCGCACGCGTGATGGATATTTTGGAACAACGTGGCATTGTGGGGCCGAAGGACGGCGCCAAGGACCGCGAGATCCTCGTCGACCTCAACGAAGAATTTTAGCGTCATGGATACACCGGATTTTTTTGTGGGAGCCCGATTGGGAGCAGCGCGGTCGAAGGCCGGCATTCCGCTGGAAAAGGCGGCCAAGGACACGCGCATCCGCGTGCAGAGGCTCCGGGAGATCGAGGCGGACGACTTCTCGGGTTTCGCCCACCCGACGTATGCGCGGCTCTTTCTTCTCGACTATGCCGAGTATCTCGGCGTGCCGCAGGATGAGATCCGTCCGATGCTTCCCGACCGTGCAGGCTCCGCCGGGGGAGGATTTCAATACATCGAGGTGCTGTCTTCCGAGCTTCCCGCCATGAAGACATCCCCGCGCAGGCGGAGGCTGAGGATTCTTGGATTCATCGTTGCCATCGTCATGCTTGCCCTCATTGCGGCGATCGGGCTGTTCACCTATTTTACGATGAAAAAGATCGAGGCGGTTGCACGCTCCAAGCCCCTCGGGGAGCAGGCTGTTCCCGTGGTTCAGGAGACCCCGCCGGCGGCGATCCCGCCGCCCGCAGATGCGGGCATGGGTGATTCCCCGGCTCCGGCGGACGAAGAGGCTCCCATTCCTTCCGATACCCAACGGCTTCCCTTGGACGCCGCACCGACCCCCCCCTGACCCATGGAAAAAATTCCCCGCAAGATCGGGATGATCAGCCTGGGCTGCGCCAAGAACCTCGTGGATGCGGAGATCATGCTCGGCGGCGCGCGCGAGGAAGGGTTTGAGATCACGGCCGACCCGGATGACGCGGATATCGTCGTCGTCAACACCTGCGGGTTCATTGACTCGGCCAAGCAGGAGTCGGTGGATGCCATCCTGGAGTCCGACCGGATCCGCGGGCTGCGTTCGCGTCCGGGTCAGAAGCTGGTCGTCAGCGGCTGCATGGCCCAGCGGTTTTCCACCGAGTTGATCCGCGAGCTTCCCGAGGTCGATGCCTTCATCGGGCTCGATCAGGTGGCCGATGCCGGAAAAATTTTCCGCAGGGTTCTTGACGAAGAGGGAGGGGTCTTGAATCTGGTGTCCCCGAAGTCGCGATATATCCCGGACTATTCGACGCCAAGATTCCGCCTGACTCCGCGCCACACCGCCTATGTCAAGATCGCGGAGGGTTGCAACCATCCGTGCACCTTTTGTGTGATCCCGCAGATGCGCGGTCGCCACCGCAGCCGGACCCCGGATTCGATCATCCGGGAGATCCGGCAGCTCGTTGCCGACGGGGTGAAGGAAATCAACCTCATCAGCCAGGACACCACCTACTACGGGATGGATCTCTGGGAGCAGAAGGCCGGCCCGCGCCAGCCGGTGGATCCCGCCCGCGGGACATCCCTCATCCAGCTTCTTGATGAAATTGCGGAGATCGGCGGAGACTTCTGGGTGCGCCTTCTTTACACCCACCCCGCCCACTGGAGCGACGGCCTGATCGCCGCGATCGCGCGGAACCCGAAGGTCGCGCGCTACGTGGACATCCCGCTCCAGCACATCCACCCGGACATTCTGAAAACCATGCGCCGGGAGACGTCGCGGGAGCACATTGTGGATTTGATGGCCCGGCTGAGGGCGGGAATCCCGGGGCTCGGGCTGCGCACGACATTTATCGTGGGCTTCCCGGGTGAGACCGAAGAGCATTTCGAGGCCCTGTTGGAATTCATCGAATCGACCCGCTTCGAGCGGCTCGGCGTGTTTCATTATTCGCAGGAGGACGGCTCGCGTGCCGCCAAGATGGACGGCCAGGTTCCCGTCCGCGTGAGAAACCGCCGGCACCGCGAGGCGATGAAGCTCCAGCAGAAAATCGCCCTGGAGACCGCCGCCGCGATGACCGGCCGCACCATCAAGGTGCTCGTCGAGCAGCCGAACATCGGCCGCACCGAGCACGATGCCCCGGAGGTGGATTGCCGGGTCATCCTTACCGAGCCCCGCGAGCCCGGCACGTTTGTCCGCGCGAAAGTCGTCGGCTCGCAGGTTTACGATCTCGTCGCCACTCCGAAGGAGAAGTGACAATGGTGCGCCGCTTTCTCACAGGAACTCCAAAAAAGCGCCCCGAGCATCATGTGGACATGAGGCTTGGCGAGGGGTGGCACAAACGGAACTACCTCGCCGAGGTCGTCATCCCTTCGATGTTCACGCGGCGGCATGGAAAGAAGCTCAAGCCGGTCTTCCCCGAGCTGACGGCCGGCGAGCTTTGCATCACATGGATCGGGCACGCGTCGTTTTTGATTCAGACCCCGGAGCATAGCATCCTTGTGGATCCGAACTGGGCGAAGTGGCTGAAGGTCATCAAGCGGATCCGGCAGCCTGGGATGGAAATCCACGACCTCCCCGCGATCGATCTGGTGCTTGTCACCCACGCGCATTTCGACCATCTCGACCGCAAAACCCTCCGCGCCGTGGCGAGCGACCAGCCGGTGGTCGTGCCCGAGCATGTCGGCGGTCTCGTCCACGGGCTCGGGTTCCGGCATGTCCAGGAACTCCGCTGCTGGGAGCACTTCGAACTCGGGTCGCTGAAAATCACGCTGACTCCGGCGCGGCACTGGGGCGCGCGCATCATTCACGACAACCACCGCGGGTTCGGGGGCTTCCACGTCGAGTATGCCGGCCGTTCGGTATTCCACTGCGGAGACAGCGCGTATTTTGACGGGTTCAAGGAGATCGGTGAGAGGCTGCCTGTCGAGATCGCCCTGCTGCCGATCGGTGCCTATGACGCGCCGACCAAGCGCGACGTTCACATGAATCCCGAGCAGGCGCTCAAGGCATTTATGGAGCTGGACGCCCGCACGATGATCCCCATGCATTTTGGCACGTTCCGCCTGAGCTACGAGCCGCTCCACGAGCCGCCTCAGCGGCTCATGGAGCATGCGGAGGCGCTCCATCTTTCCGACCGCATCTGCTTTCTCAGCGAAGGCGAGCCGAAGGTTTTTTAAACTGATTTCTCGCGCAGAGCCGCAGAGACCGCAGACAAGAGAACGGTGACGGGAAGCAATCCGTCCAGCGCTTTGGAGCGGCACATTTCCTGTTCTCCGTGATCTCTGAGTCCTCTGTGGCAGGAAATCGTGAGCCAGCTCACCCCAGCGCGAGCTGGGCGGTCGAGATTTCAAGAATCTCGTTTGTGATGCTGGCCTGGCGGGCCTTGTTGTATTCGAGGGTGAGGTCCTTGACGAGGTTCTTGGCGTTGTCGGTGGCGCTCTTCATGGCGACCATGCGGGCGCTCTGCTCCGATGCGCGAGAGCCGAGCAGCGTCTGGTAAACCGCGAAGTGGATGTAGGCCGGCAGGATGGCATCCAGCACCGGGTCGGGCGCGGGTTCGAACTCGATCCCGCCGTCGAAGGTGTCCTTGTCCCCGTATTCGTTGCTGAGGCCGACCTCCCCGAAGCTGGTGAGCGGGAGAAGCGGCATCACCTGCGGGATTTGCGAGAGCGTGTTCACAAACATCGGAAAAAGCACGGTCACCTTGTTCACCTCGCCGCCGAGGAACTTCTCGATGCAGAATTTCGAGACCTGCTTCGTCTGCAGAAAGTTCGGCCGGTCGTGGAGCGGGAAGTCGGCGAGCATTGTGCGCTGCGTGCGGGCGAGGAACTGCGTGCCCTTGCGTCCGACCGAGACGAAGACGGTCTTCTCCGGATCGAAGGCGAGCGCCTCGCGGAACAGGTTGGTGTTGAGCGCGCCGCAGAGGCCCTTGTCCGTGCTGAACAAAAGAACGAGCTCCTTTCCCCCCTCGCGCCGCGCGAGGAGCGGGTGAGCCGCGGGATCCACGGCATCGCGGAGCGACACGATCACGCGGTTGATCAACTGGGCATAGTCCCGGCCGTTGATGGCGGCCTGCTGGGCCTTGCGCATCTTCGACGCCGCGACCATCTGCATCGCCTTGGTGATCTGGGCGGTGTTCTTGACGGATTTGATCCGCCGCCGGATGTCGCGCAGGTTCGCCATTAGCTGTTGAAGGATTTGAATTCGTCGATCGCGGCACCGAGCTCCTTCTCGATCTCCTCATCGAATTGCTTCTTCGCCTGGATCTTGTTCAGGACCGCCTCCTTGCGGCTTTCGAGGAAGTCGGCGAGCTTGAGCTGGGTGGCCTTGACCTTGTCCACGGGAATCGAATCAAACAGTCCCTTCTGCATGCCCCAGAGAATCGCCGCCTGCACGTGGACCATCATCGGGTTGTATTGGGCCTGCTTGAAAAGTTCGACGATCCGGGCTCCCCGCTCCAGCGTCGCTTTCGTGCGGGCGTCGAGGTCGGAGCCGAACTGGGCGAACGCGGCCAGTTCGCGGAACTGGGCGAGGTCGCCCTTGATTTTTCCGGCCACCTGCTTCATCGCCTTGATCTGCGCGGCCGAGCCGACGCGCGAGACCGAGAGCCCGACCGAGATCGCCGGGCGGATGCCCTGGTAGAAGAGGTCGGTTTCGAGGTAGATCTGGCCGTCGGTGATCGAGATGACGTTTGTCGGGATGTAGGCCGAGACGTCGCCGGCCTGGGTTTCGATGATCGGCAGCGCGGTGAGCGAGCCGTCGCCGTATTTCTCGCCAAGGCGCGCCGAGCGCTCCAGCAGGCGGCTGTGAAGGTAGAAGACGTCTCCGGGATAGGCCTCGCGTCCGGACGGGCGCTTGAGGAGGAGGGAGATCTGGCGGTAGGCGTTCGCGTGCTTCGTGAGATCGTCAAACACGATCAACGCGTCCATGCCGTTGTCCATGAACCACTCGCCCATGGCCGCACCCGAGAACGGGGCGATGTATTGGTCCGAGGCCGCATCCGAGGCGGTCGAGGCGATGATGATCGTGTATTTCAGCGCATCGTGTTCCTCGAGGATCCCGACCACTCGGGCGATGTTCGCGTTCTTCTGTCCGATACCGACGTAGATCGAGTAGAGCGGGCGGAAGTTCGGGTCGCCGCTTTCCTCTCCGGCGCGGTTGATCTTCGCCTGGTTGATGATCGTATCCACCGCGATCGTGGTCTTGCCGGTTGCGCGGTCGCCGATGATGAGCTCGCGCTGGCCGCGTCCGATCGGGATCATCGCGTCGATCGCCATGATGCCGGTCTGCACCGGCTGGCTCACGCTGCGGCGCTTGATGATGCCGGGAGCGATTTTTTCGACCGGATAAAACGCTTTTGCCTGGACCGGTCCCTTGCCGTCGAGCGGCCGTCCGAGCGCGTCCACCACGCGGCCGAGAAGTTCCTTGCCGACCGGAACCTGGAGAAGCTTGCCGGTCGTCTTGACCTCAGTGCCCTCGCTGATCTTCGTGTAGTCACCGAGGATGATCGCGCCGACCTCGGTCTCCTCAAGGTTCAGGGCCAGCCCCATCAGGCCGCCGGGAAACTCCAGCATCTCGTTGAGCATCGCCCCGCTGAGGCCTTCGATGCGGGCGACGCCGTCGCCGACCTCGCGGACGGTTCCGACGTTGGTTTTGCGCGCGGCCGACGCCTTGATGGCGCCGATCTTTTCTTCAAGTTCTAGGACGATGTTGCTCATGGTTCGTTGGAATAAAAATTACAGTTGTTGTTTGAGGGATTCGAGCCGGGCCTGGACGCTGCCGTCCCAGACATCGCTGCCAATCTGGACGCGCAGTCCGCCGATCAGCGACGGGTTCTCGCGGAACTCGGTGGTGAGATCGCCGAAGCGGCTTTTCAGCCCGGCTTCGAATTCGCCGATCCTGGCGGCATCCAGAGGGACGGCGCTTTCGATTATCGCGTGGCGGCTGGCTGCCTCGAGCCGGACGAGGCGGGTCAGCTCCTTGAGAATCTGGAGGTAGTCGCGCGGCTTCTTTTCGGCCACGTCCCCGAAAACCAGGTGCAGGCGCCCGGTGTCCAGGCGTCCGTCCACCATGGTCAGCTCAAAGAGTTCGCGGGCCTGGCGTCTGGCTTCTCGGCTGAGTTTCATCTGTTCAGGCGGCGAGTTGTTTCGAGGTTTCCGAGGCGAGCCGTTCCTGATCCTGGGTGGTGAGGATTTTTCCGGCGACCTTCGCGGTGGTGTCCACGACGAGGTGGAGCATTTCCTTCTTCACCTCTGCGACCATCTTCGCGCGGTCGAATTCGACCGCCTCGTGGGCGCGGGCGATGATGTTTTCGGCATCCTTGATTGCCTGCTGGGTAGCCTTCTGGCTGTGGGCCTCGCTGCTCATGCGGCCCTCTTCGATGATGCGCTGCGCGTCGGCGTTCGCCTTCCGCATGATCTCCTGGCAGCGGATCTCCGACTCGGCCAGCTGCTTTTTGATCTTCTCTGCGTTCATCTGCGCCTCCTCGATCCGCCGCCGGCGCTCCTCGAACATGGCGACAGCCGGTCCGAATGCGAATTTCTTCAAGACCAGATAGACGACCAGGAACAGGATCGCCTGTGCGCCGAATTTCTGCCAGTTGACTCCGAAGGTTTGAAAGATTTGAGCAATCGCATCCATAAGTTTGAAAAAAAGGGTCGGGACCGCCGCGCCGGGTGGCGCGGGCGGCCCCGGGTATGTTGTTAGCGGCCTTGGAACGCGAGGATCAGCGCGTAGATCGCGATCGCCTCGGAGAGCGCCATGCCAAGGATGCTGATGGTCAGCACCTTGCCGAACGCTCCCGGATTGCGGCCGACCGCCTCCGCGGCTTTCGAGCCGACCATTCCGACACCGATCGCGGCACCTGCGCCGGCAAGGGCCAGCGTAAGACTTCCGGTAACTCCCGAGACTGCCGCAGCGGCCTCTGCAATGATGTAAGGGTTCATATGTGTTTTCTGTTTTGTGTTGTTTTATCCCCGCCGCCCGCAGTCCAGCCACGGTCCCGGCGGAAAATTTGTCAGTGTTCCTCCTCCTCGTCGTGGGCCGTCGCGAGCTGGATGTAGACGGCACAGAGGAGCATGAAGACCAGCGCCTGGAGGATCCCCACGAGGATCTCCAGGAAGTAGAAGGGGATCGGGATTGTGATCGAGGCGATCGCCGCGACCCATTTCGGGAGTCCGAGCTCGCTGCCGAGGGTGATCATCGAGCTGAGAAGGTTTTCCCCCGCAAAGACGTTTCCGAACAACCGGAGCGAGAGGGAGACCGGACGGAAGAGGATCGAGACGACCTCGATGAGGCCCACAAAGAAGAAAATCGGCGCCAGGGCGAATGCCATGAACCCCTTGAGCCCGCCCTTGACCCCGAAGAGGTGGAGCAGAAAATTTTTGAGTCCGACTTCGCTGAGCGACCAGTAGAGCCACAGGACCATGAAGACGAGCGCCATCGCGAGCGTCATGTTCAAGTCCGCCGTGGTCGGGCGCAGGAGCGGGGTTTCCACATGCGGGACGCTCAGGAACGGGCCCGGCTTCTCATGCGACCACCCGATCGACCCCACGCCGGGAAGCAGGGCAAACCAGTTCGAGGCCAGGATGAAAATGAAAAGCGTCGCGAGGAACGAAAACGTGCGGGAGATCATGTGTCTTCCCACAATTTCCTCCAGCATGTCGTAGAGGCCCTCCACCACCAGCTCAAACGCGTTTTGCAGCGGCGAGGGGACGATCGACATTCTCCGCGTCGCGCTCCGGCAGAGCCAGATCACGAAGATCGATATGAAGATGCTGACAAAAATCGAGTTTGTCAGAAACCCGGTAAAGCTCATGCCCGCTTCCTCGTCAAAGAGGCGCGGCGCGTGCAGAGTCAAACCTGAGGCCAATAGGGAAACTGTAGAAAACATCGGGAGTGCTGGAGCCGCCTCTCCGGTGCGGCGCTTCGTTGACATCCGTCAAAAACCGGAACGCCCCGCCGGATAGCCGGGAGAGACGGCTACAACTACCACAGGCGAACGGGCTGGCAACCGAAAAAGAATCAAAAATCATGCCTTGGATGTGATCAAATGCGGGTGAACCAAGGAGCACAGGCGTCCCACCTGTGAGGGGGCAGAACATGGCAGCGAAGCCAGAGCCACACACAGGCGGGACGCCTGTGCTCCCTGCGCTGCCCAACAGCTCCCACTTTTCATTACACCCTGTCACCTGCGGACCTGCGGATTTCCCTTCCTTGGCGGCCGTGCATCTGGTAGCCTTCCCTGCGATGAGCAACCATATTTACAAAAAAATCGAACTGGTCGGCTCCTCTCCGAACAGCATCGAGGAAGCCGTTCAAAACGCGGTTTCCAAAGCATCCAAGTCGCTCCGCAACCTCCGGTGGTTTGAGGTTCTGGAAACCCGCGGCCAGATTGAGGACGGCCGGATTGCCCACTGGCAGGTCACGATCAAGGTCGGATTCACCCTCGAGGACTGATATCATGGTTTCTGCAACTTCTGCGGTGGGTTCTCCCGGGCGCGGCTGGTTCATCTTCGGCGGAGCGCTCTCGATTCTGGTCGGGATGTTTGCGATTGCGACCCCGCAGGTTTTTTCATTTATCCTGACGCAGTTGATCGGGGCGTTCTGCCTGGTGAGCGGGCTGATCTCCCTCTTTCAGGCGGTTTTTGGAAAGCACCGGTCCCATCGGTTTCTGTCGGCGCTTTCCGCAGTCATCCGCATCGCGGCCGGCTCGATGCTGTTTTTTTATACAGTGGCCGGCATGGCGGCGCTCACGCTGATCCTGGCCGCGGTTTTCCTCACCGAGGGGATCGTCTGCATTTTCACCTCCTTCCGCATGCGCGACAATTCCGCATGGGTTTGGTTGCTCCTCAATGGCGTGGTCGCCCTGATTCTCGGCGGCATGATCTATCGGCGCTGGCCGGTCGATGCGGCCTGGCTCGTCGGCCTCCTCTACGGGATCCAATCCATCTTCAGCGGCTCGGCCATGCTCATGGTCGGCCTGAAGACCCCCAAGGCCTGAGGAAGCCGCGATTCGCTCAAAGCGTCCGGCTTTGTTTTCCCTTTCGTGCTCGCGACGCGGCGAAGCTTTTGCAGGGTGACTGTTTGACCGCGGTGTCCGGGGCTGTTAGTGGTGGCGGTTTTCCATGAGCGGATACAAACAGACGATCAGGTTGCCGAAGACGGAATTTCCGATGAAAGCCGGGCTGGCGCAGCGCGAGCCGGAGATGCTGGAGAAGTGGGAGGGGCTTTACGAAAAAATCCAGGAGGCCCGGAAGGATGCGCCGCTGTATGTCCTTCACGACGGTCCGCCCTTTGCGAACGGCGACGTTCACATGGGGACTGCGCTCAACAAGGTGTTGAAGGACTTCGTGGTGAAGTCGCGGACGATGGCGGGGTTCCGCGCGCCGTATGTGCCGGGGTGGGACTGCCACGGGCTGCCGATCGAATTCCGCGTGGTGAAATCCTCTGCGGGCCTGACCGCCGCCGAGGTGCGCCGGAGATCGGAGGAGTATGCCCGGAAGTTCATCGACATCCAGCGCCGGCAGTTCCGCCGGCTCGGCGTGCTGGGTGACTGGGAGCATCCCTATCTCACCCTCGATCCGGCGTATGAAGCGGACATTATCCGCTCGTTTGCGAAATTCGTGGAGGCCGGGCTTGTTTACCGGAAGTTGAAGCCCGTGCAGTGGAGCACCGGCGCTCAAACGGCGCTCGCCGAGGCCGAGGTGGAATACCAGGAGCGCGTCGATCCCGCGATCCATGTCGGTTTCCAGGCGGCCACCGGCCCGCTGGCGGAAATCAAAGCCTCTTTTGTCATCTGGACGACGACCCCGTGGACTCTGCCGGCGAACCTTGCGATCGCGGTGCATCCGGCCGAGCGCTACGGCGTGCTGAGCGTGGAGCTGCCCGACGGGACGAGCCGGACGGTTGTCGTGGCCAACGCGCTGCGGGAGGCGTTTCTTGCGGAGACGAAGTCCACGCCAATCAACGGACACGGGGAGACGCCCGCCCGGCGGGAGTTCAGCGGCGCCGAACTCGCCGGCATGACGGCCCGGCATCCGTTTCTCGACCGAACGGTCCCGGTCATCACCGCCGATTTTGTCACGATGGAAAAGGGCACCGGCCAGGTTCACATCGCGCCCGGCCATGGAGCCGACGACTACCTTGCGGGACAGGCCAACGGCCTGGAGACGCTCTCGCCGGTCGATGATCACGGCAAATTCACAGTGGAGTGCGGGGTGCCATCGCTGGTGGGTCTGCACGTCCTCGACAACGGCAACCCCGAGGTGATCCGGATCCTCACGGAAAACGGCGCGCTGCTCGGACGGGCGGATTATCCGCACGATTACCCGCACTGCTGGCGGTCCAAGACCCCGATTCTTTTCCGCTCGGTCGAACAGTTTTTCATCCGCATCGACGGGCTCCGTGAAAATGCCCTGCGCGAGGTGGATGCCACGAATTGGATTCCGCACTGGGGCCGCAACCGGATCCGTGGCACGGTGGAATCGCGGCCCGACTGGTGCATCTCCCGCCAGCGGACATGGGGGGTTCCTCTCCCGGTGTTTTACGACGGGAACGGCGAGCCGATCCTGGATCCGGAGGTGATCCGGAAAGTCGCGGACATCTTCGCGGAGCGCGGCACGAATTCCTGGTTCACTCTCGACGACGCGGAGTGGGCTTCCCTCGTTGGCCTGCCCGCCGGCGTCTCGCGCCGCCAGGACACGCTCGACGTCTGGATCGATTCCGGCCTGAGCCACGAGGCGGTCCTGCGTCGACGGCCGGAGCTGACCTTCCCGGCGGATTTGTATCTGGAGGCGACCGACCAGCACCGCGGGTGGTTCCAGAGCTCGCTGATGACCTCGGTTGCGCTCAACGGGAAGGCTCCCTACCGGGCGGTTCTCACGCACGGATTCGTGGTGGACACCGACACGAGGAAAAAGATCTCAAAGTCCGCGCAGGGCGGTTACCAGAAGCCGACCGAGGCCGAGCATTATGTCGGGAAATACGGGGCCGACCTGCTCCGCCTCTGGGTGAGCAGCGTGAACTTCACCGACGACGTTCCGTTCTCCGAGGAAATTTTCACGAGGCTCTCCGATGCCTACCGCCGGATCCGGAACACGCTGCGCATCCTTCTCGCGAACCTACACGACTATGATGCGTCGAATCCGCTGGCTGCCACGGACCTGACTTTTGTGGACCGCTGGATCCTGGCCCGACTGCAGGAGGTCGTTGCGACCTGCCGCGAGGCGTATGACGCGCTGGAATTCCACCGCGTGTATCACACGATCAACCAGTTTTGCGCGGTGGATCTAAGCAGCCTCTACGTGGACATCACAAAGGACCGGCTTTACTGCGATACGGGCGATTCGGCGAGACGCCGCGCCACGCAGTTCGCCATGCACAAGGTATTCGGTTCCCTGACCCGTCTGCTGGCTCCGATCCTGGCCTTCACCGCCGAGGAGGCATGGGGATATTTTCAGAAAGAAGGATCCGTGCACCTCGAAATCTTCCCTGCATCCGAGCAGGAATGGACGAATGCCGACGCGGTTGCCGACATGGACCGGCTCCTTGCGATCCGCGGAAGAATCTCCCAGGCCGTCGAGAAGGTCCAGAAAGCCGGCGGGATCGGCAGTGCGCTGGAAGCCCGTGTCCGGCTTGTCGCGCCGCCATCCGAGTTCCCGCTTCTGGAATCCCTTGCCTCCGAACTTGAGGAGCTCTTCATCCTGAGCGACCTTCAAGTGGTTTCCGGGAACGAGCCCGCAGTCGAGGTGGGCAGGACTTCCTCGGTCCGCTGCGAGCGGTGCTGGCGGCACCGCAAAGAAGTCGGGCACCTCTCCAAACACACGGATCTCTGCGCGCGTTGCGAGGAGGCCGTCGGCTGAAGGCATGAATTCCGCCCTCCGGTATCTCCTCTTCCTGACGCTCCCCCTCTACGCCGCCGACCAGGCGACGAAGTGGCTCGTGCTCCGGCATCTCTCGCCTCACGACTTCGTTCCCGTCATTCCGGATTTTCTGGGTCTCGTGCACGTCCACAATACGGGGGCCGCCTTTGGGATGCTGTCCGACAACAACATGTTTTTTATCATCCTCGCCTCGGTTGCGCTTGCCGCGATCGCGGTTTTTGCCTGGCGCGGGGCGTTCGCCGATGCACCCATGCGCATCGGGGCCGCGCTGCTCGTGGCGGGCATCCTCGGCAATCTCACCGACCGGCTTCTCCACGGTTTTGTCGTGGATTTCATCGACGTCATCCTCCCGTGGTATGGCCACTGGCCCGCCTTCAACATTGCGGATTCCTGCATCTGCGTCGCCGCGGGCCTCTTCATCCTGGCGGGATTTCTTCCCGGGAAAAAGCCCGTCTCCTGATTGCCCCGGATTCAAGATCCGCCGGCGGGCGCGGGAATTTCCGGACGGTTTTTCTCATCGGGATACATGAGCTTCCAGGTATCCGCCGGATACATGTCGCCGAGGAAAAGCGGCTGAGGCAGCCAGACCCGGAACAGATTTTGTTCGCTCCAGGCATTTCCGGCGGAAGCAAAATCGCACATAGAGAGCGTGATCTGCCGGTGGTTGAAGAAATGGCTCGGGCGCACCTCGAACGGCACCTCAAATGCCATCCAGATGCCGTCGGGTGTGGTGGCGCAGGGCTTGAGATCCACATGGCCGCTATTGTCGACCTGCAACCATGCGGAGATGTCCTGCGGTGCGACCAGGCGGCTGTCCAGTGCAAGGATAATCGGTCCGCGCATGACCGCAAACTCCGGAGCGCCGCTCGGGGCAGGCACCGCCTGCCCGCGCAGGTCGGGAACCAGCACGACCTTGTCGCCCGGCGACCACTCGCGGTCGAGCTCCGCATAGATGCCGGGCCGGCATGCAATCGACTCTCCATTCACGGTGAGCGTCGTTGATTCGCTCCATGCGGGGATTCTGAGCCGCAACACAAACCGGCATTTGCGGGAGGGGTTGATCGTCAGCGCGATTTGATCGGTGACCGGGTATCCGGTCTCCTGCGTGATTTTTACCTCCGTGCCGCCGGGCAGTTTCGAGGTGAAGGTTCCTGGCGCGTAGAGATTTACCACCGGGCCTTCCTTGTCTGCCATCAGAGCCCAGCGCGGAGTCAGCAGCAATCCGCGCGGCCCGTTGGCGACGCAGCAACTGAGCCCGACATCGTTGTGCTGGGGCGGGCTGGGAACCCGCTGGCCGGACAGCGGACACCAATACGACCACCAGTCTCCGTGCGGTGTCATGGCTCCCAGAAGCGCGTTGTAGAGAGACACCTCCAGCTCGTCCGCCCAGACCGGATCGCCGGTGAGCTGCAGGAGTTGGAAGCACAGCTTCATCCAGGTCACGGTGACGCATGTTTCCATCGGTTGCTCCAGGATCCCGGTTTGCGTCCGTGTTCCGTCGGCCCAGAGTTCCTGGTTGGAGGCGGATCCGACGATCGTCAGCTCATGCTTCCGGATGCTCTGTGCGAACGCGATGACGGCGTCCAGGTATCTGCGCTCGCCCGTGGCGCGGTATAATTCGCAGAGCCCCTCGAAGCAGGACATCATCTCGTAGGCCTTCGGCGCGCCGATTTTCCGCGGGGGAACGCCCGCGAGGGCGTCGTCGATCAGGCGCAGGCCCCGTGGCGTGAATTTGTTCGGGACGCTCCATTTGGCGACGATGTTTTCGGCAAAATCCAGGTAGCGCTTTTCTCCGGTCCGCTGATAGAGCAGGACGACCGGCTCCAGAATCGAACTCGGGGCGAGTCCCTTCAGGACATCGATTCCGGTTTCGGTGAGGTTGACTTTGTCTGCCTCGCCGATCAGGTGGTCCATCTCGCGGCACGCGGCATTGAGGGCGGCCTTGTTTCCGGTGAGATCGTAGTCGGCAATCAGGCCCAGCAGGACATACTTGCGACCCCAGACATCCCAGATGCCCAGATGATGCCCGGCGTCGTAGGTGCCGATGTATCCGTCCGGTGTCTGCGCCTTGATCAGCGCGTCCACCGCCTCTCCGAGCTTGGTGCGGTTTTTCGGCGTCGGCCGGTAGGCGCAGCCCAGTGCGGCGGAGGTGAACCACTTGCCCCAGTATTCGCAGCGCCATCCGCTGCCGTCGGATTCCGTCCGTTCCCGGAACGGCTTGATGAGCCGGTCAATATCCTGCGACATCACGCGATGGGAAAGACACAGATCCAGCTTGTTTCCGAGCCACCCTTGAATCTCCACCGCTCCGGCTGGCGCCGGAGTCAATGCGTCCCCCGCCGGTTCGGCCCGTCCATCGGCTGCCAGAACAACGGAGAAAATCAGGGGGATCATTTTTTTCATTTTGTGCGGTGGTTCCAAGGATTAGGAAAAGTGATTACAATGATGACTCGCGTAAATTCAGAAAACAGCCATCCCGGAACGCATAATCCCCTCAAATTCGGCCTGCCGCATCGTCCCCCATTTTTGTTTGTCGAGCGCGTGACCGTGTGCGAGCCGGGGGTTGAGGCGGCGGGGGAGAAGACTTTTTCTCCGGAGGACCCGGTCTTCGAAGGGCATTTTCCCGGGAATCCGATCGTGCCGGGGGTGCTCCTGACCGAGGCGCTCGCCCAGATGGCAGGGATCGCCGGGGCTTCCGAGCGAGGGTTCCTGCTTTCCGCGATTCGCGGGATGAAATTTCCCTCTCCGGCGCGGCCTGGGGAATTGATCCTGTTGCGTGCCAGGAAGACCGGGTCGCTCGGCGGGTTGGTTCGGTTCGATGTCTCGGCGGAGGCTTGCGGCCGGGTGGTTGCCGAGGGGCAGATCGTGCTCAACGAGCTGTAGCCGGGAGGAAAGCCTACAGTTCGACCGAGTCCTCGCGCGGAGGTTTGCCGAGCAGGAAGAGACGCGCGGGGATGACCTGGTTGAGCCAGTCGAGGTGCGGGGGCAGGAACCGCTTGCGATCCCTCCATTCGGCTTCGACCAGCAAAAAATCCGGAGCCGCCTCCTGAACGATGTCGCAGAGCGTGAATCCGGTGTTCGAGCGGACCGAGCGGAGATCCACCTCCTCCGCGATTTCGCCGAGTGATTCGCAGACGTCGTCCAGAGATTCGTGGGCTTCCTCATGTCCCAATGCCGCCTCACGGGCGTGGACGAACGGGCTGTCCGCCGCAAGGACGGCGATAAATTCCGGCGCGATGGATGCGAGGGCTTCGCGGGCGGCACGCCAGCGCGGGCGGTGGGCCTCGACCATCAGGCACGCGGTGACCCTGCCTTGCGGGGCCTCCTCGAGAGGTGAGGGGATGAGGAGGAGATCGCACGGGGCGCGCTGGAGAAGTTCGCGCACGACACCGCCCGTGAAATTCCGGTATTCATTCGGGTTGTCGAGCGCTCCCGCGATCAGCAGGTCGAAATACTCGCTCGCGGCGGCATCCACGAGCGCCTCGGCGGGAGTCTCCCCTTCGCACCAGTAGATGTCCACCTCGTCGCGGCCCAACTCGCCGAAGGCCCCGTGAAATTTTTCCACCTTTTCATCCGAGCGTTCGCCGGCGTGAAGGACGCTGAGCCGGGCACCGAACTGCTTTGCAATGCGGTCGGCCTCCGCGATGACCGCCCGGAATCGCGGGGAAAATGTGGACGCAACGGCGAAATGCGGCTCGATCATCTCAGCCGCCAACTTCGCCTCTGGAGGGTCCGGCTTCCAGTAGAAAATCAGCTGCGGGAAAGATTTCTCACCGCCTGGAACTCGTCTTTGGTGAGCGGCATGACGCTCAGGCGCGACTGGCGGAGCAGGCCGATGCCGGCCAGTGCGGGCTTCGCCTTGATCTGTTCCAGCGTCACCGGCGGGTGCAGGGGGGCCAGCGGTCGCAGGTCCACGCACGACCAGTCGCCTTCCTTTGCCGTGGGGTCGGGATACGCGGAGCGCATGACCTCCGCGATGCCGACCACCGCCTTGTCCGTGACGCTGTGATAGAAAAAGACGCGGTCCCCCGGCTTCATCGTCCTGAGGTGATTCCTGGCCTGAAAATTCCTGACGCCCGTCCAGGCGGTTTTCCCGTCGCGGGCAAAGTCATCCCACGAGTAGGCGGAGGGTTCCTGTTTGACGAGCCAGTGGTTCACGGGTTGGCGGCGAAGTAGTTGAGGATGTTCTCCGATGTCGTCTTGCTGATGAACTCGCGCGACTCGGTGCTGTTGTAGGCGTTGTGCGGGGTGAAGACGACCTGCGGCCGCCGGAGGAGGGCATTGCTGGAGAGGTAGCGCGAAATTTCCTTCATCCGGCCGACCGGCAGGGCGATCCGGTCTTCCGAACCCATCCCCCGCACGCGGTCCGCGATTTGCGCGCCGATGAGCGCCGTGGCCCCGCCGTAGAAAACCCTTTCCTCCTCCACAACGTCGAGCCCTGCCCCGCCGACCTGCCCGCTGTCGAGCGCCTCGATCAGGGCCTCGGAATCGATCAGCCGTCCGCGCGCGGTATTGATGATCAGAACGCCGGGCCGGCAGCGCGCCAGCGTTTCCCGGTCCAGGATGTGGTGGGTTTCCTTGTTGAGCGGGATGTGGAGGGTGAGGACATGCGACTCCCGGATGAGGTGTTCGAACGAGGTGTATTTGAACTCCAGAAGTTCGGTGTGGAGCGGGTTCGGGGCCGCGTCGTAGGCGAGCACCTTCATGCCGAACGCCGCGCCGATGCGGATGACGTGAAGCCCGATCCGGCCGGCCCCGATCACCCCGAGCGTGCTCCCGCGCAGGTCCATGCCGCGGAATTTTTCGTGGGTGAATTTTCCCGCGAACGCCGCCTCAGTGGATTCGCGGAGCCTTCGCGAGAGCGCGAGCATGAGGGCGAACGTGTGCTCGGCGACCGTGTTCTCCCCGTAGCCGCTCACATGGGTGATGAGGATTTTCCGCTGTGCGCAGGCCTCCAGGTCGATGTGGTCGCACCCCATCGAGCGCGTCGTGATCATTTTCAGTCCGGGATGCAGGCTCAGGAACTCGTCGGTGATCCGGTCGTTGATGAAAATCGAGAGGACCTCGACATCCTCGGGAACGCCGTCCAGCCCGGAGTGGAATGACACGTCGAAAGCCCCGAACTTTTCCGAGAAAAATTCCTCCTCCTCGGATTCTGTCGCCACGAAACAAATTTTCCTGTTTTGCATGGATGGCTCCAGTATGAATCATCATGCGATGGAAACAAGCACGGCCCGCAAGGGGCTCTTTATCAGTTTCGAGGGATCCGAGGGATGCGGGAAATCCACCCAGATCCGGCTTCTGGCCGGGGCCCTTGGCGGGCGGGACCCGCTGCTTCTGCGCGAGCCGGGAGGCACGTCCTCCGGCGAGGTGATTCGCCATCTGCTTCAGCATGCCCCCGAGGGGGATGCGCTGACCCCGGAGGCCGAGCTCCTGCTTTTCGCCGCGAGCCGGGCGCAGCTCGTCCGGGAGGTGATCCGGCCGGCTCTGGAAGCGGGCCGGATTGTCATCTGCGACCGATTCCTTGATTCGACGACCGTATATCAAGGGGTCGCCCGCAGAATTCCACCGGATGAGACCGCGCGCATCAACGCGTTTGCGGTTGGCGGCTGTCTGCCCGACAGGACGTTTTTGCTCGACCTCGACCGGGCGACCGCCCTGGCAAGGCTCGGCGGGCGCGACCGGTCCGCCGACCGGATCGAGCGGGAGTCCGAGGAGTTTTTTGCGGCCGTCCGGCGCGGATACCTCGACCTTGCCGCCCGCGAGCCGGGACGCATCCGCGTCGTGGACGCCTCGCTCCCGGCCGAGTCGATTGCCGCCGGGATCCTGGCGGAATTGGAGCAGGCCGGTTTTCTCTGACCCGGCTGCCTTTCACCAGATCGAGACCGTCTTTTTCGGGAAGTCGATTCTCACCCGCCTGTCCTGGAAGAGCGGGCTCCCGAGGATGCCGTTGCCCTTGAGGTAAGGCACCTCGAAGATGGCAAACGGCATGTCGCGGAAAAGAATTCCGCCCACGCGCATTTCATCCACGACGCCGATCGGCGAGGCGGTTTCACCGCTTGTTCCTCCATCGCTGATTTTCGTGAGGACATTCAACCTTTGAAAATGTGCGTCCAGACCGTCGGACTTCGGGAGCAGGTTCACCTGGGCTCCCGTATCCAGAAGCATCGGGAAGGTTTTCTGCCCGATCGTGGCGTAGAGCACGGGCGTGTGCAGGAAATAGGAAAAGGGAATGACGGCCTGCGGCGGGGAAGGGGCGGCATTTTTCCCGGTCGGATCGATTCCGACCGACCGGGCCTTCCAGTCAATCGACACGGCAAGATTTCTGAGCTGCTCGAATCCGATCGCGCCCAGGAGCGGTGAGATGGCCGGCGTCTCCATTTGGGAAAATTCGTGGAGCTGTCCGCAGATCTCCATGGCCACAAGGCCTCCCCATTTCAATTCCCGCACGAACGCCCTGGCCGGGTGCGGGCTGAGCCCGTTGACGGTGGACATCATTCCCTGCATGCCTGTTTCGCTCCTGTCCCGGGTGAAGTATTTGCTGTTGAGCAGGAGATCGGAGCTGCCCGTATCCAGCAGAAGAAATCCCGTTCGTCCGTTCACGGATCCCCTGACAAAAATGAGGCCGTTGCTTTCCGTGAACGGCGCGTGGAACGGCGCTTTCACGGCCGCGGCGGAGGGTTTCCAAGGCGGGGCCTCATCGATCGAGCGGATCTTCCCGCCGGCGTCGAATCCGATCCGGAGCACCATCACGCCGCCCCGGACGTAGAGGGCGACGTCCGCTTCCGCCGCCCCCGGTTTTCCGGAGATTTTCATGATCTGCAGCTCGCGGATCCGCGACTCCGGCCACTGCATGCCCGACTTGAGTCCAGCCCGCGAAAGCTCATCCGTCATGCCCTCGACATGGATCTCATCCGCAAGCAAGGGCTCCAACTGCCCGAACGACCGGTTGTTCAACGCTTGGTGATAACTGTGGAGAGTTGCACGGATTGCCTTCCTGTAGGCGAGCGAGGTGGTCTGGCATCCGGAAAAGCACATGATTCCCGCCGCCGCCAGCAGGGCTGCCAGAGATTTTATCGTGCACGGATTTTTCAAGTTTGGACCCAGCAGATAGGCCGGGGCATTCCGGCCGTCAATTCAACTCGCCGCGATGGCCGGGCGGGACCGGCGGAGGAATCCCCATGCGCCAAGCCCGAAGACAGAGAGGGAAAGGATCTGGTATCCGCTCCAGGGACCCGCCATGCGCGGAGTGTCGCGCAGGAATTCGTGAAAAAAGCGGAACAGCCCGCAGGCCATGAGGTAGAGATGAAAGTGCTGGCCGGGGAGGATTTTCCGGCTCCGGAGAACGAGGACCGCAACGAGGGCGATGGCATTGAACGCGATCTCGGCAGGCACCGCGGGCCAGCGGGCTTTCCCGTCCGCTCCGGTGATGGTGAACCACGCGGGCCGACAGACGACTCCGGTGCAGCAGCCGTGCAGGAGGCAGCCGAAGCGTCCGATCAGAATTCCCAGCGGCGCGATCACCGCGAAAAGATCTCCTGTCGGCTTCGTGTAGCCGGTCCATTTCTTGACCGCCTCGACTCCCGCATATCCGCCCAGCAGCGCGCCCAGAATGCTTTTTCCGGAAAGCCACGCCATCCACATTTCCGGGCGGCCATACCACATCCAGCCCTCCGCCAGGAGGTAGGCGACCTTGGCCCCCGCGAAGGCACAGACGAGCGCGGCGGCGTAGATGACGGGAAGGCGGGGGTCGCTTTTTGCCAGCCGCCTCCATGTCGCCAGCGACACGGCGATGCCGGCCAGCAAAAATACCGGGTAGAGAGAGACGGTCATCCCGCGTAGTAGCGGCAGAAGGAATCCAGGCTGCCATCCGGCCGGATGACATGAGTGCAGCATCTGTCGATGCGGTCCTCATCCCACGTCCAGGCGTCCATGAACGGCTTGATGAAAAGCCGGAAGGCATTGGTCCCGTTGATCTCGAGGTTTTTCAGGATCGCACCAAGCGGCTCGCTTTCGCATCCGCAGCGGGCCAGGTCGTCGATCGAGTAGCGCACGCGGTCGCGCAGGAACCCCTGAACATTTTGAAAATCCAGAAAGTCGCTGATCGAGCGGACGCCATCCGGGGTTCGGAGCAGATATCCGATGGTCGCACAATTCGGATCCCCGCACGGGAGGGGTGTGAAATCCTCGAAGCGGAGGCGGCCCGCACTTTGGGAGACGGTGTTGAGGATGACGTCCGCGACGTTGATCCGGGGTTCATTGCCAAGTCCTCCCCGCCCGCTCCCGAAGACGGGTTGGAAGCTCACTCCGCGGATGTGCTCCCTCGCAAGCCCGAATTCCACGGTCTCCCAGAGCGATGCAAGGTTTTCCGTGGTGACTGTCATGGCGAGGGTCACCGGGATGCCGCTCTCCGCACAGCGGTCGAGAGCGCGCAGACGGACGTCGCGGAGATCCGCCCCGCGAAGTGCCCGTTGCCCGGACTCCTGCAGTCCGTCGAACTGCAGATAGATCTGGAATTTTCCCCTGCGGAATTTCGATGCAAGCCTGGTGGAGAACCTGTCATCCCCGGCGATTTTCATGCCGTTGGTATTCAGGAGCACATATTCGATCAAGGGGTGGTCCTGGCACCAGTCGAGGAGTTCGAAAAATTGCGGGTGGAGTGTCGGCTCGCCACCCGAGAGCTGGAGAATCTCGATTTTCCCCTTGCGGTCGATGACCCCCTGGATGCGCGCCCGGATATTTTCGAGCGGGACGGCATCGACGACGGACGATTGTCCGGACGAGGCGTAGCATGTGGGGCATTCCAGATTGCAGGAGTTGACGATCTCGATGAGGGCCAGGCAGGTGGAAAGCTTTTCTTGGATGCCAAGCGCCTCTCCCGGATCGGCATTGCGTCCGAGCGTTCCTCCCGGGCCTCCCTCTCCGGCGCAGCAGGCACCTCCCCCGCAGCCGGATGACCCCTTTGAAAGCCAGTAAAACCGCGCATCCGATGAGATGCAGGCGTCGAATGATCCGTGGTCGGGGCATGTCCGGAAAAGGCGGACTGTTTCCGGTGTGCCCGGCACTCGGCGGACCGTCGCCGGGCACGGCGCGTTGCAGACCGGGCACCTCGACCGCGTCTCTTTGAGAAGCTCCGTCACTGCGTGAAAACGAGGAGGGTGCAGCCCGCAACAAGAACCGCAATCACGGCCAGAATAAAAACGCAGCCAAACACACATCCCATCGCCCAGCGTGCCCATCCCTGCCACCAGCGCCCGGCGACAAAATAGCCAAGCCCCATCAGCCCGATCGCGACGAGCACCGCTGCGCTGAGAATCAGTTCGACCATGGCCGGCTACTGTTTTGTTTTTTCGAAGCGCCCCTCTTCGTCAACTTTGGCGGTTGCCGTCGCTTCCGCCTCGTTTGCAAGCCCGCGGATTTTTTCCACCTGCGCGGCTGTCAGCGGCTTGCCTCCTGCTTCATCCGCCGCCGCCCGGATCTCCTTGAGCCGGTTGGTGAGCACGGTGACCATCTCGGTCTTTTTCAGGCGCGGGTGCAGGGTGTCGAGCCGGTCAAGAAAGTAGTCCATGATTTCGGTGTTGCCGAGAACCTGCGCCTTGGCCGGCGAGTAGGCATCCGCCGTGCTGTTCGCCCCGAGCTGGAAGCCCCGGAGCCATCCGCCCAGGCTGATCATGTGGGCCATTTCCTCATCGCGGAGCTCGAGCATAGACGTTTCGACATCCTGCTGCGTGCGCACGAGCTCCTGGCGCATGCCCATCCAGTCGCCCTTGTCGCTGAATTCCAGCAGGCTTTTGCTCCGCTTGGTGAGCCGCTCCCCGACCCCGAGCGCGCGGGCCTGGCGGATCAGGGCCTTGCCGACATCCTGCAGATCCTGCGGGCGCTCGGCGAGGGTGAGCATGAAGCCGTCGGCCACCAGCGACCCGAAGTGCATGGCTGTCTGCAGGCGGTTGTTGAATGTTGCTTCCCGGTTAGCCTCATCAATCAGGGCGACCGGAACCGGACGGAACACCTCGAGCTGCTTGAGGAGCTCCTGAATTGAGGGGGTCGTGATCGGGTTGACGCCGAGCTCCTCGCGCATGTGATCGTCGGAACTCCGCTTCAGCTCGGCATCGATGTCCTGCTGGGCAAACGCGGGCATGACGCAAAGGCTGAAAATCAGCGTGCGAAGGACAGGCGCCATGTTCATCAACGCATCATAATCGCTCCGCCGCCATCTGTCCAACCATTGCCGGCAGCGATCCCATTTCCCGCCTTCCATTTCGCCAAGGGCGGAAATGACGGATGCAAAGCGGTTGCAGAGCAGCACCGGATGGATTATTCCCCGTTTCAGAAATGAGCTCACTACAAGACGATATCCACGCGATCGGCGCGCGGGCGCGCGCGGCGTCACGCAGGCTGGCGACCCTCGGGAGCGAAAAAAAAGCGGAGATCCTCCGCGGCATGGCGGCCGGGCTTGTCGCCCGCACCCCGGCCCTTCTGGCCGCCAATGCGGATGATCTTGCCCGGGCGGAGGCAAACGGCCTCTCAAAAGCTGCGACCGACCGGCTGCGCCTCACGGAGAAGAGGATCGCCGAGATGGCGGATGGCGTCCGGCAGGTTGCGGATCTGAACGATCCGGTCGGGGAGATCCTGCGCGAATGGACCCGCCCGAACGGGATCAGGATCACGAAAATCCGGACTCCGATCGGAGTGATCGGGATCATCTACGAGTCACGCCCGAACGTGACGAGCGACGCGGCGGTCCTTTGCCTGAAGACCGGAAATGCCGTGATTTTGCGGGGAGGCTCCGAGGCGATTTCCTCGAATCTTGCCATTGCGGAGGCCCTCCAGTCGGGAGGAGCGGAGGCCGGGCTGCCGGACGGGGCTGTCCAGCTTGTGCCGACGACCGACCGCGAGGCCGTGAAAATCATGGCCCGGATGGATGAGTTCATGGATGTGATCATCCCCAGGGGAGGGCATTCGCTCATCGAAAACGTCGTCACGCACGCGCGGATGCCGGTCATCAAACACTATGACGGGGTCTGCCATGTTTACGTCGACAGGGATGCCGATTGCCGGATGGCCCTCGACATCGCGATCAACGCAAAGTGCCAGCGCCCGGGTGTCTGCAATGCGATGGAGACATTGCTCGTTCACCGGGATGTCGCGCAGCGGTTCTTTGCGCTCGCCGCTCCGGAATTCCAAAAATTTCCGGTCGAGATGCGCGCGGATCCCGCCGCTTTCCGCCTGCTGTCGGACCTCGGATACGCACCGCTCCGCGAGGCGGACGAGACGTCATGGCGGACGGAATACCTGGACCTCATCCTGTCCGTCCGCGTCGTGGACAGTCTGGAGGAGGCGGTCGAGCATATCGAAAAATTCGGCTCCCACCACAGCGATGCCATCATCACGGAGAATCCCGCCGCCGCGGAACAATTTCTGGGCACGGTCGATTCCGCGACGGTTTACTGGAATGCCTCGACGCGGTTCACCGACGGAGGGGAATTCGGGTTCGGCGCGGAGATCGGGATCAGCACCGACAAGCTGCACGCCCGCGGGCCGATGGCGCTGGAGGAACTCACCTCCTACAAATACCTGATCCGGGGGACCGGGCAGACACGGTAATTTAGCAAACGCAATTCCTCAGTGACGGGAATGCAGCGATGGAGGAAAAACTGACTCGCGCCATCTACAGCTCCCCTGGCTGGAAGAGAGTTTTCGTTTTCCCCGGGATTTTTGCGAAGAAATCGCGGAGGTAGTGACGCGCCGGTTCCTCGACCATATGGAAAAGGATTGTGGCAGGAACGATAATGACAGCGATAGAGACGAGCAGAACTAGATAACGGACGGATGAGGGGGCATCGCTGAAGTGTGCAGCGGGAAGCAGAACTTTTAGTATTCTTTGGGAAAGGGCATGGGTGAGGTACAGTGAATACGAAATGCGACCGGCATAAACAAATGGAGCCCAAGACAATGCATTGGATGCGCATGTGCCTGGAATCGAGATGGATAGAATGATTGAGCCCAGTGACATCGTGATTAAAAACCATGTCGCAGTGGAAGAAATGCGGGGAATGAGAAATGTGCCAAGCAATACAACGAGAGCGAATCCAAGGATCATGGATGCCCGGTCCGGAAATTTTAACAGGTGCCAGCGCATGCCGAAAAGTGTAATCCCGGCAAGGAATTCACAGGTCACCCGGACAAGACTGTGAGGCAATCCCCCAGCCGGGGACAGTGCGGCAAGCAAACTGCAAAAGCCCATTGTAGCCAGGAAAAGTAGAGCGGGGGATTTATGAATGCGGTGCAGCATCCAGTATCCAACGGGAAAAATAAAGAGATAGGCAAACCATTCCGCGCTCACCGACCATGCAGGGTAGTTCCACGACAGCAGGAGAGGGCCCCAAGCCTGGACCATCAGGAACTCAAATGGCAGGGTGGAGAGCGGATACATTTCAACTGATCGTGGGATATGGGCCAGAATACTGACGCAGACCATGCCGATCAGCGCCAACAGTGCGACAAGATAGGCCGGATAGATCCTTGCGAAGCGGTTTCCAATGAACTCAAAATATGTCAGGAGCGATGCCTTTTGAACTTGCGGGCCATAAACATGGGCAAGGATGAAGCCGCTCAACAAAAAGAACAAATCCACTCCAAAGTTTCCTTGATTGATTAGAAATGACAAGAAACGGACACTTGGGGCCAGGAGGAACAGATCAGAGGAAAAATGCAGCGAAATAACCCAAAATACAGCTAATGCACGAATGCCGGTGAGGGCAGGCAGGTTGGGTGTGTTTATCACAGGCTTGCAGTCAGCGGGTGCCTCTCAACTATTCCATTCCGAGTGATTCATCGGATGGATGACATGTTTCATCCGGTTTTTGTGTGGGGAAAACGGTGGAAATGTCCATGAATGTGATCGACGATCATGTCCGAAAAAGGGATCCAGGAGCACCTCCGGGAGCCGGGGCTGCCGGAAGCTGGCTGTCCTTGCGACCGGGAAAATTTGACGCCACAGATACATCCGGGAACATTTCAGGGGGTTCCGGACAAAATCACGCTTTTTTTGGCGGCAAAACCACTGCACTGTAATTGGTGTTGAGATTCTTGATATGGCAATGAAACAGCAGACGATACTATTGGTGGACCGCGAAACCGACTTTCTCGACTGGGCGCAAAACCAGTTGAAGGGGCCGACCGCGCGCGTCCTGCTGGAGACATCCGCCGACGCCGCCTACAAGACGTTTTGCATGGAGCAGCCGGAGCTTGTCCTGGCCGAGATGAACCTTCACCCGTTCACCGGGCTGGAGCTTCTGGCGCGGATCCGCAAGCACTCGCCGAATGCGATGGTGATCATCACGAGCGCGTTCGGCACCACACAGTCGGTCATCGAGGCGATGAAAATGGGCGCGTTCGATTTCGTGCGCAAGGAGCAGTTGCCGTTCAATCTCAAGGTCGTCGTGGATTCGGCCCTCAAGGCGGCGGCCGAGCTCCGTACCGCCAGCGCCTTCAAGCCGCAGCTGACGGTCGAGCAGCACCGCGAGGATATCGTCGGACGGTCGGACGCCATGCAGCAGGTCTTCAAGATGATCGGCCGGGTCTCGGGCAGCGAGGCGGCGGTCATGATCACCGGGGAGAGCGGATCCGGCAAGGAACTCGTGGCGCGCGCGATCCACAACTACAGCGCCCGCAGCAGCAAGAGCTTCCTCGCCATCAACTGCGCCGCCATTCCGGACAACCTGCTGGAGAGCGAGCTTTTCGGACACGAGAAGGGTTCGTTCACCGGAGCGCACAGCCAGCGCGTCGGGCGCTTCGAGCAGTGCGATGGCGGCACACTTTTTCTGGACGAGATCGGCGAGATGCCGCTCCAGGTCCAGAGCAAGATCCTCCGCGTTCTTCAGGAGGGCGAGTTTTCACGGGTCGGCGGAAACCTGACGATCCGGAGCGATGTCCGCATCGTTTGCGCGACCAATAAAAACCTCGAGGAGGAGGTCGCAAGGCGGACGTTTCGCGAGGATCTCTTCTACCGGCTCAACGTCGTCCGCATCCATCTTCCGCCCCTGCGCCAGCGGGTGGACGACATCACTCTTCTCGCGGAATATTTTCTCCAGAAAATCGCCAACCGGAAGCATCGCCCTCCGCTCAAGCTTTCGGAGGACGCGATCCGCGTCATGGAGGCGTATCCCTGGCCGGGAAATGTGCGTGAGCTCGAGAACACGATGCAGCGCGCGACCGTGCTTGCCACGGCCGACGTGCTTCTCCCGAAGGACATTCCGCTCGGGCTGACTGCTCCCGATGCCGGGGGATCGGGAGTCGATGAGGGCGGGTTTCCGGATAAGGATCGCGCGATCGAAGAGCTCTTCCGGGTCGCGGCGGAGGATTCGTCGCTCGCGCTCCTGCCGTGGATCGAGCGAGAATTCACTCTGCGCGCGATGCAGAAGACCGACAACAATCAGGTCCGGGCAGCCAAATTGCTCGGCATCACGCGAGCCACTCTCCGGAAACGTCTCGACCGGAACGGTGCCGCTGCGGAAGACTGAAAGCGGAGCCCGCGGGTCCTCACGCAAAGCCGCAGAGCCCGCAAAGAAAAAACGGTTTCTGGCTGGGGCGGAAGGCCTTCCTACGAGAGGATCTTGATGTAGGATTTGGCCCGGAGGGTGTCGAGCCAGCGTTGCTGGGCCTTCATGCGCTCCTGTTGGATCAGGTTGCGCTCGATCTCATCGCGGACTTCGCCGATCGGTTTGACCGAGGCGTTCTTTTTCGCCTCCACCAGCATGATGTAGTAAGATTCGCCCAGTTTCACGACCGGGCTGACCTGGCCGGGCTTCAGCGAGAAGGCGACGCTCGCGAGCTGTTCGTTGAGCGTTCCGCGCTCGATCCAGCCCCAGTCGCCGCCGGTGTCGCGCGTTCCCTCGTCCTCGGAATACATCTCGGCCATGCGGTCGAACTCCGCCCCGGCCACAAGCTTCTGGCGGATCTCGTCCGCTGTCTGGGATTTGTTTTCCCCGGCGGGAACATCCCCGGACACGCCCTCGCGCAGGATGATCATGCGGAGCTTGATCTGCTCGGGGATCGCATAGGACGGCTTGTTCTTGTTGTAAAACGCCTGGATCTGGGTCGGGGAGACGACGAAGTCCTCGCTGATCTTCGACTGGCGCATCGCCTGCACGACGATCTTCTCCTTTTCGATCTCCTTGAACCTCGTGATCGTGTAGCCCTGCGCCTGGAGGGTGCGGACGAATGCGGAGCGGTCGCCGCCGAATTCCTCGCGGATGATCGATTGCACGCGGTCGTCCACGACATAGTCCGGGATGTTCGCGCCCTTCTCCTGCATTTTCTTGAATTCCTGGATGATGAGCTGGCGGTCCACGAGGTCCTTCAGGGCGGCGAGGCGCATCTCCTTGACCTTGTCGTTGAGGTCGGATCCGGAATAAACCTTTCGGATCTCGCGCTCGCGGGCACCGATGAGTTCGCGGACCTGCGAGATCGTGATCACGTCGTTGTTCACGATCGCGGCGACTCCGTCAATGACCTCGGCTTGCTGGGCAGCCAGAGGGGACCCGGCGGCCAGAAGGCAGAAAAGGAATGGTAAAAGCAAAAATCTCATCGGCTGGGCATCTTCTCCAAGAGGGAAAGAATCTCGCGCAACCTAGAATCAGGGCCGGATGCCGTCAAGCGGGGAAACCGACCGCCCACGAGGATGTAGCTTCCGCCGCGGGTGAGCATCAGCCGGTCGCCCTTCACCTCGACCACGGGGATCCTCCTTTTTGAGGCTTCCAGGCGGATGGCGGCAAGGACGAGCGCGTTCTCCGCAGCCGGGGGGAGGGTTCCAAAGCGGTCCCTCCAGACCGATCGGAGCGCATCGAGCTCCGCCTGCGACGAGGCTTCGGCCACCCTGCGGTAGGCCTCGATGCGGAGGCGGGTGTCGGAAATGTAGGCGGCCGGGATGAATGCCCCTGTGACATCGCCGGAAGCGAAGAATTCCGCCTCGTCGGTTTTCAAAAAATCAAAGCGCAGGGTGGCGGTGCCGCCGCCGGTCCTGTTTCCCTTGAGGGATTCGACCGCGCGTTTCAGGAGCTTGCAGTAGAGGTCGAACCCGACGGCGATGATGTGGCCGCTCTGCGCCGTGCCGAGGAGGTTGCCCGCGCCCCGGATCTCCAGATCGCGCATCGCGATTTTGAATCCCGAGCCGAGGTCCGAGTATTGTTTGATTGCGGAGACCCGCTTGCGGGCGGCCCCGACGCTCATCAGCTCCCTCGGGAGAAGGAGGAAGGCGTAAGCTTTGTGAATCGACCGCCCGACCCGGCCGCGGAGCTGGTAGAGGTCGGCGAGTCCGAACCGGTCGGCCCGGTCGATGAGGATGGTGTTGGCGTTCGGGATGTCGAGGCCGCTCTCGATGATCGTGGTCGAGACGAGGACGTCGGCCTTTCCCGCCACGAATGCCTGCATGACGCTTTCGAGCTCCTTTTCCTCCATCTGGCCGTGGCCGACGAGGACGCGGATTCCCCCGCAGAGCTCCCGGATCCGCGCCGCCGTGCGCTCGATGCTCTGGACCCGGTTGTGCAAAAAGAAGACCTGTCCGCCGCGGGCGGTCTCGCGGGCGATGGCATCGCGGATGATCCGCTCGTCATACCCGCAGACGACGGTCTCCACCGGCTGGCGGTTCGGCGGCGGCGTCTCGATGACCGACATGTCGCGCGCTCCCATGAGCGAGAGGTAGAGGGTGCGTGGGATCGGGGTGGCCGAGAGCGTGAGCACATCGACCAGCCGGAATTTTTCCTTGAGCGCGTCCTTGTGCTTCACCCCGAACCTCTGCTCCTCGTCCACCACCACGAGCCCTAGGTTTTTAAACGAGACATCCTCCGAGATGACCCGGTGCGTCCCGACGACGATGTCCACGCTTCCCTCCGCGAGGGCCCTGACCACCCGCTTCTGTTCGGCGGCCGACCGGTAGCGGCTGAGAAGTTCGATCGTCACCGGATATTCGCTCATCCGCTCGCGGAACGTCTGGAAGTGCTGCTGCGCCAGCACGGTGGTCGGCGTGATGATCGCCGCCTGCCTGCCCCCCGTCACGGCCTTGAACGCCGCGCGGATCGCCACCTCGGTTTTCCCGAACCCGACATCCCCGCAGATGAGGCGGTCCATCGGGCGTTCGGATTCCATGTCGGTCTTTGTCTCGGAGATCGCTCGCAACTGGTCCGCGGTTTCGGTGAAGAGGAATGACCTCTCGAATTCCTGCTGCCAGTGAGAGTCAGGTGGAAACGCGTGCCCGGTCCCGTTCTCGCGCTCGGCCTGGATCTTCAGCATCCTGGCCGCGTATTCGTAGATTCCCTTCGAAGCCTTGGCCTTGGCCTTCTGCCAGCGTCCGTCGCCGAGTTCGGAAAGGTCGGGGTGGCGGCGGCCGAGTCCGACATAGCGGGAAATCTGCCATGCCTGGTCGAGCGGGACATAAAGCCTCGCGCCATGGGCAAACTCCAGCGCAAGCACTTCGCCGTCCCCATCGGGGGATTTCTGCAACCCCAGAAACCTTCCGATCCCGTGGTCGAGGTGGACGACCAGATCGTCCTCCTCGAATTCCGAAAAATCCATCGCGGCGCGTCCCGAGCGGAGCCGCTCTCGCCGGAGGGCCGCCCGGTGCGCGCGCTGGCTCGCCGAGCGTCCGAGAATTTCCGCGTCGGCCAGCAGCGCGAGCCTGGCTGCGGGGCAAACGAACCCGCGCGTTGCCGGGACCGGAAGGAAATGGAGCCTGGAGGCATCGAACTCGAAGTCCGACGCCATCTCCCGGAACCGCTCGCCTTCGCCTTCATTGTTGCTGGCGAAGGCAACCGTCCAGCCCGCCGCATCCCATTCCCGCAACTGATCGAAAAACCTCTCCCGTTTGACCGCGTCGAGCACGAGGTCGCCCGCGCCGAGCTCGGCGAACGGCTGGGGATAAAATGACGGCGGCCCGGAGTCCCCGAGTGCTGCCGGGTGCGTTTCCGGGAATCCGCTGCCCAGAAAAATCCCCTCCGCCGGCCCCTCCGGGTCCACATTGATCACCAGATCCGGTTTTCCAAAATAATCCCGCAGCGTCGCATCGGGGCGTCCGCTTTTCGTCACGAGGATTTCGATGGATTCGACGACCGCGACGGACCCCTGGCTGTCGAGGTCGAATTCCCGGAGCGAGTCGATTTCCTGGTCGAACCATTCGATCCGGTGCGGGCGCGGGGCCTGCCAGGAAAACACGTCAAGGATCCCGCCCCGGCGGGCGAAGTGTCCGCGCGCCGTGACTTGCGGGGCCATCTCGTATCCGGCCTTGAGGAGGCGCTCCGCGACTTCCTCCAGCGGGATTTTTTGACCGTTGCGAAGACCGAATGTTCCCCGCACCAGCGACCCGGGGGCGGGAACCTGCGACTCCCACTGCGCACTGTGAATGACGACGACCTCGCTGCCTCCGCCACGCGCGAGCGCGCCGAGAAGCTCCAGCCGTTCGGAGGCGGTCTCGGCATCCGGAAGGGCGTCGCCCGCGGGAATTTCCAGCTCGGGGAACAGCCTCACTCGCGGGCACCACGCCGCCAGTTCCGGCGCAAGATCCTCCTGGCGCTTCACATCAGGGCAGACGATCCAGACCCTCCCGGGCAGCCTCCGCAGGAGGAGCGCCGCCAGGAACGGCTGGGCCGGCCCGGCGATTTCCCCCAGCACCCCGCCCGGGCGGCACTCAGAATCCAGAAGCCTCCGGATCGCGGGATCCGCCTCCGCACGGTCGAGAAGCCAGTCAGAGGACATCGTCGCGATAGATGCGCTGAAGACCGCTCGCTCCGGTCTGAAGTGAGCGTCCGTCCAGCTCCCCGATCGGGCGGATCCCCACGCGGCTGTTGGTGAGGAATCCGGATGTGGCGCGGGCCACGGAGTCCGCATCCAGCAGAGATTCTTCGACGGGAAGGTTCTCCATGACCCATGCGCGGACCACGCCATCACGCGCCCCGGTTTCCAGCGCCGGGGTTTTCCAGCCTCCGTCCACTTCAAAAAAAACATTTCCCATGCTCGCGCTCACGAGGCAGCCGGCGGGATTGAACAGAAGCGCGTCGTCGGCGCCCCGTGCTCGCGCCGCGACCAGCGCATCCACGTTTTGCCAGTAATTCCCGGTTTTCCATCCGCCGGGGCCGGGGAGATACGGGGCGGAGGAAGTGATGACCCGGGCCGGCGGGCAATCCGTCCCCACCGCACATTCCTCGAACAGCGAAACGCACGATCCCGAAAGCGGATCGCAAATCCCGCCAGGTCCTGCGGAGAGATACAGCCTCAGGACTCCCGTGGCTTCTGCGATCGGCGGAGCCGAAACGGGAAGCTGGGCATTCTGCCACCCCCGGTCGGATGCGGCACGGGCGAGCCGGTCCAGATGCTGCTCCAAAAACAAGAGCCGTCCCTGCAAGGCAGCCACCGTCTCAAACACGCTCATTCCGTATCGGAACGCGCGGTCATCAAGCGGGATCGATCCGCACGGTTTCCATGCGCCGGCTTGGAAGCTCCAGGCTTTCATCATACCGGCCAACCTCTGGTTTCCGGTTGGCGGCCGTCCATGTGTGATGCGCTTTTCAGATTGCCCGAATCATGTGGCCACCCCGGCTCCAAGCCAATCCAGAAAAACTCACACGTCATCCAGCAGGGCTGCGATCCCTTCGCTTGGTTGGATCAGCACTGTGGATTCCACATCCGCCCGACTTCTGCTGCAATTGCCATTCCGTCTTGCCACGCCATGCCTGCTGTTCTAAAAATTTCCGCGGTTTCGAGTTCCCGTCAACACCCGGGTGTTGTGACCCGCGATTTTGTCGACCGAACCAAAACCGAACGTCCGCTCCCCCATATGCGTTACCCCGGAATTTTTCTTTTTCTGATCGCTGCGACGCTTGGAACCACTCACGGACAGACGGCTTCCGCCATCACGGACGGGGCTTCGATCCAGGAGGCTCTGGAGGCCCAGCCCGGGCGGATGGTCTATGTGCCGGCGGGCGACTATGAGATTTCGGAACCCATCCAGATCACCCACAACAATGCCGGGCTCTTCGGCCCGGGCCGCATCATCCAAACGAACCCGAATGCAAAAATCCTTTCGATCCAAGGAGCGTCAGGAGTGCAGATCCGGAATCTGACTCTGACTCGTCCCGAGGGGCAGCAGGATTGCGAGGCGGAAGCGGTTGATGTGAAGGATTGTCGGAATCTCGTCCTCTCGGACCTGCAGATCATCGACAACCGTGCCCGGTCGGCAGCCGTCTCCCTCATGGGATGCGTGGAGCCGCAGATCCTCAACTGCCTCATCGAAAATTATATGCGTATCGCAATCGATGACCGGACCTCCAGCGAGAATTACGGGTATGCATTCTATTGTATCGACGGGACAGGCATCGCCGTGCGGACAACCGAGGGACTGCTATTGCAGGGCAACCGCGTCATTGAGCGCAATCTGCTGCCCACTCCCGAGATCAAGGAGAAATACAAGCTGGGCCAGTTCGCAAAAAAAAATGCAGAAAAGGGGACACTTATCCCGCAGAAAACATGGGACGCGGAATACGTCAACAACTGGCATCAAGGCTCGGCGATCTGGGTCTCATCGCCCGAAAGCACCTGCCGCTCCCGGATTCTCGGAAATTATATCGAGAACGCGGCCCAGGGCATGGACATCCACTCCGATCAGGTCATCATCTCCCAGAACATCATCAACAATGCGTTCTGGGGCCTGAAAGTGTATCACGGCTCGCGGTGCGTCATCATCACGGACAACCAGATTACCAAGTCTGATTTGTGGGGGATCCACATCGGCCCCGGGACCGCCTCGCACGCCGCCGGGGAACACGCTGTCGACTCGGATGTCGAGAACGGGGACGGGCAGGTGATCGTTGCAAACAACATCATCTCCGATTTTGGCAGTGGGAATGCGGCCTGGATCTGGGGGAACAGCGGAGCCCCCATGAAATTTGCGGCGGGGCCGCTGGATTACACTCCTCCCCTGCAAGATGCCATCGTGGAGGGAAACATCGTTCAGGATGCGGGCCGGGAAAAGGTTCTGGTGGATGGGAAATATCAGGTCGTGCCGCCGCGTTACAAATTTGCGGTGATCATCGAGAGCGGCGACAAGGGGCCGCAGAATCTGCATTTCGCGAACAATATTTTCCATCCGGGAACCGGCGGGATTTCCAATATCGAGCTGACTCCCTGAGCGGGGAGCTGGGTCAGCGCTCCCCGAGCAGGGCTTGGGCGTGCGAGAGGGCGGAGTCGGCCTTGCCGCCGAGCATGCGGGCGATTTCCGCCTTTCGGGAGTCGCCGGTGGCCTCGGTGAGGGTGGTGCTGGTGCGCCTGCCGGAGGTGTCCTTGGCGACGATGTAGTGGGATGAAGCGAGGGCGGCGACCTGGGGGAGGTGGGTGATGCAGAAGACCTGGTGGGTGGAGCCGAGCTCCTTCATTTTTGCGCCGACCTTTGCGCCGATCTCCCCGCCGACATTCGCGTCGATCTCGTCGAAGACGAGGACCGGCACGCTGTCCTGCACGGCGAGGGCGGTCTTGAGCGCGAGCATGACGCGTGAAATTTCCCCGCTGGATGCGATCGCGCGCAGCGGGCGTTCCGGCTCGCCGGGGTTCGGGGAGAAAAGAAATTCCGCCTGTTCGCAACCGAGCGGGCCGGGAGACTCCAGCGGGTCGAGGGAGATCGAGAATCCGGATTTGGCAAACCCGAGGTCTGCGAGGTGGCGCCTGGCCAGAGCGGTGAGCTTCGGGGCGGCGGCGCGACGCGCCTTCGTGAGCTTTTGGGCGGCGGCGTTCATGGCGGCGGCGGCGCGGGTGATTTCGCCATCGAGTCCGGCTCCGCGTTCCTCGCGTCCGCGGAGTTCCGCGAGGCGGGCCGCAGCCTGTTCGCCGAATGCGATTACCTCACCGACCGTCGGGCCATATTTTCGCTTGAGCGATTGCAGGATGTCCAGCCGGGCTTCGATCCTGGAGAGCTCCGAGGGATCCGCCTCGATGGCGGATGCATATTTTTCCACTCCGCGGGAAAATTCCTGGAGGCTTTCAAAAAGTTCCGCCGCGGATTTCTCCAGTGTTTCGCCCTGCGGATCGAGGCGGTGGAGTTCGCGGGCGAGCCGGTTGACGTCGCCGAGGCGGGATGCGAGCGAGTCGTCGGACTCGGAGGCGAGGGCGGACAGTTCCGTGCAAATTTCCGAAAGCCGCTTGCCATTTGCGGCCGCTTTCTGCCGTGCGAGGAGCGGCTCCTCCTCGTCCGCCTTCAGGTCCGCGTCCCCGATCTCCTGCGTCTGGTGGGTGAGAAGGTCCATTTCGCGGGCCAGGGCGGCGGCATCGGTGTCGAGGCGGTTCTTTTCCTCCACCAGCCGCATCCATTCCTTCCGTGCGGCGGCATAGGATCCACGCATCGTTTCCGCTCCGGCGAAGCCGTCGAGGAGCAGGAGCTGCTGATCCCTTGAGAAGAGGCTCTGGTGGTCATGCGGGCCGTGGAGGTCCATGAGAAGGTCGCCGATCTGCCGAAGGAGCGCGAGCGTGCAGGGGGAGCCGTTGGTGAACTGCTTCCCGGATCCGTTCGTCGAGAGCGTGCGCCGGATGAGCAGACGTCCCTCCTCGCATGGCTCGACGCCGCCGGCATCCAGCACCTCGTGGACCGGGGAATTTTTTGCGAGAAGAAACTCGCCCTCCACCGTGCATGTCTCCGAGCCCGAGCGGATCACCGATTTATCCGCCCGTTCCCCGACAAGGAGGTTCACCGCGCCCATGATGATCGATTTTCCCGCGCCGGTCTCCCCGGTGATCGCGACAAATCCCCTGCGCGGTTCCCAGAGAAGATCCTCGACCAGGGCGAGATTTCTGATGCGCAATGAGGCCAGCGTTGCGGACATGGGCCGACTATGCCACTCTCGGCGGCGAAAGCAAAGCGATGGACGGGCTGGAAATCACATTTTTAGGGACGGGGACATCGCACGGCATTCCGGTCATCGGGTGTTCCTGCCCGGTCTGCCGCTCGCCGGACCCCCGCGACAAGCGGCTGCGCACGGCGATCCATGTGAAGTCGCCCGGGATGTCGTTCTGCGTGGATACCCCGCCGGATTTCCGCCAGCAATGCCTGCGCGAGGGGATCGTCGAACTGGATGCGGTCGTCTACACGCACGCGCACAGCGACCACGTCCTCGGGTTCGACGACCTCCGGCGGTTCTGCGAGATGGAGGACAAGACGATTCCTGTTTACGGCTCCCCGGAGACGCTCAAGCGTCTCGCCAGGGTCTTTGAATACGCCTTTGACGACAGCCAGAAATTCCGCACCTACGTGCGCCCGGAGGCGCGGCCGTTTGAGGGGGTGTTCGAGCTTGGGGGCACGATGATTCTGCCGGTTTCGCTGCCCCACGGGCGGATGACAACCAGCGGGCTGATTTTTTCGCGCGGCGGCCGGAAGCTGTTCGCCTACATGACCGACTGCCAGGCCGTGCCGCCGGAGGCCGTGGAAGCGGCGCGGGGGGTGGATGTGCTAGTCCTCGACGCACTCCGCCATGCCCCGCATTCGACCCACCTCTCGGTCGAGGAAGCCCTCGAAGTGGTGAGGCAGATCCAGCCGGGGAGGACGTATTTCATCCACATGTGCCACGATCTCGGGCACGCCGCCACGGAGGCTTCACTTCCGGCAAATATCCGGCTGTCATATGACGGGCTGCGCATCACGGTTTAGGATCCTTTTGCTTTCCTGTCTGCTGGCCGGAGCGATCCAGTCTGCGGGGGCCGGCGGGCACGACGCCTCCGCGACGGTGGTCCTCTACAACAGGAACGATCCGGATTCCCCGGGCCTTGCGCAGTATTATGCGAACCGGCGGGGCATCCCGTCGAATCAGCTCGTCGGGCTCGATTGTTCCCCGGCTGAGGAAATCCAGCGGGCGGATTACGAGCGGACAATCGCCGGACCGCTTCGGGAGATTTTTCGAAAGCGCGGATGGTGGACGATCGGGCGCACCGCTTCCGGCCGGCCGGCAGTCACCGCTTCAAAAATCGATTTTGTTGCGATCATGCGCGGTATGCCGTTGAAGATCGCCGGCGATCCCGCGATTCCGCCCCAGACTTCGATTCCCAGCCTGCCAGACCTGGTGACCAAGCGCAACGACGCCTCGGTGGACAGCGAACTGACGACCCTGGGAATGTTTCTGGAATCGCCGGCGGGAATCGTTCCCAATCCGTATTTCCGGAGGTTCACCCGCATCCGGGACGATCCGGTCGGCCCGGGGTTTCTTCTGACCGCGCGCCTCGACGGGCCGACGCCGTTCATCGTCCGGGCGATGATCGACGATTCGATTTCCGCCGAAAAAGACGGTCTCTGCGGATGGTCGTATGTTGATGCGCGCGGCATCACGAGCGGCGGCTATGCCGAAGGCGACCAGTGGATGAACAATCTGGTCACCATGATGCGCGCCCAGGGGCTCCCTGTGATTTTTGACAGGCTCCCTCCGACGTTTCCAGCGGGATATCCGATGACCGATGCCGCGGTCTATTTCGGCTGGTATGCGGGCGCGGCCGACGGACCTTTTGCGGGCGCGGCCTTCCAGTTCCGCCCCGGGGCGGTGGCGGTTCACATCCACTCGTCCAGCGCGGCAACCCCCCGGAGCACGACCGCGAACTGGTGCGGTCCGCTTCTCGCGCGCGGCGCGGCCGCAACGCTCGGGAATGTCTATGAGCCCTATCTTTCCCTGACGGCCAACCTGGATGTTTTTCAGGATCGTCTGATGGGAGGCTTCACGCTTGCTGAGAGCGCGTGGATGTCGCAGCGGGCGCTTTCGTGGATGGGGGTTGTCATTGGAGATCCGCTTTACCGTCCGTATGCCTCGTGGCGGATGGTGGCTGCCGGGGCTGCGCCAAATTCCTGGCAGATGTATCGCCGGATGATCCTGGATGCCTCCGGCAACGGACTTCAGGCCGCGGATGCACTTCGCCAGGCCTCCCGGCAATCCGGCGACAGCATGTTTATCGAGGCGCTCGGGACCCTTCAGGCCGGCGCGGGCAATTGGGCGGACGCTCTCAAGAGTTTTGAAGAAGCTCTCGGTCTTGCAAAATCCGCTGCCGTTCGCATCCGTCTGGATTTGGAAGCCATCCAGGCTCTGCTGGCTCTTGGAAGAAAGCCCGATGCATCACGGCTTGCGCTTGCCGCGTCCGCCGCTTTGCCCCCGGGTCCGCAGCATGATCTTTTCTCCCCATTTGCCAGCGTTCCGGTTCCTCCTCCATCGATCGAGCCCATCGGGCTGACCGGTCCGGTTCCGGAGGCAGCCGCCCCTCCTGCCGACACGGGCGAAGTTGCTCCTCCCGCACCGCCCGTTCCCTCCACCCCGGAACCGACTCCTCTTCCTCCTCCACCTTTGCCCCAACTGCGTCCATGAACCCATACGACTCCGCCCGCAGAGGTTTGATCGCCAGAGAAAATCCGCCCATCCGGGCTTCCGAGATCGAGATTCAGGCACGGCTCTTCGCCGGGGAATACGGGACCCGATGGACGACCACCTCCGGACGCGAAGTGGAGATTCTGCATTTTGGGCGTTGGAACCACGAAGCCGGCCCGGATTTCATTGGCGCACGATTTCGTTTCGAGGGAGGGCCCGAAGGTGAGGGCGATCTCGAAGTGGACACGGATGCCCGCGATTGGGAGCGCCACGGGCACGCCACGAATCCCGCCTACGCCGGAGTTCTCCTGCAACTTTTTGTCGATTCTCCGGGAGTCCGTGCGTTTGCACGGACGTCGGAACATCGCGAAGTTCTCCAGGCCCAGCTCTCCGCTGATGACGTCGCTCCGCCTCCCTTGCGCCACCTCCCGGGGGCTGTGGATCGGACAGCGGCTCTGGTCATGATCGAAGAGGCCGCGGAGTTCCGGCTCCGGCAGAAGCATGCCGCGCACGCGCGCGCGGTCTCGCTCCACGGGCCGGAGACCGCGATGTTTCATGCGATTGCCGCCGGCCTTGGTTACAAGAACAACTCCATTCCATTTCTCCTGTCCGCGCAGCGGACCGGATTGCGCGCGGCAGGCGGTCCGGAGGGCGAGGCCCGGCTGTTCGGCATGGCTGGATTTTTGCAGCCAAGGACATTCGACACGGCCGATGAAGCGACGCGGGATTACCTCAAGCCGCTTTGGGACAAATGGTGGGCGCTGCGCGATTCCTTCAGCCGGCTTGTCCTCCCGCCCGGGATGTGGAAGTTCTCAGGGACCCGTCCGTCCAATCATCCGCACCGCCGGATGGGTGCGCTTGCGGCCATTGCGTCGCAGTTTTCAGGATTCCGTGCGGCGATCAAGTCAGGCGGAGCAAAGGGCTTCTCCGACTTCTTCGGGAAGCTGACGCACCCGTATTGGTCCCGCCACTGGAACCTCTCGGCAGGCCGGCTGGAGCAGGATCTGGCGCTAGTCGGGCCCGACAGAGTCCGGGATCTGCTTGTGAATGCCTACCTCCCTTCGCTTCCTCTGGAAAAGGCCCGCGAGGTGATCCGCCCGATTGCAGGAACCACTCCCGGCGGCCGGATCCGCCTTGCCAGCGAATGGCTTGTCGGATCGGTCGATCGCGAACTCATGCGTTCCGTTTCCCGACAACAGGGGTTGCTCCAGCTCTATGCGGATTTCGGGTCGCTCACGGCCCTGGAGGCATGGTCAAAAATCCGATCAAACCGGAATTAAGAAAAAGCTTTTGCACCACAGAGGTCGCAGAGAACACAGAGGAAAAGAACCGGGAAGCATTTTGTCCCGGACCAACAACATGGGTTTTCCGTGGTGAATAATCTCCGGATCCGGAATGAAACCAAAGGACGGGCTGGAGACAACCAGCGGCAGCAAACAGAAAAGACTGATTGATCCGGAAGGATCAGGCCAGTGCCTCGAGCTTGCGGATGATATCCGCCTTGCTCAGGACTCCAACCGACTGCTCCTTCTTTTCTCCCCCGCTGAAATAGATCAGAGTCGGGATGCTCCGGATGCCGAATTGCGATGCGGCTCCCGGGCAGTCGTCCACGTTGACCTTGGCCACGGCAAACTTGCCGGCATTTTCCGAGGCGATCTCTTCGACGACAGGCGTCAGCATCCGGCACGGGGCACACCAAGTGGCCCAGAAATCCAGAAGGACGGGAGTGGTCGCGTTCTTGATGAACGATTCAAAATCGGCGTCGGTAAGTTCGGTGACGTGCGGGGGGCTGGACATGGGATAAGAAGTTGGAGCCTGAACTAGCCGAGCATCATCAGGAGTTGGACGCCAAGGGACAGGAGCGCCACCACGAGGGCGGCAATTCCCAGGACCGGGCTCAGGTCGGAAGAAGCGGAATCGCCTGCGGGGGTCACGGCAATCGAGGTGGTCGCAACCGATTTCGAGGCATCGGGCTTTTTCTGCAACTGGACTGTGGCTTGAGGCATGGCCCCCTTGGGCCCTGGCGTGGAGGCCGGGACCTTGGCGGTCTCTTTCTTTGCCTCTGCCTGCAGCGGAGCCGGGGCCACCGGTTTGAGCGGCGTGGTCCCTGAGGAAGGAGGCTTGGGAGCGACCGGCGGGACCGCGGCTCCCGGAGCGGGCGGCACTGTGGGCGGCTTGGGTGCCATCGGCGGGATTGTGGCGGCCGGAGGCATGACAGGCGGCTTGGGAATCGAAGGACCGGCGGCGGGCGGCGGAGGCATCGCGCCTGCGCTCGAAGGCGGCTTCGGAATGGCCGGCATCGACGGCGGCTTGGGAACAGATGGCGGGGGAGGGGTCAGGCTGGATGTCGGCGGCTTGATCCCTGCGGGGATGACGGGACCCCCTTGAACCGGAACAGGCTTGGGTGGAAGATTGATCATCGCCGTCTCGCGCGGGTTGGATGAGACCGGAGTGCCGTCTCGGCGTGCAGGAAGGACGATCCTGACAGTTTCCTTTTTGGGTTCAGCCATAGTCTGTTCGAATAAAAGTTAAGGGGCGGATTAGTGCAACAGCGTGGGGATATTCACAAATTTCGGGCCTGATGTCAACAACACCGCACAAAATTGTTGCGTGGCCATCCGGCATGGGAAATTCTCTTGTCAGCATCGTTGCATGGAAAGACACTTCCGGCTTTGCCTGACGAATTTATGCCCAATACGATATTGACCGGTGCCCAGTGGGGTGATGAAGGAAAAGGAAAGATCATTGATTTTCTCACCGACGAGGCGGATGTCGTGGTGCGGAGTCAGGGAGGAAACAATGCCGGGCATACGATCGTCATCGGCGGAGAAAAGTATGTCCTGCACCTGATCCCGTCCGGGATCCTCCGGAAGTCGAAGGTGTGCGTGATCGGCAACGGCGTCGTGATCGACCCGGTCTCGCTCGTCGGCGAGATCGAGGGGCTCCGCAAGCGCGGGGTTGCCGTCGGAAAAAATCTTTTGATCAGCGATGCCGCGCATCTTGTCCTTCCGTATCACCGGGAGTTGGACGGTCTGCGTGAAGCCCGGAAGGGGAAGGGAAAAATCGGAACGACGAAGCGGGGGATCGGTCCCGCGTATTGCGACAAGGCGGCCCGCACCGGCCTCCGCATGTGCGATCTGATCCGCCCGGATGTCTTCTCAAAAAAGCTGTCCGAACGGATGCGCGAGAACAACGCGCTTTTGAAATCCCTCGGGGTCCGTCCGATGAACGGGAAAGCGATCCTGAAGGATTACCTTGCCGCGGCCGAGGTTCTTCGTCCGTTTGTTACAAACACGATCGTCTATCTCCACAAGGCGCTGAAGAGCGGGAAGCAGCTTCTCTTCGAGGGGGCGCAGGGCACGTTTCTGGACATTGATCACGGGACATATCCGTATGTCACCAGCTCGAATACAACCGCTGGCGGAGCCTGCACCGGCAGCGGTGTCCCCCCCCACCGGGTGGACTGCGTCCTCGGGGTCATGAAGGCATACACCACGCGTGTCGGCGAAGGTCCGTTTCCGACCGAGGACCAGGGGCTCAGCGATGCGCTGCACGCGATGGGCCGGGAATTCGGGGCAACGACCGGCCGCGCGCGCCGCTGCGGGTGGTTCGATGCGGTCGCCACGCGTTACGCCGCGATGGTCAACGGGATCGACGACATCGCCATCACGAACCTCGACGGCCTCGACGCCGTCCCCTCGATCCGAATCTGCACCGCCTACAAACTGGACGGGAAAAAGCTCGACTATCCGCCGGTCGATCCGGATGCGCTCGCCCGTTGCAAGCCGGTTTATGTCGAGATGCCCGGATGGAACAAGCCGACCGACAAGGCTCGGAAGTTTTCCGATCTTCCTCCCCGCGCGAGGGAGTATGTCAAAAAGCTTGCCGAGCTCACCGGCGCGAGGCTTTCGATCGTGAGCATCGGTCCCGCCCGCGCGCAGACCATCCGCTTGTGAGCAGCACCACCCCACGCCATGTCGCCGTCATCATGGATGGCAACGGACGCTGGGCCCAGCAGCGCGGCCTCCCGCGGCTGGCCGGCCACGAGCAGGGGTCGAAATCGATCCGCCAGTGCGTCGAAGCGTGCATGGAATCCGGCGTCGAATTTCTGACCCTCTACGCGTTTTCCTCGGAGAACTGGAAGCGCCCCGCGCTCGAGGTCAACGGCCTCATGCTCCTTCTGGAAAAATTCCTCAACGAGAAGAAGGAGGAGATGTTGAGGGAGGGTGTCCGGCTCCGGGCGATCGGGCGGCTGGACGACCTGCCGAAAGTCTGCCGTGCCAAGCTCAACGAGGTCATGGAGGCGACCGCGCACAATACCCGGCTGAACGTCATCCTCGCGCTGAGCTACAGCGGGAGGGTCGAAATCATGGATGCGGTCCGCTTGCTCGTCGCGGAGGCGGCCGCAGGAACCCTGGGGCCGGACGACATCACGCCGGAGCGGATTTCCTCGCATCTCTACACGGCCGGCATCCCGGATCCCGACCTGCTCATCCGCACCTCCGGCGAGATGCGGATTTCCAACTTCCTTCTCTGGCAGCTCAGCTACACGGAGATCCATGTCACGAAAAAGCTGTGGCCGGATTTCGGGAAGGCCGACTTTCTGGAGGCGCTCCAGGATTTCAGCAGCCGCCAGCGGCGCTACGGCGGCGTCTGAGGATCCGGCGATTGTCCGCCACAGAGGGCACAGAGATCACGGAGAATACCGGGGCTCTTCCCGCGATTTTCGGGACAGGTTGATTCCGGGTTCTTTGTCGCTTTCCTCTGTGTGCTCCGTGCCCTCTGTGGCAATGTCGGTTTCCGGTTTTATTTTCTGCGGATCGCGCGGATCGGGTGCTCGTCGAGGACGTTGGCTTTGATGCCGTCCAGCTTTTCCGGGTCGTAGAGCTGGATGCCGACATAGTAGTAGATCGGTGCGACGGCGACTGAGGATTTGACGAGGAGATCCTCCGCCCGGCGCAGGATGTCGAGGCGTTTGGCCGGATCCTGTTCGCGCGAGGCCTCCGCGATGAGGCGGTCGTATTCCCGGCTGCTCCAGCCGGTCCGGTTGTTGCCGCCGCCGGTGAGAAACATGTCGAGGAACGTGTTGGGATCGGGATAGTCGCCGACCCAGCTCGAGCGGGCGATGTCGTAGTCGAGGAGCGAGAGCGAGTTCAGGTAGACCTTCCACTCCTGGCGCACGAGGTTGACGTTCACGCCGAGCGTCTCCCGCCACATGCTCTGGAGCTCGACCGCAACCGCCTCGTTGAGCTCGCTCTTGCTGTAAAGGTAGTTCACGAGCGGGAAGCCCTTTCCTCCGGGAAACCCGGCTTCCGTGAGCAGGGTTTTCGCGCCGGCCGGATCGAAGGGCAGCCCGTCGGTGCCGGCATAGCCCGGGATGCCCGGCGGAACAAAACCCGGCGCGGGGAGTTCGCCCGCCCGCGTGATTTTTTCCACGATCCGCCGCTTGTCCACCGCGAGCGAAAACGCCCTGCGGACGCGTTCGTCGGCAAACGGGCCGCGCTGGCAGTTGTAGCGCAGGAAGTAGATCCCGAGGAATGGCGCGGCATGGAACCACGGCTGCTTTTTCAGCTCGTCGAGCAGGGCGGGCGGTGCGAGTCCCTTGTCCATCACGAGATCCGCGAGCCCGCTGGCATAGAAGTTGAAGGCGACGTTGGCATCCGAGATCGGAAGCACGTCCACGGATTTCAGAGACACACGGCCGGCGTTCCAGTAGCGCGGGTTTTTTTCGAGGTGGATCTTGTCGTTGATCCGCCAGGATTTGAGCGTGAATGCGCCATTGCCGATGAAGTGCTCCGGCTTCACCCAGTCGTCGCCGACCCGGGCGATCAGGTCAGTCCGGACCGGGTGGAGGGTTGGAAAGGCGCAGAGCTCGAGGAAATAAGGGGTCGGATTTTCCAGTTCGACGACCAGCGTCCGGTCGTCAGCCGCCTTCACCCCGACTTCGGAAAAGTCCGCGATTTTTCCCTCCGCGAACGCCTGCGCGTTTTTGACGGGAAAGAGCTGGTAGTTGTATTGCGAGCCGGTTGCCGGGGTGAGGGTGCGCTTCCACGAGGAGACGAAATCCGCCGCCGTCACCTCCCTCCCGTCGCTCCATTTTGCGTCCGGGCGGATGTGGAATGTGTAGGTGCGTCCGTCCGGGGAGATGTCCCACGACTCCGCGACGCCCGGGACAGCGCGGCCGTTTTCGTCGTAGGCGCAGAGCCCTTCGAAAAGCGCGTTCACGATCCGTCCCTCCGGCTGGCCGGTGATGATCGCCGGGTCGAGCGTCTCGGGTTCAGCCCCGTTGATGAAGACGAGGTCCGCCCGGCGGGAGCGCGCATCGCAGGCAGCGAGGAATGCCAGGCCAAGCAGTGCCGCCGCGCGTAAATTCATGCCTGTATGAAAACGATTTTCTCACGGGCTGCAATGCTGATCCCCCTTCTTGTCTCCGCATGAGCTTCAGCGGACCGTTTTCGGGGGCCTGTTGGATCATCGGGCTGGATGAGAAAACCTATTTCCGGGCGGTCGTCGGCCACCCGTCGCACCAGTTCTTCTGGATCCTGGTCCGCACGCTGGAGCTCCCTCCGGACGCATATCAGAAAATCCTGGGCTGAGCGCGGATACGACCAAGGATCGGGCTCGGCCGGTGACGGTCCGCAGAGGTCCGGAAAGCACAATCCCCGCGGGAGTTTTCACTCCGCGCGGGGATGCTGCTTGCTGACGGGGGAAACCGTTTACAGGCGCGAGATGAGAAGTTCGCGCTGGAAGATGAGTTCCTTCGGAAGCTGGCTGTAGAGCTTGATGAAGAGCTCGTCCTGCATGACGAGTTCGCGGTGCCACTCGCTGGTGTCGATCTTCATGGCCTCTGCGAACTTCTCCGGCGTGATGTCCTTTTCGATGCCGCGCAGATCGATGTCCTTGTATTCGGGCACCCATCCGATCGATGTCTCGACCGCGTGCATGCCGAGCTGGCAGCGCTGAATGATCCACTTGAGGACGCGTGTGTTGTCGCCGAAGCCCGGCCAGAGGAACTTGCCTTCCGGGCTCTTGCGGAACCAGTTCACATGGAAAATGCGCGGGAGGTATTTCACCTGGTGGCGCATTTCGAGCCAGTGGGCGAAGTAGTCGCCCATGTTGTATCCGCAGAACGGGAGCATTGCCATCGGGTCGCGGCGGACCTGGCCGACGGTGCCGGCTGCTGCTGCGGTCATCTCCGAGCCGACGGTGGCGCCAAGATAGACCCCGTGGACCCAGTTGAACGACTGGAAGATGAGCGGCATCGTGGTCGCGCGGCGTCCGCCGAACACCATCGCGCTCACCGGAACACCGGCCGGGTTTTCCCAGTCGGGGTCGATGATCGGACAGTTGCGGGCGGGAGCGGCGAAGCGGCTGTTCGGGTGGCTGGAGAGAACCGGCTTGCCATCGGCATCCTTGGTCTCCGGCGTCCAGTCCTTGCCCTTCCAGTCGATGAGGTGCTTGGGCTTCACTTTTGTCATCCCCTCCCACCAGACATCCCCGTCATCGGTGAGGGCGACGTTGGTGAAGATGGTGTCGCGCTTGATCGAATCCATCGCCATCGGGTTGCTCTCGTAGGCGGTCCCCGGCGCGACGCCGAAGAATCCGGCCTCCGGGTTGATCGCGCGGAGGTGGCCGTCGGGACCCGGCTTGATCCAGGCAATGTCGTCGCCGACGCAGGAAACCTCCCAGCCCTCGTCCTTGAGCTGCTTCGGCGGGATGAGCATGGCAAAGTTTGTTTTTCCGCAGGCGCTCGGGAAGGCGGCCGTGACGTAGGTCTTCTTGCCGGCAGGGTCCTTGACGCCGAGGATGAGCATGTGCTCGGCCATCCAGCCCTCGTCGCGGGCCATCGCCGAGGCGATGCGCAGGGCGAAGCACTTTTTGCCGAGGAGGGCGTTGCCGCCGTAGCCCGAGCCGAAGCTCATGATGAGGCGCTCCTCCGGGAAGTGGGTGATGTAGGTGTTCTCGGGATTGCACGGCCAGGGAACGTCCTTCGCGCCAGCGGCGAGCGGCGCGCCGACCGAGTGGAGGCATTTTACATAGGTGCCGGTCTTTGCGATCTGGTCGTAGACGGCGCCGCCCATGCGGGTCATGATGCGCATGCTGGCGACGACATACGGACTGTCGGAAATCTCGATGCCATACTGGGCGATCGGCGAGCCGATCGGGCCCATGCTGAACGGGATCACATAGAGCGTGCGCCCTTTCATGCAGCCCTTGAAGAGGCCGTTCATCTTCGCCTTCATGACTTCGGGGGCCTCCCAGTTGTTCGTCGGGCCGGCGTCCTTTTTCGCCTTTGAGCAGATGAACGTGCGTTCCTCCACGCGGGCGACGTCGCGGGCGTCGCTGCGGACGAGAATCGAATTCGGGCGGAGCTTTTCGTTGAGCCAGAGCGCGGAGCCGGAGGCCACGATCAGGTCGCGCATCGCCTTGTCTTCGGCTTCCGATCCGTCGCACCAGAAAATGGCGTCCGGGTTGGTAAGGGCGGCGATTTCATCGACCCAGGCGACGATTGATGTGTTGGATGGCTTGCTGGTTCCCAGCGCGGTTGTTTTGCTCATAACTTTGATATTAGCTGCGCTAATATTGGCAGAACGCCGCGGGGTGGCAAGGAAAACGAGTTCCATCTTGTGAGATTTTTTCCCGGAGCTATTTTGAGCGGATGGTCGCTGATCGCAATTCCGGGAGCACATCCCCGCTCATGTGGGCCGGGTCGCTTCCGGTTTATGCGAGCACGCTGATCGCCCTGGTGCATGTGCTGACGATGGTTGCCACGGCCCTAGCGATGGCTGCACGGGCGGAGGGGCTGATCCAGACCTTCCAGTTTTCCAGTTCGGCGGTCCGGGACGGCGCAGTGTGGCAGTTTGTCACCTACGCGTTCGTTCATCCTCCCGACCCCTTTTTTCTCCTCGAGCTTTACATGCTTGTGGTGTTCGGGAGGCAGATCGAGCAGTTTTTCGGGAGAAATGCGTTCTTGGGTCTTTACGCCGTCCTGCTGATCCTGCCCCCGCTCGCTCTGACGGTAGCGTCTTTTGCAGGGTTTTCCTCGGTTTACTCGGGATCCGGCGCGCTGCATTTTGCGGTTTTTGTCGCCTTCGCCGCGCTCCATCCTTCGGCGGAGATCTTGTTCGGGATCCAGGCCCGTTGGGTTGCGCTGTTCCTGGTGGCGTTCAGCCTGCTGCATGCGCTGGCATCCGGTGACCGGGCCGGGCTGGGCGTGCTGATTTTGGATTGCGGGGCGGCATTTTTCATGGTGCGCTGGTTGAAGGGTGGAGGAGTGCTGCCGGACTGGCGCTCGATGATTCCGAGCACGACCCGCTCCGAAGCTGCACGTTGTGAAGCGGCCCGAAGAAGATTCCTCAATCGACGCGATTCTGGAGAAAATCTCCCGCACCGGGATGTCGAGCCTGACCGCCCGCGAGCGTAACAAGCTGGAGCGGGCGAGGGAGGAACTTCTTGAAAAAGACCGGAACCGATAACATGGACCACCAGCCGCCCGAGCCCTCCACTTTGCCTTCTGCCAGCCTCAACGATCCGTGTTACGTCAACGCGATGGTGCACTTCTACCGTGGCGAACTCGGCCGGATCATGATCTGGAGGCAGCGGCTCGACGTGACGACAACCTGGGCGATCACGACCACCACGACGATCATCGGCGCGGCCTTCACGTTCAGGGATCTCCCGCACATCATCTTTTTTTTCAACCTCGCGCTTGTGTGGATCATGCTCTGGATCGAATCCCGTCGCTACCGGTTCTATGACGCGTTCCGCGGCCGGGTCCGGATGCTCGAGTCGCACTTCCTGGTGCCGATGGTTTCGAGGAATCCCAAAATCCTCGACGGCGAATGGCGGAAGCTCGTCTGTGAGGACCTTATCCTGCCGTCGTTCAAGATCAGCAAGCTTGAGGCGGTCGGCCGCCGGCTCAAGCGCAATTACGCATTCATCTTCGCGATTATCATGGTCGCCTGGACGATGAAAATCCTCATCCACGCGAAGGAGCCGATCCATTCGTTCGGCGCGTTCTACAATGCCCTCGCTGTCCACGAGCTTCCGGCGTGGCTTGCGTGCATCGTCTATTTTGGCACGATCATCTCCATCACCCTGCTCACCCTGTATGTCGCCCGGACGTCGAGCGAGGAGGTCGGCGAGTTCGGCAGCGGGAACAGTTCGCTGTGGAGGATCTGATGTCGTCGGTGGACCGTCTCCGGGAAATTGTTTCGAGGCTCCGTGCGCCGGACGGATGTCCGTGGGACCGCGAGCAGACGCATGCCAGCCTGCGCGGGGCGCTCATCGAGGAGTGCTATGAGGTGATCGAGGCGATCGAGCGCGCGGACGATGCGAATTTGAAGGAGGAGCTCGGCGACCTTCTCCTGCATGTGGTAATGCATTCCCAGATGGCGGGCGAGCGGTCGGCGTTCACCCTGGAGGAGGTGGCTGCCGGGATCTGCGACAAGATGGTCAGGCGGCATCCGCATGTTTTCGGAGACAAGCTGGCAAAGGATTCGGCCGATGTCCTCCGGCATTGGGAGCAGATCAAAAAAGAGGAGAAGGCATCCCGTGTCGGACGTCTGGACGGGCTCCCGGCCTCGATGCCCGCGCTCCTGCGGGCCCAGAATGCCCAGAAGAAGGCCGGCCGTGCCGGCTTCGACTGGCCGGATGCCGGTCCGGTTTTCGAGAAGCTGGAGGAGGAGGTCGCCGAGGTGCGCAAGGCGCTTGCGGACGGGGATGCCCGCGCGGTCGAGGCTGAGGTCGGGGATATTCTTTTCACCGCGGTCAACCTTGCCAGGAAGCTGCATGTCGATGCCGAGACGTCGCTGGCTTCGGCGACGAACCGGTTCATCCGGCGGTTCGAGGCGGTCGAACGCGAACTCGGGGACCGGATCAAGCACGCATGAGCTTCTCGGTCCTGAATCCCGGCGGGCGCGATCCCGAGCAGACATTTCCCGCCGGCCCGGGCAAACCGGACGACTCCGGACATCCGCCGGTCAACTACCATGCCTATGCCGCCTGCCGGAAGGGGGGATTTTATCGCGAGGAAAAGTCCGTGCCCGCGGGGACGGTTCTGGTCCTCCTGCGCAAAAGAAACCTGCGCAGCGCGCTCGCGGCGGTCGCGACCCTGCGCAAGCGGGGCTGCAAGGTCTTCGTCTCGTGCAAGGAATCCGGAAGTCACCAGGTCGCCGACCTCCTTGGCGACGTGAGCCGGTGGGAGCTATTTCAGGAAATTTGTGCCTCGTCGGACGGCGCGATCTCGAGCACGCCCGAGCTCGTCCCGCTGTATCGTGTGGCCGGGTGTCCGGTCGCGGAATTCGTTCCAACCCCGTATCCGGTGGATTTTCCCGCATGGGATTTCAGCCAGCCGCTTGAGAAGCGTCGGGGGATCTTTGTGGGGACGAGGGAGTTCGCGGTTCCGTCGCGCAACCACCTTGCTGCCGTCGTGATGGCGGACCAGATCTCCCGCGACCTCTCGTGCCCGCTGGCGGTGGTCAACGTCGAGGGCCGTTCCGGGGGAATGATCCTGAAAAGCCTCCGGAAAAAAAATCCGCTGCTCTACATCATCGAGGCGCCGCTGCCATATCCGGATTACCTCAAAGTCATGGCGCTTCACCGGATCGTCTGGCAGCTCGATGCCAGTTCGGTTCCCGGCCAGGTGGCGGGGGACGCCCTGCTCTGCCGGATGCCCTGCATCGGCGGCAACGGGGCGATCGAGCGGATGGCGTTCGGGGAATTTGCGTCCGCCGGTCGGGACGAACTCGCTGCACGCGCGCGCGATCTGCTCCAGAACGACGAGGCCTGGCGAGCGGTTGTCCACCGGGCCGGTGTTGTGGCCGGCGAATCGCTTTCCTTCCGGGCGGTCTCGGACGTTCTGCCGCAAGGGGAATAAAAACGGTCGGGCTTGCCGCTTGGAGCGGTGAACGCGTCTCGTATTACGTCCGGCTATGTTCCGGCATTCTTCTTTTCGGATTTGTCTGGCTTCCCGTCGTTCTCCTCTTTTCCGCCGTCAAAGCGTTTGAGGAGTTCGTGCCTGAGCATGCGCACGTATTTGTTCGCGCGCTCCACGGCCTTGGGATCATCCGTTGGCATGGACCGGATAAAGCCGGCAAGGGGGGCCGCCTTCGGGCCAAGGGCATCAAGCGAGTTCATCGCGGCGATTGCGACGTAGGCGCTGGTCCTAGTCGGGTCTGCGGCTTCTTTCAAGACGTCCAGGGCGCGTTCGAGATCGTCACCATACTGTCCGAGGGCTTCGGCGGCGGCGACGCGCACGCTGGCGGAGGTGTCTGAGAGTGCGGCGAGGAGTTCGGCCCGGCTGCTGTTCACCGCCGGTCGGCCGCGCATGAGGAGACCGGCCGCGCCCCAGTAGCGGACGCCGCTGTCGGGATCGCCAAGATATTTTTTCAGTTCCGGCACCGCGGCGGGGTCGAGGGAGGAGGCGAGTTCGGCGGCGGCGAAGATGCGTTCGAAATCATAGCGCTTGGGATCGTGGCCCATGGTGTAAGGCGCGTCGTTGCCGGAGCGCTCGTGGACCTCGGCTTCGGTCAGGAAACCGGTGTCCCGGATCTTTCTGGCGAGGTCTTGTTCGGCCTGCCGGAGTTTTTTCAACACCGCCTGGTGGCCGGGTGAGGAGGCCAGGTTGATGACCTCGTCGGGATCGCTCTCGAGGTCGTAGAGCTCTTCGGGTGCTTTGGGAGTTTTCCAGAAGAGTGATTGCGCCTCGTTGGTTTTGCCCTCGGAGAAGAGCTTCCACCAGACCTGCGTGGTCGGTGTCTGGAACTGAAAGTTCACATGCTGGCCTTGCGAGCGGTGCGGCATGTAATTGCGGAGATAGACGTAGCGGCCATCGGTCACGCTGCGGACCACATCGGGCCGCTCGTCCATGCGTCCACGCGATCCGTAGAGGAACGGTTGCGGGGGCGTCTGGAATTTTCCGGCGAATGCGTGACCCTGCATCCACTCGGGTGGTTGGAGGCCTGCCAGGCTGAGCAGGGTGGGCGCAAAATCCACGAAGCCGATCAGGCGGTCCGACTTGCCTCCCGGTGTGTATTCCTTCGGCGCAAGGTGCCGCCACTTCTCCGGAAAATAGACGACGACCGGCACCTGCAGGCCGGAGTTGCTTGGCCATCGCTTGCTGCGCGGCATGCCGCTGCCATGATCCGCCCAGTAGAACACGATCGTATCCTCCGCGAGGCCCGCCTCCTCAAGTTCCTTGAGGTGTCGGCCCGCAACCGCATCCGCCGCCGTGACCGTGTCGTAATAATGGGCCCAGTCCTGGCGGACCTCGGGGGTGTCGGGATGGTAGGCGGGCACGCGGACGTTCGCAGGGTCGTGGACCGTCTGGTGCGGACGTTTCCGGATCTGCCCCTCGTGGCTGGCCTCCGAATTGAACACCGCGAAGAACGGCTGGCCGGGAGTCCGGTTTTTCCAGTGGGCCTTGCCGGACGATTCGTCCCAGACCTGGCCGGGTTTGGTGAGATTGTAGTCCTCCTTGCTGTTGTTGCAGCAATAGTAGCCGCTTTCGCGCAGGAACTGTGGGAACATCTTCATCCCGGCCGGCATGGGGACCTCGCTCCTCATGTGTTCGGCACCAAGCGACTGGGGGAACATGCCGGTGATCACCGCGGTGCGGGTCGGCGCGCACACCGGAGCCGCCGACCACGCGTGCTTGAAGATCATCCCGCGCGCGGCGAGCTGGTCCACGTTCGGCGTGGTCGCGTAGGTATCGCCATAGCAGCCCATGTGCGGGCCATGATCCTCGCTGGAAATCCAGAGGATATTCGGCCGGTCGGGCGGCACATCTGCGGAGGCGTGGAGGAGAGCCAGCGGAACCAGCAGGAGGCTGGCGAGGAGAGGCGTTTTCATGGGGGCAACCTTGACCGCTCAGCAGGGTTGCAGATCGTGCAGGTCATTTCAAGGATGCCGATCACCGGCGCTTTCAGTTCCGGCTTCATTTCCCGTCGACGGGAAACTTGCCTGCGGGAACAGTTCCGCATTGACGCGGCTTTCTGCCTGCGCGATGGGTAGGCCACTGCAGGGGAGCCCGAACGGGCTGAGAGTTCCGGACCACCGGAAGACCCTTTGAACCTGATCCCGGATCATGCCGGCGGAGGGAGCGAACGAGTCGTTTCTTTTGGCCGGAAGAAAAACAAACAACTCATCGCATGGCTACCAACACCGCAGCTCAAAGCTCCGACCCCCTCCCGAACTCATCCCGCGTTTACGTTGGCGGATCGCTTCACTCATCGGTCCGGGTCCCCATGCGCGAAATCGCCCTGGCTGCCACGAAGACGTTCTCCGGCGAACTCGAGGCCAACGAACCGGTCCGCGTCTACGATACCTCCGGCCCCTGGGGTGACCCCGCTTACGAGGGTGACGTGGAACGCGGCCTGCCTGCCCTGCGAAAGGATTGGATCCTCGGACGCGGCGATGTCGCCGAATACGACGGACGCGAGATCAAGCCGCAGGACAATGGCTACCTCAGCACAAGCCACGCCCAGATCGCCTCGGAAAAGCGCGGCGGACTGAGCGCCCTCTCGTCGCCAGAAAACGCCAAGCGCCGCCCGCTCAAGGCCACCGGCCATCCCGTCACCCAACTCTGGTATGCCCGCCAGGGCATCATCACCCCCGAGATGGAATTCATTGCCATCCGCGAAAACATGCGCGCCGCCCGGCTGGCCGATTATACGAACGACATCGTCCGCAACGACCTCGACAAGCAGCACCTCGGCTCCGCCCAAAGTGGAAATGGGAAAGCGGAAAGCGGAAAGTTCGTTCCATCGGTGTTTCGCTTGTTCCCGCAAAGGATCCCGAAGGAAATCACTCCCGAGTTCGTCCGCGATGAAGTCGCCGCCGGGCGAGCGATCATCCCTGCGAACATCAACCACCCAGAGCTGGAGCCGATGATCATCGGGCGCAACTTCCTTGTCAAAATCAACGCCAACATCGGCAACAGCGCCGTCGCGTCATCCATCGAGGAAGAGGTCGAGAAAATGCGCTGGGCCACCAAGTGGGGCGCGGACACCGTGATGGACCTCTCCACCGGCAAAAACATCCACGCCACCCGCGAGTGGATCCTGCGAAACTCGCCGGTTCCCATCGGCACGGTGCCCATCTACCAGGCGCTCGAAAAAGTCAATGGCAAGGCCGAGGACCTCACATGGGAGATCTTCCGCGACACCCTCATCGAACAAGCCGAGCAGGGAGTCGATTACTTCACCATCCACGCTGGCGTTCTCCTGCGGTTCGTCCCCATGACCGCTTCCCGCATGACCGGCATCGTCAGCCGCGGCGGCAGCATTATGGCCAAGTGGTGCCTCGCCCATCACAAGGAAAACTTCCTCTACACCCACTGGGACGACATCTGCGACATCATGGCCGCGTATGACGTCGCGTTCAGCATCGGCGACGGCCTCCGCCCCGGCTCGATCGCCGACGCCAATGACAAAGCCCAGTTCGGCGAACTCGAAGTCCAGGGCGAACTCACCAAACGCGCTTGGGCCAAAGGCGTGCAAGTCATGAACGAAGGCCCCGGCCATGTCCCCATGCACATGATCGAGGAAAACATGGCCAAGCAACTCGAATGGTGCCACGAAGCGCCGTTTTACACTCTCGGGCCACTCACGACCGACATCGCCCCCGGCTATGACCACATCACCAGCGGCATCGGTGCCGCCATGATCGGATGGTATGGCTGCGCGATGCTCTGCTACGTCACGCCCAAGGAACACCTCGGCCTGCCGGACAAGCAGGACGTGAAGGAAGGCGTCATCACCTACAAACTCGCCGCCCACGCCGCCGACCTCGCCAAAGGCCACCCGGGCGCCCAATACCGCGACAACGCTTTGTCTAAGGCTCGGTTCGAGTTTCGCTGGGAAGACCAGTTCAACCTCGGTCTCGACCCCGAACGCGCCCGCGAATTCCACGACGAGACGCTTCCACAGGAAGGCGCAAAAAGCGCCCACTTCTGCTCCATGTGCGGGCCGCACTTCTGTTCCATGAAAATAACGGAAGATGTGCGAAAATATGCTGCCGAACATGGCGTGAACGAGGAAGAAGTCCTCAAACGCGGCATGGAAGAGAAGAGCAAGGAGTTCACCGAGAAGGGTAGCGAGCTTTACGCGAAGGCGTAGCGGTCAAACGAATTAGAAATCCATACACCATGAACACAGCAGCGAAGCCCGATCCGACCGAGCTAACGAATCAACTTTCGGAACAGCGTCGAAAGGTTGATTTCGACAGCTACGACATCACCGTTCAGCAACTTCTCTCCATGGTGGAATCAGGCTCCATCAATGTCGCACCAGCCTACCAGCGACAATATCGGTGGGATTCGCTTCGACAGTCGCGTTTTGTCGAATCGATCTTTCTTGGAATCCCGATCCCAAATTTGTTCATGGCGGCGAACGCCGATGGAACGTGGGAACTTGTTGACGGTGTTCAACGCCTTAGCACGCTGGTGCATTTTGCCGGTACTGACGTCGCCCGAAAAAAGCTGGGTATGAGTTCCAGACTTTCATTGGAGGGTTTAGAAAAACTTTCAGCCTTTACGGGAACATTTGATCAACTCGTGCAGAGCGTTCAACTACACTTCCTGCTACGCCCAATTAAGGTGACGACCTTGAGTGACAAGAGTGACATGATCGTCCGATTCGATCTATTCGAACGGCTGAACACAGGAGGCGTGGCACTAACAGACCAAGAAATTCGTTCGTGTGTCTTTCGAGGTCCGTTTAATGATCTTCTGGAGCGGCTAGCGAAGCACCCGAGTTTCAAAAAGGTAGTAAGAATCCCAGACTCCAAAGAAAAGGACGGCACTCGTGAAGACTACGTGCTTCGTTTCTTCGCTTACCTCCACAGCTATAAGAAATTCGATCATAGCGTCGTAGATTTCTTAAACGATTACATGAAGGCCTCCTCGCAGTCCTTTGACTTCACCGCCGGTGAATTATTGTTCAAAAAAACATTTGATCTGCTAGAAAAAGCACTACCAAAAGGAATTACGCGAGGTCGTCGTGTCACGCCTGTAAATCTCTATGAGGCAGTTGCAGTAGGAGCGGCACTGGCGATCAAGAAGACGGGAGCCATTCGAGCAGCAGGCGCGGCGACATGGATAGAGTCTGCCGACATGACACAACTGACTACCGGCGCAACAAACGACCGAAAGCGTGTGACGGGAAGGATTGAGTTCGCGGCAAAGAAGTTTGGTTGGTGAGCCATGTTCGCTGCACTCAAAGCAGATTTTGCGAATCGCTCCAACGAAGTCGCTGAGTGTTGGCGGTTGGTAGATCGGATTGAACAAGAGGAGCTAGAGACAAATACCTCACAGCCGGGCTTGCGAACCATGAAGGGCCTTCTCTTTGTGCATTTTTATGCCGTCTATGAGCATATCATCGTCAACTCTTTCGCCTCGGCGGTCAGGCAGTTCAATGCTTATGCGATGCCTTTTATCGACACTAAAAGGCAGTTGCTCAGCCTTGCCCTGCATCCGCATTTTCAATCCGTTTCAGACCTCGCTGAAAGGCGCTGTTGGCCATCGCGGATCAGTTTGATTGCGAACACAGACTCGACGAGCGTCGCCTCCATATCGGACACGCTATTCCCGTTCGATGAGAGCCATTTTCGCTCCGCCCAGTTGGACACCATATGTGAGGTTTTCGGCATGCCATTGGGGTCCTTGATTCCACACCCACGATTGCGCGGATGGATCACCGAAGTCGTTGAGCACCGAAATTCGATTGCGCACGGTCGCGAAACAGCTGCTTCGGTGGGCGGACGATACAGCAGTTCTGATCTCGATGTCCGACGCGGACAGATGGACGTGCTCTGCAATCATATTGTCGCAACTTTGGAGACCCACGTCGCAAATATTGCAAACTTTCGCAGGTAGTTTGTCCCCTCGTGCCCATGCTGCAGCTTGAGTAAAAGGAATTGCTGTCCAAAATAAATTGTTGCCCCTGAGGTTATAGCCCAAGCAAAAAAAGTTTGACAAATTGAACCCTGCAGTGCATATACACATCCATGTCGAAACAACGGGATATGTCGGCGGTGGAGAACTGCGTGTGCTTCAACCTGCGCCGGGCGACTCGGGTGGTGACGCAGTTCTACGACGCGGAGATGCGGCGGCTCGGCATTCGCCCCACGCAGGGAACGATCCTGGCCTCATTGATGGGCAAAGACAGTTGGAGCATGGCGGATTTAAGTGATTGGCTGGGCATGGATCGCACCACGCTCGTGCGGAATCTGCGACCCTTGCAACGGGATGGTTTCGTGAATGTCAGCGGCGGCGGGCGCGGCAATCTGGTGGAACTCTCCATCACGGCCAGGGGCCGGAAGCAGGTTGAGAAACTTGTGCCGGCCTGGAAGTCCGCCCAAAGCACCGTGGTCAAAACGCTCGGCGAAAAACGCTGGTCCGCCATTCTCTCCGATCTCGAAACGGCGGCGTTGGCTCTGAACGAGAAATAAACCCTGAATGCCCTCGAAGGCGATAAACTGGAAATCCTATTGTGTATATGCACACATTATTGAAAAGCAAAACAGCATTGGTCACCGGCGTTTCGTCCGGCATCGGTCGGGAAATCGCGCAACTGCTGGCGGAGCGCGGCGCACGTGTGTTCGGCACGGTGCGCGATCCGAAATCCGCGAAGCCCATTCCCGGCGTGGAAATCATCCGGCTGGATGTGACGGACGACGCCAGCGTGAGCGGGGCGGTTCAAGGTGTGATGCAAAAAGCAGGCGCGATTCACGTCCTTGTCAACAACGCCGGTTATGCGCTTACGGGTGCGTTGGAGGAAACGAGCATCGAAGAAGCGAGGCAGCAGTTTGAAACCAACTTCTTCGGCGTGCTGCGCGTGACGAATGCCGTTTTGCCGGGGATGCGGCGGGCTGGCTGCGGTCGCATCGTCAACATCAGTTCGGTGGTGGGATTTATTCCCGCGCCTTTCATGGGCATGTATACGGCGAGCAAGCACGCGGTCGAGGGATACACCGAGACCTTGGATCATGAGGTGAGGCATTTCGGGGTGCGCGCGTTGTTGGTTCAACCCTTTTATACCAAAAGCAACATCAACCACAATGGGAGGACTGCCCAAACTCAGCTCGAAGCGTATGCCATGAACCGGCAGCGCGCGTATGATGTCGTCGTGAACGGCATTAAGAACGGAGATGAACCGCAGCTCGTTGCCGAAGCTGTTTGGCGGGCGGTGACGGCAAGATCGCCCCGACTGCGTTATCCCGTTGGCAAGGGTGTTTTTTTGAGCCGGCTGCGTCGTTTTGCGCCCGCCAGCGTTTTCGACCGGGGCATCCGCAAAGAATCGCAACTGGCTTGATTCCATACACAAACTCCGCACAAAAATGAAAGCACTCGTCTTCAAAAAATACGGCAAAGCCGACAATGTCGTGTTCGCCGACATTCCCCAACCCGCGCTCAGACCGGACGAAATTCTCGTTCAGGTTCACGCCGCCGGCTTGAACCCGATTGACACCATGATTCCGAAAGGAACATTCAAGCCGTTCCTCAAGTTTCAACTGCCCGCCACGCTCGGCAGCGATCTGGCGGGTGTCGTGGTCGGGGTGGGAAGCCGCGTGACGCGCTTCAAGCCGGGCGATGCCGTCTTCGCCAGTATCTTCGATTTGGGCCTTGGTTCGCTCGCGGAGTTCGCCGTCGTGCCCGAGAGTGCCGCCGCGCTCACGCCGGCGAATCTGGACTTCGTGCAGGCGGCTTCCGTTCCGATGGTCGCGCTGACGACGTGGCAGGCGCTCAAGGAGCGGGCAAACGTCACGCCCGGCCAGCGAGTTTTCATTCCTGCCGGCGCGGGCGGCATCGGCACGTTCGCGATCCAGCTTGCGAAACATCTCGGAGCAAAAGTGGCGACCACGACCAGCGAGGGCAACGTGGCGCTCGTGCGCCGTCTCGGAGCGGATGAAGTGATTGATTACAAGCAGCAGGAATTTGAAAAAGTGCTGCGGGACTACGATGTCGTGCTCGGCACGCTCAGAGGCGATTCGATTGCGAAGTCCCTCCAGATTCTAAAACCCAAGGGCAGGGTTGTTTCGCTCATCGGGCCGCCGGACGCAGCGTTCGGTCGGGCGCGAGGCATGAATGCTCTCATGGTGTTCGTATTCGGATTGTTGAGCCGAAAGATCATCCGCCACGCCACAAAACGAGGCGTCGAATATTCCTTCCTGTTTGTGCATCCCGACGGCCGCCAACTCGCGGAGATTGGCATGCTGCTCGAATCGGAAAAAATCCGTCCCGTGATAGACAAGGTATTTCCGTTCGCCCAGGCGAAGGACGCGCTGGCCTATCTCGAAAACGGCCGCGCCAAGGGCAAGGTCGTTGTGCAAATCAAATGAACTCTCCGATCAAAGAGCATCCCACGGTCGCAGCGCATCGGCAAAAACTTGCAACGGAAATGATCTCCGAACCGCTCGATGCCGCATGGCTGCGAAAGTTGTGCCTCGAGGCGGGCGCGGATGACGCAGGCTTCGTGGCATTGAATCACCCGGCGCTGGCTGGCGAACGTCCGCACATTGAGCGCGCTTTCCCACGCACGCGCAGCCTGATCAGTTTTGTGCTGCGGATGAATCGCGACAATGTGCGCAGTCCGGCGCGTTCTGTCGCCAACTCGGAATTCCATCATACCGGCGACGAGGTCAACGACGTGGCGCGGCGCATCACGGCGGCGCTGGAGCGGGTGGGGGTTCGCGCACTGAATCCGCCGATGGGGTTTCCGATGGAGGCGGATCGCTGGATGACCGAGCGATTGTGGGTGGTGGCGCACAAGCCGGTCGCCGTCGCGGCCGGGCTGGGACACATGGGCATTCATCGCAATGTCATTCATCCGAAGTTCGGCAATTTCATTTTGCTTGGCACAATTCTCGTCGGCGCGGAGATCAGCGCGCATGCTCGGGAACTGGATTACAACCCGTGCCTGGAATGCAAGTTGTGCGTGGCTGCGTGCCCGGTCGGTGCGATCGGGGCGGATGGCGCGTTCAATTTCCCGGCGTGCTACACGCACAACTATCGCGAATTCATGGGCGGGTTTGCCGATTGGGTTGAAACCGTTGCCGACAGCCGTGACGGAAAAGATTACCGGCGGCGCGTGAAGGATTCGGAGAGTGTCTCGGTGTGGCAGAGCTTGAGTTTCGGCGCGAACTACAAGGCCGCGTATTGCATGGCGGTGTGCCCGGCGGGCGAGGATGTCATCGGGCCTTACCTCGCGTCGAAAAAAAACCTTCGCCGACGAAATCATGCGCCCACTGCTGGAGAAGCACGAACCGGTGTATGTCGTGCGCGGCTCGGACGCGGAGGCGCACGTCGTGAAACGTCATCCGCACAAGACGGTGCGGCATGTGCATCATTCGCTGCGGCCGCGGAGCATTGCCAGCCTGCTGTCGGGAATGCCGCTGACATTCCAACGTCACGCCGCCGGGAAACTGGACGCCACTTACCATTTCGTTTTCACCGGCAACGAGCCGGCCGAGGCAACGGTCACGATTCGGGCGGGAACAGTGACGGTCGAGAACGGCCTGCTTGGCCAGCCGGACATCAAGGTCACGGCCGATTCGGAAACGTGGCTCGGATTTCTGGCGGGCGAGAGAAATCTTTTGTGGGCGTTGCTCACGCGCCGCGTCCGGCTGAGGGGCAATCCAAAGTGGCTGCTCGCGCTCAAACGGTGTTTTCCATCGTGAACTTCAACCTGACCGATCCACCAGGCGAATTCCCTCCTCGAGCAACAAATCCGCCGCCTGGAAAGGATTCCGTCCAAAAAAGCGCCCTCCGCGAAAGAATGCCCCGTGCCTGCCTCAACCACCGGAGAAGCCGGAATTGAAGCGACTTCATGAGCACGATGGCAATCCGTGCGGTCCAAATCTGAATACGATAGTCAATGTCGCCGCGATCGATGACCAGAATGCCGCCTTTTGGCATGTCGAGATTTTACGCGACGGTCACGCCGGCCACCTTGCCGACCCATTACGCCGGAAGGCTTTTTCAGGCGGTCATCGGGTTTGAAAATCTCGCGCGCTTGACATGCAGCCGTATGGTTGCATATTATGCCGGGCGATGGATGCCGTTTTCAAAGCGTTGGCCGATGGCAACCGCCGAAAGTTGCTGGATGAGCTGCGCAAGGACAACGGCCAGACGTTGTCGGAATTGTGCGGGCATCTGGAGATGACCCGGCAGGCGGTGACGAAGCATTTGCTTCTTCTCGAAGAGGCGAACCTCGTCGCAACGGTCTGGCGCGGACGCGAGAAGCTGCATTTCCTGAATCCGGTGCCGCTGCACGAGATCTCCGAGCGCTGGATCGCCAAATACGAACGCCACCGCCTCCAGGCGCTGAGCGATCTGAAAAGAGGTCTCGAACAAAACCAAAACAAGAAAGGATGACATCATGAAAAAGCCAAAGTTAGTTTACACCTCGTATATCCGTTCCACGCCGAAAAAGACGTGGGACGCCATCAGCAAACCGGAGTTTACCCGTCAATATTGGGGCGGCATGACGAACGTCTCGGATTGGAAAAAAGGCTCGAAGTGGGAACACCACAATCCGGAGAATGAAGTCTGGGTCACGGGCAAGGTGGTGGAAAGCATTCCGCCCAGGCGCCTGGTGCTGACCTGGGCCGACCCGGACAAGCTGAAGGACAAATCGCGCGTCACGTTTGAGATCGAGCCGATGAAGGACATAGTTTGTCTCACGGTGACACACGACCAGTTCCAGGATGGTTCGACGATGGCCGGGAAAGTTTCCCAGGGCTGGCCGCGCGTGCTTTCCAGCATGAAGACGTTCCTCGAAACCGGGAAAGGCCTGAATATTTTCTGCCGCTGCGAAAATTGAACAACTGAGAAAATCTCGCGGGGGCCGTGCATATTTGCAATTGCACATCTGCACGGCCTTCAGCCGTCCTTGAGATTTCCTCTGACTGGCGTATGTTCATCGAAACAATAACATATGCCAAACGAATCTCCCCAATCAGCGGCCGGCGCATCCGCCGCAACTCCCAAGTGCCCGTTCCATCATTCTCCGGCCACCGGCACAACCAACACCGACTGGTGGCCGAACCACCTGAAGATCGATCTCCTTCACCAGCATTCCTGCAAGTCCAACCCCATGGGAGGGGATTTTGATTATGCGAAAGAATTCCAGAGCCTCGATCTGGGGGCGGTGAAAAAGGACCTTGCGGCCCTGATGACCGATTCGCAGGACTGGTGGCCGGCGGACTTCGGCCACTACGGGCCGTTTTTCATCCGCATGGCGTGGCACAGCGCGGGCACCTACCGGACCGGTGACGGCCGCGGCGGGGCAGGCAGGGGGCAGCAGCGCTTTGCGCCGCTCAACAGCTGGCCGGATAATGTGAGCCTCGACAAGGCGCGCCGGTTGCTCTGGCCGATCAAGCAGAAGTATGGACGGAAGATTTCCTGGGCCGACCTCATGATTCTGACGGGGAATGTCGCCCTGGAAACGATGGGCTTCAAAACGTTCGGGTTCGCCGGCGGACGTGATGACACCTGGGAGCCGGACCGCGACGTCTATTGGGGCAAGGAAACCAAGTGGCTGGATGACAGGCGCTACACCGGCGACCGGGATCTTGAAAACCCGCTTGCCGCGGTGCAGATGGGTTTGATTTACGTGAATCCGGAAGGCCCGAACGGTAAGCCCGATCCGGTTGCCGCGGCGCGCGACATTCGCGAGACTTTCGCCCGCATGGCGATGAACGACGAGGAGACGGTGGCACTCATCGCTGGAGGTCATACCTTTGGCAAGACTCACGGCGCCGGTCCGGCGGATAATCTGGGGCCGGATCCGGAAGCGGCCGGCCTCGCGGAGCAGGGGCTCGGATGGAAGAGCAGCTTCGGCACCGGCAAGGGCGGCGATGCGATCACCAGCGGTCTGGAGGTGACCTGGACAACCACGCCAACGAAGTGGAGCAACAACTTTTTTCAAAACCTGTTCGGCTACGAGTGGGAACTCACGAAAAGCCCCGCCGGGGCGCACCAGTGGACTCCGAAGAACGGAGCCGGTGCCGGCACGGTCCCGCACGCGCACGATGCCTCGAAGAAGATCGCGCCCTCCATGCTAACCACCGATCTCGCGCTGCGGTTCGATCCGGCCTACGAAAAAATCTCACGCCGCTTCCATGAGAATCCGGATCAATTTGCCGATGCGTTCGCCCGTGCGTGGTTCAAACTGACCCATCGCGACATGGGGCCGCGCGCGCGCTACCTCGGATCGGAGGTTCCTGCGGAAGAACTGATCTGGCAGGACCCCATCCCCGCCGTCGATCACCCGCTGGTCGATGCAAAGGACGTTGCCACACTCAAAGGCAAGCTTCTGGCATCCGGCCTGACGATCTCGGAACTGGTGACGACAGCCTGGGCGTCGGCATCCACCTTCCGCGGTTCCGACAAGCGTGGCGGAGCGAACGGCGCCCGGATCCGGCTGGCACCGCAGAAGGATTGGGAAGCCAACCAACCGGCCCAACTGGCCAAGGTGCTCAAGACACTGGAAGACATCCGGAAAGAGTTCAACGGGTCCCGGACTGACGGGAAGAAAGTCTCTCTGGCCGACCTCATCGTTCTGGGCGGTTGCGCCGGTGTCGAGCAGGCGGCTAAGAATGCCGGTCACGCGGTTACAGTCCCTTTCACACCGGGGCGCATGGACGCCTCACAGGAGCAAACCGACGCGGAGTCCTTCGAGTTCCTTGAGCCGGTTGCTGACGGCTTCCGCAACTATCTCAAGACGAAATACTCGGTTTCGGCCGAGGAGTTGCTGATCGACAAGGCGCAATTGCTCACGCTCACCGCACCGGAGATGACGGTGCTTGTCGGCGGCATGCGTGGCTTGAACACCAATGTCGGCGGCAGCAAACACGGGGTCTTCACCAGGCAGACTGAAGCGCTCACGAACGACTTTTTCGTGAACCTGCTCGATATGGGGACCGAGTGGAAGCCGCTCTCAAAGGAAGAGGACCTCTTCGAAGGCCGCGACCGGAAAACGGGCAAAGTGAAATGGACCGGCACGCGGGTCGATCTCGTTTTCGGTTCGAACTCGCAGCTCCGGGCACTGGCGGAAGTTTATGCCAGTTCGGACTCGCAGGCGAAATTCGTCCGGGATTTCGTGGCGGCATGGAACAAGGTGATGAACCTTGACCGCTTCGACCTTGCGTAATCCTGAATGCCATGAAGAGCAGCAAAAAGGAGTTGCCTGCAAAACAACGGGAAGAACTTCTCGGTGCGTTGAAAGCCCGTTTTGAGAAAAATCTGAACCGCCATCAAGGTATTGAGTGGACTCACGTCCAAGCAAAGCTGGAAGCCAACACCGACAAGCTGTGGTCGCTCGCGGAAATGGAAGCGACCGGCGGCGAACCGGATGTGGTGGGACAGGATCTCAAGTCGGACGGGTATCTCTTTGTTGATTGTTCCCCGGAAGCTCCCAAAGGCCGCACAAGCGTTTGCTACGACCGGGAAGGGCTGGAATCGCGGAAGGAGCACCGCCCGAGAACCACTGCCATGGACATGGCTGCAGCGATGGGGGTCGGGCTTTTGACGGAAGAGGAATATTTTGCGCTGCAAAAGCTGGGCGGGTTCGATCTGAAGACATCGAGTTGGCTCGCCACCCCCGCGGATATCCGGGAGCGCGGCGGCGCGCTTTACGGCGAGTGCCGCTATGGCCGCATTTTCGTGGGACACAACGGTGCACAGTCCTACTATGCCGTCCGGGGGTTTCGTGGCTCGCTCAGGGTCTGACATTTGATTGATGAAGACGTTTCAAGGGTATCGGCTCGTCACTCCGGACGATTTGCACTGGCGGCCATCCAATCTGATGAAGATTCCGAATGCGGATTTTCTGGAGCGCACGGGAAGCGAGAATCTGGGCGCGCGGCTCTGGCGGCTGCCGCCGAAGAGCGCAAACACGTTGCACAAGCACATCCGTCAGGAGGAATTCTATTTCGTGCTGGAAGGCACCGGCCGGATGCGCGTGGGAGATGAGACGCTGACCGTTCCCAAATACGGCGGCGTCCTCGTCGGGCCGGATCAATTGCGGCAGGTGTTCAACGATACCGATGCCGAGGTGCTCTGGCTCATCATTGGTGCGCCGGAGGAACTGGAGTTCTTGCAGGGATCGAAAGCAACGATCGACCTCTCGCCATTCTACCCGGTGGATCCCAAGCAACTGCCGCCGGAACTCGATGGCATCGAATGGCCGCCCGGTTGTAGCAGCGGCCTGTGACCGTCGGAAGACGGTGATGCGACGCTCATAGGGCGCCGCTAAAGATGCTATTCCGGCTTTTCTTTCCGGGTGTGGGAGGGTTGAGTCTCCCGTATGGAAGCCTTTGATGCGGCGGGAGTGACAGGGATCGTCTGGCGGCGTGTGGTTTCCGGTATGGAAGCGCAGGCGGAGTCGGTGATGCGCGAGATCATGCTGCTGGCGCGCCAGTCTGAAGGGTATCTCGGATCCGAGATCTTTCCGCCGATTCCCGGCATCCAGGATGCCTACGTCGTGCTTTACCGGTTCAGCCGGGGCAATCACCTGCGCGAATGGCTGGCTTGCACACGTCGTCAGGAATTGCTCCGGAAAATCGAGGGGATGCTCGAGCGCCCGGCCATCGAGTTTTTTTTCACACACGGACGGAAGCCGGCCGGCTCGGCCTCGTCGGTTTTTGCGTATCGCATCCGGCCGGAGAAGGCGGCCGAACTCCAGGATTGGCGGCGGCGGATTCTTGAGGAAGTCCGGAAGTGGAACGGCTTTTTAGGAACGGAATCGTTTGATGCGCTCGACGGGGTCGAGCCGGAATTGATCGTCGTGGTGAGGTTCGACAGCCGGGCGAATCTCGACGAGTGGCTGAAGTCGAAAATCCGGAAGGGCTTCATGAAGGAGGTCCGGGCTTATGTGCACCACTACTCACTGCGGCGCATCGGCAGCGGGTTCGAAGGCTGGTTCGACATTTCCACTAATACCGCTCCCCCCGCGCGCTGGCGCCAGGCGCTGGTGATCCTGTCCGCCTTGTTTCCGGTCATCATGGTCATGAGAAAGATGCTCGCCCCGATTTTTCTGATGTTCCCGCTGCCCGTTGCGTTCCTGATTCTGCTTACGCTCGACATGGTTTTCCTCACGTATGTGGTGATGCCGCACTATTCCCGTCTGATGAATTTCTGGTTGCGGCCCGGTGCGGATTTCACCTGGCGGAGCGAGTTGGCGGGGTGCGCCATCATCGCCGGCATCATCGGGCTCACGCTGCTCAGCTTTCTCGTTCTGTAGCGGCGACCACATTTTTGCGACGCTCATAGAGCGCCGCTACAGCAGCGGGTTGCTTATCCGCGCATGAATCTCCATGATGGGAGCCACTGAAATGCCCTTGTCTCCAAAACCAAAAAAGAAGCGTCCCTCCACAGGCTCCTGGCTCTCCCGGTCGATCTCACGGCTGCTTGGCAAGCCGGACAAATCCGCGCCGAAACCCGCCCGTTCGCACGGCAAGTCCCGGCCTGTCGCACCGACAAAGGCGGAAACGGCGCTTCTGGAGCCCTTTGACGGACTTTCCCCGGATTGCATCCATGTTCCGAAAACGGAGGCCGAGTGCCATGCGGCCGCGGAAGAAATTCTCGGGGCTGGGGTTGCCGGGTTTGATACCGAGGCGAAGCCGACCTTCCGGGCTGGAGAAAAAAGCAAAGGTCCGCATGTCGTCCAGTTTGCGCTCACCGACAAGGCTTTCATTTTCCAGCTTCACCGCCATGACTGCCAGAAGGTGGCCGCCGATCTCATCGCCTCGGATCGCGTGCTGAAAGTCGGCTTCGGGCTGAAGAACGATCACGGGCAGATCCGGAGCCGGCTCGGCGTCAAGCCCGCCGCCGTCCTCGATCTCGACCATGTGTTCCGGAAGCGGGGATACCAGCACCAGATGGGAGTGCGTGCGGCCATGGGAGCCGTGCTTAACCTGAGCTTTCCAAAGTCCAAATCCATCACCACCAGCAATTGGGCGGCCAAAGAGCTTACCCCGCGTCAGCTCCGCTACGCGGCCAACGATGCATTTGCCGCCCTGAAGATCATGGAGGCGCTGGATCTCAAGCCGGGCGAGATGTAGCGGCGGTCTGCGACTGTTGGACTTGTGTGACGCACATAGAGCACCGCTACAGGAGGAGCTTTTCCACCAGGGCGCGGGCGTTCTTGCCGGTGGCGTCTTTGCCTGTGAGGACGCAGGCGAAGGCGACGGTTGATTTTTCCGAAACGAGATATCCGACGAACCAGCCGACAGCGGGGGTGTTTTTTTCCGGCCCGCCGGTTCCGGTTTTGCCGTAGAGGGTGCCGCGGCCTGTCGTTTTGGCGGTCATGATGTCCTTGAGGATCGCAAGCGTATCTTTGGAAAACGGGAGGTCTCCCGTGACGAGTCGGCGGACCAGGCCGGCCTGCGCATCCGCGGAAATGAGGATGGGGGTGCGGTCCGGCGCGGGCAACCAGAACACATCGTTGCCCGAGGAGGTGTCGTGGTTGCCGTAGTCAAGCTTGCGGATCCATGCGTTCATGCGTTCGGGTCCGATTTTCCGGGCGAGCGCCTGATAGGCCGGCACACAGGAAAATGCGTAGGCCTGGCGGAGCGTGAGGTTCTGATTCCAGTCGTCAATGAACCGCTTTTCGCCATCCCATTTGAAGAACGGCTGGTCTGCGCTGGTCAGGATTCCGGTTTCGAGTCCGATCGCGGTGTTCCAGATTTTGAACGTCGAGCAGGGCGGGAGCGGCGTGGCGCAGAGGGCCGGGTGATACCGTTCCGTTTTGCCCGTCTTGCAGTCGGTGAGCACGAGCGCGCCTTGACGCCCGTCGAAGGCTTTTGTCAGTGCCGCTTCCGGAATGAGCAGGGCGGCGGCGAGAAATAGCGTCACCATGACGGGAAGCTGTCAGGGGTTCACAAAATGGATCCCGTGCTCGGCGGCGATTTCGAGTGCGCGCGGCATATCCGGTCCGCCGGGTTTTGCGAATTCCTTCGCGGCGCGCGCAAAGAACACCTCGAACCCCGATGGCGAGGTTGTGAGGAGCATGCAGGACGGGGTGTCGCCGGTGTTCTTGAACGTGTGGATGCTTTCCCGCGGACACCAGACGCGGGTGCCCGGGCCGGCCTCCTGCCAGGCTCCGTCCCGGTAGAAGCTCACCGTGCCCTCCAGCACATGGAACCACTCGTCCTCTCCTGTGTGATAATGCGGAGGCGGGCCGCCGCCGGGCGGCGTGATTTCCAGCCATTGCGTAAAGAGGCCGTCTGTCTCCCCGCCGGTAAAATAGAGATGAATTTCCTCCCCGAAGGCATGGAGGACGCGATCCCCGGAAGCGGGGTGGATGGAAACCGGTTTCATTCCGGATTGATCGGCTGAAAATGCCGTGGTCGCAAGCGGGAAATGGCAGCCTTGCAAGTCCCCGACGGAGGTCGTGAATTCAGGCCTTTTTGACGAAGCAGGCCTTGAGGCCGACGGCGATGCCGTCCACCTTGCAGTCGATCTCATGGTCGCCATCCACCAGCCGGATCGGCTTCGATTTCGACCCGCCCTTGAGCACCTGCGCGCCTTTGAGCGGAAGATCCTTGATGAGGATGACGCAATCGCCGTCGGCGAGGACGTTTCCGTGGGCATCCTTGACGACGCGTGCTGCAGGCGGTTGCTCCTCCTTTTCCCACTCATGCCCGCAGGTCATGCATTCCCATTTTTCGCTGTGTTCGAGGATTTCGTTCATCTCACACATCGGGCAGGCAGGTTTGGTCATGGGGCAGCCTAGCCGGTTTCAGCCGGAGAATTCAAGAGTCCTCTGACCCGCAAATCGCACGATTCTGACCGAGCAACGTGGCTCCCTTGATGAGGCGGCAGAACTCCTTTTTGCTCACATGCCGGTGCAAGCCATCCGCCGAGTTGAGATCGGCGAGCGACTTGTATTCCACCTCCAGCCGTTCCAGCCGGACGATCCGCATGTAGATGTCCCCGGCTTTCCAAATCTGATTCTGCTCCAGCCTCATCGGGTGGAGGTTCCGGCTTGTCCTCTGCGCATCATGCCGCCTGTTTCGGGAATTCGTGGAGTCCGATCACCGCCCCCTGAGGGTCCTTGATCACGGCGATGCGGCCGATATCGCCAATGGGCATGACCGGAACGATGACGGTTGCCCCGAGCCCGGTTGCCTTCGCCAGCGAGGCGTCGGCATCATCGACGACGACATACGGGATCCAAAGCGTGGGGGCATCCGGATCCATCGGGGCGATCATGCCGCCGACCCCCATTTCATCGTCCGGCCCGTTTTTGAAAAGCATGTAGGGCGGGTTGCATTCGGGAGCGCCTTTCGGGGTGAAGGGGGTTGCCTTCCAGCCGAAGAGCTGGCCGTAGAATTCCGCGGATTCGGCGGTTTTGGTTGAGAGCAGTTCGTTCCAGCTGAACTGGCCGGTCTTGGTGCAGGGTGTGTCGCTCATGAGTGTTTTTCGGGTTGGAATTTCAGGAGTGTCACCCGGATGGAACCGGGCACGGCCCGAAGATATCCGGTTCTCTGGATTTTTCCCAAAAAAAATTCTGGATCCGGGGTGCAGCGCGGACGAGGGTGCGCGCCGGAAGACCCACTATGAACGAAAAGCTCAAGCTCCTTGCGAAAGATCTCACCCGTGAATTCCCGCGCAGCCCCCGCGAAATGCTGGGAGGCTATGTCATTGCCGCCCGTGCGGTGGACAAATGCCGCGCGGTCCTCGCCGGGACCGCCGCCGATTATCATTCCGGCTGTCCGGTCGATGACATGTTCCTGAGTTTTGCGGAGATTCCCTACGAGGCGTTCCGCAAGGTCGTCGCCACCGGCGCGACCGATGACGAGATGGCCGCATGGATCGAAAAGACCGCCAAGCAGCGTCCCCGGATCGAAATCATCCGGTGGAACAACGACCTCCGTGGCAAGCGGCTCTGCGAGCTGCCCGACGGCGTGCAGGAATACCTCGAGGACTACATCCCGCAATTCGTCCCGCGCAACCGGCCGGTTTATGTCTTCTTCGACGTCTATGACCTCGAGGAAGAGCGGATCTGAAACGTGCTAGAACGATTTTTGCGGGGCGATTTTCGTCACAGAGCCGACCGTCGGATGGGATTGGATGATCTCCGAGAACCGGTGGGCTGAGGGCTTGAGATCGCGGGTCTTTGTCTCCGGGTTCATGTGGGCGAGCCCGAAGGTCGCCTTGTAGCCGTAGTGCCACTCGTAGTTGTCTGCGAGCGACCATGCGAAGTATCCCCGCACGTCGCTGCCGTCGCGGATCGCGCGGCCGATTGCGGCGAGGTGGTTTTGCATATACCACTCGCGCTTGGGGTCATTGCTGGTTGCGATGCCGTTTTCGGTGATCATCATCGGCTTGCCGTAGCGGGTGGCGACGCGGCGGATTTCCTTGTAGAGCCCGTTCGGATCGATCCGCCAGCCCATCATCGTGAAATGCTTCCCGCGCATGGACGGTCCCGCGAGGAGGGAGATCGGGCCGGGGGCCTGCGAGTAGTAGTAGTTGATCCCGAGGATGTCGCAGACATCGTAGATCCGGTCGAGGTGGTCGGTGTTCCCGTGGATCATCGTGTTGTAGATGAGTCCGCCCGGGTCGAGCGGGGCGCGCTCCCACCAGGGAAGGGCCTCGACGCTCACGACCTTCGCCGAGGGTTTGATCGCCTTGATCCGCGCGGCAGCATCCCGGAACATCCCGGTGCTGGCCTCGATCGCCTTCCAGTAATGTCCGATCGCGAGCGTCATTGCGGGCGGCCACTGGGCGACGATGTAGGCGGTTGTGATCTGCCCGTTCGGCTCGTTCTGCGGTGCGTAGAACTTCGTGTAGGGAGCGGTTGCCCTGACCATTTTTTCCACATAGGCGTTCCAGCGTTCGCGCGCCATCGGGTGGAGCCAGTTCGACTGCCCCGGGTTTTTCTTGTCGTAGAGCCAGTCCGGGAACGTGAAGTGCCAGAGGCAGACGACCGGCTCGATGCCGAGCTCCTTCAGCTTGCGGGCCATGCGGACGTATCCGCGGATCGCCTCTTCATCGTAGACTCCGGGCTTCGGCTCCACCCGCGCCCACTCGATGCTGAACCGGTAGTGGGTCGGGCGGATCTTCTTCAGCGCCTCCAGATCCTTGTCGAAGTCCGTCCAGGTGTAGAGCGCATTGCCGCGCGGCGGGGCCTTCCCCTGCGAGACGAGCACGTCCCAGTCGGTCGAAAAATATGCGGGCATCCCCGGTTTCACATCCGGGTTTTCGTATTGGTAGCTCGCCGTGGAAATTCCCCACGCGAATTTCTCGGCCGGCTTTGCAGGAGGAACCTTTCCGACCTTCGGTGCCGGATCGAATCGGCCGAGCGGGTTGATCGGGTTCACGCAGCCTGCCAGCAGGAGAGCCGACAAACATGCCGCGCCGCGGACGAGACGAAATGCGATGGGATTCATAGCGTGGGAGATAACCCGCGGACCGTTCGGATAGGAAGTCGAAAACCCCGCCCTCTGAAAAACATTTGCGGAGAAACGACGCCTTTTGCCACAATCATGCCTCTTCCCAAGCGATCCCGCTGAACACATTTGCCCTGGAATCCGCAGAAAAAGAACTCACCCGGCATTTGCTGACCGGCAAAAGCGTGCTTTCTCCGAACGGCGCGAACTGTGTGCGTCATCTGGTTCATGCCGCACTGATGGCTCCTGCCAACCGGCGGATGTGCCGCCAGTATGGGGTCAGCGCCCGCGAGCTCAGCCTGGTCTACACGGAAATTCTGACTGCCATGCGGCAGCCGTTCGTTTCAGGATACAAAACGCAACTGGCCCCGACGTCCATGTTGATAAAGCCCGAAGAGATGGAGGAGCTTCTCAAGGAGATCCACCGGGTGGCACACGGCCAGACCGCCCTCCAGCGGCACCTTGGGATCGTCGAGTGTGCAAGGCGCAGGGCACTCATCCTTGCAGGAGCCTCTTCTGAAAAGAATGTCGAGATCACGAGGACCAAACTCCTCAAGGCTTCGATTGAAGCCAACATGTCGGTCATTCTCATCTGCATGATCATTGTGGTCGCCGGAACACTCCTCGCCGTTTATCTGGTCTGAATTTTCCGGCGTGCGGGACCGCGTGGTCGCTCAGTGCGGGTTTTCGTTCACTGGAGCCTGCAGGGAGACCGGGCCGAGGAGGCCGGACGCCTGGAGCGGATCGTCTTTTTTCCACAGCCTGTGGGACGTGAACGTGAGGCGTCCGGTCGGGCTCGGCTTGCCATCTTTCACCCACTGCGGCCATTCCGCGAGCGTCCCATTGGCTTTGCGGGGGCTGTCCTCCGGAAGTTGTTCGTCGCCGATGAGCCGGTTGACCCAGAGGTTGACAACCTTGATTGCGAGCGCATTGTCGCCAGCCTTCGCCGCGTCCGTGATATCCACCCGGAACGGCGGTTTCCAAGCAATGCCGAGATCCCTGCCGTTGAGCGAGACTTCGGCCATCACCGCGACTTTTCCCAGATCCAGAAAGAGGGGTTTTCCGGCAAGATCGGATGGAATGTTGATCGTCTTGCTGTAAACGGCGGTGCCGGAATAGAACCGGATGCCGTCTTCCGGGCGCTTGCTCCAGTCCTGAAGAGAGGAGAACTCCACTGGTTGCTCCGGGCCCCCCCACCGCGGGTCGAAGGCAACCTTCCACGGCCCGGTGATTTCCTGGACAGTCCGGTATTCGTTCCAATTGGAAACGGCGGGAGCGTGCGATTTTTTTTCACGGAAGACCACGAAGAGCGAACCGCCGGCGTCGAGTTTGACGGGAATGCTTGTCAATCCCTCCTTCTCCTCGAACGTTGCAGCCGGATTGATGCGCCCGGTATCCGGGTGCCAGAGCTCGGGGTGCTTGCCGCTGACTCGGAATGTGCAAACCGTTTCAACTTCCTGCGGCTCCGGGTTGGCGACGAAATAGACATCCGCATCGCCGAGTTTTTTGTGGATGAACCCGAGTTTGGAGGCGGGCCCGAAGTCCGGCGGCACGCCCAGTTTGCCGAGTTCGCGCGCGGCAGCGGCGATGTCCGGCGTGGTGTCCACCTTCGGCCCCCTGCCGCGCGGAGGAACCTCGCCGACCTCGCCCCATGGTGGCGTTCCCCATGCTCCGAGCTCGCGGGCTTTTGTCCATTGCGTTCCCGGCCGGGAATCGGTTTGCCATCCCTCCGGGAGGGAGTTAGCGGCTTCCCATGAACTGTCGGTGAAAATCTCCCGGACCTGTCCGTCGCGATACTGGATTTTGACCGCGCCGAGCAATCCCGCGGGACTGGGTTCATCCGTCGTGTTTTCAGCGAGGACGGCAATCGTGTTCCGGCCGGGTTTGAGTTTGTCGCCAATATTGAAACCGGTGGCCTGCTTGTGGTTGTCTCCGGTGCCGATGAGGACGCCGTTCACCCAGAGAGTGAACCGGTTGTCGGCGGTCATGAGGATGCGTGCGGTGTCCACCCCGGCGTCCATATCCACGATCCGTCGGAACTGCCGGGTTCCCGGAGGCATCGAGAGTTCCTTGCGACCGTCGTCGAACCAGATCCATTTTGCTTTGGAGAGGAAGTTGGGAGAGGAATCCATTTCGTAAGGCGGAGGTGGCCCGGCAGCCAGTTCGCAGCCCCAGATGACAAATCCCTTTCCGAAGGGTCTTGCCGTCAGTTCCGCTGGTGGCGCGCCTTCGCCCCAGAGTTCGCGGGCCAGCGAGCGGACTTCCTCGTCGCACCGGGGGTAATCCTGAAGGCTGGGGGACTTCGATGGCGGCATGCCAAGCACGGTGGCGCCGTCCCTGACGAGGTCGCGGATTTTGCGGAGCAGGGTGGGGGTCATGGTTTCGACCTGCGGCAAAACCAGCATCCTGTAGCTGAGGCCGTCGGGAAGCGCGAGGCGGCCGTCCTTCACTTTCATCCGTGAGAGAAGCGCTTCCGGCGGACATCCGTCGAAGCGGTAGCCCGTCTTGGGCGAACCGGATTTTTCCGGCGAGTCAAACGCCTGTGGCGAGGTTTCGGCTTCCAGAAAGCAAAGGTCCGCGACCGGGAGCCCCTTCTGGAGCAGGAACTGGCAGCGGGCGAGATAGTCGTGCCATGCTTTCGATTGGTCCCACCAGGTCTGCGTGCGCTCGTAGTGTTGTCCCCATGGTCCCATGCCGATGCCCGGCGAGCGGTCCGGATTCGTCCACGGCTGGGCCGCATAGCGGTGGAAGACAAAGCGGTTGATCCCCTCGCAAAACGCACGGTCTCCCAGCGCCTTGAGGAGGGCCGGGTGGCCGAGCCACCGTTCCTCGTTGGTCGCGGTGAATGCTTCCGCTCCGAGGATCGGCCGTCCATAGACATGTGCGGCCGATGCCATTTCGAGGCAGCTGGGGTGGAGATTTGCCTGCGCTGGCCACCAGAACTCCGCCATCGGCTCATCTGCGCATCCCGCATACCTGATGTCATCGAAGGGCCCGTTGCCATAGGCCTCGATGCTCAGTCTCATGCCATGCTTGTGCGCGAGCCCGGCGAGGTATTCGGCGTAGTTCTCGTTCAGCAGGTCGCCGGCGGTCATCCGCATGTCCCAGAGGAACCGCTCGGAAATTTCCGGGCTTCCGACAATCCGTCCCGCGAGGACAGGCAGCAGGGGCAGCGGGTCGTAGCCTCGCAGCCGGAGGAATTCCTCCCGGAATTTCGGCGTCCAGTTCTGCGACCCCGTTTCCCAGCTGTCAATGTGAGTGGAGATGAGCGCCTTGCCCGCGAGTGGCGCGCTGTCGTCGATGATATTCCGCATCAGGCCGTCGAAATGGACCTTCGTCGCCTCTTTGCTGAGCTTGTCGCTCTCCAGACCGCGGCCCGCCTCAGGCGCGGGATGGTTGTCCTTCCCTGTCGTGGTGTGCCCGAATCGCAAAATCGTCCATTTCCCTTCAGGGACATCCCACGAAAGGCGTCCGTCTTTTCCGAGTTTGCCGGTGAGATCCAGGATTTGATCCCGCGGGACGATATTTTCGCCTGGCAGTTCTGGATACGATGCCCGGGGCGGGATTTCGGTGCGGGCCACTCCGGATTTGGCGGCGAGCTGGGAAATGAAGCGGCCTGTTGGAGGGGTGGGAAATGCGAGGACGGCGATGTCGCGATAGAAGTCTTTCCCGGCTTTTGGCTGCGGCAGATTGCTCTCAAAATGCGCCGGTCCGTCGGCTTCCGTCTCGCTCCAGACGACCTTCTGCATGGAGAGTTCGGGAGTGATCCATGGGCCGCCGCTGCCGCACCAGCCGGCATCGTTGTTCATGTTGATCTGGAGACCGAGGCGCGCCGCCTCGCTGCAAAGATGTTTGATCAGGTCCCTCCACTCCGGCCCGCCGAACGCCGCGGGTCCTGTTGGTGTTCCCTGGGCGGTTTCCATGTAGAGCAGTCCGCCGATGCCGGCGCGCTTCATGGCTTCGAGGTCGGCGGTGATTCCCTCGCGGCTGAGGTTGCCATCCAGCGGGAAATAGTAGACCCACGGCCGCGCGGAATCGGGGGGCTTCAGGAACTGTGTGGACAGGTCGCTCACCCCGGCATACGCCGATGCGAGACTGCAGATGGCGAGGAGAAGGCAGGGAAGTTTTTTCATTTCCGGTGTGAGGAGCAATTGAATCAAAGACGGCTCAGGGGATTTGCACCCTGGCTTTGGTTTGCAACTTCACCGGGCCGAGAAGTCCCGAGTCGGGAAGCTTGTCGTTTTTCTTGTAATGAGTGAACGACGTCCACGTGCTCCGGTCCGCTTCCGGCAGTGCCGCGTCGCCGATGAGGCGGTTCGCCCAGGTGTTGAGCGCACGGACAACGAGCGTGTTTTTTCCGGGCAGCAAGGCTTTTGTCACATCCAGCCGGAACGGGGGCATCCAGACGATTCCGAGCGGCTTGCCATTGAGGGAGACTTCCGCCAGTTCACGGACTTCTCCCAAGTCGAGCCAGATGGCCCGGTTGACGCCGGGAATTCCGTCCGGGAGGGTGAATGCCATCCGGTATTCTGCCATGCCCGAGAAAAACCGGACAACCGGATCGGGGTGGGTGTTCCATGGGATGAGGCGCTCAAAAACCTGGGGGGCCGGTTTGGCTGTGCCTTCGAAGCTGACATGCCACGGGCCATTCAGGTCAAGCGGCTGGGGCATCGCGGGAACCGTGACGCTGGCCGTTTTGTTCAGCGCGTTCGCAAAGGCATACGCGCCGGAGACTGGCGTCTCCATCACGGCGCTTCCGTCCGGCTGAATCCAAACGTCCGGGATACCGGGAGCCGGTCCGCTGTCGCGAGGCCACAATTTCTCCCCGTCGCGGGAAACACTCACAAAGTTTTTTCCGGCGGGATCGGGTCCGAAGACCACGAAGAGCGACTCCGAAGGAGCGAGCGTGAGCGGCATCGCCGTGCGCCCGTCCGCAATCTGGAATACGGCGGGCTTCCGGATCAGTCCGTTTTCCGGATTCCAGATTTCCGGTGCGCGGCCGGCGGTGCGGAACGAGAACGAGGCATCCAGCGTGGCGTTTCCGCCATTGGCGAGGAAGTAGATGTCCCGCTTGCCGTCCGTGCGGTGGTGCCAGAAAACTTTCGGGTCTTTGGCTGCTGTTGTCCAAGCGAGATCCGGCGGCACGCCGAGGAGTTTGAGCGCGGCGTCCACGCTCATTCCGGTGAGGACGCGTCCCTTGCCAACGCATCGGTCCTGCTGAGAATCAGTTCCCCACAGCGCGGTGACATTTTCAAAAAATTCCTTGTCCGATGCCTGGCCTCCCTGCTGTCCCTCCCGGGCGGTCGGCTTCGGACCGAGGATGGCTCCGCCTGCCTCGACGAGCCCGTGGAGTTTTTTCACGGCATCGAGCGTCATGACATCGCGATCCGGAAGCACGAGCAGGCGGTAGCGCGCGCCGCCGGAGGTGGCAACAATCTCACCGTTTTCCACCGTGAATTGCCGGAGGAGGTTCTTTCCGCCCGCCCAGTCGTTGGCGTAACCTGATGGGGCGTCCCAGAAAACCTGTCGGTCTGCGAAATCGGGATCCACGATGGCCTCATCGTCACCGATCAGCCGGCAGAAATCCGCGACCGTGCGTCCCTGTCGGAGCATGACCTGGCTGCGCGCGATCGATTCGAGCCACGGCCCCGCCTGCTTCCACCACGTCACATGGCGGTTGAACGTCGTGCCGTAGTGGTTCATCGTCCAGCCGGGTGCCGGATCGCCGGACGGCTGGTGGATGTAGCAGTGCATCGTGAACTGGTTGCCTCCGGCCGCCAGGATCTTGTCGCCAAATGCCTTCAGATACCGCGGGGCCATGTTCCAGTCGCCACGGTTGCTTGTGAAGATCTCGACGGGAGTGACCGGTTTCCCGAGCAGGTGTGCTGCAGAGACGGTGTCGCGCAGTCCGCCGCTGATGTTGCCGTCGGAAGTGAAATTTCCCAGCGCCCATGCTTCTCCCGCCGGAATGTCCACATAGTCGAAATAGTCGAGCGGCCGGTGGATCGGGACCGGGCCTGCGGATGCTTCCGCCAGGAACGACAGGCCGTGCTTTTTCGAGACATCCTGCATGACGCCGTAGAAGGATTCCGAGACCAGATCCCGGAGGGTGCGCCGGAAGTCCTCCAGAAACCGCCGGGTCGAATCCGCATCGCCCACCTGCTTCGCGCCGAGAACCGGCAGGAACGGGAGCAGGGAGTATCCGTTGCGACGCTCGAATTCCGCAGCAAGGTTCTCCGTCCAGTTCTGTCCGCCGGCTTCCCAGCTGTCCACGCTGAACATCCTGAGTGCCGGCGAACCCGCTCCGCCGCCCGTCATGCGGCGCAGCGCCTCTTCGCCGTGGCGGCGGACCAGTGCCGGATCGAGCTTGTCCACCTCGTAGCCTTCCCCCTCGTCGGTGGAGGGATGGTTTGTTTTTCCGTTGGTGGTGTAACCCATGCGCAGCACCAGCCATTCTCCCGGCGGGGCATCCCACGTGAGCGAACCGTCCGGCTTCATTTGCGACGTGAGATCGATGGCGCGGGCGGGGTCGAGCGGCCTGTCATCGCCGATGCAAAACGGTGCAAATTTCTCGAAGGTTCCCTTTTCCCGTCCCGTCGCCGCAGCCCAGTCGTTGAATTCCGGATAGGCCGCAGGCCGGCCGCCGGGGGGGAGCAGGTCGAGTTCGGAGATCCAGAAATTCTCGACGTTGGCGGAAGCAAGGATGCGGAAATATTTTCCGGTGACTGCTGAAAAGTCAGCGACGGCGGAATTATTGCCTTTCTGTGTCGCACTTGCAATTTTCCGCCAGGCCTTCCCGTCATCCGAGGCCTCCAGATCAAAACCCAGAACGCTGTCGGGCTTGAAATTGAAGAGCGTGCCGTATCCGAACAACCGTCCCACCGTGACCGGCTCGGGGTATTCGAGGAGGATCTCGCGCTTCTCGTTTTTCGCGTTATTCCGGAACAGCGTGTTCGTCAGGATGTCGCTGTCCATCATCTCCGAGGTGTCGCCGCTTGCTTTTGGCGCGGTAATTTTTGGTTTCGGCGCGAGCTGGCTGTCTGGTCCGACCGGGTAAGCCATGACCGCGATGTCCCGGTAAAACCCGCCGATCGTGAACGGCTGCGGAAGCTTGAGCGTCCGGACTCCTCCGCCCGCGACGCGCGACTCGCACCAGACAAAATACTTCATCGACTGCTCCACCGAGTTCCAGGGGCCTCCTGCGGTGGACGAGCCCGCGCAGTCCTGAAAGCTGAGCACCAGTCCGAGCCGCGAAGCCTCCTTTTGCAGGTGTTGGATTCCCGCGTCGTATTCCTTCGAGAACATTTTGACGTTGCCCGTCTTCATGTCCTTGCGGTGCTCCGAGAACACGATCAATCCGCCCACGCCCTCCGAGGCGAGCGCCTCCAGGTCCGCCGTGATCCCCGCAGGATCCATGATCTCGTTTTCAAAAAAGTAAAACACCCACGGCTTGAAGGGTGCCGGCGGGTTGGCGAATTCCTGCTGCAGGGTTTCCGCAGCCGCCGCTTTGGGCAGGAGGGGGGGGATGGAGGTTGCGAGTGCCACCGCCAGGGCGGTCCATCGACGAACCATGCGGATTGGAGGGACAGCCGGCGTGCCGTCCCATAAAATGGTTTGAGTCAACAAATTGGTGCTGCCGGTGCAGCCCCTCCATGATGCATTGAAGGGATGGCTTTGTGTGTTCCGATCATTTGTTTCATCATGACTACTCCTTTATCAGATCCAGCGTCACCGGGCCGAGCAGGCCGGCGGGCAGGGGTTCCTTGCTCCACCTGTTTGCCCAAGCCGTTTTCAGCGGCGCATATTTGTTTGCCACCTGCCAGTTGTGCCAGGTGTTGACCACGCGGATTTCCAGATCGTTTTTTCCGGACTTTACCAGTTTGGAAATATCCACGCGGAACGGCGGTGTCCAGAGCACGCCCGCGGATTTTTCGTTCACGAGAACCTCCGCCAGGTCGTGAACGACGCCGAGGTCGAGGAGTAATTTTGAGTTGGGAATTGGGAATTGGGAATCGAACGTCGTCAGATACGACGCAGTGCCCGCGAAGCCCCTGATCCGGGCGTCCTCGCTCTCGTTCCAGAGAAACAAGGCCGGTGCCGCGAACTCAAATTTTTCTTCTCCCGCGCGGTCCGGGGCAAACTGGATGCGCCACGGGCCTGCGAGCGTCCGGGTGACAACATGCGCCTTGTTGTTCTCATGCTGCAGCGGCTTGTGGCCGCCATCGGATTGCTTCCGGAAGACAACGAATGTCGATCCGTATGCGGGCAATTCCAACGGCACCCGGACGGTATCCTTTTCGATCTGATAAGCGGGACACGCCTCGATCTTTCCCGTCACGGGATTCCAGATTTCCGGTTGTTTGCCCGTCACGCGGAACGAGCATTCGGCCCGGTGAGGGGCATCCTTCCAGTTCGCGACGAAGAAGATGTCCGTGTCTCCGTCCTGGCGCTGGTAGTAGTCGAGGAACGGCTGGCCGTCGTCGGGAGAGTAAGAAAATGCCGGGGGCAGGCCGACGAGCGAAAGAACCTCCTTCACCGGCATGTCGCCGACGATGACCCGGCCTTTGCCGATCGGGCGAATGCCGATCGGGTTCTCCGCGCCGAGTTCCTTGAGGCTGGCGGCGATTTTCGTGTCCGTGTCGGGCGATCCTGTCCATTTGTTCGCCTGCTTCGGGACCGAGCGCAGCCAGACGGTTGCGCCCTCCCTGGCCAGTTGAACGATTTTCTCCAAGACCTCCGGTTCGATGGCGGTATTGGCGACGGCCAGCACGGCATAGGAAGCGCCGTTTGGCAGTCCGACTCTGCCGTCCGGAAGCACATTTAACTGCTTGATCAGCAGGTCGCCGGGTGCCACGTCGCATTTGCCCAGCGAGGTGAGCGAGCGGGATTCGTTCATCTGGATCAGCGCCTGCGTCTCGGGACCGTCCACATAGAGGATGTCAACAACCGGCTTTCCCGCCGTGAGCATGGCCTGGCAGCGGTTCAGATAGGCGAAGAATTCCCCCGCGTATTTCCACCAAGTGACGCCGGGGTCGAAATGCGTCCCGGCAAAATACACGTCGCCCGGTTTGGGCGTTTCCGGCCGCGAATAGGAATATCCGTGCAGGGTCAGGTTGTTCACGCCGAGGCAATACACCTCGTCCGCCATCGGCTTGAGCATGGCGGGATATTCCATCCAGTGCTGTGCGGTGGTGAACGCCTCGAACGACACCCGTCCGTTGCTGAAAACGTGGCTGGCGCTGACGGCATTCGGGTTGAACGCCCGAAGGAAATTCGAATTTTCGACGTAGCGCGAGTCGTTCTTGTTGGGACGGGAGTTCCAGAACTCCCCCATTACGAGGTCGGTCGTGCCCTTGAGGCGCAGACTGCCGGAGACATCTCCACCTTCAGTCTCCAGCTTGATTCCGTGCTGGTGGCACAGCTCGCGGAATTTTCCGTAATGTTCTTCCGCCATCACCTGGTCCACGGTTTCCACAAAATCGTTCTCCACACGGCCGGCATCCGGCTGGTCTGCGAATTTCCTGCCCGCAAGCACCGGAAGCCACGGGATGAGGTCGTATTTCCGGCGTTTTTCGAACTGGGCGGGGAAATCGCCAGTCCAGTCGAAATGTCCCAGCTCGACGCTGTCCTCATGAAAGAAATCGAGCGTCTTTCCCACGTGCGGTCCGGCGGCTTCGAGCATCGGGATGCCGACCTTGTTGAAAAACATCTCCATGACCGGCGCGCTCATGTGGTCGATCTGCAGGCCTGTGAACCCGGGGGAATCCTGTTTCATCTTTACGAAATTCGGGACATGCGCGAAGCGGAAGATGGTCCATGTGCCATCGGGAACCGGCCAGTCCAGCGTGCCGTCGGGCCGCACCTTGTCGTCCAGCCGGACCATCGAATCCTTGATGAGTTCGCCTTTGTCGTTCTGCCGGAATGCGAGCACGGCCACCGGCTTGAAGTGACCCGGTGCCTGCCTGGAGATTCCCGCGTGTTTGCCTTTGCGGAATTTGTCCGGATCCGGAAGCCGCTTCGAAAAATCCGACGGGCCTTTGGCCGTCGTCTCCGACCAGACCAGCATCTGGGCCCCCATCTCCGGAGTCACCCATGGTCCTCCCTGATACCAGCCGTTGCTCATGACCGCGCTGATCTGGATGCCCAGCCGCGCCGCCTCATCCAGCGCATAGCGGAAGAGTGCGAGCCATTCCGGGGTGAGGAATACGACGCCTCCGGACTCGACCGTCGCGCTGTGCGCCGTGGTCATTCCCAGCACCGCCCGCCGGATTCCCGCGCGCTTCATTTCCTCCAGGTCGCGGCGGATCCCCTCCTTGGTCACCGTGTTGGCCCAGAACCAGAAGACTCCAATTTGGGAATCCACAGGCAAATCCCCGCTGTTCGGATTTTGGAAAACCTCCTCCAGAGTTGCGGCATGGATGCCGCTGAGCGCCAGGAGGCCGACAAAAGCGCGGGTCAGGTATTTAAGATTCATGGTGTTCTAAGATTTCGGTCGTTCACTGGAGGTGAGTCTGTTGATCCGTCGCCATGACGGCGCACAAATGCCGGCAGGCGGGGAACAGGATGTTCTTTGATGGATGGCACGGGGGGGGACAGACGAAAAACATGCCAAAGATGATGTCATTGATGCCCGGCGTCCATTGCACATTTTGATTTTCGTTTTTGCACAAAATGACCGCTTGGCGGGCGATCTTCGTTTTCGGGTGTGCGCCGGGGAAGGCGAAAGCCATATGGGTGAAAGTCCCATCGGTCGAATTAGACAGTTCACGACCGAAAGAGATGTCCAGAAAGAGGCCGCGAGGCTGAATCTGCAAGCAGGGCATCTTCCGAGCCAGTAGGCCATAACGAAAGCAAACTCCATCGCCTTGCCTCCATCGACTACTCCGACTCCACGCCCGATGTCGGCAACCTTTATAACCAGCGCAACCGGCCCAGGCAGATCACGGACGTGTCTGGCACACGGGTTCCCGCGTTCACAGATGCCGGTCAGCCAGATGGCGAGACCATCACCGCTGGCCTGTTGGGAGGATTTTCCACCGACACCGGCTACGACTCCAAGCAACGAAAGAACGCCTTCACCGCATTGCGCAATTCTGCCACACTCGCCTCAACCGGCTGGACCTACGACGCGCTTGAAACCGTCGCCATGGGGAGCGATACTGGCACCTACGTCTATCATCTCAACTCGACTCTGGTGAACACCCTCACCATGAAGCACTCTTCCTCCACTGCCTGCGACTACGCCGGACGGCGCATCCACAAGACGCTCTCCACATGAAATGGATCCCGCCACGTGAGGATCTGGGGCTGGATATTGACAATACGGTCTATGCCTTGGATTTCACGACGGTGGATCTGTCTTTGACGCTGTTTCCCTGGGCCTCCTTCCGAAAGACCAAAGTCGGGATCAAGATGCACACGCAGATCGACCTCCGTGGTCTGATTCCCACCTGCGTTTTTGTTTCCCCCGCACGCCAGCACGACGTCCGCTGGCTCGACGATCTCTTTTTCGAGCTCGGGGCATTCACGTGATGGATCGCGGCTACATGGATTTCCAACGCCTTCATTTGATCGCTCAAGCTGGAGCGTTCTTTTTGTCACAAGAGCCAAGGACAACCTGGAATATGCCAGGCAACGATCCCAGACTGTGGACATGCGGACGGGTCTCCGCAGCGAAGATCGGCAAACCAAAGCTGCCAAAAGCGCGCACAGACTTTCCCTCGCTCTTGCGCAAGGTGCGAGATCACGACGAGGAAACCGAGCGGGATTTGGTTTTTTCACCACCAACCTGAGCATTCCAGCGCTGACTGTAGCCATGAAAGCTTCAACCTCCCCGACCGTCGCGCAGCGGGTTAGTTTTACAAACCGTTCGACGATTCGTTTTGAGATTGTTATGGAGTATTCCGCACGATGAGTTTTGTCTCGATCACCTTTCTGGCGTTCCTCGCTATCGCATTGGCGGTTTATTGGAGCCTGCGAGAGGATCACTGGCGCCACAGATGGCTCCTGCTGACAAATTTCATATTCTATGGCTGGTGGGACTGGCGATTTACAGGACTGCTGGCATCTGTCATTCTCGTCTCGCACTTCGCTGCCAAGCAAATCTGCGCCCGGCCGGACAACCGCCGCCGGCAAAAGCAGATATTGCTCGCGGCATCCGCAGCTCTTGTTGGATTGCTTGGCTTCTTCAAATACTGCAATTTTTTCATGGGATCGCTAAAAATCGCCGCTTCGAGACTTGGCGTTGATCTCGGCTGGACCACGCTCCATATCATTCTGCCAGTTGGGATCAGTTTCTATATTTTCCAAGGTCTAAGCTATGTTATAAGCGTCTACGAACAACGGGTTTCTGCCGAAAAGAGCATTGTCAAAGTCGGCATGTATCTTTCCTTTTTTCCTCACCTGGTGGCAGGCCCCATTATTCACGCCACGTATTTTCTGCCTCAGTTGGCTTCCATCAGGAGATACGATCCCCGGCAGGCGCTGCAGGGGTGCCGACGTTTTTTTGGGGGGCTGATTTACAAGGCTGTCTTTGCCGACAATATCGCGTTGTATGTGGACTGGTTCTTTCAGAATCCGGCCAAGCGATCCAGCATGGAGACACTCGCAGGCTGCCTTGGATTTTACGGGCAAATCTATTTCGACTTTGCAGGATATTCGCTCATGGCCATCGGTATTGCGAATCTTTTTGGATACGAATTGCCGGAAAATTTCCGATTCCCCTACCGGGCGAGTTCGATGGTGGATTTCTGGCGGCGATGGCATATCTCCCTTTCCACCTGGCTGAGGGACTATGTGTACATCCCTCTCGGAGGCAACCGGGGGACCAATTGGTTTCAGTGCCGTAATATCATGTATACCATGTTGCTGGGCGGCCTCTGGCATGGTGCCAGTTGGAATTTTATCGTCTGGGGACTCCTTCACGGCGTGTTTCTCTGCGTCAATCATCTGTGGTGCCGCAGCCGGTTTTACAAGGCAAACCCCATCAGTGCCGGAACCGGTCTTCTTCTAACACAGGTCACCGTATTCTTCCTCTGGATCCCCTTCCGGGCGAAAAACGCTGTGGATGCGCTCGTCATTCTTGACGCTTTGTTTGTCTGGCAGGGGGCGAATGCGCAGCCTATCCCTTGGCTGTTAATCATCGCCCCCCTGCTTGTGGACACTTGGGTGGTTGGAACTGAGGCCCGAAAGACGCCCGCGACCACTCGATCGCCCTCCCTCCTCTACGCCGCGCTTGTTCTGGCGGCGATTGTCGCTGTGCTCTTCATGTACGCGGGCAACATGCGCTTTATTTATTTCCAATTCTGAACCTCACTGATGCTGATTTTTGTCCCCATTTTGACCCTCGTTTTCCTCGCTTGGGCACCTTTGCCGGACCATCCCCACAGACTGCGGAGTCTCATTCTGCCGATCCTGGGAATTCTAGCAGCATTAATACTCATGAGGCATCTTGTGCCGGACCGCTGGCTATATCCCGACTCGCGTTCCATGTGCGTAACCGAAGGGCTGACCGCACATCTGCGCTCTCAGAAGAACTGGAATACGAAACCCATCATTATTCTCGAGGGTGGCAGTCTTACATTTTATGGAGTCGACGGGGGGCTGATAGAAAGAAACCTGAAGGCTAGGGAGATGGGATGCACCGTGCTGGAATTTGCGAGCCCGGGGGCCAACCACTTTGAAAGATTAAAAATGTTCAAGGAGTTTATTGCCTGTCTGACCCCGACGGAACGACAGATGTTTCGCGATGCCCGCGTCCTTCTTCTCCGGGAAGTCTGCCGCGAATATGACTGCTCGCCGATCCTGTATCTTGAGGGCTTGGACATCAATCGCAATGTCCTCTACACAGAAAACTCCGTCTTTCTGAAAGCTTGGAGGGCCTGCTCGCGCAAGCCCGACGCCAACGCGCTTTATTGGAATCTGATCAAGAGCACACTCCTTCATGAGTTCGCGGTGGGCCGACTGTCCAGCATGAGAATTCCCGGGCCCCTCGAAAAAGGCGAATCCTTTTCCGGTCTCCCACCCGGGAATCAGTCGGAGTTCGATTTTGAAAAGAACTGGAACGCCTTTCTTAACGGCTACGTTCAGGGCGCTTCGGCAGAGTCATATCCAGAACATGTTCCCTATCCAGGCTGGGTTGATGTCGAGCAGAATCTTATGACAGAAATTAATGGCTATATCGATGTGCGTGGATTTTATGCAACGCCAGTGCTTTCCGCCATAGATTTCGCCTATCAAGTTGCGTTTATTGACGCCCTGCCCCCCGGCACAATCTCGCTGGGTCCACCGCCGCGCGAAATTTTCCAGAGGCTCAAGGGTCCACAATTTTGGTACGATCCGACCCATACGAGTATTTATGGAGCCCAAGTGACCACTGAGTGGCTGACCAATGAATGCGTTTACCGCTGGGACAATTGGATGACCCGTCTTCAAAATTCGACTGGGGGTGAGCTTCCCCCCGGGATTTAGGCCGCGGCGGAGTTAAGAGAGGGACGATGCGCGAGGGCGGCGGATGTATCGGGAAGTGTTGGAGAAGCGTGCCGAGGAGGAGCGAGAGGGAGGTGCACTCGATCAAGGGATGCTCAAGGCGTTGAGAAGGGGATGGTGTTTCGGGGGGCGAGGAGTTTCGCCAAGGGATCCTTGGGAGGGTTCCCGGAAGGGAAAAGAGATCACGTGGGCAGATTCAAAATGCCCACGATGAGAGCGAAGCGATCCGACTGATTGCGGCTGGACTGAAGGAATTCGGGCTTGCGTCGGCTGCACTGGAAACTCTGTCCAAGGGGGATGTGCGCAAGATCGCCATGGCTTCGATGATCAAAAGACAAACCATCATGAGCAACGAGTGGATTGCCAGCCAGTTGAAGATGGGCGTGTCGAGCCGGGTGAGCCGATATTGCTCGGAAGCTGATGGGCGACCGGAGGTCGGAAGGCTTGTCAAAAGAATAGAAATGTCAAAAAGCAAGGACTGACCCGAATGGCGCGTAATTTGCGGCCGGTTCTCATTCACTGTTTCAGGTAGTCCGGTCTGAAGACGTGCACCAGCGAGTCTTTGGATTTGCGGAATTTCAGCCACGCCTTCCGGGTCAGCGGGTCATTTTCATCGGGAAGCGGAATGTCCTCGAGAAGCTTTTCGAAGCGCTGCCGCGCGGCCATGACCACCGGGTCGTGAGACTTGGAGACATCCTTGTAGTCCTCCCGCTGTGAGGCTCCCCGCACGTCGAAAAAGCGCCCGCGTCCGTCAAGCAGCCAGTCGCGATCGCGGATCCACCGGGCATTGTTCATTGCCATCTGGATCGTGGTCCGCGGGGTGAAAGGCTGCCCGAGCAGGTAGGGTGCGAAGCTGTGCCCGTCGGTGTTCATGGCGCCGGTGTAGCCGGCGAGATTGGCGACTGTCGGCCAGATGTCGGTGAAATCCACGAGCACGTCGCTCCGGCCGCGAGGCTTCACGGGACCGCCGGAAACCACAAGCGGCACGCGGATGGCATCGTCACGGTTGTAGCTGCCCTTGTCTCCATTTGCTGTCCCGTTGTCGCCGGCAAAGAAGATGATCGTGTTTTCAGCCACTCCGAGTTGCTGGAGCCCGCGTTGAAGCTGACCGATGAGATGATCCAGATACCCCATGTTGGATTGCAGGGAGCCCGGGACGTTGCGTCCGGTTCTTGCTCCGCTGGCGTCGAGTTCCGGCACATCGGTGTAAGAAAATGTTTTGTAGCCGGTCTTGGAGCTCCTTTCCATGTGCGGCAGGTTGGTTGGCCAGTAGGCGAGAAACGGCCGATCCTTGCAGGCCTCAACAAACCCGAGCAACTGCTTGAGTTCGATGTCCGGGCCGAAGTCCTCATCCGTGGTGGGAATCCCGACTCCGTTGAGAATCAGTCCCGGATGCCAATACCACGAGACGCCATACATGCCCTCACGACTGCCGTCCACAGCATGGCTGGGACCGTCGTATCCCTTCCAGTAGCGGTAAACGCAATGGACATCCGCCCCGTATTTCGACGCGTCATTTCCAAAATGCATCTTGCCGAACATGCCGGTGGCATAGCCCGCCTGCCTGGCCATTTTCAGCAGCGGCAGATGTCTCGGATCGTCGTAGAACGCCACGCTCGGGGACACGGCATTTTCGTAGTAGCCCTGATGATGGGGATATTTTCCGGTGTTCAGGATGGCCCGTGAAGGGCCGCAGAGCGGTGCGGACCATGCGTTGTTGAACTGGACTCCCTGCTTTGCCAGCCGGTCGAGCGCCGGCATCTGGACCGGCCCGCCATAAATGGCGAGATCCCGGGCGGACACATCGTCGGCGAGGATGAAAATGATATTGGGGCGGCTGGCGGGCCTGGCGGTGTCGGCAGCGCACAGCGCGGCCAGTGGAGCCAGCAGCAACGCGGCGACAGGGAGCATCAAGGGGAGTTTCATTGGCGGATATTTTTTCTGAGGGGATTGAATTTTTCCATAAAAGCCAGAGCGAGATCACGGCAAAATGAGCAAGCTGCCGAAGCTCCCGATTTTGAGCTCGCCCGGCAGGGCTGTGTCCTGAATTGTGCCGGTGGCGGGGTCAAAAACTTTCACCCTCCCGCTTGAGTCGGATTGAACGTGTGCGGTGAGTTCTTTTTCCGTGCGGTTGACGAGGAAATAGACCGGCTGATTTTCCCGTCGGAAGCGGGCGACGGCTAGACTTTCCGAGCCGGGTTGGAATCGCAGATTGAAATCCCTGGGGTAGGGGCTGGTGATGCGCGCTGCGAGGTCGGCGGGGTGAATAACTGGTGTTTCCCTGAGCGCGGCGGCCACTTGCACATCTTCCCGTGCATAAGCGCCGGTTTGCGGCTTGGTGTCCACCCACAGCACGGTGCCGCCGCCGGCTTCGAAGGCTTTGATTTTATCGAGGACGGCCAGCGGCAGAAATTCCACCTGCGGCATGACGAGATAACGGTAGTTGCCGAATCCGATTTTCATGGTGCCGTTGGCGACGGCAGATTGCGCCACTGCCTCGGGGTGGACGATGCTGAAGGCGATGTCCGCCTGAAGCAGCGCGTTCCCGGTGTCGTCCCAGGCGCGCTGCCGTTTTTCGTAGGGCGAGAGGATTTGGGTCCAATGCTGAGCGGACGGACGAAAATCAGCCTGAAACATGGCGATGGGGTAGTAGAGCGCGACGGATGTCGCCGGCTTTGCACCGCGCAGTAGCAGGCAGATGCGGCCGAGGTATTCATTGAAGGCGCGGTATTCTTCCATCGTGTATCCCGTCGCGCTGCCGTCGGGGCTGGCAGTGAGCGGCGTGTAGGAGCTGAACTCGCTGATGCCGTGGAAGCAGGTCATGTTTACGGAGTTGCGGAGCAAAGGCATCGCTGGCGAAAGCCGATGGTGTCCGCCACCGCCGATGATGGGATCCAGCAGACACATGGTCTTGTCCCGCTCCTTCCAAGTGGCGACCGAACTGGTGAAAAGGGCGAAGGGATAGGCGAAAGAGGCGATTTTGTCGGGGTTGGGGATGGCGGTATCAATCGCGGGCACATCGAACTCGGAAACAAACTTCATGTAGTCTCCGTAGTTGGCCACATGCATGCAGAGGTGCTCATCGAGCAGGAAATGCCCGCTGGAGTGAACCCCGTGCGCATTGCACCACTCGCGGATCTGGCGCGCGAAATTCACGGAAAGCAACTCCGCCACCGTCTGCTGGAAGTGCATCCTCACGCGCCGCGCTTCCGTGCCGTCGCCCTGATAAAGCGCGCCAAGCAGTGGCAGCAGGTCGTAACCGTGCATTTGCCGGAATTTTTCCGGCAACTTGTCATTCCACGGCAGGCAGGCAAAAGGCGCCATCGTCGTCGGCTTCCAATGCACCTGCATGAGATTGGGTTCGTTGGTGTAGAAACCTTCGACTTTCGACGGCAAATCATCAATTTCCGCGGCGATGGGTTCGTGCATCAACGACAGGAAACGTCCCACCGCCTCGCGGTTCATCAAATCGGGATATTGTCCGCTATGCCCGAACTGCTCCATAGTGGACTGCGCCTGCACATCCTTGTTGCGAATGACGGTGGCGAAGGCGCACAACTGCCACGGCCCGTCCAATCCGGTGGACTCGATGAGCATGCTGCCGACGGAAACGGTTTGCCCGCCGGTGAAGTCGGGGAGGCCGTTGACCACCGGGTAAAGGACGGCGCTGACAAACCGCTCGGCTCCGGCGGGAAGCTTGATGGCTGTCGCTCCCCTGCCGTTGCCGCTCTGCGTCACCATGGCCAGTCCGCGCACTTCAAACGCGGGGTTTTCCTGCACGACCATGCCGCCGGCCATTCCGCTCGGGTAGCCGAAGTCATCCGCCAGCCAGAGCTTGTAGCCATTGGTGTGTGCTGCGGTCACCAGCGGACCAATCCGGGCTGCGCCGTTGGGTCCCGACTGAAACAGATCCTTGTGAAAGAACGCCAACATCCCGCCGATGCCATACTGCCGGTATTTTGTGATGGCACCCGGCCAAAGCCCATACTGCATGAGGCGGTATTCGTTTGATGGATCGCAAAAACTTTCCGCTGACACGGGCTTCGAACTTTCCGGCGGGTCGGATGGTTTTGCGACCTTGTTCAGTGTGGTGTGGATGAACGACCCAATGAGCAAAGGGGCAAAGAAAGCGATCAGACAGTTGGTCGGCTTCGCTGTCATGTTCATTTGGGGCGCTGTCCCCATTCGAGCCTTCGATTTTTGTCGAAGGCCGTGCTTGGATGGGGGGTCGGCATCAGGGCCCCGACGCGTTCGCGCCAGTCGCTGAGCATCTTCCGGAGTTCGCCGGCTTTTTCCGGCAGCTTTTCTGCAAGATCATGCTTCTCGCCCAGGTCATCCCTGAGATTGTAGAGCTCGACGCGGGAGTCCTCAAAAAACTCGATGAGTTTCCAATCGCCCTCCCGCACCGCCCCCATCGGCTTGGCTGTCACGGAATGGTAGTGGGGGAAATGCCAGAAGAGAGCGTTGCGGTCGAGCGTGCTGCCTCCCTTGAGCAGAGGAGCGAGGCTCAGACCGTCCAGATGTTGCTCCGGTCGTGGCGGGAGGCCGGTCACATCAAGAATCGTCGGGTAGAGATCGGTGCTGATGACCGGCGTGCTGTTGACGCTTCCGGGCCGGGTCACACCCGGCCATCTGACGATCAGGGGAACCCGCGTGCCTCCCTCGTAGAGCATGGACTTTCCACCGCGCGCCGGGGAGTTGTCGGTTGCGGTGACGTTTTTCCCTCCCTCCTGCAGCGACTTCAGGCCGCCGTTGTCGGAAGTGAAAATCACGATCGTGTTGTTTGCGATGCCCAATTCGTCGAGGGATTGCAGCACGCGCCCGACGGAATGGTCGAGGGTTTCGATCATTGCGGCCATGACGGGGTGGTTTTGTCCGGTGCGTGGTGCCGTGGCCCGATAGGGTTCCGTCAATGCCTCGTCGGCTTCGTAAGGAACATGGACGGTATGGTGGCAGAGGTAGGCGAGAAAGGGTTCCTTTGCGTGCCCGCGAATGAACGCAATGGCGGCATCGGTGAGCTGTGTCACGTTCTTGTCTGCTTGGTCTTTCAAGGGGTCGGTTTTCTCCACGACATCGAACCCCTGCTTGTCCGGTCCGAAGCCCGGACCTCCGATATGCCACTTGCCGAACTGGCCGGTGGCATAACCGGCGGCCTTCAGCGCCTCGGCGAATGTGACCTCCTCCAATGGCAGATTTTGAATCCAGTCAGCGGTTTTCAGTTTTCTGTCCGGAGAAGGTTTTTCTCCTCCTAAGATATGGGTGAAATGGAGCCGCGCTGGAGATTTTCCCGTGAGGAGGCTTGCCCGCGTAGGAGAACAGAGCGCGGCGGCAGAGTAGGCTTCGGTGAAGCGCATTCCGCTTGCAGCCAGGGCATCGATATTCGGCGTTTTGTAGAACGTGCTGCCGCAACAACCAAGATCACGCCAACCCATGTCATCGATCAGGAAGAAGAGGATGTTCGGTTTGCAGGCAGGCTCCCCGCCGGCGGAGATCGAAAGCCCGGAAAAAAGAAGGCAGGCGGCGAAGAAGCAGGATTTCTTCGCTTTCATTTGGGGCGCTGTCCCCATTCGAACCTTCGATTTTCGTCGAAGGCCGGGTTGGGTTTTGGAAACTCCGCTTGCACTTCTGCCTGCCATTGTTTCAGCAGAGCCTGAAGTTCCTTTGTCTTATCGGGGAAGACTCCTGCCACGTCTGTCGTCTCGCCGATGTCGGTTTGCAGATTGTAGAGCGCGCAGTTTCCCTCAACTAAATTTTCCACCAGTTTCCACGCTCCCTTCCGCACTGCGGATGAGGGAACATCATGGTGATAGACCGGATAGTGCCAATAGATCGCCCGCTCCGGGTCGCCTTTGCCGTTCAACATCTCGGGGAGGAGCGACTTGCCATCCAGAGGCTGATTTTCCGACCTTGCCGCTCCCGCCAGTTCCAGAAAGGTCGGGTAGAAATCCACACCGGTCACAGGGGTCGTGCACACACTTCCCGATCTGATCTGTCCGGGCCAACTCATGATCAGTGGCTCCCGGATACCGCCCTCGAAAAGCGTGCCTTTTTCACCCCGAAGAGGCGTGTTTGCGGTTGCGATGTAGGCCAGCGGGTTGCCTCGGTAGATGCCTTGTTTGGACGGCGCCAGCACCGGCATTTTCGCTTCCTCGACACCGGGATAGCGGTCATTGCTGATCTGCCCGCCATTGTCGGAAAAGAAAACCACCAGCGTGTTCTCGCGCAGTCCGAGGGCGTCCAGCTTGTCCAGCACGCGTCCCACGCTGTGATCCAGTCCCTCGATCATCGCCGCATAGACTGCGTGGCAGGGATAGTCGGCGACGGCGGGTTTCTTCAGGAACTTGTCAATGCGCGGCTGCTCGGCGTCGAACTGCACATGCACATCCCAATGCGAGAGGAACAAAAAAAATGGTTTCGCCTTGTTTCGCTCGATGAAATCAATGCCAAAATCAGCCAGCCGCTCGGCCATGATTTTTTCTTTGGAATCCTCGCGTGCCGGATTGAAGCGGACGTTGAAATAGCCTTGGCCGATATTCGCCTCATCGAAGCCCTGCCGGGACGGATGGTTCTCTTTCTGATCGCCCAGATGCCATTTGCCGAAATATGCCGTGGCGTAGCCTGCCGCCTTCAAAGCCTCGGCGACTGTCACAATCCCGGTTGGAAGATATTGCGTCCGATTGGTGGGAACCGTCACTTTCTCGTATGGCCTCCAGTGGCCTGGGATGAAATCTGTGATGCCCACGCGTGCCGGACACTGGCCCGACATGATGCTGGCGCGCGACGGCGAACAAACCGGTGCGGCGGCGTAGGCATCGGTGAAACGCATCCCGTGCCCGGCCAGCCGGGTCAGGTTCGGCGCTTCGTTGAACCGGTTGCCGTAGACGGGCAGATCGGCCCAGCCCAAATCATCCGCGAGAATGAAAACGATGTTCGGGCGGCTGGCGGGCTTGATCTGCCCGGCAGCCTGCAGTGCGGTCAGTGCAGGCAGCAGAGCGATGAGGAGGGGGATGGTTTTTTTTAAAAGCACGGTTTATTTTTACTCCTTTGCTTCGACTAGTGTTGCAGATTGCAGAGTCACCGGTCCGAGCAAGCCGGAGGGCAGCAGTGCGTCGTCTTTTTTCCGGTGATGCCACGTTGTGAAAGTGTGGCGACCCGTCGGGCTGGACTTGCCGTCCAATACCCACTGCGGCCACGCCTTCAGTGTGGCGAATTTCACAAACTCGCGCCATTCCGGGCTGTTGAACTGGATCGGCCCGTGCGGAATGCCTTCGGCGGCGTTGAAAATCTGTGCGCCGCCGATGCCGACGCGCTGCATCGCCTCCAGGTCGGCGGTGAGGCCTTCCTTGGTGATGTTGCCGTTCATCCAGTGCCACCAGCTGTGCGGCTTGGCGGAATCCGGCGGCGATTGAAAACCTTGTTCCAGTTCGTCCGCGTGAAGTGGAGCCGTCAGCGTGAACGCAGCAAGCAGAAGGGTGGCGGGGAGGATGCTTCCGCGCTTGGAGGTCGTTGTGCGTTTCATGCCGACACTTTTCCGGCGCGTTACTTTGATGTTGGAGGTGTGCCAAAAACATCCCGCACGGCCTCGAGGTATTTCATGCCGTTTTTCGTGTCGGGTTCGAGGTAGCTGCCCTCGGTCCACTCGTTCCAGCAGTTGATGTTCAGGATTCTGGGCCCGTTCGGTTCGGCGAGGAGACGCTTTTTTGTCATTTCCAGGGCGGCACGGAAGCGTTCGGGGGTATTGTTGACGATCACTTTGGTGAAGGGATAGCCGGAGTCGTCCATGATGTCGCGCTGGTCGCAGCGGGGGCTCGGGTCCCATCCCATGGAAACGTTCGGGAAATAGGGGACGCCGAACATTTTTTCGGCCCGGTCCCAGTATTTGAAATACGCATCGCGGACCACGTTGTAGTCCGTCTGCTGCTGGGGGAGTTGGGCGTGGTGAAACCAGACGTAGGATGTGACCGAGTCGAACCCGAGGTCCCGCACGAGCTTGGCGGAGTCCACCGGAACCTTTTCACCGGGGAGGATGGGCTGCCCCCATACCACGGCATTGAGATGGAGGTCTGGAAGTCCTGCAGCCTTCGCCTTGTCGCGGAACTTGTCGAGAGCGGCGCGCGCGGCCTCGACCGAGCCGAAGTTGTCAAGCAGCTTGCTCAGCTCGTAGAACGAGAAATACGGCTTGCCGTCGATCTTCCAATACGACGGGTGGGAAAAGTAATCCTTGATGAGATGGTCGCAGATCTTCTCGAAATTTTCCGGTGTCACCCTGCCCGGGAACAGGACTTTTCTCGGAGTGCCTTTTTTGTAGGGATGAAGTTCGATCCAGTCGTGGTTCGCCCACATGAAGGCGAATTTGATCCGGTCGTTGTTCTTCGCCTTGAGGAAACCCTCGTCGATCGTGCGGTCGAGGAACGGGCCGTCATTGTAGTAATACCAGTCAAAGATGAAGGCATCGACACCGTGGTCGGCGGCGGCGGCGATTTTCTGCTCCATGACCCTGGGATCCGACTCGTCGGTGTATCCCCAGAGGGGAACCTTCGGCTGCTGGTGGCCCGGGAAGCGGGGTTTTGCGGCCTTGACGAGATCCCATTCGCTCCAGCCCCTGCCCTTCATCTTCTCGTTGCGCGGGTCGTTCGGGTGGTAGTTTCCGAAGTAATAGCTGGCTACGGTGATGGGGGCGCCTGCCCCCCCCGCGCCTCCAGCTGCGGCCGCCGCAACCGGTGTGGTTGTCAAAGAAACATTATCGAGCAAGGGTCCCATGTCTTTCGATCCGCCTCCTGTTTTTCCGGTGAATTTGATGCTCAGTTCTCCCTTGGGTGCATGTGGTGAGACAGCGGTGAGCGAATAATTCTGCCAGACATCCACCTCGTCCGGCACCTGGAAAATTTCTGAGGCGATGAGATTTTCCCCATCGTAAATTTCTGCTTCGAGGGATGCTCCGGGGTTTGGCGTGAACTTGCTCTGGAGCAGGCTGAAAGTCAGCTTGTAGGTCGTATCCGGAAGCGTCGGGCCCGTCTTCTGGGAGATGAATCTGCCTCGGGTCAGGTGCAGGACCTGAAGTCCATCGTCCGGTGCCGAGTAGTGGCTGGCACCGCCTTTTCCGGCCAGGGCATATTCTTTCAGATTGTTCTCCCAGCCGAACGAGTCCGGGAAGCTGCCAAACCACCAATTCTCCTCCACAACCGGGGTCTCGAACGATGGATTCACCAGGCTTGTACCCGCCGGAACCTGTTCTGCGTTCAGAGCGATGTTGTCGATCCACGGCCCGATTCCTTGCGCGCCGGCGGTGATCCCGGTGAATTTGATGGAAAGATTGCCGGCCGGGGTGTGCACCGGTTTGCCGGTGAGTGTCATGGTCTCCCAGGCATCTGTCGCCGCCGGAACCGTGAAAATCCGGGCAGCGAGGAGACGATCACCATCAAAAATCTCAGCCTTCACCGCCGCATTCGGGACCGGGACAAATTTGCTTTGAAGGATGCTGAAGGAGAGGGTGTAAATGGTATCCGGTGCCGTTGGGCCGAGGGTTTGAGAAATGCTTGCGCCGGGGCCCAGATGAACGGCCTGGTCCCCATCGGCGGCTTTCGTGTAGTGGCTGGCCCCGCCTTTCCCAGCCAGGCCATATTCTCGAAGGTTGTTTTTCCAGACGAAGTCCGCAGACGACGGGAGATCGGAATACCATCCGTTCCCGGCGGAGGGGGTTTCAAACGAGGGGTTCGGGATGGTGATTTGCTCCGTTTTCGCGGGGGAGGCGGAGGCCAGCATGGCGAAAGCGGTAACGATTCCGGCCAGCGATGCCAGCCGGGTGAGTGTTGTAGCGTGTCGTTTCATGTTTTTGATTGCAGCGTTGCGGTCATTAAAATTTAGCTTCTCACTTGGCATCGCCGCCAAAAACACTCTTCACGGCCTCCAGATAGCCGTAACCATACTTGGTGCAGGGTTCGAGGTAGCTCGTCTCAGTCCATTCGTTCCAACTGTTGATGGTGATCAGTGGCGCTTGCTTGGGATGGGCTTCTACAAACGCCTTCGCCTGACGTAGCGCCTGCTCAAAATTCGCCGGGGTGTTGTTTTTGACGATCGCGCCTTTGTAATTGAATGTTCTCGGACTGCTGTCCCAGCCCACGGAGACGTGCGGGTAATAATGCGCCGTGTAGTCTTTGGAAATCGTCTCCCAGTCGCGCACGACATCGCTCATAATCGTGTTGTAGTCGCGGTTCACGTCCGTGAAATGGCCGAATTGGTAGTGCGTAAGGGAGTCAAAGCCAAGTTTCTCGACCACGTCCTTCTGCGTGCCGATGTTGTCGCTGGCCACGGCGGACAGACTCTTCTTGCTGTCCTTGCGCATGGAGAGCTGGAGTTCCAGTCCGGGGAACCCGGCTTTCTTTACCTCGGCGCGAAACCATGCGATGGCGTCCTTTGCTTGGTCAATCCCGCCGAGCCCCTGAACAAAGTTGTTCAGGTCATAGAGCATGAACACCGGCTTGCCATCGATTTTGTAGTAAGTGGGTTGCGAAAAATATTTCTCGATCCACCGATGCGCGATGATCTCGAATTCCTTGCGATCCACCGCGCCTTTCCAGATGATCGCCTTGTTTTTTTTGGTGAACGCGTCGTCGGCGTTGCGCTTGTCCCAGCCGAGCGTCACGTCGTGGTTCGCCCACATGAGATAAAACTTCATCCGGCTATTGTTTTGGGCCTTGAGGAAGCCGTCGTTCAGGCAGGCTTCCAGAAACGACATCCGGTCATACCAATACCAGTCGTAGATGAAGACGTTCACGCCATGATCGGCGGCAGCGGCGATTTCCATCTCCATTACGTAGCGGTCGGCTTCGTTGACGTAGCCCCAGATGGGAAAGCGCGGCTGCTCGTGGCCTTCAAACTTGGGTTTGTTGTTCATCACGGTCTGCCATTCACCGATGCTGTCCGGCCAAAAAACCTTCGCGCGGTCATCCGGGTGATACGACGGCCAGACAAAAGCGGCCACATCGTAATGCTTGGCGCTTTGCGAGGGCTCTGGAGTTTTTGTGGACTGTGCCTGAGCCAAAGCCACAGTCAGCAGCAGTCCGCACACGACAGTTGCCGTGATGGTTTTTGATTTCATTGTTTTGATGGTTGGGGGGGGGGAAGTTTTCCGGGTTGCTGGCGGGCATTCAGCATTGCGGTGATGGCGTCGAGGCGTTTGGAGTTGATGCTGCCGTCCGGATTGAGCGTGGGGACCAGCCATCCGCCCTCGTCGTTTTCGTTCCAGGCGTAGATCAGGACGGTGTTGGCGGGGGTGACTGTGGCGCGGTTGCGGGTCGTCCAATCGAGTGCATCCGCGAGGTGGTTCGCCAGTTCGGCGGGTTTGGGGGGAAGCGTGTGGAGCGGGGAACCTTTCGTCCACGGGACCGGGTTTTCAAACCGCGGGCGATTGTCCCAACCGGCACCGACAATCGGCACGACATTCGCTCCGGTTGCCTTGCTCGATTCCCAGATTTGACGGCCACGGGTGGCCAGTGCGGAGAACGGCCTGCCTTCCTTTGAGCCGCACCAGATGCAATATGCGCCGATGGCATCCAGTCCGTAATCCTGCATGGTGTTGAAGTCCTTGTTCGCGTTCCAACCTTGAAAAACGATATAGGGGTTCCCGAGTCCGGCGGCCATGCTCGCGTCGCGCAGTTGCTGGAGCATGGTCGTCATCAAGGTGGCTTTCTGAAGTTTGTCCGTGGGATTGATGGCGCCGAACAAGAAGACCAGGGGCCGGTTGCCAAGAACTTTCTGATACGAGGGGTCCTGGAAATAATTCACATAGCGCGCGATCTCCGCCTGCCAGTTGCGGGCTTTTCCCGCGACGTGTCCGCCCTGGAGATTGAGGGCAAAATTGATCCGGTTCTTGACCGGGCTGTTTAGGTAGAGGTGCAGACCGTTCGACATTCCGGTGGTGTCGTCGTAGATGCAGAACGACCAGAAATTGATTCCCGCATCGGCCGCGTAATTGATTTCCTGATCCATCACAGCCTGCGAGTTGCCGTCGAAGGCAACTGCATCCGGGCCGATGATCTTCGTAAAAAATGGCAGCCGGTAATGCCAGTGGTTTGGCCCGAGCGTCTTTTCCACCGCGGCCTGGATCCCGCCGCCTTCCTGCCATGCGTCCCACCGGATCGCACCGATAATCGGGCGCGACTCGTCGGCGAATCCCGTCCAAACAGCAAAGTGCAGGCACACTGCGAGGAGGGTGCCCCGCATGGCCTGTTCCAGACATGAAACTCTTGAATGTGCCGACGCATTCATTTGCACGGGTGTTTTTCCATAGAGAGCGATGTCGTCAAGGAGGGGGAAATTTGGGGGAAACTTGACCGGGATATTTTGTTAAATGTAGTGTGTCTATCATGCGAAGGGTTTCCCTTCAAACAGTAGTTATCGCAGTCATCTTTTGCATCGTCCGTCTCATGGCTGCGGAACAATCCTTGCATGCCGGGGGCAGCGAGTCCGTTGCGCTCGGAAAGTTGGAACCATTCTGGCGTTACAGCGCGGCACTCGGGCCGTATCTGGAATCCGGCTACCCGCTTTTGGAAATTCCCGATTACATGCTGGAGGGGGATTTTCCCTACCGAAAGCGACCCTTCATGCGGGAGGTGCCTTTTGCCGACCATCTGAGCATCGTTCGGCTCCTCGGGGGTTGCAACTCCGCGGGGAATGAAAACCCGGGTGCAAAAGCAGACTCCATCGATCTCGCCTATCGGGATGAGTCGGGAAAGATCCAATACCGTATGGAACTGCTGGAGCCCCGGCTCCGGCCGTATCTCGACGCGGGCTACACGGACCTGACCCTCGTGCTCGACAACGTGCCGTGGTGTTTTCCGGAGCGGCCCGAATCGGGGTCGTCGCTTGGACAGAGCGCGCCGCCACGCGATCCCAGAGAATGGCACGACTTCATCAAGGAAGTCTGTCTGGAGATAAAAAATATCATGGGTCCGGATGCCGGGCGGCACCTCCGGTTCCGGGTCGGAACCGAGAACAACGGGACCGCCCGCTTTGGCGGAACCCAGGAGCAGTATCAGCAGCACTATGACGCTGCGGCCGCGGCGGTGCGCGAGGTTTTTCCGGAGGCGAAATTCGGAGCCTTCAACATCTCGGGAGCGAGCGTGCGCGCGATTGATGACAAGCAGAACGTGAGCGCGTTCAAGCTGGCGGAGCATTGCCTGGCGCAGCCGGGGGGGGCGCCGTTCGACTGGGTGGCGTTCTCGCGTTACTACCGGCCCGGCAACGATCCCGATCTCAGCGCCGGCGGCTGCCGGGAGATTTGGGAGGAATTCGGCCGGCGCTTTCCGCAGCTCAAGGACGTGTCCCGGGAAATCCACGAGTTCGGGATTGCTCCGTGGGGGGAGGTGGAAAAGGGGCAGTTTGCGAGCGAGGAACCCGGCGCGCTCGGGGCGGCTCTGACGTGTCAGATGATGTGGAGGCTGCGGGAGGCCGGCATCAACCGGCTCTGGCACTGGCCGGTATTCGACAGGTTCCGGGACCGCAGGAACAACCTGCAGGGCCTCTTCACAAGCCAGGCATGGCTTCTGAGCATCATGGACCACATGGCCGGCGGCGAGGCGTATCTGTTTTCGCCGCTGACTCTCTCTCCCTCGCTGACAAAGTATTTGATGGCGGCCTCTTTTCAGGATGGAAGGGCGTTGCTCATGATCTCAGCCTACAACACGGACATTGCGAGCCACGCCGGGGAGACTGTGCAGTTCCGCATTCCGCCGGGGTTGGTGAAGCCCGGAGCCGCACGCTATGTCCGGCTCAACCGGGAGGACTCGATCTATGACGGTATCCGCCGCGATCTGGATTCCGCCGGGTTGCTGAATGAGGAGTTTGCGTCGCGTCCCGACCGGCTCGGGTCCGTGCGCGAGATGTCCGCAGGCCGGGAAGGGGAGAAGTTTGTCGGTGACCGTCTGGAGGATTATGTCAGCCAGTGGGTGGAGTCGCTGACGTTGAAGCCGCTCGACGCGGAGGTGGGAACGATCGAAAGCGATGCCGCCGGCACGCTCGTCACCGTCCACCTCACAGCGCCCGAGGTTCTTGTCATCGAGATCCGGTGACAGGTGCCGGCTGCCCGGTGATGCCGGGAAAATCGTCCGTGCGGAACGGGGACGCCGGGAGGCCGGCCTTGTTATACAGGTTGCAGGTCGGGTTGTCGGCCCACGCGTAGCGCGCGGCCACGGGCGAGGGGACCGCATCCGACCAGACGAGCACGGTGTCGCCGTCAATTTTCGCATCGGCCCAGACCCATTTGCGGTCTGCTCCACAGATGGCAAAGCCTTCCACCTGGCTGTTCGGGCTGTTGCGGACGAGTGGCGCGGTGGAGCCGTCCTTGGTTTTCAGGATTTGGGTGGCGGGGAGATCCTTCGCGATGAGTCCGCCTTCGCAGTTTGTGAGCGAGAGGCGGATTTTGCCGCCCTCGATCTTCATGGACTTGTAAAGGGGGCCGGAAAACGTGACCGGTTTGCCATACGTGCGGGCGAGGGCGATTTTTGCGAGGCGTTCGCCGGTTGCCTCCTTGTTTTGCGGGTGGATATCGGCGGTTTCCCCGACATCGATCAGCACGGCCTGTCCGGTGTTCGGAACGGAGAGCGTCATGAGCTGGGCCTCGCGGAGTTCGGCCCAGTCGCTTTCGCCGGGCTCGGCGTTTTTCGGACGGAAGTTGGCGAGCTGGCAGAAGTAGAATGGGAAGTCGCCCTGCTGCCACTGCTGCCGCCAGTCTTTGATCACAAGCGGGAAGGCTGTGCGGTAGGCGTGGGCCTGCTTCGAGTTTGCCTCGCCCTGATACCAGATGGCTCCGGTGATCGCATAGGGAATGACCGGGCGGATCATGCCGTTGAACAGGCTGCTGGCGACGGCATGCAGCGGGATCAGTTTGGGGGCCGGCGGGGTGACTCCTTTGTCGAGGGGCGGCAGTTCAAACTCGACTTTGGCAAGCCAGTTTCCTTCCAGGATGGTCGTGCCGACCTGCGGAGGCCAGCTGAATGCCGGCGGCGCGGCGGGGGCAAAAATCCTCACGGCGAGGTTGTTGACCCCTTCCTTGAGGAGCGAGGGGGGAATGAAGTAGCGGCGGACCGACTGGTCGCCGGAGAAAGTCCGGCTGGTTGTTTCACCCAGAAGCGTGCCGTTCCAGTAAACGCGGTCGAATGTCGCGACCGGTGCGAACTCCAGAACCTGGGGGGTATTCAGTTGACCTGCGGGAAGGGTGACGTCTTTGCGGAACCAGAAGGCTCCATACTTTGGCAGGCCGGGCGCGGAAACCTCTCCGGCGGATTTCACAGGAACCCAGCCGTCAGCGGGAGACGCAGGGCCGGTGGTAAAGGCGGTGATGTCGGCTGTCGGGTGATCCTCGCGGCCGGTCTTTTTCATCCAGGCTTCCAGCCCGGCGATATTGTCCATCGCCAGCTTGCGCCGGGGTTGGGTTGCGGCCTCCATTTCCGGAACCGTGGCAATCGATGCGGCGCTCGTCCATGGCTCCACCGCCGTGCCGCCCCAGCAATCCTTGATAATGCCGACAGGGACCCCCAGCTCCCGCTGGAGGGCCTTTCCAAAATAGTAGCCGGTCGCGCCAAAATCGGCCGTGGTTCCGGGGCAGGCGACCGACCAGAACCCCTCGCAGTCATCCTGCGGATCCAGTGCCGGCCGCTTCTTTACCTCGAACTGTCGCAGCATGGGATTTGCGGAACGCGCCACTTCCTCCGGGGATTTTACAAGCCGCTTCATCGGCAACTCCATGTTCGATTGCCCGCCCGCGAGCCACACTTCTCCGACCACGACATCAGCGATCACGATTTTGTTTTTTCCCTGAACGGACATCTCGAACGGCCCCGCCGAAGCATTTTTCAGATCCAGATCGGCCCGCCATTTGCCGTCCTCCCCGGCCTTCGTGCGGACGGTCTTCCCTGCAAGGGTGATCGCGATCTCTTCACCCGAATCCGCCTTCCCCCACACCGGCACCCTGGCGGCTTTCGCCAGGACCATGTGGTCGGAAAAAATGTCCGGCATCGTGACGTCGGCAAAAAGCTGCGCGGAGAACGAAAGAAAACCGACAAGGGCAAATGCCCGCAAAGGTGCGCCGAATGGGACAATTCCGGGGAAAATGGTCATGGCGGATGCAAGATCCCGCCAACCCCACTGTCAAGGCAATCCCGCCCGGCATGCCGTCGCACGGGCAACAGGCGCTGGCGGTCCTTGGCGAATGCCGTTTCAAAAATATCTTAATAGGAATTACTTCGCTTCCGCTCCTTGCTCTGGCTTCCTGAATGACTTCGTTCGAAAACTGCTTCAATTTCCTCCAGCGTTTTCCCCTTCGTTTCCGGGAGAAAGAATGTCGCGGTGACGAAGTAAACGACCGTGCAGGCGGCAAAGAAGAAAAATGCCGAAGAATACCCATACTGGCCGACGTTCGGCAAAAAGACTGCGGCGATTGCCGTCGAGACGGCCTGGTTGATCACGAGTGCGATGCTCATGCCGTTGGAGCGGATCCGTGTGGGCATCAATTCGGAGAGGGCGAGCCAGACGCACACAGCCGGGCCGACCGAGAAGAAGGCCATGAAGGTGAAAATGAAAAAGGCCGCCGTCCATCCGGCGCTCTCGGTGGGAACCGGCTTGATCATAGCATGGTCAATCACCAGAGGAGCCCGTGAAGATAGTTTCAGGTCGGCAAACGGGTTCTGGAAGAATGCGGCGACGGGGTTCGAGGGCAGGCAGTCGGCCCGGTTGATTTCGACGCACGCACCCGGAGCGTCAGAGCGCACGGCCTTGGTGGTGGCATGGAAGTCGCCGCACGAGTAAATGACGATCAGCGTGGAGGGGCCAGCCTCGCAGCGGGAGCCGAGCAAGGCGTTCACTGTCACGGCGTTGAAATCAATCGACCGGTTGCCGGCAGAAACCATTTTTTGTATGGCGTCCCGGACATCCTCCCCGCGTTGTTCGGTTTTCCAGAAAACGGTTCCGATGCCTATCAGCGAAACGATGACTCCCGCGCTTCCCACGGAAAGAAGGAATTTCCGTCCCTTGCGGTCAACCAGCGCAATGCCGACCATGGTCATCAGGAAATTGACCATGGTGAGGATGACGTAGCCCAGGTGGGCCTGGGCGTCGCTGAGTCCCGCTTGGATGAGAATGGTCGCATTGTAGCCAATGATCGAGTTGATACCGGTGGTCTGGTTGCAGGCGAGGATGACGCAGGCGAGGACGAAGGGCTGGACGTATTTCCGGTGCAGGAGGGATTCCCGTGGCTCCCGCGTGCCCGTCTTCAGTTTTTCCGCCGCCAGAGCGGCCTCCATTTCCTGAAGCTCGACATCCGTTTGCTCCCGGGTTCGGGATTTGAGCAGGGCCGCCCGTGCCTGATCCTTGCGTCCCCGGCGAAAAAGCCAGCGCGGCGATTCTGGAATGAAAAAGGTTCCCAGCACAAAGAAGATTCCCGGCGCGAGAGAGACCCAGAAGATGCTCCGCCAGGCGGTGTCCTTGAACGCGAAGAGCGCCATTGGATCGCCGAGCTTTTCGATGGTGGCGACCCTCAGGCTGAAGACATATCCGATGACGGCGGCCGCGACGATCCCGAGCGAGAGCAGCCACTGGAACACGCCGGTTCCCTTGCCGCGGTTTTCGGCTCCGAGGCACTCGGCCAGATACAGAGGGACGACTACGCCCACCAAACCTGCGCTAACCCCCTGGAGCAAGCGTCCCATGACCAGCGGCCAGTATCCCTGAGCGAGGGCGATGGCCGGAATGCTCAGGATAAAAAGGACGCCGCTCAGCATCATCAGGGGGCGCCGGCCGAAGAGATCCGCCAGCATTCCGGAAAAGAGGGTCGAGAAAACGCTTCCCAGCAAAACCGCAGCCACCACGAAGGAGAGCTGGCTGCTGTTCAGTTCGGAGGTGGCCTCCAGATAGGGAAGCGCCCCGGCAATAATTCCCACATCAATGCCGTAGAGCAGCCCTCCCAGACCGGCGATGAGCAGCAGAAGCGCGGCCGCGGGCCGGGGGGAAGGATTGTCGTTCATGAGAGTCAGGCAAGCGCACACCGATTGGCTCCCTTGTGTCAACAGGTAATGATATTTCCGGGCAGGTGTTTTGACCGGGAGAGGTTCCAAGGTTGTGTTGAAAGCGGCCGGGGACCCGATTCCTGATGTGGCGGAAAATTGACAGCGAGTGGGGGAGCACCTCACCTCGGAAAGGTTGGCGATGTGCCTGCTATCTGCTAGTCCTGCATCCTCCCATGCGCCCCCGTTCGCTTATGGTTCTAACCTTGCTTGTTCTGAGCATGGTGCTGCGGTCCGAGGAACTGTCTTCCTCCGGCCGTGTGGTTTACTACGGAATTTTCGACATCGAGCGGAATCCCGACCTCATCGCGAGCCATGCGGGAAAGGGGCTGCCGTCGTTCCGGTTTGTTGCGGAGCCGAAGCGCACGGGCTCCGCCAGCCTCGAGCTGGATATCGATCTGTCCGAGCGCAAAGCATCTGGCCGCTGGCTTTTCCCGATCCCGCATGTCCGGTTCCGCGACATTTCGTTCTGGCTCCAAACCGACCGGCTCAACGGTGCGAAACTGGAACTCACTCCGACTCTGCTGGGCAGCGACCAGCAGGTCTTTCAATTCAAGCCCGTGATCGTGGGAGGAAATGGAGGGTGGCAGCGTATCCTGCTCCGGATTCCGGAAGATGTCGCATCGCTCCGGAACGATCAAAAGTTCGGGTCGATCGGCGACGTGCCGGACGCCTCGCTCGATGCGCGCGCCTATCTGATGTTCAACTTTGGAATCCGGCTCGCGAAGGACAGTCCTGCGGGTTCTTGGAGCGGACCGCTGTATCTCGACCAGTTGGAATTTCTCCAGCGCAATCCATGAACCGGATCATCCTCCTTCTTTCCGCAGCCTTTTGTTTGGCGGCATCCCATGGCGCATCCACCGGTGATCCGGTTGGCATCCGCATGCAATTCGTCCATCCGGACAACGAGATGGCGTATTTCATCATCGACGATGGCGATGGCCGCTGGATTCCCACCGCGCAGGGGATCTCGCTTTATCCTCTCGCCTTCACTCACAGCTACTTTTCACCCGGAAAAAAAGCCCGCCAGTGGCGATCGGTCAGCATCACGGGAAACCTCTCGCCCTGGCAGCCTGCACCCGTCGAAATCGCGGGTGAATCCCAGCCGGAGCCCGCGCCGGTTCCTGCGAGCTATTCGACTTCGGCATCGCCGGAGAAATCCGATGCATTTCCGGGCTCCGTCACGGGTGCGTCCGAATACGACAAGCTCTGGATCGCCGCTCATTTCAAAAACCTGATTCCCCTCGGCAGGCTTCTGCTCCGGCCCGCTGACGGCTTTCCCTCCGACTTCGAGATCGAGACGAGCGTGGATGGCGGGAAGCATTGGGTGCCGGTCCCGAGTGCGCGCTTTTTTCATTTTCCGTCCCCGGGCGAGCGTTTGGTGGAAGTTCCATTGAACGGTGTCGTGGCCGACGGGATCCGCGTGGTGAGTTTCCGGAGGACGGCGGATGCCGGGGGAAAATACGCACTCCATCTGGGGAGCATGGAGGTCTTTGAGGGGGGAAAACCGCCGTTCGAAGTGTCCGGACTGGCTCCGGAACTCGTTGCGACGTGGAACAACCTGTGGCTCACATTCGGGTCGGCGCGAAATGAAATCCACGAGCGCTTCGACCCGACCTGGCCGACGGGCCGCCCGTATAGCGGCGGGATGCTCGCGATCCTCGCGACCGAATGGTCGCTTTGGAACGCCATGAAACTGGTGTGGTGCCACTCGGAATTTCTTCCGCGGCTCGCGGAGGTGCTCGCCGCATATCCCGTGGATCAGGAAGGCTATGTCTGGGTCACGACGACCTCCGAAAAGCACCTCGAACACAGCCGGCATTACAATGTGGTTCCCCTCTACATCTCGGCGGTCTCCTATTATTATTTGATGACGCGGGACAAGAGGTTTATCGAATCTAGGGATCCCAAAACCGGCGAGCCCATTCTGGAAAAAGTCCGTCGCGCGATGCGCCTGCTCACCGACGGCCTTGGAGGTTCGTCCGGGCTCGTCACGGTCAGCGATCCGGAGATGCAGGGGACTCCCGAGAGCAAAAGCAACACCTACTGGGACGCCTGGCCGTTCGGTCACCAGGACGCCTGCATGAACGCGCACTTTTATGAGGCCGCCGGCTACTATGCCGATCTCCTTGCCTCGCTCGGTGACAACACCGAAGCCGCCCGCTTCCGCGCCCTCCGGCCGGTGATCAAGGCGAAGTTCAACGAGACGTTCTGGGATGAAACGAAGGGGCGGTATATCGGCTGGATCGACAAAAACGGGAAGCGGGTGGACTTCGGATTTGTCTTCGTCAACCTGGAGGCGGTCGCGCTCGGACTGGCCACACCGGAACGCGCCGGAAAAATCATGGAGTGGATCGATGGCCGACGCGAGGTCTCCGGCGACACTTCTGTCGGCGCGGACATTTACCACTACAAAGTCGCGCCGCGCTCGAACACCCTGGCTGCCGAGTCGGGCGAACCGGGATATTTCAAACTCTTTTGGAACGGCAACATCGTGGCGACGAAGGACAGCTCCCAGGCATGGAATCTGAATGCGCAGAACGGGGGTATCATCCTCTACGTCTCCTACTACGACCTCCATGCGAGGGAGCGGGTTCTCGGACCTGACAACGCGGCGGGGCGCATGAAAGTCATCCTTGAGGAAGCGGTCGGGGACCAGCTCCGGCGCATGCCGAAAAATCCGGTCATCGGCATCGGGACCGCCGTCGGAATCCTCCGCGAATTTCCCGAGAGCGGACTCGTCCCGTTCTACTTCGTTGACGGCGTCATGGGGTTGCACCCCTCCGCCGAGGGGCTGCTCATCGCGCCCGGCCTTCCCACCGAATGGAAATCCGCCACCCTCCGCGATTTTCACTTCGCCGGAAAAACCTGGATCGTCACCGTCGACCACTCCGTTCGCGATCCGAAGTCCGAACCCGGCTCGGCTGGCATCATTCACATCACTGTTCCTGCAGGGCAAACCACGCTGCTCACCCCGGATGGAAAACTCACCGCAGCCAAATCAACACCATGAAAGACATCGACCCCATCCTGAAAAGATTTGATGCGTGGTATGCCAATGACATGTCCGACCGTCCGCCGGTCACATTCATGTGGGTTGGCAGGGACGACGCGCCGCCGCCGGATCTGGAGTTCGACCCGAAGCGGTGCCTGATTGACGGAGCGCAGCGGCTTGCCCTTTTCGAACAGACGCTTCCGCTGCGGGCGTTCCCGGGGGATTCGTTCCCCATGTTTTCCGGCGGGATCACGGCCGACCACAACGGCACGGTGTTCGGGCTGCAGCTCGACTGCAGCAGGGAGTCGGTCTGGGCGGTGCATTTTCTCGAAAATGTCCGCGACGTGTTGAAGCTCGAGTTTCATTTCGACAATCCATACTGGGCCTCGATCCGCAAGGCGACCGACCTGTCGCTCGAGCGGGGGAAGGGGAAATGGCTGACCACACTCTGCTGCCACGGCGGGATCAACGGCGACATCCTCGTGGCGCTGCGCGGCCCGGAAAACCTCTGCATGGATGTGATGGATGATCCCGAGGGAGTGCGGCTCGCGGCCAACCGGCTGAGCAGTTTCTATCCGAAAATTTATGATGACATGCGCGACCGTCTCCTGGCCCATGACTCGCCGGTCACCGCCGAGGGGGAATTGAGCCGGCGGCGGACCGGGCGCATCGGATGCGATTTCCTCTGCCTGCTCTCGGAGGAAATGGCCCGCGACACCGTTTACGAGTCGATCGAAAGCGACATCAACAGCCTCGAGCAATGTTACTTCCATCTGGACAGCGAGGGCTCGCTCCGCCACCTCGATTTCATTCTTGGCCAGCCGAAAGTGGCCGGGATCCAGTGGGTCTATGGCGTGAACCGGGGGCCGGCCGTGAAATGGGTTGATGTTTACAAGCGGATCCAGAACGCAGGTAAGGCGCTGGAAGTTCTCCCGGTCGATGTGCCGGACGCCCTCGCCCTGATGAAGCACCTTGAACCTGAGGGAGTCTGGTTCAAATTCCTCGATCCACTCAAGGAATCCGAGGCGGAGTATTTCATGGGCGAGGTCGGGAAACGTTCGAACTGGAGGTGAGGCTTTCTTCGATATGGATCACAAAATCCGAAAAATGACGGGACTGTTTCTTAAGCGATGTTGTCTTTTTGTCGCGCTTGCGCAGGGGGCGGCCTGCCTCGCGGGGCGTGCGGAACCGCCGCAGGCCCGGCCGAATTTCATCTTCATGCTGACGGATGACCAGCGATGGGACACGCTGGGTTGCAACGGAAACCCGGCGATCAAGACCCCGAACCTTGATTCCATGGCCCGCGACGGGGTGAACTATAAAAACTTTTATGTGACCACCCCGATCTGCGTGGTTTCCCGCGCGTCGATCCTGACGGGACAATACATGCGCACCCACGGCATCCGGGATTTCAATCGGCCGTTCCGTCCGGAGCAGATGGCGCAGACCTATCCTTCACTGCTGCGCAAGAACGGGTATTTCACCGGTTTTACCGGCAAGTGGGGCGTGGGTGCCGAAAAATTCAACTACGATCTCTACAAGGGAGAGTTCGACTTCTGGCGCGGCCGGCCCGATCAGGACGAATACTGGAAAGACGGAAAAAACGGAGCGCACCAGAATGTGCGCATGAGCAGCGACGCCGACGATTTTTTGAAGGAGGCCAAAGCCTCCGGCAAGCCGTTCTGCCTTTCCATCAGCTTCAAGGCGCCGCATGGCCCGTGGGACGAGTGCGAGCCGGATATCTTTTCCACCATCCGCCCGGAGGATATGCCGGTTCCCACCACCTTTACCAAAGAGGCCTGGGAGGCACAGCCGGACTTTATTCAAAAGGGCATTTGCGGAGCTGAGGCCAGAGTCGCCCGCGATTTCAAGTTCAACAAGGGGACGAATGCGCACCACCAGCGGCTGGTGGCGCAGTATTATGCGCTGATCCAGGGCGTTGACGCCTCGGTCGGGCGCATCCGCGAGTCGCTCAAAAAATACGGCTTTGATGAAAACACCGTGTTGATTTTCACCAGTGACAACGGTCACTTTCTCCACGAAAAGGGACTCTACGGAAAGTGGCTGATGTATGATCAAAGTATCCGGGTTCCGCTGGTGGTTTATGACCCCCGGCTGCCGCAGTCAGCCCGGGGACAGGTGCGCGGGGAGGACGCTCTGAATGTGGATATTGCGCCGACGATTCTTTCGCTGGCCGGCATGAAGCCGCCCGGGCAGATGGAAGGGGTCGATCTTTCCCCGCTGATGCGCGGCGAAAATCCGGAATGGCGCCGGGAGGTGTTTTTCGAGCACACCTATTCGGAGGCCGGCAACCGGACGATTCCCAAATCGCTCTGCGTGCTCGAAGAACCGTGGAAGTATATCCGCTACATCAGCGAGAACCCTCCGGTCGAGCAGTTGTTCAACATGCAGGAGGATCCGGACGAACTGAAGAACAGGGCGCAGTCTCCCGAAGCCGGAGAGATCCTGAAAAAACTGCGGGTGCGCTGCGATGCGCTGCGCGGTGAGATCAAGGACAGCCATCCGGATTATGAGGAGTATCAGGATGAATATATTGTGCGGGTCACCGGACGGGCCACGGCCACCAATCCGGTTTCATTCACCGGTGTCGAATCACTGGGGCAGACCTTTCTGGCTGAAACGGATTTCCTGACCTGCTGCGAGGTGATGCTCCCGACCTGGGGACGCGGCGAAGGCCCCTGCGATATCAAGGCCGAATTGCTTCAGGACGGAAAGGTGTTGGGCAATGTGATGATCGCCAAAGAGGATATTGAAAACACCTGCATCCAGAGATTGATGTTTCAAGCGCCGGTTGAAAAAGGCAAAACCCTCTGCCTGCGGCTTTCTCCGGCCGGGGCCGTTCCTGCCGGACGGATGGGCTGGTGGGCGTATGAAAAGTCATACGACAAAAACGGCAGCGCGCTGGTGGACGGTCGGCCTCAAAACTACAGCCACGAGATGCGGATGGTTTTTAAAAGGTGAAGGTTAGGACCGCAGGCTGATACGATCCGGGAAGCCGGAATGCAGGACTGTGCGCGGCTGTATTTTCCGCCCGGACTATTACTATTCCGAGTCCGCCCACTTCTTCACGCCCGGCACCTCGGCGTTGATCCCCTTCAGGTAGGCGATGAGTGAGTCCGCCATTTCCTTCGCCTTTTCCGGCATCTTGGCGGCGAGGTCGTTTTTTTCTCCGATGTCGGCCGAGAGGTCGTAGAGTTCCAGGCTTGCGACATCCCACGAGCCGGGCTTCCAGTTGATGAAGACCTTGTAGTCCCCCTGCCGGCACGCGGAGCGGGGATGCACCTTGAACGGATCGTGGAACACGAGCCCCGGCGTGCTGCGCTTGAGCGGGCCCGCGCTTCCCTTGAGGAGGACTTCCTTCAGGCTCACGCCGTCGAGGTCGTCCGGCAGTTTGTATGGTGCACCGAGCAGCGCGTGGATCGTCGGGTAGATGTCGTAGAGCGCGACCGGCTCGCGGCACCAGGAATTTTTCGCGATGCCCGGACCGGCCGCCATCACGGGGACGCGGATGCCGCCCTCCTTCAGCGAGTGCTTGCCCTCGGAGAGCGGGGCGTTGCGGTTCGGAAGGCCGGGCTGGTCGGGCTCGACTTTTACCGACAATGCCCCGCCGTTGTCGGATCCGAAAAAGATATACGTGTTCTTTTCCAGTCCGAGATCGCGGACGGCGTCCAGAATCATCCCGATCCCGTTGTCCAGCTCCTCGAGCATCGGTGGGAGGTTCAGCGTGAACTCCCCGCCGCGCGGGTCGGTCTTGCCCTTGTATTTGTCGATTGTCGCCTGCTTCGCCTCCGGTGAGCGGTGGATCGCATAGTAGCTCATCTGCAGGTAGAACGGTCTTCCCTTTTCCACCTGCTCCTTCATGAAGGCGATCCCCTTTTCCGTCATCGTGTAGATGCGCTTCGGATCCTCGTTGTCGACGTTGAGTTTGAATTGTTTTTTCGGATCACCACACGTGCCGTGCTCGTTGCCCGTGAACCCGTCGGTCGCGTCGTAGCCGAGGTTTTTCGGTTCGCCGCGCGGATCGCTGTTGTATTCCCCCTTGTTGCCGATCAGGTATTCCCCCCACTTCCCGAAGTGGGCGCAGGCGTAGGCGGGATCGCACTTTTTAATCATCTGGGGGAGCGAAAGCCTTCCGGCGGGATCGAAGTCGGTCTTGAACGACGCGCCCCCCCGCGCGGACGTGACGCCGAACTGGAGGCTCCGCCGGCTCGGCGTGCAGACCGGCGCCGGCGAGTATCCGCTCGTGAAATTCATCCCGTTCCCGGAAAGCCGGACCATGTTCGGCGTGTGGAAAAAGGTGCGGAACGAATCCGGGATCTTCGGGTCGGCGGGGCGTGAGGTGTCCGCCCAGCCCTGGTCGTCGGTGAGGAGGACAATGAAGTTCGGCCTGTCCGGAGGAGTGGCGGCATGGGAACCCAGGGCTGCCATCGTGCAGAGCAGGGGGAGGATATATTTCATAGGGGGTAAACCTGAATACTGAGCCATTTTTGGTGGAAGATGGAAGAATTATTCCTGGACGGCAGACGTCGCCGTCGTGTCGCTTTTCTTCCCGGTCCTGTCCATTTTCGCCTGCTGGTTCCCCTCGTTGATTTCGTCCAAAGTGAGCCGCTTTTCCCCGACACTGGTCATCCAATCCGCGAGGATCTTGCGGTGGCGTTCGATTTCATCCTTCAGTTCCGGGGAGGCAATCAGGTTTTTCATCTCATAAGGATCGTTTTTCAAATCAAAGAATGCCTCCTCATTCGAGCTGGACAGGATGTATTTGAAGCGGTCCGAGCGGACCATGCGGTGCCCGGTGCCAAGCCGGTTTTCCGTGCGTCCTTCACCTTCACTGACGATCTCATCACGGACTTTTGCCGCCGGATCCTTGAGGATGGGGACGAGGGATTTGCCCATGAGGTGGGATGGTGCGGGGACGCCGGCCAGATCAAGAATGGTCGGATAAACGTCGAGCGACGACACCAGCGCGTCGCTCTTCGCCTGCTTGACGGGCAGGAGAGGCGAATGGACAAACATCGGCACCCGCACGGATTCCTCGTGCATGGTCACCTTGTGGCCGAGGCCGTGGTTCCCGAGGAAGTAGCCGTTGTCGGAGAGAAAAATGATGATCGTGTTGTCGTAGAGCCCGTCGGCCTTGAGCTGCGCGACCAGCGTGCCGATCTGTTCATCCAGGCAACTGATGTCGCCATAGTAGGCTTTGATGACCTCCTTCATCTGGGATTCATTGCGTGGCGGTCCGCCGGTGGCTCCCTCGGGGGCATGCGGATAGACCAGATGCTTGTTGTCCATGAAGGTGGTGGTTCCCGACAGGCCCTGATTGAAGAAGCTCTGCATCGGGGGCGACTCGCTCCAGTTTGGATCGAGCTTGATGTCGGCGTCCTTGTAGAGGTCCTTGAAGCGCTGCGGTGCGGTGAACTGCAGGTGAGGGTTGCGCGGGGTGAGCCAGAGCAAAAACGGACGTCCCGACTTTGCTTCGCGCTGGAGGAATTTTTCCGCCTCGGCAAACGTCACTTCGTCATTCTTTTCAAAAAGCTCGCGTCCTTCGGAGAAGCCGAATGTGGTCGGTTCTCCCAGATGGGATTTCCCGTAGAGCGCGGTGTGGTAGCCGGCCTTTTCGAGGACGGCCGGCAGTGTGGGGAACCGCTTTTCCTCAACCACGCTCTTGATGAACCCCTCGCTCATCAGGGCGATTGTGCCGTGCTGCTGCGGGAACACTCCGCTGTAGATGCTCGCCCGGCTCGCCGCGCAGATCGGCGAGGCCGCGAACGCCCGGTCGAAACGGAAACCATCCGTCGCCAGCTTGTCCATGTTCGGCGTCTTCACCGCCGGGTTGTTGTAGCCGATGGCGCGATACGTCTGGTCGTCGCACAGGATGACGACGAAGTTGGGCTTCTTAGCCGGAGCCTCTGCGGCGCGGGTTGCTGTCAAGGGAGACAAGAGCAGAAGAGTGACAAACAGGCGTTTCATGGGTTTACAGAGTTCCTCGCGCAGTGCTGGAAGAAAAGCCTTTTTCGGATTAAGGTCAAAGAGGCTTTTGGTTGTCGTCCGGGCTGAAGATGGCACGGAAGTTGAACCGGTCATTGGGGGCGGCGTCGCCGTTGAGTGTGAAGTCGCTCCACTCGCCGGTCTGCCGGATGTTGTCCGCCCATTTGAAATCGAACCCCGATCCGGAGGCGGTTCCGAGTGTGGCGCGCGGAATGGCCAGCTCGATTTCGTTGCCGGCCGCGCGGAACGGGATGCTGACGGGATCCCCCCACTGGTAACCGCCGCCCTGGTTGCGTTCCAGCGTGGCGGTTCCTGACCCCGAAGGCCCACGGTTCACGATAAAATCGTAGCCCATCCAGCCGGTTTGTGGATTCTGGTCGGCATCAATGAAGAGAAGCATCCAGTTCGGGTCGGTGTGTGGCGTGAGGGGCTCAACCGTGCGGGCGTAAAAATAGACGCTGCCTGCATCACGACTGACTTTTGCCGCGGCGATGTCGTTGCGTCCGGTGGTGTTGACGAATCTCGGCTGCCCCTGCCAGCCCGGGTGATCCCGCCTCACCGGGTCGCCGAGCGTATCGGAAAATTCCGGCGTGACGTCGCGCCAGTCGTCGAAATGACCGTCGATTGCGACTGGTCCGCCGGTGACCGGTGGCACCTCTGGCACGCCTTTGTAGCGGCGGATGAAACTCACAAGCTGGTAATAGTAGTTATCGCCATGCCCGTCTTTCATCGGCTCGATGTCGCGGCTGAACTCCTGACTGAAGGCATCCACGAAGTAGGTGTCCCCGGGCTGCAATGGTTTCCCGCACATTTGGCCGGGCGCTTTTCCGGCCTCCTTCAAAAAGCGCTGGGCGATCCACTCGTTCCAGCCGGTGACGAAGACGATTTCCGGATCCACCTTCAACGCACGCGTCCATTGCTCGTTGAAATACCATCCCAGCCCGCTCTTTGTTTCGCCCGGTGGGGGCTGCTTGCCACTATGGAAGCTGCGCCCGATATTGGAAATGGGATGTTCAGCCACCGCCACCGCCAATTGCTCGGCCCGGTCGGGTGATTCGTGCCACCCGAATTTCTGGGGCGAGTGGTCGAGCCAGGGCCATTTGTCCCTGCCGTCGCCAAACCAGCCTTTCGGGGAGGTCCACGCCCACGAATGGCGGAGCGAGAAAAAATCTGCCGCACCGCCGGGGAGATTGTCTTCGGGCGTCAGCAGCAGCGGCTTGCCTTTCCAGCGAAACCAGAGGTCGGGGTAAAGATTCGCGGAATAAAATGTTTCCATCAAATGGGCCACGACTTTTTCGTGTTTTGAGTTGGCGAGAAACGCGATTTGCGGGGTGCGCTGACCCCGGCTGCGCATTTCGGTGAATACGCGGCAGAGGGTCTGGCAGGTGCTGTCGTAGGTCAGGCCGTTGGTCACATCGAAAAACACGACATCCACGCCCGCGTCGGCCAGCATCTGCGCGTGCTTGCGGATCACGGATTCATCGTCGCTGCGGTAGTAGCCGAACAAAGGTTCGCCCCAGAAATGAAACGCGTGCACCGGGCCATAGGCGGGAGCCGATGGATTGGCCGCCCGCAGTTTTGTGATGTCATAAACGGCCCCTTTTCCCTCAAGCCAGGCAAAATAGAAGATGCCAACGGTGCGGTTGGGTTTCGGCGGGCCGACGTCCTTCGCAAGCGGCAGGACCCGGCCCAGCCTGTCCGCCGCGGGCCAGGGAACCCCCGGGCAACCAGTCTGAGCTTGCGGCGCATTCGACGGGGCGATCCATGTCCGGATCGGATTTCCCCCTGCGTCGAGTAATTCCAGCATCGTGATGGTGATCTCGCCCGGGGCATTGGCGGGATCGAGACGGAGCGCAGTCATCTTTTCGACGGGCAGCTTGATTTCGCAGTCATGGAATTTGCCGTCGTGATCCACACGGAAGGTGACGGACTGTTCCTTGTGGAATCCGGACCCGGTTCCAAAATAAACCATGCCGTTGCCACTGGAGGAGCTCTTCATCCGCAGTTTCAGCGTGAAGGGTCCTTTCGCGGTCGCAGGGAGTCCGGTGGTGGAGATCCAGGGATCGTTTCCGTTTGAGGTGATTTTGAATTTCCCGGCTCCGGCTTCGAGCCTGGCATCATTGCTCGTCAGCCAGATTTCATGCAATCGCGCGGATGAAGTGTTCTCGTTCGTCCTTGTTTTGGGTTTCTGTTGGCCCTCAAGTTCGGGGTGATACTTCGCGGGATCGAAATCCGGATTTGGCACGGGAACGACAGCATGGGTGTCGGCGAGAAACTGCGTGATGAGAGCGTCGAGTTCCTGAACCACCTCGGGATTCTTTGCCGCAAGGTTGTTCTTCTCTCCCTGATCGACGCTCAGGTTGAAGAGCAAATACCGGTGTGCACCGTTGTCGCCGCCATGGAAGATGCGGATGAGCTTCCAGTCGCCGCGATGCACGGAAACGGCGGGAGGGAGCCAGTCCGGCACGCCGGGGTCATGTGGGAAATACTGGAAGTTTGCCGTGCGGGTGAGGTTCTCACCTTTCAGCGCGGGGAGGATGCTGATGCCGTCGAATTTTTGATCTTTTTCAGGCTTGAGCCCGAGGCCGGCGAGAATCGTGGGATAGAAATCCTCGCTCTGGATGATCGCATCACTGCGGGAGCCGGGAGCGGTCACTCCGGGCCAGTCGATGACGCAGGGGATGCGCGTGCCGCCCTCGAACAGGGTGGCCTTGCCTCCGCGCAGGGGCGCATTGCTCGTGGGGGTGGTGCCGTCCACCTCGTCATACATGTTCCCGCCGTTGTCGGAGGTGAAGATGATGATCGTGTTGTCCGCGATCTTCAGCCGGTCGAGCGTGTCGAGGAGCGTGCCGACGGCGTCGTCCATGCTCTCAACCATCGCGGCATAGGTGGGGCTGCGCTGCGGGTCTGCAGGATCCACCCGGGCGCGGTGCTTTTCGATGAGCGCCTTCTTCGCATCGAACGGCGCGTGGACGCTGAACATCCAGTAGTTCAGGAAAAACGGGCCGTCCTTGTGCTTTTCCATGAATGCGACGGCCTCCTTCGCCATGCGGTCCTCGATATGCTGGTCCGGCTCCCCGGGATCCGCATCGAAGTTCTTGAACTTCCACGGCGCGACGTAGCTGCCCGCAGGCCCGGCTCCCGCCCAATGCGGCACGTCCACATCGAACCCCTGCTGGAGCGGCGAATACGGTTCCGGCCCCAGATGCCATTTGCCGAAGTGCCCGGTGGCATACCCTGCGTCTTTGAGCGCTTCCGCCAGTGTGCGGTAATCGGTTTTCAGCCGCGTCACCGGATCCGGCTGAATCGCCTTCTTGTCCGGCGGCGCTTTTTTACCCGCGGTCGCCTCGAGCACAACCTGCGGGAGATGGCAGTTCGGGGCCGTGAGTCCGGTCCTTGCCGGGCTGAGGCCGGTCATGATGGCCGAGCGCGTGGGCGAACACAGCGGGCTGGCGGAATACGCCCGCGTGAATGTCATGCCGCGCCTGGCGAGCCGCTCGATGTTCGGCGTCTGGTAGAACCTGGTGTGCCCGTAAAGCGTGGTGTCCGCCCAGCCGAGATCGTCGGCTAGAATGAAGACGACGTTGGGTTTTTGTGGCGTTTCTGCCGTGCACAGGGTGAATGCGCCCGAGCAGAGAAGACCGATGAGGAGGGGAAGTTTCATGGGAGGGAGCGAAATGCCGCTGACATGGGTGAGTGAGGGGAGGAATTCGTAACAGCGGGAGGAAGCTCCCGCATCAACAATTTCGCAGGTGATGCTGGTTAGCCCGAGGCAGGCCGGGCCGCTCTGCAAACGGGATGAACAGGAAGCACGGAAAGACTCAGAGGCTGTGCACCATGAGGAAAGATCCTTTCGTCAGGGGTTTGAGGAGTGTTCCTTCGCCGTTCGCAGCGTCACCGGGCCAAGCAGGCCGGATTCCTGAAAGTCCCCATAATTGTTATTCACCAGATTTGCGACGCGAACCCGGATCTCGTTGTTGCCCGTGCGGACCGCGCCGGTCACGTCAAACACATGCGGCCCCCAGAGCCGCGTGCCGACGTTTTTGCCATTCACCCACACTTCCGCGGCATACAGAACTTTGCCCAGATCCAGCTGCACCCGGCCTTCGACTTTGCCGAGGGTGAGATTGGTGGTGTAGTCGAGCAGGCCGCTGAATTTTTTCATTCCCCACTCACTCCAAGGCTGTAGCGGGCGGTCCACGCCTTCACCCGTGAATTCAACCGGCGGTGAAACGGGATGCTCCAGCACCGGCTGAACATCGGGAGCGATGCGCATGCGCCACGGTCCGGCCACCGTGAGCAGGACATCGGTTTGAGGCTTCGACATGGGCGGGGCGGCCAGCGACTTCGCTTCGGGATCGAAGACGAGCCAGTAGGCTTCGAGCGGTTTGAAGGCCAGAGTCACCCGGCTGGCTCCCGCTGCCGGTGTAGAGGCAATCGGGCGCACCTCTCCGGTCTCGCAATCCCACACCGAAGCCGCGCCTTTGGCGGCGCTCACCTCGACTTCGCTCTGCTGCCAGTCGCCGGTGTTGTTGACGAGCCAGAAGAAATCGCGGCCATCAATCCGCAGGTGATGTTGAAGCATCGGGAATGAGCCGGACAAAAACCGGATTTGACTCGTCAGCCCCGCTGGCTCGCCAGCGAGCAGCGCCGGGAGGTTGGGTTTAACGCGATGGAATGTCGCCTGTTTCTGCAATCCGGCCATCAGTTCCTGCATCGCTGCGTCGGGCAGGCTGTTGTCGGTGGAGCCGGAGGGCAATTCCCCCAGGGCATAGACCTGGCCGCCGGCCTTGGCGAAGGCCACGATTTTTTGCGCCACGTCCAGCGGCAAGACTCCCATTGCCGGCAAAACGACCGTCTTGAAAGTGAAGTCGCCCCGCACCAGCTCCGCCCCGCGCACTTCCATCTGCCGGACGTAATGCCGGTCAGCCACCAGAAACTCGATGCGCGCAGCGGTGAGTTGTGTGATCGCATCCGAATAAACACGGTTGATGCCCCCGAGGTATTCCCCCCAGTTTTTTTCGATCTTCGGCAAACTTTGAGCCACCCGGGAATCAAACGCCTGATACGGCGCTTGCGCCCAGACGGTGTCCATCGGATTGAGCAGCAACACATCCGGCGCAAGCTGCCCGTGCGAATTGATGAAGCTCGCGCGCCGGGCAAAATCGGTCCAGAGGTGCAGGTAGGGAAAGAACGGGTTTTCGTTATACCAGTCCGGTGTCCACAGGTTGTGATCCAGCACGCGCCGGGTGAAAATGCCGTGCGGAACAATATGCCCGATGCCCCACGCAACGACGGAATTGACGGCCTGCTTCATGAACGTCGGCGTGAACGTCCGCCAGCTGCCCGCCCCCATGATTTCGCTCATGCACCGCTGGCCTTCAAACTCGGACACGGACTGCACTTCCTTGAAATCATGCACGTCCAGCGCCTTGGTTTTGAGACAATCATTGCCCGGCATCGAGTAGGCGCGCGACAACTTGAAGAAGTCGCCGACCCCTCGCGCCTGCCATTGCAGGCTTTCTTCCCAGAGATTTTCGATGCAATACATGCCCCGCTTTTCCAGCCACCGGCTGGTGCTGCCCATCGTCTCGGCATACAAGTCAGTCGCCACCTCAAACCATTCCCAGCGCGCCTTGGCAAAACGTCCCGCGCTGTCTTCGTCCACCATCAGCGGCATCCATTGGCGAATGTCGCGCCCCCAGCGTTCGCGGTAGCGCTGATCCAGCGTGGCCGACCAGGCCAGGCCTTCGCCGAAGTGGCCTTCGTTGTCCACAAACACACCGGGAATGGACTTGCCCATGCGCCCGCCCATCTGCGCCGCATACGGCTCGTGGGCAATGGGCAAAAACACTCCCGGCAAACGCTCGTCCAGATAGTTCACTCCACCGCGTTCGATCTTCTGAAAAAGATAGACCCGCCAATTGCCGTCCGCCGGCGCACGCCAGACGAACGGCTTGCCTTCGTCCGAAGCGGTTGCCGGCGCAAGAATCTTCAACGTGTCGCTGCGAATCCTGGCCGGGGCATGCGGCAGCACAGTCTTGGCCTCCAGCTTCCACGGCGCGGCGCCAGGGTCGGCTGCAACGATACGAACCGGCTTCCACGCCGCGTCGTCGAACGCCGCCTCCGTCCAACCCGCTGCCGGCTGCGAGGCGACGCGCCAGCTTGGGTCGGATTGAACCGACACAACTTCGCCATCTCCCATCTCGACGCAGAGTCCCAGCGTCATGGCGTCCATCCCGCCATCGCCGCCACCTTCCACCGCGATGGCATTCTGACCGGGACGGAGCAGCGCCGTCACATCCCAGGTGTGGATGTCCTTCCACGGTTCGCCCTGCCCGACTTTCCGGCCGTTGACGAACAGAACGTAGCGGTCGTCCGCGGTCATTTTCAGCGCCGCGTGCTTTACGACGGCAGCGGACGGCAGTTCAAAACTCTTGCGGAGGTAACAGGTGTGCGGCCGCGCCGCCTTTTCCGGCTGCCAGATCCATTGGCCGAACATCGGTTCTGCCGGCGAGCGGCTTTTCGGAAGCGCCGCCCCGTCCAATTGCGCGGCCACCGCAAAAAACAAACCGGGCAGGTTGACTTCCGTGCCGCCCGCAACGTCAATGGTTTCCCAGGAAAGCGACGTCGCCTGCAATTCGGGATGCTGCTCCAACACGCGGCCCGCCGCCTGAAAACTCGGCCACCAATACTCATCGCAGTAGCCGAGATACGTTTTTTGCCGCTCCGCTTCCGTCAAGGCACGGCCAAAGGCGTCGAACCACAGCGACGAAAGCCATTGTTCCTTCGGCAGCGGATTTTCCGGGGACACTCCCGGCGCGGTCCGGCGCGGATGCGCGTAGCCGGGGTTCATCCGCTGGCTGGCGATGGTGCGGGCCATCTCCGCCATCTTGTCCGGGTTGAGCGGCTCGTCCCAGAACCAGAAGGCGAACGGCGCATAAATCATGTCCGGCTCGCAAAAGTCGGCGCGCAGCTTCTCAAACGAGATCGGTTGGCGCATCCCCCAGTTGGGAGGATTTCTTTCACCCTCCGCCTGTGGCGCGGAATACAGGGGAACCATGAGGGTCAGATGCAAGGCGGCAAGGATCGTCTGGAGGGGAATCAACTGCCTGGGGCGGCTTTTCATATGCGCCTTCAAATGTCGATTCGGCCCGGCTCTGGCACAATGGTTTTCGATTACGATTTTGCGTCACTTCATGATCGCCCGCGGTCGAACAAAACAGGATGCACCCGCGCAGGGAAGACCGGCGAGAGGAGGCTTCCTCCTGAAACTCAGCGGGTGGAATCGAACCGCCAGATTTGCGGTTTGGCATCCTTCCCTTGCAGTTCGATCGATTGAACTTCGAGGCCGGAGCTGCCTTTGGGCGGCAGGATGCGCACGTGGATGAGATTTCCTTTTACGGGGAGCACGGCTTTGACTTCCCGCCAATCGGATGAGGCCGGCCAGTCGAAGGCTGCCGTGCCATCTGTGACAAAGTTATCCTGCAGGTTCGTGCGCCAGGCGAGGGTGGTTTTGCCGCCCTGCTTTGCCCGCAGGCGCAGGGTGGCGGTGACCGGGCCGGGGAGATCAAGTTTGTTGTGTGTCAGGAACGGGATGTCGTTTCCGGCGACAATTTGCAGCGCCCCGTTGTTTGTGGTGAGTTCGCCATTGCGGACCATCCAGCCCTGAGGCCCGGCGGCCGGGGCATCCTTGGGGAGAACCCCATGGTCTTCGAAGAAGGACTGGTCGGCTTCAACGGTTTCCGTCGGCAGGCCGGGAGGCTTCAGGGTTTTGCTCCACGCTTTCAATTTTTCCTCAAGCCGGCTTGCGATTTCGGGATGCTGGGCGATGAGGTTTTTGGTTTCGCCGTCCGGCGTGGTGACGTTGAAGAGAAAGCGCTCCGTCGGTCCGAGGCGGATGAGCTTCCACGGGAATTCCAGCACCGCCGCCTGGCTGCGCCACCGCCAATAGAGGGTCTCGTGCGGGGCGGTGGACTTCCCTCCTGTCAAAAACGGGACCAGGTTCACGCCGTCGAGTTTTTCATCCGGCGGGAGTCCGGCGACGGCCACAGCAGTGGCGGCCACGTCAAGGCTGATCACCGGTTGATCGTAAACCTGTTTTCCCGGCAGCGTGCCGGGCCATGCGGCGACGAACGGGGTGCGGGTGCCGCCGTCGGTGAGCATGCCCTTCTCGCCGATGAGGGGAAGGTTCAGCGAGCCGTCCCACGCCTTCTCTTTTGTTGGCGCTCCATTGTCGCCGATGAAGAAAATGAGGGTATTCTTTTCCTCCCCCATCTCCTTCAACTTCGCGCGGATCCGGCCGAGCCCGTCATCCATCGCGGCGATCATGGCGAGCGCCTGCCGGCGCTCGAGCGGAAGGTTTTGCGGGGTCCTGGAAAACCACGGCTCCGGGGATTCGAGAGGAACATGAGGCGCGAACCATGCGAGGTAGAGGAACCATGGCTGCCCGGGATTTTTTGCGCGGCGGTCGAGGAAGGAGAGCGCCGCCTCCGTCTGCACGTCCACCCGGAACCGGTCGTCCTTGACCAGATGGGGGGCGTCGGCGAACGGTTTTCCCGCGAGATCGTGCGACGCGATGAACTGGTGGATTTCGCCGCACCAGTATTCATCGAAGCCCTGTTCCTTCGGCAGATGTTCCTTGCTGGTGCGATTCGCCTTCTTTCCATCCTTTTCGCTGATGAGCGAGAGATGCCATTTGCCGACCTGCCCGGTGACATAACCCGCCGGCTTCAGGCGCTCGGCGATCGTCAACTCCTCGAGCGGCAGGGGACCCTTGCTGTTGTCTTCCATCCCGAATTTCTGCTGGTAGCGCCCGGTGATCATACCCGCGCGGGAGGGCGCGCATTGCGGAGCGCTCACGTAGCCCCGGGCGAAACGGACGCCGTCGCGGGCGAGCGCATCCAGATTCGGAGTGCGGATATCCTTGTCCACACCCTGGGCACCGAGATCCGCCCACCCGTGGTCGTCGGAGTAGATCACAAGGATGTTCGGTTTTGTGCTCTCCGCCGCAAGCGCGATTCTGCTGGCGAAAAGGAAGACGAGGAGGGACTTCATGTCATTGGAGAGAGTATTTGAAACACCGGTTTCCGCGATTTGTTTCGGAAAATCCTCGTTTTCTCCCCGCGCCCGGACCAGTCGCCGTTCAAGCCGACGCGCTTATGTCCGGCTGAAATTTTGAGCGGATCCGTCGGGGGGACTTGGAAAATTCTGTTATTCCGACGAGCAGGGAACAGGAGAAGAGATGCATCAGAGCCCGGTGGAGGCTTGAGGTGTGTAATTCGGCATTTGTCGGGCCTGCTGAATGGCGTCCTTGACGCCGCCCGGGCCGAACCATCCTTCGGGAGTCGAGCCATAGTATTGATAGACCAGATGGACATTGCCGCCGGCCATTTCTTCCGGACACCATGCGCTCAGGTTCTCGATGATTTTTTTATTTTCCTCCAGTGTCCATCCGTCCCCCGCGGCGTGGAGGAGGAGATAGACCGGCTTGTTTTTCCTGAGGGTGGCCCGGATGCATTCCGCCGGCGCGCTGATGTTGTTCAGGAGGGCCTCCTTGACATACTCCATGCAGATGGCGGCGACTTGGGGGTTGTCGAGGCAGCGGTCGGTCTGGGTGCGCCACTTCCCGCCGTAGCTTCTGGTGAGAACGATGAGGGGATTGTTGCCGTGGGAGCGTGACTGGGTCTTGATCTGCTCGTCCGTCAACTGGGTGCCCCCCGGCAGGCCGCCGGTCTCGTTGTAGCAGAACGAGGCGTCAGGGGGGCGCCCCGTGATGCGCTGGTAGTCGCTGAAGGATTTGTTGGCGCCCGGGTTGTCCTCCGAAATATGCGGCTGGCCAAGGGACTCGAACACCTTCATCCATGCGGCGTCAGAGAGGTCGGAATTCGCCGTGATGAACCAGACGCCGTCGGCTTTGAGCTCGACGGCGCGCTGCACGGCGTCCTCGATGCCGGCCTGTCGGTAGGAGTTGAGGCTGGGCATGACGGTGAAGGCCGGAGCCCGGCCGGTCAGCAGGGCGCAGGCAAGAATGCCGGGAGCGATTTTGCGGATGCTCACGGGTTGATGGAGGATTTCGATGAAAGGATCGTCACCGGTCCGGGGAGGCCGGAGGGAGCAGGGGGGAGCGAGAGGCCGGATTTTTCCCAGGGGTGTTTGCCGGCGGTGAACTGATTGGCGAGTCTCCAGTTGTGCCAGGTGTTTGTGACTTGGATTTCGAGATCGTTTTTCCCCGGTTTCACCAGCCCGGAGATGTCGGCGCGGTAGGGCGCGCACCAGAGGACGCCGGCGGGTTTCCCGTTGACGAGGACTTTGGCGCAGAGGGCGTCGTAGGCATCCTCGCGGATGTCATATTTTCCGCTTCCCGCGCCGGTTAGTTCGTAAAGGGTCGGCGGGTTCCCGAGATCGAGGATCGCCTCCGGTTTTCCGGCACCGGGATTCCAGTCGAAGGCTGTCCGGTAGGTGGCCGTGCCGCTGAACGTGCGGATGCGTTCGTCCTGCGACTGGTCCCATCGGAAGAGCTTGTCCGCACGGATCTGGAAAGGCTCCAACCCCTGCCGCGCGGGTGCGAATGAGACCGCCCATGGTCCGTCGACGGGCAGGGAGGCCGATGTGGTCTGCGCGGGCGCGGAGGCAGGCGCTTCCGCCGGCCTGCGGAAGACGACGAACACCGATTCATGACCGGCCAGTTCCAGCGGGATCGTGGTCGTGGAGTCCGACATCTTGAAATCTGTCAACGGGGAGATTTTTCCTGTGACGGGATCCCAGAGCTCGGGTTGTTTCCCGGAGGCCCGGAACGTGCAGGCGGCCCGGGCGGGGTCGCGCGCGGCATTGGCGATGAAAAAGATGTCCGCCCCGTCCGCATGTCTTTGGAAAAAGAGCAGTCGGGCATCCGGCTTGTCGGGCTGGTAGGAAAAGGCGGGAGGGATGCCGAGCTGGTCCATTGCGGCGGCCAGCATGCCGTCAAAATAGGTTCGTCCATAGGCCCCGGTGCCGTATTTCACCGCGTGGGAACGGTCCGCGCCCGTGAGGACGCGTCCCTTGCCGAACGAATGGATTCCGGGTTCGGAGCCGAGCCGCCCGGCGATCTCCCGGATTTCCCGGTCGGCCTGGGCGCCATCGGCCTGCGAGGGCGAGCGGTCGGGGACGGCCTGGAACCAGACGGTTGCGCCCTGCCGGACAAGTTTTTCCACCGCACGCATCGCGTCGAGCGGAATTTCCGGATCGGCCACGACCAGCACGGAATAGGTCTGGCCGTTGGGAAGGGCGAGGCGGCCGTCGGGAGTGACGGTCACCTTTTCGACGAGAACGTCCGCCGGGATGCCGTCGAATTTCCAGAACCGGCGCGCGGTTTCACGCAGCATTTCGTTCGACTTGTTCATCTCCTGGAGGGCCGGGCCGTCGAGGTGGAGAAGATCGGTGACCGGAAGACCGGCGGTAAGCATCGTGTGGCAGCGGTTGAAGAAGGAGACCAGCGGCGCGGAGAAGTCCTTCCACCATGTGACGCACGGGTTGAAGTGTGTCCCGGCAAAATAGATATCCCCCGGCGGCGGCGTGTTCAGCGGGGAGCTCGAGTAGCCGTGGATCGTGAGATTGTTGACTCCCATCGCGTAGGCCCCGCTGGCGAGCGCCTTGAGCTGGGCGGGGGTCTCGAACCACTGCTGGTGCGAGGTGAAGGCTTCGTGGGTGTTGCGGTTCTGGCCGTAAACATGCGAGCCGGAGAGCGCGTTCCTGTTCAGGCAGACCGGGAAGTCGTTTCCCTGGGAGTGGTGCGTCCAGAATTCGTCCATGACGTTGTCCACGGGAGCGCCCTTGACCTGGATGGTGTTGCCGGTCGCGCCGGATTCGGCGACCAGCGTCATCCCATGCCGGTGGCAGAATTCGCGGAAGGGGCCGAAATGCTCGTCGATGAGGAGGTCGTCAACGGTCTGCTTGAAATCCCTTTCCACGCGGGCGGCCTCCGGGCCGTCGGAAAACGAGGCCCCCGCCAGAAGGGGAAGAAGCGGGATGATGTCGTATCCGCGGCGCTTCTGAAACTGTGCGGGCATATCCGCCGTCCAGTCGTAGGAACCCAGTTCAATGCTGTCCTCGTGCAGCCGGTCGAGGGTTTTCCCGACGTGGGGACCGGCGGCTTGGAGCATGGGATCGGCGATCTCTTTCAAAAATCGCTCCATGACCGGCCGGCTCAGGTGGTCGATCTGGAGCCCTCCATAGCCCGGGGAGTTGTTTTTCATGGGCACCATGTTGGGGATATGGCCGAAGCGGTAGATGACCCAGTCGCCCGCCGGAGCTTTCCACTCAAGCGTGCCGTCGGGTTTCGTCTCGGAAGTGAGGTTTTTCACCGATGATGGGAGAAGGCGGCCGTGCGAGTCCTTCTGGAACGCCAGCGTGGCCACGGGTTTGAAATATTCGAGGGCGCCCTTGGCGATCCGGGCATGCCTGCCCTGGCGGAAACCATCCGGCGCGGGCAGTTTTCCGGAAAATTCCGCGGGCCCCTTCACGGGTGTCTGCGACCACACCAGCATTTGCGCGCCGAGGTCGGGGATGACCCAGGGGCCGCCCTGATACCATCCGTTGCTGGGCAGCGCGGTGATCCGGATGTTCAGCCGGGCCGCCTCGTCGAGGGCGAACCGGAAGAGATCGAGAAATTCCGGCGAGAGGAAGACGATGCCGCCTTCGTCGCGGTTCGCGCTGTGCGAGAGGGGGAGGGCGGAGAGCACGGCCCGTCCGATCCCGGCTTGCGACATGGCCTCGAGGTCGTGTGTGACGGCCTCCCTGTTCATGGTGTTCGGCCAGTCCCAGAAGACCGCCAGGCGGTCCTCCTGCGGGACGTTGTTGAAACGGGATTCGAGGGCGTCTCCGGCAAGGCCCGGGAGCGATGCGGCGAGAAGAAGCGAACAGAGGATTTTCATGCGGGGTTTTGTCAGTGAAGAGGCTGGATCGTCACCGGTCCGATGAGACCGGATGGGACAAGGAGGTCGGATTTTCCATAAAAAAGCGAGGTGCAAAAACTGATGCGGTCCCTGACCGGGCGCGGGGTTCCCTTCACATACCAGTCCGGCCATTCATTGACAAACTCGTAGGGCGCCCGCCGAACCGTCTTGAAATTACGCGGATGTTGTTCGTCGCCGATCATGCGGTTGCGCCAGGAGTTGGTGACGGAGATCTCGATCCGGTTTTTGCCCGGTTTGAGAATGCCATCCGGGATTTCCGCGCGATAGGGCGGGCACCAGAGGTTGGCAGCCGGTTTGCCGTTGATCGCGACGTCCGCGACACCGTGGACGGTTCCAAGGTCCAGGAAAATTGGAAATGTGGGATTGGGAATTTGAAATTCAGAGGAATATGTCGCCGTGCCGGAGAAATATTTTACACCGGGGGCAGGGTAAGCTGACAGATCCGTCAGATCTGCCAGATCGATCGTCTCAGGTGCGCCCCGCTCTTTCTGGAAGGAGACTTTCCACGGCCCGGGGACGGATGTGGCGCGCGGCATGGAAGCGGGCGGGGCAGCGGGGGCCGGTTGCGCGGCCTCCCGGAAGACGACGAAGACCGAGCCGATTGGAGCGAGATCCACGGACAGGAGGGTGATGCCCTCCGCCTCGTCCCAGTGGTCGGGTTTGGTGATTTTCCCCGAGAGGGGATCCCAGAGTTCGGGCCGTTTGCCGGCAATGCGGAAGCCGAGTTCTCCCGCGAATGGCCTGTCTTCCTGGTTGGAGACAAAATACAGGTCGAAGTCCTGTCCGGTTCGGTGGCGGAAGCGAATGTCGCGGCCGGCGGGCGCGGCAAAATCGTGGGGCAGGGCGGCGGAGGCGAGGATTTCATCGAAACCTTTGTTCCAGAGCACGCGGCCGCTGCCGGTTTTGCGATCCACAACGGCCCCGGCGTCTGCGGTGCCCCAGAGATCGCTGGCGAACTTGCGGATGGCGTCGTCATTTTTTCCGGCCCCGGCGAGGCCGGCTGCGAGCTGTGGTGGCGGGCCGATGATGACGGCCCCCGCCCCGGCGAGCGCGCGGATTTTTTCCGCCACTTCCGCCGACATGGTGGGCCAGTCGCGCAGGAGAAGGAAACGGTAGCGTGCCCCGCCTGAGCTGACCAGAGTTCCGTCCCTGTCGACGGCGAGGTGTTCGAGGAGTTCCGTCGGCCCGCAGCAATCGTATTCGAGGCCGGGCGGGATGGCGGGGTGCATGTCCGCCCGGGCTGGCAGATCGGCAGGGAAGTCCTCTCCCGCAAAGTAGAGGATGTCGGCAACGTTGCGGCCCTGTTGAAGCATGAACTGGCAGCGGGTGAGGTAATCGGTCCAGCCGCGGGCGGGTTTTCCCCACCAGGTGTTTCCGGTGAGCATCTGGGCGCCGACCGTGGCCGCCGCGACGCCGGGAGCGGGTCCCCGGTAGGGGGTGACGGAGTTTACCACGAGCATGAAATGGTTGATGCCTTCGATGAAGGCCTCGTCTCCCAGTTTTTTCATGTCGGCCGGCATGGGATCGAATGCGGCGGCAGCGTTGACCGCCGTGAACGATTCCCCTGCGACACGGGAGCGCCCGTAAAAGTGTGCGGAGGAGGAGGCCGGACGGCAGTCCTGGCGCGGTGTTCCGTCGTTGAGCCAGAATTCGCCCATGGGAACACCGGCATGGCGGAGGTATTCGGCCGGATGGTAGTCGAACTGCTGGCGTCCGCAGGCTTCCGCCCACAGCTCCACCCCGCTCTCGCGCGCCAGCCGTGCGGTTTCCCCGTAGTATCGTTCCGAGATCAGTTCGGCGAGGGTCAGGCGGTAATCGCGGAGGAAACGTTCGGAGGCAAGCGTGTCGCCGATCACCTGGCCGGTGGCCAGCAGTGGCCACCAGGCGTCCAGGGAATAACCCCGCCGCTTCCGGAATTCCTGAGCCAGATCGGGTCCCCAGTTCAGGGGGCCGGCCTCCCAGCTGTCCAATTCCACGGCGTTGATGGGGCCGCGATTTTGTATTCCGTGTTTGGCGAGTGTGGTTGCGGGAAAGCGGGACCAGTAGTCCTTGACCGCGTTCTTGCCGGTGGGATCCACGATGTAGCAGCGGACGTTTTCCGGGGAGGGTCCGGCCTTGTGACCGCAGGTCGTCCAGCCCACGCGGATGACGCGCCAGCGTCCGGGAGGCGGATCCCAGGCCAGCGAACCGTCGGGAGAGAGCTTGTCGGTCAGGTCGAGGATTTTTGAGGGATCGAGGCCGGGCAGGTTTTCCCGCAGGGCCCATTTTGCGGCGGAGGCGCGGAAGAGGTCGGCTCCTCCGCCGTGCTCGCGGCGGTGGGTGTAACCGGCTTTGGCGTCTTGGAGGTCCATGAGAACGGCTCCGGTGAGTTCGATGCCGTTGACGAGGGCGTTGGCTCCGTTTCGGAATGTCACCCGGAATCGCTGTGCCCGGGCGGGTTCGAGGCGGGCGACCAGCGGGACATCGCGGTAGCCTTGCGGCCAGTAGGTGTCCATGCGGCCGATTTCCCTCCAGCCTCCCTTCCCGTCCTCCGACTCGACGACGATGAGATCCGGCCTGGCCGACCAGTGGTTCATCCAAAACCGGAGCGATTTCACCCACAACGGTCGCGGATAGGCCAGCACCAGCGCGACATCATCGGAAGGCAGCTTGACTCCTGTGCGCCAGTCGTTGTCGGTGAGGCGTTCCCAGGGCTGGCCCGCGGGGGCGTTCTCGATCGCGGGGCGTGGGTGGGTGGTGCCGATGGGATCCGGAAAGGCGACCACCGCGAGATCGCCATAGACGTCCAGCATCGTTTCCGGCTGCGGAAGTTTGATGGGGCGGTCCCCGGTGACAAGGGTTTCGGTGGAGGTCAGCCTTTTGGAGCTTTCCGCCGGTTCCACTTTGGCATCGCCCATCATCGACCACCCGGTTTCCGTCGTGAAAAGTGTCGTGGCGACGTTTTTTTTCCCGGCGATCCGCATCTGGCAGTCGAAGAGCCGGCACCATTCATCGGAGAGAACGGCGACCGGCCCCTCGGGAACGCGTCCGCCGTAGGTGTTGATCTGCATCGTCACGATCGAAGTGAGCCCGGTGTCCTGCAAGGCATTGAAGCAGTCCTCAAGGCCCGCTTCGCTGACGTTTCCCGCCATCCAGAACAGCCAGCTTCCCGGACGCGCGGAGTCCGGAGGTTGCGCGAAGGAGGCTTCGAGGCCGGGCGTTTCGCCGGCACCGGCATGGAAACCCGTCACCGGCAGGCAGACTGAGGCAACAAGGAGGCGAACCAGACGTTTCCAGACCGGGGTTTTAGTGTCTGCGACGTGTCCGGATGAATCCCGGCAGTCGCACCGAGCCACCGCAACCGTGGCCAACGGGTTGGTCATCGCTTCAACAATAGACGCCGAGTTTTTTGCACAGGGCGATGAAGGTTTCGACGCGCTGCGGAGAGACATCGTTCTGCAGGATGTGGGCCGGGGAGATCATGTAGCCGCCGCCGTGGCCCAGAATGGAGATCTTTTCTTTGATATCGGCTTCGAGTTCCGCATCCGAGCCGCGCGGGAGCAGGTATTGCTGGTCGATCGCGCCCCAGAACGCGAAGAGATCGCCGAATCCTTCTTTGATTTCCTTCGGCCCGTGGCCGGGCACGCCGGGCTGGACGGGATTGAAGACCTCGAACCCGATCTCGTGGATCTGCGGCAGCAGCTTGCTGACGGCTCCGTCGCAGTGGAGGATCGGGATGATGTCGGGCTTGGCCACCTTGAAGCGATCGATCATCCGCTTGTAGGCGGGCATGAGTTGTTCCTCGAACATCGGGGCCGAAATGAGAAGCCCTTCCTGCCCGCCGAAGTCGTCGCCGAACCAGATGGCATCGACTCCTTTTTCTATCAAACGGAGCCCGATTTCTGTCTGGAAATCAGCGCACGCGTTGAACAAAGGCACGATGTATTCCTCTTCGCACGCCATATCCATCAGCAGTTTCTCCATTCCGACCAGCAATTGCGCGAGCGAGAAAATCGTGACCTCGATGTCGCCGATGACGACATACTCGTCGTGGTATTTCGCAACAAGATCCGAGGCATCATCATAGCGTCCGGGAGCCGCGGGATCCGGCCACCGGTAGGTTTCGATGTCGGATACGGTCATCGCGCCGGCGAGCGGTGCCTCCGTGACTTCGACATAGATCGACCCCTGCTTCATTCTCATCCCGTATTCATTGAGCCAGGTGCCGTCGTCGAATTTTGTCGGGGCAAATCCCGAATGCTCGGCGGCTCCGGTGACGACGACATCGCATCCCATCGCCGTGCGGATTTCGTTGCCGCTGATCCGGTAGGTGACATCCTCGAAAATGTTCCGGGTGTAGCGCATCGGGATTCCGAGCTTTTCGGAAAAGTGCGCATAAAGTTGCGCGCAGAATTCGAATTGGACCGGCACCCGGTCGGGCAGGCCGGGGATGTGTTTAAATGCTTTGAGGACGCGTTCTCGGGAGGTCATGACGAGATCGGCTTTTTCGTTACGGGGCGGTTGTTTCCGGGAAGGAGACGAGACTCACCGGGCCGAGGAGACCGGATGGGCAATCGTCCAGATCGGAGGCGGGGATTGCCCCGCGGACCAGAATATTGGCCACGGGTTTTTCCTTCGGGAACTTGTCGTCGCCGATGAGCCGGTTCACCCAGGTGTTTACGACGGCGATTTCGAGTTCGTTTTGCCCCTTTTTGACGGCCTCCGTCACGTCCACGCGGAACGGCGGTTTCCAGAGGGTTCCGAAATCTTTTCCGTTCACCTTCACATGCGCGACATCACCGACCCCGCCGAGGTCGAGAACCACGCGGCGGCTTCCGGCGAGCATCGTATCGGGGACGGTGAATTCCTTTTTGTAGGTCCCGTAGCCGGAGAAGTATTTGATCCCGGGCCGTTCGTGCGACGTCCAGGATTTCAGCTCGTCGAACGTGGCCCGTTCCGGTGCGCCGCGATTTTTTTCGAAGGCGACTTCCCACGGTCCTTTGAGTTCGATGGATTCCAGGGCAGTTCCCCCGGGGGCCTGCGGTTTGCCGTTCTGCACGGGATCAAAGACGACGAACGTCGAGCCCCAGGGCGCGAGATGCACGTTTACCCGACTCCTCCCGTTTTCCCCGATGGGGTCCTTCAACTGGACAATTTCCCCGCTGTCGGGCTGCCAGAGACAAGCGTGCTTGCTGCCCGAGGAACGGATGAGGATGTCTAGATCGACCGGCTTTTCGCTCTGGTTGGCAAGAAATGTAAATTCCCGGCCGTCCGGTGTGCGGCGGGTGAGGTGTTTGATGCCATCGGTCCCGCGGGTTTCGACCTGCGGGGGAATGTTGTGCGCGGAGAAGACGTCCGCCAATTTCATGCCCCAGTGGACCGATCCTTTGCCGGTCTGCTTCGACCCGGAAGGCGCGGGATTTTCGCCCCAGAGTTCGTCGGCCAGTCGCTTGATTTTTTGATCAGCCTCCGGCTGGTCGCTGAGGCTGGGCGAGCGCAGGGGCTTTGGTCCGACGACAATCGCACCGTCCTTCACCAGACGCGAAACCGCCTCCAGAGTTTGCGGCAGCATCGTGTCAAGAGGAGGGAGAACCAGCGTGCGGTAGGTCGAGCCGTGCGGCAGGGTGAGCACTCCGTCCTTCACCGTGATCAAGTCGCGGATTGCGCGGCTGTCGGTCGCGTCGTAGTCGCGCCCCCCGGGCAGGTCGAACGACAGTTCATCGCGCCGCGGTGTGATGTTCGGCATCCCGTCGCCGTAAAAATACAGCACGTCCTTGTCGGCCGCGCCGGACTGGAGAAGATACTGGCAGCGGGACAGGTAATCGAAGAACGCGCGTCCGTCCGGCATCCAGGTGATGCTCGGGCCGACGTGGATACCGGCGCTCCAACTCGTGCCAGGCGGCGTGTTGCCGACGATCGGGTCAAGCCACATGCCGTGGATGAACATCCGGCTGACGCCCTCCGACATGGCATAGTCGCCCTGCTTTTTCAGGTCGAGCGGTGAGGGCCAGAAATTCCGGAACTGTCCGGTCGTGAAGGATTCGAAAAGCCCGAAGGGTTTTCCATAGACGTTGACCGTGGAGGACGCGTCCTTCACGGAATTGCGCACATCATACCTGTCGCCGCGGCGCGAATACCAGAATTCCCCGGCCGGATAATCCACCTGCGCAAGCGATCCGATGGCGTCCATGTTTGCCTGGAATCCGTGGGCGGATTCCGCGCAGAGCTTGACACCGTCCTCGTGGCACAGGTCGGCGAGCTTTTTGAAATGGTTTTTGATGTTGAGGTCGCCGATCGTGCGGCGGTAGTCCCAGAGCACGCGGTCCGAGGTGGTGCCATCGCCGACAATCTTCCCGTCGAAGACCGGCAGGTAGGGAACCAGGTCATAGCCCCGGAGCTTTTTGAATTCCTCCAGAAACCCCTTGGTCCACAGGTTTTCCTCGCCTTCCCAGCTGTCCACCTCGAAATAACCGAGGCCTTTTCGCCCCTCCGGTGAGAGGTGTTTAAAGATCGCCCCGGCCATCGTCTTGTAATGGAGGAGGGTCGCATCGGCGCTCATCTTGTCGGATTCCAGCGCGTTCTCGTTCCCCCGGCGCTTTTTGAAGTTGTAGGTGCCCGAATGGGCGGGAACCATGCCGAGCCGCAGGATCGTCCAGTTGCCCGGAGGAACATCCCATGCCAGTTTCCCGTCGGCACCCAGTTTGCCGGTGAGCGTGACGACGGATCCCGGAGCGATTGCGGGGACCGCGCTGTCATCCGGCGTGGGTTTCAGGTGGTCAGTGGGAAGCTGCTGTTCGCCCCGTTTTTTCCCAAGCGCCGTGATGGAGGAGGTCTTCAGCGCCCAATTCCTGATCTCCGGCATGGATGAGGCCGTCTTGCCGGGCTCTATGAGCGCCACCTCGTGGAGGCGCATGGTTTTGCCGGTCTCGGCCAGTCGCTGGGCGCTCGTGACCGTCAAGCGGAAGGTTTTTGCCGTTGCGGGCTTGAAAGACAGCACGACCGGCGCGGAGCCCGTGGACTCGAAGTCTCCGAGTTTCGTCGGAGCGCCATCCACATCCGCCTCGAACCGGCCCGCCTTGATCCCGAAACGCGGTTCTTCCTGAACATACAGGCGGTCCACCGTGACAGGTTCGCCAAACGTGAATTCGATCACGGTCGGCGCGGTCTTTTTCGGAGAGGGAACGCTGGCCGAGGTTTCCCGGTTATCGTCCATCATGGCACGAAATTGCTGTCCGTTTTCGCGCTTGCCATTCACCGCGACGGCCGGCTGCTTTTCGCTCATGAGCCGGGATTCCTTGTCCGGGGTCGGCCAGGCGACCACGACAGCGTCCACATAATCCGGATCCGTGGAGGGAGGGGGGAGAATGACCGGCTGATTTTGCGGGCCGGAGACGTTCACCAGCGACGTGGCGACCAGTTGGTTGTTGTCCTTTGGCTTGATCCACGGGCCTCCGGTATTCCAGCCCGCGCAGAGCACGACTCCGAAATCGAGCCCGAGCCGGTGGGATTCCTCCGCGGCGAAGTTGACCAGATCCAGCCACTCGTCGCTCATGAAGTCGACCGGTCCATCCGGTGGACAGGCTGCATAGCCGTTTTCGCTGTTGAGCGGCGGCACGTCGAAGAGCAGTCCGCCGCCCAGTCCGACCTTTTTCATGTGCTCGAGATCGCGGGTGATCGCCGCCCGGTTGACGTTGCCGCAGATCCAGTCCCAGTAAACCATCGGCCGTGCCTGCACGGGCGGCGAGAGGAAGGCGTCGGGCGAGGGAGAGTCGGCGGCCTGCACGCCGAGCGAGGCGGCCAGATAAATGAGGGGGAGGATGCGTTTGGGGTGCATGGGAGACGTTTACGAATCGGTCCGCGTGAGTTTGAGTTCGATGAAGCGACCTTCCGCCGTGCCGGTTTGGCCGATGCCGAGGAATTGGATTTCCGGTTTTGTCTGAAAGACGCGTGCGCCCACATCCTCGCCGTCAACTTGATAGGTGACCTCCCAATCATTACCGGTGGTATTCAGAATGAGACCCAGGGTCGCGATGGTGGCACCGTGGATTACTTTGGCGGAGTGATTGTCGTCGCTGTTTGGGTTTCCGGACTCGCCGCGGAGGTTGATCTGCCCTTTTCCGTCGCGGCGGAGCAACAGGCTGCACGCCGAGGAGAGAGGGAGGAAACCTTTGTCGGGTTTATCGCTGAGACCGACCGCCGCCCAGTCCTTCGAATCCTTGCTGCCGTCATCCAGAGGGTTGCTGATCTCCAGCTTGAGGGTGCAGGTGTAGATGTGCCCGGGTTCGGGGGAGAAAGGAAGATAGGCATTGCGAGTGTGTCCCTTTCCCATGCCGAATTTTCCATCCGCCAGAATGGATTCGTGGGCATACGCCCAGCCGCCGGAATCCTTTGAGCTGTCGACCGGGGAGTTGCTCAATGCGGCATCCGGCGAGCCTCCAAAAGAATGGTGGATTATGACCGTTTCTTCCGCAGATGCCAAAAGAACGGGGAGCAGAGAGGCGGCAGCCAGGATGGTGAGGGGAAGTCGCATGAGAGGTAATGAGTAGAATTTCCATTGATGAGCCTCAATCCTCCCGATGTCTATTGCACATTTTGATTTTCCTATTTGCAGGAAATGACCATTTTTCAGATATGCCGAAGCATTTCCGCAGATCCCCCGCACATGCTGTGCATGTGCGCTATCTGCCCGGCTATGTCGAGGGCGGACCGTGGCAGATGGCGGTGATCAATTGCGGCAACGAGGTCGTTCCGGCCGGGTATGCGGAATACCCCTACCGTGAGGACAAGGCCATGCACCCGTCCCGGTATTTCTATACATGGGACAAGGGGAGGGTGCTCGATGACTACCAGATTTTGATTGCCACGGGCGGGCAGGGAGTGATCGAGACGCGGTCGGCCGGACGTTTGCGGATCCGGGAGGGCGACGCGATCATCCTCTTTCCCGGGGAGTGGCACCGTTACCGTCCGGACAAAAAGACCGGATGGGCGACATCGTGGATCGGCCTGAAGGGGGATCATGCACTGCGGTTGATGAACGCCTTTTTTTCTCCCGAGCACCCCGTGTTTCTGGTCAGGGATCCCTCCCGAATCCTGGCCGGATACAAAGAGATAGAAAAGCTGGTCAACCGGGACCCCGAGCGGTTTGCCGGTCGGATCGCTGCGCTTGTGACCGGCCTCATCGATGAACTCCGCCTGGCGGCCAGGCACTGGCGGGCGACCGCCCGGGAGGAATTGCTCAACAAGGCCAAGCTGACGCTCCTTGCCCGCTCCCAGGAGGATGTGGATCTGGTGGCCATGGCCAATGACCTCGGGCTGAGTTACTCGGCGTTCCGCCGGGCGTTCCGCTCCTCCACCGGCCAGCCCCCCAGGCAATACCTTCTTGCCATTCGCATCAACCGTGCAAAGGCCCTCCTGCAGGAGAGCGGACGGAAGATCGGCGAGATCGCGACGGCGGTCGGATTTTCCTCGGTGCACTACTTTTCAAGATACTTTCGGGAGGTCACGGGAATGACACCGCTTGAATACCGGAGGAGGAGCGTCTTCACCGGCATGACATTTCGGCCTCGCAATCGTTCTTCCCCGGGGTGATGCAGGAAGCCCGCGCACGTTTTCACTTGAATCAAATCATCATGACGGGAAAATTCCCGCCTAGGAAAACACTTTGAAAATTCCACTTCTATTAGCCGTCGCACTGATTGCGGCGTCCCCCCTCGGCGCTGAGATTGTGATCAAGGACGCAGGGGAATTCACCTACAGCTACAATGCCGCGTCCGGTCCCATTCCCGAAGCGGCGGACAACAACAACCTGTCCATCCAGAGCGGCGTTCCGGGGTTGAGTAACACTGTTGCAAATACTCCGCAGGATATCACCTGGCATTTCAAGGTTGGGCCCGGGCTGGTCTTCGGCGGCGATTTTGAGATTCAGGCCGGCGGGGTGGCTCAGGATGGAACGCTGACCGGCCAATACAGCACCACCGGGCTGGAAGGATCTTACAAGGAATTCTTCACGAACGATCACGGGGGAGACAAGCCATGCGTGAAAGCTGCCATCCCGGAAATCGAAGGGGCGACGGATCTCTATGTGAAGTTTACGGCCAGGACAGAGGACTTAAAGGGCCGCATCACATCGCTGTTCTGGGGGGATCATCCGACCGACCGGATTTTCAAATTGTCTGGAACGGTCGAGGGGCCGCCCGATCCGGCCGGTGAGGCCGTCTCCGCTGCGTCGATTGACTCGAAAGTCGCAAAAGTGTTCGACCAGATGACATTGGAGGAGAAGGTGCGCCTGTGTCTCGGTGCCGGAGATATGGAGCTCGGAGGCGTCCCGCGACTGGGAATTCCCGGCATGAAATGCAGTGACGGCCCGCGCGGCCCGCATGTGGAGGGAATGACCGCATTCCCCGCCGGCCCGGGACAGAGCGCAGCCTGGAACCCCGAACTCATGGAGCAAATGGGACGCGTCTGGGCACAGGAGGCGCGGTCAGGAAAAGTGAATATTCTGCTGGGGCCGGGGATCAACATCCTGCGCGATCCGCTGTGCGGGCGCTGGTTTGAGTATTTCAGCGAGGATCCGTATCTGACCGGAGCCCTGACCGTGCCGGTGGTCAAGGGAACCCAGGCGAACGGGGTTGCGGTCTGCCTGAAGCACTTTGCCGCGAACAACCGGGAGGACAACCGGAATGAATACATGTCCAATGTGGATGAGCGGACCCTGCAGGAAATTTATCTTCCGGCCTTCCGAATGGGGGTCGAGGCCGGCGCCCTGGCCGTGATGACTGCTGCGAACGGAGTCAACGGCGATTACGTCAGCGACAGCCACCACCTGCTTGGCGATATCCTGAAAGGGGCGTGGGGCTTTGACGGGTTGGTGATGACCGACTGGCTTGGCACGCGCTCCTGCGAAAAGGCCGCGCTGGCCGGACTCGACGTGTCCATGCCGGGGACCACCGATGCGGAAAAATATCGCAAACATCTCTTCGGAGGGACGCTGCTGAAGGCGGTTCAGGATGGGAAAGTCCCGGTGGAATGTGTGGACGACAAAGCAAGGAGGGTCCTGAGGGTTGAGGCAAGACTCGGCCTTCTGGACCGGAAGGCGAAAAAAGGGGGCGCAGTGAACACGCCGGAGCACCATGATCTTGCAAGGGCAATGGCGGAGGAATCCATGGTTCTCCTGAAAAACACTCCCCCCTTGCTACCGTTGGACCGGAAAACCGTGCAGAGTGTTCTGGTCCTTGGTCCCAATGCGGACCGCCGGTTCTGCCTGCCCGGACTCGGCGGGAGCAGCTGGATGGCCAGCCCGTATGAGGTCACCGCGCTTGCAGGAATCCGGAAGGCCGCCGGCGAGGGCGTGACCGTGGATTATCTGGATGTCAGCGGACTGATGGGATTCCGGCCGATCACAGCCGGGGACCTCGCGCCCGGCGAGAGCGGGTTCAAGTCTTCCTATTTCAAGCAGGGAGAAAAGGAGCCTGCTTTGTCGAGGAGCGAGGAGAAAATCGATTTTCAGTGGGAGATGCGTTCTCCGGATGTGGGCCTGCTGGGGGCCGATCACTTCCGTGCGGTTTTTACCGGACGCCTGCTTCCGAAAGCGACCGGATTCTACACTCTCAGGATCACTGCGAACGACGGGGCCGGCCTCTTCATCGATCCCGCCGGAGGTGCTCCCCTGGCGGTTTGCAGTGATGGAAACAGCGCGACGGCGGAGGTTTTTATGGAGGCCGGAAAGCCGTTTTTCATCCGCATGGACTACCATGAAGGAGAGGGGGACGCCTTCTGCCGTCTCGAGTGGGCTCCTCCCGCCAATGGAGATTCGGCCGCCTTTGCAGAAGTCACAGCCCGTGCGAAAGCGGCGGGGGCGGTCATATTTGTCGGAGGTCTCGACCACGGTGTGGACACCGAAGGCAGGGACCGGCCCAATCTGGCATTTCCCACTGCGCAGGCCCGTCTCATTCTCGAACTGGCCAAGGCGAATCCCCGTCTGGCAGTTGTCCTCATCAACGGTTCGCCTCTGGAACTTGGTGGTTGGATTTCTCAGGTTCCCGCGGTTCTCGAAGCCTGGTATGGCGGGATGGAGGCCGGGACCGCCATCGGAAAAATCCTCTTCGGCGACGTCACTCCCAGCGGGAAGCTTCCGTTCACATGGCCGAAGACGCTCGCAGAATCCCCGGCTCATGCAGTGGGAAAACAAGACCGGGCGCGGATTGATTACAAGGAGGGCCTCATGGTCGGCTACCGCTACTATGACAAAAAGAAGCTCGCCCCCCAGTTTCCCTTCGGCTTCGGACTGAGCTACACGACCTTTGCCTACGAAAAGCTGGCGGTCGTCCCCTCGGCCGACCCGAAATTTCCATTCACCGCAGAGGTGACACTCCGGAACACCGGCAAAGTTTCCGGAAAGGAAATCGTGCAGGTCTATGCGCAGGACATCGCATCAGCCGTCGATCAGCCGGTCAAGGAACTGGCCGGATTCGCCAAAGTGGAGCTCGCGCCCGGGGAGGAAAAATCCGTTTCCATCCCGCTGTATTGGACCGCCTTTCAAGACTATGATCCCGCCAGGAAATCCTGGGTTGCCGAGCCGGGGAATTTCAACATCCTTGCGGGGGCGTCGGCGATGGACCTGAAGCTCCAGCAGACCGTCGCGCTGCCCAAACGCCCGTAGCGGAACAGATCAGGGCGGGGAAACCGTTGCTGTCGCGCGCAGGTTCTTGAATGCGACGGCGGCATCGTTGAGCCCGGGGATTTCCCAACCCATCACGAGGCTGCCGATGCGGTAGTCGGAAAGATTTTGCGATGCGGGGAGGTAGCCGCGCTTCCACGCCTCCCGCAGCCCGGCGAGGATGTGCGGGAGGATGTCGCCACGGACGGTCACCCACCGGCCGTCCGCGACGACTTCGCTCGTGAACGGCCGGATTCCGACGTTGTAGATGAGTTTGTCGGTGCCCTTCTTTTTCTGGGAGCCCTTGTCCTGCATGGCGTGCAGGAACGTGACCGGTTCCCGATCGTCGTAGAGGGCGATGCCGAACCAGTAATAGTCGCCGTGTCCCTCGGACTGGCGGTTGAGGTTCTGGATCGTGAAAAACAGGAGAAATTGTGCGGCGTGCACCGAGCGGATCCTGCCCGCCTTCGGGTTTGCCCGGTCGTAGAGCAGCTTTACGTCCATGGAAAAATCGATGGCCTTCATGTCGGCGAGGGTGGGGGCGTCCGCCCCGAGGTGGCCGGAAGGATCGCTGATCCTCTGTGTCAGATAGACATGCGGCCAGGGGTCGCCCTTTTGCCTGTAGACTCCGCCGTATTCCTTGTCTGCATTCAGTCCGAGAACCACGTCCGCCTCACCACTTTCGGGATGCACGTCGAGAAGGGTGAATTCATCGCTGAACGAGAGACCATCCTGGCGAAAGCGAAAATGCTCCCGGTTGTCGAACGAGCTTTTGCTGTGGTGATGATTGATCGCCCACACCGGATCGCCGGCCTCCTTCCACCTGACCGGCGGGCTCCCCGACTTGTTGTCCTCCTTCACAAGAAACCCGCGTTCAAATTTTGCATCCCCGATCAGTTCGACCGTCGAGTCCGCGGGCGCGACAGACGGGAGAAGGAGAACCAATGCGGCGAGGAGCGCGGAGAAGCGGCGGGGGTCGGGAGAGGACATGGGATTCCGCAATTCTCGCCGGGCCCGGGAAATTTGCAAAGCTCAGGATTGTTGAGATTGCGCCTTGAGATACCGGTGCATTCCCTCCACGGCTGCGCGGGCGTCGCGCACGGCATGCACGACAAGCGAGGGACCGCGAACGGAATCGCCACCGGAAAAGACGCCGGGCACGCTGGTCATCTGGTTTTCGTCCACCACCATCCCCCCCCACTTGTTGCACTGGATCCGCCCGAGGTCGCTGTCCGGCGGGAACGGGACGGGATCGAATCCGTAGGCCCCGATGACGATGTCCGCAGGCACGGTGAATTCAGAGCCGGGGACGGGTGCGGGCTTGCGGCGTCCGCTGGCATCCGGCGCCCCGAGTTCCATGCGCACGCAGCGGATGCGTGCGATCGCGCCATTTTCGTCGGACTCAATCGCGAGCGGATTCGTGAGGAATTGGAAGCGGGCCCCCTCTTCGAGGGCGTTGGAATATTCCTTCCGGCTGCCCGGCATGTTGGCGAGATCGCGCCGGTAGAGGCACACTGCCTCGCTCGCCCCGCTGCGCAGTGCCGTGCGCAGGCAGTCCATCGCGGTGTCTCCGCCGCCGAGCACGGCCACGCGTTTGCCCGCGACTTCGATGGGCGGAATGTCGAACACCGGAAAATCCACGTTCTTCTGGATCAGGAATGGCAGCGCGGGGAACACGCCCGGAAGGTTTTCTCCGGGGATGCCGAGCGGCTTGGCCTGCTGGGCGCCGACGCCAAGGAACACCGCCGAAAAATCCCGCAGCAGCTCCGCGAGCGAGAGGTCCTTTCCGAGGGTCACGCCAAGGCGGAATTTGACGCCGCGATCCTTCAGCATCGCGATGCGCCGGCCCACGATCGTTTTTTCCAGCTTGAACGAGGGGATGCCATTGACCAGGAGTCCGCCGGGCAGGAGCTGCGATTCAAAAACCGTCACCTCGTATCCAAGCGTGCACAACTGGTCGGCCGCGGCGAGGCCGGCGGGACCGGAGCCGATGACTGCGGTCTTCAGGCCGTTGTGCGGTGCCTGCGCGGCCTCGACGGCATTTTCCCGGAAGGCGTATTCGTTGATAAAGCGTTCGATCGCGCCGATCGACACCGGTTCGGTTTTGCCGTTCAGAATGCACGACCCTTCGCACAGGCGCTCCTGCGGGCAGACGCGCGAGCAGATCTCCGGCATGTTGCTGGTCGACCGGGAGATCGCCGCCGCTTCAAGGAACCGGCCTTCCGCCGTCAGGGCGAGCCATTCCGGAATCCGATTGTGAAGAGGGCAGCCGTCCACGCAGGTCGGATACGGACAGGAAATGCACCGGCTCGCCTGCTCGCGCGCGGTCTCCTCATCGTAGTGGGAATAGATCTCGAGCATGTCCGCGACACGCTCCGCTGCGGCCCGCTTCGGCGGTTCCGCCCGGTCGATGATTTCCCAGGCATGGGTGGAGTCCGGTTGCATGATGTGGGGGGCATCACGAGGTCACTTCCGCCAGGGGCGCGGATCGTTCAGTGCCCGCTGATGATGTCGTTCGGGAATCTTAACACCGTCGGGAGATGAACTAAAGCAAAACAAGCCGGCTATTCGTCGCCTTGCGGTTTTTCCTTCCCCTTTTTTTCCCTTGGATAGGGTTTGACGTGGGCGCGTTCCGCCCAGGCCTCCCATTTGGCTTCGAGCTCCTTTGCCTTTTCGGGATTCTGAGCGGCGAGGTCGTGCAATTCCGGCCGGTCGGATTTCATGTTGTAGAGCTCCCATGTTCCGTCGTGTCCGCGCCGGACCAGCTTCCAGTCTCCGGAGCGCACCGCCGCGTTGCCCTCGTGCTCCCAGAAAAGCGCGTCCCGTTCGACGGCCTTGTTCGCAAACGCGGGCACAAGGCTTTTGCCCTCCATCGGGAGGATGGAATTGCCTTTGAACTCCGTGGGATATTTTGTTCCGGAGACATCCATGCAGGTGGCCATGATGTCGATGAGGTGGCCGGGCTGGGTGCGGAGTTCGCCCTTTGCAGCGATGCCATTCGGCCAGTGAACGATGAGCGGAGTCGAGACCCCTCCCTCGTGGTTGAAATGCTTGTAGAGCCGGAATGGCGTGTTCTCGAGATTTGCCCAGGACTCGCCGCAGAAGACTTTTGAGTCCGCGGAGCCAATGGCACCTTTTCCTTCCGTCTTTCCGCCCGGCCCGCCCTCGGCGTTTCCACCGTTGTCGCTCATGAAAAAGATGAGCGTGTTTTCAAGGAGTCCCTTTTTCCGCAAATCCTCCACGAGGCGGCCCACGGCCTGATCCATCCGGTCCACCATGGCGGCATAGACGGACATGATCTCGTCAAAGCGGTCCTGTTCCTGCGGCGTCAGGCTCTCCCAGGCTTTGATCGTATCGGTCCGGGGCGAGAGGGCGCCTTCCTTGTCCGTGATGCCGAGTTCTGCCTGCTTCGCATGGCGCTGTTCACGGAGCTTGTCCCAGCCCTCCTTGTATTTTCCGCGGTATTTCGCGATGTCCTCGGGCGGTGCCATGAGCGGAAAATGCGGCGCGTTGAACGCCAGGTAGAGGAAGAACGGCTTGTCCTTCGGGCCTTCGCTGATGAACTTGATGGCATTGTCCACGAAAGCATCCGTTGTGTAGAAACCGTCTCCCGGCGGCGGGAGCATCGTGTTGTCCGAAGTGAGGGTTTCCGGGTGAAAAAAATTCGCGGCGCCGGCGATGATTCCGAAATACCGGTCGAACCCGCGCTGGAGCGGCCAGTTGAACTTCTGCTGGTCCGTGGTGTCCGGCTTCATGAATTTGGTGACATGCCACTTGCCGATTCCGTATGTCGAGTAGCCGCCCGATTTGAGGGCCTCGGCGAGAGTCACGCACTGGTTGTTCAGGTCGCCGCGATAGGCATCGAGGCCCGAGTCACGGGTCATGTGCCCGATCCCGGCCTGGTGCGGGTAGAGGCCGGTGAGCAGCGAGGCGCGCGTGGGGCAGCAGCGGCCGGTATTGTAGAACTGCGTGAATCGCAAGCCGTCAGCGGCCATCTTGTCGAGGTTCGGCGTGTGGATTTCCGAGCCGTAGCATCCGATGTCGGAGAACCCCATGTCATCCACGAGGATCACGACGATGTTTGGTTTGTCCGGGGCCGCAGGGGCGGCTGAAGCCACGCCGGAGAGAAGCGTGATGAGACAGGCGGTGATCAGGTTGTTTTTCATGTGGGTTGGAAAATCAGGAGTGCGCGGTTTGGATGAGGCGGGCCATGGATTTGCGAACGGTTTCCAGATCCCCGACGATGACAAACATCCGGAAGGGAAACCTTCCGGTGCCGATCTTCGGCTTTTCCGAGGTTCGGAAAACGCAGTTCCACTTCACCACTTTTTGAGAAACAAACCGGTTGCGTCCATAGGTTGGTCCGGTCGTATGGGGCAGCTTCTGGGCCGGGGCGTAAATCCCCATCGCGTGTGAGCCGTCCGCCGTCGCGAAGACGATCGGCAGGGGTTGCTCCCCGGGGCCGTCATCCAGCGGGGCCAATTTCTTCGTTGCGGGGTTGAAGGTGTAGAAATTCTGGAAATCCGCCGGCATGTATCCTGTCAGCGCCTCGAAGACGGCCTGCGTGTGGCGCTCGCTCAGCGGCAGAGTGAAGGTGACATCGTAGGAGATCACGTTCGGCATGTCTTTGTAGCCGATCTTCACGCGTTTGGAGAGTCCGTGTTCGGAAAGGACCGTCGTGTTTTTCGCGGGATTGGGGCCGGATTTCATTCCGGGGGCCAGCCAGAAAGCCATCTTGCTGGAGGTCGTCAGCTCGTTTCCGGACGCGTGGATTTCCCGCAGCGCGCTGGAGGACGTGTCGCCGGCACCGTCCCTGACCGAACCTGCCTCGGTGGGGTTGAAGGTCTCCGCCATGATCGGAGTTCCGCAATCGAGATTCAATGCGGACTGGAGCTGGCGTCCGTGGTCGGCCGAATCGATGAATTCCTTCCCGTTCCATGTGAGCGAGTCGATCGCACCGGCAAGACGTTCGGTTGTCTTGATCACGATCTCCGAAGGTCCGGCCGGAGCCGAAATCGTGGCATTGCCGTCGGAATTTGCCGCGTTGGCCGCATGAAAAAGCGGGATGATGAGCGCGCAAATCAGCGGGGCGGCAAGGAGGCGGGAGATGTGAGGATGCATGGGAAAATCACTGGTCTTCAAATTCGCCATGGAGTGCGGACAGGGAGCTGAGCACGGTGTCGAGATCGCCGACGATCACGAACATGCGGAAGGTGCGCTCGCTGGGTGAGATGACGTTGTCCGTGCGGAAGACGCAGTTCCATTTCACCACTTTTTCAGGAACAAACCGGAAGCGTCCGTAAGTCGGTCCGGTGGTGTCCGGAGAGGGCTGGGGCGGTGCAAAAATTCCCATGGCATGGGTGCCGTCCGGCACGCTGAGAACGACCGGGTGCGTGCTTTCGCCGGGACCGTCGGAGAGAGGTTCCAACATTCCCGACTTCGGGTTGAATTGCAGGAACTGCTCAAATTCCGGCGGCATGTATCCGGTGAGAGCCTCGAAAACCGCCTCCGTGTGGCGCTCCCCCGGGGGGAGGGTGAAGGTGACGTCATAAGTGATCACGTTCGGCATGTCTTTGTAACCGATCGTCACATGCTTTTTGAGTCCGTGTTCGGAAAGGACCGTCGTATTCTTTGCCAGGTTGGCTCCGGACTTTTGGCCGGGAGCGAGCCAGAAGGCCATTTTGCTGGAGGTCGTCAGCTCGTTCCCTGAGGCGTGGATTTCCAGCAGCTCGCTTGAGGATTTTTCGCCGGCGCCATCCATGCGTGACCCGGCCTCGGTGGGGTTGAATGTTTCGGCGGCGATCGGAGTTCCGCAATTGAGGTTGGACGCGGACTGGAGCTGGCGTCCGTGGTCAGCCGAATCGATGAATTCCTTCCCGTTCCATGTCAGCGAGTCGATCGCACCGGCAAGACGTTCGGTTGTCTTGATCACGATCTCCGAAGGTCCGGCCGGAGCCGAAATCGTGGCATTGCCGTCGGAATTTGCAGCGTCAGCCACGTGACAAAACGGGATGAATAGAAAGGCGCAGGCGCAGGCGCGGGGGATAAAAAACTTCACGTGGGTTACCATATCATCCCGGCCAAGCAGGTCAACGACCGGATTTCTTGTCTTCCAGAAATGGGGTGCGATCCCATGTGAGCGTGGCTGCAAACAGGTCCTGGTAGGCCGGAGATCAGAGGGATTTTCCCGCGAAGGCGCGAAGGAATTCAGGGGAGCATGCGGGTTTCGGCGTCCCGTCGAAACCGGCCGCAACTCTTTTCGGCTCCAGATGTGCCCCCCCTGACCAGAGGGTTTCGAGAATGTCCTGCTTCTGAACACTGAAAACTGAAAACTTCTTTCAACCCATCATTTCGAGATTTGATTTCCAAAATCCTGTCCTTGATGACTGGCGGGCATTCACCCAGGGCAAATGTATTTAAATCCGGAGTAGAAAAGAGCTCGCGCCAAGACCGCAAAGCACGCCAATGTGAAAAATGATGAAGACGATTCCAGATGCCCCCTTGGCGGGCTTTGTGAACTTGGCGCGCAATATCATCTTTTTAAAGCGTCTCCCCTGGTATTCACCGAATAAAAACCATGCTAGCCGAAGTTTTTAACTACGAAGAGCGACTGCAGCAGGCAGTCCGGTCCTTCTGGAAGCGGCGTCAGGAATCGGCGGGCGAGCCGGAGTTCACACGTGGCGCATGTCAGGAGAACATCATGGCATCGCTGCGAGACAAAAATCTGGATGCCTTTCGCGACATGATCGGTGATGTCGTTCGCAAATACGCACCAAAGGGCAGCGAGGTAAGCATCGACGGAAAAATGCTATCTCTGCCGGGGGATCTCCGAGAGACGAATCACTGGGATATGGTCATCCTCTGCCGGAATCGGCTGCTCGCGGCAATCGAGTTGAATTCCCTCTGCGGCCCATCGTTCGACACCAATGCCGATCAATGTTGCAAGGGTGCCATTTCAAGCGGATACGAATTCCGTGCCGCCCAAGCTGCCACCCTCTTCGGGCCCGGAGCTTCGCCGTTTCTCGGATACTTCGTTCTGGTCGAGCACGCTGTCGGTTCACGAGACCCCGTCAGCGCGAAGTCGCCTCACTTCCCCACAGATGAAATCTTCCACTCTTCCTCCTATCAGCAACGGATGAAAATTCTCTGCGAGCGCATGGTGGAACAACAACTCTATTCCTGCGCCTCCGTCCTGGTGGCTCCGAATGATCTGAAGTCCGGGCAATCTTCCCACCTCTCGAATCAGACCTCATTCCGGTCCCTCCTCACCCGCCTCGCTTGTCACCTTGTGAGTGAAGTGGATCATATGGTCGAAAGCACCTCGCTTCTGGCCGGCGACTTGTTCAGGTCGTTTGAATATGCGGAAACGGAACTCGATCCGCTTTCAGATGTGAAGGAAATATCAAAATAGAAGGACATCTCTGCACATAATAATTTCAGGCCCCATCGGCTTTTTCCAACAGGCAGGCGCACTCGATTTCATTGTCACGGGAATTATCCGATGATTTCTTTTTCCTCGAAGACATCGGCTCGACATTCTAAACAACCCGCATGGTAGTCATTGCAATCCGCCTTTCCGATCTGGAGTTCCTCTCACGGGATGCTCTGCAAAAGGGGATTTCCTCAGCCGGGATTGTTGAAGCGGTTCGCCGCCAGTTCGACTACTTGCCCGGGGATCTCGAGGTGGAAATCCAGGACGGCGTGGTTACGCTCCGTTTCGAGGAGGCTTCGGAGAACGAACGCTCCGAGGCGCAACGGCTTTTTGAGAAGGCGGCGAAACGCGCCAGGAGCGGGGAATTTGAAAAGGCGAGGGACATTTACATCCGCGTGCTCGAACTCGATCCCGCCATGGCCGGAGCACGGCGCGAGCTTGCGATGACGCTGTTCGAGCTGGGTGACATGCCTTCAGCGAAGGATGAGCTCATCGATGCCCTGCGTCTCCAGCCGGGCGATGCCTGGAGCTATGTTGTGCTCGCGAACATCTACGTGAAACATGATCGGGATTTTGTGACCGCTGCGCGCTTTCTGACCCGAGCGCTGGAGCTGAAACCTGGCGATCCCTACGCGTTGAACAGCCTGGCCGCAGTCTCGCAGGAACTTGGCGATTCGGAAAAAGCCCTGCGGTGTTTCGACGAGGCTATCGCTTCGCATCCGGAATTCGCAAACGCATGGTTCGGCAAGGCGCTGCTCTTCTCCCAACAAGACCAGCCAGCCCGGTCGGTTGAAGTCCTCGATGAAATGTTCCATCGCGCCAACTTGATTGACGTCCGGTCACAACCGGTTTTCGACGAGGCCCGCAGGCTCTGTCTCAGCGACCGAAACAAATTGGCCGGGGCCCATCTTTCCGACGCGTTCAAAGCCCTCGAAACCTACAAGGCTGAGATTGCCGGGCTTTCCGGATTTCCCGTGATTGTGCGAAGCGAGGATGTGCCGGACGGGCTCAGCGGCGTCGCAGAGATGGCTTGGAAGCACGGTCGCGATCATCATTTCGTGCAGGTCAAAAAATCGCTACCCCCCCC
>CAYSKK010000006.1:58229-274591 GCA_964431635.1 uncultured Chthoniobacter sp. | reverse complement strand
GTTCATCCGCAAAAAGTGTGCTTATGCCGATTTTGACCCGCCAGAGGGATAAAACAATGGTCGTGCCGCCTGCGGCGGGGTTGCGTCGATTTTGTTGAACCACTGATGAAAGAAATATTTCCACCGCAATGGCGGTGGAGGGAGAGGAGGCGGGAACCGGCGGGCCGGTTCGGCGGTCTGGGGAGGCAGGCGATATCGCATGCGAGCAGGCAGAGTCGCTCGACCACACAGACCCGGAGTCGCTTCGCGATCCTTGCCTTCTCTCCTGCTGATAAACTGGAGGACGGGGCATATTGGCCCGGCCAGATCAGTGGAGATGAGTGGTTAAATACTTTCGTGGCGATGTCCCGCCGCAGGCGGCTCATTTCATGATCTGTCTTCCCCTATGCACAATGTTTGCGGAAGAACCGAAAAATCCCGGGCTTGTCTTCCTTTTTCTCCTTCGCGGGCAAAATCCAAATCCGGCTTAAAAAGCAACCGGGGCCTGACAGACAAAGTTCTCGCAGAGATAGAGCTGCGGCTTGCTGCCGAGGGGTTTCATTTCCCGGATGGCCGGGTTGTTTCTCCCGAAAAATTCGACCGCTTCGGGCGAATCCAAAAGGATCACCGCCGTGTGCGGACGGAATTTCTGCGACAGCGAGGCCGGAAGCGGGTCGTTCCGGTTTCCCGCGATCACCGCCTGCGAGGGAGGGGTGAGCGCGAGATCGAGGGCCACGAGCATTTGGGGAACGGCGGACGGAATGCGGTCCATCTGGGCCGAGTGCGCCTCGAGGATTTTCCGTGCGGAGTCCTCACGGGACGCCTCGCCGAGCAGTCGTGAGAGGCGCAGGAGATTCCGTGCGCTGACCGAATTCGCTGACGGCTCGGCTCCGTCATAGTCCTCCTTCATGCGCAGCGGCACGAGAGGATCCCCTGCCCTGTTGCTAAAGTATCCGGGGCCATCCCGGAAGAGCGCATCCTGGCGATTCTGGAACTCGACCGCCTTTTCCAAAAAGCGGATCTGGAAATCCGCCTCATAGAGATCGATGAGCCCCTGGATAAAAAACGCGTAGTCCTCGGCGAACCCCGGGATATTGGAGGCTCCCTCCCTCCACGAGCGCAAAAGATCGCCGTCCCGGCAAAGCTGGTCCATGACAAAATCCGCAGCGCGGACGGCGGCTGACAGGTAGCGCTGCACGCCAAGAACCCGTCCCGCCCTGGCGAAGGCGGAAATCATCAGCCCGTTCCAAGCGGTCAGGATCTTGTCGTCGAGATGCGGACGGGGACGCAGATTGCGGCGCGCAAGAAGGATCTCCCTGCAGGCCGGCATCGAAACGGGTTCGGGCCCATCCCCGGTCGCCATGAGAATGTTTTTCCCGGCAAACTCACCGTGCGGGTCGCTCCCCTCCGGGGCGTTGCCATCTTCTTTCACGCCATAGTATTCGCAAAAAATCCGCGCCTCCGCGGGAGAGAGGCACTCTCCGATCTCGCGCCGGGTCCAAACATAAAATGCCCCCTCCGCATGTTCGTGCCCTCCCCGCTCGATCAGACTGTCAGCGTCCTCGGCCGAATAAAATCCCCCGGATGGATGCGTCATGTCGCGGAACACATAGTCCAGCGTGCTGCGCGCGGTCGTCTCAAAAAACGGATCTTTCGTGATCTGCCATGCCTCGACGAGCGAGACGGCGATCTGGGCCTGATCGTAGAGCATCTTTTCAAAATGCGGAACGTGCCAGAACGCATCGACCGAATACCGGTGGAAGCCACCCCCCAGATGGTCGCGCATCCCGCCCCTCGACATCGCCCGCAACGTGGCACACGCCATTTGCCGCGCATCGTCGTCACCCCGCATCAGGAAATTCAACACCGACGGACGCGGAAATTTCGGAGCTCCCCCAAACCCTCCATGCCGCGCATCGAAGGCATTTGCAAATGCGCGGCATCCTCCCGCAAGCCATCCGGCCTCAAGAGGGCCGCCTGCCGCGCCGGATACCGCCGCCTCTTTGAGCCCGGCCAGCGCACGACCGGCTTCAGACTCGATCCTCCCGCGGTCGGCTCTCCAGAGATCTTCAATCTGCCGGAGAATCTGCGGGAATCCCGCCCGCCCGTAACGCTCTTCCGGCGGAAAGTAGGTGCCCCCGAAAAAGGGATGCCCGGCAGGAGTCAGCCACACGCTCATCGGCCAGCCACCGCCTCCCGTGGCCGCCTGGACAAATGCCATATAAACCCGGTCCACATCCGGCCGCTCCTCGCGGTCCACCTTGATGTTCACAAAGCCCCGGTTCATCAGCCCGGCGATCGCCGGACTTTCAAACGACTCGTGAGCCATCACGTGGCACCAATGGCAGGTGGAATAGCCGATGGAAAGAAACACCGGCTTGTTTTCCCTGCGGGCCTTCTCAAACGCCGCCTCCCCCCACGGATGCCAGTCCACCGGGTTGTCCTTGTGCTGGAGCAGATAGGGTGACTTCTCCCCGGCCAGTTGATTTTCCATGCGGTGCAATACGCCGGACTGCGTCAGGAATCAAATGGAGGAAGGGGAATTCTCCCTGCCCCGTTTCCAAAGAAGCAACCATCGAATGCCCGTTCGCGCAGAATGGCAAACCACCGGCTCACGGTCAGCACATCCCGCCTTGAAACCCGACAAATGAAGGTCTCAACAGTTCTGGATGCAAATACCAATAGGTCCTCCACCCCGGATTCGATGATCCATGCTCTCCTTCCGCTTCTGGAGAGTGACCCGGCTGCCTGGATATCCCAGTTAACAGATTGTGAGCTGCCGGCCCGTGTGGAGGAGTTAAAAACTACCCCGCTCAGAGCCTGTCTCTCTATGGGGCTCCCTTTGCCGACACGGGCAATATGGAATTGTCCGGCCAGTGCATGGCGACCAAGGCGGGAATGCCCTGCGGCAATTTGCCGCGGTGACAAAAATCGGTGAAACGGCATGCTTCCGCACTTTTGCAAGTGCATCGATTCAAGAAGTCCAAATATCCAGACAGGCTCCGGAAGGGTCGACATCACGGTTTTACAGCGGTGGAATTGCTGGCAGGCGTCGCGATCATGGCGGTGCTCGCCGCCTTGCTGACTCCGGCTGCCGTGAAGGGGCTTCGAACAGCCAGGCGCGTGGAGAGCATGGGAAACCTGCGCTTTTATGTCCAGGCGGATGGCATGTATTTCAACGATCACGGAGAGTTCCCCATCCCCGACACCTCCGTTCCCAGCAGCATTTCACGTGAGCGGCTGGCGATCATCGCCGAATACTGCCGGTTGCCGATTCCCGCGGGGCCGGTGACTTCCTGGCCGAAACGGAAACAGCAGCCGAAGTGGATCAATTGCCCGATGGCGAGAGAGTCGGGGTATGCCGAAGGGCTGACGCTCGGGGGAGGATTATATACGGGGTATGTCTATGTGGGAGGGATCGAAGATTCGGAAATGGTTTCCAGGGGCTATGCGAAGCTTTTGCATCCGGAGCATTCCGCAAACAGGAAAAACACCCGGCGCGGGGTTTTGTGGACAAGCGTTTTGACGGCGTTCAACATCGGCGATCCCCGTCGTTACGAGTGTTTTCACTACTGCACGATTTTTGCCTACAAAGATTTCCGCTTCAAGGCCTCCGAACTGGAGGGAATCCACCGGGCTTGGTCCGATGGCTCGGTGGAATGGCTGACAGCCAGATCGATGGATCTCGGAAAAAACGGAAGAGATCACCAGATGGTGCATCTTCTGGGGAATTTCTATTACTGAGCGGGGTTTCAGCACGCAGCGCGGGTGCGTCATATTGCCGCATCTGGAGCGCTTGATCCGGAGGATGGTTTCCTCAGAATGCGCGGGTTCATTTCACATCCCATGTCCGCAAAAACCACATCGCTCCGCTTCGTTTTCCTGACGCTTCTTTCCTGCCTTCCCGCCATTCCGGCCAAGGGGGCTGCCATCCTTGAAGGAACGGTTTCGGTGAGCTACGATCAAACGGCATTTGCCTCACTCGGTCTCACGGTGATCGACTCGTTCAACCAGGCATCGTCAAACAGCGAAACTTACACCCAGATTCTTGCGAATGCGGGGACCAGCACCTCGTGGGACAACATAGATTTTGGCATCAATCCCACCACGGCGCTGCCAGACCCGACAGATCGGGATCTTCAGGAGACCTCATTGACATATGACCCCGGTGACCTGACGGGCACGGTAACGGGACAGATCGGGATCGGGGGAAACACGCGCTGGGGGGGGGCTTATCAATTTGTTCTTGGAGACTACGGGCTTGCCTACGATGTCACCCGAGCGGGAGGAGGGTATTCCGGGTGGTATCTCACGAATAACTTTGGTTTTCCGGCCCTCGCATTTGACCTTGCCAATGTGACGACAACGATCCTCCCCAGTGGCTTTACCCTGTCGGGGGATCTTTATGTGAAGACGGGTGAGCCTCTCAATGCCTTTTTCGGTTTTGCCGGCGAGATGGATTACGGGAATTTTTCGATGTCTGCCAGCACCGTTCCGGAACCGGCAACGGGGCTGCTCGTTCTGGTCGGCGGAGCGCTGATTTGCCATCACATCCGGCGGAGGAACCAGGCATGAGCCATTCGGACAGAGTGACCCGGCGGCGCTTCCTGAGGGGCCTGGCCTCCCTTTCGACGATTCCAGCGGGGGGGATGCTTTTGAATGCGGGGGAGCCGGAGAAGACCCGGCCTTTGAAAACCTGCGCGGACTGCTTCCCATCGGGAGAGGAAAAGGTCATCATCCTGCTCTACCCCGGCTTCACCGCGATGGATGCGCTGGGACCGGAATATTTCCTTTCCTGCATGACGGGGGCGAAGGTGCGCTTCATTGCAAAAACGGCGGCCCCGGTGCGCTGCGAGTCGGGATTTGAAATCATTCCCCACCTGACTTTCGATCAGCTTCCTGAAAAGCCGGATCTTTTCCTTGTGCCGGGAGGTGCGGGGGGAACGCTGGAGACCATCGGGGACCGCCCGACGTGCGACTTCATCCGCAACGCGGGGCTTTCCTCGGTGATGGCGGGCAGTGTCTGCACGGGCTCTTTGCTCCTTGGAGTGGCAGGGTTGCTGGAGGGCTACGAAGCGACCAGCCACTGGCAGACACTGGAGTTGCTGCCACTTTTCGGGGCGATTCCGAGCACGAAGCGCGTGGTTTTTGATCGAAACCGCGTTACGGGAGCCGGGGTGACGGCAGGGCTGGATCTGGCCTTGGAGGTGGTGCGGATGTATCGGGGGGATTTCTACGCACGAGGGGTCCAGTTATTGGGAGAGTATGATCCCCGGCCGGTCTTTCCCGGCGGAGGAAATCCGGAAACGGCTGGAGCCGACATCACCGGCCTGCTCAATGAGATGCACCGGCCGTTTGTCGATCGAATGAAGACGGCCATCGATTCTGCACTCAAACAAGATGCTCCGGGAAAACCCCCGCGCTGATTTCTCAGCGGAGAGGCGGATACTTTGCCAGTTTGCGCTGGAGCGATCTCCTGTCGATCCCAAGCACCCGGGCAGCTTGGCTGATATTGTTGCTGCAATCCGAAAGGATTCTCTGGAGATGTTCCCATTCCACCCGGTCGAGACTGGGTGTCGAAATATCCACCGGAGAGGGTTTGTTCCCGGAGAGGGCCGCCTCAATCAGCCCGGCATCCACCGGCTTGGTGAGGTAGTCTGACGCGCCCAGGCGCACCGCCTCCATGGCTGTGGCGATGCTGCCATAACCCGTCAGGATCACGATCCGGAGTTCCGGGAGGAGTAAGCGGAGGCGGGGGATGAAAGAAAGACCGTTCTCCTCCGGCATCTTGAGATCCAGGACGGCAGCTTCGGGCAGGAAGTCCCGTGCCACCTCGAGAACATGGGCCCCGTCGTCGTGGCGCAATTCGTGCCCGCGTTTTTGCAGGGAGAATACCAGGCGTTCCCGGAATATCTCATCATCATCGACAACAAGAATTTTCAAGGGGCCTCCTCTGGAACAGGAAAGGCCAGACACACCCGGGTGCCCTGCCGTGGAGTGGAAAAAATATCCAGCGTTCCGTGCATTCTTTCCGCGAAGGAACGGGCAAGGAAAAGCCCCAGACCCATGCCAAAGCCGGTCTTTTTTGTCGTGAAGAAGGGCTCTCCCGCACGGTCGAGAATACCGGGCCCCATGCCCTCGCCGCAGTCCTCGACCAAAAAGGAGAGGGTTTGTTCATCATCCCGAATGGTCAGAAAAACAGGGGCGTCCGTGCCGGAGGCCTCGCACGCATTATTAATCAGGATCGCCAAGGCTTGCAGAAGGGTGATCCGGGGAGCAAAGAGGGTTTCCCCGGAGATGGTGATTTGCGCCCGGATGCGTTTGTTGTATTCCGGCTTGAGGTAGTTTTCCAACATTTTGGGAATGTCCCGGATGGCAAAAAGCTCCGGGGGATCTCCCACGCCCTGTGTGGTGCGGTCGCCGAGATTTTCCAGAACCCGCCGACACCTTTCCACTTCGGAGCGAATCAGCCTGGCATCCTTCAAGCATCCCTCCTGATGGCAGTTTTCCCGGGCATGCTGTTCGATGTCCGCGCTGGCAATGGCGATGGTGCCGAGGGGGGTGGCCAGTTCGTGGGCGACACCGGCGGCGAGAGTGGCAAGGGAGGCAAAGCGTTCGTGGCGGATGCCGCGGATGCGGGCGTCGTTCAATTCCTGCTCGCGCCGGAGGAGAGCCGCCTTTAATTTGCCGACAAAGAAGGCGATGAATGCTCCCACCACCACCATCGCCAACAACATTCCCTGCAGGTGGAAATCAAAATTTCCGCAACAACTGGCCCCCTGGATCCTCTGAAGAATGAATGGGGATTGGAAAAGAACGCCGTAGCAAATCCCGCACAAGACCACTCCGGCCCATGTCCAACCGGGAGTGAGCAGGATCGAGCCGATGGTGATGTAGAGCAGGTAGAACGCGGTAAAGGGATTGTGGGATCCTCCAGACCAATACAACATCACCGTCAAGGTTACCGTGTCCAAGGCCAGCAAAATGGCACAGAGGACAGACTCTCTGAAGCCGGTTTGACGGGAAAACAGACGCGCGGACAGGTTGGTGACTGCCGTGACTCCCAGGCAGAAGATCAAGATCTCCCAGGCGAGAACGATTTTGAGGACAAAGGCGGCTAGCAGGCAGATGGCCGCCTGTCCGGCCAGCCCCATCCAGCGCAAACGAATAAGCCAGTGCAGACCGGGACGTCCGTCCGGTGCCGTGGTGTTTTGTTCGACCGAGGAATCCCATTTCTCCATGGCGGCATTTTCCATGTTCGGGAGTGGGAAACAAACGCTTTCCGGCACTGTCCGTTCAAGACACGATAAAAAGAGGGGAATCGCCGGGAGAAGACGCCCGTGTTGAAGCGCTCTGGCAGCTTCAGGTCTGTCGCTCGTGAAAACCCTCATGAGGAAGGGCCATGAGGAAAGACAGACAGGGTCGCCGTGCTGCGGGGTTTTCTCACAGCCTCCCGGCAGGCTGGTCCCGCCAAACAGGGTCGTTTATAAATCTCAGTGCGTGGAGGCTTTCTCCGCTCCCAATCCCGTATTCGCGCGCACTTTCAACTCGGCAAAAAGGTTTTCAGCCGACGGTTCACGCGAAAGGAATGTCCCGAGGAACGCCCCGAGGAATCCGAGCGGAATGCTCACGATCGCGGGGTTCTTCAGCGGGAACCATGCGTCCTTCATGAAGTCCGGGCTCACCAGGATCAGGGCAATGCTGGAGATCAACCCGACAAGAAGTCCGGTCACGGCCCCGGTCGTCGTGAAGCGTTTCCAGAAGATGGAAAACACGATGACCGGAAGGTTTGCACTCGCGGCGACCGCGAAGGCCAGTCCGACGAGGAATGCCACGTTGACGGTCGGCCCGAGCAGGATCGCGATTCCAATCGCGGCCGCGCCGACAACGAATGCCGTGATTCGTGCCACCCGGACCTCCTCGCCAGGCCTGTGTTCCTTCCCGTGATGGATGACATTCGTGAAGAAGTCGTGCGCAAAGCTCGTGCTTGCGCTGATCGTGAGCCCGGCAACCACCGCGAGGATCGTGGCAAACGCGACCGCGCTGATGAACGCGAAGAAGACCTCTCCTCCGAGCTCGTGGGCGAGCTGGGGCGCAGCCATGTTCGTGCCGCCATGGGCCTTCAAATAATCCGGCCCGAGCAGGCTCGCCGCCCCGAATCCGAAGAACGTCGTCATGATGTAGAAGAGCCCGATGATGATCATCGCCCACACCACGCTCGAACGCGCGGTCTTCGCGTCGGGAACCGTGTAGAACCGGATCAGGATGTGCGGGAGCCCGGCCGTGCCAAACACGAGCGCCAGGCCGAGCGAGATCTGATCCCACGGGTTCTTGAACAGCAGCCCGGGCGTCAGGAAGTTCCGCGTGACGATTTCACCATTCGCACCGGTGGATGGGATCGCGGTCAGCGAGGAAAAGAATTTTCCAAGGTCGAAGTTGAACTTGTTGAGGACGAGGATGCTCAGGAACACGCTTCCGCTCATCAGCAGGATCGCCTTGACGATCTGGACCCATGTCGTCGCGAGCATCCCGCCGAAGACAACATAAACGACCATCAGGACCCCGACGCCAATCACCGCGACCTCGTAGCTGACGCCCGGGATCAACTGCCGGACCAGCGTCCCCGCACCGACCATCTGCGCGATCATGTAAAATACCGAAACCGTCAACGTGCTCAGGGACGCCGCCGCCCGGACGGGGCGCGGCTTCAAGCGATACGCCAGCACGTCGGCCATCGTGTATTTCCCCGCGTTCCGCAGCGGCTCGGCCACCACGAAGAGGACGGTCAGATACGCGACCAGAAAGCCGACCGAATACATGAACCCGTCGTATCCGTTGAAGGCGATCATGCCCGCAATCCCGAGGAAGCTCGCCGCGCTCATGTAGTCGCCCGCGACCGCAAGCCCGTTCTGCCATCCGGTGATCCGTCGTCCGGCGGCGAAATACGCGCTCGCGCCGGTCGACTTCCGCGCGCTGAAATAGGTGATGACAAGCGTCGCCGCGACGAACGCCAGAAACATGAAGAGCGCCGTCTTGTCGCCGGATGCTGCCAGGGCTTCCGCGATCATTTGGCCTCCCTGCCCTGGAATTTTGCAATGACCGCCGCCGCACGCTTATCCCATCCGGCCGCCACCAACACGTAGAGAAACGCCAGCAGCCAGGCCATGAGGAACTGCGAAAATGCAAACACATACGCCAGGTTCACCTCCCCCCAAACCCGGGTCTCCATCAGCTTCGGAAACCAGCCGACCCCGATCGGCAGCGCAAAATAATACACCACAAAAACCGCCGTCGCCGGTGCCACGAATGCCGCCTTCGCCTTCAGCAGTGAAATAAAATCCGGATCCGCCTCGATCGCCGCCCAGTCCGCGAGCGCCGCATCCTCGGCCCCCGTTCGTTCATGCGCCGGCTTCTCCTGCGGCCGCCCCAGCGGGGCAATGTCGGTCGGTGCTGCGGATTCAGGCGTCCAGTCTCGCGCGTCTCGTTCGGGGGAACTCATGACGCAAATCAATATGGGAATGCCGGAATATTGTCCAGCTCCGGCAGTTTGACCCGGAGTCAAAATCAAGGGATTCGATCCGTGCAAGGCAGGGGCTTGCCATCCGGCAATTCCCGCCTACGCTGTCCTCAGGTGCCAAAACCTTGAAACCCGCTTCCGGAAACGGAGGCGGGTTTTATTTTGTCCGGTCGATGGGCTCACGCGGAGATTGCGGAGGGGGATTCACCACCGGCTTTGGATGGAAATCCTTGCTCATGGTGGCAGGGTTGACTTTCCGCTGAAGCCGACGGAAATGAGGAGATGTCGAAATGCTGTTCTGATCCTGTCTCCGAGGAAGAGGCCCGTGAAATGATTTTGCAATGGGGGCGGCTTCATGATCTTCAAGCCGGGCTCTCGGCATTCCTTCCCCTCATCGCCGAGGAGGGGTTTTACATGCAGTTCGGAGAGCAGCGCTGGGAGGGGTATGGAGATTTTGAGAAACATCAGACTACCAAACGCAAGTTCTTCGACGAGCTGCACGACTACACCGATATCCGGATTTTTATTGGCGGCACCGTGACAACGGCAAAGACCGAAATGCAATGGACCTTCCGCCATCGCCCGGAGAACAGCCCGGTGAGCCGCATGATCAAGGCCCGAATCGAACATACCTGGGAGTTCAGGCGCTGCATAAAAACCGGGCGAGCCTTCATGCAGGGGCATGTCGTCGATCACTTCGAATACCTGAAAGGATTCCGTCCCGACGAGCCCGGGGAGTATGATCCTCACCTCGACCTCAAATGGAAGACACGCTGAGATCCAACGAGGCTCACTTCTTTGCGGCCGGATCGCCAGAGAGCCAGGTGAATGGCTTCTGAGGGGTGAAGGACTTTCCCGCATCGCCGGAATAGACGCGGCCGCCGGCAACCTCAAGCCGCTGGACCGGTGCGTTCCTGGCGAAGTCCAGGTTGTCGAGGTCCACCCAGAACGTGTCCGGGGTGGTGGCCGAATCGAAGTAGTAGATGCGGTTCTTCTGGTCTGCTGCGGTGCGCCAGATTGTGGAGGCGATATTCGGCTGGTCGGCCGTGGTGATCCCAAGCGGAACGCTCACCCCGCGCATGATGCTCAGAACGCTGGCAATGGCCTGAAAATTGAACGAACGATCCGGCACGGCGGTGATGTAGTTGGGATCGGCCTTTTTCGGCACGGCACCCACGAAAAACGAGGCGCGGGCAAAGCGGTCCGACGCACGGTTTGTTCCCGGCAGGAAGACGGTTCCGCCAATGCTCTGCCAGTAGGTGTTGAGCGCGAGCTGCTCCGAGTAGATCGGAGAATTTGTCATGACCGTGAATTCCCGCCCGTGGTGGATGACAAGTTTGCCGCCCACATATTCGAAGATGGCCGAATCTCCACCCGGGTCCGAGATCGCAAGGTGACCCTGCGCGGGCGAACCGTCCGGGAGCGTCGGGGCCACGATCCGGAAGGGCTCCTTGGACAAGGCCTCGACGGCCTCGGAGACATTCTGGAAATTATCCAGAACGTATTGCGCCCACATGCTGATGCAAAGAGTCGGATGTCCCGCTGTCGTTCCGTAGTCGGACTCCACCAGATAGAGCACGTTCGCCACGAGTCCCTTTTCATTGATCCCGTCAACCGTTGCGGCTTCGTAAATCGAAGCGATGACACTGCCGTATTTTGATGTCCATCGGATGGAATCCGGCCCCGCATTTCCGTTCCGCTCGATCCCCTGCGGAAAAAGCCAGAGGTTTGTTCCCATGTCCTGCGACCAATCCATCGAGCGCCCGGTCACGATCGTATTGTCCCCGCCGGAATAGAGAACCCGGGTGCAGGACCATGCTTCCGGAGTCAGAAGAAGACCAACAATGCCAAAGAGGGAGAGGAGAATGGGCTTCATGAAGATCAGGGGACTCCCGGCGGCTCCATGTGTCAAGCTCCCCACGTTGAATGCATCAAGTGGGTCGCAGCCGCTTCAGTGGCGATCGTCGTTCCTCTTAGCCCGATGCTGTTCACTTTGCAGAGGAAATGTAAATGGTATTGGGTCTAATACGGATGCCGGTCCGGCTGTTTTTCCCAGGCCTCGCAGGCCATGAGGGCGTGGGCGCGCTCAAAGTCAGGAAAGCACTTGATGGCTTTCCTCGCTTCCCACGGCAGCCGGAAGTCCAGGTATTGGAACTTGTCGTCGAATCCGATCCTGCTCGTATCCGGGATTCCGGTCAGAAGGACGCGGTTCTGTCCGCGCCCGATGATCCTGCCATCCTTCACAATCACGGCTCCGAACGGTCCGCCTCACCCCTTCTCGACGGATTCGATGGCCAACCGGGTCGCCTCGTGCATGAATTACTTCTTCAATTCGTGGTTCCCGGGATCAGTGGCGCTCATGGATTCGCGGGCGGGTCGGCAGGTGTTGAAAACAGGGTGAGTTTTCCCTGCGTGAACTCCACGGGGACAGGGATCGCTGACACCTTGCAGCGCGGATGGCTGCGGAGTTCGTCCGCGACATCCTCCGAGCAGTAGAGCGTTTCCAGGTGGAGGGTGTTCGGGATGAACATCCAGCCGCGGTCGCCGAAGCGCCCGCGGATTTTCTCCACGACCTCCCGGTCATTCTCCAGCGTGCAGGGGATGGCCATGCGGCGCATCTCTCCGGTCGTGTAAACATTCAGGAACGTCTTGCGCTCGTCGATCGCATCACGCAGCGGGCGCGTGATGAAGTCGGCGAGGCCGACGCCGATGGCATTTCCGTGCGAGGCGTGGGAAAGCGACAGCGCGGCAATCACCCGGATGCGCGGCCGGTCGAGGTCCTCATAACCGTTGATCCCGCGCCGGCCGATAACATTGGTATCCATGCCGCTCCCGCTGAAAGTTTTTCCGATCCCGCCGACCACGAGAACCTGCAGATCGTCGCAGGGCAGCGCGGGAAAATAGTGGCGGTGGCGTTCGAGGAGGGAGGGTTCGCGGGAGAGGATGTCGCTTGCGGCGACCGCGTGCAGCTCTGCCGTCCGGTCGAATCCGTCCTCAAGGATCGCGAGGCCGCCGAAGATTTTTCCCGAGGCGACAAGGAGCGCGCCCATTTCGAGAAGCATGTCCTTCATCTGTGCGGTGGGCGCGGAGTGGAACGTCGAAGCAGAGTTTATTTTCCCCATCCCGACGACCATCATCTTGGTGAGCCCGCTTTGCACCGGACCGGAAAAACAGGTGTGCAGCTTGATGCGGTTGAGAACGAGCACGCCGTCGGACTCGAAGCAATTCCGGTCCATCCAGACATCCCCCGAGGACACGGTCCCGATCTTCACCACATCCATACTGGAGCGGATCTCCATCCCGGTGACGGCTTCGGTGAGCCCGAGAGACTCGATCATCGCGCGCTGGCCCTCTGCGGTCGCGCCATTGTGCGATCCCATGCAGGGCACAAGAAACGGCTCCGCGCCATTCCGGCGAAGCCAGTCGCCGGCGGCTTTGGTGATGCGGACAATGTTCGCGATCCCACGGCTTCCGGCGGTGATGGCGATCCGCCCGCGCGGACGCGTCCCGAGGCCGTCAAGTTGGCGGAAGACCTCTCCCTCGATGTCCTGCAGCGGGTTGGAAACGAGTTCCTGATCCACGCGGAAGACATTCAGCGGACCTGCGTTGGAATCCGGTGACATTTTTTCCAATGTAATCCCGCGGGACCTCTTGCCAAGCCCGTGTTGATCGACGGGCAGCCGCTACCGGAGAAATTCCCCGATCGTCCGGAACACCTTGTTGAAACTCTCGTCCACCCGGTCGGCGATCCCCTCCATCGCCGGAAACGGATCCTCGTGTTTATAAGGGTAGGGAAAATCGAACGTCTGGACATCGATCGGGATATCCCGATTCCTCCCCTTGAGCGTGTTTTCCACTTCGTAGGGCGGGATGACCTCGTCGCCGGCCAAGGCGATGGCGGCGATGCGGCCGCTCATTCTCCGGAACCTTTCCTCCCGGAAGTCGGCCATGAATTTGTAGCTCAGCATGCTCCGGAACGCGACCCCGGAATCGTCGAGGAGGTGGGCGAGAAGCTTCGGGTCGTGCCGGAGGTGGCTCTCAAGGTGTTCGACCACGAACGAGTAAAGCCTCACGTTCGCCTCGCTGTCCAAAATGAACCGGGAAACCGGCGAGATCCGGTTGAAGACCGGCCCCCCGCAGAACATGAAGAGCCGGGTGTCCGAGAACAGCCCACCGGGATTGCTCAGCAGCAGGACCTCGGAGAGAAACCCGCCGATCGAATACGCCATGATGTCCACGGCGGGATTTTTTTCAAAAAGCGGATGATCCCCGCTTTTGCACAGCCCGACAAAATCCCTCACGTCGTGGAACGTCTGGAGCCCGGACCAGATGAACCGCTGCGGGTTCCCGTGAAGCCGGGTGCTGATCGCGGCGTTCAGGAGCGACGAGTGCAGGACGTTTGGAAATTCCTTTTTTCTGCGCTTGCTGATCGCGTGCATGAGCCTCGGATCACTCCATGCAGCCGGAGCGCGGTTCATGTGGAATGCAATCGGAAAAAGCACGACGGTTTTCCCGGTGAGCTCGAGGATCTTCGCAGCCCACGGCAGATACTTGTGCCAGTGCTTTTCATTGAACCCGTGGAAGAGCAGAACCATGCCCTTCGATTTGCGAACGCCGTCGGGCTGGAACACATGGTAGGAAAACGAAAGGTTCTCCCCGACCAGCGAATCCGCCACATCCAGCACATCGCCCGCCGGCTCACCGGTGCCGTGACTATCAGGAAGCAGCGCTGCATGACGCGAGTGGAAGGAATGATTGTGGACGCTCATCCCGCCTTCCAGCGGAATCCGGTCCCCGTCGAATGACACCCTTTCTTTGAGGTAATCGTGGAGCTGCAGGTAGTTCATTTCACCCGGAAATATATCGCCGGCAGTAATCGTTGGCACGCCGGACGATTTCCAAAAGCGCCGGGGAATGTTGCAGGACACTTTCGAAAAGGTCGCGGAGATCCTCCTGCGAATATTCGTGAGCGATCTCGTTGCGCAGTTCGCGGATTTCCCGGAAGGCTGCAGCGGAGTCAATCAGCCCCCGTTTCTCGGCGCGGTTCAGCGCATCCAGCAGCGTGCCGCTGTCTTCAAGCTCAAGCCGATCCAGTCCACGGAAGAGTTTCTGCAGGATCATGTCGCTGAGGCGCGCATAACGGCTCGTCAGCGCTTCAAAGGCATCAAGATCCGCAGCGGAAAGGTCGCCCTGCTTCCCGGCGGCTTTCTGGCAGCGCTTCAGGGAACGTTTCAACCACGAGGCGCTGTCCTCAAGCTGCCGTATTGTGTCCGCCAGCACCTGCACATGCTCCCGGTGTTTCATATCGGTTGGGCCTCTTTGCGGATCAGTCGCACAAAAGCCGAGGGACGACCGCGATCGACGGCAATGTCGATCTTTTGCTCACCGAGAGCCTCCTTGAGTGCCAACCTCAATCGCAGACGCGAAAGAAAAGTGACCTTGCGGGATCGGATGAGCAGATCAATATCCCCCCCCTTGCGCTTGTCATGAATACGCGAGCCAAAGAGCATGACCTCGGCCTCCGGGTCAACTGCGGCCACGCAATCGCGGATGATCCGGCGTTGTTTTTGACTCAGGCGCATCGCCCGGATTATTGCGCGGCCCCGGAACGATCCGCAAGCGAAGTTTTCTCCGCCTCCGTCCGTTGAATTCAAGGTGGATCATGAAAATCGTGCCGGGCTGCCCGATGGATACCCACCAGGGTTTTCCATTTGAAAATTCCCGCGCCGATTGCGGTTGGCGTCCGGCGGACGAGTGTGGAATGGTGCGGGCGGATGTTCGCCGCGCTGCTCACCGTCATTTTGTTTTCGCTTTCGGGCCTGGCCGGCGAGCGGACCGCCCGCTACTGGGGCGGACAGCAGGGGAATTTCCTGCGCCTGTTTCTTTCGACGGTCCTGATGTGGGCGGTCACCCTCCTGTTTTTCCGGGAGTCCCTGCGGCCGGAGACCTTCGGATGGCTGTTTTTCAGCGGGGTCGTGGGGTTCGGGATCGGGGATATCGCCCTGTTTCTCGCCTATGTGAGAATCGGCGCTCGGCTGACGATTTTAATGAACCTCTGCACCGCGCCGCTCTGGGGCGCCCTTCTCGAGCGCGCCTGGCTCGGAACCACGCTGAGCAGCCCGCAGCTTGCAGCGGGCGCCCTCATTCTCGGTGGCGTCTCCGTGGCCCTGCTGGCGCGCCCGCCGGGGACGAGCCGTGGGTCGCGTGCCGTGGGAATTCTTTGCGGGATGGCGGCGGGGTGCGGGCAGGGAATGGGTGCGGTGATCAGCCGGAAGGCATTCGAGGTGGCCGGCCAATCCGGCTTTGCCCTCAACGGATTCAGCGCGGCGTCGCAGCGCGTGGCCGGGGGATTCGCCACGGTGCTGGTCATGATGGTCGTGATCGCCCTGATCGGCAGAGCCCATTCACGGCCCACGGCCACCACGACCCGATCCCGCATGTTCCTCTGGCTCGCCATGACAACCCTCTGCGGCCCGATCCTTGGCGTCTCCTGCTTCCAGTGGTCCCTGCTCGACCTGCCCGCCGCGATCACGATGGCCGTCGTGGCCACCACGCCGGTGGCCATGATCCCGCTGACGATGTGGATGGATGGCGAGCGCCCGAAGATGCTTTCCATCGTGGGTTCGCTGGTCGCCGTGGTCGGCGTGATCTGGATGGTCCTGATCGAACACTGAACCATGCCGGTCCTCCCCTCCACATTTTCTCCGCCGCTCATTTTACGCAACGGGCATGTGCAGACGGTTCTCGGGGCGGTTCTCCCGCGCCTGCGCGTCCCGCCATGCAAGAGGGAACGCCTGGAACTGCCGGACGGGGACTTTCTCGATCTGGATTGGATGCGGGCTGGACACCGGCGGGTTGCCATTCTGTCGCACGGGCTGGAGGGAAACTCCAGGAACAGCGACATCCGGGGGCTGGCCGCGGCTCTGAATGCCGGCGGATGGGATGCGCTCGCATGGAATTTCCGGGGCTGCAGCGGAGAAGAGAACCGCCTCGCACGCTTTTATCACAGCGGGGAGACGCTCGATCTCGCCGCCGTCATCGCGCATGCGGCGGAGCGCTATGCGGACCTCGCGCTGGTGGGTTTCAGCCTCGGCGGGAACATGACACTCAAATACCTCGGCGAAGGTCCTGCTCATCCGGCGATCCGCGCGGCGGCCGCGGTTTCGGTGCCAGTCGATCTGGCCTCCAGCGCCCGCGCGCTCGACCGGAAACGGAGCAACCGGATCTACCTCGGCCGGTTCATGAAAAGTCTCATCTCGAAAGTCGAGGCGAAGGCGATCCGGTTCCCTATCGATCTGTCCGGCATCCGCTCGATCCGGAGCTTTGCGGAATTCGACGACCGCTATACCGCCCGCATCCACGGCTTCCGCGACGCGGAGGATTACTGGGCGCAATCCAGCGCCCGCCAATTCCTGCCCGGCATCCGGGTGCCGACGCTGCTCCTGAACTCACTCGACGACCCCTTCCTCACGCCGGAATCGTTTCCAATTCCCGAGGCGGAAAATAATCCGCATCTGTCCCTCGAGTGCCCCGCGCACGGCGGCCACCTCGGCTTCGTGGACGCGCGCGGCTTCTGGCTCGGACGCCGCATCCCGGAATTCCTCGCCCGCGTCGTGCCGGACGCGAGGCACAACTCCACATAGGTCGGCAAGCCGTTCCCCGTGGTTGATTTTCGGGGATTTCCTCCGCATGCTGCGCCGATGCTGAATTACATCTGGCTCGGGCTTGTGGTGCTTGCGGTGCTGATGGGAGGGTTCACCGGGCACCTGCAGGAGGTGGCCAATGCCGCATTCGAGGCCTGCAAGACGGCGGTGATGAACGTCGCGCTGCCGCTGTCGGGCGTGATGGCGCTCTGGCTCGGGCTCATGAAACTGGCGGAAAAATCCGGCCTTGTGGAAATCCTGGCGCGCGCGCTGCGGCCGGTGCTGAAATGGCTTTTCCCCGAGGTGCCGGCCACTCACCCCGCGATGGGCTCGATGGTCATGAACATCGCGGCGAACATGCTCGGACTGAGCAATGCGGCCACGCCGCTCGGGCTCCGCGCGATGCAGGATCTGGAAAAGCTGAACCCGCGGCCGGGCACGGCGACGAACGCGATGTGCACGTTCCTCGCGATCAACACGAGCTCGGTCCAACTGATCCCCGCGACGACGGTCGCCATCCTCGCGGCGGCGGGCGCGAAGAACCCCAGCCAGATCATCGGCACCGCGTTCTTTGCATCCTGCTGCTCGGTGATCGTCGGCATCACTGCCGTGAAATTTTTCGAGAGGCTCCCGATGTTCGCGCTCCCACCCGCCGGACCGCTGCCCCCGCAGGAGACCGCAGGACAGGAGGCCGGCACCGCGCCTGAGATGGTCCGCTGGGGATCGTTTGTCCTGCTGGCATTCGCGGCGGCGTTTGTTTTTTTTGGATGGAAGCACGCCGCGATGCCGGAGGCGCTCACGCGCACGCCATTGGTGCGTTTCGTCGAGTCCGTCTCCTACCTCGCGATCCCGTTTCTCGTCGGCTTTTTTCCGCTCTACGCGGCGCTCTGCCGGGTGAAGGTCTATGAGGAATTTGTCGAGGGGGCCAAGGAGGGATTCCAGGTGGCCATCCGGATCATCCCCTACCTCGTGGCAATCATCTCGGCGGTGGCGATGTTCCGCGCGGCGGGAGGCATCGACCTCATCACCAGGACCATCGGCCCCGCGCTGGCGGCGGTCTCGTTTCCATCCGAACTCCTCCCGCTTGCGCTCATGCGGCCGCTCAGCGGGAGCGGGGCCACCGGCCTTTTTGCGGAGCTGGTGAAAAGCCAGGGGCCCGACAGCCTGATCGCGCAGATGGGCGCGACGATCATGGGGGGAACAGAGACCACTTTCTACGTGCTGGCCGTGTATTTCGGATCGGTCGCCATCCGCCGCACACGGCACGCGGTTCCCGCCGGGCTCTGCGCGGACCTCGCCGGCATCACGGCGTCGGTGATCATCTGCAACATGGTCTTCGGCCGCTGACATGGCCGGCTCTCTCCACCTTCTGCAAATCGTCCTGCCCGTCTTCCTGATCATGGGGGCGGGATACGCGATGCGGCGGGCGAGGATTCTCACCGAGGATGCCGACCAGTCGCTTCTCGGCGTCCTGATCAAGCTGTTCATCCCCTGTCTCGCGCTCGATGTCATCATCGGCAACGAGGCGCTCACGCGACCCGCAAACCTTCTCCTGCCGCCGCTCGCCGGATTTCTCTCGGTCGCGCTCGGGCTCGGCATCTCGCTGGCTGCCGCCAGGATCTTTTTGAAAGGCGACGCGGTGCGGCGCACGTTCGCCTGCACGACCGGGCTGCAGAACTACGGCTACATCCCGCTGCCGTTGTGCCTGGCGCTTTTTGATCGCGAGGTGGTCGGGGTGCTTTTCGCTTTCAACCTCGGAGTGGAGGTGGCGATGTGGACGATCGCCGTCATGACCGTCTCCGGAAAGGAATCGAGCCGGAGGTGGTGGGAGCCGCTCTGGAATCCACCGGTCGTCGCGGTGGCGGCGGCCATAGCGCTCAACCTCGCGGGGGCGGAGACATGGATTCCGTCAATGGTCGATACCGCCTGGCACATGCTCGGGCTCTGCGCCGTCCCGCTCGGGCTTCTCCTGAGCGGTGCGCTGCTCGCCGACTATGCAAAGCCTCACGTTTTGCGCTCGGGCTGGACCGCCACCCTCCTCGGAATCGCATTGCGTCTCGGCCTGCTGCCGGCCCTGATGCTGGCATTCGCATGGGTCCTCCCGGCCGATCCGGCGCTCCACTCGGTCCTCGTTGTCCAGGCCGCCATGCCGTCCGCCGTCTTCCCGATCGTGCTGGCCAAACTCCATGGGGGCGATGTCCCGACGGCGATCCGCATCGTCATCGGCACCTCTCTCGCCGGACTCGTCACGATCCCGCTCTGGCTGGCTTTCGGGCTGCGGATGTTCTCGTAATGGTTACTTGGATTCCAAATCCGTGACAGGAATCGAATCGTAGATTGCTTTGGAGAGAACCGCGAAGACTACAGTGCCGAATTCTTTGTCGTCCTTGTTAGCGATTCCAAGCATCAATTCGTTCGACTATCATTTTCATCTGAGCGTCCCAGTCAAAACGAACGCACATCATTGCCTTGTCGATATGTGGGACACTGAGGACTGCAAGATCCATTTTATCGAGACCCTTTCGATTTATTTTGGATTCAATAAAGGAAGTTCCCGGTGATCCTTTGCGTGGGAAGAATAGCTCATACTGGGTGGGGTCAGGCAGAGCGTTGAGTCCAACCGCTTTCGCAAGCACCACACCCGGAATGTAATTTTCGATCTCTCTAGCTCCCGTTATCCAGATGTGTGCGCCGGGAATCTCTCGAACCTCAGAACGAATCCTCCTAACGCGGTCTTTGACTCGCGACCCTTGGACTGTCCTGTCACCATCGCAGACAACGACGATATTGGGGTTAACCCGAAATAAATTAACCAATTCCTTTTCCGCATCCTCCGGTGTCTTGAATTGGGCTCTCGCAAGAAGTGACCCCCCATAGAAAGCGCACTGATAATCGCGTCCCTCTTGAAGTCGGTTTTCGGTATAGAGGTCGATCCAGCGATTGATATAGACGCAATCCGACGGGCCTTCAACCCAGATTATGCCATTCGCTTGAAGAAGATCCGAGGGCTTGGCCCCAAGTTCAGAAATCACGCCAAGATGGTCGAAATGTGCCGAAACGGGCGTTGCACAAGCAGCCTCGCCATCATGGGTCACGTGGATAATTTGGGCGTTCTTCGATATCCCAAACAAGTCGAGCGCGGTGCTCGAATGCGTAGTCAAGAAAATTGATGCACCTTCTGTGACTGCATAGTTTTCAAGAAACTGAAGCAACCGCCGCAGTAGTGCCGGGTGAAGGTTGTTCTCGAGTTCTTCAAATGCAAAGGTGAACTGAGATCTTGGCTTCGCTTCAATCTCCGGAATCACCAACAAGTTGAGCAGAACTAAAAACACTGTCTTCAAACCACTTCCTGAATTACTCAACGGGATTAGCCCCTTCTTCTGCTCTCCAAGGAATACTTCCCAGTCTCCATCCGGCTGCCCATTCGTTGCTTCATCGTGGAATTTTACTTGAATTTCTGTAAAGTGGCCGGCGTTCCCAAATATCTTGTTTAGCGCCGCAAGCAGGTCGATTTGAATGATCTCTCGAGGAAAACGCGGATTTGAAGTTACAATATAGCGTCTGATGATATTTGACGCTCCCCGCCCGTCTGGCCCCAGCACAAGGTTGGTCTCTGGCACCTCAGGTCGTATATCGCGATCAGCAAGAAGGCGGCGGAGAAACGAGCCTGAAAGAGTATGGGTAGCGTTTTTCACCGCCTCGAGAACTTGGGAGAAGCGGGCATTTGTCGAACGTTCGCCATACCTGGACTTGGGATCGAAACCGTCAGGAAAGGTTGGATTTTGGGGATTTAAATTTTCGTCTATCTCCCATGTAATCGGCACATTAAGAAAATGAATTCCATGATCCCTCCAATAATTCCCCCCAAGCTCGCCTTGGCTCGTATTTTCGGGAAAAGCTCGCCTTAGCGATGATTCGTCTAGTTTTCCGCTGCACCTAAAAGACCATCTGTGTTTTTTCAGACTTTTATCACACAGCGCCGTCACTAGATCCAAGAGATGTGATTTTCCAGTATTGTTTCTTCCGATAATTACGTTGATTGGTTTGATTGAATCAAACCCAGCCCAACTCTTCTTAAAGCAGCGATGGCCTCGGAAATATATCGAGTCGATAATCATGGCCACGTTTTGTTTCTTACATCAATCTTGCCGGTGAAGGCGGCGGTGATGGGGGGGGGGGCGGCGCGGTATTCCTGCAACCGCTCCACCGCCGCCTCCGACTTACCCATCAGCGCGTCCAGATACGCGGAGATCGCGGCTTGTTCAGAGATGCAATCGAACCGGCGCAGAACGGTGAGCGGCAAGATGACTTTGCGATTCTCGTTCCGCTTGTAATGGCCACGGAGGAGATTGCAGATGCTCCAGATGAAGCTGGCGATTGGGGAGTGGGTTTCAGCGGGCACGGTTCCCAAACGAAATAGCTGCTTGGCTCAGCAGCGGCGAGCCAAACCTTTTCCTGTCCCTTGTGGACAGGCTCACATCATGCTCGCGCCCATTTCGGCGAGCGGGCTGCGTTCGCCTTTTGTGAGCGAGACGTGTGCGGTGATCCTCTGGCCGCGGAGCCGGTTGCGCGCGTAGACGAGGCCGTTCGACCGGCTGTCCACATACGGGTTGTCGATCTGAGCGGGGTCACCGACCATCACGAGCTTCGAGCCTTTCGACATGCGGGTCACCACGGTTTTTGCCTCGAGCGGCGTGAGCTGCTGGGCCTCGTCGAGGACGAAGAACCTGTTCGGGATCGAGCGGCCGCGGATGTAGCAGAGCGCCTCGATCTCAAGCAGCCCGCGCTCGATGAGCTGCTCGTAAGGCTTGACCACCGCATGGGAAACCGGACCGGACGCGTGGGGATGCGGCTCGTGGTGGTGATGGTCGCCCTGCTTCTTCCGCTCCGATGCATGGCGTGGCGCGCCCTCCGGACGCGGCGGGTGAAGCGGCAGCAGGACCTCGAAGGCATCGTAGATGGATTGCAGCCAGGGGTGCATTTTTTCGTTCAGCGTCCCGGGAAGAAATCCGAGCGTGTCGCCCATCGCGACGACCGGCCGGCTCACGGTCATCCCGTTGAAATCCTTCTGCGCGGTCAGGAAAAGCCCCGCCGCCACCGCCATGAGCGTCTTTCCGGTCCCGGCCTGCCCGTAGCACGTGATGAGCGAAATCTCGGGGTCGAGCAGCGCGTCCAGAAAACACTGCTGGCCGGGATTCGCCGGACGCATCTCGATCCCCTTCGGCATCTGCATCGTCTGCGGGATGTTCAGCCGCACGATCCGCCCGTCCCCGACATGGCGTCCGGGGAGCAGTTTCCCCTCCCCGGCCACCAGCAGGACATACTCGTTGATCTCCATGCGTCCGGTCCGCGCGGGCTCGAACTCGATTGACCGTGCGCTGCCGAACCTCTGAAGTTCATGCGCCTCGACCGGCAGGGACCGGATTTCATACCCCTCGGCATCTTTCACCGCCACCTTGTCGTTCAGGTAGTCCTGGCAGGTCAGCCCGATCGCCATCGCCTTCAACTGCATGTTGAGGTCCTTGGTCACCAGAATTGTCGGACCCTTCTCGTCCTCCTTCAGCGCGAGACAGGCACCCATGATCCGGTGGTCGGCGCGATCCTGGTCGGGAAAGATTTTGTGAAACCGCCGCATGGTCGCGCACGGACGGGCCGACTCTGTGGAATCGTTGATGAGGATCCTGACCGACCCGCCGCCCGACGTCTTCGCCCCCTTGGTGACGCTTTTCGAGTCATGTCCGAAGACCTGGGTGAGAAACCGGTGAACCGTCCGCGCATTCGCCCCCCGCTCGGTCTGCTCGTTCTTGAACCGGTCCAGCTCGGAAAGCACCTCGACCGGAATATAAACGTGGTTGTTCTCAAACCGGTTCAGGCAATGCGGATCGTGCAGCAGGACGTTCGTGTCCAAAACGAAGTTCTTCACCATTCCTTCCGTGTCACTCCGCCGGTCCCTCCCCTCAACGGGGAAAAACAGGCTCTGCTCCTCGGATGTCTCGATCGCGGTGGGTCTGTGCATGATGGTTCAGGGTCGCTGCAGGTCAAGGGGTGCCTTGGGAAGACGGAAGTCCACGCCTGAAATTCCACTGGAATAACCGACCCGGATCGAAGCGTTCTGGAAAGCAGAGCGTCTCAAGGAGGCTTCCTTATGACACAGGAGGAAGCCAAGTTCAATCAAAAAATTGTGGTGTTTTTGGAGTAAATGCGTAAAATAACCACAAGATATTGACATGGAGCGGGAAACCGTCGAATTGCAAGATCCCTTCCCAAGCTGGTTGTTCCTGGATCCCGTGTCCGTGACACACATTTTGAAAACAATGCTTTCTTATCGCGGAACAATTCTTGTATAAGATCAGCTTATACATCGAAAACCGTGTTGGACGAAGATCTCAAATCGGATTTGCAGAAGCGCGGCATATTTGTCGCGTCATTCGAGGATCTGTATAACTGGGGAAGGAAGAGCTCGCTGTGGCCGCTTCAGTTCGGCCTGGCCTGCTGTGCGATCGAGATGATCGCGACGGCCGCGGCGCGTTTCGACATGGCGCGTTTCGGAGCGGAGGTGTTCCGTCCGTCCCCCCGCCAGGCCGACCTGATGATCATCGCAGGCACGGTGACCAAAAAAATGGCCCCGCTTGTCGTCCGGCTTTACAATCAGATGCCCGAGCCGAAATACGTGATCGCGATGGGCGCCTGCGCGATTTCCGGGGGGCCGTTCAAGGAGGGCTACAATGTGTTGAAGGGAATCGACCGGTATATCCCGGTGGATGTCGCGATCCCCGGATGCCCGCCGCGTCCCGAGGCGCTTCTTGAGGGGCTCATCAAGCTTCAGAAAAAAATCGAGGGCCAGCGCCTGTTCGGGCCGGACCGGGCAAGGCATGCGGACACACGGGATGCGGCGGACTATCCGGTTCCCTCCTATGGCGCGCACGATCTCGAGCCCGCGATGAACCCTGCGGTTTTCAAACCCGCGCCCGCAAGGAGGGACGTGGAATGAACGGCATCATGGAAGCCATCCGGACCGCCCTCCCGCAGGCGGCTGTGGAGTTGGTCAACAACCCGGGCCCAAGTGCCCAGCACTCGCTTCTGGTGGACCGAAAAGATGCCCGGACGGTGGCGGAGTTTCTTCGCGATTCCCTGGGCTTCGATTTTTGCTCGAACGTCAGCGGGGTGGACTGGCCTCCGCGGAAGGTGAAAGAAACCGTCTTGAACAAGGAGATGGTGGACGGCGTTGAGAAAGAGGTGAAAACGACGGTCGAGAGGGACGTGCCCGGGTATCTCGAGGCCGTTTACCACCTGTATTCCATTAAAAACAAGACCGGCCCGGTGACCCTCCGCATGCGAACCGGCGACCGGGATGCCGATGTGACGATTCCCTCGCTCACTCCGGTCTGGAAGAGCGCGGACTTTCAGGAACGCGAGGCTTTCGACCTTTTCGGGATCCGTTTTGACGGCCACCCCGACCTCCGCAGGCTCCTGATGTGGGAGGAATTTGCAGATCACCCGATGCGCAAGGACTACATGGCTCCGGACGACTTTGAATACGAGCCGACCCCGCACGACGAGATCCTTGCAAAGGTCAAGGCGCGAACGGAGGCCGCATGAGTTTTCTGCCCCCGCTCGAATCCCCGCAGACGATCGACGTCTCCCTCGGCCCGCAACATCCCTCGACGCACGGCGTTTTCCGCATGAACGTCACCCTCGACGGCGAGACGGTGACCCGGCTCCAGCCGGTTTTTGGATACCTCCACAGGAACCACGAGAAAATCGCCGAGGGCAACTCGTGGCTCGCGGCGATGCCCTACACCGACCGGCTCGACTACATCTGCCCGCTCACCAACAACTGGGCTTATGCGCTCGCGGTCGAAAAGCTCGCGGGCATCGAGGTCGCCGAGCGTGCGGAATTCATCCGCGTCATCACCGCCGAACTCACCCGCCTGCAGAACCACGTCGCCTTTCTGGGCTTCGTCCTCGGCGACATGGGCGCCTGGGGGACGGCACTCATGTATGCATTCCGCGAGCGCGAAAAGATCCTCGACCTCTTTGAGGCACTCACCGGCGCGCGAATGATGTGCAACTACATGCGCTTCGGGGGATGCCGCTGCGATCTCCCGCCGGGCTGGCTTGATACCGCCCGCAAGCTCGTGGAGGGGTTCCCGAAATTTTTGGACGAGATGGAGGCGCTGCTCACCGGCAACGAAATCCTTCTTGCCCGTCTCCAGGGGATCGCCCCGATGACGGCTGAACGCGCCATCAACGGCGGCATGTCGGGACCGGTCCTCCGCGCCGCCGGCGTGGACTACGACATCCGCAAGGTGGACAGCTACGGGATTTACAACCGGTTCAAATTCCGCGTCCCGCGCGGGATGGTCGGCGATTGCTACGACCGCTTCATGATCCGCGTCCTCGAGGCCCGCGAATCGATCGAAATCCTCAGGCAGGCAATCGCCGGAATCCCGGACGGACCGGTCGTCAACCCGAAAGCCAAACAGCGCGGGTTCCGCCCGCCGGCCGGCGAAGCCTACGGGCGCATCGAGGGCCCGAAGGGCGAGCTCGGATTTTATCTCATCTCCGACGGCAGCGACAAACCCTGCCGGCTCCGCATCCGCCCGCCCAGCCTCATCAACCTGACCCTGCTCGAAGAACTCTGCGTCGGCACAAAAATCGCCGACGTCATGGTCATCCTCGGCTCGATCGACATCGTCCTGGGGGAAGTGGACCGATGAAGACAAGCGGAAATCGGAAGGCGGAGAGCGGAAAGAAAGAAATCCCGCGCGGAGCGCGGCAAGAATTCCTTTCCGGTTTCCCATTTCCGACATCCGATTTCGCCTTATGAACTTCCCCGGCGTCGGCATTCTCAAAGGGCTCGCGGTCACCGCGCGGAATTTCGCGGGGAGCTACGTCGAGAAGGACCGGCTCACGACGGAGCAATATCCCGAAGAGCGTCCGAAGCTTCCAGAGGCGGCGCGCAGTTTTCCGTTCCTTGTCTATGATGGCGACGATCCGGAGGCCGGGATGCGCTGCGTCTCGTGCAAGATCTGCGAGAAGGAATGCCCGCCGCAGTGCATTTACATCATTCAGGACCGCGATGAGGCGGGGAAGGCGATCAAGCGGCCGAAAGTTTTCGACATCGACATTTCTGTCTGCATGAGCTGCCAGATCTGCGTCGAGGTCTGCCCGTTCGAATCGATCCGCATGGATCAGGATTACGAGCTCAGCTCGTTCGACCGTTTCGGGTCGCTCATCCTCGACAGGTCGAAGCTTCTGAAGTCGAACGCCTACTACCACAGCATCCACCCGACGGAGGCCGCCGAGACCGATGGCCGGATTGAGGCGGACCGCCGGAAGAAGGAGGCGGCCGCTGCGGCAAAAGCCGCCGCCGCAGAAAAGGCGGCCGCAGAAAAAGCGGCCAAGGAGGCAGCGGTCGCATCGGCCGCCCCATCTCAACCGGAGGGCAAGCCGTGATCTCGTCCCTTGAGAGCGCCCTCATCGATCTGCTCCACTGGTTTCTCGGCCTGCTGGGCTCGTTCGGCGTCCCGGCATGGATCCTCGCAATCCTCTCGGCCTTGATCATCATCGGCACGATCATCGGGGTTTTTCTCGGCCTTTTCGCGCTCACCTCGGTGATGGAGCGCAAGATTCTCGCCCGCGTGCAAAACCGCTACGGGCCGAACCGCGCCGGCCCGTTCGGCCTCTTCCAGCCGGTCGCCGACGGAATCAAGATGATCACGAAGGAGGACCTCGTTCCCCGCACGGCGGACGGGATCGTTCATTTTCTCGCGCCGGTGGTCATGATGGTTCCGGCTCTCATGGTGCTCGCGATCATTCCCTACGGCCGGGGCATGGTGCCGGCCGAACTCAATGCCGGGATCCTGTATTTCTTTGCCGTCGGTGCCGGGACGGAGGTCGCCGTCTTCATGGCCGGATGGGGGAGCGACAACAAGTATTCCGTGCTCGGCGCGATGCGCGCGATCGCCCAGATGATCAGCTACGAGCTGCCGCTCGTGATTTCCGCGATCATCACCGCGATGATCTCCGGCTCGCTCTCTCCCTCGGCCATCGTCGCCGCGCAGGGCGGGAACGGGTTCGTGCCGCAGTGGTTCGTGCTGACCCCGTGGGGATTCACGGCGGGCCTCATCTTCTACATCTGCGCGCTCGCCGAGTCGAACCGCAGCCCGTTCGACCTGCCCGAAGGAGAATCCGAGCTCGTCGCCGGTCACCTCACCGAATACTCCGGCTTCAAATACGCGACGTTCTTCATGGCGGAATACGTCGGGATGTTCGCGATCTGCGGGATGTTTGTGACGCTGTTCCTCGGCGGATGGCAGGCTCCGCTTCCGTTCCTGGATATTGTTCCGTCCTGGTGCTGGTTCTTCGGAAAAGTCTGCTTTGTCGCGTTCACAATGATCTGGGTTCGCGCCACGCTGCCGCGGCTGAGGATCGACCACCTCCTCGCATTCGCATGGAAGTTCCTGCTCCCGATGAGCTTCGCCGCCTTCCTCTCCGCCGCCGGCTGGCACTACGCCGGACGCGGGCCGGCCGCATGGATCCTTTCTCTCGCCATCGTCGCGATCCCCTATCTCATCCTCGGCACCGCCTTCACAAACCGCTTCGCCATCAGCCGGCGGACCTACCAGTTTTCTGAATGATGTGTGATTTTTTGAAAACCTGCTGCGCCGATCCGATGAAGATCATCGGGGAGTGGTTCGTCATCCTGCCCGCAATCGTCCTTCTGCTGGCCGCGGCGGCGTCGGTCGTCATGCGGAACCTGATCCATGCGGCCCTGCTTCTCACGCTGAGCTTCATCGCGCTCGGGATCGTCTTCATCGCGCTCGGCGCGGAATTCGTCGGCTTCGTCCAGCTCCTCGTCTATGTCGGCGCGGTCGCGATGGTCATCGTCTTCGCAATCCTCCTCACGCGGCCTGATCAGCTGACAAGATCCCGAAACCTGCTTTCCGGGTTCGCCCCCGCCGCAGGGGTGGCCGTCGCGATTGCCTCGCTGGCCGCATTGCTCGGCTTCATCTTCTCAAGCCCGCTCGCCAGGAAGCCCCTGCCCGCAGCCGCATCAGCCCCGGTCGCCGCCATCGGCGAGGCGCTCATGGGCGACCATGTTGTCGCGCTGATCGTGCTCGGCATTCTCCTCACCGCCGCACTCGTCGGAGCCGCCGTCATCGCCATGGAGGACAAACCATGACACTTCAAATCCTCCTCGCCATCTCCGCTGTCCTCTTCGCGTTCGGGCTCGCCGCCGCGCTCTCGAGGTCGAATGCCATCATGATCCTCATCGGGATCGAGCTCATGCTCGGCGCAGCCAACCTGAATTTCATCGCCTTCTGGCGGTTCTCCGAAAACCCGGCCGATCTGGCAGGCATCCTGTTTGTCATCTTTTCGATCGGCGTCGCCGCCGCCGAGGCGGCCGTCGGACTCGCCATCGTCATCCTCGTCCACCGCAGGATCAACAGCGTCGAGGTCGACGACGCGTCGAATTTGAAAGGCTGAGAAGAAAATGATGAATGTGAAATTAGGAATGAGAAATTGGGGCGCAAGCGCCCGCGTCCCGCTGCGCGGAGCGTTTTTTCCATTCCAAATTCCAAATTCCAAATTCCAAATTTTGTGATTTCCCTGATTCCCATTCTCCCGCTTCTGGCCGCCGGCATAACGGCCTTGATGCGTCGCGGGCAAAAGACCCCGGCCGCCACGCTTGTCATCGCCGCGCAGGCGGGCTCGACGGTTCTGAGCCTGCTGGCATTCCTCCAGACGCTCGGCGCGAAGGCCCCGCACGGAGACGTCGCGCGGACGTATTTCAATTTCCCGTGGCTGAGCATCGGCAGCGGGACACTGAACCTCGGGCTTCTTCTGGATCCGCTGAGCGGTGGCATGGTGCTGATGGTGTCGTTCGTTTCGCTTCTCATCTTCATCTACAGCGTCGGCTACATGAAGGAGGATCCGAATTTCACGCGATTCTTCTGCTTCCTCTCGCTGTTCTCCGCCGCGATGCTGGGTGTCGTCCTCTCGAACAGCCTGCTTCTCACATTCATCTGCTGGGAACTCGTCGGGCTGGCATCGTATCTCCTCATCGGCTTCTGGTTCCACAAGCCGTCCGCCGCCGCTGCGGCCAAAAAAGCGTTCCTCACCACGCGCATCGGCGACATGGGGTTCCTGATCGGCATGCTCTGGCTGAATTCGGCGGCAAAAACGCTGCTTTTCTACGACCACGGGCACGGGTACCTGGAAGGCGCGGCGCTGGCGGTAATGGCCGCAAAAACCGGCCTCTTCGGCCTCGCGGTTTCCAACTGCATCGCGCTTCTCATCTTCTGCGGCGCGGCGGGAAAATCCGGCCAGTTCCCGCTCCACGTCTGGCTGCCGGATGCCATGGAGGGTCCCACGCCGGTCAGCGCGCTCATCCACGCGGCCACGATGGTCGCGGCCGGCGTCTATCTGGTGGCCCGCATGTTTCCGCTTTTTGAAGCGACCGGTGCGATCTCGATTTCCCTGAATGTGGTCGCATGGGGCGGCGCCTTCACCGCGCTCTTCGCGGCGCTAATCGCGGTCGCGCAGACCGACATCAAGCGGATTCTTGCCTACTCGACCGTCTCGCAGCTCGGCTTCATGATGCTGGCGCTCGGTGTCGGCAGCGTCACGGCGGCGATGGTCCACCTGATCGCCCACGCCTTTTTCAAAGCCCTCCTCTTCCTGGGAGCGGGCTCGGTCATCCACGGGGTTCATGAGGAGCAGGACATCCGGAACATGGGCGGGCTGCGGAAATCCATGCCGGTCACGTTCGCGACGTATGCGATCGGCATGATGGCGCTCTCGGGAGTCCCGTTCTTTTTCTCCGGGTTCTGGAGCAAGGACGAAATCCTCCACGTCGCCCACCAGTGGCCGGTCTCGCAGGCGCCATTCTTCATGGCCGCCGCCGCCGCGTTCCTCACCGCGTTCTACATGACCCGGCAGATGTGCTACGTCTTCGGCGGCTCGTATCGCGGGCATGCGCACCCGCATGAAAGCCCCGCCGTCATGACCATCCCGCTCGTCATCCTTGCTGCGGCCGCCGTCCTGATGTCGATCCCCGCAACCCCGGCGTGGCCATGGTTCCATGGATACCACACCGGACACGAACTCACCCTGGATTTCGCGCAGCTGTTCGAGCGCGGGTTCCTGACGATCGCAGGGCTTTCGGTCGTCATCGCCTCGGCAGGAATCGGGATCGGGTATCTGCTTTACCGGCGGATCACCAATGAGGATCCCCTGCAGCGCATTCTCGGTGCCGGATACCGCGCGCTGGAAAACCGCCTGTATGTGGATGAGCTTTACGATGCAACGGTCGTTCGCGGGCTCAGGGGCCTCGGCATCCTGGCCGCATGCATCGAACGCTGGATCTTTTGCGGAATCGTCCGCCTCATCGGCTCGCTCTCCATCGCGGCATCGGCCCTGGGCGACCTCTTCGACAGGTTCTGGATCAACCTCGGATTTGACAGCCTTTGCGGCGGGCTCCGCGATGGCGGACAGCTTTTCTCGTCACTGGAAAACGGCCGCGTCGCCTGCTACCTGAGGTTCCTGAGCCTCGGCACCGTCGTGCTTCTCCTCATCATCGGATGGTTCCTCACATGACTTTCCTCACCCTCATTCCATTGGTTGGAGCCCTGATCGTCGCCCTTCTGCCGTCGCAGCGGGCCGCACGGGGGATCGGCCTGGCCTTCATGCTTGGCGCGCTCGGCTTTGCGATCGGGCTCGCACTCGGCTATGAGCGGGCCGCCGGGGGAATCCAATTCGTCGAGCGCCATGCCTGGATTCCCGCGCTCGGGGTGGATTACGTCGTCGGGGCGGATGGCCTGAGCCTGATGCTCCTGCTGCTGACCGCACTCGTCACGCCGTTCGCGCTGCTCGCGGCCGGACCGGGAGCAACGAAGCTGCATGTCGTGCTGGTCCTGCTGCTGGAAACGACGCTCATCGGGACATTCACCGCGCTGAATTTCATCCACTGGTTTCTCTACTACGAGCTGAGCCTTGTGCCTGCATTCCTGCTGATCCGCTCTTCGGGAACGAAGGCCGCGACGGCGGCGGCCCTGCGGTTCTTCATCTACACGCTGCTCGGCGGACTCGCGATGCTGGTCGGGTTTCTGGCCATCCAGCTCACGACCGGAACATTCGATCTGATCGCCCTCGGAGCGATGGGAGGTTCGCTTGACGCGATGCTCGCGGCCAAATCCGGCTGGCCATCTGCCGGGCTCCTTGTCTTCTGCTGCGTGTTCCTCGGGCTCGCCGTGAAGGTTCCCGTTGTTCCGTTCCACACCTGGCTGCCGGATGCCTACTCGGAGGCTCCCTCGTCGGTCACGATGCTTCTCACCGGACTGATGTCGAAGATGGGCGTGTATGGCTTCCTGAGGCTTCTGGTTCCGCTCTTCCCGCACCGCATGCAGGAGCTCTCGACGCCTCTCCTCTGGCTCGCGCTCGCGACCATCATCTTCCCGGCATTCGCAGCGCTCGCGCAGACCGACATCAAGCGCATCCTCGCGTATTCCTCGGTCAACCACCTCGGCTACTGCCTGCTCGGGATCTTTGCCGTCGCGGCCGTGCCAACCGGCGCTCCCCTCGCCCGTGCGGCGGCGACGAATGGCGTGCTGCTCCAAATCTTCAACCACGGCCTCACCGCCTCCGCGCTCTTCTGCTTCGTCGGGTTTATCGAGCGCCGGAGCGGCGGACTCCGCGGGCTCGCGGATTTCGGCGGGCTGCGCACCGCGGCGCCCGTCCTCGCCGGCCTCATGGGGATCGCGATTTTCTCCTCGCTCGGGCTTCCCGGGCTCAATGGCTTTGTCGGCGAGTTTTTGATCTTCAGCGGAAGCTTCCATCTCGCCTGGCGGTCAGCCGTCCTCGCGGCCATCGGCCTCTTCGTCACGGCGGTCTTCCTGCTCACGATGATTCAGAAGGTTTTCACCGGCCCGCTGCCGGAGCGCTGGTCCGGGTTTCCAGACCTCACCGCAGCCGAGATCGCGATTGTGACTCCCTCCATCGCCCTGATGTTCGTGCTCGGGATCTACCCGCAACTCCTCATCGCCCTCTTCAACAACTAGCATGATCCTCACCGCGACATTTCTCTCCGCCTTCGCCGGTGCCGGCCTGATCCTTCTGCTGCCGGAGCGGGGTGCGTCCCTTGCCAGGTGGATCGCGCTGGCCGCCGCGCTGGCCGGGCTCGGATTTGCGACGTCGGCCTTCCTTCACTTCGACAACGCCGGGCCGCACTTTCAGTTTCTCACGAACATCCCGTGGATCCCGCAGCTCGGAATTTCCTTCTCCACCGGAGCCGACGGCATCAGCCTGGTCCTGCTGGTTCTCACCGGCCTGATCGCCGTGACGGGAGTGCTCTTCTCGTGGAATGTCACGCACCGCACGCGCGCGTTCTTTGCGTTTTTCCTCACGATCATCGGCGGAGTTTACGGGGTCTTCCAGAGCTTCGATCTGTTCCTGCTCTTCGTCTTCTACGAGATCGTCATCATCCCGAAGTATTTTCTCATCGCGGCCTGGGGGTCCACGAACCGCGAATACGGCGCGATGAAGCTGACGATGTATTCGGTCGCGGGCAGCGCGCTCGTGCTGCTCGTGATGGTGGCCATCTACGCGGCTTCGGGCGCCCACTCGTTCGATCTCTTCACGCTGGCCGATCCGGCAAAGGCACACTTCCCGCCCGGCTTCCAGGCATGGGCGTTTCCCGTCATGTTCCTTGGCTTTGCGGTGCTGGCCGGCATCTGGCCGTTGCACACATGGGCACCGACCGGACACGTCGCGGCTCCGACCGCCGTGTCGATGCTCCTCGCGGGCGTGGTCATGAAGCTCGGCTCCTACTCGGCGCTCCGTGTGGCCATGACGCTTTTCCCCGCCGGGCTCGACCAGTGGAGGCTTCCGATCGCCATCCTTGCAACAGCGGGCATCGTCCTGGGAGCGCTTGTCGCCCTCGCCCAGAAGGACCTGAAATTCACGGTCGGCTATTCGAGCATCGCGCACATGGGATTTGTGCTTCTCGGCCTCATGACCCTGAACCTTGCCGGCCTGGGCGGATCCGTCCTCCAGATGTTTTCGCACGGCATCATCGGCGGACTCCTGTTCGCGGTGGTCGGACGCATGATCTACGACCGCACGCACACGCGCGACATCGCGGAGCTCGGAGGCATGAACCTGACAAAGGCGCTCCCGTTTGCCGCCTTCACATTCACCGTCGCCTCGGTCGCCTCGATGGGCCTGCCCGGCTTCAGCGGGTTCATTGCGGAGTTCACAATTCTCAAAGGCTCATGGATGTCGCTTCCGTGGCTGCTCATCCCGACCGGAATCGGCGTCGTGATTACGGTGGCCTTCACGCTTCGGGCGCTCCAGCGGACGTTCTTCCCGGCCAACGAATCCTCCGCACCCGCCCATCCGCTCGATCCGATCACCCTCCCGGAAAAACTCGGCGCAGTCATCCTCATGGCCGCGACTCTCGCTGTCGGCGTCGTTCCATCCGTCCTCCTCGACCCGATCCTGCGCAGCTTCCAAAGCCCGCTCATGCATCAGCTCCTGAAATGAAAATGTGGAATTCGAAATGTGGAATTCGAAATGGGGGAATCAGCACCGCTGAGCCGCTTCGCGAAACTGTTGCCCGGCGGTTTAACCCGACATGCCATTTCCGGTTCCCGCGCGAAGCACGCCGGATATTTCGCATTTCACATTTCCCATTCCAACTTTTTCCATGCTGACCGCACTTTTGCCCGAATCCCTGCTGGTTGTGACCGCGTTGGTGGTCCTCGGTCTGGGGGTCTCAATGCCCAAGGCCAGAACCCTGGGCACTGTCATCACGCTGCTTGGAGGATTTCTTGCAGCGGCAGCCCTGCTTGTTTTTCCGATCGATGGGAATTTCCTTCACGGAATGGTCGTTCTCGATCCGGTTGCCCGCATCTTCAAGCTGGTGATCCTTGCGCTCGGATTGATCGCCGCAGTCTTCGCCTCCGAGTCATTTCCAGAAAACCACTTTGCCGAGTCCCTCGCATTGATCCTGTTTGGCACGATCGGCATGATGCTTCTCACGGGCACCGAGAACCTGCTGATGATCTTTCTGGCGCTTGAGCTGACAAGCATCCCGCTCTACGTGCTCGCGGCCTTTAACAAAACCAGCCGCGCCTCCGCAGAGGCCGGGCTGAAATACTTCCTGATCGGCAGCGTCTCCGCCGCATTCCTCCTCTATGGCCTGAGCCTGATCTACGGCGTCACCGGATCGACGAATCTCTCCGCCATTTCAAACGCCACAGCGGATCCGCTGCTCACCGCCGGCATCGTTCTCACGCTTGCGGGATTCGCATTCAAGGTCGCCGCCGTCCCGTTTCAGCTCTGGGCGCCGGACGTCTATGAAGGCGCACCCACGGCTTCGGCCGCCCTCGTGGCCTCCGGGTCAAAAGTCGCGGGGATTTTCATTCTCGTGAAACTTCTCACCTCCGGGCTCGGTCACTGGTCGGGAGCCGCCGGATGGGGGCAATTCCTTCCCGGATGGGCTCCCGTGCTCGCGCTCATGGCCGCGGCCTCGATCCTGCTCGGCAACATCACCGCGCTCGTGCAATCGAACGTCAAGCGCCTGCTCGCCTATTCCGCGATCGCCCACGGCGGATACCTCCTCCTCGGGCTTTCGTCCGCCCGTGCGGAAACCCTGCCCGCAGTCCTCTTCTACGTCATCGTGTATGCGCTCACCACTGCCGGAGCGTTCGGGGTCGTGGCCATCGTCGAGAGGCAGAACGGTGGATCCCGCCTTGATGATTTTAACGGATTGGCAAAATCCTCACCGGGGCTCGCGCTCTGCCTTCTGGTGTTTTTCATCTCGCTCGCCGGAATCCCCCCCCTCGCGGGATTTTTCGGAAAGTTCTACCTCTTCTCTGCCGCTCTCGGGAATCCGTCCATGCTGTGGATTGTAATCCTCGCCATCGGGATGAACGCCGTCTCGCTCTACTACTACCTCATCGTGCTCAAGCACGCGTTCGTCCTGCCTGCTTGCGGAGACATCCGCCCCGCCGGGTCCCCGGCCTCCCGGGCACTGGTCGCAGCCCTCGCCCTCGCGGTGCTCGCCCTCGGCCTCGCCCCCAACCTCCTGCTCGGACATCTCACCCCAGCCGACCCGGCGAAAGTCGCTTCCCTGAAAACTGAAACGTTTCTCCGATGACCAACTCCTACCTTCTTCTCACGGTCTTCCTCGCGGTCGCGATCGTCTTCCCTCTCATCCCGCTGGCCATGGCATGGGCCTGGGCCCGGCTTTTCTCTCCCGCCAAGCCCGGCAAAGACAAGCAGAGCAGCTACGAATGCGGCATTGAATCCACCGGCCCAGCCCGGGTCCAGTTCCAGTCCCACTACTACCTCTACGCTCTCGTTTTTTTGGTCTTCGACGTCGAAACCGTCTTTCTCATGCCCTTCGCCGCCGCCTTCCTGAAACTTCCGGTCTCCGCGTTCCTCGCCCTCATGGTCTTCCTGCTGCTCCTCGTCGAGGGGTTGGTCTGGGCCTGGGCCAAGGGCATCCTTGCCTGGAAATAAAAACCTGGGGGCGCACGGATTCGAACCGTGAACCAAGCAGTTATGAGCCGCCTGCTCTGACCGTTGAGCTACACCCCCCGCTGGCAAAAGACAGGTAATCCGTTCCCCCGGCTTTCACCAATCAGAAATTTCATCTCTGATAGGAGAATAGAACCACAGATTCACACGGATGAACACTGATCAGAAAAGAGTTGCACGGATCGCTGGCCTCATCTTTTGGATGAATTCTCCGTTCGCTATAACCTGCTGAAAATCCGTGTTAATCCGCGCCCATCTGTGGTTCCAACTCTGTTTTTGGGTTCAAGGTCGCCCGACGGGAGGAAGCGGAGGAGGAGGTCGGAGGAGGGAGCGCCGTCCATTTGTGTCCAAAATGCAGAGAGGGCTGCGTCGTTCCCGGTTGGCATTCACAGGCAGACAGGGTTTCTCAAGGACATTCAACTCGACACCCCGAGGACCGGAATTTATAAAAATTGCGGAGAACTTTTTGGATGGAAAGGCAACCGCCAGTTCAACGAACGCATGCAGACTGTTGAGATTCTGTATCGGGAGACCTTGCAGAAATAGAATGCCACCCTCCCCGCGACCCCATTCAAATTCGAGCCAATATTGGGATAGGTTGAATTTAATCTATTTCAATATCAACCCAATTGAGCCTAATTTACGTTCGGCAAAGAATATATCGTTATGCGGAAGCCGCTTTTAATCGGAGTGTTACTGTTGGAACTATTATTGGCTTTTGCTATCGCCGGATCTGCATGCATTTTGCGAGGAGATCAACTGAAAGCAATTCATGCCATGCAAGTGAATCGAAATGCTGACACAGAAGCCGAATGCAAGCGTCAAGGGGGAATTACACAATTGCATAGAATCGCGCTAGCAGGGATCATTTTTGCAGTCATGTCTGCACCGACGCTTTTTCTCCACAGAGGAATCGCCCGTTCCAAGGCTACAAACAAAAATGTCTAACGAAGCGGTCCACCTAACTGCCATGCCTACGGCACTTTTGGCACGTCGCCCGCGGAGCAGGCTTTGGTGCCAAAAGCAAGTGGTAGCAGGCGACCGCAGACGTTGGCATAATATGCGCGCCATAGTTTTACTTTTCACTACGCTGCTTCTCCTTCAATCGGTTTATGCCGTTGAAACTGTCGATCCTGAATATCAAGCCGACCTGGACACGGCGTTGAAGACAAATCCCCCCGGGGATTATAACCTTCCTGTGACGCGACCCTTCCCGCTCATTAAGTCATTTTCAAAGAGTAATCGAGGAGCGAACCCGCTGAGTGTATTTGACCTTGGGTTGCTCAAAGCCGTTGAGCCTTCAGACAAAGATATCAAAACGTTATCTTCCGAAGCGGCATCCTATTTTCTTCAAGGACGCTGGGATCTGGCTTCCAAGCGCTACAAACAAACACTGCTTTTGGAGCCAGACAAGCTCGAATCAAAGGCAAATCTGCTTGATATTCTCATGCTGCAATTCATGTATGAGAGCGATGCAGATCAGACGGACATCAACCAGAAATACGATAAATTGAAAGCACTGCTATCGAACGACATCCTGCCAAAACAAAAATAGCTAACAGAGCGATAGACCAGAAATATGGCCACTCGACCCCCAGTGAAGATTCCGACACCTTTTCCAGTCGTTCTTTATGAGGCTGGCCTGCTTGGCATAATCATCATTGCGATTGCATCTGGATATTTGTGGGATTTCATACACCGTCTGGAAGCAGACCAGTTATTCAATTTCTTTGAGGGTCTTTTGTGGACAGCAATCGGATTTGTCTTTGCATGGCGTGCATTCAAAGAAGCAAAATTCAGAGGATTACAGATTGGAACGTCAGTCTCGTTTCTTCTTTTTGGTATCAGCGATTTCATTGAGATGCAAACCGGGGCATGGTATACACCCTGGACCTTGTTTGCTCTCAAGGCGGCATGTGTGCTGTCGTTTTTGATTCACCTGCGTATTTACATCAACACGAAACGGAAAAATGGCTAAGCCGATTGACCCAATTCCCATGCCTGCGGCACTTTTGTCACACATCCTGCTTACGCAGGCTGTGCGCCAGAAGCGAGTGGGTATAGGTCATCGGGGACGTTGACACAGGAGTATGCGTCATTTGATTATTCTCACCCTGTTCATGAGTGGGCTTTCTGCTCGTTGTGCAGGGCCGTCATTCTTGAGCCTACCGGATAGCAATATCGCACTACGGGTGCCTGTGGGATGGACAATCATGAATAAAGACGAGGAAATCGGAATGTATTCACTGGACCAACCGGCGAAGGGACCCCGAAGCAGAATTCATTTTTCACGAGATAAGAATGGATCGACCAGCCTTGAATCGGCGATAGAGACAGAGATCGACAGAATTACTAAAAGGTCCCCAGCATGGGGATCGAGCAATGATCGGCGAAGCTACAAGGGAAGCACAGCCATCACCACAGATTCTGGTTTGACAGGGATGCGCGCTAATTTCTACTACGACGAACCAAATGGACGTCAATATACAATAGTGAAATACTACTTTTTTGATGAGCATGGTCGTATTTTCAGAGTTTGTGCGCATATTGGCGGCGACGAAACTCGATTCAAATTATACGATCACGCCATCCTGAGCGGCCTCACATCCGCCGCGCCTGCGATCTGGAATAGGTGATGTGGAAGGTTGACAATTTCGAAATGTTCCCCCAAGAGGAGGGGTATGGGGAAACGAATGGTTCCCCATTCGATCCCGCTGAATCAAGACGATTCCCCTCAGGGCATCCGGTGAGGGAAAACTGTCATTCGCGCTTCTCCCAGAAAACCTGTCGCCACAGAGCCGGAATTCTCTGACGAATCGGCGGGGTGACGGGCAGAGCCGGGGCCGGCAGAGTATTCCGAGGAGGCGTCATCGTAGCGAAACGTCATTCAAGCCGGAAGGTGACGAGCGCGGTGGGGGGTATTTCCGCTTGCGGAGTCAGGTCACCCCCTGCGGAGCACCTCCGATTCCGGGCAACAGACGAGATTGCCGCGAGGGCCATGACATGGCATGGTCATTTCCATGAGCCAAAAAGAGCTTGTCCTTGAAGCGATTCAGGAACTTCCGGACGATGTGTCCATTGATCAGATTGCCGATCGCGTGGAGTTCATGGCGGCAATCCAAAAGGGCATTGATGACATCGACCGCGGGGATGTCGTCCCGCATGAGGAAGTCAAAAAGCATTTGGCGGCATGGCTCGCCGAATAATTTGGTCTCGAACGCCCCTGCGGAGCATCCCGATTTGCGGAGGGGATTCCATTTTTACGAGAGGCAGGAAGTGGGAATGCATTTCCTGGACTCGCTGTATTCCGACATTGATTCCCGCAAAGAGGGATGCTGTTGCTCAGTAGAAAACATCGTCTTTCGCACCTCGTTCGGGGCAAATCCTGTGGCATGGGCATCTTGCCCATGCGAAATACCTTGGCGACACATGGGCAGAAAACCTGCGCGACAGCGCATCGTGAAGTGGGAAAGCTGAATGTTTGGTGCAGGGGCACAACCAAAACGAAGTAAAGCATTGCCCATGCCACAACATCTTTTCTACACAGCAAGGTGGTCTCATAAAACCCGGAGTCTCTGGCGGATTGGCAGGATGTCCCGCTCAGGCCGGACCTCCCCTTATCCGCCTCGTGAAGAGTAGGGTGGCGAGCTCCTTCTGGAGAAGCTAACAACTTCTGCCGACGCATATTCAGAAGACGGCGCACAAGCAATACCGGCTTTGGTTGGCATTGCCTGCCCGCTGAGTCACATCCTGCGGAGCGCCCCGATCACAAAGGATCAGCGGTGCTTCCGGAGCCAGTCCTCGACATCCGAGAGGACCTGTCCGCTGTCGTGGTCGTGCCAAAGCAGGTGGTAGGCGTCCTCGTATATCTTCAGCGTCCTGTCGGGAGAGGCCAATTTCTCGAACCAGGCGCTGACCTGTGAAACCTTGACAAAGCAATCGTTTCCCGCCGCCAGGACGAGGCAGGGCGCGGTGATCTGCGCCGCGATGGAGTGGCTGTCCGAGATCAGGTCGCCGAGCTCGGAAAGGAATTTGAGTGTGAAGATCCGGATGTAGTGGGGTTTCTGGCGCATGGCGTCCTGATATGCGCGGTCCCGGGTCAGCGGCGGGGCGACGGTTTCGCCGTTCACAAACCACGAGGGATAAAATTTCAACCGGGGGAAGACACGAGCGATCGCGCGGACCGTCGCGCTCAGCCAGCGCGGCACCGGGCGGATCAGCTCCACGACCGGGACGGACAGGATCAATCCCCTGATGTCCGCCGCCGGGCGGGCGGCCGCAAAGGATGCGGAGAGCAGCGAGCCCATGCTCTCGCCGAAGAGGAACACCGGTTCGTGCGGATGCTGCTCCCGGATCGCCGCAAGGAAATCCGCGATGTCGCGATGCTGGGCGGGCAGATCGAGAAGCATGGCGCGGCGATCCACCACCGGATCCAGCCCCTGGCCGCGAAGCTCCATGGCATAGACGGAATAATCCCGGAGAAATTCCGCGACCGGCTCGAATTGCTCCCCGCTGCCGCTCAGCCCGTGGATGCAGGCCAGCACGCCCCGGCCGGGTTCCCTGCGCCACGCAAGGGCCGTCCTGTTTTCCCCGTCTGCAGTTTTCCAATGGAATGGCATTGCTATTTTTTCTCGGCGTGACTAGCGGGAGGCATGCGCACGATTCTTGCAGCACTCGCGATATCATTAACCGCCCACGCAGGACAGCTCGATTTGGCGGTCGTCCAATTTCCGGAAGTGAAAACGGCGGAGGCGCTCAATGCGGCGCTCGCCGGAGTGAAATTGTCCGAGATCACCAATGCCGACCGCACGATGACATCCGAATCCTACCTCAAGGGAGGATACGTCAGTTTTGCCCAGAGTTTTCCGACGACTCCCCGGTTCGCTTCCTCCACCCGGATTTCCAATTTGAAGGCGGACGTCGATGGCCGGCTCACCTCCAGCCATATCACTGTCAGGATCACTCTCAGCGAGGGGGTGAATGCCGGGCTGCGCCGGTTTTCAAGCCGGACCTTCGCGGCTGATGCCCCTCTGGCTCCAGGACAACCGCGAGTGCTCGCGATCCGCCAGGTCACCGGAAAGGTGCATTCCGCCATCAAGGGTCAGGCGACGGTTCAGGAGACGCAATTTTGTGTCGTCATCATCGGTCAGGAGACGCGGTAGCCGGGTTGTGAATAACCTGTGAAGTTCCCGGGTTTCTTCCCGCAAAATACCTTGCCTGCCGATCAGGCGGCAGGCGTGAACCACCGCATTTCGCCAGCTTTCGCAATGCCTTGTGAGCGTGGAACAGGCTTAAATACAGCGAGGAACAGGCCTCCCCTCCCCCGGATCCGCTCACCATATGGGATTCCGCGCATTGCGGTCCGACGGGTTTCCCGGGCGGGATGTGAATAATTCCGCGTTTTCACGCCGCGCCCGCCGGAAATCCGGTCCCGGGCGGGGTCGGGGCGACAGACGCCCCAAGGGGCCATTCCATGAGAAAAGTCAAAAATAAGTTGTCTGACCCAGGCAACCCGTTTAAACGTTTTCGCTCGTTTGTTTTTCACTCTCCATGAGCACAAAAGGAAAAATTGTCCAAGTTATCGGTCCCGTTGTGGACGTCGAATTCAACCCAACCGCCGGTGCGCTGCCGAAAATTTACGATGCGCTGGAAATCACGTTCGAGGCCGGCGGCCAGTCGAACCGGCTGACGCTTGAGGTCCAGCAACATCTCGGTGAGAACTGGGTTCGTTCGATCGCGATGAGCTCCACCGAGGGCCTGACCCGCGGCATGGAAGTCACGAACACCGGCGCTCCCATTTCCGTGCCAGTTGGCGAAGGTGTTCTCGGGCGGATTTTCAACGTCACCGGCGATCCCACGGACGAGCGCGGGCCGGTGAAGTTCGAAAAGAAGTATCCGATCCATCGCAAAGCTCCGCCTCTCACCGAGCAGGACACCAAGGCGAAGATCCTCGAGACCGGCATCAAGGTCATCGACCTGATCTGCCCGTTCACCAAGGGGGGCAAGGTCGGCGCGTTCGGCGGAGCCGGCGTCGGCAAGACGGTCGTCATCATGGAGCTCATCAACAACATCGCCAAGGGCCACGGCGGCTACTCCGTGTTTGCGGGAGTGGGCGAGCGCACGCGCGAGGGCAACGACCTCTACGCGGAGATGAGCGAGTCCGGCGTCATCGTGCAGGACAAGCTGGAGGACTCGAAAGTCGCGCTGGTTTACGGCCAGATGAACGAGCCTCCGGGCGCCCGCCTGCGCGTAGCTCTCACCGCGCTCTCGATGGCCGAGTATTTCCGCGATGAAAAAAACCAGGACGTCCTCCTGTTCATCGACAACATTTTCCGGTTCTCGCAGGCCGGCTCGGAAGTGTCCGCCCTCCTCGGCCGCACGCCCAGCGCGGTCGGTTACCAGCCGACGCTCGCCGCCGAAATGGGCGACCTCCAGGAGCGGATCACCTCGACGACAAAAGGATCGATCACCTCGTTTCAGGCGGTCTATGTTCCCGCCGACGATCTCACCGATCCGGCTCCGGCGAACACGTTTGCCCACCTCGATTCGACGATCGTGCTCGAGCGTTCGATTGCCGAGCTCGGCATCTACCCGGCCGTCGATCCCCTGGCCTCGACATCGAAAGCCCTTTCGGCGGATATCATCGGCGAGGAGCACTACGCGGTTGCCCGCGGCGTCCAGAACGTGCTTCAGCGCTACAAGGACCTCCAGGACATCATCGCGATTCTTGGCATGGACGAGCTTTCGCCCGATGACAAGCTCACCGTGTATCGGGCCCGCAAAATCCAGCGCTTCCTCTCCCAGCCGTTCCATGTGGCGGAGATTTTCACGGGAACCAAGGGCCAATACGTGCCGATCAGCGAAACCATCCGCGGCTTCAAGGAAATCCTCGACGGCAAGCACGACGACGTGCCGGAAGGGAACTTCTACATGAAGGGCGGCATCGACATGATCAAGGAGTCTTAAGTTTTAAGTATTAAGTTTCAAGATCCGCGTCCGAGTTCTCCACCCTTAAAACTTTAACCTTAAAACTTAAAACTTTCCGCCATGCTCCGTCTCGAAATTGTCACCCCCGAGCAGAAGATCTATTCCGACGACGTGGATTCGGTGGTCATTCCCGGCGTCGAGGGCGAGCTCGGAATCCTTCCGCAGCACGTGCCGCTGATGACCCAGCTCCTTCCGGGCGAACTGCGTGTGCTGAAGGATGGCAAGGAACTTCGTCTTGCTGTCGGTGAGGGATTCGTGGAGATCGGCGCAGACAGGGTGGCTGTCCTGACCGACATGGCGGTCCAGGAGAACGACATCGACGAGACCGCCGCAGAGGAGGCGATCCGCCGCGCGGAGGAGGCGATGCGCGAGACGAAGATGGACGACGAGGAATACGCGACCGTGAAAGCCTCGCTCCAGAAATCCCTCGCGCTGATTCGCGTCAAACGCCGCCGGATCTGATCCCGGGCGAAACCATTTATCCCGGATCCGGCGATTCCTCACGCCAAGGCACGGAGCCCGGGAGAAAAACCATTGAACCCGAGTGGAAAAGGGAGCTGAAGCGACTCACGCAGGGACGCTGGGACGCAGAGGGTGAGAACAAAAGCGCAATTCATCCGAAGTGGTGCCCATTCCATCTTTCGTCACCTGCTCTTCTCTGCGGCTCTGCGCCCCTGCGTGAGATTTCATTCTTGATACCGCTCTCCCTTCAGGCGCGGTTTTCCGGAAAAAGCCCGGTGATGCCGTCTTCCGTGGCCTTGCAGATCCCCCGTTCGGTGATCAATCCCGTGACCAGCCTGGCCGGGGTGACGTCGAACCCGTAGTTTGCCGCCGGGCTTGATTCCGGTGCGACGAGGACCTCGCCGCGCCGTCCGTCGATCCATCCGTCGGCGTATTTGACTTCCTCCTGCCCGCGCTGCTCGACGGGGATTTCCGCGAGCCCGTCCCGCATGTTCCAGTCGAAGGATGAGGATGGGAGAGCGACATAAAACGGAATGCCGTTGTCCTGTGCGGCGAGGGCTTTGAGATAGGTTCCGATTTTGTTGGCCACATCGCCCGTGCGGGTCGTGCGGTCGGTGCCGACGATCACCATGTCCACGAGGCCGTGCTGCATGAGGTGGCCTCCGGTGTTGTCGGCGATGAGCGTGTGAGGGACCCCGTGCCGGCCGAGCTCCCATGCCGTCAGCTTGGCACCCTGACTCCTCGGGCGCGTTTCATCGACCCACACATGCACGGGAATGCCGCTGTCGTGAGCGGCGTAAACCGGAGCCGTGGCCGAGCCGTAATCCACAAACGCGAGCCAGCCCGCGTTGCAATGGGTCAGGATGTTTACCGGAGCGCCGGATTTTTTGCGGCTGATTTCTTCGACAAGCGATTTTCCGTGTTCGCCGATCCGCCGGCAAAATGCGGCGTCCTCGTCAGCGATCTCGCCGGCTGTCCGGAGGGCGGCGGCAATTTTTTTGTCCGGAGACGGGGCTTCAGCCATCCGGGCGAGCTGGCGGTCAACCGCCCAGGCCAGGTTGACCGCCGTCGGGCGCGTCGCCTTGAGCCGGTTGGCGCAGGCAAGAACATGCGCGTCAAAATCTCCGGTGCCGGCAGCCTCTTGCGCCGCCAGAAACATTCCGTATCCCGCGGTCGCCCCGATCAGCCCGGCTCCGCGCACATGCATGTCCGCGATGGCGACGGCCGCCGCCTCGCAGGTCGCGAGATCCTCTGTGACAAATTCATGAGGGAGCAACCTCTGGTCAATGATTGTGACGCGGCCGTCCTCCATCCAGATCGTCCGGTAGTGCTTTCCGTTGATGTTCATTTTGAAATGGCGTGGGTGGTGGCGGTGATGAATGTCATCCCTCTCTCCGGTTCGGTCGCGTTGCAGGAAAAGTCAGGCGCCCGATGGCTTTGAGCGGGAAATGCGAAATCCGGGATCCTGCGCGGACCGCGTCGATGACGCATTCGTCTCCCTCCACCGATTGCCGTATGATGCGGAATTCCCGGAGGGGCAGGAGAAAATCCCCCGGCAAGCCGGTGAGCGTCGGCGCGGAGCTCCCCCCGAACACCCTCGGAGCCACCGTGAGCCTGATGCCATCCACAAGGTCCCCCTCCGCAAGAGCCCGGAGCAAAGGTCCTTCGCAAACAAGCCGCTTCACCCCGAAATCCGCGCGAAGAATTTGGAGCGCAGCGGGAAGATCAACGGTTTCACAGGGAAAAAGGAACAGGTCAGCCCGGCGGGCAACCCCGGACCTCAAACGCTCCGCCATGCGGCTTGTGGAGAAAACGACCAGCGGCGAAGCGCTCCGGCGGAAGACCTTCCCTTCCAGATCCACCCGGCCGGAATTCGAAACCATCACGCGAATCGGAGCGGGGGGCAGGCCCTTCGCGCGCCGCGCATCACGGAGATCTTTCGCGGAGAGTCCCATGTCGTCCGCCTCCACGGTTCCGCCTTCAACCATGATGGCGTCCGCCGCCGCTCTTGTTTCCTGGAAGCGGCGCTTGCCGGCCCGGGAAGTGAACTGCGACGGCGTGAATGCGACTTTCCCATCCGCAGTGATGGCAGAGCAGGCGAGCACAAACGGGCACATGGCATCGCGCGGAGATCGCGGCTTCACCGGCACGGGGCTATGGGAGTTCACTTTGCACAGTCATTTTCAGAATCCCCTTCAATCGCCTCGGCAACTTCCGGCGCGTAGTTTTTCAATGCGTTGTGAGCGATCCGGGTGATCCAAATCGTGACGAGGACCGTGATGGCCAGCTCGACAGCATAGGCGGCCCACTTCCAGGGTCCCTGGTGAAGACCTCCTTTTGCGGCGTGTCCGATGACCGCGCCCCCGTAGGCATAGGCTGCGCTGATGGGTAGAAACCCGATCCACGAGGCGAAGAGATACCGGAGCATGGACATCCGCGAGAGTCCGAATGCGCAGCTCACCAGGCTGTGCGGAAGGATCGGAGAAATCCGGGTCAGGATCACCAGCTTGAGCCCGTCGTTCATCGTGGCGTGGTCGAGCGCCCGGAACTTCCGGCTCGCCGCAAATTTCCGGGCCATCCAACCGCGGAGGAGGTAGCGGGTGGAGACAAAATTCGCGAAGGCACCCGCGACGGAGCCGAGCGACACGAGCAGCGTTCCGGACCAGAACCCGTAAACCGCCCCGGCCCCGAAGCTCAGCACCGACCCCGGAAGAAACAGCACGCAGGACAGCGTGTAAAGGATGATAAACCAGATCCATCCGATCCACCCGCTCTGTTCGATCCAAAGCATCCCCTGGTCCATCCAAGCCGTCCATGCCTCCAGCATCAGGCCGGCCCTCCGGGAGTGGAGACGAAACCTCCGACGATCAGGCCGGCCTGGATCATTGCAGCTTTTTCTCGAGAATTTCTCCCGCCATGGATGGGTTTGCCTTGCCCTTGGAGAGCTTCATGAGCTGGCCCTTGAGGAAGTTGAGAGCTGTGGTCTTGCCGGATTTGTAATCGGAGACGGGGCCCGGATTGGCGGCGATGACCTCGTCGGCGAGCGCCTCGATCGCGCCGGTGTCGCTGACCTGCTCCATGCCCTTTTCCTTGACGATTGCGGCCGCCCCCTTGCCGGTGGTGAACATCTCCGCGAAGACGTCCTTCCCCTGCTTCGAGTTGATGGTTCCAGCGTCGATGAGATTGACCAGCTCGTCGAGGGCCTCCGGAGCGACCGGGCAGTCGGAAATCGCGAGCGAAGCATTCGAGAGCGCGCTCTGGAGGTCGTTCAGGATCCAGTTCGCCACGTTTTTCGGCTTTTTGGCACCCTTGGCGGCGACCTCGAAATACGAGGCCAGCGCGAGGTCGTTGGCCAGGACGGCGGCGTCGTAATCGCTGACCCCGTAGTCCGCGACAAAGCGCGCGCGCTTGTCCCAAGGCAGCTCGGGATGACGCTCGCGGGCGGCCGCCACGAGGGGTTCCGTGCGGACCGGGAGAAGGTCGGGATCGGGGAAATACCGGTAGTCGTGCGCGCTTTCCTTGATGCGCATGAGCGTCGTCTCGCCGCGCCCGTCGTCCCACCGGCGGGTCTCCTGCTGGAGGGTTCCGCCCGAGCGCAGGATCTCGATTTGTCGCGGGATTTCAAATGCCAGGCCGCGGCGCACGCCCGAGATCGAGTTGAGGTTTTTCAGTTCGATTTTCGTGCCGAATTTTTCCGTCCCGACCGGGCGCACCGAGACGTTGACATCGCAGCGCAGCTGTCCTTTTTCCATGTCCGCATCGCTGATCCCGCCGTAGATCATGACCTGCTGGAGCACGGTCAAATACGCAAACGCCTCCTCGGGCGAGGCGATGTCCGCTTCGCCGACGATTTCGAGGAGCGGGGTGCCGGCACGGTTGTAGTCGATTCCGGTCGCGGTCTCCATGTGGAAGCTTTTCGCGACGTCCTCCTCGAGGTGGATGCGGGTGAGGCGGATCTTTTTGTCGCGGGTCGCGATCGTCTTCTGGGCGTCCTTCGGATACGCCAGGTCGTGAAGCGGGACGGATCCGCCGAGGCAGAACGGCATGTCATACTGGCTGATCTGGTAGTTCTTCGGCATGTCCGGGTAGAAATAGTTTTTTCGGTCGAACTTGCAGACCGGGCCGATCTCGCATCCGAGCATGAGGCCGGCGAGGGCGGTGAGCTTGAGCGCCTCCTCGTTCATCACCGGGAGGGCTCCCGGCATGCCCATGCAGACCGGGCAGACGTTGGTGTTCGGCTCGGCCCCGTATTCGACCGCGCACGAGCAGAACATCTTGGTGCGGGTCTTGAGCTGGACATGGACTTCGAGCCCGATGGTGGCGGTGTATTCTGTCATGGCTTTTTCGGAGATGGTGTTGGAAAGGCGTAATCGAGAGCTTTTTCCAGGTCAAACTCTGCGAGTTGTTTCTGGAGCACCGGATCCTGCATGGCGTTCAGGAGTCCCCGGTTCTGCATGAGAAGAAGGAAGTTTTTCTGCTCGGCGGCGGCGGCGACCGAGCGGTCGTTGAGCAGGGCGGCCACGCGGGGGTTCTGCATGATTTCCTGAACCCCCGGGTAATCGAGGAACCGCATCATGGCCTCCTGGTCGGACGTGAGCTTCCCGACCCTCGTCAGGATGTCATAGATCTTGGGCGGGATGATATCCACCGACTCGACGACCTTTCCCGCCGGCCCGAGCTCGAGCGATTCCTTCAGGGTGAGCATTCCCTTCGCGACCGGTGGAATCGAGGCGGCCGGCCGGTTCCCGGTGGCAACGGCCGCAGCCACCCCGAACGTCCGGATGAGGGTGATGCCGCCCCAGACCAGAACCAGTCCCGTGAGAAGGCCGAAAAAGGCTCCGCCTGCGCCGTAGAACAGGCGCAGCATCCCGGAGGATTGCTGGCCTGTCCGCTTGAAAAGGATGGCACCCAGAAAAAGCGTGAGCCCCAGAATAAGGAGCGTCAAAAACGAACCGACCAACGCCCCCGCAAGAAATCCGTAACCCGGAGCCACCTTCTCCACGACAAAAGCGGTTGCCTGTCCGGCAAGCATTCCGAGGATGCCCGAGAAGATGAATGCGCAAAAATGGATTCCGCTGCGCACGACCCCGCGCCGCCAGCCCGCGAAGGTCTCCCAGAGGAGAAAAAGGGCCGCGGCAAGGAAAAGGATTCCCTGCCAGAACGGAGAGGCAAAATTCATCGCGGCAGCATGTCCAGCGCCCGCTGGCGGAGCGCATGATCGCAGAGCACCAGAGCCGTCATCGCCTCGACGATCGGAACCGCACGCGGCACCACGCACGGGTCGTGCCTGCCCCGTGCCGACAGGGTGGCATTCTCTCCCTCCACCGTGACGGTATCCTGGTTTTTCGCGATGGTGGCGGTCGGCTTGAAGGCGACCCGAAACGTCACGTTTTCGCCGTTGCTGATCCCGCCCTGAACCCCTCCCGAGCGGTTGCTGGTCGTCCGCACCTTTCCGCCCTCCATCTGATAGGGATCGTTGTGCTCCGACCCGCGGAGGCGCGCGCCGCCGAAGCCGGAGCCGATCTCGAAACCTTTTGTCGCCGGCACGCTGAGCATCGCCTTTGCGAGGTCGGCTTCCAACCGGTCGAAGACGGGCTCTCCCAGCCCGGCCGGACACCCGCGCACCACGGCCTCGATGACGCCGCCGATGCTGTCGCCCTCTCCGCGCACCTGCTTGATCCTCTCGATCATCCGCGCGGCGGCGGCCGCATCCGGGCAGCGGACGGGATTCGCCTCGATGTCTCCGGCTATGACAACGGCCGCATCCACCGATGCGCTGATGTCATGGACCGCCGACACCCAGGCCAGAATTTCAAGTTCCGGATACAACGCACGCAGGATTTTTTTTGCGACGGCACCGGCGGCCACCCGGCCGATCGTCTCGCGGGCGGACGAGCGACCGCCGCCCTCCCAGTTTCTCACCCCGTATTTTGCCTGGTAGGTAAAGTCGGCGTGGGAGGGCCGGAAGCGGGTTTCCATCTCCCGGTAGGCATCGGGGCGCGCGTCGGCGTTGCGGACCATGATGGAAATCGGAGTGCCGAGCGTGACGCCTCTGAAGACGCCGGAAAGAATCGTGCAGGCGTCCTCCTCTTTGCGGGGGGTGACGATATCGCTCTGGCCCGGCCGCCTGCGGTCGAGATCGGGCTGGATGTCGGCTTCGGAAAGCGGCAGACGGGGCGGGCATCCATCGATCACAACACCGACGCCGCCTCCATGAGATTCCCCCCAGGTCGAAATCCGGAGCAATGTTCCAAACGTGCTTGCCATGAATGCTCTCCATCCAACCCGAAGACGCCCGGGGAATCACGCGAAAACTGGCGGGCGGAGCCGGACGGGACCCGGGCTCAGTTGAACAGAATGTCCGCGCTCCTGCCGTTGAATACCTCGAATGCGTGCCGGATGTCCTCTGCCCGGACCCGGTGGGAGTCCAATTCCGGAAGTTCCGAAACAGGGAAAAATCCGACGTGGCTGCTTTCGACGCCCGGGGTGGCCTCGCCTCCAAGGATCGAGCACAGAAAGAAAATTTTGTAAATGGAATGGGCGTTCCTCGGATAGCCGGCGCGGTCCCTGTCGATCAGACCGGTGATCCTGGTGGCCGCCACCGAGTAGCCGGATTCCTCGAGGCATTCCTTCTCGACGTTTTCCTTCGCTGTCAAATTCACGTCCGCCCATCCCCCGGGAAGCGTCCAAAGCCCCGAGGACTTCTCCCGGATCAGCAGGACTTTGCCGTCCTGGAATATGGCCCCGCGGACATCAACCTTCGGAGTCGGGTATCCCAGCTCGTCCGGCCACAGGAATTCCGGCACTGCGGCACCGGCCTGCAACACAAGGCCGGCAAGGATCCTGACGCGGGAAAACCTTTCGATATCGAAGGGGTCCTTGGAATAGGCAAGTCCGGCCTGGGCAATCGCGGCCAGTTCGCGCGAGACATCGAGCAGGGAATTCATTCCTTTGCAAAAAACTCCAAAATCATGGTGCCACCCGGGCAATGCGGCCGGTTTCCTCAGCCTAGCGACCGGCGGCGAACCGGCAAGAAATTGCCGCGCGGTCCTCTGCCTTTGATCACACCCCTTTGATCATGTCCGGCAAAGTCGTCATGGACGGAACCCGTGCATCCGCTATGGTGGAGACTGCACTCCGGCACACATGATTTTCCTCGGTATCGACTGCGGCACTCAGAGCACGAAGACGATTGAGCTCGATGCATTCACCCGCGTCGACCTGGACGCAACCAAAGTGCGGCGCCATGCCCGGCTTCGCGTCGCGCTTCACGCCAACCATCTGATCTGATGCGCATTGTCCTCGCAGCCACCGGAGCCAGCGGCACGATCTACCTGCAACGCCTGCTCGACTACCTTTCCGGGCACGAACTCCACCTGGTTCTCACCCCGTATGCAAAGCAGGTCGTGCAGGAAGAGGCGGGAGGCCTGCGTCTGCCCCCGAACACCACCGAGCACTCGGACAAGAGCATGAATGCGCCGTTCGCGAGCGGGTCGGCCATTTTTGATGCGATGGTCGTTTGTCCGTGCTCGATGGGGACGCTCGGACGAATCGCCCACGGGACCAGCGAATCGCTCATCCTGCGTGCGGCGGATGTCTTTCTCAAGGAGCGCCGGAAGCTGATCCTTGTGCCCCGCGAGACGCCGTGGAACCTGATCCACGCAAAAAATGCCGTGGCGGTGATCGAGGCGGGTGCTATTCTTCTTCCCGCCATGCCGTCGTTCTACACACGACCGGAAACTTTCGACCAACTGGCGGATACCGTCGTCTGGCGGATCCTCGACCAGATCGGTCTCCCGGCACCCAATGCATGCCGCTGGAAGGAAGATGAAGGTTGACGTTGCCATCATCGGCGGCGGACCCGCCGGAAGCACGGCCGCAACGCTGCTGGCCAGGGCAGGCCGCCGGGTCATCGTTCTGGAAAAGGACGTTTTTCCCAGGTTCCACATCGGCGAGTCCCTCCTCCCGCGATCGATGTCCACGCTCGCCCGCATGGGGGTTCTGGAAAAAATCGAGAGTGCCGGGTTCGTCAAAAAATTCGGCGCCGAAATCGCATCCGGCTGCGGGGTCAAGGAATCCCGGTTTTATTTCAAGGACGGCTTCCGCCCGCGCGGGGACCATGCATTCCAGGTGTCGCGGGCGGAGTTCGACAAGATCCTTCTCGACCACGCCCGCGAGTCCGGGGCGGATGTCCGGGAGGGGGTTTCTGTGAACGGCGTGACCTTTCCCGGGAATGAATCGCATCTGGAAACCTCGATCGGGCCTTTAATCTCGGAGTTCGTTCTCGATTGCTCGGGACGGAACACCCTGCTCGCGTCGCAATTCGACTTGAAGACCCCGTATGACGGGCTCAACAAATTTGCGGTTTACGCCCACTACGAGAACGTGGACAGGCCGGAGGGCATGGATGGGACGCTGACCCGGATGATCCGCGCCAGGGACCGCTGGTTTTGGATGATCCCGCTGAGCCCGACAAAGATGAGCGTGGGAGTGGTCATGGACACCCAGGTTTTTCGTGCGCTGCGTGCCACTCCCGAAAAGGTTCTCACGGACAGCATTTCCGTGCTGCCGGTAATGAGGCAGAGGATGCTGCGCAGCGAGCGGTGCACTCCGGTTTATACCAGCGGGGACTACTCCTACCAGAACTCCGCTCTTCACGGCCGTCGCTGGCTGATGGCCGGAGACGCGGCGGGATTCATCGATCCGGTTTTCAGCAGCGGAATCTTTCTGGCCATGCTCGGGGCCGAGCAGGCTGCCGACGCTGTCCACGCCGCGCTGGACAATCCCGGGCAGGCCGCGAAGCTGTTCCCCCGATACCAGCAACGGATGCAGAAAGTCATGAGGATTTATCTGGCATTCGTCCGGGCATGGTATCGCCAGGAATTCGTCGAGACCGTTCTGAATCCGCAGAACATTCTGGAGATTGTGCCGGCGGTGAATGCCGTGCTTGCCGGCAATGTCGGAACCTCTTTTGCCCTGACCTGGAGGCTTTTCCTTTTCCGGGCGATCGTGCATGCTCAGCGTTTCATTCCTCTCTGCCCGCGGCTTGCGCTCGAACCCGAATTGCCATGAAAACCCCCTTGCTTCTCCTCGCCCTTCTTCTGGCCGGCTGCGCCACGCAAATCGACACTTCCGACTGGACGCCTCCGCTTCAGAACTCCCGAGCCGCCTTTCTCTGGAAGCATCCGGGGGGAATGCTTGCCGGCGACGCGGCAATCACCAGCGACGTGCGGGGCAACGTCGTCATGCGCCTCACCAAGAACCTTCCCGCTCCGCTTCTGGAGTTCACCTCCATGACCGACGGAAAATTCCATGCCTCCGGGCCCATGGCCGGCGGCGGCTGGTCCGGCGATGCCTCGCGTGCGCCGGCGCGCTTCGCCCTGTGGACCGCCCTCGCAGCGGCATGGAGGGGAGCCCACTCCGCCCGGGACGGTCGGCAGGAGGTTCATACGGACACCTATCGGGCCGCAGTCTGGAAGGAGGGCGGGCGGATCAACGAACTCAGCGTGAGTTCCAACGACAACGGCGAGGTGATCCGCCTCGTTTTTCACTGATCCACGCTTGACGCGGGGGAGCCCCGCAGGCTTATTGACGCCAATTTCCAGCCATGAAGCCATTCCTTCTTCTTGCAACCGGCCTCCTCGTTCTCAGCGGTTGCGCATCCTACGACACCCGCCTGACCAGCAGCGCCACCCGATACCTTGGACAGGACGGCTCGATCATCGCAAGGTCCAGCGAATCCACTCTGGCCGACAAGAACTCCTATTGGGACGGCGACGGGGTGCAGGGAGCCCCCTCGATTGTGATCGACCTTTCCGAGCAGACCGCCTCGTTTTACAAGGGCGGCCATTTGGTTGGCGTTTCCGCCATTTCCAGCGGGCGCGAGGGGTTCGGCACACCGGTGGGCAATTACAAAATTCTCAAAAAGGAACCCAACCACCACTCCAACCTTTATGGCGATTATGTGGACTCGACCGGCAAAGTTCTCGTTCGAAACGTGGATGTGAAGAAGGATCCCGTGCCTCCGGGCGGCGTCTTCGCGGGAGCCCCGATGCCTTTCTTCATGCGCCTGAGCAATGCCGGTGTCGGCATGCACCAGGGGTTTCTGCCCGGCGTGCCGGACAGCCACGGATGCATCCGGATGCCGGAAAAAATGGTGAAGATCTATTTTGACAATGTTTCGGTCGGGACCCCGGTCAAGATCGTGAACTGACGAGGCGAATTGACCGCCGTCAATTCCGTTCCGCATTTGTGCTTGTCAGCCTGCATGTGGCGGAGATTCTAGCGCGCGTTCACTCAACTCAACCAACATCATATGTCAGCAACTACCATCACAGCCATCCGTGCCCGCCAGATCCTTGATTCCCGTGGAAACCCGACCGTCGAAGCCGACGTCGAACTTGCCGGGGGAGTTCTCGGCCGCGCCGCCGTTCCGAGCGGGGCCAGCACCGGTGAGCACGAGGCCGTTGAACTGCGCGACGGAATCAAAACCGCCTATCTCGGCAAAGGGGTGACGAAAGCGGTCGCGAATGTCGGCAAGCTTCTCGCCCCGGCGATTGTCGGCCTCGATGCGCTCGACCAGATCGGCCTGGACAAGACGATGCTCGCGGTGGACGGCACGCCGACCAAGAAGAAGGTCGGCGCGAATGCGATCCTTGCCGTCTCCCTTGCCGCGGCCAAAGCCGCCGCCATGCAGGTCGGCGTTCCGCTCTACAAATACCTCGGTGGACCGAATGCGAAGGTTCTTCCCGTCCCGATGATGAACATCGTCAACGGCGGTGCCCACAGCGACGCGCCGATCGACTTCCAGGAATTCATGATCGTCCCGAAGAATTTCCCGACGTTCTCGGAAGCTCTCCGCGCCGGCACGGAAATTTTCCACGCCCTCAAGGGCGAGCTCAAGAAGCGCGGGCTTTCGACCGCGATCGGCGACGAGGGCGGGTTCGCGCCTGCCTTCACATCGGCCGAGGATGCCCTCGACACGATCGCCAAGGCGGTGAAGGCGGCCGGCTACAAGTTCGGCAAGGATGTTTTCATCGCTCTTGATGCCGCTTCGAGCGAATTCTACGACGCCGCAAAGAAGATGTATGTCTTCAAGAAATCCGACGGATCGAAGCTCACCGCCGACCAGCTGGTGGACTACTACAAGAAGCTCTGCTCGAAATACCCGATCATCTCGATCGAAGACGGCTGCTCGGAGAACGACTGGACCGGCTGGAAGAAGCTCACCGACGCGCTCGGCGGCAAGGTCCAGCTCGTCGGCGACGATCTCTTCGTCACCAACGTCGCATTCCTCCGCAAGGGAATCGACCTCGGCGTCGCCAACTCGATCCTCGTGAAGGTCAACCAGATCGGCTCCCTCACCGAGACCCTGGACGCAATCGAACTCGCAAAGGAAAACAGCTACACGGCCGTCATCAGCCACCGCTCGGGAGAGACCGAGGACACCACGATCTCCGATATCGCAGTGGCCACGAACGCCGGACAGATCAAGACCGGTTCGCTCTGCCGCACCGACCGCGTTGCCAAATACAACCAGCTCCTCCGCATTGAGGAGGAACTCGGCGACGACGCCATCTACGGCGGCAAGATGAGAAGCTGATCACCCGTTATCGCGGCGCGGGAAGAAATTCCCGCGCCGCTTTTTTTTGCAAAAGGCAAAGTTGTTTCGTGTCGCGATCGCGACACTCTGTGACTTCCTGCCTGGGATTTCCGGAGGTGAAATATCGTGTGCTCCGGAGGCGGGTTTTGATATTCCAGACGCAATGCATTCCCGCGCCCTTCCATACTTTCTGTCGAAGAGGAAGATTTGGGCACCCGTGCTGTGGCTGGCCTTTTTCGCGTGGATTTGCCTGTTGATTTACGAGACGGCCCAGCCGGGGAATGCGGGTCCTGAGCACAGGATCTTGTATTACGACAAGCTCCAGCATCTAGCCTTCTTTTTTGCCGGGGGATTCGTGCTGGGTGCGGCGATGCGCGCAACGTTTGCGCTCCGGTGGGCCACGCTTTTCCTCATCGTGCTCCTCATCCTTTGCACCCTCGGCCTTGCCGATGAGATCCATCAGCTTTTCGTGACCGGCCGGAGCGGCGGCGATCCGTTCGACTGGCTTTCCGATCTCGGGGGCACTGCGGCCGGCCTCGCCGCCATGCGACATTTTTATGCCAAGCGACCAAGAGAGAATCCAGGAACTCCGGCGGGAGATTGAGAAGCACGACCGCCTCTACTACGTGGAGGCGGCGCCGACGGTTTCCGACTACGATTACGACCGGCTGTTTGCGGAGCTTTCCGCTTTGGAGGCGAAGCACCCGGAGCTCGCCTCGCCCGATTCCCCGACCCGGCGGGTGGGCGGGGCTCCCACGGAGGGATTCCAACGCGTCGAGCATTTGGAGCCGATGCTCTCGCTGGAAAAAGTGGACGCGGCCGACCACCCGGATTTGAGGGAGGAGCCGAACCACGAAATCCGGGTCCGCCGGCAGGATGAGAACACGCTGCCACGGTTGGTGGAATTCGACAAAACGATCCGCAAGCTCCTCGGCCGGGACCGCGTGGAATATGTGATGGAGCCGAAGGTCGATGGAGTCTCGATCGGCGTTCACTATCGTGACGGGTTGCTGGCGCAGGGGGTCACGCGCGGCGACGGCCGCTTCGGTGACGACATCACCGGAAACCTGCGGACCGTTCGTGCGATTCCTCTCAGGCTGTCCATGAAGAATCCGCCTCCGCTCTTTGAGGTGCGCGGTGAGGCCTATATTTCCACGGAGGATTTCGAGAAGCTCAACGCCGGGATGGAGGCTGCCGGGGAGAAGGTGTTTCCGAATGCGCGGAATGCAACCGCCGGGGCCCTCAAGCAGCTTGATCCCGGTGTTGTTGCAAAGCGCCCGATCAGCGCGGTCTTCTATGCGGTCGGGGCCTGCGAGGGAATCCATTTTGAGACGCATGCGGAAATGCTTGAGGCCCTCGCCGCATTCGGGCTCCCGACCCAGCGCCAATGGTGGTTGTGCTCGGATATCGACGAGGTTCTCGCCCGATACCGGGAGGAAGTCGTCTGCGGCTACGATGAGGCACACGATCTGAGAAGCCGGCTCCCCTATGAAATCGACGGGATCGTTCTCAAGGTGAACCGGATTGCCGATTGGGCGCTCATTCCCTCAAAAACCCGGGCTCCCGGCTATGCGGTCGTTCACAAGCCGGTGCCCTGGATCACGCCGGCGGAAACCGTCCTGCGAGGCATCACGATCCAGGTCGGCCGCACAGGCGTTCTCACCCCGGTGGCGGAACTTGAGCCCGTCTTCGTCCAAGGCTCGACCGTCTCCCGCGCCACCCTCCACAACGAGGACGAAATCCGCAGAAAGGACATCCGGATTGGTGACACCGTGATCGTCCGCAAGGCCGGGATGGTGATCCCCGAGGTCCTCGAAGTCGTAGTGCAGAAGCGGCCGGAGAATGCCGGGCCTTTTGATTTTCTCAAATTCACCGGAGGCAAATGCCCCGCTTGCGGCGGTCCCGTTGCCAGGGAAAAGGTCTCCGGCGGAAAGAGCGAGCAGGTGGCATGGCGCTGTCAGAATGTCGCCGGCTGCCCCGCGCAAAAGACCCGCCGCATCGAATATTTTGCCCAGCGCAAGGCGCTCGACATCGAAGCCCTCGGCGGGATCGTTGCCGAGAAGCTTGTCGAGCGGGGCCTTGTCAGCGAACCACTCGACCTGTTCGATCTCACTCTCGACCGGCTCGCTCCGCTCAACCTCGGGAGTGACACTGAGCCGCGCCTCTTCGGCGAAAAAAATGCCGCCAAAGTTCTTGAGGCTCTGAAGCGTTCGCGCGATCTCCCGCTCCACCGCTGGATTCACGCGCTTGCGATCCCGGAAGTCGGTGAGCAGACGGCGCTGGATCTGGCAAGGTTTCATCAAACTCTGAAGGAGTTGTCGGATTCGACCCTGCTGCGGGGGGTGCTCGATTTGCAGCGCCTGCGGGAAGAAAAGCGCAAGGAGGAGGCGGATGCGAAGGGATTGGAATTGATCTCCTCGGGATTTGCCCAGCCGTCCAAAAAGCGGGGAGCCTGTCCCCGCGACGCGGTTGTTGTGGTCGGCCCGGTTGCGGCGGCTGCGATTCTGGCATGGTTTGCCGGTGATGTGGGGAGTGGAATTCTCAAGAGGCTTCGCGCGCTCGGAATTTCTCCCCGCGGTTCCTCCGGAGCGATCGCCGCCTCCGGAACCCCGTTCCAAGGGAAAACATTTGTCCTCACGGGAACCCTCCCTTCGCTGTCACGTGATGAGGCTGCGGAGATGATCCGCCAGGCGGGGGGGGATGTGACCGGTGCTGTGAGCAGGAACACGGATTTCCTGCTCGCCGGCGAAAGCGCCGGCTCCAAGCTTGCGCGGGCGGTTGAACTCGGCATCCGGGTTCTGGAAGAAAAGGAATTTTTGGCGTTGCTCTCCCCTGATGAAAAACCGACATCCCGGCAGGGCGATCTTTTTTAGGCCGGGATTGCGTTTGCGATGAGATGCCAGATCTCCATCGCCCCCGCGCTGCCGAGCGTGACGATGAGGGCGACATAGGAGGCGGCGAGAAGCGTCAGGAGGTAGCCGCAGCAGATGAGGAGGCCGTCGCGCTCGAGCATGCCGAGGGAGAGGAGAATGATAGCGAACCCTGGAATCGTATTCGTCAGTGGGAATGGAGGCGGGATAGGCAGGCTCAGCAAAACCGCGGCGAGCGCGATGGCCAGCCCGGCCGCCATCTGGGCTGCGTGGCTGTCGGAAAAAACCATCCATCGCGCGCGCAGGAGTTTTTCCAGCTTCGAGTGGACCGAGATCCCAAAGTGGAGGGTTTTTTCCAGAACGGGGAATGGGATGCTTCGGCGGGCGATGAATCCCGGAAGCCACGGGTGGTGGCGCAGGGCGATGCGCAGGCCGCAGATCGCAATCGCGACGCCGAACGGGATCGAAAGCCCGGGGAGCGCAACCGGAGAGAGGAACGGCAGGCTCAGGACGATGGCGATGGTCTGCAGCCCCCGCCCCTGCGTGTGCTTCAGAATCTCCGAGACCGGCATGGCCTGCCCGCCCGCCATGGCAAGAATCCTCCGGAGATCGTCGGATACCCGTGGTGTGGTGGAGGCGGACATGAGCCATTCACTCTAAATCCAAGGGAAGAATCTTACCACAAAGAACACAAAGAGCACAAAGAGATGCGGATATATGAAGACATGCGTGTCGATTCTCCCGGCGGGTGTGAAAAAATGGGATGGAACGGGTGCATTTTACCTGCTTTGTGATCTTTGTGTTCTTTGTGGTGAAATGAACTATTTTGGGGCTTCATAGCCCTGTAGGCGCAGGAACGCAAATCTTCCCGGGTCAGTAGGAGTAGTTGTCCGGGAGCTGGAATGCGTTTTCGATGATCCGGACTTCGGGGTCCGGGGACGCGATGACCTCGACGATATCGAAGCGGAATGTGATGTCCGGCATGTCGAGCAGGCGGAGCCACTTCATCGCGCCGCGGATGATAAGCCGGCGCTTTTTGGCATCCACGGCATCTGCCGGACGGCCGAACTCCTCGCCGGAGCGGGTTTTGACCTCGACAAAGACGAGTTCGTTTCCGTGCCGGCAGACGACATCAACCTCGCCGCCGTGCGGGGCGCGGAAATTCCGCCGGAGGATTTTATAACCGCTCCTGCGGAGGTGCCGGACGGCCGTCTGCTCGCCTTCGCGTCCGAGGCGGATGTGTTCAGAGGAGGCAGGCTTGCGCAACCGGCGCATAACTGCGGCGATGAACCGGGCAGGGACCATGGGTTCGGAGTCTGGCAAGATGATCGGGAGTTGGGTAGCCTTTGTGTTTGGAAAATCCGTATTTCGGGTATTTTTCGTCGAGCTTTTCCATGATGCGGTCCCTCTCGACCTTGGCGATGACGCTCGCTGCCGCGATGCTCAGGCTGAGCGCATCACCTCCGACCAGCGCGGTCTGCCCGCAGGGAAAATCCGGCACCGGCAGCCCGTCGATCAGCGCGTGGGCAGGACGGAAGGGCAGCGCGAGAAAGGCATCGCGCATGGCGCGGTGCGTGGCGCGGAGGATGTTCAGCCGGTCGATTTCCAGGTGGTCCGCGCTCGCGGATGCCCAGACGACCGCAGGATCCGATGTGAGTTCCCGGTAAAGCTGGTCGCGCTGCCGGGGAGTCAGCTTTTTCGAGTCATCCAGGCCGGAGAGGGAAAAGTTTCCGGGCAGGATGACGGCGGCGGCCACAACCGGACCGGCGAGCGGGCCCCGGCCGGCCTCATCAATACCGGCCACCGGGCTGATCCCCCGGGCGTGAAGTAGGGTTTCCTGCTCGAACGAGCAGGGCATGCTACGCGGCGCGCTCGGCCTTCTCCTTGACCGTCGTGGCGGATTTGCCCTTGCGGTCGCGGAGGAAGTTCAGCTTCGAGCGGCGGACGGAGCCCCTGCGCTCGACCTCGACTTTGGCGATGCGCGGGGAATGGAGCGGGAACACGCGCTCGACACCCTCGCCGTAGGAGACGCGGCGGACCGTGAAATTGGCATTCAAACCGACGCCCTTGCGTCCGATCACGATCCCGGAATAAATCTGGATGCGCTCCTTGTCGCCTTCGACGACGCGCGTATGGACCTTGACCGTGTCACCGACCTTGAACTCGGTCAGGTCCTTCTTCAACTGTTCGCTTTCAATCTTCTCGATAATGCTCATGGCTTCAAAAACTGGAACTGTCCATTATGGAGACTTCCGGCACCGCTGCAAGCAGGATTCCGGAAATTCTTTTACTGGCAGGCCTCGCACTCGCCGCCGTTGCGCATGGCTTCGATCGAACAGGCGAGCTTCTCCTCGGCGTCGAACTCCTTTTTCGCGGCCGCGACGACCCCCCGGAGCTCCTTTTTGACATTGGTGGTCGGCCCCTCGATGCTCGAGGCCCCGAGTGTGCGGAGGTAATACGTCGTCTTGAGCCCGGTATGCCAGGCGCGGCGATACATGTGGCTGAGGATTTTGATGTCCGGCTCGCTGATGAAGAGGTTGACCGACTGCGACTGGTCGATCCACTTCTGGCGGCGGGCGGCGGCGTCGATGACGAACCGGAACGGGATGCCGAAAACCGTGAGGTGCTTGCGGACGAGTTCCTCCGGGATGCCCTCGATGTTCTTGAGTTCGCCCTCGAAGTATTTGATCTGCTCGAGCATCGTGTCGTTCCATTTTCCCAGCTTTTTGAGGTCGCGGACGAGCTCGGTGCTGAGGATGGTGAATTTTCCGCCGAGGTTTTCCTTCGCGTAGAGGTTTTTGTAGTTCGGCTCGATGCACGGGGTGGTGCCCATGATGTTCGAGATCGTGGCCGTGGGGGCGATGGCCAGGACGTTCGAGTTCCTCATCCCCTGGGTCTTGATTTTCTCGCGCACCGGGGTCCAGTCCATGCGCCCTCCGCGCGGGACGTCGATCTTGATCCCGCGCTCCTCTTCCAGAAGGTCAATGGTGTCCTGCGGGAGCAGTCCGCGGTCCCACTTGGATCCGAGATACGAACTGTAGGATCCCCGCTCGGCGGCGAGATCGCTCGAGGCCGAGTAGGCATAATAGGCGATCGCCTCCATGAACTCGTCGTTGAACTCGACCGCCTCATCGCTGGCAAACTCAAGGCCCCGCTTGAAGAGCGCGTTCTGCAGGCCCATGACCCCGAGCCCGACCGGGCGGTGGCGGAGGTTCGACCGGCGGGCAGCCTCGGTCGGGTAGAAGTTGATGTCGATGACGTTGTCGAGCGCGCGCACGGCGGTCTGGATCGTCTCGCGGAGCATCTCGTGGTCGAGCGAGCCGTCGGCCTTCATGTGCGTGTCGAGCACGACCGAGCCGAGGTTGCAGACCGCGGTTTCATCCTCGCTGGTGTTCAGGGTGATCTCGGTGCAGAGGTTCGACGAGTGGATGACCCCGGCGTGGTCCTGCGGGCTGCGGAGGTTGCAGGGATCCTTGAATGTGATCCACGGGTGTCCGGTTTCCAGGAGCATCTTGAGCATCTGCTTCCACATCTCGATCGCGGGGATCTCCTTTCCGGAGATCTTGCCTTCGCGGGCAAGCTGTTCGTAGCGGAGGTAGAGCTCCTCGAATTTTTTGCCATAGGCATCGTGGAGTCCGGGAGCCTCGTTCGACCGGAAGAGCGTCCAGTTTTCGCGGGCCTCCATGCGCTTCATGAAGAGGTCGGGGACCCAGTTCGCGGTGTTGAGGTCGTGCGCGCGGCGGCGGTCGTCGCCGGTGTTTCGCCGGAGCTGGAGGAAATCCTCGACGTCGTTGTGCCAGCTCTCGAGGTAGGCGCAGCCCGAGCCCCGGCGCTTGCCGCCTTGGTTCACCGCGACGAGCTGGTCGTTGTGGAGTTTGAGGAACGGGATGACCCCCTGGCTCTCGCCGTTGGTTCCCTTGATGTAGCTGCCGGTGCCCCGGACGGCCGTCCAGGAACCACCGAGCCCGCCCGCCCATTTGGAAAGGTAGGCGTTGTCGGCGATGCCGCGCTGCATGATCGACTCGATCGAGTCGTCCACCTTGTAGAGGTAGCAGCTTGACAGCTGGCTGTGGAGGGTGCCCGAGTTGAAAAGGGTCGGCGTGCTCGAGCAGAACCGGCGGCTCTTGTAGAGGTTGTAGAGGCGGATCGCCCACTCCTCGCGGTCGGACGGCTCATCGAGGAAGAGCCCCATCGCAACGCGCATCCAGAAAAATTGCGGGGTCTCGATCCGGCGGGCCTGTTTCTTCGTCTTGTCCACGATCAGATACCGGTCGTAGAGGGTCTGGATGCCGAGGAAGTCGAAATCCATGTCGGCGGTCGGATCGATGGCATCGGCGAGCGCGTCGAAGTTGTAGGAGAGGAGCTTCGGGGAGAGGCGCTCGATCGAAACCCCGTGGCGCATGTAGCTTTTGAACGCCTTCTTGTGCGCGGTGCGCAGGCCCTCGATCCCGTCGCGCATGATTTTCCAATCCAGCACCTCCTCGTAGATGTAGGAGAGCATGATGCGCGCGGTGAACTTGGCGAAGTCCGCGTCGCGCTCGATCAGGGTCCGGGCGTTGAGGATGATCGTGTTTTTGAGGATGTCCTCGGTGACCTCGGTGCCGATCGAGCGGCGCAGCTCGCGCTCGATCTGTGCGGCATCCATGTTGAGGTCGAGACCGATCATGCCGAACTGGATCCGGCGCTTGAGCTCGGTGCCGTCCCAGAAGACGTTCTGTCCGTCGCGCTGGCGCACGACGATGAGCGAGTCCTGCTGTTCGGAGGGACCGGACGGCTGGGCCGCAAGATCCTCACGCGAGCGGGCGCGCTGGGCGCGGTAGAGGATATAGCTCTCGGCGACCTTGTAATACCCCTGCCGCATCAGCTCCTCCTGCACCATGTCCTGCACATCCTCGATGTGGACGAACGCCTGGTCCCGGCGGCGGACGCGTTCGGTCACCGCCCGGGAAATTCCGGCGGCGGCCTCCGCATTTTCCCTGGTCGACAGGAAGGCCTTCCGGCAGGCGGTTTCGATCTTGCCTTCAATCCAGGGAACGACCGCGCCGTTCCGGCGGATGAGGCGGACATGGACCGGGTCGGAAGCGGGGATTTCAGCGCCGGAGACCCCGGTGGCCGAGCGCATCGAACGTTTGAAGACGAGGCTCTTGGCCACATCGTGCGCGTCATTTTCGATCAGCGCCTTTTCGATGAGGAGGGAGAGGTCGTTCTCGGAGAGCTTGAGCCCGCTTCCCTCGCGCACCTGCTCGAGGAGGCGGGTTGCGACCGAATGGGCCACGTTTGCCACGAACCCGCGGTTCTCCTCGTTGAAGATGTCTTTTTCCTCCCGCGAGAGAAGAAGGTCGGTCAGGGCGGCGCCGATCTCGTCCGCCACGTCGGCGAGGTTGAATGCGTGTTCCTCGCCGCTGCTCCTTGAAACAAGGATCTCCGGATGGGAAGGCACGTCGAGATCCAGGGCGTCGCGCCAGGCGAAGCCGGGCTTTTGTTCGCGGGGGGTGGTGACCAGGCGCTTGAGCGCGATGTCCTCGTCGAGGGAAATGTGGCGGATCATGGAAGTTTCAAGTTTTAAGTGTTAAGGGGCTGCGCTTCGGAACTGTTTGCAGGAGTGCGGTGGTATTCGGGAAAGATCGACTGTTTCAGTGCTTAAGACTTTGAACTTAAGACATAAAACTCGCTCCTAGAGGTCGTCGTCCGAGACGCTGCCGGTATCGACAGCCCGGCGGTATTCGGTGACCCGGCCCTCGAAGAAGTTGGTTTCCTTTTTGATCTCCATCATTTCGGAGAGCCAGGGAAGGGGGTTGGCGATCGGCGGATTCAGCGGTTCCAGGCCGACTCCCTCCAGCCTGCGGTCCCCGATGTAATCGATGTAGGTGGTGAATTCGTCCGCTGTCAGGCCGACGGCAGCCACAGGCAGGCAGTCGAGGATGAACTGCTTTTCGAGCCGGACCGCCTCCCGCATCGTGTTGCGCAGGTCCTCGCGGTATTCTGCAGTCCAGACATCAGGATTCTCGTCCACGAGGTCCTGGAAGAGCTGGCGCAGGAGCTCGATGTGGTTTGACTCGTCCCGGAGCGTGTAGCTGAACATCTGGCCGATGCCCGGAAACTTGTTCTGCCGGTAGAGGGCGAGCACCATCCCGAAGAGTCCGTAAAACTGCGTTCCCTCCATGCACTGGCCGAAAAGAAACATGTTTTTTGCCAGTGCCTGCTTGTTGGCGGTGATCGAAAGATCGGTGTCGCGCCGGAGCGCGCGGCTGTTGCTCACCACGAAATCCGTCTTGCTCTTGATCGTGGCGATGTCGTCGAACATGGCCTCACACTCGTGCGGATTAATCCCCAGCGAGCTGATCATGTAGACGAGCGAATCCGCGTGGATGTTTTCCTCGTGGGCGTGGCGGCCGAGCACGAGCTTGAGTTCCGGTGCCGTCACCGCCTCGCGGATCACGTGGAGGATGTTGTCCCCCACGATTCCCTCCGCCGCCGAAAAGTAGCCGATCCCCATCTTGATGATCCAGCGCTCGACCTCGGAAATATGCCCGCTCGTGTCCCGCCAGTGCTCGCAGTCTTTCTGCATCTGGATATCCTCGGGCTCCCAGTGGTTCGCCTTCATCTTCTTGTAGAGATCGTAGGCCCATTGGTATTTCAGAGGCAGAATATTGAAAAACATCGTCTGCCGGCCGTTGATGACCTTCTTCGCAGCGAATGCGGCTTCCGCCTTGTCGCGATCCAGAACGAACTGCCGGTCGCCGAGTGTGATGATGGTATTTGCCATGATAATTGGTTGACGAAAAAACGGGGGGAGAAACCTCAGGAATTCAGCCCTTGTTTTCCCTCGATCCCGTAAGGTTTCGGAAGAATGACTTTCGATAGAGTTACCGTCAATAAAAATCCGCTATATGGTGTCAAAAAATATGACCGACCACTATATATTGTGCTTTTTCGCTTCGATTGGAACTTTGTAAAAACTTGTGTTTTCCGCTGTTTTTGAACATGTTTTGAAGATCCGACCGGGGAGCTTATTTTCTGGGCGGACCACAAGATTCCACCTGCCCGAGTCAGAGGAGAGTTTTTTCTGAAACCAGGACCCGGCGATTGCTCAAGCAAAGGCGCAGAGCCCGCAGAGAAAACGCTGGATTTCTTGATCAAACGCAAATCAGGCTCCCGGCAGCCGCACGTGCCGAAAGCCTGGAAAGGGCGGATCAAAATCGCGATCGCTTATTCACCGGATCTTATGACATCAGCCCGTTTTCAAATGCGGCGGATTTTTTTCCTCAATTGTGTTGCCAAGAGGAACACGGGCGTTACAACGCACAGTGACGCATATGAAAATTTGTCGTATCTCCTTGTTATCCGTCTCGATACTGGCTTCCGTCTCTGCGACGACCGGAGTTCTGAACGCCCAAGTCCAAAGCTTCAGCGGCCGGAACAGCTTTTTCCTGGCTCCCGGGCCGTCCGATTTTCCGACGGATGTCGGCCAGCGGCCCGTGGGGGAAAACAATACCGGCTTCGACCCGCTCGGGTTCATTGCGGGATCTCCTCTGAATTTTTCCGCGGCGGTGCGCGAGGGGTATGACAGCAACGTTTTCACGACGCGCACCGATCCCACCGGGAGCATGTATACCAACGTGGCGGCGGGGGCTGCCTACAATTTCGGAGGTCCCAGGCTCAAGTTGAGCGCGAACCTCGGAGGAGGCGCGACCTACTATTATACCCGGCCGGGCGACAAGATGGATTACAACGGCCAGTTCACGCTGAACGCGATCTATCTCGTGACGCCGAAACTGACGCTGACGCTCGGAACGTCCACTGCCTACCTGGCGCAGCCCGATACCAACATCATCGGCGGCACCAACCGGGTCAATGGCGACTACATCTACACGAACACATCCATCGATGCCGCCTACCAGTGGACCCAGAAGTTTTCAACGGTCACTGGTTATCAGTTCTATGCGAACTACTACATGGAGCAGACGCTGAACGATACGCAGTCTTTCATATCCCAAACGATCCACCAATCCGCCCGCTGGCTTCTCCTTCCGAAGACAACCGTCCTCATCGAATACCGCGCGAATCCGATCACTTATACCGGTGGTGCCGGACTCAACAGCTTCGGCAACTTCGCCCTTGTCGGTTTCGACCAGACTTTCAATCCGCGGTTCAAGTGGACTCTCCGCTTGGGAGCCGAGCAGCGGTTCAATCAGAATCCGGTTGACGGGGATTCCATCTACATCGGGCCCTACGGTGAATCCAACCTCAGCTACCAGTTCGGTCCGGCCTCCACCCTGACGTGGAGCGCCCGCTACGGGACGGAACCCTCCGGCTTGACCAATGTCACCCAGCGCCAAACCTTCCGGACCGGCCTGGCGGTCAATCATGCCTTCACTCCCAGAATATCCGCCAATCTTGGCTTCAATTTCGAAGAGGACTATTTCGACCAGTCGGGGGTGATCAACAGCTTCTATGAGACCATTTTTGACGTGACGGCCGGTGTGAATTTCAAGGTCAACCGCGCACTCTCGCTCAGCGCGGGCTACCAGTTCGTCTCGGTCTACGCTCCTCAGAACATCAACTTCGAATACACCCGCAATGTGGCTTTCGCGGGCGTCAACTTCTTTTTCTGAAATCCCGGCATTCTCTGGCGCGCATTAACCCGGTTGCACGCTGCCTGAGGAATGTGCTAGGGTTACATCCCCGAAGCACGGCTGCCGACGCACCCATTTCCCGATTTCATGAACAACAACGACAGCGGTGAGCTGAAACTCCACTTTCTGGATTATTGGAGGGTCCTTCGTGTCCGGCTTCCTTTGGTCATCCTGGTATTCCTGCTCGTCGTCATCACTGCAGCTGTGGTCACTCACTTCATGCCCAAGCAGTACCAGTCAGCCGTCACCATGCAGGTGAAGGAAAACGATACCCTCATGAAGGTGTTTGACCGGCAGGGAGGGATGGGGGTTGACCCCAGATTCCTGACGACGCAGTTTGAAATCATCCAGCGCAAGGAGATGCTCTACCCTGTCATTGACTCGCTTGGGCTGGAACAGCGCTGGCGCGGGCAATACGGACTGAGCAAGGAGCAGGCGTATTTCCGGCTTCGCAACATGATCGATGTTCGGGAAATCCGGAACACCGAGCTCATTCAGATCGGAGTGATGAGCACCGATCCGAACGAGGCGGCTGAGATCGCCAACCGCATTGCCGACGAATACCAGCGGAAGAGGATCGAGGACCAGCAGCAGATGGTTTCCCGCTCGCTGACCCAGCTTCAAGACGAGGTGGCCAAGCAGCGGAAGAAGGTCGAGGATCTTCGCAACGAAGCGGCCAGGATCCGCATCGAGGATAAAATCCAGGATCTTAACCCCGACAGCGTCCAGGATCCGCGCGACGCGGCCAATGATGTGCTGCTTTCGGTGGAGCAGCAGGTGAGCGCCGAGAGGCTCAGGGTCTCCAGCCTTCGTGCCAAATACGACGAGATCGCAAAGCTGACCGACGACCAGGTGATGCGCAGCATCACGACACTGGAGATTCAGGATCCGACGATCTCGGCGGTGCTTCCGCAATTCCAGGAGGCGTCATCGGAGGAGGCCCGTCTTCTCCAGAGCGGCCTCGGGCCCAACCATCCGACCGTCAAATCCCTTCGCGCGAAGAAGCAGGTCATGGAAACACAGCTTCAGGACCAGATCAAATCGCTGCGCACGAGCCTCTCCGCGAATATCCAGATTGCGGAAGATTCGCTGAAGCAGCTGGAGAAGCGGCTCGAGGAGGCGCAATCCACCCAGCAGGGCGCGAAAAGCCGCGCGGCAAACTATTACGAGGCAAAGAACGCCTACATCCAGGCGAAAAATGTTCTGGAAGCCGCCGAGATGCGCCTCACGACTGAAACCATGGAGCGGACCATGCCCCAGAACCCGGCCATCATCTGGGAGCGCGCAGAACCCTCCCCGCCGAATGCGCCCGCGCGGCCCCGCGTGATGCTGAACATCCTTCTCGGTGTGGTGGTCGGCCTTGTTTTTGGCGTGGGTCTCGCCTTCTTCATCGAGTATCTGGATACGAGCGTCAAAACCATGGAGGACGTGGAGACGTTTCTTCAGGTTCCCGTGCTGGCGGTGATTCCGAAAAACATCAGCCTGCTGGTCAACGAAACGGACGACAATCCGGATGCCGAGGCCTACCGGATCATGCGGACGAACATCGAGTTCAACCGGAAATCTCCGGATGCCAATACCATTACGATCATCAGCGGCGGAGCCGGCGAGGGAAAATCAACCACCTTGGTCAACCTTGCCTATACCTTCGCCAAGGGTGGTTATACCACGCTGATCATCGACGCCGACCTCCGCCGGCCGTCCCAGCACAAAATCTTTGGAATCGAAAACGAGTCGGGACTCAGCGACTATCTGACCACCGAGATGGATCTGGAGGAGGTTGTCCACCTCACGAAAATCGACAACCTTTACCTGATGACAAGCGGGCAACTGCCCAGCGATGCTGTCGGGGTGCTGAATTCGCAGCGCATGGTGGAGTTGATCGAGGAGGTCAAAGGCCGGTTCGACATCATCTTTTTCGACTCTCCGCCGATCCTTGGTGTCAGCGATGCCTCCGTCCTCTCCAGCGCGATGGACCTCACGATCGTGGTCGTCCAGCATCGCCGTTTCCCGCGGGCGATGCTCCAGCGCGTCAAACAGGCGGTCACCAACGTGGGCGGAACGATCCTGGGGGTTGTCCTGAACAACGTGGATGTCCGGCACGACCAGCACTACGAATACTACACCAGCTACTACAATTACTACCACAAGGCCGGGAACAACAAACGCAAGACCGCCCGCAAGAAGAAGGAGCAGGTGGTTGCCTCGGCACCGAACGCTCCGGAGAATACCAGCGATGACGCCTATTAAATCCATCTCAGCGGTTTTCTGCAGCCTCCTCATTGCGGCAACCCCGCTCGCTCTGGCGCAGGATGCGGTTCTGCGCCCCGGCGACCAGATCGAAATCCGGCTTGGCGGCGTGCCTGCGGACGAGATCAGCCAGGTCACGGGGGTTTACACCGTGGACGGGGATGGGTTCATCAACATGCCGCATATTGGAAAGGTCCGCGCTGCCGGGGCCACGCAGTCCCAACTGCAGGGCTCCATCGAGGCGGCTTACAAATCGCAGCAGATTTACACGAACCCCTCGATCACGCTGGCTGTTCCGAACGCGGCACGGTTCGTTGATGTCGGGGGGGATGTGAGATCGCCCCAGCGTGTTGTTTTCACCGCCGATCTTACCGTTCTCGGAGCGATCACCGCCGCGGGAGGGTTCACCGAGTATGCCGATCAGGGGAAGGTGAGCCTCATGCGCGACGGCCAGGTGACCGTCATCAACATGAAAGAGGTCCGCAAAAATCCCACCAAGGACCTCAAGCTCAAACCCGGCGACAAAATCCACGTTCCGCAGAGTTTTTGGTGAGAGGTTTTCCCGGTCTGATTTCCTCTGCCGGGGGCGTTCCGGGATTTGTTACTGGGCAATGCAGAGTGAGTCAGGCCAGTCGGCGTGCCATTCGTTGCCGGTGATCGCCGGGGTTGTGTTGCCTGATACGCGGCAATCCCCCATCAGGACCCCTCCCTTGTCGACGGTGACAGCCTTGGCATGAATTTCCGCTTCGAGCCGTCCACCGCGCCGGACATGCACCACGCCGCGGCAGTGGACAATCCCGGTCAGGCATCCGAAGACGACCAGACGTTCGGTCTGGAGCGGATGTGTGAACGTCGGGCGCCGGTTTTTTTCAATCACAATGACAGGCGCGGTGATGTGGCAGGCGCAGACCCCGTTTGTGCCGACCCGGACCTCTCCTTCGGAAACCAGACGGCCAATGATCCGCCCTTGGATGTGAGCTGATCCGCAGATTGTCAGGGAACTGCTCAGAGAGGCATCCGGTCCGATGAGAAGCCTCCCCCGGGTGTCGACGCGCAGTGACGCCGGCGAGTGAAACGTGACATCCGATAAATCAATTGCGGCATTGCAACACGGGCACAGGGTGCTTCGTGCATGCGATGAGGCGGGGTGGGAGGTTCCACATTTGTGGCAAAAAACGATCCGCTTTTTCGTGTCCGGGCGGAGCCCGGGAACCGGGGGAAGGACGGGCTCACTGACCGCCCTGCCTGCCACCTCGTAATGCCCGCCGCACGACCTGCAATAGGTGGAAATCAGATGGGGCGGCTCCATCTGGGAAAAGCCGCAACCGGGACACCGGAAGGGTGTCTTTTGCGGGGTGCGTGCCATGCGCGGAGATCTCAGCCCACCGGCTCGGAAGACTTGGAGCGCGAAGATTCAACAGCCGGGGTGACGCTCCGGGAGGAAGATGAGGATTTGGAGGGCGTCACCTCGGATTTTCCGATGAACGTCGCGCCTTCCTCGATGATGATGCGCATGGCCTTCAGGTCGCCATTGAGCTGGGAGCTGGCCTTGAGCTCACAGCGCTCGCTGACGGTGATGTTTCCGTTCACCGTGCCATGCACCGTCACCGCTTTTGTTTTGATCTCTCCTTTCACGCTGGCGTTTTTGCCGAGCGTCAGCACTCCTTCGGAGACGATTTCCCCGTCGAGTTTTCCATCAAAAATCAGCTCGTTGTCAAACTTGAGTGTGCCGGTGATTTCGACGTCCCCCGCAAGAATATTCTTTGTCGAAGAGGGCTCGGCCGCAAAAGATGTCAAATTGTTCAGGTTCATGTTGATAAGAAGTCACATTAACCGCATCGGCTGTCAGGTCAACCCCGGAAGTGGCTTACAGCGCCAGGCCGAGATCCCCCAGAAGCTTCCGCGTTTCGGAAGAAGTTCTGTTGAGGACGCTCTGAATGCCGAGGGAAGAGGCAACTTCGCAGAGGAGAGGACGGTCCTCGATGTAGGCGACCTCCTCCGGGCGGACTTGAGCGACATCCAGAGCCAGGCGGTAAATGTCCAGATCCGGCTTCCGGAAGTGAACGAATGCGGAGACGATGAAAAAGTCCACAAATTCCTTGAGATGGAACCGGGCGATCCGGTCCTCGGCGATCTCGCGGCCCTCGTTGCTCACCACGGCGATCCGGAGCCCGTAGACGGCCTTGAGCCGCCGGACGAGGTCGATGGTATCCTGATAGGGTCTGGCCTGCTCGAGGATGAACCGGGTGACGTCTGCGGCGGAAAAATCACGAGGTTCGAAAAAGATGATCTGCCGGAGATAGGTGTCGAGCGACATTTTTCCCTGTTCATAAGTGTCGTAGGTCACGCGATGCCTGTGGTCGAGCTCCTCGTAATTGACGTGGAAGTTTTCCGCGGTTTTTTTTCGCAGCGCAGTATCCCAGCCGTTGGTCAGGAGGACTCCGCCGATGTCGAGGAAGAGCGTGGTGATGCTTGACGATTCCATGAACGGGAATAGAGCACGCGAGCGGGGAAAACAAAAGGGGCAAACGTGTTTGGAGGGTCAGAATCTGCCGGTGGAGGAGTAGTGTTCGCAGGCCGATTTCAACGCCTCCTCCAGCCCGATCCGATCGTTCCAGCCGGTGGCAGCGCGAAAGGCCGAGGAATCGACGACCCATCGGTCCGGCCAGATTTCCCGCGCACGGTCCCGGGTCAGACTGGGAACCGCATTCCTCCACGCCGGCACGGCATCCATCAAGGCCGCAAGAGCGCGGATGAAGAGCAGGGGGAGCCTCAGGGTGACGCCCCGGCTTCCAGTGGCCCGCGCCGCCGAGGCGATAAGGTCCACATCGGAGACCGCATCGGATGCGGCGATATAGAACGGCCCGGGCCGCGGGCATTCGAACGCGGCAAAGGCCGCATCCACCACATCGCCGACCGCAAGGTAGCTGAACCATTTTTTCCGGAGTCCGGGCTTTGTCCGGACCGGGCTGCGCGCCATTTTGAAGAGGGGAAGCGTGGCGGAATCCCTCGCGCCGAGGATCATGGGCGGACGGAGGATCGTGATCCGGCGGTCCGGGAATTCCCGTGCGATTCTTTGTTCCAGTGCCCTCTTCGATTCACCATACCATGTGATGGGGCAATCGGGATCCGCCTCCATCCTTGCCGCCCGGCCGGCCGGCGTCGGCCCTCCTGCGGATTGTGAGGACAGCACGACGACCCAGCACCCGCTGGGGAGGGCGCGGAGGATGCGAAGCGTCCAGTCGACGTTCACCGAGAAATATTCTTCACGGCTCCGCGCGAAAAGCACGCCGGCGCAGAGCACGGCATGCGAGATCCCGCCCCATTCCGCAGGTTCCGCAGGCAGGGCATTTACCGCATCCCGCGGCAGCCCGTCCTCGGCGAGGCACGCAGCGAGTTTGTCCGGGTTTCTCACCGGCGCATGGATCGCCGTGCCCCGCGCGGCGGCGCGCAGGATCAGGTTGCGTCCGACAAATCCGGTTGCCCCGGTCACGAGAAGGGATTCCACGGCGCGAAGAATCAGCCTGCGAGGCGGTTCGCCGCCAGAGATTTTTCAAAAAATTTCTGCAAGTCCGGCTTCGGCAGGCGGTATCGCCCCGGGGGGGAATGAAGCTTGCAACGGGCCGTCTGCCTTACGAAACTTGTGGCCATGTCCCCGCTGAGCAGCCTCGTTCTCGGACTCGGCCTGTTTTTTCTCGGGCTTCAGCTTGTCGGACAAAATCTCCGGCGGTTGAGCGGAGGGGGGTTCCGCAGTCTGGTCAAATCCGCCACGCACACCCCCGTTCTCGCCGCGCTGCTGGGTCTTGTTGCCGGAGCGCTCATGCAGAGCGCAACAGCGGTGACGTTCATTCTGGTGAGCATGGTGGGCAGCGGGCTCATCCAGACTTCGTCGGCGCGGGTGGTCGTCGTCTGGTGCAACGTCGGGCTGACTGCGCTCGCGTTTCTCGCGGCTTTCAACATCCACCCTCTCGTCGCCTACCTCGTCGGCGGTGCCGGGATTTTCATGGGATCCGTGCGCAAGCAGCCGTGGAACACGATCGCGGGCGCCCTTCTCGGGGTCGGAATGATCCTGTTCGCGCTTGGGGAAATGGGGGCCGGCGCGGCACCGCTGAAGGATGCGGCGTGGTTTCATTCCCCCATGGAAATCGCGCTGAGCTCCCCGCTCTCCGCGTTCCTTTGCGGCATCGCGGCCGCCGCCATTCTCCAGTCCAACACCGGGGCCGCCATGCTGGTGATCACGCTTTCCGGGGCGGGAGCGATTCCTGTCTCCCACGCCCTCCCGGTGATTTACGGAACCAATCTCGGGGCGATCGTGCTCCGGCTGTTTCTGGCCATGGGGCTGACCGGAAGCTCTCTCCGCCTTGTGCGCATGGAGGACCTCTTCTGCCTCATCAGCGGGGTGATGATGATGGTCCTTTTCTATGTGGAGGCTGCGGGCATCCCCCTTGTTCAGGCGCTGATCAGTCATATTTCCGGCGGAGCCCCGATCCGGCTTGCCGTCGTTTTCCTGCTCTCCAACCTTCTCCCCGCTTTGTTGATGACCCCGTTGCTGTCGTCCTGCGCGGCGGTGCTGGACAGGGTCTGGCCGAATGATCCCCAAGCCGCCCCCAACGCGCCGGCCTTCCTGACCAGCCAGGCGCTTGCCGATCCCGCGACCGCTCTGGATTTGCTTCCCAAGGAACTCGCCCGCCTGATCTTCTCGCTCAAATCCGATGCCAGCGGATCCGATGCCTCCGACCCCGAAGGCCACGTAGCGCCTGCGTTCATTCAACTCGGCGCGGCGATCGAAAATTTTTGCGTTCGGCTCGCCTCGGAGAACCAGCTTCACAGCATCCAATCTCAGGAACTCCAGCGCTACCGGGCCTGGCTTCATACCATCAGGCACATCGGCGAGGCCGTCGGGGAATTTGCCGATGCCTTCGCCGCGCTTTCTCCCGGGGAAAGGGAGGTGGCAAAGGATCTGCAAACCTGGCTGCAATCAAATATCGATCTCGCCGCCGAGGCCACCGCGACGCTCGATCCTGCAGTCGTCGCCGGATTTCATGAGCGGAGCAAACCACACAGCCAGGAGACCCGGGAGCTGCGTGCAAAATTCGCCGCGACTCTGCAAGGCCGCCCGGAAGCGGAGATGCCCGCGCTCTCGGCGCTGGGCGACGACTTCGACATCGCCGCCTGGCTCATCCACCGGATCTCGAAGCTCGAAACAAAAATTCTTCCCAGTCAGTCCGCCAGCCTGGCTGTCTCCGCCCCGCGCGCAAGTTCCTCGAAGGAAATATCGAGCGGCGGGTAGTTTTCCCATCCGCGCAGGTCGTAGTGCCACCACTCGAACGGGAACGGCAAAAAGCCGTGCTTTTTCATGACCGCTTCCAGCTTCAGGTTGTTCGTGCGCTGCTCGAGCGACCATTTTCCGGAGTCGCGGTGGGCTTTTTCGGAGAAGTCGTCGAACCCGGTCGGCATCGGCAGCTCGTTTCCGAGGTAGTCCACCAGCGTAACATCCACCGCCGTCCCCCGCGTGTGCTTCCCCCTGCTCTTGAGCGGATCCGACACATAGCGCTCGTCGGGGATGATCGCCCACATCCTCGCCTGCACCGAGAGCGGACGATATCCGTCGAAGATCTTCAGTCCGAGGCCCTGCGCCGCCAGATCCTCCTGAACCTTCTGCAGCGCGGCGGCGGCATCCCGGTGCAGATAGACTGCCGGAAACGGATAGAGAACATGCCCCGTGAAGTTGTAAGTCGTCGCATAGCGGACCTCCTCAAGCGGCGGCGGATAGATGGTGCCTGCCCGGATCAACCCGTGCTCAACCTCATCGGCCCCCTGCATCCAATGCAGGGAAAGCAGCAAAAACCAGAGGGCGCTTCGCATGGTTTTCAGAGTTGCCCGATTTGCCGGGCCTTTCGCCCGATGTGGCGGAATCGCGGCGGAGGGAAGCCCGCCCATCCCGGCAGGACCAAAGCCCGCCATCCCGCAAATCCACAGGTTCATCCAAAACAAATGACCGCAGGTTCACCGCCCGTCCATCGAATTCCCCCCCGGCCCGGCATTTTCCGACGGTTTTCCCCGTGCTGCCGGTTGGCAGGACAATCCGAAAGGCACGTTTCAAGTTGATATTCCCTGAAGCCGGGAGCATCATAACGAGTTCTTCTTGTGACCATGAACCCGCGGAAAATCTTGCTGCTTGCCTGCGCCCTGGTGCCGGGTGCGTTTTCGGCATTGGCTCAGGATTCCTCGGATCTTTTCCTCCGGGCCTATCAGGATTTTCAGAATGGGGAAAAGCTGGAGAGGGATGGAAGTCTGCGTGAGGCCTTTGCACGTTATCAAAGCGCCGCAAATCTGCTGGATCAGATCGTCAAGTCGGATCCACAGTGGCAGCCGCCGGTTGTGGAATACCGCTTGAAAAAGACGCGGGAAAACATCGCCCGGCTTGAGTCCGAGGTGGCGAAGCTGCCTGCCGCCAGTGAAGGTCCGGAGGGGGCCTTGCCGCAGGCGGATTCCATCAACCTGCCGCCTCCTGCCATCAATACCACGCGGCCCCTCATTCCGGCCCGCCCGACTCCAACGCCGGGTTCAAGAACGTCCTCCGCTCCAACCAGCGAGGCCTCATTGCTCCGTCAGCAGTTGGCAGCCGCCAGGGCGGAGAATGACCGTCTCAAAGAAAAGCTCACGAGCCAGTCTGCCGAGCTGAAAAGCGCGCTGTTTGCCATGGACAAGACAAAGGTCTCGGTTGTCGAGCTCAAGGCGCAGCTGGCCCAGGCTGAGGACGCCATGGAAAACGCGATCAGGGACCGCGAGATCCGCGCAGCGAAGACTCCTCCGCCTGACGACAAGCGCGTTGCGGAGCTCAACGGGAAAATCATCCAGATCGAGGCGGACAACGAGGCGCTGATGGACGAAAATCAGCGCCTTCTCACAAAGCTCGAGTCGGCCGCAAAATACATCGAGGGGGCCGATGAGGGCCGCAAGATTCTCGAAACCGACCGCAAGAAAATTGCGAAGCAGCGCGATGAGGCGGTGGCCCGGACGAAAAAAATCAAGGACAATTCCGAGGCGATCGAGCGGCTTACACAGGAAAAGGAAGACCTCGAAAAATCGTTTGCCAAGGAAAAGAAGGCACTCGAGACCAAGCTCGCCAAAGCGACCGATCCGGAAAAGCTGGAAAAGCTGGCCGCGGAAAACAAGGATCTCGCCGCCCGGTTGGAGGAAAGCGAGAAGAAGCTCGCCGAGGCCGCCAAGAAGCCGGAGGAGAGCGAAAAAGCGCTGGCCGACCTGCGCAGCGAGGTCAACTCCCTCAACGACCGCCTGCTCGAGAGCCAGGCTCAGATCGCCTCCCGCGACGATCAGATCAAGGCGCTCGCCAAGCAATTGGATGAATCCTCCGGGGAGGCGGCCAGGCTGAAACTCAACCCCCAGCCGTCCTCGGATGAGAAACGCACGATGGTCGAGAACGACCTGCTTCGGACAATCATCCTGCGGCAGATCAAGGACCAGGCAGAGAGGGACGCCGCAAGCGGCGAGCTGGAGAAGGAGATTCAGAACCTGCAGATCAAGTCGGACAATATTACCAGGCAGATCGATGTGCTCCGGCGCCCGGCCTTCCGGCTCTCGGATGACGAGAAGCTGCTTTTCAAGGAACCGATCGCCATGCTCCACGAAGCGGACCCCTCGTCGCTCTCGGTCACCATGGCGGTTGCAAAGCCGGCGAACGGCTTCCCCGTGCCAACCCCCGCCGAGGGGCCGGAGTCGCTGCCCGATGCGACGCGCGACATGGTCGATCAGGCGCGCAAGCTCTTCGACCAGCATCGCTTTGAGGATGCCGAGAAACTTTACCAGCAGATCGTGGAGGTTGCACCGAACAATTATTTCGCGCTGTCCAACCTGGGGGTTACCCAGATCCAGGCACGCAAGCTCTCCGCAGCGGAAGTGGCGCTGAAAAAGGCAATCGACATTAATCCGAAAGACGCTTTTGCCGCGACGAACCTCGGCGTGGTCTATTGCAAGCAGGGCCGGTTCGACGATGCCATCGCCTCGCTGCAGGAAGCTGCTGCCACGGACGACAAGGATTACATCGCGTTCAACTACCTCGGAATCTGCTATGGGGAAAAGGGGCAGAAGCAGGATGCGGAGGAGTCGTTCCTGCGCAGCATCGGCATTCGTGACGAATATCCGGACGCCCACTTCAATCTGGCCGTGCTCTATGCCACTGCTCAACCTCCGCGGCTGGAGGAGGCCAAAAAGCACTACGAGAAAGCGCTGCAGCACGGTTCGGAACCGGACCCCTCCCTCGAACAGTTGTTTCAAGCGCAGCCCTGAATCTCGGGCCGGGAATCCGTTATTCCAACTGGGCGGATTTGTAGAGGGAGGCGTAGGCCCCCCCCTGTGACAGCAGGTCCGGCCCGCTGCCGTCCTCGACGATCCGGCCGTCTCTCAGCACGATAATCCTTCCGAGGGAATGAACGGTCGCAAGCCGGTGAGTCACAATGAGCGTGGTCCGGCCGCGCATCAGCTCCCCGATCGTCTCCATGATGGCATGCTCGGTTGTGGGGTCGAGCGCGCTCGTGGGTTCATCGAGCAGGAGGATCGGCGCGTCCTTGAGAAATGCGCGCGCGATTCCGATCCGCTGCCTTTGGCCGACGCTGAGATGCCCTCCCCGCTCGCCGACGGGGCTGTCGAATCCCTGCGGCATCTTCATGATAAAATCATACGCCTGCGCGCGCCGGGCAGCCTCAAGGATTTCCTCGTTCGTGGCTCCGGGTTTCCCGTAGGCGATGTTTTCGCGGACCGTTGTGGAGAAGAGGAGGGTGTCTTGGAGGACCATGCCAATCTGGGCGCGAAGGCTTTTCTTGGTCAGGGTGCGCAGGTCGCGCCCGTCAACCGAGACGCTTCCCGATCCGGGATCGTAAAATCGCGGCACCAGACTCAGGAGAGTGCTTTTTCCGGTGCCGGTTCCCCCCACAAAGGCGACGATTTCACCGGGTTGGACCCCGAACGTGATGTTGCTGATGATCACCCTCTCGTCGGTGTATCCGAACGACACGTCGGAGAAAGTGATCCGTCCTTCCGCCTTTTCCAGGACACCGGCATCCGGCGCCTCGGGCACATCGTTGTCGCGGTCGAGGACTTCGAAGCATCGCGTTGCGCCGGCGGTGGCCCCCTCCAATGCCCATGCGGTATAGGTCAGCTGCTCAAGCGGTTGGTAGAGCATCAGGAGGTAGGAGGAAAAGACGAGCAGGTCGCCGAGCGTGAGTGCACCGCCGGGCTTTAGCACCTGCAGCGAGCCCACATAATACATGAGCGCGGTTCCGACAGCCATGAGCGTGCCAACCACCAGCGCACTGGCCACGGAAGTCATGTTTAAACGCATGTTGGCCTCGAGGCTCTGCGCGGCCCTCTTCCGGAACTGGCGCACCTCGAAGGCTTCGCGCCCGAAAGCGTGGACCATCCGGATCTGGCTCAGCCCTTCCTGCGCGAGTGTCAGCAGATCGCTCTCCCGCTCCTGAATCGTGGTGGACTGCATCCGCACGCGCTCGGCGTAATGGCGGATCGCCCAGACAACAAATGGAAGGATCGCCAGGCACGCCAGGGTGAGCGGCCAGTTCATGCGGAACATGATCGCGAGTGCGCTCAGAAGCATCACCAGCGAGGAGAGGATGCTTGCAAACCCCTTGTTGTAGATCGTCTGGATGCTCTGCGAGTCGTAGGCGACGCGGAAGCTGGAGTCGGCGCTCCGGCGCGAGTCGTGGAATTTCAGGGGCAGGGACTGCAATGCCGAGTAGAGGTCGGTTCGCAGCTTCAGCAGCGCCCGAAGCCCGACCCGGATGAACAGATAGTTCGATGCCAGGTTCACCAGGCCGGCGAGGAGGCTGATGATCACCATTGCGAGCGAAAGTCCCAATATCGCGCCGGCGGGATTTCCCTCGCCAAACCATCTGTGGACGAATTCCCGGGCTTCCGCGGTTCCCTTCGCCGTGTCGAGAATCCCATCCACGATGAATTTGAATGGCCACGGCTTCAGGAGATTGAACGCGATGGAGGCGAGGGCCAGCACGACGCCTCCGAGGGTCGGCCAGAAAAACGGGCGGAAGTATCGGAGTGCCCTCGCGTAGATGTTCACCCGTCCGTGCTAGTCCACCCGCCCCCGCTTCGCAAGCCGATTGCCTCAATGAAACAATGTGGAATTGGGAATGAGGAATCGGGCCGCATGGCGGCCTCGTCCCGCGCTTCGCGCGGAATCTTCTCATTCTACATTCCAAATTTCAACTACCTCTCCTCCCCTTTTTGAAGAGCCTCTTTGAGGGAAAGAATTTCTTTTTTCAAGGCCTCCGGATGTTCCTTCTTCTGCCGCTCCACCTGCCGGACGATGGCCCGGACCGTGCCGCGCATTTGATCGATGGCAGGTAATTTCAGGATGACCGCCATCGACGAGCCGGGGGTCACCAGATTCGTGTAGCGGATGACGGAGCCTTCACCGAAGCGCTCGATGCAGAGGCTGCCCTCGCTGGCCTTCGTCTGCAACGCCCGCACGAGGTTCCAAGAGACACAGTAGCTGTCATCCTTCCCCGCAGTCAGCTCATTCCGGACCGTGTAGAATTCATCGGGAAGGATCGGGACATCGATGCCGTAATCCACTTCCAGGATGCACGGGCTGACCTGGCGCGCGATGTCGGACTTGATGACTTTCGGAATGAAGTTTTTTGCGTTCTGATAGTCGAAAAACACAGCGGCGACATCTTCCGGCGTGGCGTCCACCCGTTGGTAGAGCCTGACCCTTGGCCAGGGTTTGCCCTCCATTTCCTGCATGAGAACCACCTGCCCGCCGCGCTCGAGTTCTCCGCGCTGGGATTCATCGAGATCGTTGAGCAGGGAATCCGCATGGAGAAGCGGAACCCAGGCGGCCAGCGCGAACAGGGGGAAACACCTGAACTTCATCTTGTCATCAAGCAAAACCAAGGAAGCGCCCGGCGCAAGCCGGGATCAAAAATATCTTCGCCCGCGGTCCGGTTGCCGTTCAGTCCCCGAACACGCATGGAAATAGGCCTTGCTTTCAAAGAATTTTTGTTTAGGCAGGACTCGGAAACCCAATCATCCTATGAAACCCCATCGTGGCACACTGATCCTGGTTCTCGGAATTCTCGGCCTCATCATTTGCCAGCCGGTTGGGATTGCGGCCTGGGTGATGGGGAGCTCCGATCTCAAGCAAATCGCTGCGGGCACCATGGACCCTGAAGGCAAGTCGCTGACCCAGATCGGGAAAATTCTCGGCATCATCGCCACGGTCCTGATGATCATCGGAATCGTCATCGCCATCCTGGCCATGGTTCTCGGCATCGGCGCAGCGGCAATCGCTCCTCACCACTGATTCGTTCCGGCGGATTCAGCGACCCGGGATCGGGGAGGTTGGAAAAATCGTCTGTTGCTGGATTTCTGAAGTTCAGAAGGTGATGCCGCTCTGAAATCCGATGACGGTTGCGTTGGGGACGAGGCCGTTTGCACCGGGCCGGATGATGTATTGCAGCGACGGCTGGAGGTAAGCCCATTTGTTGATCTGCAGGCGGTAATCAAACTCAAGAACCCCCTCATCTGTCTGGACGGGCTTTCCGGCCTCCTCGTCGAAAATCTGTTTGCTGGAGCTGTAGTCGCCGAAGGCCATGGCCACCCCTGCCTGGTCGTCGTCGCGACCCGGGATGAGGCCCTTGTAAACAAGCCCGGTTTGGAAATAAAATGGCACGTTGCTGTTGAACTTCGGGGCGAAGTTCACGAGCGAGAAGAGCCAGAGCCCCTGCTCAACCGGCTTTGGCGCCGCCGCCGTTCTTCCGTCTGACACTCCCTTGCCGGGCAGGAAAACGGATTCCCCGGACGATGGTTCCCGATGGAGCATCTGGTCGGCCTGCCAGTAGACTGCCACCTTTTCATCGCAACTCTGTCCGGAGAACGAGCGGTTCTCGACCCCCCAATAGATAAAGCCCGCAGCGTAATGACCCGGCAGTCGCGCGGATCCAAGTTTTGGAGTCACCCCCGTTTCTGCAAGGAAGTAGAGGCCGTTCAGATCGGGCTTGATCCTGTAGCCGGCAAAGGCGAGGCCGTGATTGTTTGTCGCGGTTCCCTGCGGGATTGCCAGATAGAGTCCGGTTTGCGCGTAATACCAATCCACCGGCTTCACATTCAGGTAACCGCCCCACGCGGCATAACTTCCGCCCCAGGGAATTCCGTTCGCACTCAGCCCGCGGCCCGACGAAAACGTGTTGTTCACGAAAAACTTGTTCGCCGGCTGCGTGATGAAATGGTCGGTCGGATTTTGCCATCCTCCGGACACGGTAAGCAGATTTTTGATACCGAACAGTTCGGGAACTGCGTAGGTGGCATAGGCATTCTGAAACCTCCAAAGATGGCCTCCTTGATAGGCGCTTGGCGCAAAATTTCCTGTGGCGCCGACCCATTTATTTACCCCTGACCCTCCGCGGTAACGCACATCGGAGAACAGGGTCAGCCCGTCGAGCGCTTTCCAGTTCGTGAGCTTGGACGCATCCAGCAACGCGCGGAACTTCCACTCGTCATCATATCCAAACCGCTGTTCCTGCCCTCCGTCCACGTTCCAAAGGATATTTGCCTTCCACTCTCCGCTCAGTGTGATCCCATGGTCCACTAGGATATCCCGTCCCCCCATCCAGTTGCCGGTTACGCAGGGTCCCTGCCACCACTCGGAAGGGAAGTTCTCCGCCCGGGCGGTTGACAGGGTTCCGACCAGCGCAGCCAAGGCCAGTTCCCTCGCAAAATATCTCAACATGGCTCTTGTGATTCCCGGTGCGGAAAACTTCTGTGGAAACACCCGACATTCCACTGGGTGAATGCATTTTGATCCATTTGTCCGTCCCTCAAACATCTTTTTGATCCGAGCGAGCTCATATGCGACAGCAAATGCGGAATCGATGGAAAAATGAGGATCGGCAAACGGGTCATTGATGAGCTCCCGCTTTCATTTCCTGAACGGGTTCAAGCGAATGAACACCTTGCGGCACTGGAAGGGAATTTCTTCGTGTGTATGGCCGGAGGGGGATTGTAAAGGCGGCCGGCTTACACTTCAAAAAACGCGCGTAACTTGCCCAGGAATCCCGCCTTGTAGCTGCTCTTGGTGGACTGGTTTCCGCTGCCTGCGGCTTCAGCGACGAGCCCTTCATTTTTCATCCGCCGCTGGGCGAGGAGGTCGCTGAGCGATTCGAGGAGCTCCGGGCTTGCTCCGATGATTGGGGCCAGGGTGGATTTCTGAACCTCCACAGCCAGGCAGTCCTCCAGGGCGAGGATTGTCGCGCTCCGCCTCTCCCCGGTGAGCACCGAGTTTTCTCCGATGCAGGCGTCCTCCTCCAGGACGGCGACCGATGTGCGAAGCCCGTTCGTTTCGATCCAGACTTCCGCACGTCCGCTCACAAGGACATACATGGGTCCGGCTTCGGCTCCCTGGCGGATGATGCTCTCGCCACGCCCGAAGCAGACGATCCGGCTGCCTCCCACAATTTCCTCCAGCTGCGTGGCGGAAAGAACCGGGGCAAAAACGGCTTTTTGGATGGAAGCGCGTATGAGGTTCCGGTCTTCCAGATGAGGAGGGGGGGACTCGATTTGGAGTTCGTGCTGGATCGGGAAGGGAATGGAGATGCCGTGGCGGCGGAGGGAATACCAGAGGGTCATCCGGATGTGGCTTTGCACGGAATTGAGGAGGGAGTGGTCGTCCAGCCAGTATCGGAGCTCGTAGATGATGCTCCAGTCCGCAAAGTTTTTGAGATAGACGCTGGGGGCGGGGCTGCGGAGAACTTGCGGGCAGTCGAGGGCCGCTTCCACAAGAACCTGCGTCACCAGGCTCGGAGGGGCTCCATATTCCAGGCCGATCTCCATGCGCATCCCGTGGACCTTGTTCGGGAAATTATAGTTGATGACCGTCTGCTTCGTGATGCTGCTGTTCGGGATGTCCAGGCAGACGTCGTCGGTCGTGCGGAGGCGGGTCGATCTCCAGTTGATCTCGACGATTTCCGCGTGATGCCCGTCCACGAGAAGCCAGTCGCCCGTCTTGAACTGGCCGCCGAAGTAGATCGCAAATCCGCTGAAGATGTTCCCGAGCGTGTCCTGAAGGGCGAGGCCGAGCACGATGCCGACAATCCCGGCCCCCGCCAGCAGGCCGGGAACCTTCTGGCCGTAAATAAACTCCAGAACGGCCAGAACCGCGGCGACGATGATCGCGATCGACACAAATTCCCCCAGAAATTTCGGGACCTGCGCCCCTTCGCCCTTTCGGAGCAGAAGATCGAAGAAGAAGTGGCGCACGAGTCCGACAAGCACGAATGCCCCCGAGATGACGAGTGCCGCGCCGAGGTGCTGTTCCCCGGGGATGGGGATGTTCGGCAGGAGCGTCGGCAGATACAGCGCCGCCGTGATGCAAAACACATGGTAAACCCAGCTCAGCGGGAGCTGGAAGCGACGCTTCAGTGCCCTCCCGCCGAGGAGCATCACAAGATACACCACAATCGCACAACCGAGATAGATCCCTGCGATGTGAATGAAATGAACTCCCGTCTGGATGATCCCGTTGTCCGGTTGCACCGCCTGAGCCAGATGCGGAATGATTTGCCCCATGTTTGGAAACATAGAAGAAGCCGACCCGCCTGACAACCCCCGCATCAACAGTCGGCAAGGGGCTGAATTATCGCTACGGATTTGCTTCCGCAGTCTCGCGGAAATAGACCGCCGTGTGCCCGACCTGCTGGACGAGGAGCGAGTCCGTGAGTGTCGCAAGCTCCTTGGAGAGCGTCTTCCTCTCGTCCTTGAACCCCTCGAAGCGGAGTTTCACGAGGTGCTTGCGCTCCAGGAGGCTCTTGAATTCCATGAGAAATTCCGGGGATGCCCCGGCTTTGCCGAGCTTGATGGACGGCTTGAGGAGCTGGGCCTGGCTTTTGAGCTGCCGGAGTGAGGGAGATGACATGGTGACTCCGGCACTTTGGCCGGCCGGCCGGATTTCGCAACCGGAAATGCGGGGCTATTTCCGGGCGACCGCTGCCGATTTCTCGTAAAACGTCGGCGGCTCGGGAGCTTCGCTGGCGGGCTTTTTCGCCTCGGCGCGGAGCTTGCCGTAAACAAACCTTCCCCCGAGGCTGGCCGCTAGGCGTGTGGCCGGTCCGAATTCCCTGATCAGATCCTTCAGCACCGCATCCGTCTTCCGGTGCATGACCGGATCGTTCCGATACCAGTGCCGGGTGGCCCAGAGCACGGCGGCATATTGGAAGCGCAGCGGGGTCGCTTCGCGGTGGAAACGCCGGCGGACCCGGGGGTCCGGATGCTTGTGATATTTCTTCCAGCCGCAGAGAGTGGTGCGCGCCATGCGCATGATGCTCGGGCCGTTGGCCTCAAAATCCCTTGAGAACGCGTCCAGAAGAAATTTTGTTTCCATTCCGGCCGGAATGTTCGGGTGCCTGTGCGCGAACCGGAGCTGGCCGTGGATATCCGACGGATCCTTGCATTCGGGATCCAGAAGCGTGCCTTTCGCTTTGTGTTCCTCGAAGAGCGGGGTGCCCGGGACCGGGGTGTAGAGCATGAACTGGTGAAATTCCGTGTCGTGCGAAACCGCGTGCTCGATCGCCTCCGGCAGATTTTCCGGCGTGTGCTCCTCAAGCCCGATGATCGTGGAGCCCAGGATGCTGATCCCGTGCGACTGAAGCTCGCGCACGAGCTCGTGCGTGTCCGCGCCCGCCAGTTTTTGATACTGGCTTTTTTTTCCCTCGAGGCCCATCCAGACCCAGGAAATTCCGAGCCGGACCAGCTGGTCCATCGTGTAGGATTTTAAAACATTCGCGGAGCTGAAAACATAGAGCGACCAGCTCCGGTCGTTCTTCTCCATCAGCTCGAGCAGCCGGAGCGCCCGCTTCTTGTGGAGGAGAAAATTCTCGTCCATGACGAAAAACGACTGCGCCTGCATGTCCTTCTCGATCCCGCACATGATCTCGAAAAGCTCGTCGCCGGTCTCGTAGAAATTGATGAACTTTCCCTTCCCGCCGAACATGGCCGAGGTCGAACAGAAGTTGCACCCCATCGGGCAGCCGACCGAAGGGATGAGCGCGGCCGCGACATCGCCCGGCCGATCGCTCACGCGGAAGCCCATCGTCCGGGTTCCGATGCCGGAGAGGATCCTCGGATGGCGGATCGGGGCCTTGACGTCCTCGCCGAGAAACGAGCGGAACCAATGCACCCCCTCGCCGCGGGCCACATGATCCGCTCCCAGGCGCGCCTGGATGTCCGGAAGTCCGGAGATGTGGCCGCCGATGATGATTTTGGCATGGGGCTGGATCTCCCGGATGAGGCGGCACATTTCTTTTGCCTTCAGATAATTCGGCGGGATCGCGGTGATGGCCACGATGTCGTAACGCTCGGATTTCAGCTCTTCGATGAACCGTTCGCGGGTCGGAAAATCCAGGAGGGAGCTCGGTGCCGAGATGTTTTCCCTGATGAACATGATCCCCCACGAGCGGTGGAACATCCGCAGGGAGAACGGCCCCTGCAGCCGGGTGACCTGGTTGTGGTAAAGTTCCATCGGGTTGATCGCCCGGCTTCCGAATTCGTCGTCCCTCGCATAGGGGCCGAAGACGCTGGTGAAAAGAATGCGCGGCGTGCCATTCGCGGTTTCAAGCACTTCATACTCGCACTGGGGCATCAAGGACATAAGAGGTGGAACGTATGCCCTTCGGACGACATCACCAAACGATTCCGGCCAAAATGGCGGGAAATCCGCTCAATTCTTGAGCTGGATCAACGAATTCATCCCTCCGGACCCGGTTTTCAGGAAATCCCCTCAGGCAGGCTTCGGAGCTTTTTGCACGTGCGACAACTCCGCGTCGTCACTCGTCAGCGATCTCCATGGATGTCGGCGAGAAGATGCCCTTCCAGTGCTCGGTCGCCCCCTTTTTATCCGGTTTCGAGGGCGATTTGAAAATCCCCGGCCTTTCGTCCTTTTTCGGAAAGAGATCCGGAGCGGCCGCGTGGTGGATGGAAATCAGGACCAGGCAGATCCCGGCGAAATAAACCGGTCCGATCTTTGAAAAGAGACCGTCGTGTCGAAAACCCACCGCGGTATGGGCAGGATGCCCATGCCACGGGAGCTGTTCGAAAATTGGCCCGAAAAACGATGGTCGCTACCGGGCATTATCTTCACCAGGAGTAGCGGAAGCCGCCGCCGTAGGTGACTTCAGTTCCGTTGCTCCAGTCCGCCCACTCGAAGCCGCCGAAAAGCGCCCACCGGTCGTTGACGGCGAGCTCCAGCGCGCCGCTGAGACTCAGTTCGTCGCTGCCGCGGTTTTGTCCGAGAACCGTGAGGCTTCCTGGCTCGGGAACATTCGCGAAGGAGGCATCGATCTCGTGATCCTGGTTGGCATCGCCCAGAAAATCGTGCTCCCACGCCGCACGGATTTTTGGGGTCAGGATGATCGACCTCGTGATTTTGATCGGGACTTCGACCACAACTCCCAAGCCTCCGATGAGAGATCCGACATTTTTGGAGGCGACAGCGAGGTTGAGCGAATCCGCACCCGATTCGGTGAACCCTGGCTGGAACTGCCAGGCGGTCGCGAGCATCGCCTCGGGGATCAAATTCACCGGTCCGAGCGACCAGGTGTAGGTGGCCTCCAGCGCGCCGGTGAGCCCGTTGGCAACCCATTCGGCATTGGCCGTGCGGTCCACGTAACCTGCCTGAGATGTTCCGAACTGGATCTTGCGCGTGGACTGGTAGCTGAAGCTCGTGTAGCCCGCGAGCCCGGTGAAGGAGAATCGCCCGGGCCGCCAGTTCCCGAACAGCGCCGCGCTGAAGTTGTCGGAGGTGAGGTCCACATCGGCAAACTCGAAGTTGTAAAGCGTGCTGCGGCCGTATCCGAAAACTCCCCCGACGGTGACGGACGGCGTGAGCGCGTATTCCACGCCGAGGATGCTTTGCAGGATCGAATAGTTGAAGTCGCTGAGCCCGCTGTTCGTTCCATCCAGATTGGCCTGCGTGTTGCTGATGTCCATAAAGACGCTCCACGGTGTGATTTCGACCTCCTCGATCACGGACTGTTTCGCATCCTTCGGCGGCGTTTTGACAATCCGCTGACGCGGCAGTTTGCCTGTTCCCGCTCCGGCCAGCGCGGCCTGCCGGAACCGGTCCATCGACTCGAGCGCCACGCTCAGCATCGAGGCGTAGGGCTCTGCGATCACCTGGTGAAACGAGCTTTCCGTCTGCGCCGCAGTCGGCAGCAGGGCCACAATGGACAGCACGTTGTTGAAATCCTTGTTGCTCGTCAGATCGTTGTTGGCGATGTGGTCGGACAATCCGGAAGCCCGATACACGTTCGTGTTGAGCGGCTTGTCGGGATTGAGATTCGAAGCATAGGTCTTTCCGGTCGAAGGATCCCTGGGCACGGCCGCATTCGGCTTCGGCGTCGCTCCCGGCGTGGCGGCCGGCACGGGCACCCCGTTCGGATAGAATCTGCCATTGAGAAGGTTCGTTTGGGAGATCATCCAAAAGCGGACGGACTTGCTGTAAACATCCGAGCCGATGTCGAGCACGGGCAGGATGTTTGGAGCCCCGCTGATCGAGAGGGAATAAGAGAAGAAATAGCTTTGGAACTGCGCCTGCGGGCCGCCGTTCAAAAAGTTCCATTGCTGACCGAAAAATGTCGTCGGGATTCCCTTGTCCACATTCAAAAAGCTGAAATTGATCGGCAGGTTGGAATTGGAGCTCGCCGTATACGAGTTCATGACATCGATCACCTGCGGGGTGGCGGGATCCACCTCAATCGTGAGCACGCCGCCGCTGGTGTCGAAGAACCTGGTCGCGGTGGCCGAGCCGATGTTGTTGAATCCTCCGGGGGAAAACGGAATCGAAAGGGTGATATCCGGAACGGTCTGCGCCTGCAGCCGGATGGCCGGCGCCGTCATCCAGAGGATGGCAAACCAAATCATGCGACGTGGCTTGGGGTGGAGGAACGGGGGGTTCATAAGCACCGCTAATAAGAGAACAGTATTTTCACCCGCCCGGCAATCTTATCTGCTGCATCCTTTCGTTTACGAGCGTGGCGGACATCCGTCACCTGCCTCAAGTGTCACGGCCGATGGTCCTTTCTCCGGACAGGGTTCCTGTTGGTCTGTTGCTCAGTAGAAAACATCACCTCTCTCACCCCGTTCGGGCCAAATCCCGTGGCATGGGCATCTTGCCCATGCGAAAAAACTGACGACACATGGGCAGGATGTCCATGCCACAACATCTTTTCTACCCAGCATTGGTCTGTCTTTGCTGGCCGCGCACGGACAGGATGCGTTCCTTCTCGAAGTGGCAAGGGTCCTCGATTGAGAAGCTTCGCGCCGTCGCTGGCGATCGCCGCTCTCGTCAGGGGATGCTTTCGCCGGCGATGAGGTCTTCGAATGTTTGACGGCGGCGGATGAGGAGCGCCTCTTTGCCCTCCACGAGGATCTCCGGCAGGAGAGGACGGGAGTTGTAGTTCGATGACATGACGAACCCGTAGGCACCGGCGCTGAGAAGGGCGATCCGGTCGCCGGCGGCAAGGGGCGGAAGCGCGCGGTCCTGGGCAAAAAAATCACCGCTTTCGCAAACCGGACCGACGACATCCATCGGGGTCGTCGTGCCGTCCGGTTCCTTGAGCGGAACGATCTCGTGCCAGCCCTCGTAGAGCGCGGGACGGATGAGGTCGTTCATCGCGGCGTCCACGATGGTGAACGTCTTGGCCGGCGTGGATTTCACATACTGGACGGTGGAGAGCAGGACCCCCGCATTGCCGACGAGGAAGCGTCCGGGTTCGAAAAGAATCCGGAGCCCGAGCGGGGCGAGCGCGGGAATGATGGCTGCCGCGTAATCTTCCGGCGTGATGCGGTGCGGGTGGTCGGTGGACGTCCACCAGTCGGGATGCCCGCTGGCGAGCGCGGGGTCGTAAACAATCCCGATCCCCCCGCCGATGCTGAAGAACTCGATGTCGTGGCGGCTCTTGATTTCCCGCGCCAGTGCGGCGAGTTTCCCGGCGGCCTCGGCAAACGGCTCCGCCTCGAGGATCTGCGAGCCGATGTGGGTCTGGATCCCGCGGATCCGGAGGTGGGGGAGCGCCCCAGCGGTTGCATAGACGTCCGCCGCCCGGTCAATTCCGATCCCGAACTTGTTCTTGCTCTTCCCGGTGGAGATAAACTTGTGCGTGCGCGCATCGACATCCGGGTTCACCCGCACGGCGACCGGCGCAATGTTCCCGAGCGATCCGGCGATTTCGTTGATCCGGACCAGCTCGGCCTCGCTCTCGACATTGAAGCAATACACGCCCTCCTGGAGGGCGTAGGAGATTTCATGCGCGGTCTTGCCGACACCGGCAAACGTGCAGCGGTCGGCACGGCCGCCGGCCTTGAGGACGCGGAAAAGCTCGCCGCCGGACACAATGTCGAATCCCGCGCCCTCGCGCGCCAGCAGGTCGAGGACCGCGAGATTGGAGTTCGCCTTCACCGCGTAGCAGATCAGGTGGTCGAGCGGATGGAGGGCCCGGTCGAGACGCTGGAAATTCCCCCGGATCGTTCCGGCGGAATAGACATACGACGGCGTTCCGAACTGCGCCGCGACCTCCTCCAGATTCACCCCTTCGCAATGAAGGTCTCCGTCGACATATGAAAATTGATGCACTTCCGGAAAATGCTGGCGGAGGGCGGACCTGTCAATCGCCCCGTTCAGACAAATCCGATCGTGGGAAACGCCCTGTGGAGGATGGGCTCGACGGGAACCTTGAGCCAGTTTTGGAGGACCGAGGCATAAACGCTGCGGAAGTCGGTGCTGTGGATCAGGTCGCCGTCGTGGAGATCCGTGAGGCTCGGGGCCTTTCCGTAGAGCCCGGGTTTGATGGCGCCACCGGCAACGAACAAGGGGGCCGCGGCCCCGTGATCGGTTCCACCGCTTCCATTTTCCGCGACCCGCCGGCCGAACTCGCTGAATGTCATCAGCACGACCCGCTGGAAATTTCCCTGGGCTTTGAGGTCGGCGACGAACGCCGCCAGGGAGGAGTCGAGTTCGGACATGAGGCGCTCGTGGGATCCCGCCTGGTTGCTGTGCGTGTCGTATCCGCCCTGGCCGACATAGTAGACCCTTGTGGGCATTCCTCCGCCGATGAGCCGCGCGACAAGGTTCAGCGAACTTGCGAGGTTGGTGGACGGATACGTGACGGGTGCCTTCGATTTGCGCGTGATGGCCAGAACCTTGTCCGAGCTCATCTGGGCATCGAGCGCGGTGCGCCGGAGGAAATCCATCGTGTCCCCGCCGCCCTGGGAATGGCCCTGGAGCATGCCGATGCTGCCGCCATCATTCGACTCGCCCGCCGTCTCGTTGACACTGCGGAAAAATTCCTCGGCGGCGACCGGGTCGGATGATTTCTCGCTTGCGAACCGGAACTGCTCGGGTTGCGAAAAGGAAATGCCCTTCGGCTCGGCGGCGGCGAAGGCCTGCGGGGTTTGTGATCCGATGCTGACCCCGACCGCCGGGTCTTCCCCCTGGCAGCAGGAGTCGAAGTATCGGCCGAGCCATCCGTGGGAGTCGGTCTTGTCGGCATCGCTGGCCGTCTGCCAGATCTCGGTCGATCGGAAATGCGAACGGTTCGGGTTCGGATAGCCGACCCCCTGAACGATGGCGAGGTGGCCGTCGTCGTAAAGCCCGCGCAGACCGGTGAGCCTCGGGTTCAACCCGATGGCGTCATTGATTTTCAAGGGTTCGCGGATCGCGATGCCCGGCCGGGCGCGGAAGTAGGCGTCATCGGTGAACGGCACCAGCGTGTTGAGCCCGTCGTTTCCTCCCGCGAGCTGGAGGACAACCAGGATCGGATGGTCTTTTCCCGTGGGCACCTGGGATGCCATGGCATCGAGCGTGAAAAACGTGCGTTCCAGAAAAACAGGAACCGTCCATGCGACCGCACCCCCCAGAAGCGAGGTGCGCAGGAATCCGCGGCGGGTATGGAGCGTCTTGTTCATGTGAGTTGGTAGTCGGGGGTGCTCATCATCAGGTGGACCAGGTCGCGTCGCGCTGCGGTTCCTGTTCCATGGTCTTTCAAATACGAGGAGAATTTCGTGCTCAGCTCGGGAGACAGAGGGCCTTGAAAAAGCCTCCAGGCAAGGGAGTCGCAGGAGCCGGCTCCCGGGGGCATCAGCGCATCGAAATTCACCTCCGCTCCGGCAAGGATTGTGCCGGAGGTGTTGTATCGCAAAAGCAGGGTGGCCGAGCTGATCCACGCCCTCCCGCCGTCCCAACCCTTCACGTTCGGCGGGGCAAAAGGAACCTGCCCGAGCTCGCGCAGGATGCCGTCGGATTGCCCGGGCAACGGAATTTCCATTTGCCGGCAAAGCTGAACGAGCCACTGGACCGGCGACTTGATCTGGCGGCGGACGACATCCGGACCGTGGAACTCACGGCTGCGGAAGATCGTTCCCAGCAGCGCTCCGGTGTCGAGTCCGGATCGGCGGTAGGATTCCGCCAGCGCCTCCACCAATTCGGGCGGGGGATTTTCCGCGGCGTAAAATGTCCAGATCTTCCGCGCAAGGAACCTTGCGCACTGCGGGTCGGCGGTGATGAGCCCGATGACGTCGTCGCCGGAGAAATTCCCCTCGAACCCGAAAAAGGATTTTGTGCCGGCGTCATGCTGGCTGTCGGCCATCAGAAACCGGCGATTCGTCTGGTTGATCCGGTATCCGGTGAACGCGCGGGCGGCCTCCTGGATGTCCTGCTCTGTGTAGTGACCTTCGCCGAGCGTGAATAGCTCCATGAGTTCGCGGGCGAAATTCTCGTTCGGCCTGCCGTTTTTGCTTTGGATCAGATCGAGGTAGCGCATCATCGCCGGGTCGCGGCTGACATCTTTCGCCATGTCTTCGAAACGTCCAAGGGCATGCGCGCGAAGGGTTTCGTTCTGCTGCCACATGGAAAACGGGTCCTTCACTTTCTCGATGCTGGTCGCCCAGTGCCCGTGCCAGAACAGGGCCGCTTTCTCCCGCGCAACGAACGGGCTCCAGCGCATGCGGTTGAGCCACCACGAGCGGAGGCCGGTCATCAGCTGCCGGGCCTCCCGCCGCATTTCGGACTGGACCCTCTTCCGCTCCTGCTCGGTCAGCCCCGCAAACTTTGTGCGGTATTTGTCGATCCTCTCCGGGACGGAAGCCTCGGGCGGCGGAAAGAGATCCGAATCATCGTCTGAGTGAAGGAGGGAATCCACCGCGCCATCGAGCCCCCTGGCATGCAGGGCTGCGATCTCTTCAGGCGTCCCGCCGAATCCCGCACGGTTCAGCAGGTGCGCTGCCGCCGCGGGCGTCCAGACGGGCTTTGCGAGAGGTTCGAGCATACCCGATCCAACGCAGCACGCTTCGAAAAGTTGCGCAATATCAAGAAATCCGGGCCTCCAGGAGGGGAGGACGTCACGTTTCGGGTGATCAGCCCTTCAGCGGGTAGTGGTGCCAGGCGTGGCCGCTTTTTGCGAGCAGGGCGTCAGAGGCCTCGGGACCCCAGGTGCCCGAGTCGTAGTTCGGAAATGCCCGCGCCGGCAGGGCCTGCCAGACGTCGAGGATCGGATTCACGATCCGCCATGAGGCGTCCACGCTGTCGTAGCGGTGGAAGAGCGTGGTTTCACCGATCATGCAGTCGTAGAGCAGCGTTTCGTATCCCGTGGCCGCCATCCCCTCGCCGAAGTCGCTGTAGGAAAAGTCGAGCGGGACGTTCACAAGATTGATATTCGGTCCCGGACGCTTCGCGTGGATGTCGAGCGTGATCCCCTCGTCCGGCTGGACATGGAGGACGAGCCGGTTCGGCTTGCTGTTCGTCTGGACATCCTCGCCGAAAAGCAGGAGCGGCGCGCGGCGGAACCCAATGACCACCTGGGTGGTGTGTTCGGCGAGCCGCTTGCCCGAGCGGATAAAAAACGGCACCTCCGCCCAGCGCCAGTTTTCCACGAACAGCTTCATGGCGACGAATGTCTCGGTGTTCGACTGCGGGTTCACGTCCGGCTCCGAGCGGTAAGCCGGGACTCGGGTGCCGCCGATCAGTCCGGGTCCGTATTGGCCGCGGACGGTGTTTGAGATGACCTGTTCGGGGTCCATCGGGCGGATGGCTTCGAGGACCTTGACCTTTTCGTTGCGGACGCTGTCGCCGGAGATCGAGCTCGGCGGCTCCATCGCGATGAGGGAGAGAACCGAGAGGATGTGGTTCTGGACCATGTCGCGCAGGACGCCCGAGTGGTCGTAGTATCCGCCTCGCAGTTCGACCCCGAGCTCCTCGGCCACCGTGATCTGGACGTAGTCGATATACCGCCGGTTCCAGATCGGCTCGAAGATCGAGTTGCCGAACCGGAAGACCATGATGTTCTGCACCGTCTCTTTTCCAAGGTAGTGGTCGATCCGGAAAATCTGCGACTCATCGAGGTTCTTGCTGAGGTTCTCGTTCAGCTCGCGCGCGCTGGCGAGGTCGTGGCCGAACGGCTTCTCGATGATGACCCGCCGCCAGGCGTCCGGCGTCTGGCTGGTGAGCCCGACCGCGCCGAGCTGGTCGACGACCTTGGCAAAAAATGTGGGCGAGACGGCGAGGTAGAAAAGTACGTTGCCGGGAAGCTTCCATGCCGATTGCGCCTCCTTGATCTTGTCGCCGAGCTTGTGGAACGTCTCGATGTTATTGAAATCGCCCTGGAGGTAATACATGCGCTTCTGAAAGTCATCCCACTCGGCATCATCGACCGGCCGCGTGGCGAATTCCTTGATGTCCGCAGTCGTCTTGGCGCGGTAGGCCGCGTCGTCGCCGTCGGTCACCGCGACCCCGACCACCGCGAAATTTTCCGGCATGAGGCGGAGGACCTTGAGGTTGTAGAGGGCCGGGAGAAGCTTGCGTTTTGTGAGATCTCCGGAGGCTCCGAAGATGACAATGGTGCACGGATCACCGGGACAGTTGTGGCCGGTCAGTGGCTGTTCGGACATAGTGCCCGGAAACTACTCCTGATCCTCCGGCCGTGCAAGTCCCGTGCCGGGGCTTTTTCCCTTCCGGTGGGTGCGTTCGAAATGATACGAAAACCGGACCATGAAAACGGCCCTCGTTGTTCTTGTCACCCTGGTGGCCACGCACGGCTTCGCCCAGGTCGAAGCTCAATACCAGAAGGATGCGGCCGGGTCGATGGATCACCCGCTGACCAGGCGGTTCGAAGGGTCGGTCATCCTCCGGCAGTCCACGAAAAAATTCACCGGTTTCACAATCCCGCTCGAGCGGATTGTCTTCGATTACGGCGCGCAGGCATTCAAGCCGTTCAACAAGCTGAACCCCGAAGGCGCGCTGACCACGGGCTTTTACCGCCTTCCAAAGGATGTCTCGACGCTCGAATGCATCCGGGCCTACCAGTCGGAACTTGCGAAGAATGGTTTTGAGATGCTTTTCGAGGGCGACAGCGGGGGCAGTGCCACCGGGGAATCCAACTCGCTCGACAATGGATACGGACGGTTTCTCGCGCAGGTGTATCAGACGGAAAAGGATTTCGGCCTTCAGCAATACACGCTGCCGGGCTGCGATGACTTCCGTTTCGTTGCTCTGAAAAAGCCCGGCGGCGACGGAGCAGGGGATGTCTATGTGACGGTTTTTTGCGGCGCGGTCACCGGATCGTGGAAGGCCCCTGAGAAGGGGATCGAGACGGGAACGGTCATCGCGCGGGTGGACGTCCTTGAGGAAAAACCGCGCCCGGATCGCATGGTCCTCGTCAAAGCCCCCGAGATGGAAAACCAGATGACATCGACCGGCCGCGTCGCCCTCTACGGGATCCTCTTCGATTTCAACAAGGATGCCGTGAAGCCGGAGTCCGATCCCACGCTCGAGCAAATTTCCTCCCTCCTGAAAAGCGAACCGTCGCTCAAGCTCCTCGTCGTCGGGCACACCGACAACGCGGGGGAATTTGAGTTCAACCGGGATCTTTCGATGCGGCGCGCCAACGCGATCGTTCAGGCCCTCGTCTCCCGCTTCGGCGTGGACAAGTCCCGCCTCTTTCCTTTCGGCTGCAGCTTCGCCAGCCCGGCCGCTCCGAATTCCAGCGAGGAGGGCCGCGCAAAGAACCGCCGGGTCGAGCTTGTGCGCTGGAACTAAATAAGGAGTCCGGGCTCTTTCAGTTCACTCATCAGCTCGAAACGTGACAGGCCGCCGCGCCTTTGCACAGGCTGCGCTTCCCGCGTGGCCCGGCGGCTTCCTAAAAGTCCGGGATCTCGGAAAAATCCAGGCCCAGAAAATTCAGCGCCGCTTCTCCGGTGCTGAAGACCTCGCTCGGGGTGAAAAAGGAAAGCCCCTTGCTGATCAGCATGGCCAGCGCCGTTCCCATCGGACCCGCGGCGATGATCGCTGTGCTGCCGATTACCCCTCCTGCAACAGACGAGATGAACTCGCACAGGAGGGCGACCTCCTCCAGACCGGTTTTGAGAACCGCCTTCGTGAAGTCCATCAGCGTGTGGAATGTCCTGTCAAACAGCGGATCGGAAAATACCCGGCTCAGCAGACTTTTGATCTCCTCAAAGCCGGTGGGTCCGGTGAACCGCTCGATGATCAGCCGCTTTTCCGGCAGGATAAGATAGGTGGCAGACATTGAAAAATTTCCGGGACTCTACACAATCCCAAGGCTTCAACAAGCCCCGCCTCCGCCCGGATGAAAATTTTTCCGGGAACCAAGCGACAGGAAACGGCCGCTCATTTTACTCTCCCCGCGATGAAATTTTTTCTCCCCTTTCAGGCGGGCATTTTGGCCGCCTTCCTTTTGATGGCAATTCCGGTGGCTTCCTCAGATGAAAGCCGGCCCGCGCCGAGCATCGAACAACGCCTCTCCGCGATGGAGGCGTATTTCAGCAACACGGATCCATCCGCCTCCTTGAAAAATTCCGACGGAACAATCCCGGCGGGCCTCACGACGCCTGCCGTGGGAGTCCCGGGTCCGGGCCACACAATACCTGGATGATGGTTTCGTCCGCGCTCGTCCTGTTCATGACCCTTCCCATCCGGCAACGATAAACCCGTCAACTGCCGCAGGGTCTCCTCGGCATGGAGCCGGTTCGACGCGCCGCCCCCCCTGCCGCTCCTGAGCACAACAAACCACGGAATGCTGCGTGCGACGCGCTGGCGCAAGAGCGCCTTTCAGGCCAGGCCCTGCCTGTTGACATTCCGGTTCATGCCAACGGGGTGGGCGCTTCTCGACTTGCGATGAGCTGGGCGAGGAGGTCGCTTTTTGGGGGGAGGATGGAGATTTTGGCGTTGCCTCCGAGGATTTGCTGGGTTTCGAGGATGTCGAACATGGCGGCGAGGACATTCGGATCCTGACCGATTTGCTGGAGCGTGCCTCCGACGATGGCCGGGCGCATGGCGGCGGCCTTGGCGAATTCGACGGCGGCCTGGCGTTCGGCGGTGCTGGTGATAATGCTGACCTGGTTGGCCCCGTCCTGCTTGATCGCGCTGGTGACCTGCCGCAGGCGGTTGACGACTTTTTCCTGGATCTGCTGGATCATCGCGAGGTCGCGGAAGTGGACTTTGCGGATGTAGATGCTGCCGAGCTGGAATCCCCATTCCTCGGATTTCGGGCTGACCTCGTTGCGCACGGTCTGGGACATCGCGTGCCGGTTCTCAAGCATGGCGGAGAGCTTCATGTTGCTGAGGCAGCGGACGGTTGCGTTGCTCACGTTCGCCGCGAGCGAGCCGCGGGGGTCGGCATTTTTGAACAGGTAGGCGACCGGGTCGCCGATCCGCATCTCGCACCACATGCCGATGCCCATCGGCGCGCCTTCCTCGCTGTTCACCGCCTGGCTGCGGAGGTAGATCTGATCGAGCCGGCGGTCGAGGATGTAGCGTTTTCCCAGCCAGTTCACGATCGGCGCGGCCGGGCCGAGCTTGAGCCACAGAAAGTAGAACCCGGCTTCATCAATGACGGTCAGAACCTTTCCGAACAGCACATAGACGTGGCAGGTGCCCTCCTCGACGATCGCGTAGAACCCGAGCAGGCGCAGAAGAAATTGAAGCGCCGGCAGGAGGAGGAACATGCCGAGGAATGTGAAGACGGCGGCGATGACAAAGCTCATCGGGGATCCTCCAGGATGACTTGTCCGGCTTTTCCAAAGAGCGAGAGCTTGACGTTCCGCAGGTAGGCGGGAAGGACGCCGTCACCGCTCGTCTGGAGCGAGGAAATCTGGCCGGCGAGCGCGAGGAGCGGCTCCACCTCGGCCTGGGCGTTGAGGGTTTCGATTTCCACCGCCCGGCGGGATTGCACGATCTTCTGGTCGGCGTGGGCCTGCGCGAGACTGATGTCGCTCGAGACCTGGTTGTGGGCGGTGTTGATCGCAGCGAGGGCCGACTCCACCTCGGGAGGCGGGTCGATGCTCGTGATCAGCGAGGCGTCGAGGGCGATCCCATAACGCGCCGCAGCCCCCGCGCATTCGCGGTCCATGTGCTCGTTCAGGGAGGACAAATTTTTCCGGAGGTCGTTGATGGAGATCCCGGCCACCGCGGCCGCCATCCCGTCATCGGCGGCGGGTTCAACGGCCGGTGCCTCAAAGTTGGCAATCCGCTCGCGGAGGATGCTGATGAAGAATCCCATCACATGGGCGATCGGGTTTCGGACTCCAAAGAACCAGGCGTAGAGGTTCCTCTCCGAGATCCGGAACCGCAGCTGACCGATGAGCCCGGTATCGAGCTGATCCTTCGTCACGGCACTCAAACGGGTGCCCCCTTCGTTCGCGTCGGCATCCTCCGGATCGTAGGCCATGCTCACCGTCTGCACGGCGATGCTGGTTTTGTAAACCTTCTCCCACGGCCACTTGAAATAGGGCCCTCCCGGGGGGATCACCCTCACCTGCGGGTAGCAATACCTGGGCTTTTCCTCCCCGGTCAGCATTTCCGACACCGGATCATCATGGGTCGTGCGGTCGCCGATTCGCTCGGCGCGTCCGAAGGATGTTTTCACAGCCCGCTCGTTCTGATCCACCGTGAAGATGCCGGCCATCAGATACCGGACGAGGAACCAGGCGACAAAACCGACGAACATGCCGAGGAATATCATTGTGGGGTGCGGGTGGAATGGATTTCAACCATGCCTGAGCGCGGATAGCGAGAACGATCCGCAGAGTTTCGGTGCCGTCGCGATCTCCGGTCTGGCAGCTACAACCCGGTCAGCTGCCGCAGGTTCTCCTTTGGCATGGATCCGGTTCGGCGCGCCACCTCCCTGCCATCCCTGAGAACAACGAAGCACGGGATGCTGCGCACGTTATACTGGCGCGCGAGGTCCCGGTTTTGATCGACGTTGACCTCCATGACTTGGAGCCGGCCCTGCAGCTCGTTTGCAAGCTCATGCACCGCCGGCTTCATCATCTGGCACGGGCCGCACCAATCGGCATAGAAATCCATCAGCACCGGCTGACCTCCCCCCACGGCTGCCGCCGCCGGGGGCTTGGCGTCGTTCCAGATCATCCACCCCGCCGTTCCGAGCAGGGCGAGAATAAAGAGGGAAGCAAGGACGTTGCCCTTCATTGGCCGACGATAGATGGATCACGAAGGGATGACAATCCGGTTTTCGTGCCTGGCTCCCCTTCTGAAATGCCGTTTTTCCGGCTGATGGAACTATCAACAGATTTGCCAGCGTCTTCCTTGCAACTTTTTGTCACATTCCCAAAACACTCGACAGTCAGCAAGCATGCAGACACTCGGGCAGCGCTTCAAGGAACCGTCTTTCCCGGGACGATGAGATCCCGGACTCTGGCGCGACTTCAGCGGCAAACCACCATGCCCGTTTTTCTGTTCAGGTTGAATGGCGCGATCTCCAACGCTTTCCATTTCCTCTGCAGGCTTGCATGCGGATGTTTCCTCTGCTGGGATTCACCCAATGAAACTTTCTCTCCTTGGTGTCGCGGTCGTTGTTTCGCTGGTTTCCGGATGTCTGGTTTCCCCGGTGGAGCGATCCGGCGGGCCCGGTTCTGTCACGGTCACCAACTCGAATCCCTCGGCCATCGTGGCGGCCGCGCAGGAGATCTTCCCCGGCGCCGGCTATCAGGTCGGGCCGGTGAATTTCCCGAACTCCATCTCCTTCGACAAGGGATCGAGCAAGTTTGCAAACATCATGTGGGGCAGCTACGGCAACCCGCAGACGATCCGCGTGCGGGTGAACATCAGTCAGATCCCCGGCACGAACGACTTCCGGCTCTCGCCGAAGGCGTATTCCGTGAGTTCCGCGGGTGAGGCGGGGTTCGAGGACGCGCGGCCGCTCATGAGCCTTTGGGCGTCGCAGTTCGGCCCGCTGCTCAGGCAGGTGGCGTCGCAGGCGGGCGGTGCGGGGCCGATGTAGGAAAAGCCCATCGAGAAGCCGAAGCGGTTACACTCACCCGTCATCCGGGGTTCTCCACATGCCCGATCACTTCTTCCTTGGCACTCCTGCGATATCCAGGCACCTCCGGGGTTTTGTTCGCATGCCAAGGCGACTCCTGCTCTCAGGGTTGATTGCTTGTGCTTTCGAGTGTCCCGGAGCGAGCGGCGAGGACCGGAATCTGGCACTTGTTTGCGACCTCGATCCGCTGATCGATACGCCGGCGGTTTTTGAACTCACGCCGGAAACACTCGAGACGAAATTCGCCGCGCCGGAAGGCTTCACGGAAAACCCGTATTTCAAGTGGCTCACCCGGACCAAAGACCGCGCCGTTTTCCTGCGGCACCCGTTTGTCAACGTCTCCGTTGAGCTGACGCTTCTTAAGGGAGCTCTCCCGGTGGAGGAGGTCATAGCCGACTTCATGAACGGGAAACTCAACTGTGTGACGTTTTCGGTTTACAACCGTGGCGATGCGGGGAGCATCTCCGCCGAAGAATTCAAACGACGACTGCAAGCCTGCGACCAAGCCCTGCGCACGCGCCTGGGATCCCTGCCTTCTCCGCGCCGGGCGGACACGGCAAACGGGCTTCTCTCCTCGGGTTCGACATGGTTCTCGCCGGGCGGGCTTGCAACTCTCGAAATGAACCCCGAAGCCGAAAGCGGGCGTCCGGACTACCTCAAAATGCGCATCGCCCCGCGGGACGCCAAGGGCGCCATTGCAACCGCCATCCGCCAGCACAACGGCTGCACCTCCCTCACACAACTCAAAAAGAACGTGCAACTGGATGGCTCCCGCGCCCTCATCCAGGGAATCCCCATGGTCGACCAGGGCGACAAAGGGTATTGCGTCGTGGCATCGGCACAGCGACTCTTCGAATACTATGGCATCTCATGCGACCAACACCAACTCGCAAAGATCGCCCGGAGCGATCCCGGCACCGGAACCGGCACCAGGGAGATGGTGAACGCCTTGGATCGCCTTGACCAGGTCTTCCACCTTGAATTCAAGAACCTCCTGGCCCGCTATACCGATGGCTCACTGCGGGAGCCCAAGAAGCAGAAACAAGCCAGCCTCGCAGAATTTCAAAAATCCATCGAACATTACGTTGGAGACGGGATCCCTCTCCTCTGGGGACTGGAATTGGGCAAGTTCCCCGAGCAGCCCGAGCTGAACAGGCAGACCTCGGGCGCCCACATGCGCCTGATTGTCGGCTTCGACAAGGACAATATTTATTTCTCCGACTCTTGGGGCGCAGGGCATGAGCTGGGAAGGATGTCAACACAGCACGCCTTCGATGCAACCAACGGCCTCTTTGTGATGCATCCCACGCTCCGCTAGCTTCGACAAGGCAACTGATCACGCAATTGCGATTGAGTTCCGCGCGGGAATGCCTTTGTCTCGGCGGATGGTTCGCACACGCTTCGCTCCCTCTCCCACCGGTTTTCTTCATGTCGGAGGCGCCCGCACGGCGCTCTTCAACTGGCTCTACGCCCGCCAGAACGGCGGAAAGTTCATCCTGCGCATTGAGGACACCGACGAAAAGCGGAACACTTCGGAAGCCTACAAGGTCATCTACGACGGGCTGAACTGGCTTGGCCTCGACTGGGACGAGGGTCCGGACAAGGGCGGCCCGTTCGGCCCCTACCAGCAGAGCGAACGCTCGTCCATTTACGAAAAATACCTCGCCCGGCTTGAGGCGGGCGGCCACCTCTACGAGGACAGCGGAGCGATCCGCTTCCGCTCGCAGCGCAAAACCGTCGTCGTCGAAGACATCGTCTGCGGCAAAATCGAGTTCGACATGTCGAACCCCGCCACGCATCCGGACATGACGATCCGCCGCCCGGACGGGTCGTGGATCTTCCATTTTGTGAACGTGGTGGACGACATCGAAATGCAGCTTACCCATGTGATCCGGGGAGAGGACCACCTGTCGAATACGCCAAAGCACGTCGAGCTTTACCAGGCGCTGGGCGAGATGCCCCCGAAGTTCGCCCACATTCCCCTCATCCTCAACCACGAGGGAAAAAAGCTGAGCAAGCGCGACGGAGGGTCGAGCATCACGTATTTCCTCGACCTCGGATACACGCCCGAAGCGGTCGCGAACTATCTTTGCCTGCTCGGCTGGTCGCCCGGCGAGAACCGGGAGATTCTGGGAATCGCCGAGATCCAGGCGCTTTTCGACCTGGCCGGCATCAACCGGAGGAACGCGATCTTCGACCTCGACAAATGTTTTTGGTTGAACGGCCAGCACCTCATTCATATGAGCCTGGACCGCTTCGAGGAACTCGCCCTCCCGTTTGTGGAGAAGGCCGGGATCCCCTACGGCACAAGGGAGGCCCTGCGCCCCGCGCTCGCCATCGTCAAGCCGAAGGTCAAGCACTTGAGCGATGTGCCGGACTGGATCGGATTCCTCTTCACCGAGGATTTCGCCTTCGATCCCGAGGCGGTGGCCAAGAGCCTTTCCAAACCGGGCGCCGGCGACCGCCTGCAGGCTCTCGGCACCGCGCTGGCTGCCCTCACCGAATGGTCGCATCCGGCGATCGAAGCAAAACTGAAGGAGACCGCCGCGGCCATGGGAGTGAAGACCGGCGAACTCGTTCATCCGGCGCGCGTCGCGGTCAGCGGGCGTTCGGTCGGACCCGGACTCTACGAGATGTTCGAGGTCCTGGGAAAAGACCGCACGCTGGCCCGCTTCGAAAAGGCCCGCGCGCTGGCCTCGTAAAAGATTATTTCCCCGCCGCCTTCGCAGCCTGCTGGCGCAACGCCCGCAGGCGCTGGCTGGCAAATTGACTGCCGGGCAGAGTGAGGCTCACCTCATATTCACGCATTGCCTCGGCCTGTTTTCCGGCCCCCTCAAGAAAAAGCGCGAAGTATTCATGCACGGCCGGATTGCCCGGATCGAGCCGGATCGCTTCGATGTGCGCCACCCGCGCCGGCTCGAATTTCCGGAGGCTGGAAAGCGCAATCCCCAGCATGAGCCGGTTCCATCGCTCCTCCTCGTCGGATTCCGTGGACCGGCGCAGGAAATAGGCTGAGCGGACAAACGTTTCCTGCGGCTGATCCGATGAGGGGGCCGACTGGAGAAGGGCCTCGCCCAGCAGGCGGCGCAGGCGGGAGTGCGCCGGAGAAATCTCGAGACCAAGCTCCGCAGCCTGGATTGCAGAAGCGGTATCCTTGAGAATCAGCGCGTTTTCCGCGCGCAGCGACAGGTGCTCCGCCATGGCGGACTTTTCCAGCAGGAGGCCGAGGAAGACTCCCGACGCGCAGGCAGCCAGCCCGGCCATCCACCGCGGAAGCCATCCGCCGCGCGACCCCGACGGCACCCCGGGATTCGCCAGCATTCCGGCACAGGCAGCCGCGAGCAGGGCATTCGCCGGGATCTGCATGTTGAAATCAAAAAACGAATGGGCGGCGCAGGCGGCCAGCGCGCTCAGGGACCCGATGGCGAAAGCCGCCGAGTTGCTCTGCGGTCGGCTCGAGACGGCCATCCGCTGGCGCAGGGCGTTCAGAAATCCATCCAGTCCGGACTTCCAATTCACCAGCAGGGCCGATGCCAGCAGGACAAGCCCGATGAATCCGAAGTCGGCCAGCGTCTGCGCCCAGTCGTTGTGCGCGAATGTGTCATCGTAATCGGAGTTGTAATCGCGCAGGCGGCGGGAGAGTTGGGTGAAGGATCCTGCGCCGGTTCCTGTCAGCGGCTCAAGCTGGGCCTGCCTCAGCGCTGCGAGCCAGAGCGTAACACGATACGTGTCTTCGGTAATCCGGTTCATCCGCGCCTGAACCGTCGGGCTTTTGTAAAAAAGGAAATACCCTCCCCCGAGAGCAGTCGTCAGCGTTGCAAGGATGACGAGAAGGATCACCAGCCGCCTGTCTCTCGCCCCGACTCCAAGAGCGAACAGGCTCAGAAGGAGAAAGGTGACGATCCCGGTGCCAAGCCCGATCATGCCCCCCCGGCTCAGCGTCAGGACGGTCCCCGCAATGCAGACGGCAGCCAGGTAGGCGAAAACCACTTTGGCCCACACAGCGCAGCGCCCGAGGCAGGCGATTCCCAGCGCGAGAAACGCCATGATGTTGAGGAACCAGGCGAGATGGTTTCCGTTCAGAAAAAGCCCGTGCCCCCTCAGATAAACCGCATCGGGTTTCAGATACCATGCCCGGATCTGCTCGCTGAACCACGGAATTGGCCAGTAATACCCCGGGTTGGTGAACTGGATGGAGGCCACCACAATCTGCACGACGGCCGCCGCGAAGAGCAGGCAGACAAAGACATATCGCGAGGATGGAGTCGTCAGCACGCCCGCGGACAGGCAGTAAACAGCGGCACAGGCGGCAACCAGAAACGTATAGAACAACGAGAGGTCCTGCCCCGGGGAATTCAGCGACCGCCACAGAAAGTATCCGGCCGCCAGAAGCGTCACGAAGAGCGCGGGCAGACGCGGAGGAACCGCCCGCTTCCAAAACAGCGCGGCGATTCCGAGCACACCCGCGATCGCAAGGAGCCCGTAGGAAGGGATGCTGAAAACCGTCCGCATCAGCCCGCCGTAAAACAGCTGCGCCAAAATGATCGCCAGGGCGAGCAGGACAGCAACGAGGATGCGGATCACGTCTGCCAGCATGCCTGAGCAGGTGCCATCCGCTCAACTCCGAATATCCGCTGACTCAAATCCATTTTCCGGCTACAAACGGTCATGGAGTTGACGGAGAAGGTTCTCGTCTCAATGTGCGGATGGCCGGTTTTCAAGGAAGCCCGGGCGATGCATGCCGCCGGGAGGGTTTCCGAAGCATCCCATGAACCCCCGGTCCTCAGGGGAAAAATCTCGGCGGATGGAAAATCGTTTTTGGCAGGCCTGAAGATCCGAAATGCCATTGACGTCGAAAACCTCTGCCCCTGCCGGGATTCGCGGGTCCGGGGGATCATCTGCGCACATTCCGTCGCGGTCGGGCTTGAAGTGCTGGTCCCTTTGCAGAAAACAAAATCCGCTGCCGTCCCATCGCCATCCCGACCCGCACGCGCCCCGTCCACGTCCGAACTTCCGAAAGTGGTGCTGTCCCTGGAGGGATCGCTGCGGCATCTCGAGGCGGACATCTCGTTCCAATACACGCGCCCGGGAGTTTCCAACCCGGCCGCGGAGGCGGCCGCGATCGTCGAGCTCATGGCCTGCGGATTCGAGGATTTCCGCGGAAAGGCGGCTCTGCGCGGGGAGGAGTCGGTCGTCAAGTTTTTTGCCGCCGCGCTCCCGCGTCTCAAAACAAAATGGGACGTGCGCGAGGGCGAACGCTTCACTCATGTCACCAGCGACATCGTCCGGATCGAACCGCATTTCGCCATCCGGGAAAAGGAGGACGGCTGGCTCGACTTTCATGTCCATTTCACCGCGGGAAGCGACGCCGTGCTGACGCAGCAGGATGTCCAGAGGCTCCTGCAATCCGGCACTCCGCACGTGAAGCTCAAAGATGGACGGCTGGCCGTGCCGGATGCGGGTTTGGCAGCCGACCTGGAAGAAGTGCTGCGCGACTGCGATCCCGCGCAGGAACGCGGGGTTTACCGGGTCCGCCCGGTGCAGCGCGAATACCTCGAGGCAAGCATCGCGGCCTGGAGCGGCAAGCCCGTGGAAACGGCATTGCCTGACATTCCCCTCGGCCCGCTCGGACCAAGGCTCAGGCCGTATCAAGTCGAGGGGGCGCGCTGGCTCCTCCACCTTGCCAGAGGAAAATCAGGGGGCCTCCTCGCCGATGAAATGGGCCTTGGAAAGACCGTTCAGGCCCTGGCCATGATCGAATCCCATCCGGGGCCCCACCTCGTCGTCTGTCCGTCATCTCTGGTCTGGAACTGGCGGCACGAAGCGGAGCATTTCACCCCGGGCCTCCGCGTGGTCGGCATCGAGGGATCATCGCGGGAAAAGCATTTTGAGTCCCTCGGATCGGCCGACATCGCGATCACAAGCTATGCCCTGCTCCGGCGCGACATCGACCACTACCGGAACATCCGCTTCTCAACGGTCATCCTCGACGAAGCCCAGCACATCAAGAACCCGGACAGCCGGAACGCCAAGGCCGCCTGTGCGCTCGATGCGGAGGCCCGGTTTATTCTCACCGGCACCCCGCTGGAAAATTCCCTGCGCGACGTCTGGTCGCTGTTCGATTTTCTCCTGCCAGAATATCTGGGGAGCCGGAAGGACTTTCAAGAGCGCTACGAGAAACCCCTGCTGACCGGCGAATCCGGCACGCTCTGGGAGCGGCTCAACCGGCGGGTGCGGCCCCGGATGCTCCGGCGGAAAAAAGCGGACCTCCTCAAGGACCTTCCGGATAAAATCGAGCAGATTGTCGAGGTCGAGCTCTCGCCCGCACAGAAGGATGCCTACACACGCCTCCAAATCGCCGCACGCGCGGAGGTCGATGCGGCCCGGGAGTCCGGAGGGAGCGCCAAAATCAAGATTTTCACCGCCCTCCTGCGTCTGCGCCAGGCCTGCTGCGACCTGCGGCTTCTGGGCACCGATTCGCCGGGTTCATCGGCCAAAATGGACGCCCTGCTCGAACTCGTCGGCGAGGCGGTGGATGGCGGGCACCGGGTGCTGGTCTTCAGCCAGTTCACCTCCATGCTCGACCTGATCGGCCCGGCGCTTGACGAGGCGGGATTCGCCCATTGCCGGCTCGACGGCACGACAAAAGACCGGGCGTCCGTCGTGGAAAAATTTCAATCCGACGCCTCGATTCCCGTCTTCCTCATCAGCCTGAAAGCCGGCGGCACCGGACTCAACCTCACTGCGGCAGACACGGTCATCCATTTCGACCCGTGGTGGAATCCCGCGGTCGAGGCGCAGGCCACCGACCGCGCGCACCGGATCGGCCAGTCGAAAGTCGTCACCTCGATCAAACTCATCGCCCGCGACACAGTCGAGCACCGGGTCATCGCCATGCAGGAAAAAAAACGCGCCATGATCTCCGGGCTTCTCGATTCCGAAGCCGCCATTCCGGACGAAAAAGAACTGCTCGAGCTCATCGGATGACTTCCCCGGATGCAGGCTTTTGAGCAGTGACGTTGACTTTGTTGCACGAGTCCCTTAATCACATGGCTCAACTTTCTCCTGCGACGTGTCCCCGAACGAAGATTACATTGTCGAAATCCTGTTGGATGTGGGTCTGGTCACACGCACCCAGGTGGAGTATGCGCGTTCGCACATGAAGGGCTCCAGCGTGGTGGAGGCACTCGTCCAGAGCGGCTTCATCACGCAGGAAGATGTGGGAAGGACGCTGGCCGCACAGAATGGCATGGAGTTTATGGACCTCGCCCAGATCGTGGTCCCGCCAAATGTCATTGATCTGCTGCCTGTCGAGGATGCCCGCCGCTGGAAAGCCGTGCCGGTGGGCGAGAGGGAGGGCGCGCTGCTCATCGCAATCGGCGACCCGATGGACATGCAGACGATGGACGATCTGGCGTTCAAGCTGCAACGGGAGGTTGAGTTCGTCTGCGCGACTCCGGACGCGATCCGCAACAGCCTGATCCAGTATTACGGAGAGGAGGCGACGCCTGCCTTCGGCTCGGAGCTGGATGTCGGATCCGACGAGGCGGGTGCGGATGATGCTCCCATCATCAAAATGGTCTCTCTCCTCCTCGTGGAGGCGCATCAGAACCGGGCGAGCGACATCCACCTCGAACCGCTCGAATCGAAATTCCGGGTGAGATTCCGCATCGACGGCGTCCTCCAGGAAATGCCGAGCCCGCCGAAAAAGCTCCAGTCCGCAATGATCAGCCGCATCAAGATCATGAGCGGATCGATGAGCATCGCCGAAAAGCGCCTCCCGCAGGACGGACGCATCCAGATCAAGCTCGGCGAGAAGGCGATCGACCTTCGGGTCTCGACAATCCCCACCGTCCACGGCGAAAGCGTGGTCATGCGGATCCTCGACAAGACATCGCTGATGCTCGGCCTGCCCGACCTCGGATTCCTCTCCGACGACCAGGCGAAATTCGAAAAGCAGATCAACCTGCCCGACGGGATCATCCTTGTCACTGGGCCGACCGGATCGGGAAAGACTACGACACTCTACGGGTGCCTCAACTACATGAACAAGCCCGACCGCAAGCTGATCACGGTCGAGGACCCGGTGGAATACCAGATGAACGGGATCAACCAGGTCCCGGTGAATGCCAGCATCGGGATGACATTCCCGGCCGCCCTCCGCTCGATCCTGCGCCAGGCCCCGAACATCATCATGATCGGCGAGATCCGGGACATGGAGACCGCGAGCATCGCGACAAACGCCTCGCTGACCGGCCACCTCGTTCTCTCGACGCTGCACACGAACGACGCGCCCAGTGCGATCGCCCGCCTTGTGGACATCGGGATCAAGCCGTTCCTGGTATCAACCTCGGTGCGCGCGGTGCTCGCCCAGCGGCTGGTCAGGCGGCTCTGCCCGAAGTGCAAGGCGCCCGCCGAACTCTCGGAATACGAGCTGGGCATGCTCCGCCTCGATGCCGGACAGCTGAGCGATTCCCACATCATGCACCCGGTCGGATGCGAGCTCTGCCGGGGGAAAGGCTACAAGGGCCGCATGGGAATCTTCGAGCTGTTCGTGGTGGACGACGAGGTCCGCAACATGATCAACAACAACGCCTCGACGATCGCCCTCCGCCAGCGCGCGAAGGAACTCGGAATGCGCACGCTCCGCGAGGATGGTATCCGCAAAGTTCTTGCCGGCATGACCACCGCCGAGGAGGTTCTCACCACCACAATGACCGACCTGGACTGACCGCATGGACGCACGACAAGTCACGGATATTTTTCTGGAACGCGGGCTGATCACTGCCGAGCAGGCGGCAACATTCATTCGCGAAGCCGGCTACGGCGACCGGCAGATCGAGCAAATCCTCGTCGATCACCACATCGTGGACGAGGATGGATTCATCCAGCTCATCGCCGACTCGATCGGCGCGGAGGCCTATAACCTGAGCGAGTTCACTCCCGACTCGACCGTCCTCGGTCTCATCCCCTCCGGCCTGGCGCGCCTGCACGGGGCCATGCCGATCATGGGGTCCGGAAACACGATCATCGTCACGCTGACGGATCCTCTGAATCCCCAGACCATCGAGGACCTGAGGTTCGCCCTCGGACGCGAGATTCAGGTGATGGTCGCCTTTCCCACGAAGGTCAAGACGCTGATCGCACAGCACTACGGGTCGGAGGTCACAAATTTCGACGACATCATCGCGCAGCTCGGCGCGGGATCCGATCTCGTGGTTACCGAGGGCGGCGGGGACGCGTTCAACCTCCAGGCGGTCACGGCGGAGGCAAACACCGGGCCGATCATCAAATACGTGGACGCGATCCTGGACAAGGCGATTGCCGCGCGGGCGAGCGACATCCATTTCGAGCCGTTCGAGACGGAGTTCAAGATCCGCTACCGCGTGGACGGCGCGCTCTACGAGATGGATCCTCCGCCCCTGCACCTTGCCCTGCCGGTCATCTCGCGCGTGAAGGTGATGTCGAACCTCAACATCGCCGAGCGCAGGCTGCCCCAGGACGGACGCATCCAGCGGACGATCGGCGGACGCCAGGTCGACCTGCGCGTCTCCACACTGCCGACGACATTCGGAGAGAGTGTCGTGCTCCGCGTCCTCGACCGGTCGAGCGTCAATCTTGATCTTGAAACACTCGGGATGCCGGATGACATCTACAACCACATCCTCCACGTCATCGAGAAGCCGAACGGGATTTTCATCGTCACCGGACCGACCGGATCGGGAAAGACCACGACCCTCTATTCGTGTCTGCGCAAGATCAATACAATCGACTCCAAGCTCCTCACTGCCGAGGATCCGGTGGAATACGAGATCGACGGGATCATCCAGGTGCCGATCAACGACGGGATCGGACTCACCTTTTCCCGGGTGCTTCGCGCATTCCTCCGCCAAGACCCGGACCGGATCCTGGTCGGCGAGACGCGCGACATCGAAACCGCTCAGATCGCGATCCAGGCCTCGCTGACCGGCCACCTCGTTTTCACGACCCTGCACACGAACGACTCGACCGGCGCGGTCACCCGTCTTGTGGACATGGGAATCGAGCCGTTCCTCATCTCGGCCTCGCTCGAGTGCATCCTCGCCCAGCGGCTGATCCGGCGGATCTGCACCGCCTGCCGGACCGCCTACGAGCCGAACGAGCACGTGCTCACCTCGCTCGGCCTCACGATCCATGACATCGGTGATAAAAATTTCTACTACGGCAAGGGCTGCGACGCCTGCAATAACACCGGTTACAAGGGGAGAAAGGGCATTTACGAACTCCTCAAGATGTCCGACCCGATCCGGGAGATGATCAACGAGCGCACCCCGGGCGTCATCCTGCGCCAAAAGGCGATCGAGCTCGGCATGACGACGCTCCGCGAGGATGGCATGCGCTCGATCTACGACGGCCTGACGACCATCGAGGAAGTCGTCAAGTATACTTAACCCGAAAATCTCAGGCATGCATTGTAGCGTCGCTCTATGAGCGTCGATGCCCGGATGGTTGCAATGCGAGCGACGGTCACAGACCGCCGCTACACCCCGCGGCTTTCCAGGCCGGAGTGTGAGATATGCGGGTTAGAACCGCTCGGCGGCCGTGACGGTATTGGACATGAGCATGGCGATCGTCATCGGCCCGACTCCGCCGGGAACGGGAGTGATTGCCGAGCAGCGCTCCGCCACCGCATCGTAGTCCACATCACCGACAAGCTTGTAGCCCTTCGGGCTGCCGGGGTCGTCCACCCGGTTGATCCCGACATCAATCACGGCGGCCCCTTCGCGGATGTGTTCGGAGCCGAGGAAATGCGCGCGCCCGACGGCGGCAATGACGATATCCGCCTCCCGCACGACGGCGGGAAGATCCCGGGACCGCGAGTGGGCGACGGTGACCGTGGCGTCGCCTCCAGGCCCCTTGCGCATGAGGAGAAGAGCCATGGGCTTCCCGACAATCATGCTCCGGCCAACGACGACCGCGCGGCGACCGGACGTTTGAATCCCAGCCTCCGCCAGCAGGCGGATGCAGCCGAGCGGCGTGCAGGGGACGAACCCGGTCGGGTCGTCCATCGCGAGCTTCGCCACATTCACCGGATGAAACCCGTCCACGTCCTTGCGGGGATCGATGGCCCTAACGATTTCCGCCTCGTCAATGTGGGAAGGAGGAGGCGACTGGACGAGGATCCCGTGAATGGCCGGATCGTTGTTCAACTCCCCGACCACGGCCAGCAGCTCCGCCTGGGTCGTCGCGGCGGGGAGCTCTTTTTTTACGGAATGAAACCCGAGTTCCGCCGCGCGGCGGTCCTTCGAGCGCACATAGGCGCGGGAGGCCGGGTCGTCGCCGACGAGGACGACCGCCAGACCCGGCCGGACGCCGCGGGCCGCGAGCGCAGACGCCCGCTGTTTTGTTTCCTCCAGAACTTTGGCCGCGATCGCGGCACCGTCAATCCGCTGCATTTTTCAGTTGGTCCTCCAGGTTTTTCCGGGCCCGCTCGAATTCTTCTTCGTTCAGGTCGCGCGGAATTTTGATCAGGTGATCCATCGTGACCGAGATGGTGGAAAATGGCAACGGGATGATGAATCCGTCCCACGTTTTCATGCGCAGGCACCGCGAGAAGCTGGCATGGGCGGGAAGAATCGCGGCCCCGGTCGTCTGCGCAAGCAGGATGACGCCGGGACCGAGGCTGTAGCGCGGGCCGCGCGGGCCATCCGGGGTGATCGCGATGTCCTCTCCGTCGCGCACCAGCCTGACAAGTTCCCGCAGAGCCTGTGAACCGCGGCGGGAGCTCGATCCCCGGACGGATCCCATCCCGAATGCCGCGACGAACTGCGCAAGAATCTCGCCGTCCTTGCTCGGGCTGGTCAGCACGGTCACCCCGTGGCGCAGGCGCCAGGGGTAGCTGCGGTGACACGCCAGCGTGATGCCGAGGATCCGGTTGTGCCAGAAGCAGAACAGGCAGGGCTCGGGGAACGCGTTGCTGCCGATCCCGCAGCGGTCGTCCAGCCGGAACCGGATGGTCAGAAACAGGAGCTTCAGAATCGTGGAGCCAATCAGGGCCAGCAGGCGTTCGCGCTTCATGACAGAAACTGTTGGAGGATTTTTTGAAGGACCGGCCTCGCCAGAGAGGCCAGGTTTTCATTGGCGTAGGCGATCCATGCGACTCCGCTCGTGGTATCCAGTGGCGCATCCGGAAAGCCGCCCATCGGGTGCTCGTAAACGACTCCGGACTTCTGGAGGACAAGCGCCGCGCAGGAATCGTAAGGATGGCAGACCAGCGACGTCTCCATGTCGAGCACGCGGAAAATCATCGGGCGCAGGTCGCCGATCATCCGGTCCCGCCCGCTGATCACCTCGTAAAATTGTCCGCCGGTCGAGATATACTGGTCGTCGAACACCGTGGGGGACGGAGAGGAATTCAGCCCGACCAACTCGTCCCAAAGGCGCTCCTCGATCTGGGATGTCAGCGTCCGGCCCTCCGGGAAAAATTTGACGAGCGAGGCGAACCCGTGGGAAAAGCCGGACGCGGACGACGGGACAAGGGAAACTGGCGCGGAGGTCCCGTCCCGGATATCGAACGCCTCGGCCACAAGCGACCCGTCCAGCGTCGCGCTGAGCTGGTCCGCCCGCCACTGCTTGGTCACCGGGATCTCGGTCATCGCGGCAGCGACGATGTCGGAAAGCCGCGTCTCCTCACCCTTTTGCGGGGCAATCCCTCCAAGCGCCCATGCACTCCGCTTGTCATACATCAGGCCGCGCGTTCCATCGATCGGATCGAGGAGGCATTTCCATTGGGTGTCCGAAACATTCTTTCCCTCCGGAAAGCACAGGCCGCCCTCGATCCCCTCCATCACCACCTGGACCGGCCACTGAGCCGGCCAGTTTTTTCCGAACCACGCGAGGATCGCCTCCTCACTGAATTTATCAACGGCGTAAATCGTGTCCCCTCCCGCGTAATCCGCCACCGCGGAGAGCGCGACGGCATCCGCGCCCCGGCGTCCGAGGAGCACGCCGTCGCGGATTGCCCCTCCCAGCGCACAGAGCAGCCTGCGGAGATCGTCATGGGTTGCGGAAGACATGAGGGGGCGAGCATACGCAACACCCCCCGCGTGACGCCAGCCCATCGTGAACGACTTTCGTCGCGGCCTTTTCAGTCAGCGACCTCGAGAACGAGCGCACCAGGCTCCACCTTCAGACTCTTGATTCCCTCCACGACCGATCCTCCTCCCAAGGCGTCCCCAAGAAGATTCTCCCCCTTGATCCCTCCCAGCCAGGCTTTCGGGAGGCTCAGCCCGAAAATCGTGACATCCTCGAGCACGGCATACGGCTTGCCCTCCCCCCCGATGGAAACACGGAAGCGCCCGCGCATCCGGAAGATCGTGCCGGCCCCGATCGGGAAATCCTGCGGGATCGGGATGGCGAGATACGCGTTGATCGCATCCTTGGAAAATTCGAAATGAACCCTGTCGCCGAAGTCGGTGTTCTGATTCAGCAGCCCGTTGACTTCGCGCTCGGTCAGCCTGAGAACTTTCGATCCCGGAACATACGTGCGCGGATCCGCTGGTGCGGGCGCAACGGAGCCCCCGACCGGGACAGAGGGAGGGACTGCCGCCGGCAGGGTCGAAACACCAGGGTTGAGGGGCATCGTTCCGCCTTCGATCTCCTTGATCTTCCCCGCGACGGTTGCTTTTTCCTGCGCGCTCAACACGACCGGCCGGATCGGACGCTGGCTCCACCAGAGCGTCGCCGCTACAGCGGCGGCAATCAGGACGAGCACGAGGAGAAAAGCGCCGCACCCGAAAAGCAAAGGCCGGCGCCTTTTTTCAGGCCCGGAAAGATCGGATGTTTCTGGTGCCATGGCTGATACCCGTTCAAGCGACCAGTTCGCGAACACGCTGGATCGATTCAGCCCGGCCGTTGGCAGGGTCGATCTCGATGAGCGCGCCGCAAATGTGGACCGGTCCACGGGCGACCGGGAAGCTGACCGGCATGCAATCCGTAAAGCGCTGGATGATCGGCCCGGACTCGCGTCCGAGGATGGAATCCGAGGGGCCGCACATTCCGGCATCGCAGAGAAAGGCGGTCCCCCCCGGGAGAACCTGCTCGTCAGCGGTCTGGACATGGGTATGGGTGCCCACGACAGCGGAAACCCTGCCGTCGAGGAATCGCCCCATGGCAATTTTTTCGCTGGTGGTTTCGCCATGCACATCGACGAAAATGACTGGGGTTTCCTGCCGGAGCCGCTCGATCTCAGCCGCGGCGGCCTGGAACGGATTGTCGAGTGCCGGCTGCATGAACGTCCGACACTGCACGTTCATGACGGCGATCTTTCCCTTGAATGTGTCAAGGACGATGCTCCCCTGACCGGGAGCATGCCCGGGGTAATTGACCGGACGCAACAACCTCGGCTCTGTGGCAATGTAACCGGCGGTCTCCTTCTGATCCCAGACGTGATCTCCGGTCGTTATGACAGCGACTCCCGAACGCAGAAGGTCGATCGCGATCTTTCCCGTGATCCCGCGCCCGCCGGCCGCGTTCTCGCCATTGACGATAATAAAATCCACCCCCCTCTCCTTCAGGAAGACGGGAACCGCCTGTGTTACGGCCTTGCGACCGGGTTCGCCGACAATATCACCCAAAAAAAGAAGTCGAATCATTCATCCTTTTTATCGCAAGAACGCCCGAACGCATTTAAAAAAGCACGCCCGTGAGAATTCTTTACGCCACGACAGTCCTGATCGCGCTGTGTTCGGTCGCCTCCGCACGCCTGAGCCCGCTCGCGCCGAAGCCGGACTGGTCGCGTCTGAATGCCTTCCAGGAGACAATCTCGAAGGACGATTTCGTGACCCTGCTCGACCGGGTCTATGCCCCCGGCGGGGCCTGGAAGGAATCCATATCGATCCGGGACAACGATGCGGCCATCGTCACATCTCCGGGCGAAAAGCCATACATCCTGAAATTTGCAAGCGGACCGGGCAGAAGACCTTCTGTTTACTGGAAGCCCCGTGCTTCGCTGCCGGCGGGAACCCCCGGCAAGCCGCTGGCAGGACTCAAGATCGCCCTCGACCCGGGCCACCTCGGAGGCGACTGGGCAAAAATGGAGGAGCGCTGGTTCCGAATCGGCAGTTCCGCCCCGGTCACGGAGGGCGACATGACGCTTCGTGTCGCCAAATTGCTGGTCCCCCGTCTGAAGTCCCTGGGCGCCGAGGTGTATCTCACCCGCTCCAAGCCGGGACCGGTCACAAGCGCCCGCCCGTCACAGCTCCGCGGAGCCGCTGTGGAATCGCTCAAACAAAAAGGCGAGGCGGCCACAGCACAGGCGGTCTCCAAGGAAAGCGAACGGCTCTTCTACCGCGCCAGCGAGATCCGGCGCCGCGCTCAGATTGTCAACCAATCCATCCGGCCCGATGTCGTGCTCTGCCTGCACTTCAATGCGGAGGACTGGGGGAACGAACGGAACCCGCGCCTGGTGAACGACAACCACCTGCATTTTCTGATCACCGGAGCCCTGACGCGGGACGAGCTCTCCTACGACGACCAGCGGCTCGACATGCTGGTCAAGCTGCTCAACCGCTCGTTTGCCGAGGAACTTCCGCTGACGAATGCCATGGCCGGCACGATGGCCCGCTCCACTGGACTCCCTCCCTACCACTACGAGGGGGGGAGCGTGGTCCGGGTGAATGACAACCCGTATGTCTGGGGCCGCAACCTCCTCGCCAACCGGCTCTTCACCTGCCCGGTCGTCTACATCGAACCCTATGTCATGAACAGCCGGACCACCTTCGCGCGGATCCAGGCGGGCGATTACGACGGACGCCGGACTTTCGGCGGCGTCGCGCGCGAAAGCATCTACCGCGAATATGCCGACGCCGTCGCCGCCGGACTCGCCAAATACTACACCTCCCGATGAAAATCATTGCCATCACCAACCAGAAAGGCGGCGTGGGAAAAACCACCACGACCGTCAACCTCTCGGCCGCCCTCGCCGGTCTCGGCCAGCGCGTCCTCCTCGTGGATCTCGACCCGCAGGCCAGCGCGACCAGCGTGCTGGGATTGAAGGAACACTCCGCCGGCAGCACCTACCAGGCGCTCATCGGCGCAAAGCCGGCGCGCGAGCTGATCCTCCAGACCCGGATTCCAAACCTCTCCGCGATCCCCGCAGATCTTGACATGGCGGGAGCTGAGGTCGAGGTCGCCCGCATGGACGACCACATGCTCCAGCTCCGCAAGGTTCTCGGCGACATCCGCGATCAGAATGCCTTCGATTTTGCCCTGCTCGATTGCCCTCCTTCGCTTGGCATCCTCATGTCGAACGCCCTCGCGGCGGCTGATGAAATCCTGGTTCCGATCCAGTGCGAATATTACGCGCTTGAGGGCCTTGGCCTCCTCATGGAAGTCACCGAGCGCATCCGCGCGAGCGGGGCGAATCCGGGGCTCTCGATTTCCGGCCTTCTCCTCACCATGTATGACAGCCGCACGAATCTCAGCCCGGCGGTCGTCAAGGAAGTCCGCGACCATTTTCAGGAAGTGGTCTACGATACGCTGATCCCGCGCACCGTCCGGTTCGCCGAAGCCCCAAGCCACGGACGCACGATCCATGAGCACGATCCCTCCGGAGCCGGCTCCACAGCCTATATCGCCCTGGCAAAAGAATTGCTCGACCGCCAGAACCGCGGGCTCTCGTTCACCAGCGGCCAATGATGCCGGGACACATGGCGTCCTGAGGTTAATCAAATGATGGTGAGGATCTGCGTGGAAGGTAGGGGCAGACCTCCGGGCTGCCCGAAGGAAGAAGGCGCGGCGGGCCGGGGACGTCCCGCCCTGCCAAGTCCTGTTTGCATCCACTTTTGATCACGCCCGGTATCCTGCCTTACGAAGTTCACCCTTGAACCGCCCTGCCTGATTTTGACAAAACCGGCAAGCCGCAAACCAGTTCCGTGATGGCCTCCGGACTCTCAACAATATGGTCGGGAGCAGCTTCCCGCAGGGCTTTAATGCTGTTGTAACCCCACGTCACAACGGCCACATGGATGCCGGTCTCCTGCGCGGCTTCGATGTCCCTCACCTCGTCTCCCACGAGCAGAACCTCGCCGGGCTTCAAGCCCAGCGATTTCAGGATCCGTCGGATCACCCGCCCCTTGCCGCTGAGCTTGGAGGAGGTGTGGACAAACTCAAAAAGCTCGATGTCAAAGCGCTTGAGAAATTCCGAGACGTTCCCGCTCGAGTTCGATGTCAGGATTCCGAGCCGGAACCCCTCTTCCTTCAACCGCCGGACCAGCCCGAGCATCCCCGGAAGCGGCTGCACGTCATCCATCCGCTTCCCGAGTTCCTCTTTCCCGCGTTTGGAAATCTTCGGCATCCTGGTCGCCGGGATGCCAAGGAATTTCATGAGTTCGCCGGTGCGCATGTCGCGGGCGCGGGCGACATCCTTCTCCGCAAGCGGGCGGTATCCGAACTCGGGCGCCATCATGTTCACAATCTCCAGCCCGCACTGGAAGGTGTCCGCAATCGTGCCGTCGAAGTCGAAAAGCAGGAGCTTCGGCCTCGCACGAAGGCACCCGGCGGCACCGGCGCGCCGCCGGCCCCCGCGCATCACAAACCGCGCGAACCGCTTCACCCGGGAATTTCTTCCGGCAGCACCGTGGGTCATCAGCCCTCCTCCGGTTCGAATTCGTCCGCAGCGCACACCGCCGGCTCCGCCCCTCGAAATTGTCGCTGCCTCATGCCCGGGAATCTACACAGGATCCCCGGTGCCAGCCAAGTTTTCTCGGACGGAACGCGGTAAATCGCACCTCACAGCGATACGGACTGGAGGGCGCTGCGCCGTCAGCGCCGATTTGCAAATGGGACGACACGGCGGTCGTCCCTCCACACGGCACCGTGTAGCCCTCGGGCTCTCCCAACTCGTGCGTGACAAGCGCCCCGGCCCCCGACATTCTTTTGCCCCATCGCTCATGACCGCCGCAGCCACAGAATCCGATCTGACCGCCAGCACACCGGTGGACAGCCCGTTCCGCCGCTTGGCCCGCAGGTTTTTTTCCGACAGGCTCGCGCTCGTCGCGACATCCGCCATCATCGTGTTCTTCGTGATCGCGGTCTGCGCCGGCATCTGCTCGCTTTTCGGTTGGCCGATGCCGAAGGATCCCAATGCCACGAATCTCGCCGGCAAGCTGCTCCCGCCAAACGCGGTCAACTGGCTCGGCACCGACAACCTCGGGAGGGATGTCCTCTCCCGGATGGTCGCCGGATCGACGATCTCCCTGACGGTGGGCTTTGTCGCCATGGCGGTCTCGCTCGGCATCGGGATCGTCGTCGGCGCAGTCTCAGGGTATTTCGGAGGCTGGGTGGACAACATTGTCATGCGCATTGTGGACGCCCTGCTGTGCTTTCCGTCGTTTTTCCTGATCCTCAGCGCCATCGCGCTCCTCGGCCCGAACATCTGGATCATCATCGTGGTCATCGGCCTCGTCGGCTGGACCGGCACCGCGCGGCTCGTCCGGGCCGAATTCCTCACCCTCCGCGAAAGCGAATACGTCCGCGCCGCACGGGCGATGGGCCAGAAGGGGTCGAAAATCATTTTCCGGCACATCCTCCCGAATGCCTTCGCCCCGATCTTCGTGACCGCCGTCATCAGCATCCCGGATGCCATCCTCGTCGAATCCGGCCTCAGCTTCCTGAGCTTCGGAGTTCCCCCCCCGCAGGCCACATGGGGCAATATCATCGCGGACGGCAAAACCTACTTCCTCGACGCTTGGTGGCTCATTTTCTTCCCCGGCCTCGCCATCTTCACCGCCTCGTTGGCCTTCTACCTCGCCGGCGACGCCCTCCGCCGCGCCGCCTCCTCACGATGAAAACAGAAATGCTCACGCAGAGACGCAGAGGCGCAGAGGAGGGGCTTTTTCCTGATTCCCTCTCCGCGTTCCCTGCGTCTCTGCGTGGAATCTCCCCATGAACCTCCTCGAACTCCACAACCTCTCGGTCCGCTTCCGCACAGAAAACGGGACTGTGGATGCCGTCAGGCGCGTCTCGTTTTCCATGAAGGAGGGCGACTCGCTGGCGATCGTCGGCGAGAGCGGCAGCGGGAAGAGCGTCACCGCGCTCTCGCTGACCCGCCTCCTCCCCTCCCCTCCCGCCGAATATGCAGAGGGCCGGATCATTTTCCGGGGAAGGGACATCCTCAAGATGTCGGCACGCGAAATCCGCCACGTGCGCGGCGGGGGAATCGCCTACATTTTTCAGGAACCGGCCACGTCGCTGAATCCCGTCTATTCGATCCGCAGCCAGATCGCCGAGGGCATCCGCCTCCACCGGCCGGATATCGTCGACATGGACGCCGAGATCGTCCGGTGGCTCGCCGCGGTCGGGATCGTGGATCCGGAAAAACGGATGCACGACTACCCCCACCAGCTGAGCGGCGGCATGCAGCAGCGCGCGATGATCGCCATGGCGCTCGCCTGCCGGCCGCGCCTCCTCGTCGCCGACGAACCCACCACCGCCCTCGACGTCACCATCCAGGCCCAGATCCTCGCCGAACTCCGTCGCATCCGCGCCGAATTCGGCATGGGTCTCATCCTCATCACTCACAACTTCGGGATCATCCGCGGCCTGTGCGACCGGGTCGCCGTCATGTTCCGCGGCGAAATCGTGGAATACGGAAACACCGAGAGCCTTCTCAAAAACCCCCAGCACCCCTACACCAAGGCCCTCATCGCCTGCGTCCCCCGCCTCGGTGCCAAACAATCCCGCCTCCGCACAATCGAAGATACCTGGACGGCGGTAAAATACCCGAGCAAATGCGTTTGACTTCACCTGCTTCACCGGACAAATTATCTCAGACACTTATGAAACGTTCCTCCGGCTTCACTCTCATCGAGCTCCTCGTCGTCATCTCCATCATCGCAATCCTCGCGTCACTCGCGCTGCCGGCCGTCACCGGCGCTTTGGCCAAGGGACAGATGACACAGACCCTGAGCAACATGAAGCAACTCCACTTGGCGACCATGCAAATGGCACTCGACGCCACCACCACAGGCGACACAAATCTCGGGTGGCCCGGCGACACTGGGGGCACATGGGCAGGTTGGGCCACAAATATTGTGGGCGGAAGCTACATGTCCACAAACGACTTCAAAAAGATGATCAGCGCCCCTGGAGTCATGCCCTCGGCAGATAATCCTGCCAGCCCTGGAAAGAGCGCCATCGTCGTTTACAAAGTCGGGGAAAATAGCGAGAGCGGGATGGTGTTTCTTACCTCTGCCAACTTCACGAATACGACCAGCGGCGGGACCGCTCCTGTGGCGACTGCAAAGCCCTATGGAAACAAAGGCTTTATTGTTTATCGTAAAGGCGGTGACGGAACCGTTCTGCAAGCACGTCAAGCAGGCTCAACTTACACAAACATTATCGGTGTCGCCACCAATGTCGTCGATGGACAGCCCTCCTCCTAGTTCAGGAGCGGCATTTTTTTGAAAAGCCCCGCCTCGGCGGGGCTTTTTATTTTGTCAAGGCAGCGCCCCGGGCCCCTGAGAAAAAGATTGACTTACGATCGCAATTCTCCAGTCTGACAAACCCGCCTGCGCCAGAGGGGTTGCAGCCTGATGGATCTTCCGTCGGGTGGCGGAACACTCAACAGGAACCATCAACATTATGCCAGACTTGCAGGAATTGATCGCCAGCTCGATCAAGAATTATCGTGAAGGAAGTATCGTCAAGGGACACATCCTTGAGATCAGACCCCGGGAATTTCTCGTGGACATCGGATACAAGAGCGAGGGAGTCATCCCCGCCGTCGAATTCGAGGACCCGGATGAAGTCGAGATCGGAGACGAGATCGAAGTCCTCCTTGAGAGGCTCGAAAACGACGAGGGAATGGTCGTTCTCTCGAAGGAAAAGGCCGCCCAGCGCCAGAACTGGGAGAAAATTGTCGGCGTCTTCAAAGGCGACGGCCTCATCAAGGGAAAAGTCCGCTCTGTCGTCAAAGGCGGACTGACCGTGAACGTCGGAGTCGAGGCCTTTCTGCCCGCCTCTCAGATCGACATCATCCCCCCGAAGGATCTCCAGCAGTTCGTCGGGAACATCTACGATTTCAAGATCGTCAAGATCAACGAGGACCGCAAGAACGTCGTCCTGAGCCGCCGCGAAATCATCGAGCAGGAACGCTCGGAGAAGCGCCAGAAGTTCCTCTCCGGAGTGAACATCGGCGACCGGATCAACGGCACGGTCAAGAACATCACCGATTTCGGTGCGTTCGTGGACCTCGACGGGATTGACGGACTCCTGCATGTCACCGACATGTCGTGGGCCCGCCTCAACCACCCGGGCGAGATCCTCAAGGTCGGCCAGCAGCTCGAGGTCCAGGTTCTGGACATTAACAAGGAAAAAGAGCGCGTTTCGCTTGGTCTCAAGCAGATGCAATCGAATCCGTGGGACAAGATCGAGGAGCGCTTCCCGGTCGGCCAGAAGGTTTCCGGAAAAGTCACAAACCTCATGCCCTACGGAGCATTCGTGCAGATCGAAGAGGGCGTCGAGGGCCTCATCCACGTCTCGGAGCTTTCCTGGACGAAGCGGATCGCCCGTCCGTCGGACGTCCTCACCATGGGCCAGGAAATCGAGGCGGTCGTTCTCGGCGTCAACAAGGACGAGCAGAAGATCTCCCTCGGCGTGCGTCAGCTCGAGCCGAATCCCTGGGACGAGATCGAGCTTCGCTACATGATCGGCAAGCAGGTCAAGGGCAAGGTCCGCAACATGACCGCCTACGGCGCGTTTGTGGAGCTGGAAGAAGGGATCGACGGCATGATCCACGTCTCCGACCTTTCCTGGACCCGCAAGATCAATCACCCGAGCGAAATGCTCAAGAAGGGCGACGATCTCGAAGCGGTGGTCATCGACATCGACAAGGCGAACCAGCGAATCAGCCTCGGCATCAAGCAGCTCGATACCGATCCCTGGAAGGAAATCGACACGCGCTTCCGCATCGGCGACCTCGTCAAGGGCACGATCAGCAAGCTCACCAACTTCGGTGCCTTCGTCCAGCTTCAGGATGACATCGACGGACTCGTCCACATCTCGCAGATCAGCGAGGACCGTGTCGAGAAAGTCAAAGACGTCCTCAAGGTAGGCCAGGAGGTCGAAGCCCGCGTCATCAAGGTGGACAAAGCCGAACGCCGGATCGGTCTCTCGATCAAGGCCGCCAACTACGGCGAGGAAGCCCTGCGCAAGGAAGCCGAAGCGTTCGACACACTCCGCCCCGGCGAAGACATGGTCGGACTCGACCAGGCCTTCCAGTTCGCCGAAGAGGAATACCGCCCCGGCGAAGGAAAGAAGAAGTAACCAACTCTCAACAAAAGCGCCGCCGGTCACTCCGGCGGCGCTTTTTTTTACCCGGAAAACAGGCTCTCCGACTTGCTTGCAGTCACGGCGCTTTGACTCGCACCCTGACGGACGTCTCGCCCCTCCGGGGCTATCTGGCGACAATATCTTCCTCGCCTCGACAGAGCACCTCGGCTGGGTTTACCGCGAGAACAGCAGAGAGGCCCGCGAATAGCAGGAAGTTCCAACGAAAACGAAACGGACCAATTTGAACGCGATTTGCTCCGTAGAAAAGGCACCCCATTCGAGCCAAATCCCGTGGCATGGGCAGAAAACCTGCGCGACAGCGCATCGTGAAGTGGAAAAGACGAATGTTTGGTGCAGGGGCACAACCGAAACGAAGTGAAGCATTGCCCATGCCACAACATCTTCTCTAAACAGCCAACGCGATTCCTTTTTTATCTGCTGGATTTCATTCACGTTGATTCGCGTGATTCGCGGGCAAAATCCGAATCCGGGTTTGCCGTGCTACGCCCCGCCTGCATGCGCTGCCAGCCATCTGGACGATCGCATACCGTCACAGAGCGGGATTTGGAATTCCGACGGCGATTTCTTCCTAGCAAATCCCGGCCCGGCGATGTTAGCGTGCGCCCATGATTCAGGATTATGTCCCGGTGCTTCTGCACATCATCGTTGCGGTGGGATTCGCGACCGTCGCGATGCTGACCAATCTTCTGGTCGGACGGGCCGGCAGGACATCGGCCGTCAAGGATTCCGCCTACGAATGCGGCATCGTCCCGCAGGCGGGCCCCCAGCCGCGCTTCAGCGTCAAATTTTATCTCGTCGCGATGCTCTTCATCCTTTTCGACATTGAAATCGTCTTCATGTATCCTTGGGCGGTCGTCTTCGCCGGGTTCATCGGCGAATTCGGCAAGGTGATTCTCTGGAGCATGCTGAGCTTTGTGGCCATCCTGATGTTCGGCTACGTCTATGCCGTGAAGAAAGGCGCTCTCGACTGGTCGCGGTAAGCCCTCCATGATCGAACACATCGTCCTCTTCAAGCTCAGACCGGAAGTGGATGAAAAAATGGTCGATTGGATGCTCCGCGAGATGCGGATGCGGCTGCTCAAAATCCCGGCCGTGCGCGGACTGCGCTGCGGATACCGGCTCGATCCCGCGCTCGAATGGCCGTTCTTTTTGCTCGTCGAACTCGAGACGGCCGAAAAACTCGACGCCTATCTCAACGACCCGACGCACAGGCGGTTTGTGGACGAAGTCATTCGCCCGAACACCTTGGACCGCCTCGTCCTCGACTTCCGGAGTGACTCCGGAAGCGACCCGCTTTTCAGCTGAGCGAAGCCGTCAGTTTGCGACAGTGTCCACGTTGACCCGGCGGCCATTGCGGTCGAACTTCACATTTCCGTCGGCGAGCGCCCAGATCGTGTAGTCGCGGCCAAGGCCGACATTGCGGCCCGGCTGAAATTTTGTTCCGCGCTGGCGGATAATGATATTGCCGGCAACGACAGCTTCCCCGCCGAATTTTTTGACGCCAAGCCGTTTGCTTTGGCTGTCGCGTCCGTTTTTGACACTTCCCTGTCCTTTTTTATGGGCCATGACGAGTTACTTGGTGGAGATGGATTGAATTTTCAGCTTGGTCAGCTGGCGGCGGTGGCCGACCGTGCGGTGGTAGCCTTTGCGGCGGCGGAATTTGAAGGCGATCACCTTGTCGTCCTTGAACTGGTCGAGGACCTCGGCGGTGACTTTGGCTCCCGCAACAAGCGGCTCGCCGATTGTGACCTTCGCGCCGTCCGCCACGAGAAGCACCTCGGCGAACTCGGTTTTCGCGCCGGCCTCGACGTCGAGTTTTTCCACTTCGATCTCATCGCCTTCGGCGACGCGGTATTGTTTACCGCCTGTTTGAATCACTGCGTATGCCATAAAAATTCCGTTTCGGTTAGGATTGTCCAGAGTGCTTGAAAATATTTCCGTCCGCAAGAGGAAATTTCCATCTTGCCAAAATTTCCCGCGCGGATATTTTTCACCCCTCACTCCATTTGCTCGGGTGGTGAAATGGCAGACACGTACGTTTGAGGGGCGTATGCCGCAAGGCATGGGGGTTCAAGTCCCCCCCCGAGCACTTCTTTTTAGCAGCCTCATTTTGCTTGGGAAACCGCTTAAATACAGGCTTTGCGGACCTCCTTCCCAAAAAACCTCCATTTGCAGTTGAGTGCCACTTTTTGCCAAAAATTTGTCACAGGTTGTCACAGGATTAGGCGATTGAAACCACCCGCGCGTTCACTTGACTGCCTTCAGTTGGCCCTTGATTGAGTTCAATTGCAGGCGATCTCCAGTTTTGGGCGAAAAATTTTAAATCGTTTCTGGAGTTCATCAGCATTCCCCTCAATCTGAAAAGGCATCCCGGTAAGCCTCCTCAATGTCGGCAATTTCGCGGTCTGTCAGTTCCGAAAACTCTCCCTCTCTTCGTTTGCGGGCCAGTTTTCCCCCATTTTTGTGGAGCCTCATTAAGAGCTGTTCCCTCTTGCGGTCGGGCATGTCGACAACCTCGGCGATGGCGGTGCGGGCTTGGTCGAATTTTTGAAGGAAGTGAATTTCCTGGGGAATCGCCTGTCGGATCGTTTTTTCCAACATCTGCGCCAAAAACTCGCATTGTGCGGTAAGGTCCGGGTAGCGGTAGAATCCCTCGATTTCTGCGGGATTGTGAACCGTGAGAACTCCTGCCGCATCGAGAGAATATTCCGCAGCCGCAACCAAGGGTTTCGAGAATTGCTCCAAGCAGGCGTCGTAGAGGCGGATATTGAGCAGAATTTCTGCCGAGACGGGTAGCAGGACCCCTTCCCCGCCGATTTGAGCGCGGGCCAGCATGTCATGAATAAGGTAGCGATGGAGACGCCCGTTGCCGTCCTCAAACGGATGAATGAAAACGAACGGGAAGGAAATGGCGGCGGCCCGGAGAACCGGCGACACGTCCTCGCTGGCGTGAAAATAGACGGCGAGCCCCTCCATGAGATCGCGAAGCGAGGCGGGAGGGGTTCCCACCGTGTGAATGATTTCTTGAAAATAGGCCGTGGTCTGGCCCACGTAGTTCTGGTGGGAGCGGAAGCCTTTTTCACGGTAGCGTTCATCCACAATGGCGTTTTGCAGGAGCGTCAGGACTTCCTCGCTGAGCGGATGCTGTTCGAGTCCGGCCCGATGCAATACCGCGACAAATTTTTCCGTGCGCCCCCCCCCCGCCTCCTCGCGCTCGATGGCGAAGGAAGATTTGGTCTCCTTGAAATAGAGATAGGATAAAGCCCGGTAGAGCACGTCTTGAGGAAATGCCCCCAAGGCCTCGGCGATCATGGCCCGCCAGTCGGTTTGTTCCGCCGCCCGGATGGCCGGAGTTCGCCGGATGAGAGACAGGAACTTGCGGGAGCCAATGGCATTGTTGTTGATGCGCCAGCGTGCGCTTTTGACGGCCTTCTGAGCCGTGACGTAGAAATCCGGATCCAAAAGTGCTTCGTAGTTTCCCGTCACGCGAACGTTCAGAGGGACTTCCTGGCCCGTCAATTCCTCATACCAAAATCCAATTTGTCGGGCGAATCGCCCGGAAGGGGTTTCCGCCACAAAACCCGCGATCTCTTGAGGTGTAATGTGCCGAAAGACCTTGCTGAAAATATCGAGATCAAGGCCGTCATATTTCAGGGCAAACACCAGATGCTCCAAAGCCCTGTTGCCAGGCTCATACGAGCGGATATAATGCTCCTCAACGGTTCCATCCGCCCGTTCGCGACGAAGCATTTTGGGACCAATGAACGAGCTATGCGCAAGGGGGCGAGACTTGATGGCGTATCGCTCAATCAACCATGCATAGCCGATCTTGGTCATAGAAATTCCTTATTCGAGAAAGAATTTTATTACAAAATAAAGATTTTGAAAGAAATTCCTTCCTCCTGCATCTGCGCATCCCCCGTCCACGTTACCATATCCTCACTCCAAAGATGAGGGAGGAGTTACGGGCGGGATGCGTTCGGCGTGGCTACCAAAGGAGGCGTGACGAAACCTCCTCTACTTTCTTACTGGGCTTTCTGCTGCCCACTCCTTCCCCTTCAGCGACGAGAACGCAGGCAAACGTGGCGATACCGGGCGACCTCATTTATTCCTACAAGCCTGAATCCAGAAAACGTCGAAACATCGGCAATAGCCGCAAAGAGAGCTACCCTTCGGATTGGTTGGAGGGAACTTTATCGAGGGATTTCTTCTGTTCCTCCTCTGCCAGTTCCAGTGCAAGCTCCTGCAATTGCACAAGGATACGTTCTTTGATCGGAGCCTTTTTCTCCCTGTCGCGGTAATACAATTCAAAACCGAGTGTGATAGCCGGCCAGATGAGGAGAAGGACAAAAATTGGCCCGGTCCAAAAAACGATCTTGTCCCAGATGCTGGCACCGAAACGGAGTTGATGAAATGCGGCAACCTGCGTGGGATCGCCTTCAAGTAAAAAGCCGGAGATGCCGCGTCCCAAGACATAACCATACATGGAGCCGAGAATGGCAATGAGGAGTGCAACGACGATGAGTTTCTTCATGGGGTGAGATTAACTGAATGGCGAGGTCGAAGAAAGATTTGTGATTACAAGGCGGGAAACCCGGCTCATGCCTGACTGGCTACGATGAAGGATTGCGTTCGACGAAGCGGGAAAGTCGAACGCCTATCTCCCACTAGTAAATTGACGATTTTCGGCTTTATATACCGATCTATATCGAAATTGACAGTGATTTTGACGGAGATTTGCGGGACGAGGGACCGCAGTTGGGCTTGAACCAAAGTTGCCATGGTGTATGTGATCGTATACAAGCCGCATGTATAAATGATCGTTTACAGTTTGACGTTGTAAATGATCGCATCCCTGATAGGCTGCATCAATGATTCTTCATTCCGCAAAAGATGTTGGAGCCTTGGTTCGAGATCGACGGACTGAGCTTGGATTAAGCCAGCTTCAACTGGCTGAAAAAGTCGGAGTTAGTCGGGTATGGCTTGTACAATTTGAAGGTGGAAAACCCACCGCGCAACTGGGCTTGGTCCTTCGGACGTTGCGCGAACTCAAAATTCCCCTCAGAGCAGAACTCGAGTCACCCCCCTCCAATGCGAGGAAGATAGATCTTGGAGTGATTGTTGACAGCGCGATGGAAACTTCATGAACGACATTGAGATGCTGCACGTATTTGCGGGGGGGAAATGGATGGGCCGCATGGATCGAGATCGAAAACGAAATCGATTGAGGTTTCGGTACGATGCCGCATGGCGCGCGGATGGAGATGCCTTTCCCATATCTCTCTCGATGCCCATAGCGGCAACCGAACACGGGCATGATGTCGTAGAGTCGTTCATTTTGGGACTTCTTCCCGATAATGAGGGGGTTCTACGCCGATGGGGTGAGCGATTTCATGTATCGGCTCGCAACCCATTTCATCTTCTCTGCCATGTGGGAGAAGAGTGCGCAGGAGCAATTCAATTCATTCGCCCGGAACGTGTCGAAGAATGGTCTGGTTCGTCCGAACCAGGTGACGTTTCTTGGTTGAACGAGGCAGAGATTGGAGAGCGAATCAAATTGCTGCTTGCCGATCACAGTGCGACACGGATGGGTGCAGACGCAGGACACTTCAGCTTGGCGGGAGCTCAACCCAAAACAGCCTTCTACTACGATCCTGAACAGGGTCGGTGGGGAGTGCCAAGTGGATACATTCCAACAACGCATATTTTCAAGCCAGCCGCGGAAACCTTTGATGGGTTCGCTGAAAACGAACATTTTTGCATGCGGCTTGCGAGGACGATGGGACTTCCGACTGCACAATCAACAGTTCGTTATTTTTCAGATCAGCCAGTTATTGTGGTGGAGCGCTACGACCGGATGCGGACGAAGGATGGTGTGATTCGTATTCATCAAGAGGATATGTGTCAGGCTCTAGCCTGCCCTCCGCAACAAAAGTATCAGGCCCAAGGCGGCCCCTCTCCCGCTGACATCGCAGGGCTCATCCGTCAATACTCAGCAGATCGGTCTGCGGATGAACGGCGCTTCATGGATTCCCTCGCCTATAACTGGCTGATTGGCGGTACTGACGCCCATGCGAAAAACTATGGAGTCCTGATAGCGCCGGGCAGCCAAATCCGAATGGCTCCCCTTTACGACTTGTCGAGCGCGCTTCCGTATCCAAAGCAGGTTGACCTGCGTCGTGCAGGACTCGCGATGAAAATTGGTGGAACTTACAAGCTTCGAGAAATTGATTTTCATCAATGGACAAAATTTGCAGACGAGATGCGTGTCGACGCCGGGGAATTCATTCAACGAATTCAACGAACGGCCGAAATGCTACCGAAAGCCTCTCAGCAAGTTGGGGAAGAACTCCATGAACAGGGACTGAAGCATGATGTGATTCCTCGCTTGGTGGAGGAAATTTCCATGAGATCGGATGCCTGTCTGAAAATTTTGGCGCAAAAATGACAATGTCATAAAGAATTTGACATTTTTAACAAACATGTCATTTTTCCTTCTATGCCAACTGATGGAGCTGATTTTGCGAGGCGTCGCCCGCTTTACGGACGATTCTATGTAGCGTTTAAAAATGGGGCGGATTCGACCCAGTTGGCAGCGTTTGCCTCGGACGGGGTTGCCAGGGAAATCGGTCAACGTCCCTTGATCGCGTTTAAACCCGCAGTAGAGGCCGTGCTCTCCATTGCTGACTCAACTCTACTATCCTGTGACGCAAAGCGTTCTTTACTGGTACAACAAATGGAGGCGCTCAAGACTCACTTGGCAGAAACCAGTCCAAGTGCCCGGGACGTTTGTGATTGCGTGTTGCGGACTGGATTGGAAGCCCTCGACTGTGGCAGTCCCATTCGCGAGCAGGAAGTGGCTACTTCAGCAATCAAGGAACTCGTAGGGGCATGGTGCCTCGACACGATCGGGGATAAGATATCGAGAGAACGCCCATTGATCGACCGTGCAGTTCTTCCGTATGCCGAGAAAATGGCGAATGCTTTGCTTCAGTCAGACAATGGGAAACTGCCCCGCAATTGGAGAAAGTCTGAAAGTATGCCCATTTCGCATGCAGCTGAGGTTCTCAACACAGAGGTGCTTTCACCGATATAATTCCGATGCAACTGACTTTTGACGACGCATTAAAGCCGCACAAACGTCGACCTGTGAGGCGGGAACGAGGAAACGTCTTTCAGCGTCCTGTGTTCTCGTTTGATTTCACTGATGATTGGTCATTTGGAAGGAAGTCGGAGCCGACGCTTGCAACGATCAAGGATTTTTCGAATCAAGGGTTTGTGGCCGATCTCAATGAGATGGCAATGTTGGCGAGCCGACCTTTGAGCGGGCTCGAGGCAGATTTTGCATGGGTTGCTTTGGTAATATATATGGCCGACCGGTATGCGGCCCGGCGACCGTTTGGCCCAAACGCGGTCCCCTTTTGGCGCCGGAGAATTCATGTGCGTGTGCCGGTTCGCGATCGTGACCGGTGGCTCGTTGCGGAAGAATCTTTAATTAAGGCGCTGGAATTTCTGACCGAGGATGACTGGAGTTTCGATTTTATCGGGTCTCGGACGGCCTTTTCTGTTGAAACTCAGGAACGCTTTCGTGACTTCGTTCCGCCTGAGGTCAATTGGGTTTCCCTTTTCAGCGGCGGCTTGGACTCCCTTGCCGGAGCGCTTCATTGGATTCAACGGGTTCAAGGAGCAGGTCTGTTAGTTTCGGGTCAAACGCACCACCGAATGGAACGTGCCCAACATCTACAGATATCGGCTCTCCGAAATGCTTTCCCGGGGCGAGTAGAGCATTGCGGAATATCATATGGGCTGCCTGAAAAATTGGAGACTTCCGGCATTGATTCGAGCCAGCGCACGCGATCCTTCGTCCATGTCAGTCTCGGCATCTTATCCGCAATGCTTGCCGGACTGAGGCAATTGCTTCTTTTCGAGAATGGGATCGGCGCACTCAACCTCTCATGCGACCACTCGCAAATTGGGAGTCAAAATAGTCGGGGAACTCATCCTGTCTTTTTGCTCCGTATGAGTGCTTTTGCGAGCAGATATTTCGGCGATCGATTTACTGTAGCCAATCCATTTGCATTTATGACCAAAGGTCAAATGCTGGCTGCGACGACGATGAACGGTTTTGAGGATCTCCTTCAAAGTTCATTTTCCTGTGATCGTTTCCCGAACTATCATCACCAGGCTCCCCAATGCGGACATTGCCCCTCATGTCTGATTAGACGACTTTCATTCCAAGTTTCTGGGCGCCCGGATGATTCGACTGGCTATTCATTCAATATTTTTTCTCCTCGTGTGCCTCCGCGGGATAGCGAGATTTTTTCCTTCAACAAATTATCGCTCCAAGCGGAAGCAATAAGCGTGCGAATAGCAGCCGAGAAACCGTGGCAGGCGTTGTCCGCGATGTGGCCTATTCTGATTTTGTCCGACGAAGGGATCGCAAGTCCGAGCTTTCGAGATGCTGTTGTCGGTCTTCTCCGTCAACATTCATCTGAATGGACAAGTTTTCAGCATGCAATTGGATATCAAAATCTCGCTCATGCGGCCTAATGCGAGTGCATCTCAAATTTAGAAATGGATTCAAAAAAATTCAGACAATTGGACTTTCGGGTTTTGGGAGAGCGCTTGAAAGAAGCTCGGAGAGCCTGCGGGTTTACCCAAGAAGCAGTCGCTCAAAAACTTGATGTCCTACGAACTACGTTGGTCGCCATTGAAAAAGGCGAACGACGTCTGGCGCCGGGCGAATTGATTAAGTTGGCCAAGATTTACGGTCGATCAGTGAGCGATTTTGTTTCGCAGCGTGCGAACAAAGAGCCATTTGTGCCACAATTTCGCCTCCCTTCCAATCAGCAAAATGTTACGGAAGCGGAACTTGTGAACGCGGCAGTCGAGTTGGAAGGTCTGGCACGAGATTACATTGAGCTTGAACATCTTTGTGGGCAATCGACCCGGCCACAATATCCGCCGGTGTATGCCCTTGAGGTTCCGGGTGTAACGCCCGAACAACGGGGGGAGGAGGTGGCTGCGGACGAACGAACTCGCCTTGGACTGGGGGATAGCCCTATTTCCGATCTCCGTTCCTTGCTGGAGGAAGCTATCGGCATACGGGTTTTCTATGTCCATCTTCCAGCCAGAGTCGGTGGTCTGTTTGCTTGTAATGATGAACTGGGGGCATGCATCGCGATCAATCGGAAGCATCCGCCCACTCGTGGCAACTGGTCATTGGCTCACGAGTATGCGCACTTCCTTACAACGAGATATCAAGTCGATGTTGATTTTACGCATGATCATTGGGGAAAGCAGGCTGCTGAGAAATTTGCAGATGCTTTCGCTCGAAATTTTCTGATGCCAAGAACCGGAGTGTCGCGTCGGCTCTCTGAGGCTGTTCAAGCGCATAAACGAGGAGTGACAATCGGGGATGTCATGGTTATGGCCCATCTCTATCGCGTATCGGCCGAGGCTATGTTTCGTCGATTTGAGGAATTGAAACGTCTTCCCGCTGGAACGTGGGATAATTTGCGAGAAAAAAGACAATTCAGCCCCGATCAAGCGCGGTCTGCACTTGGTTTGGTCCTGGAGGGTCAACAACCAATGTTGCCACTACGATATCGGTTGCTAGCGCAAAGCGCATACGACCAAAGAGAGCTTCTTACTGAAGGACAAGTAGCTCATAAATTGAGGCTGGACCGCATTTCTGCTCGTCTCGAATTGGAGGCTTTACGTCAGATTGCAGATAATTCTGAGGAAGACGGATTTACTCCACTTGAACTTGATCCTTCCGAAGGCCTCGTATCGGCATGACCTGAGATTTATTTGTCGATGGCTTCTATCCTTCTCAACGACGCATCTGTTCTGCTCAATCTTTTGGCAACTGGTCGCTTCGAAGCAATTGCGACAGCCATAACCAGGCAGTTTGCTATTTGCACTTCGGTTCAGGCCGAGGTGAAGAGTCTGCGCGATCCAGACACCGGCGAAATGGTTCCAGTGGATATTGAGCCATTCTTTCAATCAGGAGTGTTGCTTCTTCTCGAATTGGAAGGGGAACAGGAAGAAGCGCTTTATGTCGAGCAAGCAGCGGTAGTTGATGATGGAGAGGCTATGTCTTTAGCAATCGCGAGCGTTCGCTCGCTAGAAGTGGCGATTGATGATCGAAAAGCACGTCGTCTTGCCGGCGAAAAGTTTCCTGAGCTTTGCCTGTGGACCACACCAGAGATATTGAAATTGTGGGCCGAGCAATCAGAATGTTCGAGTGCCATTCTTTGTGCGACGATTCTTCGTATTGAGGCGGCCGCGCGATATTTCCCCCCTCAAGCGCACCCTTTAGCGGTGTGGTGGCAGGCAGCCAAAAGCTAGGAGAGTTTCTGCCACTGTTAAAGAGTGCCGACCATCACCAATGAATAGTCGCTCGTAACAACAAGCAGTTCATCTGCCCCCCCAGGCTGGATGCCAAATAAGCGGATAAAAGTTTTCCCTGTCGGAAACTCCGATTCGCATCTGACGGGCGACGATGAGGGGGATTGCGTCCAGCGAAGCGGGAAAGCAATCCCCTCATGGTCGCCATGGAGTTCCCTGTGAACAAAATGCCCGCAGGCAACGGAGCGGATTCCTTCCGCTCGGTTGACCTGTGGATACCGCCCGTGAATGCGGTTTGCTCCAGTACCTTGCCCGCGTGGATTCCGCTTCGCTGTCGAAGACTGAAACTCCGGTTCGCATCTGACTGGCGACGATGAGGGGGATTGCGTCCGGCGAAGCAGGAAAGCAATTCCCTCCCTCATGGTCGCCGTGAAGTTCCCTGTGAACAAAATGCCCGCAGACAACGGAGCGGGTTCTACCCGCTCGGTTGCCTGCAGTGCACCCCGGAAATGCGGCTTACTTCGGCCCGTAGCCGAACCACCAGAAGGCGAAGAATGCCAGGGCAAATCCGAAAAGGACGCACCCTGCGGACCATCCGAAGGAAACTCTTGGCAGCCCGGCATCGGTGAGTCGTCGGGCGCAATCCTCGACCATCTGAGCGCCGACTTCCAGTTTGTCGGCAGCCTTTTCGGCGAAACGTCCGAGAGTTGCCATTTCCTCGCGGGTCGTTACCACCGTTCGCAAGAGCCCATCGATGGGTAAACTTTGAATGGAGGCGTCAATGCGGTCTGTGGTCTTCTTGACAATGTCGTCCACGGGAAAACGATTTACAATGTCCTCACCCGCCGTGCTCAGCCGGTCGGTGGCCCGTTGGATTGTCAGCGTCAATCCCTGCAAGAGCCGGAGGCGGTCGTTGAAAAACTCAAACGCACTTGTTTGCTGGAGATCAGCCATCCGGCCGGCCTCCACGATCTGGCCGGAAATTTTCTGGTAGAACGTTCCCCAGAGGCCGAGAGCCAGCATCAATTCCAAAACAGGATCGTCGGGATTGGTGATGTGGAGCCGTTCGAGCGCTTCCAGGAGTTTGAGCTGAATTTCCACCGGGTAAGGGCGGAGCAAGTCTTCAAGGACGGATGGAATTTCCTGATCGCTCATGGCAGGAGCCGGGTTTTCACTTTGTCGAATTCGGCAAACACCGCCATCTGGTATTTCCGGAGGCGGCTGCGGGTCATGAATTTGGTCAATTCACTGGCCGGGTCGGAAATTTCCAAAGCGGAGCCCACGCGCAAGTCGGCCAATTCCAATTTCTGGTGAACCCAATCGTCCAGTTTGGGAATGGTGATTTCCGCAAGATCGAGCGTTTTCAAATAGTCCTCGCGAGCCTTGGAATTCGGATAACTCAGTTCTTCCCCCCGCACCTTGTTTTGGGCGATGAGAAAGGCGATGTCCTTGTGGTTGCCGAGAACATCGCGAGCCCAGAACCCGATATTGGCCACGCTGTCCGCCGAGGAATCCACCACGCCGATGGCAGAAAACCGGACACCGTGATCGTCCCGAAGGGCTTCAAAATCCACCTGCCGCCACCACGGTTCGATGCGGTCCGTGGATGCCGCCCGCATGTCGATGACCGTGAGAGCCATTTCGGAATCAACGATCTTCTCCAGCATGGCATCCAGATCGCGCTGACTGGAAACCTCGATGAATTCCGCGTCCGGGTAAAACCGCGAGAGCGTATTGTTCTCATTGTCGAGATCGATGGCCCGGAACGGAATTTTGAGGGAACGATACCAGTCGATGAGGAGGGAGATCAGCCAGCTTTTGCCGACACCGCCTTTGCCACCGATGGAAAAGACAACGAGTTTGCGGGATTTTTGTTTGCTCATGATTTTCAGTTGTTGCGTCGCGCCAGACGGGGCGGAAGATTCGTTTTAGACGGAAGATTGACTGGAGGCTGCTCCGGCAATGGCACAACTTTGACTTTGCGATGACGGGAGCGGATTCCTTGCGCACGGAAATAGCGGCGCAGAGTCGCTTCGCTGACGGAAATTCCGTTCTCCCGGAGGAACGCCGTCAATGTTAGAAGCGGGACGTGGCTTTGACGGGCACGAAGAAGCGCGGGTTTTATCCGGTCGAGCAAATCAGTGACGGATTTATGACGGTGGGGTGATCCGCTGGTGGACAGGGCGTCCAGCTTTTCCATGACGGCTTGGAAGTCGATGGAACCTTCGAGCGATGCAATATCAAGTTTCGTCTTCATGACGGGAGCAATGAAAGCACACCGGTTGCGGCATGATGTCCCGGTGACGGAACAATGACGGATTTTATGACGGACGGATGATGGCCGAAATGACCTTAAAAATTAAGGGGTTGGTGTCTTCACTCACAATGATCCGTCTGCGGATCATCCAGGTGCAAATTCCAGATAATCTGGGAAGCATGTTCACCGCAACGGCCCTCAAGAACCAAGTGGCGGCAAAGGCGTATTTTGACGAGCATCTGTCGCACAATGATTATTATACAGAGGGGGAAATCCAACCGGGTCACTGGATCGGGCTGGGTGTGGACCATCTGGGATTGAAAGAAGGCCAAGTCGTGGATCAGAAAGATTTTTGGGGCCTGTGCGACGGTCGGCACCCGGCGACCGGCAAGAAACTGACCTTGCGCCACAATGCGGAAGGCAATCGCCGCGTGTTTTTCGACTTCACCTGTTCGGCTCCGAAGTCGGTTTCCGTGATGGCGGTCACGATGGATGACAAACGGATAGTCGAGGCGCATCAGGAGTCGGCGCGGGAGGCGCTCAAGGAACTCGAACGGTTTGCCGCCGCCCGGATTCGGGCAAAAGGAGCGGATGCGGATCGGATCACCGGCAACGTCATCGGAGCGGAATTCCTCCATACTTCCAGCCGGGCTTTGGATCCGCAACTGCACACGCATTTCACGCTGTTCAATGCCACCTATGACGCGAAAGAGAATCGCTGGAAGGCGCTCCAGACCTCCGACATTTTCGCCGCCACCCAATACGGCACGGAAGTTTACCGCAATGAACTCAGCCGCCGATTGCAGGCCATCGGTTACGAAATGGAGGGTTTTGAAATCAAGGGCGTGCCAACGGAACTGATGAAACGGTTCTCAAAGCGTTCGGCGGAACGGGATGCCGTTATTGCCCGGATGGAAGAACGATTGGGGAGGAAGCTTTCCAATAACGAAATCTCGCTGGCGGTCCATAAAAGCCGGTCCCGGAAATTGAAGGGGATTTCCACGGCGGAGGTCCGCCAGAATCAACTCGGACAAATGACTGCGGAGGAAATCGCCACGCTGCGCAAGGTTCGGGACCAGAGGCGGAATATTCCGCGTGCCGCCATGGAATCCGTCGATGAATCCGCCGCCCTCGCCTATGCCACAGCCCATATTTTTGAGCGGGCTTCGGTCGTGCCGGAAACGGAGCTTCTGCGTCACGCGCTCATGCACGGTCGCGGACAGGTTGATCTGGAAGCCCTCAAAGGCCGGATCGCCAACTCGGAAGAATATATCCGGGTAGGAAAGGAAATCTCCACACGGGAAATCCTGACGACAGAACTCTTCCTGATTGAAAAACTCAATGCCGGTCAAAATGAGTTTGCCCCGTTCGCTCCAGATTTTCAACCGGGAAACCCCTCCCTGGGGGCGGATCAACGGAGGGCCATTGCCCATATTTTGCAGAGTTCCGATCAATTTACCGGATTCCGGGGGCTGGCGGGGTCTGGAAAAACAACGGCTTTGAAAGAGTTGGCGGAAGCCTTTGAACGCCGTCCGGCGATTTTTTGTGCCCCCACGGCTGCCGCAACCGATGTGTTGAGGAAAGACGGCTTTGATGCGGTCACCCTCAAGGCGCTTTTGGTCGATCCCAAGCATCGGCAAAAATTGAAGCCGGGTGCAGTGATTGTATTGGATGAAGCCGGACTGGTCGGGCTCGGGGACATGAAGGAATTGTTTTGCCTCGCCGTGGAAATGAAGGCGCGGGTCGTGTTTTCGGGCGACACCGGCCAGCACTCCGGAGTGGCTCGTGGGGACGCCCTGCGCTTGTTGGAAGAACACTCCCTTTATCGCTTCGGGCAACTCGATCAAATTCGCCGGCAACAACAGGCGGACTATCGCCAGACGGTGGAATTGGCGGCCCGTCAGCAACCACGGGAAGCGTTCGACCGGTTGGACGCCCTCGGCTGCGTGGAAGAGCCGGGCCGGATCTACGAAACGGCGGCAACGGCGTATCTCGACGCCCGAAAAAATGGCAAATCCGCCCTGCTTGTCGCCCCGACATGGGCGGAAATTGATGCGGTGACCGAATCTGTGCGCTCGCGGCTCAAGGAAACCGGCGCACTCGCCAGGACCGAAGAGAGGGTTTCTGTTTTCGATTCCCTCGGCTGGACAGAAGCGCAGAAATGCGAGTTTTCCCATTACCGTGCCGGTCAGAAAATTCTTTTCCAGCAACGCGCGGGAGCCTTTCGTGCCAATGAACAAGTGGAGGTGGTTTCTCCGTCCCCTTCCGGTTTGCGGGTGCGACGGGAGGACGGAAGCGAACGGACTTTTCGTCCCCGCTCGGGCGCTTGCTTCGATGTCGGCGAGCGCCGGGAAATTGCGGTTTCTCCGGGCGATCAGCTTTTGCTCCAAGCCAATCGCAGATTGAGCGGAATCCCCAACCGATCCAACAGAACGTTGGCGCTGGTCAATGGACAGATTGTGACGGTCAAAGAAATCCGGGCGGGGCGCATCACGCTTTCCGACGGGCGGGTTCTTCCGCCCGATTACCGGCAGTTTGCCCACGGGTATTGCGTGACCTCGCACGCGGCCCAGGCCCGGACGGTGGATTCGGTGTTTCTCGTGGTCTCGTCCCGCTCGGTCCCGGCCATCCACCGCGAACAATTTTATGTTTCCATTTCGAGAGGTCGAAAGGAATGCCGGATTTTCACCGATGACAAGATGATCCTGCGGGATCGCATCGCCCGCACGACCCATCGCCAAGCCGCTCTCGATCTGGTAAAAAGCGCTCTGGAGGGCGCTCCTCCTGACGGGAAACCTGTTCCGCTTTCGGAACACCCACCCCGTTTGCGCCCGTTACGCTCCCTGCCGCTTTCACCGCATCGCCTGATGGAAATCACCCAAAGAGTCTTTCGCCAGTTGGTCGCGCTGTCGCAAAAGTTGCGCGGGATTCCTGCCGCCGGGGAAATACCGGGCGTCCGGATTTCCGCGCCGTCGATTCGGCAGAGCCATCTCTAAATCCATGAAATACGTTCCCCAATCGGTCTTCGAGTCGGAAGCCACTTCCCTGGTCATGGACTTCCACTGCCGGGACGGCCGCGTCCACGGCTTCCCCTTTGGCCATTTGTTGCACTTTCTCCATGAAACAAACTCGGAGGATCTACCCAACGCACCCGCCGAGCGGTTCCTGCTCTCCTTTTCCACCCGCGATGTCATCCTTTTCGGGTGGCGGTTGAAAAGGCTCGTGCCGTTGCTGTGCTCCGGTCGTCTCACCTCGGTCCACGCCATCGAGGCCCGGTATTACGGGCTCACCCGGGAGACGCCCTTTGTCTGCGACATCAGGGTCGAAGTTCCACCCCGCGAATGAAAACCATTCTCACCCCGACAACCGCCCATCGCATTCCGCTCACTCCCAATGCGAACGGGGTGGTCTTCAAATTGATCGAGTTCGGCATCAACGCTTCGGCGTTCTTCATGGAGAGCGATCTGATCGCTTCCTTGGAAAACGAAGGGTTCGCCAACGATTTCGACCGGGCGTTTGAGGATTTCTTTTATCAAATCCCGGCGGAGATTCGCGGAAAGGTTTTTCCTCCGCCTCCCGAAGAAAAATCCTCTCCGGCCTCGCCGGAGGCGCCCGTTGGCTCTGGCATGGCCGCGAACCGGCAACCCTGCGGGCCGCAATTGGCACTTTAGCCCCTTCGCGCTATCGTAAAATTCCGCCCATGAATTCTTCCGCCAAACCCAGGAATGTGCTCGGGCCGCTTCTCCGCCAATTGCGGGAAAAGGAGGGCTGGAGCCCTGTTCAGGTCGCGGAACGGTATGCCCAAACCGGCTTCGGGTGTTCGGAGGAAAGGATCCTCCGCATCGAGCGTCGGGAGGAACCTGTCGCTGACTACGAAGTTCTCATTTTCGAGCGCATTTTCGGAAGCCGGGAAATTTCCGGCTTCTTCTCCCGGGAACCCGAAGCGCGGTTTGGCAAAAAAGAAACCCGGCCGCTTCAGTAGCGGGAATTCAGCCGGGCCGAGAGTTTCTCGAACAGGTCGGGTGCGTGCGGATCAATGGACGCCGGGAGCAGGTCCCGGTATTGCACGCCGAACACCCGCATCAGGAAAAACATCTGGTATTCCCGGACGCAGTGGAACCCGCTTTCCAGCTTGGCCACCGTGCCCCGCGATATGTCCCATCCGGCTATTTGCAGTTTGGCGGCCAGTTGGCCCTGGGACCAGTTCCGATTCACCCGCAGTCTGCGAATCTGCGGCCCGACGATGTTGTTGACTAACCTCTTCATGTTGTGAGGCCAATCTGCCCGGAACGGCGGCCGAGTCATTTTCTTGGTGACGGAGCGGTCCGAACCCGTGCCGGAACGGTCTTTTCGGTGATTTCGTCACCCCCCCCGCGCCTGCCGCAAGGCCTGGCGAAGACGAGTCGCGGGCTTTCGTCCGATCTCGAATTCGCCATCATGCTCCTGCAACAGGAAGGTGATTTTGTCGCGGGATTTGAGGGTCAGATTGCGCACGGCTTTCAAATTTACGATGAGCGAACGATTCGGACAGACGAAAAGCGATTTCGGCAAAAGTTCCTCCCATTTGGAAATTTTCCGCCGCAGGAAAACTTTGCTGCCATCCGCAATGAGAACTTCGGTGTAATTTCCCGCTGCGACAATGCCGACGATCTGGGAAACGAAGATCACCCGCGCTTTTTTGTCCCATTCCAGAATGATGGGATCGCCCGGAAGAAACGATTTGGTTTGCGTGCGCGAGGGGGCCTGATGAATCCGCTCAAGGGCATCGGAAAGCCGGCGGGGATCAACCGGCTTGAGCAGATAGTCCACCGCGTTGACCTCGAATGCCCGGACGGCGTATTCGCTGAAACCGGTGACGAAGATGATCGCGGGCAGCGGATCGAGTTTTTCGAGAAGGGAAAATCCGGTTTCTCCGGAAAGTTCGATGTCGAGGAAGATCAGGTTCGGGTGGAGGTCGTTGCACAGGACAACGGCATCGGAAATGCCTTCGGCTTCTCCGATGACTTGAACGTCAAAGCGCCGTTCGAGGAGTTGTTTCAGGTGGTTTCTGGCATCGGCATGGTCATCGACAATCAACGCCTGCAAGGTCTGTCGGTTCATCATTCGATGGGAAGAAGGATCCGGATGGTCACCCATCCTTCCTCCTCAAGGATTTCGATTTGGTGTTTGTTTCCATAGAGCCATTGGAGTCGGCGTCGGATGTTTTGCAGTCCGATTCCTCCCGCCGTCCGGTTCCTGTCCGGATTCACCCAGCGACCGGTATTGGCGACTTCAATCAATAGATCCGATTCGCAGCGGCTGACGGCCAGCCGAACCACAATCGGAGGTGCCCATGTCCGAAACCCGTATTTGACGGCGTTTTCAACGAGCGGTTGCAGGAGGACTCCCGGAACCTTGAGGGATCGGGCGGAGTCATCAATCCGGCATCCTATGTCCAGCTTTCTCCCGAACGACTCTTTCTCCAACGTGAGGAAATCCGTGAGGGCTTCGTATTCTTCGCTCACCGTCACAAAATCGTCTTTCTGATGGATCAACGAGTAGTTGAGATAGTTGCCCAATGCCTGAACCATTGCGGCCACCTTGGGCAGTTGCCGCCCCAATCCCACGAGGATGTTGGTCAGAGCGTTGGCTAGCAGATGGGGATTCATCTGCGCCCGCAGCATTTGGAGTTCGGTTTCGCGGTAGTGGGCCAGTGCCTCTGCCAATCTGTCCCGCAGGTCTTGGCTCTCGGAAATCAGCCGGAACATGAAGTAAAGAAAACTCCAGCCTGCGAAGACGGCGGCGCGGTAATACAGCACGCCCATTCGTGTGGCATCATTGCTGAATCCTGCTTCCTCGAAGATGACGACGTTGTGGAGGACAAACGAAATCAGAATTTCCAAGGCGCTGCCCGCAAATGAGAAAACGATGATGACGAGAAGGAGCGAGGAAATTTTCCAGCGCCCGTAGATTTGGCGATAGACCAGATACATCCCGAAGGTCAGGAGCACTCCCAGCAGTTCGCGGTAAAACGAAATAATCGCTCCCGAAAAGGAATGGAAGATGGCCCATTTGACGGGGATGGCGATGAGTGCATACACGGCCCATCCGACGATTTGGTATTTCCAGAAAGCGGGCAGTTTGGACAAAAAGCAATTCATTTTTCCGCCGTATCTTTTGACCGTTCCCGGCGATGATGGAACGGTTCCCAGAATTCACTCTCAAAGGCTTCTCCGAAGACCTGCCGCAGATAATAGAGTTCATACCCCCGGATCGTCGCAACGCCTGCTTCGATCTGGGAAAGCAACGCCCGCGAGCAACGCCGGAATCCCCCGTGTCTCAAGCGGGCGGCAAGGTCCTGCTGAGTCAAGCCGACGAGAACACGGTTTTCCCGGATACGGACGCCCAAGAGCTTTTTCCACCTGTCTTCCCTGTTCACCGGAGGGGCCTCCGGTTGCTCGATATATCGAGCAAACTATTTCCGTCTCCTCCCGCATCATTTTGCGGGAGGAGTTTTCTAATCAAGGGGCTTGGGGTGAGTGGAGGTCCGGGAAGCCCACGACCCACCGTCGGAGGAAACCCGCCAATTCGCGGAGGTCTTTGCGGGTTTGGTAGAGGGAGATGAAGACAGCCGAAAGCGATCCGAAGAGGAACCACTTGACGGGAACGGAAAGAATCGCATAGGCGGTCCATCCGGTGATCTGGAAATGCCAGAAGGGGGTTCTCTCCGGAACGCCATGCCATTGATGCGGCCGGGGACTTTCAAATGAATCCATTTTGAACGAAAATGTGATGGAGAGCGTTCTTTGACAGGGGGGTGATGCGTGTCGAGTCAGCGCCGCAAACTTCATAAGTTGCACTGGGGATGACCAATGTGCGGCGGGTCTCTTTGCAGAAACCTTTCAGACGGATTTTTGCGAAAGCAAACGTGCCGTTGAGACCGGGCATCAGAAGATCGAGCAAAATGATGTCATAGCGATTCCCGAGAAGCGCCTTGTGAACAAAGATGCCGTTGTCGGCAAGATGGACATCGGCGAATCCGAGCATTTTCAGCGTCTGGGCCGAGAGCTCCAGAAGCTTGAAGTCATGATGGACAATGAGCACGCGGGCGTGTGAGCGGCTCATAATAGCGCCTTTCTGCAATGCTGAAGACTCGGAGGCCGGCTCATTTCCAGGTTTCGGATCAGAATCGACAGGGGAGAGTTCGCCCTCTTGAGCAGGGGAGTATTCAGCGCAAATGGCCGACTGTCTGCTCTCCTCGATTTTGGGTGGCACCGTCTTGGGACGTCGGTCGGAAACGAGGCCCGGAACGCGTCTCTTATTTTTCATGTTTCTCCTGTTCATCAAACTGCCAGCCCAGAGATGCGAGGGTCTGTTTGATGAGTGATTTGGAAATGGGTTTGGGAATCTGGGCGCAAAATCCGGCTTCAAGCGCCTTTCCCATGTTTTCGGCAAGCGCCGAGGCACTGACTCCCAGAATGGTGGGTTGCACCGTGGGGGAGGCTTTCCGGATTCTGCGGCAGGTTTCGTAGCCGTCAATTCCCTCCATCTGGTAATCCAAAAAGATGAGCGGATGCTGGCGGCGGTTCCAGAATTCCAAGGCTTCCTCGCCAGATTCCGCGAAGTCGAAATCCTGAAACCCGAGGTTTTTAAGAATGTGGGTAAGGATCAGCCGGTTGACTTTGATGTCATCGACGATCAGAACCGAAACCGAAGGACAGGAGGAATGGGAGGACGGGACGGAAAAAATCCCGCTGGCGGTCCTGGTGCTGCGTTGATTCTCGGCCAGAACGCTTGGCAGAAGCAGGGAAAGAGCGGCGGTGCCTTGCTCCATCAGGTCCAAGACTTCCTGCTTGATCCCGAGTTCCCGGAGTTGTTGAAGCCCCCCCTGAAGGGCATTGAGAGGGGTGCGGATTTCGTGGGAAACCTTTTCCAGGTAGGTCAGGTGAGCCGCTGCTGCTGCCCGGCCCTCGACCAGCACATTTTCCAGCTTTTCCTTCCCCTGAACCAGTTCGGACACATCCGTTAAAACTCCATTGATGCCGACCGCTGTTCCGGAGTGGTTGTAGCAGATTCGGAAAGCCCCCTGAAGTGAGCGCTCCCCGTCAATGGCCGGGATGCGAAATGTCAAATGGAGATCCTCCTTTTGTTCCTGAATCCCCTGCAAGAGAGTGGATTGGAGGATTTCGGCATCCTGCGGACATACGATATCCCAAAGGGGACGGCCCACCGGAATCCCCAGACCGGTCAGTTCGACCCAACTACGGTTAATTCGGCGAATGATTCCCTCCGGAGAACACTGGATAAGGACATCGACCGTATGGTTGGCAAAGAACAGATAGGTTTCTTCCGTGTCCCGGACAGCCCCGGAAAGGTACTCGATGTGGCGGCGCTGTTCCTGTTCGTAGAGAGAAAGGCGAAGATGATTTTTGACCCTGGCCCGGATTTCCGCTCCATCAAAGGGTTTTGTGACATAGTCCACCCCGCCTGCCGCGAAACCGGATACCTTGTCATTGGAATCCGCCAGACCAGTGAGGAAAATCACCGGGGTGGTGGCGGTTTCGGGAGCTGCTTTCAGGGCTTTGCAGATGCCGAATCCATCTGTTCCTGGCATGACAACGTCCAACAGAACAAGGTCGGGAAGGATCTTCTTGGCGCGAGCAATGGCCTCTGTGCCATTGGCGGCAGTATGGACATGGCAGAGGTTTTCCAGGAGATACTCCAGGATCATCAGGCTTTCGACAGAGTCGTCGACAAGAAGGACATGGCAGTCGGAGAGGCTTTTTTTCATAGGATGGTTTTTGATTCCGGGGATTGTAATGCTTCCGCGAGAGCGCACATCGCGAGGCTCAAGGGCTGGAAGTGCCGGAGAATGTCCTTTCCTTCGCGGAGATCGGATTCCATTTGCAGGGCGATGGAGGAAACCTGATTGGCCCCGATGGCTGCAGCCGCCCCGCGCAGGCTGTGAACCAAAATAAAAGCCTCCGAGGAGTTTGTAGCCAGGATGGTTTTTTGCTTTTCGAGAAAGTCCAACCATTGCTCCTGAAACCGTCCCGTCAGGCGCAAATAGAATTCCCGATCGCCTCCGAGCCGCTTGAGGCTTCCTTCCGGATCGAGAACGAGACCGACATCCAGAACGGGGGCGTCAAAGGGGATGGGGTGCTGCCGTTTCGAGCAATAACCCTTCAGAGTGCGGCGCAACGCTGCGGCATCCATGGGTTTGGTGAGGTAACTGTCCATTCCCGCCTCCAAGGCTGCCGTGCGGGAGGATTCCAGCACATGGGCCGACATGGCGATGATGGAGACCTTGGCATTGTTGTTGGGAAGGCGCCGGATCGCTCTCGCCGTGGAGAAGCCGTCCATTCCGGCCATCTCGATATCCAAAAGCACCAAATCAAAATCCTCCTCCAGCAAAGTTTCAAAAGCCGCGAATCCGTCGGATACGGCCCGAACCTCGGCTCCCTCGTCCTTGAGCATTTCGGTCGCAATCTCCCGGTTGATTTCGTTGTCATCGACCACGAGGGCTTTGCAGGCTTGGAGCAGTGGCCCTGTTGGCTCACTGCCCGGAGGCTTCTCTTCCTTGGCCGCTTTCTCCAGCGGCACGCGAAACCAAAAGGTGGAACCTTCTCCCTGTCGGCTTTCCACCCCGATTTGTCCGCCCATTTTGCTGACGAGAAGCTGGCAGATCGCGAGACCCAATCCGGTTCCTCCGAATCTCCTGGTGATCGAACCATCCGCCTGCTCGAAGCTCTGAAAGATCCGGCCCACCTGTTCGGCGCTGATTCCGATTCCCTGATCGCTCACCCAAAACACCACAATATCTCCGGGTTCGGCGGCCACGTTGATTCCAACCACGCCAGCGGGAGTGAATTTGATGGCGTTCTCGCACAGGTTGATGAGGATTTGCTTGAGCCGTCCGAAATCTCCAGAGAGCCACTCGGGAACCTCTGGACTCACGTTCAACTCAATATGAACGGGCTTCCCGGACGCCCGGATCCGGCACAAATCGAGAACCCTCTCCATAAGAGCCGACAGGTGAAACGGTCTGCATTCCAGAGATATTCGATCAACTTCCAGTTTCGAGAAGTCCAGGATGTCGTCAATGAGCCGGAGCAAGTCGCTGGCTGCTGCGTGGATTTTCGTCAGACTGTCCCTGGTTTTCCCCTCGGGCAGATTTCGTCTGGCAAGATGCGAAAGCCCGATGATCGCGTTCATTGGCGTTCGAATCTCGTGGCTCACCTTGGCCACAAACTCGCCTTTGGCTCGGCTTGCGGCGTCCGCCCGTTCGATCACACTTTTGAGGTCACCGAGCGCCTGCCTGAGAGAAGCTTCATTTTTTCGCTGTTTGGATATGTCACGGATGCTCACGCAAACGGCGTCGCTCGTGCTCAGAGGCACCCGGCACGCCCAAGCCTCCACCGGGAAGACCTCGCCTGATTTCACCCGCCTTCCGACCCATTGGAAGGACCGCGGATCGCCTTCCCATGCCTGCTCGATTTCCCGCTGGACGAGCCCCTCCATTCCGGGTTCCCCTCCGAAAAGCGAGAGAGGCGTCTGGTGAAGCTCCGAACGGGAGGCCTCGAAAATTTCCTCCACCCGGCGGTTGGCCCAGTTGATCACCCCGTCGTTGCCCACCACGAATACCGCGTCGTTGACCGAATTCAGAACGGCCCGGGCGGATTTTTCCGCAACTCCAAGACGATGTTCGTTACGGGCGATTTGTTCCATCTGCTCCCGAAGAAAATCCAGATGACCGAGGAATGCCGCCATTTCGGAACAAGTCACCCTGTCCAGAATGACCCGTCGCCGTTCTTCCACCGCACTCTGAATTGCGGTTTTTCCGACAAAAAGGTTTTCCCGCCAGAGTTGCAATTGCCTGCGATGATGAATCTCGGTGATGCCCCAGAAGAGCAGACTGCACAAAAACCCCAGCGTAGCCCCAAGCTGAAGAGGCATGAGATAGGAATCGTTAATGGTGTCTGATTCCAGATGCGCCAGCATGTAAAAGGAAGTGCCATCTATGTAGGAAATGCCGTTAAGGCCGATCCTTGATTGCCAGCTTCCCACGGGTTGGAAACGGCTCTGGAAGTATTTGGTGCTCCCTGAGGGAGTCGCCTTGACCATTTCCGCCAGCGTCCGGCCCTCGTCCACCAGCCAATTGCCATACAATTGTCCAAGGGCGATCTCGACGCGGGAAGAAAACACATTGCGGTGCTCCCCGTCGAAAATGAACAAGTCCACCCCATTGGGGCGCTTCGCGCCGGATAAGTGCTCGAGGACGGCTGTGATCCTTTGCTCCCCCGCCCGTTTCTCGGCTTGCTGAAGAATGCATGTAAGAAAGCGCTCAAGAATCTTTCCCGAACGCGTATTGTCGTAGCGTTGGTTTTCCGAATAAACGGCTCGCGCCGTCCACCAACTCGACAAAAACACCAGCAACCCGGCCAAAACGGACAAGGCAATGTTCAATTGCCTCTGCCTGACAAAAAGCGAGCGCGGTTTATTCGCGCGGACAGAAGATTCCCTCGCAATTTTAAAATCAGCTTCATCCTTTTTGGGATGCAGGAAGATTGCGGAGGGCATCGTCATTTCGTGAAAAGTGCGGTTTTCGGCGGTGAAAAATCATTTCCTGTCAGGAACGTGGCATGACGAAGGTCTTCAAACTCTGTTTCGATTCGGGAGGATCGCAGACGGATGGTTTTTTCTGAAGGTTGTGCCGGGTTTCACAGTTGGCCTTGTTTCGGAAAACTCATGGATTCCCGGACTCTCCTTAATTCAACAAGACTTGTGCGGTTTCCCGACGCGTATCAAAAGTGTTTCCCTGAAAGTGCCCGGCGCGATATTTCCTCGGGCTTATTGCCAAATGACGGACAAATATATTGCTGAAGGAAGCCCCACTGGAAAATCCACATTCCCTGGCTATATCTCCCATCGGTTTATCGGTCGTGGCCAGCATGCGCCTCGCGTTATCGAGGCGAACCCTCAAAAGTTCCCTCCCGACCGTCCGGCCGACTTCCCGTTTGAAACGATTGTGAAGGCTCGACTTGGAAATCGAGGAGGACAATTTTCCCACACTCAATGGCGTGGAATAGTGATGCCAGATCTTTCTCACCGCATCCCTCACATGCGGATCGGACACCGCCAGAAAGTTTGTAGATTCACGAAGAACGACGCCCTTTGGGGGGACACGGACGGGAATGGGCGACGGGGCGCCCCCTTTGAAAAGACGGTCCAGTTCGAGTGCGGCGCGGTAGCCAAGGCCCGTCAAATCCACGTCAATGCTGGAAAGTTTGACCGGCAGAAAATCACAGACAATGGGGGAATTTCCCAACCCGAGCAGGGCGATATCCTCGGGAACGTGAAGGCCCTCATCGAGGGCGGCGTTGAGAACAATCGCCATCGTGTCGTCATTCTGACACATCACAGCCACCGGCTTGGGTAGTGAAGCCAGGGTTCTCTTTGCCCATTGATGGACCGTGCGGTAGTTGATCGTGTGCTCGCCGTCGGTTGAATTCCAACAATGCAGGGAGCAGGCTTTCCCTGCGGATTTGATCGTCCGTCTGAATCCGTTCGAAACCTCGTCTTCCAATCGGCTGCACTGGAGGAAAAAGAAGGAAAAGTTCACATGGTTTCTCTCCAGAAAATGTTCGGCCGCCATCACGCCGGCGCGGTCATTGTCCGAGAGGACCTGTGGAAATTCCGTGAAATGCCCGCCGATATCCACCGTCGGCAGCCCGAGGGAATTCACAAATGTCCGGGTGCCCGGACGGCTCATCAGTCCGATAACACCATCGCCCACCCATCCCTCGGGAATTTGCTCTTTTCTGCACATATGGGTGTTCAACACCCAGTCGTGTTCCTTGGCGTAGGCCGCTATTCCCCGATGCAGCTCGCTATCATACCAATCCAAGGCCATGAGAATGCGTTTTCTTTTCATAAGCGATCAATTGGCGTGAAGATTTGAGATGCCTAGATCATTTCCTTACAAAGAATGGCGCGGTCCCGGCAGGCAACTCCCCCCCCAGGGAACAATACCTGCAAATTGCTTCACCCCAATGAAGCAAGGGACCGCGCCAAATTCTTCCCACATTAGCATTTAACCAGATACATTGTGGACAAAGGATTTATTGAATTGGGTGCTTCATCGAGAAGTTGGTATTTCTTAAAGCACTGTTATCAGCTCTCTTAAGTTTGACTTCCGCCCTGTCTCCGGCCCAACATTTCAGCATTAAACGATTGTCAGAGTGTTGGTAAGATCTGAATTCAACATCTTTAAATAGCAACTGTCCGTTGCAAGATACGGACCAAATACCATTTGATATATCTATATTAATGATCGAATCGTTCTCTAGTGGAAAAGCGGGTTGATAGATAACACCTTGGCTCCATCCTGCAGTTTCGCCAACTAGCTGCCAAGCGGAGTCCCAAAGAAAGCCAACTCCACCGATAGTAATGGCGATCCGCCCAGAGTGCTTAATTTTCAAAACCAAAGATGCATTATCACCAAATGTCGGTTCAGTTAGAATTGCACTTGCAGGCGATATGGAAGTTGATTCGACGCTAATCGAATCGCTCGAAGTCGTTTTCGCTCCATATTCCTTTGAACCGACGAGGGTTTGCCATGCGCCAGCACCTGGCGATTTCATAGATTCTATCGGTTTGTCTGTGATGAAAGTGAGATCTTTACCTTCCAGAGGTTCAAAAAGTTGCACTGGCACATTGGAAAATGCTTCTGGTTGAATATGCGCCGCATCACCGCCCCAAGTTCCAACGTGAATATCATCTATACTACCGACAGAAATATTCCTCGCTAGAGGTTTCCCATCGTAAACAAGATCTAGCTTTCCATCGTTAAGTGAAAACTGAATTTTCACAGTTTTCCCAACGGAGATTTCTGGATTGTAAACGTAACCTCCACTAGGCTTGGATATCTGCCAAACTCCATCAAAGATTATCTCGGTTTCGCCAAATCCCAAAATAATCCGATTTTCATGATTTACTAAAATGGAACCACTAAAAGCATTTAACTTACTCTCGGAATTCCACAATATCACTGCTTTATCCTGGAAAATTGTAGTTTTGACAGAAAATCCATCAGGCAAACCTTTCGCACTTACAGTATTTTCAATAGTAGCACCTTTACCGCAATCAGGCCTCCATTTCGACACAGAGGCATCAACAGGAGCCTTTGCTGTATTCACTCGTGCTGGATCTTCATTCTCGTGAACATCAATGCGGTAGACGCAGCCCTTATATGAATCGAGTGAAACGAATAGGACACGATTATTAGGTACTACTAGTGGTTCATTATTCGCAAGAACATTCACCACACGAATTGGTTTATCTGGAAAGAGTCTCGTCAAGTCAATTGCTACATGATCATTGTTATAGCTGAGATTTCCAACGACGACTAATGCCGAACTCGCATTTATAAAATATGAACACTTTGACTTACTTGAGGAAATAGAGACATCCGGTCCTGATCGCCAATATGGAAAAAACTTAGCCGGAGATTTTTCAAAGTCCTTGCATATCTCATAAATTTCCTTTGAGTCTTCGTAATCCATTCCGTGTAGAAGCGAATATATATAACTCCAATAATGCCCATGATTTTTCCTCCAAGTCTTATCCCAAAATAGCGTTCGAAATCCCCATGCCCATCCGCTATACCCGACAGAGAAGAGGCCAGAAGGAATATGATATCCCGGACGAAACCGGGCAAGTTGTTCGCCTTCCATATACGTATCAAAGAAAGAAAGCGTGGCAATCTCGAGACCGCCTCCTGCGTGAGCAGAAAGATAAAAAGGCCTTCCTGAATTGTTGAACAGCCCTCGAACTCGTTTCAAAAAATTGCGTTGCAAGATAACTCTTGACTTTGTTTCCATGCTCCATTGTGGAATGTCATGATTTCCACACCCAGGTGGGTGGGAAATATTATTATCTGGTAGGGCCAAACTCATTCCATCGTCACATATTCCGCCTATTCCAGCTTCATCAATGAATTTTTTCAACCCATAAAGCATTCGATCACCATCAGGGCCACGACGACATACACCATACACTGGAACTTTGAAACCCGGCTCGTACATTCGTTGATAGCACATCCATAGTGGTTGAAGTGCCAAATCTGATGAATATTTTTTGAAATCATCAGAATCCATCGCAAGACCATGCGTTGTATAAATAGCCCCAACTTTTCCCTCTTTTTTTAAGGCTGTAGTCCATTCCTTTATCTCAGGAATTTTTTCGAACTGCATATCTCCTTCTTTAGTTGCCCATTGTTCCCATTTGAACTCAACTTTTCCCGTGCTACTAGTGAGCGACACCGGTTTTGTGGGTGTAGGTTGAAGAAAAAAGCGGAAAACGTGTCCATCCTCTTTGACTTGCCCCGCCGCATCAACAAGCGTTATCTCCAGCCAAGTCAGATTTTTATCTTCCACAACTTTGACTCTCGATCTTGGATCTTTCGAGAGGAATGGATCAATGTCATCATAAGAGAAGTTTATTCCTTTCTCTTGATTTCCGACCCATAATGGACCGTCATGCGTTTCGAATCCAAATCCTGCTAATTCATAGATTTTTTGCACGAAAACCTGGTGAACATACTTTGCAACACTATTCTGCAGCGGAATTCGTATCACAACTTTCTCAATTAAATTTGCGGAAATATTATTAAGACGCATTTTTACTTCCGTAAATCCGTCGTAATCCATTTTTGAACGGATCTGCAAAGTTCCTTGTCCCGCGCGGCTTTCACCTTCCGTCTCTACATAGTAATCTCTTTGACGAACATTGACAGTTTTTGGGGAAATGTCGATTGCCTTCCCATCAACATGGACATCTACTTTCACATCTCCTCCTAACATTTCTCCAAATTCATCGGTAATTGAAGAAAACAGGCCATTATTTCCCATCGTAATTTGGCTATGCGAAAGTTTTATAGATGTTCCGCTGACTTTAGGGTATGACCAAGGCGCAGGAACCCGATCCTTTAGATATTCCATGCCAACTGTCGTACCAAGCCATTCTGGAGCTATCACAGGTTTTTCTACTCGACTCTGTCGGATAAGTTCGTTTCCGGAATTATCTAACACTACCAGTGAAAGCTTCCGTTCCGGCTGATTACCTGCTGAGATATTATACAAATATTTTTGATCTTGCGACGCAGTCAACGGCCAACTGCAAAGTAATGTTTCCCCCTCATATAGTAAGACTTTTCCTTTTGGAACTTCTTGATCAAAATGCACTCTGGCAGCAATCACTCCACTTAAAGGATAGTATTCTAACTCACCAGCGAGCAAAAGTGCGGAATTTGAATTGTCGCTACTTGGGTGGTCCTCAGATAAAAATTCACCTTGCTTTTCGTCAGTCCTAACGCCTGTGGACTCTTTAGGAAGAAAACATATTTTTCCAAGCGGCATTGCGTTATACTGAATCGGAAGATCCGGAAGATGCCATGCCATAATTTGGGGAGGGCGAAACCGAAAGAAGTTTGCCAGAGCAACTTTTCCTTCAGGGCTCTCGAAGCCCCATGAGGAAAATGGAATTGCACATTCAACATTCCATCCTCCGCTTTCTAAAGCAACTGCGCTGTAAAATGCCGGCCGATCAAGCAGATTTTCATTATAAGCGCGACTCTTGGCTCCAACTCCATTTACAGTAAACTGATAGTAAATGTCTGCAGCGGAAACCTCCGCATTTAGCGCACCCTCATAACCACCCATTGTCAGAACCTCGCGAGGAACACCGAGTTGTTCATTTATACCAAGTACGATTTGAATTGCATCATCCAAAGTTAGATCATCATTAGAACGCCTGGCGTACGCTTTCGGATACCCCTTCTCGCTTTCCTCGAGATGCGCAAATATGTATAGATTCTCATTATCATATTGTAGATAGAAAGCAGAAGCCTGCGGAGCATTTGACGAGCTTTTAGTGCATATATTTCTTATAATTGCTGCTTGATCCCACTCGTCAGAATCACGAGTGCCATCAATTTTTGGCGGACGATTTGTATAAGGCACGTTAACTTGGGGTTCTGCACACGCTATAAGCGTTGTGAACATCGACATTAGCATGACTTTTGTAAGAATACTCATAATTTTGGCTGTCATTATAACTGATTAATAAAATGGCAAATTTCGTTAGCTATTAGGAACTCTACAGATGGCACAAGTTCAACGGCACGCTGCGAGGCAGAGTTTGGGACATACACAAAAATGAAGCTTCTACTGTAAGTGGAATCGTGCAAGCGACGCCATTCGACAGACACGATAAATAAGTCTCTGTGAGGGAATCGAAGATCACAATGATGTCGGAGATGCCTTTGCAAAATGGCCTCTTTTTTTATGGCAGTGCATGGTTTTTTCCGATGGGTGGAATTTGAGTAAAATTCCTAAGATCTCTTAGAGGTTGTCTGAAAATGAAGGATTCGAGCTGAAAAGGAATTGACTTTGAAAAGGAGGCAAGCCCGGAACCAATACGCGCAGCGGTTTTTGGGCGAGGAAAATTGCTCAATATCCAACCTGCGTATTGGACTTTCAGGGCATATCCTTTCTTCCATGTTTGCCAAGGCAAGGCGGCACGTCGGGTCGCCCCGGACCCGCCTCAATGCGGTGCCGTTTGTGCTCAAAAGCAGGTGTCGCTGGCGGTTGTTGCCGAAAGATTTTCCGGCATGGAACACCGTCTATCACCACTTTCGATTTTGATCTCGCTCGGGCATGCTGCTGGCGATCAATGCCCGTCTGCTCAAACTGGTGCGAAGATTGGATGGCTGAAACGACCACCCCAGCGCGGGGACCATCGACAACGAAAGCGTGCGTTCCGAAGGGCATGGCGGGCCGGTGGGCTACGATGCGGGAAAGAAAATCAAGGGCCGCAAGCGATTTGTCTGCATCGATACTCTGGGGATGCTCTTGGGAGTGGCCATCACGCCAGCTGATGTGCCCGAACGAGCCGGAGCCAAGGAACTTCTTCAGCCTCTTCTTTGCGCTCAACGACTCGGCAAGGTTTGGGCCGACGGCGGATTCAGCGGCCCGGAGTTCTCCAACCGGGTTTCTTGTCTGCGGTCCTCGACTAAAGTCGATATCATCAAAAGAATCCCGGCGAAATCCGAATTTCACATTCTTGCTAGGCCCTGGGTTGTCGAGCGGACATTCGTTTGTATTGTTCAGCATCGCTGGTTGCTCCGCGACCACGAGCGATCTCCGGGGTGAGCCGCTGCCTAGGTTCTCCTTGTGATGATCCGTGTCATGATCAATCGTTATCTCTAATCTTTTCATTTTTCAGACAACCACTTAGAAATAGTATCACGCTCAAACCTGCTTTCTATATCTTTTTCAAACGCTGGACTATAAAGCACTAGTTCACCTTGGTCTATATATTTCTTACGTCTGACTAAGGATCGAACTTTCAGAGTATTTACTTTAACTCACTGCTCCGTATACTTCACAGATTGGATTGGCCTTTTATCTTTTGATACTTATTTCAGTGGCTCCTACGGAGCTTCACATTGAAATAGCATTGACGACCCGTTGCTAATCCACAAAATGTTGTCAGCGGGGTCAAAGGCGACACCAACTGCTTTTCCAATGCTTGCTGGAACAGTATAACGTTCAAGAAGTTTTCCGTCCGTTGCGTATTTATAAAGCTCTCCACTACCTACCGCGTAGATGACGTCGCGAAATACCGATATATCAGTCAATATATCTCCTTTATGTGTGATTGTTTGCAACACATTAGCATTTGAAGTATACTCTAAACGCACAATAGATTTTTGATCAGTCGCTACTGCCCAGATGTCAGCATATGGGTCATTCGAATCTGCACTAGCAATTCCCCAAAGTTTACTGGGATATGCCATATTCACAAAGTTTTCTCCATTCCAACGAATTAGCCGCTCTTGAAGTGGACTAACGACAATCTCAGGATCAAAATCTCCCTTACCAACCAAAACACCAAACGCACACGTTCCAACTGGCATCTGTGAGATTTCGTCGCCTTCGGAAGAAAATACACGAATTTTAGAGTTGTCTCCAGCGGTATCAGCAGCATAGATCATGGACCCTTTTCCTGGTATCGCATATATCGATAAACCGGTGAGGTGAAGGGAGGGGCCTCCCGCATCAAAAGACCTTAGAACTTTTAACTCATCTGCTATACTCGACGCGCCGGAAAGCAACAAAAACGCCATACATTTTATTAGAACGCTTTTCATAAAAGTATTTAGTTATGACGTTGTGTCTTTTTTATTTTCTGCCTTCTATTGAAGTAGAGTGCTGTTAGCAGAAACCCGGCAATGACTACGGACATTTTCGCACTTGGTTCAGGAACAGCACTCAATTGGTAAAGAGTGGAGGTGCCATTTGAGACCCAAATATTTCCCGTCGAGGTATCCAATGCAATTCCTGTTGGATTAAAAATGGATGGGTCAACGCTGAATGTTGTTACAAATGAACCAGACGTGGTATACTGGTAAATTGTGCTGCCACCCAGAATAAATAAATTTCCAGACAAATCAACAGCCAAATCTGTAAGCCCTGCCCCAATGTTCACAATGCTTTGCTGAATTGTTTGACCGCCAGCGTAATCGAGACGCACGACGTTAGTCTGGCCTGCTTTTTCTACCGCCCAAAAGTCAGAATAATTCTGGTATGGATTCGAACTTTCTAATCCTAGAATTTCCACTGGTGCGAAAAATGTATTATACCAAGCAGAAGAATTTTCATCATATCTCAGTGTCCTTATGTCGGTAGCCGATACATAAAACTCAGGATTGAAGTCTCCCTGACCTACGGCCGCGCCATATGTATAAGCGGGCACATTGGATGTCCAACTCTGAGTTTGGTTCGTTAAATCGAAAGTGTAAAAACTGGAATTGTTACTGTCAGCACCATATAAGTATGGCGTGCCAGCATTGGCACGAAATGCGATCCCATTAAATGCTTGATTTGATCCAGCAGAAAATGAAGATTCAATCATTAGCACTGCTGATTCGGCATTATTGACAATTGATGCAAGACAAATTGCGATCAAAGCAAGGCAGTGAGAGGTAATGCGACTTGGAGAGAATTTTATTGTTGTCATGTGTATGTGATTGTTGAACGGTTCAAGGATAGCGAAGTGTTAATAAAATGGAATCTTTAACACACACATATTTGTTCGTCAAAAACACCTGATCCAAGATTGAGTAAGCAGCCTCGGAGCAAGCTTCGAGGTATCAAGACCCATAAGGGATGAAATGGTAAGGCGTTGCCGACCGCACAATTACGCACTTGATGTTATCCACTCAGCTGCGGCTAGCCCCACCAACAAAAACGGTTGCCCACAGGGTGGCCGGTTTTCTTGTTCATCCGCAAAAAGTGTTTGTTCGGCTTTGGGCGTGTCGGAAGTTAGAGCAATGGTCGAGCCGCCAGTTGCGGGATTGTCGCACAAGGATTGAACCACAGCAGAGCAAAGCGAGACAGACTGCCGCAGGCGGCCCCGAGGGGGAGCAAAGTGAATCAAATTCATGCAATGGCCGGACCAATGGTCCCGACAGATCTCTGCTTTGAAGGGCGATGGGTGTTTAATCCTGCCCCGTGTTTCTCCTTGATCAGCTTTTCAGAGGAGTCTGGGCACTGATTGCTTCGTGATCGCAAGGACGGTTGGTTCGAGCCTCATCTCCCCACCGCTGTTGCAATGGGATCATTGCATTCCTCAGTGGTTACCTCTGTCGTGTATGATCCCGCTGCAAGCGGCATGACCATTGTCTATCCTTCCCCCTATACACAGGATTTGCGGTTGAACCGGTTTTCTGTATCCGCAGGTCTTGGTAACTTGAGCCTAGTAAAGAGCCAAGAGATTGTAGGCAAGGAGCACAGCAAGAAGGTGCCCGGGTGGCGAAAAACGCCTTGATGCATAAGCTGTCGGCGGTGAGGTCCTTGCGCTGCTCCAAGGTGAAGCCCTCTACCGCTTCGGTCCGCTTCCAAAAGGGTCCGACTGGTAGTTGATCGAGCAAGGAAGGGTGAACCGGTAATCAAATCACACCCGGCCCGCATGAGCCTCTTCGATGAGCGCGAGTAAATTCTCAAGAGGCACATCGCCTTCGAGTGCGTGTGACGGGGAAAGAATGTAGCCGCCGTCGCTTCCGAGCGCCCGCATCTTTCGAACTTCCGAGCGAACATCATCCACTGTACCGTAAGGCATGGTTCGCTGGGTGGAAACTCCTCCCCAAAAGGCCAGCCGACCACGGTAATCACGCATCAGGCGACCGACATCCATCACCTCGGGCTGGAAAGGATTGAAAACCCCGAGGCCGATCGAGACAAGGTCGTCGAACAGCTCATCCACGTCGCCGCAGGAATGAATGAAGACGGTTTTCCCCGCATCGCGGACGACTCCATACATGCGCTTGATCATCGGAAAAATAAATTGTTTCCAGAGGTCATAGCCCATGAGCAGCCCGTGCTGCTGCCCCCAATCATCGCCGAAATAGACCGCATCTATGTCGTATTCGAGAGCTTTTCTCACCTGGGCGATATCGTATTCCGCGATGGCATGGAGCAGGTCGTGAACGAACCCCGGATTCTCGATGAAATCCATGTAGAGCGACTCCAGGCCGCGCAGCGTCCATGCCCGTTCAAACAGCGAAAATCCCAGACAGAACACCCGATAGCGGTCGCCGTACTTCGCAATGCGGCCGGGGATATCCTCGAAAAACCGCGCGTCAAGAGGATCGGGGAATTGGTATCCCTGTAGCGTGGGCTCCGGCAGTACCTGCCCCTCGACGTTGCCAATGTCCTTGTCAATCGTGCGATCCCAAATGACCCCGAACACATCGCGATGGCGTTCGTTGCCGATGTCTGTAAAAAATCCGATGTCGCTGCCCAGCTCCAACAAATGGTTCCCGATATGAGGATCGAGATCGTCAGTGCCGAAATGGGCCTCCAGTTTTTCCCTCGCTTCGCGTGTGAAACGAAACGACCAGGGAACGTAGGGCGGACGACGGAACGCGAGGGCTTCTTTGACAACTTCTCTTGGTATCATGGGTGGTAGGAACGGACACAACATGCCGGAAATCCGTCGCGCACGCATCCCTCCTATTCACAAAAACCGGTGATTTATTGTCGCTTTTTCGCGAAATTATGGAAGAAACCATCATGCAATCCCCACGCCGTCCTCTGTTTGAAAAAATTCCCCTGTCTGGGCCGGCATCTTTCACGATCCGCGAATTCAAGCCTGCCGCCTTCAAGTATCCCTGGCATCAGCACCCCGAGGTGGAACTGACCTGGATTCTGAAGGGAAGCGGGCTGCGCTATGTCGGCGACAGCGTGGAGCCCTTTCATGCGGGGGATTTCTGCCTTCTTGGAGCCAATCTTCCCCACACATGGCTCTCCCACGAGAGCACCAAAAGCGTGCGCAGCTTCGTTGTGCAGTTTGATCCCACCCGGTGGGGCGGGTTGCTTCATCTGCCGGAGTTTGCAGGGGTGGCGAGCCTGTTTGCCCGCGCGGCCAGGGGCCTGCGTTTTGATGCAACCTCCACTCTGCACCTGCGAAACAAATTATTCACTCAAGCTGACCCGCTGATTCGATTCTCCTCCTTGCTGGAAATTTTGGCAGCACTTTCTGGTTCGCAAGCAACCACCCTTGCCCTGGCACCCTGGTCGCGGAGCAAGCGCACGGAGGCCGACCCCCGGCTGCGCGCCGTGCTCGCGTATCTCGCGGGAAACGCCGGTGGACCGGTTTCGCACGCCGAGGCCGCCCGCCTGGTCCGCCTCAGCCCCTCCGCCTTCAGTCGGTTTTTCCGGAGGGCTGTCGGAAAGACATTCGGCGCCTACCTGACCGACTTGCGACTGAGCGAAACCTGCCGCCAACTCCTGGAATCTGACCGCACGATCAGCGAGATCGCCTTCGATGCCGGATTTGGAAACCTCTCCAATTTCAACCGAGCATTCCGGATCTCACGCGGCATGGCACCGGGCAAATTCCGCCGACAATCGGTTCAGGGGGCGGAACATCGTTTATCGGCCTGATTTTCCGAATAAAGCATCATCGCCCAGCACTCGGGCAATGCGAAGCACCTCATTCCACTTGACCATACGTTCGCTTCGCGAGAAGGATCCGACCTTGAGTTGGCCGGCGTTGGTGGCCACGGCAAGGTGGGCGATGAAAGCATCCTCGGTTTCACCGGAGCGGGCGCTGACGACCGGCGCCCATCCAGCGTCCTGGGTGAGGCGGATGGCGTCGATGGTTTCGGTGACTGTTCCGATCTGGTTGAGCTTGATGAGCACGGCGTTGGCGAGGTTTTCCGCGATGCCATTTTTGATGCGTTCCAGATTGGTGGTGAAGAGGTCGTCGCCGATGATTTGCACTTTGTTTCCAATGGCGGTTCGAATTTTTTTCCAACCATCCCAGTCGGTATCGGCCATCGGGTCCTCGATGGAAACGACGGGATATTTTTCGCACCAGTCGATCATGAGCTCGGCGAAAGCATCGGAATCGAAGGTGCGTTCCTCCAGTCGGAACCGGTAGCAGCGGCTTTCCTTGTCGAAGAGGTCGCTGGCGGCGATGTCGAGGGAGAGAGAAGCTTCTACTCCAGGAGTGTAGCCTGCCCGTTCGATGGCGCTGAGAAAGACCTCGAAGACCTCCTCGTTCGTCCGGAATTCCGGCCAGTAACCGCCCTCGTCTGCCGCGCCGAAATACGTGCCGCGCTCGCGCATGAGGTCGCCGGCGGCATGGAAGACATTGAAGGTGATTTCCAAGGTTTCTTCATAGGATTTTGCCCCGGTGGCGATGACGAGGAAATCCTGGACATCGGTGCGCCAGTTCGCGTGGGCGCCGCCGCCGAAGATCTGGATTTCGGGCAGGGGCAGGAGGGTGCCATCGCCCAGTGAGCGGAAAAGCGGAAGGCCTCGACCGGCGGCTGCGGCATTGGCCGAGGCCATCGAAACAGCGAGGATGGCATTGGCCCCGAGGTGGCTTTTGTCCGGCGTGCCGTCGAGAGCGATGAGCGCCTCGTCGAGTCCGCGCTGGTCCAATGGGTCGAGGCCAACCACGCACGGGAAAATCATGCGGTGAATATTTTCGATCGCTTTGAACACGGATTTGCCGCGAAAGCGCCGGGGGTTGCCATCGCGGAGTTCCAGCGCCTCGAATTGCCCGGTGGATGCACCGGAGGGAACGAGTCCTCTACCCACAGCGCCGTTGTCGAGAAGGACTTCCGCTTCGATGGTGGGATTGCCGCGGGAATCATAGATCTGGAAGGCGGAGACGGACTTGATTTTCATGGATGGGCAAAGAGACTGAGATGATCGTGCCAGGAATCCCGCATGGCTTCCAATGTCGGCAGGGGATTCCGCAGGGTGTGGGTGGCGAAAGTCCGTGCAACTTGCTGTTTTGACGGAGTGAGATATTCCACGGGCGATTTTCCATCCACCCGGGCAAGCAGTAGAGCTGAAAGCAGATTTGCGCAACGGGCTTCCAACCCATGCACGACCTTTTTTCCCAAGACCTCGCTGTAGGCGATCCATGCTGCCTGCGCCGTTTGCCGCCAGGCCGTTTCGCCGGGGGCATGGTGGAGTCCTTTTAGAAAAAGATGGGCTTGGAGGAAGGCAACATCGAAGGCCGGATCGCCAAACCATGCGACCTCGGCGTCGAGCAGCACCATGCGTCCATCATTGAGAAGCAGGTTTTTTGGGCTGAAGTCGCCATGCACCAGGCACTCACGACAGTTTTCCAGGCGGTCGGCCTCGGCGAGGAGTTCCTTGGCAACCTCGGGACAGCGTTCTGCGGCGGTTCGCAGATAGGGATCGGTGCGGAGCTGGCGGAAGTTTGCAGAAGTGTCGAACATTTCCCGCATTCTCTCGTCCTGCCAAGTGCTCCTGTGGAGTTTCCCAAGAAGCTCCCCGGCGAGTGCCCCATAAGCGGGCTTGATGTCGCCGCGCAGGAGAGTGTCCTTCCAGTTTTTCCAGCCGTCCTCAAGGCATTCCATGGTAAAATACCCGCGCGCGGGATTGTGGAAGAAAACGCGGGGAACGCAGCCGGCCAGCGGACCGGCCATGGCTTCGTAGAATGCATACTCGACGGCATTGCGTCCGACATCTGCGCGCCATTCCGCAGCCACGCGCAATTGGGCGAGGGCGCGTTTGACCACGAAGGTCTTCGCGCCTTGCGCGACTTTGAAGATATCGCACGAAACGCCACCTCTCAGAGGGGTGAGCATTGCAGGACCGGGTGCCAGTTCGCCATCCTCGCGAAGCCATTGCTCGATGGGAGGCGTCATTCGAGTGGCCGGGCGATGGTCTGTTCTCTGAGGTAATCGAAGAATGTCGCCGGGCTGTTCACGCCTCCGCCGAGTCCGCTTTGGTTTACGCCGCCGTAGGGCAGGCCATAGGCGAAGACATTGTGGGCGTTGATCCAGTTGTTGCCGGCGACCAATTGCTCGGCAACGCGGTTGGCCCGTGCGAGGTCGGTGCTCCACACGCTGTTCGCGAGGCCGTAGTCGAGGCGATTGACAAGTTCGATGGCCTCCGCCTCGTCGCGGAATTTTACCATGTAGGCCGCCGGTCCGAAGATTTCCTCGCGGCAACAGATGTTGTCCGGCGATCCGGCCAGCACATAGGGTTTGACGAAGTAGCCTTTCGTCCCGGTGTCCGCCGGTCCCCCGTCCAGAACAACCTTGGCACCATCGGCTTTGCCATTTTTCAAATAGTCGAGGATTTTGTCCCTCTGGGATAAAGAGGTGATCGGTCCCATCTGCGTTTCGGGATCGAGGCCGGGGCCGATTTTCGTCGCGCGGAGGGCGGCGGCGGATTTTTCCGCAACCTCGTCGAAGATCCTCTCGTGAACGATCCAGCGTGTCGCCGTGCAGCACACCTGGCCGCTGTTAAGAGTGATGGCTGCCGCAAGCTTTTCGGCGGTGGAATTTACATCGACATCGTCAAAGACCACCGCCGCGCCCTTGCCGCCCAGTTCGAGCTTGCAGGGAATGAGGCGGCGGCCGCAGGTTTCCGCGATTTGGCGTCCGACTTCGGTGGAGCCAGTGACGGACATCATGCGCACAAGCGGATGGCCTGCGAGCGGTGAGCCGACCTTCGAGCCGCCACCCAGCACGACGTTGAGAACGCCGGGAGGAAACCCGGCCTGCCGGACGAGATTTGCGACATAGAGTGTGCTGAGCGGAGTGACGATGGAGGGTTTGATCACCACGGTGTTTCCCGCAGCCAGCGCCGGAATGACGCCCCACAAGAGCAGGACATAGGGGAAATTCCACGGGAAGATAAACCCACAGACCCCATGCGGCGCGCGGTGGATGCGCGCCTCCATGTTCTTGAGGGCGAGCGGCGTGTCGAGGGAGGCTTGCAGCGCCAGATCGGCAAAATAGCGGACACAGGAAATTCCGAAGGGAATGTCGAAGCTCTCGGAGAGGGATATCGCCTTACCCACATCAAGGCTTTCGATCTGGGCCAGATTGCCGGCTTCCTTCTCCATGAGGTCGGCCAAGCGGTGCAGCAAGATGGACCGTTCAATGGAAGGTCTCGCCGCCCATTCGCAGAAGGCTGCATGGGCCGCACGGACAGCTGCGTCCACTTCGGCCTCCCCTCCGGAGGCGACCTGGGTGATCACCGCGCCTTCCGAAGGATCGCTCACGTTTTCGACAGCGTTTCCCATGCCGGCGTGCCAGTCGCCTCCTATGAAATGCCGCAGAGGGGCGCTTTTGAGAAATTGGGTAATGAGTGGATTTAGTTCGGTTTTCATTTTATGCGGGGTTAGTAGTGCAGGATGGTATCGGTAAGGTGGAGATCATCTTCGAGGGACCGCTTCGCGGGCAGCCTTCGCTTTTGCAGTTCGCCGTGGTACGAGCGAACGGCCTCGGCGGGATCGAGCCCCTCGTCCACAATGAGGCGCAGGTGCCGGATGAAAGCGAGTGGGTCCTCTGCGTCCTTGATTTTACGCCCGTAGAGAGCGACACGGGCTCCATATTTTTGGGCGTCGGCAAGGAGTTTGAAGGCATCGAACGTTGTGCCCGCCCCGCCGCCCAGGATGCCGACAATGAGGGAGGGATCGTAATTGAGTAACTCTTCCAGCCAGCGAGGGCCGTGGTAGGCGATCTTGAGGAATTCCGGGCGGCCCGAAGCCGGGACGGCTGCCAGGGTGCGGACGATGTGGTCATTGACAAAACCCGGAATTTCCTCCGCCGGAACGCCTGCATCCGTGTTGGGATCGAAGACTTCCAAAAAATACCGGAACCCCTTGCGCTGAGCTTCGGCGCGAAATGTGCGAAAGGCTTCGAGGTTTTCCAGATCCGTCGCGAGATCGTTGGTAAAGGTGATCGAATACAACCCGAGATTCACGGACGGAGCGCCCTCATGTGAGACGGCCAGACTGCCGAATTGGGCTTCGTCGATGTAGCATGTGGAAAAGGCACGCGAGGGAAGCCGCCGATAACTCGCGCCGCGCCCGACCCAGACATCAGTCGTGTCGTTGGCGCGAATGGCCGGCGTGACCGGGGAAGCGGCGAAGAGTTTTTCCTCGTGGGCCAGCCGGCTCATGACGGATACCGACGCCAACATGATATCCACGAGTTCCTGCTTCACAATCTCGCGAATGTCGTCGCAAAACTCTGGCATGGACCGAAACCGGCGCGTCGGATCGGTGGGCCATGGCGTCCCTGGGCTGGCGATGCCCCGGGCCATGTCGGCGTCTTTTGCGTCCGCAAGGATGAAGGTTTTTCCGCCGGGATCACGGCGCAGGGTTTCGAGTTTTTTATCGAGTGTTTTATCGAGTGTTTTCATGATTGTTCGCGGATAATTCGCACAGGATGGCGGCATTGATTTCAGATCGTCTCATGGAGGTTCATGCGTGGCCTTCTCGCGCGAATGAGGCTTTGGAGTTCGGGGGAGAGCAGCGAGAGGTCGAGGGCTGGAAGCGAAGAAGCGGTGGGGAGATTCGTCCGTCCGCCCATTTCCGCAGCCACGCGACTCGCGATAAACGCCGCGAATTCCAGTCGCAACGGAAGTGACCAGCCATCGAGCAGGGCCGAGGCATATGCCCCGTGAAAGGCATCACCGCAGCCGGTCGTATCCACGGTTTCAACGGGCAAGGCGGGCTGGTGGATGATCCCGACGTCTGTCAGCGCGAACGCGCCGCGAAGCCCGTCGGTCACAACAAGTTGGGCGTCCGTCCATTGCGCGAGCGCACGAAGAGCGGCTTCGGGTTCGCTTCGATCCGTCAGTTTCATGGCTGCGGCAAGCGGAAGAATGGCATGTGCTCCAAGTTCGAGCAGACGGCGCAGGACGGCGGGATCACCCGCTTCCAGATCAAGCACTGAGGGCACGCCTGTGCCACGCGCGATCTCCAGCATGGCCAGCGCGGCCTCGGTTTCGTAACCATCCGCAAGGACCAGCTTCGCCGATTTTACGGCGTCCAGCGGGATGTCCGCGCCGCCCACGTAATGGTACCGGCTGAGATTGTAGAAAACCGTGCGGTCCCCGCTGCCGGGATCGATTTCCACGACGGCGACGCCTGCGGAGGCCTCGGGATCGGCAATGAGAAGTTCTTCCGCGACTCCGCAGCGCGTGAGCTCGGAGCGCGCGATGCGGCTGATGGTGTCATCGCCGAGCCGCGCGACATAGCCAGTCCTCCAGCCGAGCGAGCCCAGCACGCATGCGGCGTTGCCCGAAGGTGCGCCACCGGTGACGAGCAGGTCGCCGACTTCGTGCTTTTCCCCGCGCCGGACTTCGCTCGGCAGGCGCACGAGCACGTCCACAATCACCAGGCCGGTGGCGATGACATCGAAGGGCGCACTCACAGGCTCAATCCGTTTGTGGAGAGATCATTTTCAGGCAAGATGGTTTCCACCCCAAGCCAGTGATTGAGCATTGTCAGTTCCTCGTTCCAATGGCCGTAGCCCAGGCTCCAGTGATGATCGAGTCCCCGGGAGAGAATCGTCCCCATGATCCCCGCCGCCGTGGCGGGAGCCTTCGGGTGCATCTCGCACCAGCTTCCCCGGAACGGCTGCGGCGACTCAACCAGTTCTCCTTCGAAGCCGAAGAAGCGTCCGGCGTCCGGCGATTGGTAACGCGCGACCGTGGCCGGTCCGAGTGCCAGCAGGAATTCGATCATCATGCCGACCGCCGCAGCCGGGCCCCCATTTTCCAGGATGGAGTGCTTCGCCAGCGCATAGGTCGCGCCGGGCTTGAGAATCCGTGTTGCGCACGCACCGCAATGCCAGAGGCCGATGCGGTTTTTCGCGATGTCCAGCGCGGAGAGGTCCATCAGCACGGGAACCGCCTGCCCCTCGCTGAGCAGATAGAGGGCCAACGAGGAGATCATCCCGTTCATCTCGCCCTCTTCCGCCGTGCAGAATCCCGCGTCGTTGAGCATCGACACCGCACCATCAATCGCGCAGCCGTAGCAATCGAATAATTCGGGCCAGCTCTTGACAGTGCAGCCGAGATAGCCCTGTTCGACCCCCAGCGTATAAAGAGCCAGTCCGAAGCGAAGTGTCTGAAAAATCTGCGCATCCGGCACAGCGACCTTTGCGCAACGGGGATCGCCCTTGAGAGTTTCCGCCAACAGCCGAACGTCGGCCTCCGGAAACCGCGCGGCCTTGCGGTAAACGGCCTCGATTTCCACTCGGTCGAAGCGGAGCCCAAAGCGTTTCATCACAGCCAGTTCGTCGGTTTCCCCGTCGTAGAATGCCGTCACGCGGCTTCCTCCCGCATGCAACACCTTCGCGTGGTGGAATCGGTCGCGCGCGCGCACGCTGCGCCCGAAACGCAGGAGCATCGGCACTGCGGTTTTTTCCAGAGGCTCGTGCATCCATGCATACCGCACGTCCAGGCGCTTCCACATGCCGAGTAGGAAATTCTGACAGCACAGGCTGTTGGCGGAAAGCCGCTCGGAAGACGAATCGGGAAACGACCAACTCAGCACGGGCACGTGGTGATCCGCAAGCCAGCGTCCGAAGTGGGAGCCGATTTCTCCCGCCGTATAAGCGGCATGGAAAAAGACCACTCCTGCCAGTCCTTCCGCCAGCAGGCTGCGAGCGAAGGCCAAGAGCGCATCTGGATCCTCAAAGGGTTCTGGCGCAGAGATCACCTCGAAGAGCTCCGCATCCAGAGCCTCGCGCGTCAGCCGCACGGCGGCTTGATAGCGGTTGCAGGCATCCGCGAATGGGAAATGAATTTTGACGCAGCAGCCAAGCACCGCGATGCGCGTGCGCCTGGGCTGCGGAAAAGAGGGCGCGATTTTTGCAAGGGTGTCGTTGAGAATACCTCGTTCAGGAAGAAGCGGAGAAAAATCCGGGGACATGATGTTGTAAGTCTTCATCGGATTTTCCCAGCCGACTATTGAGATGCCGTCAAAAACTGATACTTTTACGGCGTATGCTCCCCGCTAACGAGATGACGCGCGCCATATATCCATTATTATGAGGGTGTTTTTCGAAAAGGTCGACCGACCGACCGGAACTTCCTTCGCCTGCAGCAAGTTTCGCGACCTCGTATTCGACTGCCCCTACCATCAGCATCCCGAAATCGAACTCCTTCATATTGAAAAAAGTTCAGGTCGGACGGTCATCGGAGACTCGCCCGGAGTCTTCCGGCCCGATCAATTTTATCTCTTCGCCGCGAATCTTCCCCATCTCTTTTGCAACATGCCGACGATGGATTCCGACTGTCAGGAAGCCCGCTCACGCGTCGTGCAATTTCTGCCGGATTGTCTCGGAGTCGGCTTTTGGGATTTGCCAGAGAACCACCGCATCGCGCGCCTTTTGCGGAACTCCGCGCGAGGGATTCTCTGGGAGGGCAGTTCTGCGAAACGTGCGGCCCATTTGCTGGACCGTGTGTTTGCGGCACGCACCACGCACCGGATCGCCCGGCTCCTGGATCTGCTGGCCTTCCTGGCGTCTGCCCCGGACGGGAAATCGCTGGCCAGTGCCGGTTATCGTCCGGTTTCCAATCACGCCGTGTCCGAGCGCCTCGAATCTGTCCTTCGTTACGTCCACGGCAACCTGACCGAAGAAATCTCTGCTGAAAAAGCTTCCCAACTTGCCGGTCTGTCACTGTCCGGGTTCGGTCGCCTGTTCCGACGTTTCATTGGGCGGCCTTTCATGGATTACGTCATTGAATTGAGGATTTCCGAAGCCAGACGATTGCTGGTGGGGACCGATCTTACGGTGGCGGAAATTTGCTTTCGCTGCGGATTTGGCAACCTTTCGAATTTCAACAGGCACTTCCTATCGCGATGCGGCCAAGCCCCCGCCGCTTGGCGGCGCTCCACAGTTTCGCAAAACAATTTTCGCACTGGTGCGCGGTTTTCGAGCTCTGAGGGGAGTTAAAGGCTGGACGCGCCTGCATCTCCGGCGAAGCGGGACGCGAGGAGAAGAACGTCGTGCGCTGATGTTGTCGTGCCTGCGTGACGATAATCCCCCCGTGAAGCGTTGACCAGCAATGTGCCTTGCTTCATTTTATCGAATGCGGCTGCGTTGATCATGCCGCGGGTCATGGGGGTCGTCGGTCAGTGCAAAGAAATCACGTCACTGGCAGCGAGCAGATCGTCAAATTCCGCCGGCTCCACGCCAGCCTGTCGAAGGCCTTCCGGGCTTATGGCTGGATCGAATACCAGAATCCGGCACTTGAATGGTGCCAGCCGCGCGGCCACCTCGCGCCCGATTCGGCCAAATGCGAGCAATCCGACAGTCAGATACTTGAGGGCCTTCAGCGAATCGACTGAACCGACCAATCCCCATCCACCACCGCTTACCAGCTGATGCTTTGGCACCACCCGGCGGGTCAGCGCCAAGAGCAAAGCCAGCGTATGGTCGGCAACTTCATCGATGCAATAATCTGGCACGTTACACACCGGGATGCCATTTGCTGCCGCTGCATGGAACTTCCGCAAGTGGATGCGCGAGGTCGCTTCTTTTTGGCTTCGCATCCTGCGCGTGATGTTCAGCTCCCTTTCGCTTCAACAACCACTCCAAATGGCATAAGGACTTTTTCAGGGACGATTATTTATATGGAATAAACTTCTTTCGATAAGCTGCTGCTGTGAGTCCGCAGTGCTTTTTGAACGCTCGACAGAAGTGTTCTGTGTTGGCATAGCCGACCTCCCATGCGATGGATTTGATCGGATCGCCAGTAGTTACGAGCTTGTGACGGGCGGAACGCATCCGCTGAAGGATAAGATGCTGGTGCGGGGTCATTCCTGCGTGTTCGCGAAACTTGGCGTGCAAATGCGAGGCGCTAACTCCAAATCGGACTGCGAGATTTTCGATGCTTAGCGGCTCGGTGTAGTGACGATCCAGATGACTTATCATTTCTGCAACGAGGGGAGGAATCTCCCGGTGCTTCGCCATTCGCCGAAATTCCTCAAGCCGGAACCGAAACTGGCTCCAGATCAGATCACCGAGTACACTGGGATCGACGTCGGTGTGGTGAAAGGCATACAGGGCTTCTTGTGAAAAACGCACTGCCTCGTTGGCGTCGGACCACTGGAAAACGCCCGGCCACACGAATCGCCGAGACAAGCTGTTCAACCGAAAGCGAGCCGTCATGCAGGCATAATATCCCTGACCGGGCGAACGGCAAACCGTCGACTGACCGGGCTGATGGACGAAAATCGCCCCCACGCCGTGGAGATCGTTCCCGCCGGGCGAATAAACAACGCCTTCAGTGATCAGTTCGAAAAGCATGAGTTTCGCCGGGATGATCGCCGGTTTTTCTGCTCCGCCTGGACCGCTGATGTAATGTCCCACGCTATCCAAAGCAGGCTTCAGTTTAACACCATCAATCATAGTTTTTATCAATTTCTAACCTGAATTATTCTGTTATGATAACAATTCACAATCAAGTGCAACTCCTCTTTTAGTCAGTTTTATTCGATTTCAATTATGACACCTCAAATTACTCTTCAACTTTACAGCGTTCGTAACCAGGCATCTATCGACTACGAAGGCACTATTCGCGCCATCGCGGCCATGGGATTCGGCTGTGTTGAGCCTGCCGGTTATCCGGGCTACTCTGCAGAAAAGGCTGTCAGGCTTTTCCAAGAACTAGGCCTCAAGGCACCGACCTGTCACAGTGCGCTGCCAATTGGAGACAACAAAAACAAGGTGATTGAAGAAGCGCTCCTTCTTGGCCATGAAGCAATCATCACCGGTTGCCCGCCAAGATTTAAAGAAAACTTCGCATCAGTCGACGCCATCAAGGCAACTGCGGAACTCTATTGTGAGGCATCCGCAAACGCCGCCGCCCATGGCCTGCAGGTCGGCTATCACAACCACGACTGGGATCTTCTCGACGTGGATGGAACTCCGGGCTACCGCATCTTCCTCGATAACACGCCGGAGAGCGTTCTCTGGGAGGCAGATGTATTCTGGGTCGCGAAAGCCGGTCATGATCCTGTAGCGTTTCTTCAGGAGATCGGCCCGCGCGGAAAGGTTCTCCACTTCAAGGATGGCGTGATCAATGTCTCGGACACCTTTACGGAAGCCGAAACCGAGAGCGGAAAGATCATGATTAGCAGTTCGTCGCCCTTCCTCCCAGCCGGTAATGGTCAGGTGGATCTGCTTTCCGCCTCCAAGGTTGCATCCTTCGCGCAATACATTGCCGTGGAACTTGACAGCTATCCCGGTGACATGATGAAAGCTGTTCAGGAGAGCTACCGCTACCTTACCAGCAACGGCATTGCCTGCGGCCTAAAATAAGTAACGTTCCATGTCCAACATATCTAAAGTTCGCGTCGGAATTATCGGCTGCGGAAACATTTCCCAAGCGTATTTTAACGGCGCGAAGCTCTTTGAGGTGCTCGAAGTGGTGGCCTGTGCCGACCTCAATCCCGAGGTTGCCTGGACCAAGGCAAAGGAAAACAACTGTATGGCCCAGACGGTAGAGGAATTGCTTGCTTCTCCCGCAGTCGATCTCGTCATCAATCTCACCATTCCTGCTGCTCACGCGGAGGTCAGCATTGCCACCCTGAACGCGGGCAAACACGTGTATTGCGAAAAACCGTTGGCCGTTCACCTTGAAGATGCAAAGAGGGTGCTGGATCTCGGAGAGGAGAAGAAGCTGCTCGTGGGCTGTGCGCCAGATACATTTCTCGGAGCCGGATTACAAACCGCCCGCAAGATGATTGATGACGGTTGGATCGGTGACGTTTTCAGTGGTACGGCTTTTCTGATGTCGCGTGGCCCAGAGTCCTGGCATCCGAATCCCGCGTTCTTCTATGAGCTTGGAGGTGGACCAATGTTTGATATGGGACCCTATTACATTACCGCGCTGATCCACCTCCTTGGGCCGGTTAAGGAAATCGTCGGGGTGACCTCACGCGCTTTCGAAGAACGTACGGCCACATGCAAGGAACAGTTCGGCAAGCTCCTGCCCGTTTCTGTATCGACCCACAACTCGGGTACGCTTGTCTTTCATTCGGGAGCCGTTGTCACCGTGACGGTTTCTTTCGACGTTCACCGTCACGGACATGGTCCAATCGAGCTCTACGGCAGCGAAGGATCTTTGAAAGTGCCAGATCCGAATACCTTTGGCGGTCCGCTGGAGATCTGGACGGCGGGCTCTTCGGAATGGCGGAGTCAGGCCCAGTGCTTCCCATACAGTGAAAATAGTCGTAGCATTGGTGCCGCCGACATGGCCTATGCTGTCTTGAGTGGAGGAAAGCGAGTCCACCGTAGCAGCGGTGCTTTGGCTTATCATGTACTGGAGGTCATGCACGCCTTTGAAAACTCTTCCAGTCTCAAGAAATATGTTACGATCGAATCCAAACCACCGCAGCCTGATCCCCTGCCACTTGGACTAATCAAAGGATGGCTATAAGAGCTTGTCTTGCTGTGTTGAAAACATAATCATGAACAAGGACCCCCTACCGATGGAGGGCGTAGGCCAGGACTCGGATCGCGGCTTCTTTGAGGAGATTGCCATCGGTGCGGGAGGAAAGAGCTGAGCCCATCATGCGTTTGAGGCCACTGAAGAAGGATTCGATATGCCACCTCTTTCCATAGCCTTGTTTCTTGAGATATTCGCTGGTCATGGCGGATCGATGCTCGCCGCCCAGCGAGCCATCTGCCCGACATCTGGCCGGTTTTATTACCGACTCGATGCCCCATTCTCCCCGGCACATCTCGTGGATCCAATCCGCGTCGTAGCCCGCATCGGCGTAGAGTTTTTGTGGCAAGCAGCTCAAGGGCACATCAAAGCTTTTGCTCAGAAGATCCTCGGCTTGACACTTGTCGTTGGTCGGTCCCCAAGCGGCTACGAGCCCGATGGGAAACAAGCATCCGCAAACCACGGCCGTGGAGAGTTTCACCCATCGCCGACGCTCGCGAGCCGCGCGACTGACAAAGTGGGCGCTGGCTGTGCTGGTTTCCATCCCCGTGGCGTCAATGGCTACCGCCACAGGCTTGCGGCCTTTGCCCGCCGCACCCAGAGCGGCCTTGCCGATCTGCGCTACCAGTGCATCAGCAATAGCCAACACATAGCTGCGAGCGCTAAACTTTTGCAGCGTGGTGTAGTGAGGCAGCTTGCCTTCCATCTTCCGCTCCGAAGGACTCTTCATCGGCTCGGTCGCCATCGAGGCCGGCTGTAACCGTCGTTGCAAAACGCTTCAAAACTCTGGCATATTCTGGTGGATCTAAGGTGCTGAAAACATCCTCGACCTCCGAACCTCTCTCCTGAGCAACCGTTTTGATACCGAGTGGTCCGCCCGAATTCAAATGGTTGGTTGAACACCTCCGCAACTTTTCGTCATGCATCTTTTTCGGGCTAGAGAATCTCCGAAAAGTGCCTTTGCGAATATGCGGAAGAGCGATCACTACGCAAACAACCAAGGCTGGGAAAGCTTGCAAAGTGAAAAGCCTTTTTTTCTCATTGCTGTCCAAAATAAACCAGATTTGAATGCGGACGACTTGACGAGAAGGGCCTCTGCTGGAAGCATTTCGGCGTTCTGAAGTTGCGCTTGGGTGTCAAGACGGGAAGGTGCTGTCCAATACGAAGAAGAGCTGGGAAGAGTCCTCAGGATTTGGCGGATGGATATATGAATCGTCGATCCAGTCTCACAAGTAGGTAAACAAGTTCCATCGCAACAGCGTCACAAGGTTGGATAGCGCCCATGAGAGATTCGAAATTGAAGCGACTTCTCACTTCTTAATACATATTATTACCTTACGTTACATCACACAGGGCCTTTGCATCACAGCTCTTGATTTATGTGGGTCTCGCGAAAAGAGATGTGGTTTTCAGTCATTCCTATCGAAGCTGTATTCAGGTACTGTACCGGTATTCAGATCCCGATGCAATTGGCACAGTTCATTTTCCATTTAGTTTGGTGATAATGAGTTTGTCAATTGATGTAGAGCATCGCATAGTTATCGTGGCGGTTCCGACTAAAGATATCTAATATGCAGCATAAAAATTGCGCCTTTACTTTGATCGAAGCTGTAATCACGATTGCGATCGTAATAACGCTTGCTGTCATCCTGTTGCCTAGCATAAGTGTTCTTCTGAAACGCGGCAGGCAAACCGCATGTCTAGCGAATATTCGACAAATTGGTTTAGGGGTAGACCTTTATATGAATGAATATCAAAAGACTCCCGAATTTGATTACTATGGCTGGCAAGGATACGGACTTTCTGTTGACGACGCCAATAGTCGCAATTGGAAGACAGCGTTAATTGATCCCGGATACTGTCCCTCAAGAAATTCATTTTTTTGTCCAGAAGCAACAAAATATGCGCCGGAAATGACTAATCCAAATAAAAATCCTTCAATTAGTGCCTATGCACTCCAATTGAGTGGAGTTAGTTCGTTGATAATTGGAGGACTATCTTCGCAAAATGGTTTTGATGAAGACACCTTTCATAAAAGCTTTTATCGAAAAGCTAACATTCCTCTTATTATGGAATACATGAGTGTACATAACAATACAACTGTAAATAGCTTTTTTTGCGATGGATCTGTACGACAAGTGCCAAGTAAAAACAAAGCTTACGGCCCAGTCAGTTTCGATACGGGGATTGGAACAGGACACACTCTTGTGTATTTTAGGGAAGAATAGAATATTTCTAATAAAGACTATCTGATAAGTCGAATAGAACCTTGCAGTTTTTGATCATTCAACCGTTTGAAAAAGTATCTATCCATAAATTACTTGCAAATCCGACTTCAGAGATTTGGAATCATTGTATGCTAACCACCTGACCTTCTTTGACTTATAATCGGATACTCGTGATGCCAAAACTAAATACAATTAAACGAATATCAATGGGGGGAGGCGGAGCCGTTGAAAATGGATTTCAAAATGCACCTCTTGCTTTAGCAAACCCAATTTACAATGTAGGACTAGGCGTGAGTCCGATAGTTATAGGCATTGCAATGGCTTTGCCACGCATTTGGGAGATTTTTCTAGATCCAATTATTGGCATCGTTAGTGACCGAACAAAGGGACGTTTCGGTCCTCGTCTTCCGTACTTGGTAGTGGGCATTCTTGGAAGTTCGATCACTTTTTGTGCAATGTGGTTGCCTCCTGACTGGATTTCTCGCGAGCAAATGGGCGTGTGGCTTGTTACGTGCGCCCTGTTGTTTTACACATTTTTCTCCCTTTTTGCAATACCGTACGCTGCTCTCACAATTGAAGCGACTAAATCAGGAGCCGAGCGCATTGGGGTAATGTCTGCGCGTGCATTCTTTTCAAATGCCAGTGCATTAACAATTTATTGGTTATATTGGTTGTGCCAACGTTCAGAATTTGCAAACCCAGTAGAAGGCATGAGAACTATAGGGTCTTTTTTCGCTTTTGCAATATTCTTATGCGGCGTCCTAACTATTGCCGTTTCATGGCGATCAAAGTCTTCGTCTTCTTTGGACTGTGTAAGTGCATGTTCAAAAGTCTCCACAATCAAGGTATTGCAGATCAAACCTGCGCGATATATGTTCGGCGCTCTTTTTAGCATAATGTTCGGCTTTACGGCAGTCTCTAACTTGGGTTTTTACATATTTGCATTCTATGTTTGCATGGGAGACCTGAAGAAGGCCGCATTTATCTCCGCGGTGAAGGCAACACTGTCGACAACTATTGCTCTTTGTAGCTGTCCGCTAATCGGCGCGACTGCAAAACGTTTAGGAAGCGATAAGACCTTTTCATTTCTACTTTTGCTTGGGGCCGCATCTAGCTTTTCTATGTGGTTTTCACTTACGCCATCATTGCCTTATTTAAGCGTAATCTCAGATATTGGCATTGCTGTTAGTCTAGCTGGTTTTTGGACTCTTATGCCACTTAAGCTCGGTGAACTATGCGATACTTATCAAATGCAATCTGGAAATAAAATACAAGGTGTGCTTTCAGCCTTGTATGGAGTTTCCCTGAAAATGGGAGCTTCCATAGCGCTTTTAGCTACTGGATACGTTATTGTTATCTGCGGCTTTAGTTCTGATATGCCGATAACAGAAATGCAGCCAGCCCTTCTAAAGATGCGTATTTTTTACGCAGTGCTCCCATCTCTCGGGATCTTTTTCTGTTTATTTTTTATGGTTTTTTTTCGTAGGCGTCTGCAGAGTATGAAACTCGGCAGTTCAAATGTAAGCGTATAGCATACAGCATCTGGTGGAGAAATAGCAGAGGTGTCTTGACTTTGCGTTTTAACGAATACGGAAATTGCAGTGAAGTGGTTTAAAGCTGCCACGGAGAGACGTGGGCACGAAGGAGAAGCAAGAAGATATCATGACAGCCTACGGTGGGGGGGCTCGGTGCGATGTTCAAAGGAGCAAAAGCCGTAAGTGATTGTTATCGCACAGTTCGGTAGAAACGCTGAATATTTTGCGTAACCGTAAGAACAGTGCGTTGATACTTCCAACACTTATGTAGCAGCGGTGTCTGGGAAGAAGCCCAAGCTTAGGCCCAGTTTTCCGGAGTGTGCTCGTGTGACTGTGTGATTGGTATATCGGGGAGGAGGGTGCCGTCCTCCGCTGTCTGAGGAACCGCCTTTATCTCCCGAAATTCCTGCAGAGGTCAAGGTTTTGGACACATAGACTCAATCAAATCGCTCTATTTCTGCCATTTAAAACCTCGAAGCGCCGAAAATTAAACAGGTGGCGAATGTTGGCGGTAGTGAGTCGGGGATACACCGATAGATCGTTTAAAGGCCCAAGAGAGGGAAAAGGCGCTTCCGTATCCAACCATCTCGGCGATAGTTTCCAGCTTGGTATCGCGAGAATGAAGCAGGGCACAGGTTCGCTGCATCCGGAGAACCGTTACATGCTTAATTGGGCTGTGGCCTAGATACTTCAGACAGAGGCGCCGGAGATGCTCTTCGCAAATGTGGATACGCTTGGCTAGTTCTTTGACTGTCCAAGGATAGGCCAGATCAGACTCGATGAGTTTAGTCAGATCGAAAATGCGTTTGTCGATGAATGAGTGGCCCCGAATGCGCTGGACATATTGTTGAAGTGCTTCGGTAAGATGATGAAGCATAGTAGACTCAGCCAGCCCGTGGACCTCGCGGTAAATGGAATGCACCATATTAGCGAAGGACAGGGCTTCGGCTCGTTTGACAACTGGTTCAGGGAAGTCAAATAAAGGCACCTCGTTTGGTGGCTGAACGTAAAAGGCCCAGGCAAAGGCCCAACGCTTGTTTCCATCGGCCTCAAAGGCGTGGCGTTTCCCTGGTGGCATGAGGTAGGCATTGTCTGCTTCGAGCCTTTGCCAGCTATCCTCTGCCCACACGCGCCCGCTGCCCTCATGGCAAACAATTATATGGCTACAGTTCGGTTTGAGGCGTATCATGCGATAAGGTGCATGCACCTCACTCCAGCCGATGAGGGTGAGATGATGTGGCGCAAATAGTGGGCACTGAGCGGCACGAACCATCCACTCCTTAGTCCGAGGACCGATCAGGTGGGTTTCGCGAAAAGAGAGTTGGGTTTGAGGCATTCCTTCCTGATAAGTTTATAGATACTGTCGTATATATATAAGCCAAACGCAAACAAAAATATGCCCTGCGCGTCTCTCGTTTTACATCCTGCTTTCGTCGTTGCCAGAGTCGACTCCCGACTTTTTGGTTCTCTCGTTGAACATGTGGGTCGCTGTGTTTACGGCGGTTTATATGACCCTGGCCATGCCGCCTCCTCACCTGAAGGTTTTCGTGGTGATGTTTTGGAGATGATTAGGGAAATTAATGTGCCGGTCGTTCGGTACCCAGGCGGAAATTTCGTCTCCGGCTATAATTGGAGAGACGGTGTCGGTCCTAAGGAATCTCGTTCACCCCGGTTAAATCTAGCTTGGCGTTCGATCGAGAGTAACCACTTCGGAACCAATGAATTTATAGACTGGTGTCGTGCTGCCGGCGCTGAGCCCATGATTACAGTGAACCTAGGAACGGGTAGCCCGGCATCCGCTGCGGAACTCGTTGAGTATTGTAACCACCCCGGCGGATCCCATTGGAGTAACCTTCGGATCTCTCATGGTTGGCAGGAGCCGCATAAGGTTAAATATTGGTGTCTTGGCAATGAAATGGATGGGCCGTGGCAGATCGGACAAAAGACCGCTCAGGAATACGGGCGAATCGCTGCGGAGGCGGCCAAGCTAATGAAGCTCGTCGATCCAGATATCGAGCTTGTGGCCTGTGGCAGCTCGAGCATGGACATGAAAACTTATCCCAACTGGGATCTAGAAGTACTGACACATCTCTACGATTATGTAGATTACATTTCCGTCCACTGCTACTTGGCCAATGGTGTAGATAAACTTGCAAAATATTTATCAGATTCTCTCACCATCGATCGGCAGATCCGTGAGATCATTTCCATCTGCAATGTGGTCAAGGCCCGCAAAAAAACCAGTAAGGAAATCAACATCTCATTCGACGAGTGGAATGTCTGGTATCACTCCATTGCACAGGACAAGGAGGTCACTCCCTGGGTTGCTGCTCCTTCGCTCTGCGAAGATCACTACACGCTGGAAGACGCACTCGTGGTCGGATGTATTCTCATTACGCTGCTGCGTCATGCCGACCGGGTTAAAATCGCGTGCCTTGCGCAATTGGTGAACGTCATCGCGACGATCTTTACAAAGACGGGCGGTGGCAGTTTTCGTCAGACGACGTTTTATCCTTACCGTGATACCTCTCGGTACGGTCGGGGCGAAGTGTTGCAGGGCAATCTGGAATGTGACAAATACGCGGTCGAGGGCAAGGGAGAAGTTGATTTGCTCGAGATGGTCCCCGTGCTGCATCGGGAGCAAGGACAACTCGCCATCTTCGCTGTGAACAGACATCTCACCGAGACTCTGGATCTGTGTGTCGACATTCGTGCATTTAATCGCTGCGAGGTGATTGAGCATACCGTCTTGGACGGTCCCGACCTGAAAGCGCGAAATACCTTTGACGAGCCATTTGCAGTCCAGCCCCATTCAGTAAAGAACACAACAAATATTAGTGACGACCGATTGCGCATCTCGTTCCCGCCGCAGTCTTGGAATGTCGCGCGTTTCTTGGTCGGCCTGTAAGGCACTTTAGCACTCACTACAAACTCAATATGTTAATACACTAGGAGAACCCTCGTTAGGTGTTTTCCCCAATCCACAAATTATGAGTCTTAAGATAGCATTGGTAGGTCTGGGTCGTGTGGCTCAGGACAATTATATTCCATTTTTAGCTAGGCAGAGCGATCTCCAGATCGGTCTCTATAACCGAACGCAGGAGACGACTAATCTATTGGCGGTTCAATATGGAGCAATCCCTTTTGCATCAATTGATGAGCTAGTGGCTTGGCAGCCCACCACAGTGCTTGTCCTGACGAGCGAGACGTGCCGTTATGATTACGCCCGCGAGTTAATCGAGAAAGGAGTGCCTCGCCTCTTCCTGGAGAAGCCCCTAGTTGCGGTCAAGGGGCAGGCTCATGTCGATGAGGAGGATTTTCAAAAAGGCCGCCACTTGATCGAGCTTGCTGCCCAGCATCAGTGTGAGACGGCTATGATCTTTAACTATCGCTTCTTTCAGCAGACGATCACAGCTAAAAAAGTGGTCGAGGAACGTGACTTGGGTCGCGTGATTCACGCTATGGCTCAGGTGCACTATGCCTGTTGGAGTCATTGCATTGATCTTATTCGGCACTTCGCCGGCGATGTCGTGGAGATTGCTGCCTTAGGCGGAGTAGATCTGCGATCGAGCGAGGAAATCAAAACGACCGCTCTCGATGTCATGGCCGCCTTCCGCATGGAGAATGGCGCTACAGGAACGATCCTCGGTACCGCTGGTATGAAGTGGCAGCATCCATTGTATGAACTAGTTCTCACCTTCGATCGTGGTCGCCTGCATCTGCGTGACCTTGATGGCACGCTGGAAATCCTCGATGGACGTGAAGATTTCGTAGAAACCCGCAGCCTGACTCGTCACACCTCGCGGTGGAAGCAATACGAAGAATCCTTTGCCTGCTCTCTGGCCTCCTATTTGGATTCCCTACGGATCGGCACGCCACCTCCCGTTCCCGGGCGCGACGGCCTTGCCGAATTACAGTTTGAAGCGGCTCTGAAACGATCCGTCGCCGAGCGCCGCGCCGTTGATGTGCAAAAGGAATACCCTCTCTATGAAAATTGTTAAACAACTTGGAAACAGTAAGTTGGTCATCGCACAAGTAGATCGACCAAAGCCCGCGCCTGATCAGGTCCTCATCCGTACCGCTGCTTCTGCGCTTTGCGGTAGTGAAATGCACTCCTATCGCAAGGAGGGAAACAATGGCGGCAATTTTGGCCACGAAGCCGCCGGCATTGTCGAGGAAGTGGGCGAGGGAGTAATCACACTATCTGTCGGGCAGCGCGTTGGCGTATCCGCTATCGCGGGCTGTGGTACATGCGAGGAGTGCGTTCAGGGTCGCTATACATGGTGCGCAAAGTTTTCGTTTTTTCAGAACATGCATGCAGAGTATTTCGTGATCCCGGCTCATGCTTGTCACCTCCTTCCCGATGATGTGCCGTGGGATATCGGTGTCCTAATCACTGGAGATGGTTTGGGAGTGCCAGTCCATACATCGCATAAAATCCCTGAGGGCGCCGGAAAGACCGTGGCTATTTTCGGACTTGGCCCGATTGGCCTTGGGAACGTCCTGCTACAAAAGCATCTCGGCCGAGAGATCATTGCCATCGATCGATCTCCATATCGTCTAGGTCTTGCGGGCAAGCTCGGGGCCACGCCTCTCGCTGTCGATCCAGAAGTTGATATAGCGGCTCGCATTCGAGAACTTACTTCTGGACGCGGCGCAGATGTTTGCATTGAGGCAGCTGGTGTTCCCGCCACCGTCCAGCTGTGTTTCGATGCCTGTCGCAAGGGTGGACTCGTTGTCTTCAACGGCGAACAGCCCCTTGTTAATCTCTCTCCCAGCGAGGATTTTATCCGCCGGGATATCTCGGCCGTCGGATCGTGGTATTATCACTTTAGTGAGTTTCCCGAAATGCTTAGCTTCTATCGAGATGGTCTCCCCATCTCGTCACTGATCACCCATCATTTCCAGATGGAGCAAGCTGCAGATGCTTTTTGCACGATGGATCAAGGCATCTCGGGTAAGATCATACTTGAGTATTAATCCACCGGGAAATCCTCAGACTTTGCCGGAGGACCCTAGAAGTTTGATAATTCCGGGAGTCGCCCTCTGGGCGTTGGGATGAAGGTGGTGGTATATAGGAACTAACGTTGAGAGGAGAGGATCGTATTTACCCATAAATCGCGTGCGCAAAAAACGCTCCCTCTCTGTTGCAGATTAACATTCGAATGCCACCAAATAGATTCACTGCGGTCCTTGTGCTTCACTGGGGGGGGGGAAGTGTTCGGGCAATGTCTCCCTGGGGTGGAGGCAAGCCTTTAAGGACCGCACCTCCGCCAATCTGAATATGTTTCGAAGAATCTCTTGTGTAATTTTTTTCGCCCTTTGCTCCTTGTGCTCAGGCGGAGCGGCAACATTCGGGGAATTAAACGCCGCCTTTGAAATTCCTTTCTTGAACGATGATGATTTGTGGGATGATGATGTATCTGTTGTAGCGACACGTCTGGGCTGGCCAGAGGAATCGAAATCCTCGGTTGATTCGAGCTACCGCAAATACCCGAGGGCAGATGAAAGTGTTCTGGGTGTCCGTCCCTATTCGCTGGCACTGTATGGGGAAAACTGTTCGGTTTCCCGCTTGTCTCTGATGTTTGCCAACAAGGGGGATGCCATCAATGCCGAGACGACCTCTGCAGGAGATGCAATGTCAGTCCGTGAGCTCAAAAATCAGAGCAAAAGTTACAAAGTGGCCATTAAGCAAGATGCTGCACCCATATCAACGTGCTTGCTCTTATCAAGTCCGTTCAGACTCGATGAGCAGGAGAGAAGGACTGTTGTCAACGACAGCATTTGCATGCTCAATGAGCGAAGAGTTTGGCTTTAAATATTAAATCACATCGATGAAAAACCTATATTGTTTTCTGCTATATATTTCAATCTTTTCAACGCTGTCATGCAGCAAAGACGAAACATCCATGCGCAAAATCCAAATACCTTTCGAAATAACAGCTACCGGACACCTGGTCGTTACTCTGGAATATCAAAGCCGCCCATTAAGATTACTTTTGGACACTGCTTCCGGAGCCAATGTTTTGTCCGAAAAATCCGCAAGTCAGTTGAAGCTTCAGCAGAATTCATTAGAATCTGATGTTCGCGGACTAGGAACTAGCAACTATAAAAAAGCGGCGCTCGATTCTCTCAATGTCTCTTATAGATCCCGCAATATCGAGTTGACTGATTTAATTGCCATGGATTTGAGTAATGTGAATCCTGCCGGAGGCGACAAGGGTATGGATGGCCTTCTTGGCTCTCCATTCTTTAGGGCCTACAATGCTGTTATTGATTTTTCCACCAAGCAACTCACTATAGACGCTGCAGCTAGCCCGTAGCCGCCTCGCGTCACTTTCTCCCGACCGGCCATCCTTCCGTCCGCACCATTCTTCAACTGAAGACACAAATGTTAATCCGAATCTTTTCAATAATTCTTTTCGCGGTTGGCTCCCTGAGCCAGGTTGCAGCGGCAACATTTGAAGAATTAAACGCCGCCTTTTCAATCCCGCTCTGGGCCGATGACAATTTGTGGGATGACGATGTGTCCGTTGTGGCGACACGTCTGGGCTGGCCGGAGGAATCCAAGACATCCACGGATTCCAGCTATCGCAAATATCCCGACTCCTCGGCTGTTGTTTTGGGAAGCAGGCCCTACTCCCTTGCTCTCTACGGGGAAAACTCCCTCGTCTCGCGCCTCTCCATCATGTTTGCGAACAAAGGGGACAGCATGAAATCTGATTTGCCAACAGGCGATGCCAGGACGAGCCGGGAAACAAAACAGCAAATCAAGGGCTTTAAAACGGACATTCAGAAAGATTCTGCGACCATTGCAGGCTTGCTCTCTTCGCTGCTCGGTCCCCCCGCCACGGACCGGTTTGGACAGGGCAGCCAGACCCGCGAATCCGTTCAACGTTGGGACTGGAACGGCCACGCCATCCTGCTGGCAGCCCCGCGCGAGGAGTATGTGGCTCTGAGGATCCTGCCCGTGGAAGCGGCGAATTTGCAAGGCAAGGCGCGGATTCCCGACGCGGAACTGCGAGCCCGCCTTCTCTCGCGAATCGAGAAGCGCTCCAACGGTGACGTGATTTTGCGGGATATCCCGATGGTCGATCAGGGTCCAAAGGGCTATTGTGCTCCGGCCACCTGGGAGCGTGTAATGCGCTACATGGGGATTCCGGCCGACATGTATGTTCTCGCCATGGCCGGAAACACCGAGGCGGGAGGCGGGACCGATATTGCCGCCATCGTTACCGGCGCTCGCGAGGCGGTGACGCGCGGAGGAAGGCGGCTCGACCCGGAAAACGGCAAGATCTCCACGAAAAATGTGGCAAAATACGTTGACCGGGGTCTTCCCATGATGTGGGGGATGTATTCGATGGAGGCCGTGAATGACGAGTTGAACACGCGCCTCGTCCAGCGGAAATCCATGAGCGGTCCCGAAAGTTGGCGAAAATCGCTCGATCCTGCCCGCAAGGCGGCCAAGAAGATTCCCGTCGATAGCAAGCGGGGCCACATGTGCATGATTATCGGATACAACGAAAAGAGCGGCGAAATCGCTGTATCCGATTCGTGGGGACCCGAATTCGCAGAACGTTGGATGACCGAAGAGGAAGCCAATGCGGTGAGCCAAGGCCAACTCATGGTCATCAACTTCTGAGGAAACCTGAATAGCTACCGTGAAAGAATCCTCCATCAAATCGCTTTTTTTCGGAATGACGGCGGCTTCGCTGATTTTTTCCACCTTGTCAACCGCTGCTGACTGGAAGGATGAGCTTCGGCTGTTCCCCGTAGAAAAGGATATTCCAGGCATGCCTCCTGAGTCGGGAATTAGATACTGGAAGACTCCGTTCAAGGAGATTGCTGCTGCCGATGCCTGCTACAACATGGTCCTGATCACGAAGGACAACAAGGGCAGTGCCGTCTATGATCTCTGGTATAATTCATGGGGAGGTGCTGAAGCTAAAAAACATCAGATCCTACGCAGCCGCGGCCCATCGCTCGACAATCTCAGTCAACCAGTGACAGTCTGCGATGGCACGATCATAAGCGATTTCCTGGACGTGAAAAATCCTCCAATGCTTTCAGAAAACCGGGGATTTTCGAGGTTCTCCACGATCCTACAGGACAAGGAATATGGATATGTGATCTTGTGCTGTGCCTGTGCCGATTATACTCCTGGTTCGACATCTCTTTTTCCGGTTATCCTTGTTTCAAAGACTGGAGAGCCCGGAACATTTAAGTATCTCGGAAAAATCCGGGGTGAGCCAGCTGATCTCGATGCTGCGAAAACAATATGGTGCGATGGAGGGACCCTCATGCGGATGGAAAGCGGGAAGTGGCGCATGTATCTCAACGGTTTCGGCACAATACTTTCAGCGATCGAGAGCGACACCCTCGAAGGAAACTGGAAGTTCATCAGGAATGAAAAAGGCGATATAAGGGAGATCATCTCAGATTTTCCAAGCACTGACAGCCGGAAGGGGTGTTTCCATCAGGTGCTGAAAGTCTCAGACGGTAACTGGCACATGTGGATGACGGACAAATGGCCTCCACAGGCGATCTGGCATTTCTGCTCGGCGGACGGTCTTTCATGGAAGCTATATGGACAGCAGCCGGAGATTACGAGGAAGGCAGTCAACTATCACGGCATAAAATGCATCCGCGTCTTCCTTTCCGAGGACGGGAAGGAATTAATAGGACTTCTATCTGTATATAAACCTGAAGTCGGATGGATTCTGTATGAAAGCAGAATGCCCTCAGGGTCTTAATATTCTAAAAATTCACATCATGCACATATCAAAACTGGCGTTTTTACTTTTGTTCGTAACCACTTGGTGCCGCGCAGACGATACGGTTGCGCTCCTCAAAGAGACCAAAGAATTGAGGCAGATCAGCGGCAGCGCAGTCGGGTTGGGAGCGCAGCAGGGACGGTTCTCTGAAATAGCGAAACTCCTGCAAAGAGAGCTGCGGAACGATGATCTTGTCAGGCTGGCCAAAGACGGGGATCCGGAGGTGTCTTGCATGGGATTGGTTCTTTTGGCTGGCAGCCGCGATAAGAACCTCAGATTCATCCAAAGTTTTGAAGATGATCAAAGATCGATTTTATTGAATCCGGTTGGCTGCGACATCCAAAAATCGACAGTGGGTGATTTTGCAAAAACGCTCGCCTCAGATGTCGAGTTTCGTGCGAAGTTCTTATCCCCCGGCAACATCAAGGAATGACGTTGGAAAAGCGAGTGTCGAAGGCGAAGACATCGTCATCCGACCGGAGCTGACAACACCAGCGCCAGCAAAGCTGGTCTGCATTGTGGAAAAAGATCTCGGCATCACAAAAGAATCCCGACTCGTACCCATGTACAAAGACGGCACATTCCGCATCCAACGCTCGACTCACTCCGGAAACAAAGTGCGCTACATGCTCGGCTGGGAGTCCGACGAGATGAGCAATCCTGTTTTTGAACCTTGGAGCGAGGAGGTGGTGAAGCGAACAGTGCTCTGCTATGTGATGAGAAATTGCATGTGCGCCTTCGCGGCTTTCCGGACTTTTTTCTCGTCATCCAGCCCCTGCAACTGGCCATCGATGAGCAGGGACGCAAATCCGTGAAGGGAGGCCCACAGGCATCGGGCCGCACAGTCCGGGTCGGCTTTTTTCATGCGTCCTTCGACCAAAGAATCTGCGATGAGCGCAGTGAGGCAGTCGAAGGATTTTTCCGTTTCCCGAAGGATTGAATCGGGCAACTCCGATCCGCAGCGGAGTTCTTGGTGATACATCGCCCGGTAGTGTCCTTTGCGCTGAAAGGCAAAGACGATATACTCGACGCCGAAGGCGGTGAGCCGGGATCTTGCCGGGGCTTTGAAAGCCATCGGGCCTGCGAAACTTCGGTTCAGTTCCTTGAACCCCTCTTCGGCGATCTCAATGATGAGTGCGCGCTTCGAGGAATAATGCCTGTAAAGTGCGGTGTGGCTGACCTGAACCGCCTTGGCCAGTTCGCGGAGCGTGAAACCAACCTCCCCCTGCTGCTCAATGATTTCCAGTGCCTTCTTCATGGCGGCCATCTTCAAGTCACCGTGATGGTAGGGCCTTTTCACCGAAAACAACTTATCTGGAAACGGAGAGTTGACAATGGAAACATGCATGTCACCAATGGTGACATGAAGAAGGTTTTGATTCTCAACGGGCATCCCGATCCCCAATCGCTGTGCGCCGCGCTTGCCCACGCATATGCCCAAGGGGCGAACTCGCGGGGATGTCAGGCGCAGGTGCTGAACGTATTGGATCTGAAATTCGATCCGGTGCTGCACCGGGGCTATAAAGTATCACAGGTTTTGGAACCGGATTTGGTCCGGGCTCAACAGAGCATTTTGTGGGCGGATCACGTGGTGGTGGTATTTCCGATTTGGTGGAGCAGCATTCCTGCCCTGTTCAAAGGTTTTTTTGACCGGATTCTTCTTCCAGGGTTTGCGTTCCAATACAAAAAGGGGGGTTTGCTCTGGGACAAGCTTCTGTCGGGACGGACCGGAGAGGTTTTGCTGACAACGGATGCTCCGAAGTGGTGGAACCGGTGGATTCTCAAGGATCCGGCCATCAATATGATGAAGCAGGGAGTGCTGGAATTTTGCGGTATTCGGGTAAAACGGGTTACCAGCTTCGCTTCCGTAAAATCACAAAAGCCCGGGCAAATCGCGAAATTCCTCAGAAAGGCGGAAAAGCTCGGCGCTGGCTTGCGCGGCGGCAGGAGGAGAAGGCAACGATGCGGGCACTCCGTTGGTAACACCCCGGTGAAGAAATGTTCAACTGCCGAAGATGGCGCATCGTCCGGTTTTCAGGGGACTGGATGGATGGTCAGCGCATCCGACAGGGCGGAAATGGCCAAGGTTCCGGCTGGCGATTGACCGTTCAGGGCGTTCCGGATCGCGTCGCCGATGAATTTCTGCACGGTTTTCCTCATTGGACGCGCTCCGAGGGTTTTGTGAATGCCGCGCCGCACGAGAAATTCAAATGCCTCCTCGGAAACGGTCAGTTCAATTCCCTGCATCCGCAGGCGCTCCAATTCCTCCGATACGACCGCGCTGGCGATCTCCCGCTGTGTGTCCGGGGACAGTGGTTTGAAAACAATCTTTTCGTCAAAGCGTCCAACCAGTTCCGGGCGGAAGAAACGGTGGAGTTCGGAAAGAACCAATACTACCAGCATGTCGATCGGCGTCTGACGGGAATTCAGTGTGTGGCGGGAGGAATCGACGACGCGCCCAATTCCTCTCTGAGTCCATTGGGGACGCGATCAAAGTGGATTTCCAAAGCCTCGACGTCCGCCATCTGTCGGGTGAGTAGTTGGCCTTCCTGCTGCGTTTCGAAGAGCTGCTGGGAGACCAACGACAGAGACATCACATGGCGAAAAACCTGGTCATGGAAATGAGAAATCTCCTTCTCGGGTACGTGCGGAACAATGGAGGCACTTGTTGTAAAACAAGAATAATCAGGCTTTTTGGGGGGTCTTTGCGGGTTTTTTCTGGTTGGCAGGTCCGGCGGCGGTTTTGGCGGCACGAAATGCAGCCCATCGGGCCTTTGCGGCGGCAGCGAGTTTCGCGCGTCCCGCAAGGCTGATGCCGTTTTTCGCTTTGTCTGGTTTGGCTGAGGCGAGAGCTTTGACGGGAGTCGCCTCATTCATTGACACGATTGCGACCGGCTTGGCTCCCTTCACAGCATAACGACCGGGTGATACCTTCGTAACCAGATTTTTTCCGGTTGTGCTAAACCAGACGGAAATGCTTCCTGTCTTTGTGCCTAGCTTCGACGCAATGTCCTTTACCCGGAGTCCTTGAGCCCCCGCAGTTTCAAGGAGTGCGAGAATCCGTTCCTTGAGGCCGGCGGGTTTTCCACCCCTGGCTTTCTTGGCAGATTTTGCTGCGGGGGCTTTCTTGGCGGTCGGCTTCAATGCTGTCGGGACGATTGCGGGGGCAGACGCGACCTCGAAAACATTGACCGCGATCCCTCCTTTGAGGGCTCTGAGGATTTCTGCATCGATTTGATCCACTGTCTGAAGAAGTTCTTCCTTCTTTTCCGTCAGACTGAGCAAATGGAGAAGGGATTGGCTGTTGATAAGTGATATGTCCATGTTGGAATTATCAATTAGCATTGGGTGGCCCCGGTAAGGCAAGGGAAAATGCATCCTCAGGCACATGGGAGAAAGGGGGAAACCCAGACCACTGACTTTTCTTATGGATGGGGACGTTTGCGTGAATCGGGCTGGCGGTTCGGAGGTCTGCCGTGTAGACTCGATCTTGATGAATATTCCAACGCCCCGGTGGAGCAGACTGTATGAAATGGCCGATGAGATTCTTGCTCTCGCACCATGGAAGAAAGCCTTCGAGGAAGATCTCTTTGCCATTCAGCCAAAAGTCGGGGGACCGGTCTTTTTTGTCAGCGTCATGGGAAGCCAGGGAACACATCATGCGATTGCCTATTATCCGGGGATGGAAAGCCTTTCCCAGTTCCGGATGTCGCAAATGGAGGATATCCCCGAGCGCATGGCACTCGAAGCCCTCCTCTTGAACCCGCACCTGCAATTGACTTTTGAGCCCAAGCGGAACCTGCTTCCAGCCGATCTGGAGATTTTGAAATCCCTTGGGAGAACTTACCGTGGAAAATGGCCGGCGTTCAGGAGTCACCGTCCCGCCAGAATGCCGTGGTTTCCGACCGTTCAGGAGATGGAGGAATTTGAAAGCCTCCTTGAACAAACTTGGGTTGTCTTGCGGAGATTGGAAAATGGGGAGGATTTGCTCCAGCCCTTCGAGGAAAAGGAGTTTTTTCTGCGCAGGCGAAACGGAGACTGGGAAGACTCGACATGCCGGGTCGAGGATCTTCCTGTCGCGCAGCATATCCTGAAAGCGGAACTCCCCCGGAATGCCCTCGCTGGAGTTCCAAAGACCGGTTTGCGTGTCGAGGCCGATCTGGTCCTCATGCTCACCCCGATCAACGATGTCCCGCCCGGCGAGGCCCCTTACCTCCCATTGATGCTGATTATGGTGGATACCGCATCGGGGTTCGTGCTTGGATTTGAAACGATCCCGACCAAGGAAGGGTTTGATGCAGCGATGGTTCGGATTCCAGATGCCCTCACCGGGGTGTTGAAAAAGGCCAAAGTGGTCCCCGCGCAGATTGCCGCCCGGCATCCGATCCTGCTCTCCGCGCTCGAGTCGTATTGCGGTGCCTACGGGATGAAATACGAGATCGACTATGATCTCCCGGCTGCAAACGAAGCGATTGAATCCATGATGTCCTTCCTGCAGAAATAGCAGCGAATGACTCGCCGATGCTTTTGAGCGGAACCCGTTTTTTGAGGAGCCCGGCTACAGTGGGAAGCCGTAATGGATAAAAACGCCAAAAATCATCTCGCAAGATCAAAGTGCATGAACCGATCGAACCGAAAAACTGCTACGGCTTCGGAACACAGGAAATCGGAATTTCGTTCAAGGTGGTTCGCAATTGATGCGAGCCAGATCCCCAAACCAACTTCCTGACGATCATAAATCCGTTTATGGATTTGACGGCAAATCACCCGGCCGCATCGAAAGCTCCTTGCGGGGAAACGAGCCGGTCGCCTTCACGCAAGAGCGGGAGTTCATTGACGCAAAAGCGGCGGCCGTTTGGTTGGGAATTCCCCTGCGGTCATTTCATCAATATGTTCAAAAAGGCTTCCTTCCGAGCTACAAACTGGGCCGTCACCGGCTCTTTCGGAAAAAGGAGCTTCTTTCAGCCCTCTCGATCCACAGGACGGCCAGCCGGGATGAAGTGCTTCTTTAGACAGCCGCTTTTGCCGCATGTGTTCCGCGCTTTTTCTCGGGAACAATGGCAAACCATTTTTCAGCATCTCCCGGCAAAGCAATCTCCGCGTAATGTTCCCGCAATTCGGACGGAGAATTCCCCATTTCCGCCGAGACTTTGTTTTCATCCTGAAGAAGAGCGAAGCGATAGGTTCCGAAACTATGGCGCAATGCATTCATTTTCTTTGGCACAAGATGTTCGCCATCATCCCCCCGTGGCCATGCCTTAGTCATGCGCCCTTGGAAATGCCCCAGAGAACAATCGTACAACCGTCCTTTTGATGCGCACGGTTTGAGCCAATCGACGAGAGCTGGACACATTGGAATGATTCTCCGCCGTTTGGTTTTCGTGAAACTCTTTTCGAGGACGATCACCTTTGCATCGAATCGGATCATTTCCCATGTCATGCGATGGATTTCTGATGTGCGCATCCCGGCCAGCCCGGACAATGCAACCCAAGGCCGCATATCCTCTGCGATTTTGTTCAACACGATTACCAACTGGTCTGGAGTGTAAATCTCGATTGCGCCGATGGTTCGGTCATTCGGAATTTCCACAAGGGCTGCTTCATGCTTGCGGTCCCGAGCAAGCCACCCTTCACCTTGGGCATAGGAAAACAAGGCGTTCATGGTGCCTCGAAGGTTCTTGAATCGCCGCACACTCAAGCCCTGAGTCGCCTTCCGCAAGGCTGCTGTAATTTCCTGCTGACAGATGTCTTGCAGACGGACGGCGCCGAAACTTTTCGACAAAATCTGGAGATGTTTTCGGCAGTCCGTTTTATATTCCTCCGAAAAATTCATGTCCTCGTTGCGTTTGAGGAATTTTTGGACGGCATCCGAAAATTTGATCTCTACCAGTGACGTTTTCGATTTCTCTGCGATGTAGAATCGTGCGGCCTCGATGACAGAACCTTTACCGGCCAAAATTTTGATCGCATCCGCATATTCGCGGGCCACTTGGGACAACGGAACCCCAGTGTCCTTAATGATCTCAACAGCATCGGTCACAACCGCTGTTTGACGAGGCGTGAAGGTACTGACGTGCGCTTTTCCGGATATCAACTCTTTTATGACTAACTTCGCTCGCTGGCGAGCCCCTTCAAGCGACCCGGCTCGCTCCCTTACCCGCCTTCCTTCGGCGTAAAATGCCAAGGTATAGGATGTCTTCCCAAAAGCAGGAGTTCGATAAATAGGAACCTTGATTCCTTTGGCCTCGATCACCTCGACCGGACCGCTCTTCGGCTTCAATGACGCTCTCATGTGAGTAATTTGTCACAGATTTGTCACAGAACGTCAAATTCAATTGATTTACTAGGTAATAAAAGGGGGTTCAAGTCCCCCCCCGAGCACTTTCTTCACCGGATCTCATCCGGGCTGGCTCCCAGAAAATCAGCTGTCCGGTCGAGCGTGGCCGTCTTGTCTGAGATCAGCTTCTTTCCCAGGGCGTTCAGGACCGAAATGTTTTTTTCGGAGAGGTCATCCTCCGGCAGGGTGTCGGCGGGAAGCGGGCTGTCGAGCCGGACGCAGGCGGCGACCGGACCGGTGCCGAACCGGTGGATGGTCGAGAGGACCTGGGCCGTAACAAGCTGCGAAGCAGAGGATGCCGACTGCACGATTTCTTCAGGCGCCCCGAATTTGCTCCAGCCTGTCCGCGGGTCTGGAGCCGGGGGGGGAGCCTCCACTCCGGAGCCGAGGCTGATGATCACGCATTGCCGGCCCGGAAAACGGAGAAGCGCCTCCCCGAGGGCAAGCAGCGAGGGGTTTGAGGCGTAGATTTGAGCGCCGGCCATCAGGGATTTTTGCTGGCCGGAAAGATCGGCAATCCACGACGGAGCGAACAACGCCGGATTGCAGGTCGCCGCGCTGACCGCGTCGGAAAGAAAATAATCTCCGGCTTCGGTGACGGAACGGGCGTTTCCGCTGGCGGGTGCGGTGCTCTTTCCCATATCGCTCGCAAAAAGAAATGGAACCTGCTCGGTAAGCGAAAACGCGGGGAGAATGACCACGGAAAGAGCCTCTCCGAGACGCGCCTCTCCAAAAAACTGCTGGATGACACTCTGCCTTTGCCGGGTCAGGTATTTCGGGGCAAGGCGACCGTCCATCGAAAGGACCGGATGCAGAAGCGGCGTGCCGAGCGTCTTCGCCCAGACTTTGGGAAATTCCCCGATGAGATCGGCCGCGGAAAACTTCGGGCTTCCATCCGTGCGGGGAACGGTGAGCGCCGCCACGACAAAGGCACCCGATCCGGTGCCCACCATGATGTCAAACAGGTCGCTTGCCGGCCGTCCGCTGCGCTTCTCCATGTAGTCCAGGCAGTGCAGGGCGAGCAGGCTCCTCATTCCGCCGTCGTCAACAGACAGGATCCGGACATATTTTCCCGGATTGCGGGGACGAGCCGCTGGAAGTTCCGCAGGAGCCCGCGGGGTCTGGGGAACAGGTTTCTGCTGGTAGCGGGCATAGACCCAGAACGAACCCGCGGCAATTCCCATGGCGGCGAGGAAGCCGAGCGGCAGCCGGGCGAGGCTGGAGGTGAGTCGCGTGAAGTCCGGGAGTCGCATGCGGGCCCAGCATTCCGCAATTCCCGCGCAAATTCAATGCTTCCCGCAAATCCTGACGGAAGAAGGTTCACACGGGGCCGCATCAGGCGGAGGCACAACGCAGAAAAGCCGGGGCCTTGCGACCCCGGCTTTCCGGTTTGAGTTTTTTCCTTTGAGCGCGGACTTAGTAGTCCATGCCGCCCATTCCACCCATGCCGCCTCCGGCAGGCATGGCGGGAGCTTTGTCCTTCTCGGGAAGCTCGGTGATGAGGGCTTCCGTGGTAAGGAGGAGTCCGCTGATGGAAGCGGCATTCTGGAGCGCGCTGCGGGTGACCTTGGCGGGATCGACGACGCCGGCCTTGATGAGGTCGGTGTATTCGCCGGTCGCGACATTGTAGCCTTCGGCGCCCTTGCGCTTCTTGACTTCCTGCACGATGAGCGCACCTTCCTGCCCGGCGTTGTCGGCCAGGGTGCGGAGCGGCTGCTCGATCGCGCGGCGCACGATCTGGAGGCCGATCTCCTCGTCACCGGTGAGGGTGAGCGAGTCGAGCGACTTCTGGGCGCGGATGAGGGCGACGCCGCCCCCGGGGACGATGCCTTCCTCAACGGCCGCACGGGTCGCGTGGAGGGCGTCTTCGACGCGGGCTTTCTTCTCCTTCATCTCGGTCTCGGTGGCTGCGCCGACATTGATGACGGCGACACCGCCGGCGAGCTTGGCGAGGCGCTCCTGGAGCTTCTCGCGGTCGTAGTCGCTGGTGGTCTCCTCGATCTGGCGGCGGATCTGGCTGACGCGGCCCTGGATGTCCGAGTTCTTGCCTTCGCCTTCGATGATCGTGGTGTTCTCCTTGTCCACGGTGACGCGCTTGGCGCGGCCGAGGTCTTCGAGGCCGACGTTTTCGAGCTTGATGCCGAGGTCCTCGCTGAGGAGCTTGCCGCCGGTGAGGACTGCAATGTCTTCGAGCATGGCCTTGCGGCGGTCACCGAAGCCGGGAGCCTTGACGGCTGCGACCTGGAGCGTGCCGCGGAGCTTGTTCACGACGAGCGTCGCGAGCGCTTCGCCCTCGACGTCCTCGGCGATGATCAGGAACGGCTTGCCGCTCTTGGCGATCTTCTCGAGAAGCGGGAGCAGGTCCTTGAGGGAGCTGATCTTCTTCTCATGGATGAGGATGTAGGCGTTGTCGAAGGAGACTTCGAGCGACTCGGCATTCGTCACGAAATAAGGGGACAGATACCCCTTGTCGAACTGCATGCCTTCCACCACGTCGAGCGTGGTTTCGATGCTCTTGGCTTCCTCGACCGTGATCGTGCCGTCCTTGCCGACCTTGTCCATCGCGTCGGCGATGATCTGGCCGATCGTGGTGTCCCAGTTGGCCGAGACGGTGGCGACCTGCGCGATCTCCGAGCTGTCCTTGACCTTCTTCGAGATCTTGGCGAGCTCGTCGGTGATCGTCGCGACGGCCTTGGTGATGCCGCGCTGGAGACTGGTCGGGTTGGCGCCGGCGGTCACGTTCTTGAGTCCTTCGCGATAGATCGCTTCGGCGAGAACGGTGGCCGTGGTGGTGCCGTCGCCTGCGATGTCGCTGGTCTTGCTCGCGACTTCGCGGACGAGCTGCGCGCCCATGTTTTCGTAGGCGTCCTCAAGCTCGATTTCCTTGGCGACGGTGACGCCGTCCTTGGTGATCGTGGGACTGCCGAATTTCTTGTCGAGGATGACGTTGCGTCCCGACGGCCCGAGGGTCGCCTTGACGGCACGCGCCAGCTTCTCGACACCGCGGAGAAGCGACTGACGTGCCGCTTCGTCGAATTGGAGTTGTTTAGCTGCCATTGTATTTAGGTATTAAGTTTTAAGTGTTAAGTTTTCAGTTGGTGGTGACTCAGCCGATGATGCCGAGGATGTCGTCCTCGCGCATGATCAGATAGCTTTCGCCGTCCACCTTGACTTCGGTTCCGCCGTATTTCGAGATGAGAACCTTGTCCCCCTTCTTGACAGTGAACTCGATGAGCTTGCCGTCTTCGTCACGCTTGCCGGTGCCGAGGGCGACGATTTTCCCCTCCTGGGGTTTCTCCTTGGCGGTATCAGGAATGATGATCCCGCCCTTTTTGACTTCCTTCTCTTCGAGCGGCTGCACGAGCACGCGGTCTCCGAGAGGCTTGATGTTTACGCTGGCCATAGTGGCTTATCCTCCTTGGTTTTTTGTTGTGTTGTTTTTTAACAGTCCCCGGAGACGGCGCGGGCCGGTCCGGGGCGGTTTGTTAAAGTCTGGTTATTTCTTCTTGTCCTCATCCACCATCTCGAACTCCGCGTCCACAACGTCGGCGTCCTTCTTGGCGGATTTGGCTTCCGGCTGCGGTCCGCCGGCTTCGGGGGCGGCTTGGGCGGCCGCCTGCTTGTAAAGCTCGGCACTGATCTCCTGGAATTTCGACTGGAGGTCGTCGTAGCCCGACTTGATGGCGTCGATATCGCTGCCCTTGAGCGCCTCGCGGAGCTTCTCGATCGCGTCCTCGACGGTTTTTTTCCTGGCTCCATCGACCTTGTCGCCGAGATCCTTGAGCTGCTTCTCGCACTGGTAGGCGAGCGTGTCGGCGTTGTTGCGGATCTCGATGCCTTCCTTCGCCTTCTTGTCGTCTTCGGCGTGGGCTTCGGCCTCCTTTTGCATGCGCTCGACCTCGTCCTTGCTGAGCCCGCTGGATCCGGTGATCGAGATTTTCTGCTCTTTCCCGGTTCCGAGGTCCTTCGCTGAGACATTGAGGATGCCGTTGGCATCAATGTCGAACGTGACCTCGATCTGCGGGGTTCCGCGCGGTGCCGGCGGGATGCCGTCGAGGTGGAACGTGCCGAGGTTTTTGTTGTCGCGGCTGAGCGGGCGCTCACCCTGAAGAACCTTGATCTCGACGCCCGGCTGGTTGTCGCTGTAGGTCGAGAAGACGTTGGATTTCTTTGTCGGGATCGTCGTGTTGCGCGGGATCATCGGCGTTGCGATGCCGCCGGCCGTCTCGATGGCGAGCGTGAGAGGGGTCACGTCGAGCAGGAGCACGTCCTTGACGTCTCCGCGCAGGACTCCGCCCTGGATGGCCGCTCCGACCGCCACGACCTCATCCGGATTCACTCCCTTGTGGGGTTCTTTTCCGATCATCTCGCGTGCGGTGTCGACAACCTTTGGCATGCGGGTCATTCCGCCGACGAGGACGAGTTCGTTCACGTCGCTCTTCGACCACTTCGCATCGCCGAGGCAGTCCTTGACTGGCTTGACCGTGCGCTCAAAAAGGTCGTCGGTCAGCTGCTCGAGCTTCGAGCGCGTCAGCTTCTTCTGGATGTGCTTCGGTCCGGTGGCGTCCGCCGTCACGAACGGCAGGTTGATCTCGTATTCCTGGGTGGACGAAAGCGCGATCTTCGCTTTTTCGGCCTCCTCCTTGATGCGCTGGACGGCGTCCGGCTGCTTGGAAAGGTCGATCCCGGATTCTTTTTTGAAATCGCCGATGATCCAATCCATGAGGCGGTTGTCCCAGTCGTCGCCGCCGAGGTGGGTGTCGCCGTTGGTGGCGGCCACCTGGAAGACCCCGTCGCCGATCTCCAGCGCGGAAATGTCAAATGTCCCGCCGCCCAAGTCATAGACCGCGATCTTTTCGTCGGATTTCTTGTCGAGCCCGTAAGCGAGCGAGGCCGCAGTGGGCTCGTTGATGATCCTCTTCACGTCGAGTCCGGCAATCTTGCCGGCATCCTTCGTGGCATTGCGCTGCGAGTCGTTGAAATACGCCGGCACCGTGATGACGGCTTCCGTGATCTTCTCGCCCAGCTTCGCCTCGGCGTCGGCCTTCAGCTTCGCCAGGATCATCGCCGAAATTTCCGGCGGAGAAAACGTCTTCGGCTTCCCGTCGATCTCGACCTGGATATGAGCGTCGCCGTTGGCGGCCTTCACAAGCTTGTAGGGAACGCGGTGCTCTTCCTCCCGGATCTCGTCGAACTTCCGGCCCATGAAACGCTTGACCGAAAAAATCGTGTTCGCCGGATTCGTGATCGCCTGGCGCTTCGCCGCCTGACCGACCAGCCGCTCACCGGACTTCGAGAATGCCACGACGGATGGCGTTGTGCGCGCCCCCTCGGAATTTTCCAAAACCACGGGTTCCCCACCGTCCATCACTGCCATGCAGGAATTCGTAGTGCCCAAATCAATACCCAAAATTTTTGCCATATAGTTATTAAACCTCCTCAGGTTCTTAGCAATTCGCATGCCTCGAAGTGAAAATATTTTGTAACATTCTTATATTAATTTATTTATGAATTTTTATAGCTGAAATAGTTGATTCCATAATGAGTCATTACGGCGCTATTGTGGAAAATACTTGCGCCACACTGTCATTTTGGCACAACTTCAGTCGCAACAAACCGACTCTCTGAAAATTTTCCGGCAGAGTCGAAAAAAGTTGCGCGCGGAGGGGTGAACGATCACCTTCCTGCGCTCTATGGTCGTCATTCCAAAAATCCGCGGGTTCATTTGCACAACCGCGCACCCCGAAGGCTGCGCAAAGCATGTCGCAGATCAAATTTCTTACGTGAAGAGCCGCGGGCCGATTGCCAATGGTCCGAAGAAGGTCCTAGTGATCGGATCCTCGACCGGCTACGGGCTTTCCTCGCGGATCACGGCGGCCTTCGGATCGCAGGCGGCGACGGTCGGGGTCTTTTTCGAGCGATCGGGAGAAGAGGGCAATACCGCGACGGCAGGCTGGTATAATTCCGCAGCGTTTGAAAGGGAGGCAAAAGCCGCCGGGCTTTATGCGCGCTCCTTCAACGGCGATGCGTTTTCCGATGCGATGAAAGCCGAAGTGATCAAGGCGATCCAAGCCGATCTCAGCCAGGTGGATTGCGTCATCTACAGCCTGGCGTCCCCGCGCCGCACCCATCCGAAAACCGGGGAGGTTTTCAAATCCGTCCTCAAACCGATCGGCGGAACCTACTCGAACAAAAACCTCAACACCGGGAGCGGAGCGGTGAACGAAATCACCATCGAGGCCGCAAACGAGGACGAGATCGCGCAGACCGTGGCGGTGATGGGCGGAGAGGATTGGGAGATGTGGATGGATGCGCTGCAATCCGCCGGTGTCCTGGCACCGGGCGTCCAGACTTTCGCCTATTCGTATATCGGACCGTCCCTGACATGGCCGATCTACAAAAACGGGACGATCGGGCGCGCGAAGGAGGATCTGGAGCGCGCACAGCGGGCGCTCGATGCGAAGCTCGCTCCGCTCGGCGGCAAGGCGTGGGTCTCGGTGAACAAAGCACTCGTCACCCAGGCCAGCTCGGCAATCCCCGTCGTTCCGCTCTACATATCGCTTCTCTACAAGATCATGAAGGAGGCCGGCAGCCATGAGGACTGCATCGAGCAGATGGACCGGCTCTTCCGCGACCGCCTCACCGATCCCCGACCCGACGAGGCCGGACGCATCCGGCTCGATGACTGGGAAATGGCAGACTCCGTGCAGGATCTGATCGCCAGACGATGGGAGGAAGTCCGGACGGAAAACCTTTCGGACATCTCGGATTTTGCCGGGTATCAGTCCGGCTTTCTGAAGCTGTTCGGCTTCGGGCTCGAGGGAGTCGATTACGAAGCGGACACAAATCCGGTCGTGCCGATCCCGTCCCTCGCCTGAGCCGGGGGGGGGCATCTCCAAAAATTGTAAACGGCGATGGATGGCCAAGCATGGGCGTCCCGCCCGTGTGGGGCGCTGGCTCCGCATGCAATAAACACTCCCCAAACAGGCGGGACGTCTGTTCCCCCTGTTTGCAACTTTCGGAGATACGCTCTGAGCCGGGCTCAGAGCGGGCCTTCTTTCGATCCGTAGAACGAATTCACTTCCTCGCGGGAGAGAAACCCATCGTGGTTTTTGTCCGCCTTCGGGAATGCCTTCCGGACCATTCCGTGCTTCTTCCCGTAGGCGACCGCCTCCTCGCGGGTAACCGTGCCGTCCTTGTTCAGGTCGCGCTTCTGAAAATCCTTCACCGTCTCGGGCGCTCCCTCCACGGCGCACTCGCTCAGGGAAAGCTTCCCGTCCTTGTTCGTGTCGAGGGATTCGAAAACTCCGATGACGATGAACTCGTTCGCCTCGCCGAGGGTGAGCTTGCCATCCTTGTTCGCATCGGCCCTGGCGAAGCGGTCGCAGGAACCAGTGGACCGGCATCCGGTGGCGGCGAGAGTGAGAGCGGTGGCGGCGAGGAGAAGTCTTTTCATGATGGCTGCTTCATGGCATGCGATCGCGCATCCGTCAATCCGTTCCAGCACCGGAAACAAGGATGCCCGCGCAAAATGGAGCTCGTTTTCGGGGGCGGACCGGGATACGTTTCTGCGTTATGAAGTCGAAGCCTTCCCCTGTCGCCATCGTGCTCGCTCTCACCGGCACTCTGTTTTTGAGCGGATGCGGATCCTACAACAAGATGATCTCCGCGAAGCAGGAGGTCGACCGGAGCTGGGCCGATGTGGAAAATGTTTACCAGCGCCGTGCCGACCTGATTCCCAATCTTGTCAAAACCGTCGAAGGGGCGGCAAATTTTGAAAAGAGCACTCTCACGGATGTGATCAAGGCCCGGCAGCAGGTCACCACGGTCAAACTGGATCCCAACACGGCCCCGTCGGATCCCGCGGCGCTTGACCGGTTCCAGCAATCCCAGGATGCGCTGAGCGGTGCCCTCTCGCGGTTGCTCGTCACCATCGAGCGCTATCCCGATCTGAAAGCGAATGCGAATTTTCAGGAGCTGCAGGCTCAATTGGAGGGGACTGAAAATCGGATCGCGGTCGAGAGGCGCAAATTCAACGAAGCGGTGCAGGGCTACAACACGATGGTCCAGCAAATTCCGACCGTGATCTACGCGAAATTCCTTGGCTTCCCTCCCCGGCCGTATTTCGCGGCGCGCGCAGGCGCAGATGCGGCACCGGATGTAAATTTCCAATTCGGAAGCTCTCCGGCAAAGTGACCGCAGAAGTCCCGGCCGTGCCGTCCGGAGCCCGCAGACTTTCGCTGACGGCGCGCCTTGTGCCCGCCTGCGCCGGACTTTTCATATTTTTCCTGCTCCTCCCGGCATCGGGAGCGCTTCCGCCAAAGCCCGACAAATATGTCGAAGACACCGCAGGGATTCTGAGTCCGCAGGAAGAAGCGGCGCTCAACTCGAAACTCGAGCAATTCGAGCGAAACGCATCGTGCCAGGTGCTCGTGGCGACATTTCCGGAAGTCCCCGCAGAATACCAGATGGAGGACTTCACCCAGCGCACGGCGGAGGCTTGGGGGGTCGGCCAAAAGAAGACCGACAATGGGGCGGTCCTGTTTCTTTTTCCGGGATCCCGTAAACTCCGGATCGAGGTCGGCTACGGCCTTGAGGGAGCGATCCCGGATGCTCTCGCGAAGCGGATCATCGAGAGGGAGATCGTGCCCTCGTTCCGGGCAGGAGACTTCGATGGCGGCGTGGCGCGGGGGGTTGATGCGATTCTTGCGGCGACAAAGGGGGAGTATTCCGGCACCGGACGCACTGTCGCGGACCAGCAGGGCGGGGACGACGGAATGCAAATTCCCGTGACTCTCCTCATCCTCATCTTCATTGCTCTTTTCGTCTTCGCTGCATCCCGGAGGAATGGAGCCTGTTTCGGCCCCGCTGGCCGTCGAAGCGTCTGGCTTCCCTCCTCCAGCGATTCCTGGGGCGGCGGAAGTGGCGGGGGCTTCGGGGGAGGAGGAGGCTTCAGCGGAGGGGGAGGAAGTTTCGGAGGGGGAGGCGCAAGCGGAGGATGGTGATATGAAAACCAAACATTTTCTCAACGCCCTCGATGAGGCACGGATCGCCGAGGCTATCCGAAACGCGGAAGCCCGGACTTCGGGCGAAATCCGCGTGTTCGTTTCCTCAAGAAAAAACGCCGGGCCGGTCATGGAGCGTGCCGCCAGACGCTTCGAAAAGCTGGGAATGACAAAAACCCGCGAACGCAACGGCGTCCTTGTTTATCTGGTGCCGGAAACGCAGGAGTTCGCAATCATCGGCGACTCCGGAATCCATGAAAAATGCGGAGAGGGCTTCTGGTCGGACATTGCCGCCGGCCTCCGCCACACGATGGCCGCCGGGGATTACACCGGATCCATCATCGACGCCGTCACTGCGGCAGGTGACGCCCTGTCGGCCCACTTTCCAAGCCGGCCTGACGACCAAAACGAACTGCCAGACACCCTCGGACACGACTGAACCTTTCAGATGCTTTCGAGATTCTGGATCGCAATGCTGAATCGCTGCACTTGGGCTTGAAGTGACTTTTCGGCCAGAATCCCGGGATTGCTCTCGCTCCCCGCGCGGTCCACTGACATGCTCGCCGCGAAACGATGCAAAAACCAAATTATCAGTTCGAGAAACGCCGCAAGGAGATGAACAAAAAGGCGAAGAAGGAAGAGAAGCTCCGGTTGAAAGCCGAGGCAGCCCGTTTGCCTGCCGTCGAAAATGCCCAAGTGCCTCCGACGGATCCGGCGTAAACCGGAAACCCGACGGTTGATGCGCGCCGCGATCGCGGCAGCTGTCTTCAGGCCTTCTGCGCGAGAAGGCTGTTCACCTTTTCCATGACGGCGAAGGCGTCGGCGACGTAGAGGACATCGGCCTTGCCGCGGGCCCAGCCGCAGTTGGGGTCGAGGCTGATGGCCCGTCGTTCGCCGATGAACCTCCATCCCACGGTGTGGGGTTCCTCACCATGGCAGCAGGTCGAAAGTCCTTTGGCGTGGCGCGGAGTCGAGCCAGTCTGGCCGACCTGGTTCATGTGCGTCAGGAAGGTGAGCGTGGCCTGTCCCTCGCCGTGAAGATCGACCAGCGACTTCGTGCTGCCGAGCGACGCGCGGGAAGCTTTCAGGAATCCGAGAATCAACTTTTCTGCTTCCGCAACCTTCACCTGCCCGTCGGGCTGCTTTTTGGTCCAGCCCGCCCCGGTCACAAAGAGCAGATCGGCATCCGGGCGGATCGTCTGCTGGTCGGCAGCAGGAGATTCTATCCCGGTCACGGTCGTGCGGATTCCGGATGGCGAGCAGGCGACATCTTCCACCACTGCGGAGCCTGCGGCTCCCTGCCAAGCGGGAGCGATCCCGCTTTCGACGGAAATCAGCCACGGCCGCTGGGTGCGGGTCAGAATGCCTTCCATCCGCTGGCGGTAATACCAGCGGGCGATCGCGGGAGCTCCCCCGGAGACCGAAAGCCCGGTCACGTGACTGTCGGAGCGTCCGCCGAGACGGTGGGCCACGCCGGCGGAAATCCGATTCCAACGGGAGCCGGAAGGGGCGATGACAACCGTCGCGCCGGCTGCGCGGCAAAGCGCCTCGGCCGCCGCAGCATCGGTCGCATACCTCGACTGCGCGAATTCTGCGCCGGTCACGGCAAAGAATTTCGCGGCACCGCAGGAAGCAAGGGAATCGGCCGCCGCCTTCGGGGAGTCGCCCCACAGGCCGACAGAAAATGCCGCTCCCAGCGAGTCGGCCAGTTGTTTCGCGGCAGCGAGGGCTTCGAGCGAATTTTTTGAAAGCGCCGCTTCGGCCGGGGAAAGAAAGAGGATGGTTTCCATGTCGGTTATTTGTTGGTGATCCAGTCTGCGATCTCGGTGGCGATCTGATCCGGGGAGAGATCCTTGACGATCTTCGTGTCACGCGCCTGCTTCGGCAGCGAGACCGAGAGGAAATTCACTCCCTCCGCGGCGACCTTCGCGGGCTTTGCCTTCTGGAGTGCCGGCATGATCGTGCGCATATTCGCCATGCCGACCTGCGGGTTGTTTCGCGGCTCGGGAAGGTTTCCTGTGGCCCAGCCGAGCAGGGAGGGCGGGGCCTCGCAGACGGAAACCTGGTGGCGTCCACCCTCGATGCGCTCAAGAATTTTCAAAGTTCCGCCGGCTTCGATTCCGTCAACCCCCTGGAACTGGTCGGTGATCCCGAGGATCTCGCCGACGATCTGCATCGTGGCTCCGGCTCCGCGCGAAGCGGACTCCCATCCTCCGAAGACAAGAAGCTTCGAGCGGTCGATGCCCGGGATTGCCTGGATCGCTTCCGCAAGCGCGGCGGCTGTCTCAGCCGCATCGGTGAAGCCGCTCGACGAGCCGTCCAGCGCAACCAGCTCGAATGGCACCTTCTGCGCCAGCGTCATCATCGCCTGCTGGAGTTTCGCCTTCGGCCCGAGCGCCACCAGCCAGACTTTGCTGCCGGGATTTTTCGCGGCAAGATTGGCAGCCTCGTAGAGCGCGTGCCCGGCCCAGGGGTCGAGCCACGCGGGGAGCATCATTTCATTTTTCAGGGCCGGACCCGCGGGGCCGGAGACCGGCTCCAGGGTCTGGAGGGGATCGGGAACAACGCTCCCGCATACGACGATTTGATATTCAGGCATAAGTTTAATTTTCGGCCGAGTGCAGACCGCCCGCACCCGCATGAAATTCGATGAGCCCGCGCTCGTAATCCGCCGGGCTCGCCTTGGCGCAGTTCCAGAGGCACGCCCCGCAGTGAACGCACTTCTCCCGGTCAAAGGCAGGCCGGTTGTTTTCGCCGGGATAAATCGCCTGACCGGAGCACATCTCAATGCAGATCCGGCTCCCGCACGATTCGCAATCGCTCGGGTAAAGGAATTCGACATGATCCGCATATCCGGCCGGGGCCTGGACTTTTCCGCCGATCAGAAGGGCATCCTGATGGGAAACGAGGAGTTCTCCGTCCAAAGGGACCGCCGGCCAGCCGGCCCGCTCCATCAGCGCGGCATGGGAGGAAATCCCTTTTGCGTTGCATTCCTTGACGATGCGCTGGATTTCCGGGGCCGGGATCCGGCCGCGATAATATTCCTCGAGGCTTGGAACGCGGCGGTGCGGGGGCATCGGTTTGCCCGGCATGGCGACGCGGCCTTTTGTCAGGCCGGAGGCCATCATCCCGATCATCCCGGGAATGATCCCGCGCTGGAACCCGTCGCGGGCGCGCTCAGCGACGATGCCTTCCTTGTCCACCCAGCTTTCGCGGCGGCGGCGGACGTAGGCGGCATCGAGGTTTTCAGCTGTGAATGGCTGCTTGTTTTTCAGAAGCTCAAGGACTCCCTCGGCGAGAAGGACGCCGGTCGTCCATGCCTCATCCACGCCGGAGTTCGTGAGGACGTTGGTGCTGCCGCTGCCCTCTCCGATGCGGGCAAACCCTTTTCCGGAAAGCCGAGGCTCTCCGCGTCGGCCGGATTCCTGGAGTGTCTTGGCTCCCCAGGAACGGAGGCGTCCGCCTTTGACGTGACGCCAGATCGCAGGGTGCAACATCCAATGCTGGAGATACCGGTAGGCCGTGCGGGCGGGGGCGTCGAACCACGATGGAACAAAGATCCCCATCGAAGCCACGCGATTCGGATGGACGTAGAAAAATCCGAAAATCTCGGGCTCCGGGTATCCGAGCGTGTGGAGGACGGTGCCGGGTTCGAGCTCGCACGTTTCCGGAAGATCGACGACAAACTTCATGCCGAGCGCCCAGTCGTGCGTGTGGTGGCCATCGGGCATTCCGAATGCCTTGTCGAGTTGCTGTCCGACCGGTCCGACCGGGCCGTCGGCCACGACGGTCAAAGCCGCGCGGACTTCCATGCCGGGCATGAATCCATCAGCCGGCGTTCCATCCTTTGTGACCCCCTGGTCAACAAGCTGGACCCCAGCCACCCCGCCATCCTCGATGATCACTTGTCCCACCGGGCTTCCGGGCCAGATCTGCGCGGCTCCCGTGCCCATCACCTGTTGGCTCACCCATTGATTGAACTGCCCCATCGAAAGCACGAGCCCGCCGTGCTTTTCCAAAAAATCCGGTGTCCACGGGAGTTCCATCGCATCGTCCCTGACGCCAAGGATTCCCCCCAGCGCACGGATCGCGACATCGGCCACCTTCATCAGCGCCGGACGCCTGCTCGCTCCGACGGGATCGAGGAGGTAGAGGATTTTTTCATCCTTCACCGCAGCCGCCATCGGGATCTGCGCGGGATCTAGATCCGGAAAACTTTCCCGGAGCCCGCGGGCGCGCGTCACCACGCCCGAAACCCCGAAGCCGAGGTCATCCGCGCGCTCGTAGCAGAGGACCTGGAGCGGCAGGCCGGGAGCCGACGGGCTCTCGATTGCAGGCGACCCGTCGGGATTGAGAATCCCGCGGGAGAGGGTCGTCAAAAACCCTCCCGATGCGGGACCGAAGCCGACGCAGACGATGTCGGCATCCATGCGGGGGCGCTCGGGATTTTCCACGCTCGTCACTGCGGGTAGTCGAGGGCTTCCGGGATCATGACTTGCGACAGGGCTGTAGCAGCCCGGTCCTTGGCAAGACGCGATCCTGTCAGGCAGACGTTCAGCTTTTTGCTCAGGAGCAGGAATGGCTGCAGCGCCTCCGCCTCAGGACAAGGTCCCGCCTTGGGCTGCGGCTTGCCTCCCTCGCACGCGGCGCAGGCTTCCTCGGTCCACTCGGGGTGGGCGTTGTATCCGAAGACGAGGTCGGCGCAAATCCGGGAGACCTCGCCCGCCGCGCGGGCGGCCTGCACATGGCAGAGGGAGACCAAGAACGAGAGGACGCCGGGGAGTTCCTCGGCGACCGACGGATGTTCCGGAGCGGAAATTTCGAGGTTCACCACGTCGAGGATCTGCTGGCGCGAGGCCAGCAGCCAGCAGAGCGCGTCGGCGAGAGGGAAGGTAACCCCCTGCCGGTTGCTCTGGTAGAGTTTCTGTCCGTTGGCATCGGTTGCGCCCTGCAAATGGCGGAGGGTCCAGAGCCAGAGCTCCATCGCGGAAGCGAGCAGGCAGGCCCCGGTTTCCGGCCGCCCCACCGCGCTCGCGCGCAGGTCGGCGATCCAGTTTTCAAACTGGGCAAGGAAGACCGGGTTCGTCATCGTGAGCGACATCTGGCGGCGCTGGACAGCCTCGGGGCCTTCATACGTTGCCTCGAGCTGCGCATCCATCCACTTGTGGCCGAGGAATCCTGGACAATCCTCCGTGACTCCGTAGCCGCCCATCAGGCTGACCGCCTCGCGCATCATGTTCGCTCCGTATCCGGTATTCCAGAGCTTGCAGGCGGGACAGAAGACGTTCGCCAGCGAGTCGAGAAGGACGAACTGGACCAGCGGATCCGCCCGGAGAGCCGACAGACGGGCCTCGTCCGGAGCGGCGTCGCGGGAGAGGCGGAGATACTCGACCGCCTCCTCGCCCACCTTGCCGATCGCCTTGAATGCCGCGCGGCCGACCAGGTTGCGCTCCGCAAAAATCCTGTCCTTTTCCTTTTCCAGCGGATCGAGGGTGTCAAACATCCTTGCGGCCTCGAACCCGAGCGCTGCGCTGGATTCGCCCGTCGCCCAGATATCCACCAACCGGTGGAGCACGTCCTGTTTTGTTTGCAGGCCGAGGTCGTAGCGCGGGGATCCCGGCTCGCCCGCCTCGCCGCCGCGGAACCGTGCGCGCTGGTAGCGAATGATCGGCTCGACAGCGGAGAGCAGCTTCGCCGAGGTCATCAGGCCGACCGTCACACGCGTCCGGCGGAACACCGCCTCGATCACTTCGCCGTGGCTGTAGTTCGGAATGATCACCCCGTCCTTGACCGTGTATCCGCCGACGATCCGGCTGGCCGGAACCTGCAGGCTGAACACCGGATCGCGCGTTGAGGAGAGCTGGTGGACGAGCTTGCGCGTCGGAATCCCGCGGTCCCAGATCCCCTGGTCGCCCTTCTCGATAATCACGAGGCAGCTTCCCTTGATCCGCGCATCGTCGGAATCCACCGCGGCGGTCACGACATTTGCGAAGCCCATGTTCGTGATGAACCGGCCGCGCTTGTCCACATGCAGGACCGGCTCCTCGCCGTCCTTCCATGAGACGATGCGCAGCTTGCCGCCGAGCAATCCTGTTTCGACGCCCACAAACGGAATCGGCTCGGTCAGCGCGAATGCCGCGCGGATCGGCGTGCGCCCTTCTGCGGGAGCGGCAAGCGACATGTAGTGCTCGCGCTGTTCGGGCGTCCCCCGCTCGTGGATTGGTGCCAGTCCGAGATTGCCGGCTAGGCTGAACGTCGCCGCGCCCGCATCCACCCACGAAAGCTCGAATGCCACCAGTGCCAGGGCGAGGTTCTTCGGACCCTCGATAAAACCGCCGTATTTCGGCTCCAGAAAAACCGACGTGATCCCGGATCCGTCGAAGACGTCCAGCAGGGAATTTTTTTCATCCGTCCACTCGTGGCTGTTGCGCGCGCCATTGGCGACCAGCCGGGCGACCGGTCCCCGGGCGACCGCACGGACGGATTGCACAAACATCGAAAGGTCGTAGCGGTCGGCGAAGCGCCAGAGGATCGCGCGAAGTTCGTCGGATGGCAGGGTCTGGAGGGAGGGTGTGTTCGGTTCCATGGAATTCCCAGCCGTCATACATTCCGGCGGCGCGCCCCACGACGCGAATCAGCGGGAACCTTGACACCCATCACGATTCCCAAGCGAAAAACTGAAGCCTTTTTCCTCAATGCTGTTCACGTAACGTGGCATGGCCGTCCCGGCCATGTGGGATTTTCGATTCATCGGCGGGACGCCGATGCCACATTTTTCTGCAAAGGGAACAGTATTGGACTTTGCCTACAGCGTTTTGTCGAACGAGTTGATCTGGCGGGCCATCTTGGCGACGAGGGCGGTCCAGCCGGTCTGGTGGCTGGCTCCGACACCGGCTCCGTTGTCACCGTTGAAGTATTCGTTGAAAAGGAGGAGGTCGCGCCAATGCGGGTCGTTCTGGAACAGCTCCACACCGCCATTGAACGGCCGGTGCCCGGCGGCATCGGGGGTGAAAATCCCGACGAGCCGGCGCTCGAGCTCGAGCGTGATGTCCCACAGGTTCATCTCGTTTCCGCTTCCGGACGGGAACTCGACCTTGAACGTGTCTCCGAAGTAGAACGCGAATTTTTGGAGGGCCTCGATGAGGAGGTAGTTCATCGGCATCCAGACCGGGCCGCGCCAGTTCGAGTTGCCGCCGAACATGGCGACCGGACTGTCGGCCGGGCTGTAGGTGAGGGTCTCGGTTTTCTCGCCTTCGGTGAACGTGTAGGGATGGTCCTTGTAGTGGCGTGAGAGCGCGCGGATGCCGTGGGGCGAGAGGAATTCGTCCTCATCGAAGAGGCGCTCGCAAAGCCGGCGCAGGCGTTCGGGCGGGACGAGGGAAATCAGAAGACGTCCGTCCACCTCCTGCCCGATGTGGTGGAGCTGGTCGAGCAGGTGGGGTCGGTGCTGCGCGAACCACTCGATCCGCTTCCGAAGCAACGGAAATTGTTGGGCGGTCTTCGAGTCGAAGCTCTCAACCGCGAAGATCGGCGTGAGCCCGGCGATCGAACGCGTCTTCAGATACGCGGTCGAGCCATCGGTGCGCTTGAGCACATCGTAATAAAACCCGTCCTCGTCGTCCCAGAGCGCGAACCCGCCCGAGCCGACCGCATTCACAGCGGCGGCGAGGTAGATGAAATCGTTCAGGAACTTGTCAGCGATGTCCTCGTATTCCGGCTCCGACTTGGCGAGCTCGATCGCGATGTTGAGCATGTTGAGGCAGAACATCGCCATCCAGGCGGTGCCGTCGCTCTGCTCGATTTTGCTGCCGTCGGGGAGCGGATACCTGCGGTCGAAAACCCCGATGTTATCGAGCCCGAGGAACCCTCCCTCGAAGACGTTGTCGCCGGTCTGGTCCACGCGGTTCGCCCACCAGGAATAGCCGAGGAGAAGCTTGTTGAACGCGCGCTTGAGATACGAGAGGTCGCCTTTTCCGCTCATGCCGCGCTCGATCGAGTAGATCCGCCAGCTCGCCCAACCGCCGATCGGCGGGTTCGCATCCGAAAGCGCCCACTCGTAGGCCGGCTGCTGCGCGCTCGGCGAGGTGTAGCGCTCACCGCGAAGAAGCATGCTCTGCCGCTTCGCCGTGGCCGGATCGGCGACGGCGAAGGCAACTGACTGGAACATCAGATCCCACGCGCAGAAATACGGGTATTCCCAGCAGTCCGGCATCGAGATGATGTCGTGCGCGTGGAGTTCCTTCCAAAAGCTGTTGCGGCCGTGCGCGCGCTCCGGCGGCGGAGGTGGCATCGTCGGGTCGCCCTCCAGCCATTTGCTCACCGGATAATAATAAAATTTCTTGCACCAGAGGAGCCCGGCGAGGGCGCTGCGGTGGACGCGGGAGAGCTCGACGGGAAGCCCCGGCGTGCGGGACTCGTAGAATTCGGTGCACTCCTGCTCGCGCAAGGTGACGGTGGCATCGAACGCCTCCCCGAACGGCTCGGGCTTCGGCGGACGGCAGAGCCTCAGGCGGATCGTCCATTCCTCGTCCGGGACGAGAGTTTTTTGATAGACCGCCGCCGCCTTCGTGCCGAACTGCGAAGGGTTCACGGCGTCTTTGTTTCCAGCGATGAAATATTCGTGGAAGGCGTCCTTGAGATGCGGGGCCGGGTTTTTCGCGCCGAAGAGCTTCTGCGCATTCGTCTCGTTGTCGGTGAAAAGCAATTCCTCCGCGGCATCGCAGTAGAGGTGGTATTCCGGCAACCCCCACGGGTGAGCGATGATGGCCGGCGCATGGGCCGCGCGATGCATCTCCGGCTTGATGGCATCCGCCTGCCCCCACGACCAGGTGTTCCGGAACCAGAGCGTCGGGAGCACGGTGAGCGGTGCCGCGTCCGGCCCGCGGTTGATCGCGCGGATCCGGATGCAGATGTCTTCGGGGCCTTCCTTTGCGTATTCCACAAAGATGTCGAAATACCGGCCCCCGTTGAAAATCCCGGTGTCCACGAGCTCGTATTCCGGCTCGGTGCGCGGACGCCGGCCGTTTTCTTCGACGAGGTGGTCATACGGGAATTCGGCCTGCGGGTATTTGTAGAGCCCGCGCATGAAGCTGTGCGTCGGCGTGTTGTCGAGGTGGTAAAAATAGTCCTTCAGGTCCTCGCCGTGGTTCCCCTGCGGATTCGAGAGCCCGAACGGGCGCTCCTTCAGCATCCGGTCCTTCCCGTTCCAGAATACCGGCGCGAAGCAGACCCTGCCGTCGGAATCGCTGATCCCGAGCAGCCCGTCCTCACCCCAGCGGTAAACCCGCGACCTCGCCTGCTCGTGCGTGAAAAATTTCCACGCATCCCCGTCGGCCGAGTAATCCTCGCGCACCGTCCCCCACTGCCTGTCGCTCAGATACGACCCCCAAAGTCCCCACTCCTCCCGGCCCGCATCGCGCGCCGCCATCCGCTGTGACTCCGCATCTTCCGGCATGCCCTGCTTCTCGCAGATCCCCCGAAGGTTGTCACGCATCCACAATCGGGGAACGCGCATCGGCGTTTCGTTGTCTCGTCGAAAATATGTCCCGGCCTCAGGGCGCCTGTGGTAGGATGACGGGAAATGAAAATCACGAGCGCTGTTTTTCACTCCAGCTCGCCCGACCTGGCCGCCTGCCCGGAATCGGACCTGCCGGAATTTGCCTTCATCGGCCGGTCGAATGTCGGCAAATCCTCGCTCATCAACATGCTGACCAGAAAGAAGGATCTGGCAAAGGTGTCACGCGTCCCGGGAAAGACGCGACTGATCAACTTTTTCACGATCAACAACACATGGAGCCTGGTGGATCTTCCCGGCTACGGCTACGCGAAGGTCGGCAAGAAGGAGCGGAGCAGCTTCAGCGCGGCCGTGGCCGAATATCTCCAACACCGTCCCAATCTGCTGGGAACATTCGTGCTCATCGACTCCCGGCTCGGTCCGCAGAAGCTGGATCTGGAATTCCTGCACTGGATGGTCGGCTCCGGCCTGCCATTCGTGATCGCCTTCACCAAGACGGACAAGCTCACCCCGGCAGAGGCACGGAAAAATGTCGCAGCCTTCCTGTCCGGCATGCGGGAGATCAGCGAGGAGCGACCTCCATACTTGCAAACGTCCTCGAAGCTTGAGGAGGGACGACGGGAACTCCTCGCCCTGATCTCGACCGCGCTGGCTGAAAATGCCGACGGGTGACAGGAAAAGCCGGCCTGAACTCTGTTCCAAAAACCACCATGCCATACGTCAACGTCAAGATCACGAAGGGAAATGTCACCAGGGCCCAAAAGCAGGCTCTGGTTCAAGATATCACCTCAAGCCTCACCAAGCACCTCGGGAAAAAGCCGGAGCACATCCATATTGTCATTGATGAGATTGACCCGGAGAACTGGGGGTTCTCCGGGATGCTCACCACGGACTACCTGTCCAAGAGGGATGATGTTGCGGACAACACGCGATGAAAACGACGCTTGTCCGGATTTTTGCCGCAGGGTCTGGATCAATGTCTCGGAGTTCTTCAGAAACGAGGTTTTTCTGAAACTCCACTGGCTGGAGCATTTCGAAATGATCGGAAGGCCATTTCCCTCCGGGGCCTTGATCCATGCGCTGGACACGCGGAACAAACCGTTTTTCAGCGGTGCCGTTGCCTGAAATCTGGGCGTGCTTTCCCCTGTCGATCCTGCCCTTCGCGATCCCGCTGAGCATTCTGGAGGTTTTTGTTGCCGTCGCCATCATGAGGAAGATCGGCACACCGTCCCGGTCGTGAATCGGCAATCGGAACGGGAGGAGACTCAATCCTTCCCGGCCCGGATGACATCAATCCAGATCGGGAGGGCAAGCGTGGCACCGTAGCCGCCGGGGCGGATGGTGCGGGGCTGGTCGAAGCCGACCCAGACCCCGCAGGTGAGGTGCTGGTCGAAGCCGAGGAACCAGGCATCGACGAAGTTGTTGGTGGTGCCGGTTTTTCCCGCAGCGAATCCGCGCAGCCCGAGCTCCCGGGCGCGGGCGGCGGTTCCGCGGTCGATCACCTCCTCGAGGAGGGCGGTCGTCTGGCGAACGGCAGCGGGCTCGAAGACCGGCAGGCGTCCGTGTGTCGCCTTGTAAAGGATGTGGCCCTGGGCGTCAGCGACACGCTCGATGAGGTAGGGCTGGAGTTTCGTTCCTCCGGTGGCGAAGACCGTGTAGGCGGCGGTGAGGTCCTTGAGGTTCGTCTCGAACGCCCCGAGGCAGAGCGCTGGAAACCGGGGGGGATTGGCCGAAAGGCCGGCGCGGATCACCGCATCGGCCACATTGTCGAGCCCCGCCCGAAGGCCGATCCGCACGGTCATGGTATTCCGCGAATCGATGAGCCCCTCTCCCGCCGGCTGCATCCCGCGGTAGGTGCCATCGGAATTCGCTGGACTGTAAGCACCGTATTTTGAGAGCACCTCCCCCGGGCCGAGCCGGTCGTCGTTCACCCGTTCATCAGGCTGGAGCCCCCGCTGGAAGGCCTCCGCATAGACGAACGGCTTGACGGTGGACCCGATCTGGCGGCGTCCGAAAAGCGCGCGCTGGAACTTGCTCCTCCCGTAATCGCGTCCGCCGACGATCGCCCGGATCCCGCCGGTCGAGTTGTCCATCGCCAGAACCGCCGCCTGCAAATACGGCGCGGATTTTTCCGCGTCGAGCACCTGGGAATCGAAGGCCCCGGCAGGCGGATGCGGGTATCCCGGCTGCGCCTCGATCTCACGCAGCCTGCCGGAGACCGACGCCTCGGCCGCCTTCTGAAGCGCCCCGTCGATCGTCGTATAAATTTTCAGCCCGCCCCCGTCCATCTGGCCCGGCTCGAGAACCATGTCGAGGTCGCGCAGGATGGCATCCATCGCCCAGTTGTCCTCCGGGGAGGTTTTTGTCTTCGGGGAGGTGACGAGTGGCGCGGAGGAGGATTCGTTCTGCTGGGCGAGGGTGATGAGCCCGAGGTCATGCATCCGCTTGAGCACGGTGTTCCGCTCCCGGAGAGATCCCTGCGGATTGTTGAGCGGGGAATACCGGTTCGGACTCCGGATCAACCCCGCGAGCGCCGCGGCCTCGTGCAGGGAAAGCCGGGAGGCCGGCTTGCCGAAATACGTCTGGCTCGCAGCCTCGATCCCGTAGGTGCCCGAACCGAAGTAGATCCGGTTCATGTAGGCCTCGAGAATCTCCTCCTTCGTCAGCTCGGTCTCAATCCGGAATGCCAGGGCCGCTTCGATCAGCTTTCGATGGAGGTTTTTTCCGCCGAGGGGAAAGCTGTTGCGGGCGAGCTGCTGGGTGATCGTGCTTGCCCCCTCGCGGAAGCCTCCGAGAAAGAGGTTGCGCACGACCGCGCGTGCGACCCCGATCGGATCAACGCCGTGGTGCTGGTAAAACCTCGTGTCCTCGCGGCTGATGAGCGCGTTCACAAAATCATTCGAGACCTTGTCGAACGGCACGACCACCCGGTTCTCACCGGCCAGCCGGCTGTAAAAATTCCCCTTGTAGTCGTAGACGACCGACCTCTCGTCCATGTCGTGGATCATCCGCAGATCGAATCTCAAAGCCCATGCGTAGTAGCCCAGGGCAACAACCGTCCACAAAAGCAGGGTCACGACACCGAGGCGGAAAAACGCCTTGAGCAGCCAGTGCGAGGGCCTTCTCTTCGGCGGCGACTTCCGCTTTGACCGCACAGGTTTTCGTTTCGCTCGCGACATGCTCCCGCAACCTCTAGCGGAAAAACGCCCGGTGCAAAACACGTTCCATCACAACACCTCAAGAATCCCCTCTCCGGACACCCAAACCCACTCGCAAAGACGATGTATTTTGTTGCATGATTAATGTTGCATAAGATTTTCTAATGCTATAGTTTTCTGCCATGAGTGTTCAGCCTGGCGGCCTTCGCGGCTTTTTCGGGGACAGGGTGTTTGGGCAGGAACGGGTTTTTCTCTTTTTGATTCTTCCGCCGCTCCTGCTTGTAACGGTCGGCCTGGTTTATGAGCAGGTGAAGCCGCCCACGCGCCCTGCTCAACAATCCACAGAGTCCCAAGCCGCCGCAGACGTCCGGACGCCCGCCCTGACTCCGGTCGATTTGATGCGGAGTCTGGACGAGGCGGAAGCCATGGAAAAACAGGCGGCAACAAGCGGGTCTGCGGAGGCCATCCAGTCCGCCTGCACGGCCTTCGGGAAAATCACGGCCAGCAATCCGGAAAGTGATCGTGCGTGGGGAGGGCTGGGAAGGTGCCTGAACGAGCAGCAGAAATACGCCGGGGCGCTCCGCGCACTCGATCGCGCATGCAGGCTGAACATCATGGAATCCCGCCACTTTGCAGCCCGCGGAACCGCCCGCCGGGCACAGGGAAATTTTCGCGGCGCCCTTGCGGACTACGGGGATTCGCTGCGCCTGAAACCCGGAGATCCGATGGTTTCCAACCTCCTTCTGCTCCTCACCATCCAGATGGGCGACGACGGGCTCTACTCACAGAAGCTCAACGGGATCGCCAAATCGCTGAGCGAAACGCCCGACGCGACGTGGGCGATCGCCGCAGTCGCCAGCGAGATGCTCGCAGGCAACTTTGAACTCGCATCCACCCTGCTGAAACAGGCGGAAGGACTCATGCCGGAAGACCAGATCCGAAGACTGCTTAAGGATCCCGTGTTCTCCGACAGGCGCGGGCAGAATTTTCTCGACAAGGCGAGGGCCGGCGCATTCGCCGCCAAGGAACAGGCCGCGCCAATCGGAAATTGACCCGGCCGCCACTCTCCTGAGAGCTTTCAGGCGATGGATCCTCTGACGCTGCTCTGGCTGCTCTTCGCTGTAACGGTCGTTGTCGTCAGCGCCCTGGACCTTTTTGTCATCACCCACCGGCACTCTCCCGTCGGCGTGGCTTCGGCTCTCCGATGGACCGGACTCTGGATCTCGGTGGCGTTGGCCTTCGGTGCCGCGATTTTCGCCCTGCATCCCCGCGGCCATGAACTCGCGATGCTCTACATCACCGGTTACCTCACCGAGTATTCGCTGTCCGTGGACAACCTGTTTGTGTTCATCCTCATTTTTTCCCTCATGGGAGTCCGGGAGGTGGCGCAGCCGAAACTGATCAAGCTTGGAATCTATCTCTCGATCGTCCTGCGCATTCTGTTCATCTTCTTCGGTATCGCGCTGATCCGGGAGTTCCACTGGCTGATCTATCTCTTCGGTCTTCTTCTGGTCTGGACCGCATGGAAGATGATCTCCGCAGATGAAAACGAGAAGGTGAAACCGGAGAGCAACCTGCTCTACAAGCTCGCCGAAAAGTTCCTGCCGCTCCACTCCGTCGGCCCGGAAAGCCGGCGACTCGTCATCCGCCGGGACGGACGCTGGTTTATCACTCCGCTTTTCCTCGTCTTTCTCGTCATCGGCAGCACGGACGTCCTGTTCGCACTGGACTCAATCCCTGCGATCATCGGGATCAGCCGGGACCCGTTCGTGGTTCTCACCTCGAATGTTTTTGCGGTACTCGGCCTGAACTCCCTGTTCTTCGCGCTGCGGGGGATCATGGGGATGTTCAAGTTCCTGAAGCACGGGGTGAGCGTGATCCTGTTTTTCATCGGAGCGAAGATGATCGCCGGCGCGTATCCTCCCGTGGAGGAGTGGTTCAAGCACAACGCGTTCGTTTCGCTTTTCGTCATCGGATCTGTCCTTCTGGTCTCGATTGTGCTTTCAATCTGGCACAACCGGCTTTCCCAAAACGCCGGCAAAGAGCAATGAACGACTCCACCGTTTTTGGCCTCACCATGCTGGTCGTGGGAATGGGCGGCACCCTTGCCACGCTCTTCCTGATCACGGTCGTCATCCGCGCGCTCTGTGCGTTTTTTCCGGTCCGTCCGGATGACAAGGAGGAAAAGAAATGAGCGGCGCGATCCTGAGCGCGCTGGGAGCGTTGTTTGAGGGAGCCGGTTTTCTGTTCGCCCACGGCGGCCCGAACCTTATCATGATCGCCGTCGCCTGCGTGATGTTCTGGCTGGCGATCGCCAAAGGCGTGGAGCCGCTGCTCCTGCTTCCGATCGGCTTCGGCTGCCTTCTCGTCAACCTGCCGCTGAGCGAGGTGATGCAGGCGGACGGGGTTCTGAAGACGCTTTACGATTTCGGGATCGGCAACGAGCTGTTCCCGCTGCTGATTTTTGTCGGTATCGGCTCGATGACGGATTTTTCGCCGCTGCTTGCGAACCCCCGCCTGCTCCTTTTCGGGGCCGCGGGACAACTCGGGATCTTCATCACCCTTCTCCTTGCACTGGCGCTCGGTTTCTCGAAAGAGGAAGCTGTCTCCGTCGCAGCGATCGGCGCCTGCGACGGGCCGACGGTCATTTACGTTTCGAACATGTTTGCCGGGATGAACCGGATTCCGACCGCAATGGTCGGCGCGCTTGCAGTGGCCGCGTATTCCTACATGGCGCTCGTTCCGGTGATCCAGCCGCCGATCATGCGCCTGCTCACGACCCGCAAGGAACGCGAAGTCAAAATGCCGAGCCCGAAGGGCAGGGTCTCGAAGGCGGCCCTCATCGCCTTTCCCATCGTCGTCACGGTGATCACCGGCATCGTCGCGCCGAAAGGCCTCCCCCTCATGGGCATGATCATGCTCGGGAATTTCATGAAGGTCACCGGGGTCGTCCCGCGGCTTGCCTCGGCCGCCGAGAACGAAATTGCGAATGTCTCGACGCTCTTTCTCGGACTTGCCATCGGCGGGACCATGGCCGGCCCGCAGTTCCTGACGCGCGAAACGCTCATGGTTTTCGGTCTCGGACTCGTCGCGATCACGATCGACACGGTGGGCGGCATCCTCCTCGGCAAGCTCTGGTATCTGCTCTCCGGTGGAAAGGTGAACCCGCTCGTCGGAGCGGCCGGGATCTCCGCCTACCCGATGGCCGCGCGACTCGTCCAAACCGAGGGCCAGCGGTGGAACAAACACAACTACCTCCTCATGCATGCCATGGCGGCAAATACCGGCGGACAGATCGGATCCGTCATGGCTGCGGCCATCATGCTCTCGCTGCTCAAGGGGCTGGGGATCATTTGACGAGGCGATCCCTGCAAGGAAATCCACGATGAAAAACGAAAAACTCACCATGAATAAAAACGACTGGACAACGCTTTTTGTGCGCGTCGTCGGGCTCTACCTCGTGGCCACCCACACGGCAACATTTGCGACGACCACAGCCACGCTGATCATCAACCTGACCCTCGCACCGGATGCGAAGGCATTCCCGGCCAACCTCTATCTCTGGCAGGGACCGGTGGTCTCCGGCCTCGTTCTGCTGATCGGCCTGCTGCTCATCTTCAACGCAGCAGCCGCAGCAGCCATCGTTCAGAAGAACGACAAACCCTGAAACCCCGCCATGAAATCAGCCCTCGCACTCCTCCTGCCCCTCGTTTTCCTCGGCTTTTCACCTCTGGCGGAAGCCGATGAACAAACCGATCAGGCCGTTGCGGCCGCCAAGAGCTGGCTCGGCCTCGTCGACGCGAAACAATACCGCGAAAGCTGGGTGGAAGCCGCTCCGTTCTTCAAGGAGAAGGTCAACGAGGCGGACTGGGTCAAAATGGTCGCCCCCGTCCGAGAACCCCTGGGAGACGTGAAATCCAGAGACCTGATCGGCGCACAATATACAACCTCCCTCCCGGGAGCCCCTCGGGGAGAGTATGTGGTCATGCAATTCCGGACGGCTTTTCAAAACAAGCCGGATGCCATCGAGACTGTGACTCCCATGAAGGATGACCGCGGCGCGTGGCGGGTTTCCGGATATTATATCAAGTGATGCCACGGGGATGCACGCCTCGCTGACCATAGCGGAAGCCGGACGGTCATGGAAATTCCGTCAGAGGACCGCTTTGCGCGTTTTTCCCCTCGCACGGGAAAAGAATTTCGACTAACTAAATCTCCATGCCCTCCGCAAAGCAGCCCCTTCTCCAGAAACTGATCGAGAAGTTCAGCAACTCGCGTGATTTCACGATTTCTTTCATCCTGCATGTGATCCTGGTCGCGGTCTTCGGCACCAGCGTCCTTTTCCAGGCCGTGCAGGAACCACCGGATTTTGAAGGTGAGAGCGGCGGGTTCGTCGGCGGGGAAGCCGCCGCCGCCCCTCCTCCGGCCGCCCAGCAGCAGGTGCCGCAGCAACCGAATATCACAGTCACCCCCACAACCAGCACGGTCAACACCATCACGACGGTCGCCCCTTCCGCGATGAATTTCACGATGGCCCCGATGATCGTCACCCCGGTGACTCCGACGGCTCCGCCGGACACCCAGATGGCCGCGCCCAAGCCAAGCACGGTCAGCGGCGACGGCCTCACCGGAGCCCAGGCGTCCGCGATCAAGGCGTTCACCGGCGGGTGGGGAAAAGGCAGCGGAAGCGGCACCGGCACCCGCAACCGCGAATTCGAATTCACCGCCTATATCGGACAATATGCCGGCGGAAACTGGAACTCCACGATCCAGTCGATCGGCGGCAAGATCGAGAATGGAAGCCTTCCGAACCTCCTCTACTTCATGAGCTCGTGGTCGAAAAACAAGGTGAAGACGAACTACAAGAACGTCAAAGCCATCAAACTTGACACGGACGAGATTTTCTCGGTGAAGCCGCCGTTTATTTTTCTGACCGGCACGCGCGACTTCAAGCTGAGCGAAAAGGAGGTGGAAAACCTTCAGAAATACGTGCGCCTCGGCGGGGCAATCTGGGGGGACAGCTCGGTGCCCGGACGCAACTCCCGCTTCGACATCGCCTTCCGGCGGGAGATGAAGCGCGTGATTCCCGACGTCGACAAGGACTGGGAGGAACTTCCCCCCAGCCACCCGATCTACGCCCAGGCGTATTTTCCGGAGGTGAAAAACATCCCTCCCGGGTTGAACTTCTACCGCGAGCCGATCTACACGCTGAAAATCTACGGCGAAGTCGCCATCATCTACACTGCGAACGACTACGGGGACATGTGGCAGATCGGCCTCACCGAGCAGGGGCAGGTGGATATGCGCAGAAACGAAAAGGGCACCCCGGTCGCGATCAATGAGCAGATCTGGAACAACCGCGAAACTTACCTGCGGAACATCACCCCGGAATCCCTGATCACCACCTACAAGTTCGGCACGAACCTCGTCGTCCACCTCCTGACCCGCTGGGAAAACAAAACCCGGACGGCCTCGTCCCTGTAGGGCCGAAATGGGAAGCTGAAAGTGCGAAGCTTGAAGTGAGGCGCACAGCGCCGGAGAGCCGTGCTCCGCGTGTGGTTTCCCCTACCCCCCGGCCGAGATGCGGAGGATTTCCACGCGGTCGCCATCCCGGAGAACCGCGCTATCCCAATCCGATTTCCGCAGGGCTGTCCCGTTGTGCTCGACCAGAAGGAGCGGCGCGGGAAGCTGCAGCTCCGCGATCAGTCCTTCAATCGTTCCCGCACGGAGAGTCCTGGGCTCACTGTTGACCGTGACCGTCATCATGCGGCACCGAGAATGCCGGCATCCCAGTCCTTCCAGACCGGTTCGAGGCCGAGGTTTTCAAGTGCGCTCCCGATGTCCGGCGCGCTGCGGCCGTCCGAGATGGCAAATTGCTCCGTTGCGCTGCCCGCGCCGGTTGAGGCGGCCGGCTTTCCCTTCACGGTCAGGTGCACCGCCTCGCGTCCCTGCCCGGTATAACCGCCCGGCTCGGTGTGGCTCCCGGCGCTCATCATGGTGACACCCAGCGTCGCCACGATATCGCGGAGACCTGCGGGCTCCCTCGTGCTCAGAACGATTCCCACGGTCGGAAACATCACGCGCAGCGCGCAGAGCAACTGGATGAAATCCCGGTCGGGCAACGGATGTTTCGGCTCGAATTCCCCGGCGGCCGGCCGGAGCCGCGGGAGGCTCACCGTCAGTTGGGACCTCCAGCAGACCCGCTGAAGATATTCCAGGTGGGAGGCAAGGGCCAGAGCCTCGTCGCGCCAGTGCCAGAGCCCAAAAAGCGCCCCGATTCCGATCCTGCGGAACCCGGCCTCATGCCCGCGCTCGGCGCAGTCCAGTCGCCATCCAAAATCTTTTTTCGGACCATGCAGGTGCATCCGGGCATACGTCTCCCGGTGATAGGTCTCCTGATACACCACAAGCCCCTCGGCGCCAGCCTCAACAATCGGACGGTATGCATCCGCCTCCATCGGCGCCACCTCGATCGAAATCCCCGGAACAAACCCCCGCAACCGCCCGACGCACTGCTGCAGATATTCTCCGGAAACAAACTTGGGATGCTCTCCCGCCACGAGCAGGATGTTCCGGAACCCTTCATTGGTGAGATGCCGGGCCTCCGCCTCCACCTGGTCCAGTTCAAGAGTCACGCGCTGGATGGCATTTTCACGCGAAAAGCCGCAATACGCACACGAGTTGATGCACTCGTTGGAAAGGTAAAGCGGTGCAAAAAGGCGCATCGTGCGGCCGAAATGCCTCCGGGTCATCGCGGATGCCCTGGCCGCGAGGGCCTGCAGAGCCTCATTCCCGACAGGTTCCAGAAGCCGCTCGAACGAGCGGAGAAGCGGGGACTTTGCCTGCAGGGATGTTTCGATTTCTTCTGAAAACAGCATATCGGATTATTTTCGCACCAAGCAGGGGAATTTCCAGCAGCAGCGGGCCGGTGTCATCAACTTTCTCCTCATGACCCTTTTCTTTTTACGCTCGCATTCGGTGAACATTCCTGAGAAACTGTTGTCTTTCTTATTCCAATGACACCATTCAAACGCTCTTTGCTCTACCCGGCAGCCCTGCTCGCCGTGGTTTTGTTCCCCTCCTGCAAGCCGGCCGCAGCCCCGCAGGAATCCCCGGCCAAACCCACTCCGGCTGCCACTCCGGCTGCCACTCCGGCTGCCACTCCGGCTGCCACTCCGGCTGCCACTCC
>CAYSKK010000006.1:0-58129 GCA_964431635.1 uncultured Chthoniobacter sp. | reverse complement strand
CCACTCCGGCTGCCACTCCGGCTGCCACTCCGGCTGCCACTCCGGCTGCCACTCCGGCTGCAACGAGTGCGCCTGCGGCTCCGGCAGCTCCCGCTGCACCGGCCGCTGCAGCCACCACCGCGCCTGCGGCTGCCACCGCCGCAACCGCTGCGCCGGACCTCAAAGACCCCGTCGCCACGGTCAACGGCGAGCCGATCACCAAGGCCCAGCTTGAAGAGGCGTTCCGCACCGCCGTCGAAGCGTCCGGCGTCAAGGCCGACGATCTTTCGGCCGACCAGAAACTCAATGGATACCGGCAGATCCTCGACGAGCTGATCATGGACAAGCTCGTGGCGAAGGCCGCTGCCAGCGAGGTCGTCTCCGACGAAGAGGTCAATGCCGAGATCGCAAAGCTCAAAAAGCAGTTCCCGACGGAAGAGGCTTTCCAGGCGCAACTCAAGGAAGCGGGCCAGACACCCGAGAAGCTCACGACCGCGCTGCGCACCATGCTCCAGCAGCAGCGCTGGATGCAGAGCCAGATCAAGGACACCGACAGCGTCGGCGATGCCGACGCCAGGAAGTTCTACGACTCGAACACCGAGGAGTTCAAAAACCCGGAAACCGTCAAGGCCAGCCACATTCTTTTCATGGTCAACAAGGATGACTCCGAAGAGGTCGTGAAGCAGAAGGAAGCCGCAGCCAAGGCGGCACTCGCCCGCGCCAAGAAAGGCGAAGACTTCAACAAGCTCGCCAAGGAGCTCTCCGAAGAGCCCGGCGCCAAGGAATCCGGCGGCGACCTCGGGTTTTTCTCGAAGGACCGCATGGTCCCCGAATTTGCCGACGCCGCGTTCAGCCAGAAGCCGGGCGATATCTCCGGTCCGGTGAAGACACAGTTCGGATGGCACATCATCAAGGTGACCGAGAAGAAGCCCGCCGGAACGGTGCCGTTCGACGAAGTCAAGGACCAGATCACCGCCTACCTGAAGAGCACCAAGCAGCGTGAGGCGGTTCAGGGGATCCTGAAAAATCTCAAAGATTCCGCGAAGGTCGACTCCACCCTCCCGCCCGCAAACTGAGCAGGCGAATGGGACGCCCCGGAAAACCTTCGGTCGGAGTCATTGGACTCGGCATCATCGGCAGCAGAGTGGTATCCGCTCTCCGGCGGAACGGATACCAGGTCTGGCTGCACAACCGGTCGCCGCGCCCGGAACCGAATTTCCTCAGTTCCCCGGGCGAGGTGGCCGAGTCGACAAAGCACATCCAGATCTTTGTTTCCGACGGCCCGGCGCTGATCTCCATTGTCAAGGCGCTTGTCCCTTCGCTGACCCCGGAACACGTCCTGATGAACCACGCGACGGTCTCGCCGCACGAGACCCGCGAGGCTGCCGACCTCGTGGCTTCCCGCCACGCAAAGTTCCTCGATGCGCCGTTTACGGGAAGCCGGGACGCGGCGGAGCGCGGCGAGCTCGTCTACTACATCGGCGGAGATCCTGCCGTGCTGGCGACCGTGCGCCCGGTTCTCGAGGCATCGTCAAAAGCTGTTCTGGAGATCGGTGACATCGGTCAGGCTTCGGTCGTGAAGATCGCGACCAACCTTCTTGCCGCAACAGCGGTCGAGGCCCTTGCAGAAGCCCACGCGCTGCTGGACAAAAACGGAATTGAGCTTCGCAAGCTCTCGCTCGCACTCCAGTCGAATGTCTCCCGCTCGCCGCTCGCGGACATGAAAATTCCCGCGATGCTCGCGGGGGATTTCGAGCCAAGATTTTCCCTCAAGCACATGTTCAAGGATATCCAGCTCGCGCTGGGCCTGGCCTCGGAGAAAGACATCGATTTGCCGGCTGCATCCGCCTTCGCGGGCGCTGCGATGGCTGGAATCCAGCAGGGATGGGGGGATTCGGACTTTTCCGTGGTCGCCCGGTTTTACGGTTTCCCCGGACAGGGGCATCCGCTCCCGGAAGCCCCGGCCGAATCGATCGAGGAAACTTCCGGTGCCGGTGAAGCAAAGGCTTCCCGCGGGTGGAACCCGTTCCGCGGGCGCAAGTGAGCGCGGAGAGAAGCCTCCGCAGGTCAAGGGGCGCATTCCCTGTCAGAGAAAAAGCCCTGATCAGGCTTGCCGGAGCCGACTGCCGGCGCTACCTCAACGGCCAGCTGACCATCGACATCAACAGGCTGCCGCCCGGAGAAGCCCGCCGGGCATTGCTTCTCACGGCAAAAGGCAAACTCTGCTCTTCGATTCAGGTCTGGGGCGACGACGACGGCTTTATCGTTGAAACCGAGGCTTCCCTTCTCGAAGAAACCGCCGCGCGTCTGGAGCGTTACATCATCTCCGACGATGTGACGATTTCCATGATTCCGGAAAAGCTGCCGGTTTATCATGTTTTCGGAGTCCTCCCTCCGGATGACGCCCTCCGCATCAACAGGATCGGGACGCCCGGCTACGATTGTCCTGCACCTCCCGCGGAAATCCCCGCAGTGGACGACTCTGATGTCGAGCTTCTCCGGATCGAACGGGGAATCCCTCTCTGGGGTTCCGAACTCACCGCGGACACCCTGCCCCAGGAAGCCGGGCTGGATCAGTCCTCTGTGGACTTCGACAAAGGCTGCTATGTCGGCCAGGAGGTTGTTTCACGCCTCAGGAGCGTGGGTCATGTCAACCGCCTGCTCCGCCGGTTTTCCGGCAGCCTTCCAACGCCCCTGGATTCTCCTGTTTCACTGCTCTCCAAATCCGATCCCTCTCGTCCGGCCGGCACCCTCACCAGTGCCGCACGCGATTTTGAGTTGGCGCAAACGCTCGCCCTCGGGTATCTCAACCGTGAGTTCGTTGATGTCCTGCACTTTCTTGCCACTGATGCGACAGGCAAGGTCATCGGGGAACTCGAAAAACGCCCGGTCTGAATGAAAATACAAATTGCCATCCTCGTCGCTGTTGTCTCGGGTCTTTTCCCCTGCCTGGCCGCCCCGCTCGGTCCGGACGTCGCCGTCCTGCAGATCCGCATCGGCAAGGCAAAGGAACTCCAGCGGGTGGTGATCGGGCTTTACGATGAAACCACGCCCCTGACAGCGGCCAACTTCAAGGAGCTCATCCGGAAAAAATTTTACAACGGCATGCGTTTCCACCGCGTGTTCCCCGGTTCGTTTGTGCAAACCGGCGATCCGGCAAGCCGCCATGGAGAAGTCGACCGCTCCGGCACCGGAGGCCCCGGCTACACGATCCCTGCGGAGATCAAACTCAACCATGAAAAGGCCTCCGTCGCGATGGCCCGGCTCCCCGATGACGTCAACCCGGCGAAAAACTCCAACGGAAGCCAGTTCTACGTCTGCCTGGTCCCGCTTCCAAAGCTCAACGGCAAATTCACCGTCTTCGGCGAGGTGCTCGAGGGACTCGAAGTCCTCGACCACATCAGCAACCTCACGACCAACAGCAACGATTTTCCATTGCCAAAAGTCGTGATAAAATCCATTACTTTGGAACCGCGCGCCGCCCAAACGGCAAACCAGTAATCCTCTGGCACCGCGGGAATCCTTCCGGGTAGGTACCGAAGTGGCCAAACGGGGCGGACTGTAAATCCGCTGGCTTACGCCTTCAGTGGTTCGAATCCACTCCTGCCCATTCTCTCTAAAAGTGCTGCGGAGCACGATAAATAAAGGCTCCGCAGCATTTTGGTTTTCGCTCATCTGCTTGCCAGACAAAAAATCTTCATGAGCGCTGGGTGAGAACGAATTTGCCAGAATTTGCCAGTGGCATCTTCCAGGGGGGATGTGAAGGATGGGCGGGAATTCCTTTCAAATCAGGGATGCCGCCTCCCAAACCAGCCGATAAGGGAGCGCAGTCGGTATCCCTTCTCGAACATGTCGCCCTCTTTTGCTCCCAGCTTTCAACCGGATAGACGAGGGCATTGAAAGCGTAATTCGGATTTCCCGCCGGTGATGAGGTCGCTCATCGCATTGCCGTGACAATCGACCTCGTATCGCAGCCCATCGGGCTTCACGTGGCCGGATGCCAATACTTTCGCCGCCGGCCCGGAGGCATCTCTCCGCATCCGCAGGAGCCCTCCCGTCATCTCGCAGAGCGAGAAAAATGGATCAACCCGTTCTTCTGGGGAAAATTCCGACAGATGCTTACTCCCCAATCCCGACACATTGCCGGAAGTGCTGGAGCCGCGGGACGGTTTCCTGCGACGGGATGCCTGCGCACGCATCGAGGACGGCTGTGAGCTCGAGGCACGCTTCGAAGAATGCTTCCATCTCTCCGGTGTCATAGGTGATCTGGACACGGTCTCCCGTCCGGTGAACCCGGAGTGTCTCGATGGAGCAGAGGGCGATGACGGCCGCCGATGGAAAGAATAAACAGGAGGAAAACAGCCAGTGAGGCCACAGGCCTGTGACTTCCCGGAAATACTTTCGCACCTCGGGGATCAGGTAGAGTTCCTCCTCGTCCCCGGCATACCCCATGGGCGCGAACACGTAGCGACCGGCTCTGTTTTGGAACTGCTTGTCCGTGCGGTCCAGCAGGAATGGGCTCACGAGATTGGGGATCTTGCCGACCTCGAATTCCTCCCGGCAGACCGGGTGAATGATGGCGGGGACCACCTTGCCCGAGGAATTCCTGAATCGGAGTCTTTTGCAAGCGCGCCCTGCGGGTTTCGCACTTGGGTGGGATTCTCGCGAACGTGGAAGTTGAGGATGAGCTTCACCGGGGCGCTATCCGGATTTCGATTCCGCATGCCGAGCCTATAGTTGCGGCGAAGGCATCCCAAAACTCTCGCAGACCGCCTGAAAGCGTTTGCGGGCATTCTCGGGGGACACGCCCGCCATCGCGCACAGGTTGAAAAATGGATCGACCTGTCCGTCAATAAACTCGAAGAGGTCCTTGCCGGAAAATGACAGCTTGGACCTTTGCATCTGTTTGTCGGTGACGGCGGTTGCGTTGTTCACGAGGCAGAGCGCGATCATCTTGAGCCAGTGGCTATCGAGAGCTGCAAAGTAGATCCACGCCGGTTGATCTTTTTGGACCTTCACGATGTAATTGCGGAATTCCGGGATCATGAACAGTTCGCGGGGGTCGTCGTCGTAGCCCTCGACAGAGAAAATCACTCTGTCCATTCCGCACCGGATGAGAGGATTGTCGGGCTCCACCCGCAGGTCATGGACGATCCGCTCGGTCATGCCATTTTCGATTTCGAATCGGGAAATCTGGTAGGTGATGATGGCGTTGCTGAAGGGTGGAGAGCAGTCATCGATCGCGGTGCCTTGGGGATCCATGACGACGGAGGATGTTCCCTCGGTGAGTTGGTGTTTTTGGTTGGCGTTTTTCATGTGTGGGTTTGGTTTTTGGGTTTGTTGTGGAGAGGGAAGATCCGTGCAGGCAGAGGGTTCATGCGCGGGGCAACATCGCGGTGGTATTCCAGCAGAGCAGTTTGGCGCTGGGTCACTCGCAAAAAGCGGTTTCCCACAGCCGGCTCAGGATTTCGATCAGGCTCGCCAAACCAAGGAGGGTCAGGCTGAGAACACTACAGGCCAGACCCGCCACGACTTGCAGGATACCGATGCAGGTTTCGACTGCGGCCTTTGCAAGCCAGAGGGCGATAATTACGTAGAGAATAGTTGTCATTGTTGAGTTGGATTTACAAAAAAAACGTTCTTCCTCGTGGAGGAGGTCCGAAAGGGCCTCTCTCTTCGACATTCGTGCGGGGAATTCGGTTCCTTATTTGTCAGGTATGCCGAGGTATTGGGCGGTCATGGCAAGCTGTCGGGCACCTCTCTGTTTGGAAATTCCGGCACGGGCGTGAAGCAGCGCCGCAGCGGGCAGCGACTCCATAAAAAACGAATGGACATCGGTGCTGCGAAACTCCGCGCTGAGCTTGTGTTTGCTCCGCAGGATTCGCACGTTTGGAATGATCGCCAGCATTACCGCCCTCAGGCAGGGAGACGCCAGATTTGAATAAAAGAGCCAGCAGGGAAAAACCTTGTGAAGATGGCCGTAATATCTGCGCACCTCCGGAATCGCGTAGATTTCTTCCCGCGTGTCGTCGTAGCCGCTGATGGTGAAATGCACCATCCCGCACAGCTTCCGGAGTTCTTTGCGCCCGATATGTGGCCCGAACGAAAAGAGGAACCTTTCCGTGTCGAGGTTTTCAACTTCCGCGCGGCCCGTGACGTGGACGATGCCTGTGATGCTGCGCGATACGGTGCCCATGGAAGTGATCCCGTGGAGTGTGGGATTTGTTTTGCCTGCCCCCATCGAGAGGCGTGAGCGATCAAATCGTTTCATGCCAGCGGGAATTCCTGCTTTTCGATGAGCTTTTTGAGGTGCTGGCGAATCACGCACAGCTTGGCGTGCACGGCCTGCCGCGAAATCCCGAGCGCCTTGGCGACATGGCTTTGGGAATGGCCTCCGTCCAGCATGGAGGAGGCAATGTTGACGCTCTGCGAGCAAAAGAGCCCGCTCTGGAGACCCATGCGCAGGGCGGCGAAAACCAGCCGCCGCTGCATCTGGAAAGGAAGCTCCCAAAGCGACTTGCGATCCGACGGGTGAATGCATGCGGCCTGCGGGCAGATGTCGATGTCCTGCCCATACTCGTGCAGCCTCAAATGCCGCCAGGCGGATTTCTTCATGTTTCTGGAAACGCTTCGGAGTGCGGCCAAGAGAGATCTTTCCACTTGGTTTTCGATCTCCCACCTGTCTCCGTTCGTGGTGGCCGCGTGCAAACCCATGTTGCCGGCCAAATACCGCCTGACCAGCAGGAGGAATGCCTCCTGCCTGACGTCGTGCTCCCTCCCCTTGAGAACTCCTTTGTAGGCCCCGTCAGGCAGAGATCGCTTGAATAGCTCATCCAGGTGGAAAGCCACCGCATTCTCCGTTTCCGCCTGGCTGGGATCCTGACAATAAGCAAGCCAGGCCTCCGCGAGGTTAGAAGTTTGTGTGCTTGGCGAATAACCTGCCTTCTTCCGAGAGGCAGCCGGTTTTGTCTTTGTATTGTGACTCATACAACAGATCCCCTCCTTTTGCGTGGAAAGCCGTGTCGAAAGACACGGCCTTCTTCTGCTCTGGATCCCAATTTTCGAAGGCAATCAGCCCGGCACGAAAATAGTCGGTTAACAAACAGCGGATTCGCGGCTGATACCAGTGAGAGGAAATATTATGCACTTACCAAATCGCCCGCTGATCCCACCACCCACCTCAACCGCGCGGGAGGAATGCCCATGAATCCGCAGTTTTACATCGCGTTTTTCCGCCTTGCCAGCGAGGACCGGCGGGCGTTTGAGGTGCTGATTGAAGACGACGAACTGATCCAAAAGGCGGTTGCGGACTGCGCGGACATGTGGCGAGCGAAGATGCGCGCGGTTTTCCCTGATCCGCTTCAATGCCGGCAGACGTTCCTGATCCGCGCCGTGCTCATCTCGGCAAAAGCCGGCCTGAGGAGCGGCTACGGCCCAGACGTTGCGGCGGCTTTCGCGCTCTTCCTGTGCGACATGGTGGAGCGACGTGTCCGGACGCTCGACTTCGAGGCGGAGCCAGGGAGGTTGCTGCCATGAACGAAGAGGTGTTTCTCCTCCAGCCGGAGCCCGGCCAGGTTGTCCAAATCTCCAAGCGCCACGGCCGCTGTGACTTCGTCATCGGCTACTGCCGCGGGGTGCTGCAGGTGGGGCGTTTTGTTCGGTTTTTGGAAGGCTTCCATCGCTGCTCCGACCCCGCCATGACAACCACCTGGCACGAACCCCATGATTTTGGAATCCAGCCGCTCCGCCAGTTGTCCTTTACGATCACGCCCGAGGCCCCGTGGATGATCGAGGGCACGCCAGGGAGGACCAAATGAAAGTCATTCTTTCCGCAGGCACGCTGGTTGAGATTCAGAAGCTCTCGGCTTCGGAAAATCCAGTCGAGGAATCCGGGTCGTGGGACACATGGGTTCCGGGCGCTGAGAATAACAGTGGCTCCCTGCCGGTTGGCTATGCAATCCGGGGCATTCTCATGGAAACCCTTCGGGTTGGCGAATGCCTCCATGTTTACCGCATTGAGCGCAATGGCGTTCGGACTCACGGACACTTCCATTCCACCCCGATCCTCAGCATAAAGGACGGGTTCGTCGCCGAGACGTTCAATTCGCTCTACTGGATCAGTCCCGTTGAGATTCATGTACCGGAGGAGGAAGAAGTATGAAAATGGCATGGCTCACGGATCTTCATCTGGACCAAGCGGAGAAAGACAAGCGGGAGAGGTTCCTTCTGGAGCTTCGCAAGGCGGAATTCGACTTTGCAGTCATTACCGGAGATATCTCAAGTCCCGTGTTCCTCGGAAGGGATTTGTTGGCACTGGGAACGGCGTGCGAGCCCCGACGGGTCTTCTTTGTCCTCGGAAACCACGATACGCAGCAACCCCAGCGAGAAGCGACCATGCCCTCCGTCATCGCTCTCTGCCGCTCCCAGCGAAACCTGCGGCCGGTTTGGAAGCAGGAGGTGATCCCGCTGACGGCCAATGCAGCGCTCATCGGCCATCACGGAAGTGTCTGCTCTGAGGGGCAAGGGGGTGCCGCTTCCTGCCATTTTCGCACGGTGCTCCCACGGGCGCTGAGCCGGTTCCGGCAGGTTTGGCTGATCACCCACGTGCCCCCATTCGTTCAGGCGGTGAGGTTTTCCGGCCAGCCTGTATGGGGAAAAAAGCTGGATCGTTTTGTCAACAGGTCTTCGGGCGGCGTGATCGCTGGGATTGCCAGGCAATTTCCGGGACGGAAAGTATCCGTCCTTTCCGGACACACGCACCACGGGCGCAGCACCAGGATTTCGGCAGCGGTGGACATCACCGTTGGCTCAGCCAGACCTGGATATCCGCAAATTCAGAAAATCATCGAAGTGCCATAGCCAGCGTGCTCACTGGAGTGAATGCGCTCACAGGATCATACCGAATTCGCCTGCCGGTAGTGGGTCAGTTTGGAATCTGGAAGTGAATACAGGAGTTGAACCCGGTTTCAGAAAGTGCATGATTACCTTATGCAAAAGCGCTCAAGCAAGAAGGACATCAACGAAAAGGCGTTTTCCATCGTCCAAATGGTGACGGGGGAGAGTAATCCGGCTCCGTCGGAGAAATCAGAGAAGAATCCAGCGGCAGTTGCTTTGGGACGCCTTGGAGGATTAAAGGGGGGAAAGGCTCGTGCTGCCTCTCTATCTCGTGAGGAAAGGCAGAAAATCGCCAAAATGGCGGCTAAAAAGCGCTGGTCTAAAGAGTAGGAATATTTTTGGAATATTTTTTACTTGAATTGTTACTGCGGATCTGGGACTTTTAATCCGCAATGCTTAAGTCAACATTCCTTAAACAAATTGGGGACTATTCCGCCACATTGGCGGACGTAGTCCGAAACGCGGTGGAATCCTATCCAGCCGTATATCAATCCACAACCGACGTTCACAGCAAGCGGACACAGGCAAATCTCGTGCATGACCACATGGTGAGATCTGCAATGGAACGACTCCCGTCTTCTGCCTTCAAATTCATTCGGGCGAGGCAACGGAACCTTTTTAGTTTCCGGGACAAGTTTTTGATCCAGTTCAAAAAATTAAACCGAAACTTGCGCTCATCGAATTACCCAACCCGCCAAGCCGAACTGTTCGACCAGCTCGGAGGTGTCGAGGGACTTCCTGGAATGGAAGTAAATATTCCACTTTTGACGGTCGGATATGTCGCGAGACCGTTTTTGAGCGGAATTGAAGGAATTTTTGTTACCCAAACCAAAGATCATTCGCCGCTGTGGATTCACCGCCTAGATGATGAGGAAGATCAGCAGGCGCAAATTATTTCCATCCTAAAACCAACCACCCCCTCCACTCATGTCAGAAAAACAAGAATACGACGCACAAATACCGGCGGAGACTCCATCGAGCTCTCCTCATAATGTAAATCCAGAAATGATCGCCATGGCCAGATTGGCATCTGGCCTCACGCAAACTGAATGCGCGGAAAAAATTGGGATCTCTCAGGCCAAACTATCAAAATTGGAAGACGGACTGACGTGCGCAATGGAAATGTCGGCTATCTCGAAACTTTCGGAAATATCAGGATATCCGATTGAATTTTTCAGCCAAGCCGGAACAAGAGTTTCCTTGGGCGAGGGCTTTTTTAGAAAGCGGGCCAATGTTCCAGCCAAGATATTTAACCGCATGGAGGCTCTGATTAACATAAAGCGAATGGAGATCAGCAAACTCATCAGGAAAATTGAAATGGATCATAAAGAGCGTCCTTTGTGGGATGTTGACGATTTCAGCAATGGAGCCAGAGAAATTGCAAGGCACTTGAGGCATTTTTGGAGTATTCCGAACGGACCGATTGGCGATTTAACAGAAATCGTCGAAGACGCAGGCTGCATAGTTGTCCATTTTGACTTTGGAACTCAAAAAGTTGACGGGTTGACTGTGTATTGCGAAAACGGAACGCCGATAATTCTTTTGAATCCAAACGTGTCTTATGTCAGGCAGAGGGCAACTCTATCTCATGAACTCGGTCACGTAATAATGCATCGCGTCCCAACTGGAAATATGGAGGAGGAAGCATTTGAATTTGCTTCTGAGTTCATGATGCCAGAAAGCGAAATACGACCAGCTCTATTCCCGCTGAATTTGGATCGGCTTGTGCGCTTGAAATTGAGATGGCGGGTTTCAGTGCAGTGGATCTTAAAATGGGCGAACAAGATGGGCGTTCTCAAGGACGGTTACTACAGGGTTTTGATGATGAAGATAAGTCAGAACGGTTGGCGAAAAGTAGAGCCATTTGATGGCGAATGGTCGCCCGAGTCCCCATCAACCTTGGACGAAATTGTTTCTCACCATACACGCGATCTCGGATATTCGGTGGCAGATTTCTTGAGGACGATGAATGCGAATACAAGGACATTTTCCTCAGAATATCTCAAGGTGCCAACGTTCTCGGTTCTATAAAAAATAACGGCGGGAGTTTTACCTCCCGCCGTTTGCAATGATGAGCTTCCCACCAGGGAAACTCCTTAAGTCGGCTAAATAATACGATCAAAATAATCTTATCGCAAAGACATTCTTCAAAAATTATGCTTGACCGATCAAGCATAATAGATCATTTTGACCCCATGAACAAATTGAGCACAGAAGACCGCGCGCGAATCCTCTCCTGCTTGGTGGAGGGAAATTCCATCCGCGCCACCTGCCGCATGACCGGTGCCGCGAAGAACACGGTCGTCAAACTTCTCGTGGATGCTGGCAAGGCTTGCTCCGATTATCAGGACAGAATTTTCCGCAATCTGAAATGCCAGCGCATCCAGTGCGATGAAATCTGGTCGTTCGTCGGCTGCAAGGAGAAGAACGCCACGGCAGCGCACAAGCGCGACGGATGCGGGGATGTTTGGACATGGACGGCCCTCAATCCCGATACAAAGTTGGTTCCCTGCTGGTTCGTTGGTAGCCGTGATGCCGGATGCGCCTACCACTTCATGCATGACCTTTCCGCTCGCCTCACAAACCGCGTCCAACTCACCACAGACGGCCACAAGGCGTATCTGTCACCGGTCGAAGACGCTTTCGGGACGAATATTGATTACGCCATGCTGGTCAAGATTTACGGGAACGAGAAACAGGGCGGGGAAGTCCGCTACAGCCCAGCCGTGTGCATGGGAGCCAAGAAAGCCGTGATCAGTGGAAGACCTGACTTCGCGCACGTTTCAACCAGCATGACCGAACGGCAAAACCTGACAATGCGGATGTCAATGCGCCGGTTCACTCGCCTGACAAACGCTTTCAGCAAGAAGATTGAGAACCACGAACACGCGATTGCTCTTCACTTCATGCACTACAATTTCTGCCGGATTCACCAGACGCTGCGCGTGACACCGGCGATGGCGGCTGGCGTATCTGAGAAACTTTGGGAAATTTCGGATATCGTCGCAATGATAGACGGCAACTGAACAGATCGCTTACGGCTTGATAATGTGATCAGCGTGGCGAGAATAGCTGAATATGGATGTCAGCTTCAACTTTGATGGTGACGCTTTTCAGAAAAGCATTAAACAGCAAATGGAGAACAAAGTCAGGGAAGCGTTGTCAGGTCCACGTTTCCTTGGACTGAAAATTGAGTTCGACTGGAGCAAAGATGAACCGCTCAAGATTTCAGGCCCTGACGATCAGGTTTCTGCTGCAAGAAAAGTTCTTCAGGATCGCTTCCCGAAGTAGCCTGAATCTCAACAAATATTTCAAAAGGCTCTCCGCTGGCTGTTGCTTTCAAGGGAATTTTTACGAGTTCGCCCATTTATAGAGTGCCTTTGTCAAACTGACCCACTACCCTTTGTCAAACTGACCCACTACCCACCTGCCTCCAGACAAGTTCACTCACTCCAAGCAAAAACAGATAAAATATCCCCCCGAACGCCTCCGCGGCGAGCGGTGCGGGGGGGATTGGGGGGCGTAAAGCCCCCCATCAAGCCGGTCCGGCGTTAAAACAACGCAACGAAAGCGCGGTTCCTCCGGGACGGCGAGGATGGCGGTGAATGGAATCTTCCTCCCTAGCAGTAATTGGCCGGGTCCATCTTGTAGACGACGAGCTTCCTGCCCTTCTTCACGACGAGCGCCGTCCCGTTGGCCAGGCTGCCGAGCCTGGCGCTGGAAAACCGGAAATCCTTTTGTGCGTCGAGCGTGTGCCCTGTGACAACGGACCTCGGGCCGTCGACAAAGCGGTGGTTGGGTAACCGGAACCGTGGCGGCTGGATGCGGGGCTCGTATTTGAGCGTCCTCGCCATCCGGTATTCCGTGCCGCCGATGAACTCGAAATACTCCGAGGTCTGGGGGCAGTCGTTCGCGAAGAAGAACTTGGTGCGGCAGTTGTTGAGGAGGTGGTTGAGTGTGGCGCGGTTCGGGATGGCGGATCCGATGGCGCTGATCCCCTGGGTGGCCAGCACGCACATGCAGCGAAACTCCCTGGCGCGGTCGAGGAAGGCGGCGTCGCCCCCCCTGCCTCCGGCGTCGAGGACCGTGTGGAACTCGTCCAAGACGTAGAGGATCGGGCGGGTCTGGTTGATCGGCCGCCCGTCCTCCCCGGCCGCCACGAGATGGTTCCTCTGGAGGATGCGCTGGCAAAACGCCTTTTTGATCGCGACGCGGAACGGGGCCGCCGCCTCGCCGTAAACCACCGGGCTCAGGCTCGCCACGAGCAGCAGCCCCCGGTCGATGACATCCTCCGGGACCAGCCTGAGCTTGTCCGGCGAAGGCTTGAAGAGCTCCCGCAGCGCGGGGTGGGAAAACTGGCTCAAAAAATTCCTGCCGTAATTGGCGATGGTGGACCAGGTCTTGTCGTTGCCTCCCTTCACATCGTTGTCGATGTAGGAGAGGATCTCGCGCATCTCCGCACTGGAAATGTTCCCGCGCAGGAACCCCTCCTCGAGAGCCTTCCGGGCGGCGCCCGCGCCCGGAGGGGGAACCTCGTTATCGCACCCGTCGTCCTTCTTCCCCGCGCCGACGACCAGGTTCAGCGCGTCGGAAATGCCCTCCAGCCCGCCGAACTCGAACCCGTGGACAGCCTTCGCACAAGTGGCGGCGGCCCTCAGCAGGCGGCGCGCGTTTTCCTCCCAGAAGGCCTCGTTGGCGTAGCCGCCCGGGCCGCAACGGTCCTGCAAGGTTTCGTAAAGGAGGTTGCTGACACCGGTGGCGTCGCCCTCGAACTGCGAGAAAATCGAGAACCAGCAGTTTCCGCCCGGGCCGAGCAGGAAAAGATCCTCCGAACGCCCCGCGCGCGCGGCGCATCGGGCCGCGAGCTCTCCCATGTCGCCCTTCGCGTCGATGAGGAGCATCCCCGCCTTCTGCCCGGGATCCGCGCCGAAGCGGGCGAGCACAGCCTCCACGAGGGGGAGGAGGAACGATCGGGTTTTCCCGCTGCCGGTCCCGCCGGTGGCCAGCACGTGCTCGAGCAGGTCGGCCGGGGCGATGTCGAGCCCGCCCAAGCGGAACGGCACCGTGTAGAGGGGGTTCTTGTGCGGGTTGAGATCGGTGGCGCTCATAGGGGGCGGGTGAACTCGAGTGCCGCCGCGCGCAGCACGTCGAGTTCGAGCCTGTCGGCACGCAAGATCAGGCGCGGGTCTTTGCGGAAGTTGCAGCAGAACCAGTGCGCGAGCACGACCATGCGCGCCTGCGGTGTCGGGCGCGTGTCTGCCGGGAATTTTTCCATGTCGGGGTAGGAGAAAGACGCGGCCGCCCGCGCGGCAGCGATGCCTTTCTCGCCGATCAGGGAAATCCTGCTCCCGGCCTCGTCGCCCTCCGGCGCGGCCCCGAAGCGGAGCCTCCACTGGTTCCCGGCGGGCGGCCGCCTGCCCGTGGCGATTTCGGCCGCCAGAAGCATGAGGTGCCAGAAGCTTTCCCAGCGCCCGGCGAGCCCCTCCGGGGCACCGCCCTTTTCGGCCTCGCGCAGCAGCAGCCGGTATTCGGCGACGAAGTCGCACGGGTTCCCAACGCACGCGGACTTTTCCATGATCGGCCCCCACTCCACATATGCCCTCCGGGGTGTTTGCCGCCACAGGGCGGGGCCCAACGGCGGGGCGGATCTATCCGGCGGTTCTTGTTCTCGGTTTTCGCTCATGGTTGTTTGGTGTTGGTTTTTCGGGCGCGGGCGGGAGGATGTGGTCGACCAGCCCGAAGGCTTTCGCCCTGCGCGCGTCGAGCCAGTTGTCCACGCGGGTCGCGTCGCGGATTTCGCGGCAGGTTTTCCCGGTCGCCGCGGAGAGCAGGTTCTCGATGTCCGCCTCAAGCGCGCTCTGGAACGCGAGGGTCGAACGCAGGTGCTCGAGGGTCCCCCCGGCGGCACCCTGCGGCTGGTGGATCATGACCCGGCTGTGCGGCAGGATGTAGCGGTGCCGCGGCTGCCCGCACGCGAGCAGCACGGCTGCCATGCTTGCAGCATACCCGAAGGCATACGTAAACACCGGGGATGTGACGTGCTGCATGACGTCGACGATCGCCAGGCCCGACGCGACGCACCCGCCGGGCGAAAAGATATACATGTGGACCGGCCGGCCAGGGGCGTTGGACTCGTAGGTCAGCAGCTTGAGGATGACCTGGTTCGCGAGCGTCGGGGTGATCGCCTCGCAGATGGAGATCATCCGCTCCCCGATGTCGCCGTCTTGCGGCTCCGCCCCGCGCGGGGTGTTCGGCTCGCTGTGCCCATCGCCTTCACTCGTCGCCCCGTCGATGTCGGGCAAGGGGACCGGGGCCCCGTGTTTTCTTGTTTCCATTTTGTTGGAACCGGACCGATGGAGCCGGAGTCCCCTCCGGCTCCTGCGCCCGCCTCGCCTAGTTCAGCGCGGCCCGGATCAACGCGACGTTTTCCGGAGCGATCACTTTTCCAAGGCACTGCCACTGCTCTTCTTCGCTGAGCTCGCGGACGACGTTCTCCAGCGGGCAGAGCGCATCAACCTCCTCGGGATCCATCTTCGCAAGGAGCTCCTTGACCGGGGCCGGCTGGCGCCCGCGGCGCAGCGTGTAGCTCGGATATTTGGATCCCTTTGGCTGGGTTTTCTCGATGGAGATGAGGCGCCCCTCGGCCGGGTCGATCACGTCGGCCAAGAGGTTGTTTTCCTCGTCGCGCTCTTGCGTGAGCCTCCAGAACTCGAACCCGAGTCCTGGAGCTCCTCCGCGGGATCCGTCGTATCCAGAGCCCAGGAATAGCCTGGCAACATGCTGCCCGTTTTCCTCAACGACGGCCCAGAACGCGCACATGGGGTCGGTGAGCAGCCGGACGCCGGCTTTGTTTGCCTTTGAGTAAAGCCCGTCGGCGTGGTTTTCCCTCATCCAGCCATAGGCCTGATCGAAACAGCTTTTGGCGTTTTTGCGGTGGGTTTTCGGGTGATTGCAGCGCCCGCCTTCAAAGTGCAGGACATGGAGCGGCATCAGCCAGCCGTGCTGGCTCGCTTGCATGGCCGGCAGGATCCGCAGCCAGGTCTGCCCGGCCGGGAATCTGAGGCGGCGCGCCTCAAATTCCGGTTTGAGGATCAGATCCTCATAGTTGCTCTTTCGGGGTTGATCCCATGGGGTTGTTGTTTCGGTGGTGGTGGTCGCGCTCGGCGCGAATTCGATGGGTGTCTTCATAGGACTTGCTTTCTATTAAGAGACGGTGGTTTCCGGCCCTGGTTGTGTTGTTCACGGGGGAGGCGAAGCCATCCCGATCTGCCAAATTCCGACAGCCAAGAATCAGAACTAAATCTTAACTTAGCTGCTTCCAATGACTCCTAACTTGATGTCTTTTCCGTAACGGCTGAGGCCCCTGAAAGGGGGCCTCCAGCCGGCGTTTCCTGTCTGAGTCAAATTTCGTCCACTCCACCGGTTCTCGCACGGCAAAGGCCTCGAATCACCTCGTCGGTGGCATCAGGCGCATACACCGGCGAGAGGTTCGCGGGCCGGAGCAGGATCGGCATGCTTTTCCGCGTCCCGCCGGTCAATCTTGATGCTGTCTCCGACCTGCTTGGGGATCTGCGAGGGAACAAAGAGCGTGCGCCCGATTCCGAGTTGCTTCGGAAAAAAAACGGTATCGCGAAAAAAGCTGTTGCGAAAACTCGTGATCTGGCGATGTTGACCTTGGGCTGCGGGCAAAAATCCGAGCCGTCACCATACCGGGTTCGTTAGCTACTGGAGCCGCCGGGCAATTCACCGCCCGGCCTTTTTTGTGCCCTGAAAGCCAAGGGGCCTGCGGAAACACGAGAAAGACGCAGATAAAATGAAAAAGACAAAAATCCAATGGTGCCACTCGACGACCAACCCCGTGATGGGATGCGGCGGGTGCGAATTATTCCCAACGCCTGGCGAGGTGATCGGCCAGATCGATCAGGCGCTGGGGGAAGTGGCCAGCTGGCGGCCGGGAACAAGCAGGAAGCTCTTCGCCCGATTGATCGGGGAGGCCTTCGAGCGGATAGAGAACCCTCAACCCGGGCATTCGAAGGCGGTCACGACGAGCAACCTCTGGCATCTGCGCGGAGCGTTCTGCGGGGAGGTAAAGAAACGCCACGGCCGCACGGCCGCGCGACTCGCCCTGCAGGTGATCGGGCGCGCGATCACCTGCTACGCCGCCAAACTCCACCTCAACAAAGCCAGATCGATCGTCAATCCGACCCGTGGGTTCAACAAAGGCTACGCGCCCGCCTTCGGGGTCGTCACCCACTTCCCCGGCCGCGTGTGGGAGATGGCGCGCAGGCCCGATCTGCGGCATGCTCCGGATCCCTTCAAACCTTGGCTCGACGGATGTCCGCGGTTGATCTTCGTCTCCGACATGGGGGATGCGTTTTCCCGGGAGAGCGATTTTGGTTTTCTTGAGGAGGAAGTGATCGGGCCGATCCGGTCGCCGGAGGGGCAGCGCCATTTTTGGCTCTGGCTGACAAAACGTCCGGACCGCATGGCTCGCTTCGGGGAGCGGATCGGGGGATTCCCGGAGAACGTCTGCGCGATGACCACGGTCACGGGTCCCGATCGCCTTGACCGGGTGGATCAACTGCGGAGCGTTCCGGCGAGCGTCCGGGGGGTTTCTCTTGAACCCCTGTGGGAGCGAATCCCACCGCAGAAGCTCAACCTGCGCGGAATCTCCTGGGTGATCGCCGGCGGGGAGAGCGGGCGCAAAGACTTCGTCCGGCCTTTTGATCTCGCCTGGGCGCGAGAGCTTCAGGAACACTGCCGTGAAAGGAACGTGGCGTTTTTCTTAAAACAGTTCGGACGTCGTCCGGTTTCCGATGGCGGGGAGATCAAACTCCGCGACAACCATGGCGGCGACTGGAGCGAGTGGCCGAAGGACCTGCGGGTCCGGGAAATGCCGGGCGCTTTCCGGTCCTGGCGATAAATCGGAAACCTGATCACGATTTGATCTGGCCATGAGTATTTGGTGGTGAAACTGATTGGGGGGTTATGCCGAGTTGAAAGCCTTCTCCCACGCGGAAAGCCGGTCCAAGATGCCTTCGAAGTCGGGAACATCGCCGAAGAACATTTCGCTCATTTTGGCGTAGTCCTCATGGAGGGCCTTTCTTCGGCTTTCGGGCGGCACGATTCGCAATGTTCCGGGTGAGGCCTCGGAATACTTTGCCCAACCGGAGCGGAAAAAGACTCCCTTGTGCGCCGATACCCGCGACAGAAGGTCCAGGCTGGAGGTCTTGTCGATGCCGCTTTGAATCAATGCGTCGAAGTCGTAGTAGTGGCGGGAGAGGCGGTCGGGGGATGCCTTTTCGGCAGGGCGGTGGTATTCCGCATGCAGAATGGTTGCTTTCTCCCAAAATGTCCTCTCGGCCGAAAGCACCTTGACCATGCAGGCCGGTTCCTGAAAACCCTCGGGAAACTGTTCTGCCACGTAGGGTGTGATCGGTTTGGATTCGCTGGGCCAGTGGTCTGCCCTCGCGCCCATTTCGATTTTCACAGACCGGCGAATGTAGCCGGAGGCATGGAAAGGCAGGGATGATGGATAATGGAAGAGCAGCGTCTGCCCGTCCGGATCGCCCTCATCGAACACGACCGACCAATTTTTCACGCTGCCGAGCCGTTGCCCGATGGCCTCCGTCAACGCGGGTTGCAGTTCCTGCCGGATTTTTTGCTGGCTCGCAGCCATGAGGGCATCGACCCGCCGCTGGCGCTCCTTGTTGCCCGTCGCCGCCTCCGGTGCATCGGCTCCCGCAAAACCAAGAAAGTCGCGGTCAATTGAAACGTCGATATCCTCGGAGAACCGCTTGATCACGCGATACGCTTTCGAGAGCGAGGTGCCTCCTTTGAAAATCAGGTGTTCTCCAATTCGAGGGAGCCCGAACAGCTCTCTGAGCGTCCAGCACACCCAGAAATCTTTTTCGAGGATGATTGGGACCATCCCCGTCGCGTCGGCCGCAGCCGTGAACAATTCGTTTCGCTGGCGGGCGTTGAGGCGGATGACTCTATCCATTTTTCGCTTCCCTGGTTATGGACCTCACGACGCCCTGCATCCACACAGGCATTTTCGGTGTGAGTTTGACGAGGTCCGACTTGGTGTTCCCGTCAAGTGTCCTGCGCAATCGCGCGGCATGGTGCCCGAGATCCGGGCTTTTACTCCCGATATATCGCAGGGCTTGAAAGACCAATCCAGCGGAGGTTCCAACCCCCAACAGATTGCGCGGTGCCACGCGGCGAAATGACAGCGTCATCCGGCCTAGGGCGATGTTCCTCGCCACGCCGTCCGTGATGATCACCACCTTCGCCGGCACCTGCTCGGAGAGGCCGAGCAGATTCGCCGCGTAGGCTCCCGAAAACTGCCACTTCGCGTTGCTGCGCTGCATGATCGCCTTCACGGTCGCCTCCAGGTCCGGCGCGGTCGTGCCGATGATCGGGTGCGTCTTCGGAAGATCGAAGAGGCCGGGGCGGATTCTTCGCACCCCACCGGCCTTCACCAAGCGGCTGATCGCCTGCCGGACGGCATCCGGCCGGCCGCAATTCGAAAGCTCAGCCAGCGTGAACGTCTTGGGAGATCGGGCAGCGCCCATCGCCTTCAAGATTTTGTCGTCCACGGTTTCCATTTCGGCATTTCTGTCACAAAAACTTACCTGTTTTTGTGACAGGTGGAAGCCTTTTCTCCGGAGACTTTCATGCCTTCTCTCTTGGGTGGATGGCCGTCAATGTGCCCGCTGCTCAGGTTCATCGAATTTGCCCTGGTCACGGCCTTCTCGCTGTTTCTTCAATTCTTCAGCCTGCTTGAGAACCTGGGCAATTTCTTCGTTCTCGGTGCACCGTGTATCGAGCATGACACGGAGAATTGCTGTCACGACCGATTTGAGTTTTGGGATTGCCCGGCGGAGTTCGTCGTTCGAGGAGGGATTGAGGGCCTTCAACCCATGTGCAAGGTCTTTGCGGGACTCGTAATTGCTTTCAACCCAGTTCCACATTTCATCACTGTTGGGCTTGAAAAACTGAAAACCGGACTTCTGGAGGTGTTCGGAAAGCAACTGAGCGACCTGCTTTTTGCTCTTTCCGGGAGTCTCTTCGTTGGGGGTGTGAAATTTCGTCGCGACCGTTTCAAGGCTGTTCCACAGGCCGAGGAATGCCAGAACGGGGTCCGCTGAACTGATACCGCGTCGATACCAACTCAACGCTTTGAGCAGTGTATCTTCAAAAGTGTAGAGCAGCATCCCCATCCGAATGGATTCGTCGATGTCTTGTATCCCCACAACGGCACCCACCGAATGGGAGGCTTTGGATCCCGCCAGCGTCAGGTGCTCGTCGCTTGCAGGCACGCACTGGAAAGGACTCGCGAAGCGAAGAGTGAGCGTGTCCAAGCTCTGATTCAGAAGGTATTCGGCGAACCCGGAGTCGGGTTCGCGCATGAAGCCGGGAAGATCAACGTCAATGGCGATTACCCACCCACCTTGTTGCTGATGAAGCTCAAAACGCGATTTCCCGAGCGCTCCGTTCCAGACAAAACCGTGGTCCAACACATGCTCATTTTGGTCGAGGAAGGCTGGTGTGATGACAAAAAACCGAGAACGACACACCATGTTCGTGCGACCAAAGTTGCCCAGACCGGAATAGTCAGTGAAAGCGACGCGGCTCATTTGAGGGTATCCAGCGCATCCATATTCATGGAATGCCAGAAATTAGGATTACAGTGGAAGTTGTGCCATTCGTTGACCTTCAGTCGCTCGTGTCCGGCTTGGACGGCCTTCTTCAACTCTTCGACATCTTTGATCCCTGTGACGGTGGCAAGTTTTTCAAAGTTCTTGTGCTGGCTGGCGCGGAGGAAAAAAGGAAATGAGCCAGAAAACGAAGCATAATGGAGGGTTTGCGGATACCAACGGGCATTAGGGGTGATCAGCGCCATCAACAACACGAGCAACTCAGCTTGAATAATCTCTCGAAACGGGAGATCTGGGCGTTGCGCCTGCCGGCGGATCAACTCAGCAGCCGGGCTGTAAAGCCGCTGTCCCTCGGGGGCCAAAACAGGATTCAGAATATCCGAGTATGCCCAAAAGTCATGGAAGCGTGTAAACTTGCCCTCTCCGTAGTTCTCTGTCGCTGGGATCATGTAGTGGGAGGCAAAGACATTGTGGAGAACTTCGAAGGCTCGGGATTTCAGCAAGGCCGCAATGATGTAGAGAAAGGTTTCATAAACGAAAAGTTTGTGGGCATCGAACCATGCGTCACTCCACGACGTCACCTCCGTCGGGCGGGCCTTCAGCTCGCGCAGCCTTTCCAGCACCTCGATGAGAGTTTCCGAAAAATCCTCAGATGGATCGGCCTCAGATTCGAGGAGGACCCAATCAATGATGTGGTCGCGCACCTGCACCAGCTTTCCGCAGTCCTCGAGGATTTTGTTACCCAGATTTTCCACGTCGGGCCGCTCCCGGACGCGGAGTTGATCCGCATATTCAAAACAGGAATCTAAAAAATCTTTCCGGTAAAGTCTCAGGCCTTTTTTGCCCTGCAATATCGCTTGTCGCAGTGTCTGATATTTTGCGTGTGCCGGACTGGCGGGAGCAGATGTTCCGTCCGTGATATATGTCGGCGTTTTCCCGAGTTTCGGTTTTTCGTAGAGAGGCTTATTGAAAAGAATCCGAATCAGTCGCTCCCAGTGATGATTGACCGCCTCAGGAGACGAGAAATCAATCCAGATCCGGGATTTCAGAAACACCGGAAGAAATGGCGTTTCCTCATCCCGAAACTCGCAGACGATCGGGATGAATTTCGTCTGTTCGACCTTTTCGTAGATTTCCTGGGAAATGATTTGTGATTCTGTTCCGACCCCGCGTTTTCGGGCGTCGGCTTTCTCCGCATAGGAACTGTCGCAGATCAGGAGAGCATGTGTGACTTCCGGATCGGTGACCATCCGTTCCATGAACGCGAATTTATCCTGCCCCTCTTTGAGGTCATACACATCCATCACAACATCCACGCCATCGGAGATGAGTCGCTCCGCCCATTCAATAACGAGTTCTTGGTGTGTCTGGCTTGTCCGACTGTAGGATATGAAAACTTTGGGCATCATAGCCTACAAAAGCCCTCCTTGGTGCAGGGTTTCCACTTTCGGTTTTGTCGCGGGCAGGCGGTTGGTGTAATTTCGTCCTTTCATCTGCTCTATTATTCGCTGCACCAAGTGACGAGTGGAATCTCTACGGTCTGTCGCAGGTAGCTGTCCGCAGCACCAAGAACCGTCTTTTGGTCAGCTTTAAGCGCTTTTTTGGAAACGCCGGGTTGTACGGCAACAATTTCGTAGGACGGTCGGACAGCGGCACCCAGTCGTTCGTAGGTATTGAGCAAAGCGATGCTGCCGGCAATAAAACGAGAATCCTTGTGATTCAGCTTCTTGGCTCTACGGCGCATCTGTTTGATCAATTCCTCGATTCGCCCCGTCCATCGTACAGATCGTGATGCTTGAGAAGCGACTTCAGTGACATCCCCGGACCTCGCACCTGCTTTCTCCTCGCTAGAGAACTTGCAGTGCACAAAGCGAACGATGAAACTGGAATTACTGCGTTTGAAACAAACAAGATCAGCGATCTCTCCCGCATCGTCATCGTTGAAGATCAAATCAAAACCTTCGTTTCGGCACATGTCTACGGAGTAACCCTGCACCGTCCCATCGCGACGGACTCGATCCTTCCAAATCGATTCGGTGCGGATATTACAGCCCATCCAATTTTTTACCACAAGCGAATCGGCGGAATACTCGCCTCCGAAAGGTGTAGGCCTGTAGACCTCTCCGCCTATGATCTCCGAACCGTCGATGAGAAGGAAAGCCGGCGGGTCTTCATTAAGAAAATCCTGAAGTGCTGCTTTGTTTCGCCCGCGTCGAATCTCCGCTGCCATTGGAAATTCTTTTGTGATGGTAAATTCGCCCTTTTTGACGCGGTAAGACCATAGGAACTCTTTCCCATCGATGGTGACAATCGCGAATGCAATCGCTCCATCAGGTGTGATTCCGCGGATTTCGAGATCGCATTCGAGCAGACCGTATTCTTCGGATCCGAACACCAACACGGACGACATTGCACTGCCGCCAAGCAGTCGATCTCCCCACTCAATCCGCAGGATTGATGTGCTTGGGAACTGCTCAACAGGCTCTGGCTTGAGTCCATCACGAATAACCGCATCGGGGTCAATGGTGGTGTCCCTGATCTTTGTGGCGATTTGATCGCACCATTCGACATATTCTGACAAGACGCCGGTTTGTCGTGCCCACACTTTGCCTTTTCGAGAGCCTCCCACTGCCACGCGACCCCCCTGCTCGAAACCAGTGCCAGAGATCATGGCCTTAGATGAATTGTTTAACTCCGCCTGGGCCAGTCCAGGTTTAACATCTGTTCCCGACACTTGTGTGTAGCTTATTGCTCGGCGCGCACCGTGCTTCTTTATACCTACTTGATGAAGGGTCAGTCGGTTGATTCCGCCAAAAACTCGGAAGGGAAGCGTTCCTTCGACTCGTTTCGCAGTGTTGTTCGACAGCGCAGCAGCGAGGGCACCACAGATGTTATCTGGATCGGAACAATGAAGGAACAGCAAGCCCTGCGACCGGTTGAAATAGGCCATGTAGAGCAACCAGATCCGATCTCCGAAATTCTTCGCTCGCGTCCACGGGGGGCGCTCTGACGCTGCCGTGACATACACTAACAGCTCAGGATCAGCAAACTTCCAAGCATCAATAATTTCCTCATGTGCCCCTTTTGCTAAAATAAACTGATCTAGATCAAAGATCGCGGACTCGTAAATCACGGCGCTTTCTCGTGGGCGAATAGCGGCAAGAGCCACAATCGGCTTTTCCATCTCGCCACTTTCTGCCGCGATTCTTCTGCCAGACCGAATGAACTCGATGATCTTTTGTTCTCGTTCTATCCGGTCTAGACTTACTTCAGCGAGGAGCGAGTCCCAATCCGCATCCTCGACAAATAAATGACGCAGAGACTCTGCCACATCTGGGTCAGCGACATTTGCAAAAATGCTTGCATCACCAATTTTCACCGTGCTGCCCGAGGAACGAGTAAATCGTCCTGCAAACTGCATGAGAACACCCAAGCTCTTGTGTTTGTCATGTACCGCAGCAATCTTCAGTGTCGGAAGGTCGAAGCCCTCTGCGAGCATATTGACGCATACGACTATTTTGCTTCTACCCGACTTGAGTTGTTCGACCTTGTCCTTTGCCCTTGTGATGTCACTGTGAATTAATACAGGATTCAAGTCGGGTGCCAGTAGGGAGTAGATGCGAAATAACTCACCTGCCCGTCGCTTATTGGCACATCGAGCCATGAGGGAGTGCGTCATGCCTGCAGCTAAGTCAGTTCGTAGCTGTGTCAGAGCTGCCCGTGCCAGCGATTCATCTTCTTTCTCCGAGTCCTCCTCGAAGACACCATTAAAGTGAATGTGGCGAAAGAATCCGTCCATTTGTGCACGCCCAAGCGGGTAGCTGTAAATGATCTTTCCATCCACGCGCTCACCGTCTTCTCGAAAGGGTGTCGCGGTGAATTGCAGGACGGGCTTTCCAGCAAAAGCGTCCCGCAGCTTTCTCCAAGTTCGCGCGGCGATATGGTGTGCTTCATCAATGAAAAGATGAGTGCAAAGCTCAGCAATCTTTGCCGCCAATGGATCAGCCGTTCCTTGGGCAATCGCACTGACGGTTGAAACGATAACATTGCAATTTCTGAAAGGAACCAGATCCTTGGTCGTTCGCGGCCTGCGTTTGATCACACCCACCACGGGGAACATCGCCCTATTATCGAGCAAGCCAAACTCCCGTAGCTTTCCCAGCGTTATGAACTTTTCTGCGACTTGATCGCGCACAGCATTGGATGGAGTCACAACGAGAACGCAGCCACATTTGAATCCTACGGTCGCTGCCAGCATGGTTTCTGTCTTGCCCGTGCCTGTCGGCATCACCACGGTGGCGACTTCGCTTGAAAGGCTCCAATGTGCTCCGATGGAATACATGGCCCCGAGCTGTGGTCGGCGAAATCCGGGGTGACCATCTTCCGCCCCACGAAAACGCAGTGAATCGCACCATGACTCGCGCACGCGCTCCCGCCGTCGATTCTCGCGTGCTCCATCCCAGTCGGTCTTGTGCTGTTCGATTTCCCGATGCCAAATCCAGTGCGAACCGGGACCATCTTTCGACTGTTGAATAATCCCGACCGCTTCTGGAATCGACTGCGGGATCACCTTCTCCTTCGTTGTAACCAGGTATTCGTTCCCATCGCTCAACTGGAACAATTCTCCGATTACCTTTCCGTCCACTGCACGCTCGCGACTCGAATTGATTGTCAGACTTTGGCCGACAGCAATCATGTGCATGATATCCCATTGACCACCGCGCCCACACGGAGCGAACAAGGGCGGAAGCGTAAGTTTCTGCTTATCAGCGAGCCGAAAAGCGAGTTGGTCTTGGACTTTTCGAGATTTCACTTAATCAAATCAGGCGTTCCTGTGTGAATACTTTTACCACGGGCTTGCTCACGGCAAGGCGGTTGGCCTCCGGCCAGGTTTGGACGAGGGCGTTATTGGAGTGCGTCTTTGGCCCATTTGCGACGTTCACAGATTGTGTAGAGGCGATAGCTGAGATCGCGGGCGAGTTCGGCGCGGGTTCCTCCCAACCGGGCGATAAACTCGGCGGCCCCTTCTTCACCACGGGAATCGAGGGCACGGACGAGATGATGGGTCGCCTCCCAGACCGTGAACCGTACGCCCGTGTTCGCACCCGAATCCGTGTTCCAGGTATACGGGTCCCAGCTATGAATTCGTCTCGGTTCATTGGATCGGAATCTCCTCAGTAGCCACAACACAGTAGTCGGTCGGTTTCACTCCTGCCCTCCCGTGGCGATCAAATCGGCAATTCTGAGATTCAGAGAGGCCGCAGCAAATTCGAGGCCGTCCCGGAATGACTCCTTCAGGTAAACGGGGGTGGCCGCCACGCCCTGTTCGATGGACACAATGGCCAGATACCAGCTTTCTGGTTTGTTGAGCGCGGTGAGGACCTCGTTGCGGGTCAGGGTGACGGTTTCAGCGCCAGCCGCCCGCCCCTTGACCTCGATGAAGCGGAGGTGACCGGTGGCCGGGTCGCGGGATTCGATGTCGTAGCCACGGTTTTCCTTCGACACGTCGGCGGGTTCAAACCCCGCAGATTTTTCGGCTGCCATGACTGCCGCCATGGCTGCGACTTCCGACTCCTTGTTGTTTCTTCCGTAGGCTGGCGGTTCTTCGGCGACACGCGATGAGCCCGATGCATCGAACCATCCGGCGGGAATGACCACGGCCGCACCGGGAACGGTGGGGGGGAGGGCGACGAGTTTTTTTTCGGCTTCCAGACGCTCCATTCGAGAGCGGAGGCGTTCGGCCAGGTTGTCGGCGCGCTGGCGGGCCTGGTTGGCATTGAGCTTCGCGTTGGTTTTTCCCGCCTGTTCCTGGAGCTCCAATTGGGCGGCGCGGTTGTTCCAATAGATGATCTCCCGCGTCAGCCGCTCGTGGACCTGCTCGATGGCCTTGGCGATGTGGTGATCGCGGCGGATCCTGACCTCGCGGAGGTGATCGGGAATCAGATGCTGGATCGAGTATCCGGCCGCTTGGCGTTCAATTTCGCCGCCAAGCCAGGATTCGGTGAGAAGAGGCCTGATCTTTTCGAGCTGTTCCGGCGTGGGGGCCTCGTAGTCGAGATAGGGGGCGTAACCCGCAGGGCGAATCTCACCGGTTTTGAGGAGTTCAACGAACTGCATCCTGCGCGACACCACGCGAGGGGAAGATGAAGGGTCGGCTGAGCGTGTCGCGCTCTCGGTAATGGCGCTCTCTAGGCAGAGGAGAACGCGAGGGGTGGTTTCTTGGGAGTTCGGATCGACGAGGACCGCGCCCTCCCGGAGGCTGCCCCTCCGTTTTTCCAGAACCAGATCCGTGACGGAATCCAGAAGGGGATGGCCGGGGGCAATGAGCGCTGCCGGCGGTTTTCCATCCATGCGGATCTTTTCTTTGAAGAAGGTGATCCGTTCGTAGGCTTTCAGCACCGGTGCACGGCGGCCGGTCACGCGATCCCGCTGGCGGACTTCAAAGGGAACATTGCGGATTTCAAAGCGCCCGTCTTCACGCGGTTGGATGCGTCCGCCGAGTGACGCGAAGGCTTCATGGAAAAACGAGCCGACGTAATGCGGCTGCAGTCTCCTGGCCTCGGCCCGGTCCATCATCTCGCGAATTTCCTGAACCCTCGAACTCCCGAGGCTGTCTTCCGCGAGCGACCGGTCATCGAGAAGCTGGCGCAGGCGTTCGTGGTCCAGTTCGGCGTCGATCACGGCATCGAGCTTCGCCTTGACTTCCGGCTCGTCGCCTTTCCGGATCGCCTCGATGAGGATTTCCTTCAAGGAACGACTCATGAATACTTTCCCGAGCACATCAAAGACCGCCCCGCCCAAGGCGCTTCGTTCCTTTTCGAGTTTATCCAGCAACCGGGCGAAGACGTCGCCTTCGCGGGTGCCGTCGGCGACCAGGTTCCACAGATGGCAGACTTCGCGCTGGCCGATGCGGTGGATGCGCCCGAATCTTTGTTCCAGCCGGTTGGGGTTCCACGGGAGATCGTAGTTGATCATGAGGTGGGCCCGCTGGAGGTTGACGCCTTCGCCAGCGGCGTCGGTCGCCACAAGAATCAAGACGTCGGGATTGTTGGAGAAGGATTCCTGAATGGCGCGGCGCTGGTCACGCGGGGTCTGGCCGTGGATCACGACTACGGCATCCGGGTTGCCAAGCAGCGCGGTCAGCTTGTCTCGCAAATACGCGAGCGTGTCCCTGTGCTCGGTGAAAATGATCAGCTTCCGCCGGTCCCCGGTTGAGGTGAACATGAGCGAATTGTCCTGCAGGGCATCGGAGAGTTTCTGCCATTTTGTATCCGTGCCTGTTTTGCGAACCTCGACCGCCAGTTTTTCGAGCCGCTGCAGGGTGGCAATTTCCTTTTCCAACTCAACGATTGTGCGGGCGGCAGTGGCTGCATCGAGAATCTTCTCCTCCTCGACTTCGATCTCCGATTCCGGCGCGTCTTCGAGGTCTTCGATGTCGTCTTCCGAAAGTTCCGGTGAGCCGCCCCGGGAGAGGTTTGCCTCGGCACCTCGACGGAGAATTTGCTCCTCCTTGAGCCGGCGCTCCAAGCGTTCACGCCGACGTTTGAGGGATTGGAAGATGGCCTCCGGAGAGGATGCCAGCCGGCGTTGCAGTATGGTGAGCGCGAAGCCGACCGTTCCCTGCCGACCTTTTTCCAGGTTGTCCGCCCGGTTGAATTCCTGCCGGACGTAATTGGTCACCTGCTCGTAGAGCGCGGCCTCAGGATCCGACAGATCGAAATTCAACGTGTAGGCGAAGCGGTCGGGGAAGAGGGGTTTGCCCTCCATGGTGACGAGTTGCTCCTTCACCATGCGGCGCATGAGATCGTGCGCGTCGATGGTGTGCGCGGCATCCCGGGGTTTGCCCTCAAAGCGGTCGCCATCGAGGATCGAGAGAAAAAGTTGGAAATCTTCCTCCTTGCCGTTGTGCGGTGTGGCCGTCAACAGGAGCAGTTGGCGGGTGTGTTCGGACAGAAGGCGGCCGAGGCGAAACCGTTTGGTGGTTTTGACCTCCCCGCCGAAATACGTGGCGGAAAGTTTATGGGCCTCGTCAAAGATCACGAGATCCCAGTCCACGGCCGCCACCTGGGCCTGGAGATCTTCGTTGCGGCTGAGTTTATCCAGGCGGCACAAACAGAGATCGTGCTCAACAAACCAATTGCCCGTGCGGGAGGTGGCGATGGCGTCGTTCGTCATGATGTCGAACGGGAGGCTGAATTTCTGGTCGAGTTCGTCCTGCCATTGCTCGACCAACGAACCGGGAGCCACGATCAGGCATTTCATCACGTCTCCCCGGATGATCAGTTCTTTTAGGAGAAGCCCGGTCATGATCGTCTTGCCGGCACCGGGGTCATCGGCGAGCAGGAAGCGAAGCGGCTGCCGGCTGAGCATCGTCTCGTAAACTGCGGTGATTTGGTGGGGAAGCGGATCAATCGCCGACGTGCTGATGGCGATGAGGGGATCGAAAAGGTAACCGAGCCGGATTCTATGTGCTTCGGCCGCGAGCCGGAAATGTGATGAATCCGCTGTAAACGAAAAGGCTCTGGCCTGCTGGACGATTTCCAGGCTCGCTTCCTGATCCCGGTAAATAAGCTGAGAATCGCTGCGACCGGTGGAGTTGGTGTAGGTCACCTCCAAGGCCTGGTCCCCGAACATCTGAACATGTTTTACCGTGACGATATCGCCAGGGATGAGTCCTTTGACTTGAGAACCAACAGTGATGTCTTCCAAGCGCGGCACGAGATGGAGTATGTCGGTTTTTATTATGGAATCCAGAGCTGAAATCGCATAGAACATGACTCTCCAGTCATGGATATGTTCTCGTTAAAAGGGCTTTCGTTCGACCGGCTTCGTGCTTTCATCGCCGTTTTCGAGAGCGAGTCGGTGACGCGGGCTGCGGGAGGCGACCCGACCCGGCAGAGCCAATACAGCCGCCAGATTCGGGAATTGGAGGATGCGCTCGGCGTCAAGCTGTTCGACCGACGGAACCGCAGGCTGATGGCCACGGCCGCCGCCCGTCAGCTAGCGCTGATGACCAAGTCGTATGGCAATGCGCTCGCGGATTTGTCGCGATCGGGGGATGCGGAACGGGAAACCATCCGGATCGGAGCTGGGGAGAGCGTGCTGGAGGGATTCGTATATCTCAAGCTTTCCAGAATGCTGGAAAGGTATCCGGGAGCGGATTTTGTTTTCGTTGGCGGGAAGACCGAGGAACTTGTGAGGGACCTCCTGAACGGGAATCTGGATTTGGCGATCATCCGGGAATCAGCGGGACGAAAGGGATTGGTGTCAGTGCCGGTCGGGAGCGTGACGTTCCGGCTCGCCGTCCCTAGGTCCATGTTGCCTGAAGGGTTGGCGGACGGACTGCGTTGTCTCGCGGGACTCCCGGTGGCAACGCTCCGGAGCGACGGCGATCATTCGCAGCGACTGATCGCCCTAGCGGAGAAATTCCAATTCCAACTCCGGGTTGTGGCCCAGGCGGATTCCTTCCGCGCTCTTGCCGAAATGGTTCGTGCGGGGAGCGTATCGGCCGTGCTGCCGGAATGGCTCGCGCTATCGCTCCCCCAAGACTCCGTCGCCGTTCGCGGCATCAAAGAGCTTTCGGAGCTCAAGCGGGATCTGGTTGTCGCCCACGGTGCCAATGCTGCGACTCTCCGGACATCCGTCGCCGACTGTGCGGCCGTGTTGGCCCAGATCTGGCGGATTTAGAGGACCCAGGAAGGCAACGCCTCACCGACCACACTGGGGTGTATGCGGACGTGAGGATGCCCTGAACGCAGCGTTTTGTGACGAGAGGGCGATGGGGACCGGGCGCTTTCTATCAGAGCGGCTGTTTATGAAATATCCCTTGACCAATTAAAAAACGAGCCCACAACATAGACATGAGCAAGCGAAGGGGGAAAGTTTGGCGCGAAACCGCCAAGGGAATGTTTCCCGAAGCCAATCGCGTTGCGTGGCTCGTGGACATCGGTGTGTGCGGGAGTTGGCAAACTACGCTACACGAGTTTTGTAACAGTATAGCGTCGAGGAGGTCACTATGGTCGGGTTAGTCGTGCGCAAGCGCGCCCAAGGGCTTCTGGGGTATTTCAAGGGCGATTTCGGCTCTCGAATCTGGGTTGACGAGAGCGGGAAACCACTTCTGCACCCGCTTGTCGGGAAGCTTCGCCGAGGAGATAACTCTATCCCGCCGTGGGAGACGCTCGGGCTCGACCAGTTCCGATCAATGGTCAGTGGGGTGGACAGCGAGAGGGGAACGGGAGAGATCTTGGGCCTAGAGTTGGGGGTCGCCCCGCCCAAGTCTGTGTCCGTCGCCGCTTTGGCGGACTCGGGAGTCTCCCCCGAGATCATTGGAGCGCACCGATCAGCGGTTGACGACGTATTGGGCTTTCTGTCCAGGCAACTTGTTGCTCGCGCCGAGGGTAAGCTGGTCGACTGCGGTGTCCGGCTTTTTCAGTTCCCTCATCCTTGGAACCGCGGAGAGCAGCCCCAACTCCACTCTCATGTCGTTCTGCTGAGGGATCACGCGTTCTCGCACGCCTTGTGGACAACGGTGGTGTTCCTCATGCAGCGCTCGTTGCGGGAGGTTTACCACTACTCGTTGGCGAGTCGCCTGGTGGCCAACGACTTCGGACTGATGCTGGGAGCGGAGGGAAGTCTCGCTTGGGAGCTGAAAGGCGTTCCTGGCGATGTTCTACGCCGTTTCAGCGATCGGTCCCGCACCCTTCGTGATATGGCGATCGAGAGCCCGAAAGGTTACTTTTCCCTTGGGGCCGAGTTCCGCGTCGCCGGGTGGGCTTCCCGGCGGTCCCTGCCCGCGACCGACCACTCGATGTCGCTCGCCCAAGCCCGGGAGATCTGGCGCAAGAAGTTTCCCGCCATCGATTTGTTCGGGCATTCGCCGCGGGTTGAGACGATTCCACTGGCATTGGATAAGGTTTTCCGTCGTTCCTCTGTATTGACGCGGGAGCAATTCGTGGCCTCCCATCTCGGTGAGTGGATCGGTGCCCGGACGCCGCTGCCTGAGGCGATCACGATGGCGTCCCGCATCCTTGCTGAGCACGTCGAGTCTGGTCGCCTGCTCCGCTACGGCGACGTGTATTGTCACCCGGAATCGCAGGAAGTCGAGGGCGAGGTGCTCTCGGGGATCACCGAGGGTTTTGACGGTGGCGAACCGCTGTTTCTCCGGAAGACGAAGCCGCGGGCAAGCCATGTCAAAAAAATTTTGGCGACCCGCAACACCGTAAAAATCATATCCACGGATGGGGAGCCCCCCCCTAAGCAGAAAGAGATCCAGACCGCTGGAGGCAAGCGGTTCACGGGCCTTATCAAAAACCTGAAACATTGGGATTGCTCCGAGATTCTGAGCCTCATCGAAAAGCGAAGGGGGCAATCGGTGGTGATCTTCATCGAAGAGCCTGTGAGCGTCGGGGATTTCGGGTCGCGTTCGAACCGCTTGCTTCTGACAGGAAAAGAAGCCTTGCCCCGAGTGGATGATCCCTTCGTGGTCGGGAACCGGAGGGTTCTGGTGCAGAGGGGGGAGTTGGAAGGCGCCGGTGCGAGGAGTCTCAACCATATACAAAAGGCCATTGCACGTCTTCTCGGAATGGACCCCGTGTCGGCCGACCGCAATTGCGTCACGCTGCTTCCGGGGGTTAGCCCAGAGCGGCTCCGAGACCTCAACTGGCGGATGCTCGGACGCACGACAGCGGGCCGCGAGAAGGTGATTTATCGGCTGGTTCCTTGGGAGAAGTTTTTCGGTGGGTCATGGGAGAATCTCGGGATGTTCGCGTTCAGCGACGTCGTTCTGCCTGTGGAAAAAAAACGGGGAGTGCAGCGCACGATTCAAGGCGGCAAGCTCTGGTATTTTGAGGGGCCGCCACAGGCTGGAATGATCACCGTGCGCGCAAAGGTCCAAAGCAAATTGACGGACCTTCGTGCGCTGGCGGCTTTGATCGAGGGCGGCAACCCAAACCTGGTTTTAGTCGAGTCCGTGAAAGTGACTCTGTCGCCTGGCACGCCGCTGGCTGCTGCGGTTCGATACGAAGAAGATCATCAGGTCTTCCTCCCGGGCGAAGTGCACGTCGTCGATTCTGTCGCGAAGGACGGGACCGTTCGTTTCGCCTCCGGCCGCTATTGGCCGAACACGCTTCTTGTCATGGAACCGGCGTTCTTTGTGCCTGGCTTTACCAGAACGCAGCCCCGGCTCAGTTCCATCCGGGTCGCGCCCCCGATCCTCGGCGATCGCCTCGCTTGGCTCAGGCAACTACCGGCTGCGGATCTCACGGTCGTTGCCTGCGCCGACCCCTCAGAGTTCTGCAGGTATCTGCAGAGGAATTCGATTGACCGCGGCAGGGCCAAGCGCTTGGCCACAACCCACCAGATCATCGGGGGGGAATGGACCGGCGATCTCGCCCTTTTGTTCCCGTCGGCGGCACAGTGGAAGATGTTGTCGCGACAGATCAAACCCAAAGAGGAACCAATACCCGAGGCGTCCCCTTCGGTGTCGCCCCTCGACCCCCCAGAAGGCGGACAGGCTCGTATCGGTGGGGCGGTTCGGCGTTTGGATCACCCCACCCCGAACATCGCGACCGCGAATCGCTGCCCGCATCTCCCCCTGAATCCCCGCGAAGGATCCGGGGTGGCGGAGAGCGAGAAGATCGCCCCCCCAGTAGTTCAGCTGCCGGCACCAAAGGTGGAACCGAGATCCCCCTCTACGCCCTCGGGCGACGGCGAGATAATTTGATGTTCTTCCTTTGGCTCCGGACACGCTGTGTCCGAACGGATTTTTTTCTTCGCTCCAGCCTTTGATGTTGCCCCATCAATTGATCTGCCAATGACCAAACGCCAGGCCGCTCGCTCAAGCAGCTTCATTCTTTTCTCATCCAGACGCCCGAGCACTGAAGCCAGATCATCAAGATGACTGTGGCGAGTCGGGCATGGAACCGCTGAAACCGCCTTGTCGAGTTCTCGGATGAAAGCCAGCGCGAATACATCAGGTTTCTTCAGATGATATGCAGGAACCCGACCCTTCAGCTCGGGAGCGAGGAGTTTCGCGAGGTTTTTAGCCGGTAGGTTGCCGAGGCTCTGGCGGGTTGGTCGTTCGTCCGTCGTCTCCTCTGGATTCGTTGTCGGCACGGACGGCTCGTCGGGAGGCGTTGGTGGGTGATCCTCCAGTTGGAGCGGAGGCTGTGCCGGTTGTGACCGGCCGTTGACTAGCTGCCCCCTGAGGGCGACTCCGTGGAGCGCCGAGTACTGACAGATCGCCGTTTTCACCGACTCGGCGCTTGCATCCTTGCGTTTGAATCTCTCTAGGAACGGTGCCCAAGCATTGCGCGGGAGGAGGCTGGAGACGACCGCGGCCACATTTTGGCTCGGCAGCAAGTCAATCTTTCCTGCTCCCGCCAGAAGCAACGCCATCCGCGCGTGCGCGGCCTGCCTTCTGAGAGTCCTCTCGGTCGAGGGATAGTCTTACTTCTCCACCAGGATCTCATGCACGCCTTTGCCGCGCAACCCTTCCTTCCGCAGTTTGTCGTATTCAACGAGCACCCGATGCGCATACTTGATTTCGGCGCTTTCTGATTCCTGCGCAAAATCGGATAGACTCCGGGAAATCCAATTCGTGTAGGCCTCGTCGATCGGGTTTCGGCCTAAAGCCTGGAGGTATCGGTTGCTGAGTTCCGAGTAATTAGTGCCGTTCGCGATGACCGGTTCGCCGAAGCGCATTTCCAGCTCCCATTGCTCCAAGAGCCCATCGTGTTCCTCGAGTGGGACAATAGTGACTCCCTGTTGTTGGGGTATATTTCCAGGGATGACCGCCTGGGCGGCGTTGGGTGGGGTGATAGGTTTCATCCCGTCTGTTTTCCTGTTTTTCTCGAGACGCAAAGTGTTTTTTTAAACAATATATTATCTGTATAACCTATTTATCGAAAGCTATTAACATAATATATTGATCTGGCAGCGAATTTATTTCGCAGACCTGCTTGATTGTTTTTGACCGCGAGGGGATATAACCGGATACGGGATAATTCGTCCTTGGCGCTGCGAGCTTAAAGAAGTGGGGCAGCCGGTCGTCCGAGCGGGACAACCCCTTGTTCTGCGCGATCATCGCTGTGCCGGCTACGGCGCAGGGCGGCAGCGGTTGCCGCTCATACCACGGCCGCATTTTCGCCCCGCGCAAATCGATCCCGTCGGTCAGCATCGCCAGCGCCTCCGCCTTCAGCCGCAGCTTCGTTCTCCCATCCGCTTTCGGCCACGAGAACGTCCCGGCCTCCAGCCTCTTGCTCATGAGCCAAAGCCCCGTCCCGTCAAAATACAGGATCCTCAGCCGCGTCCGACGCTTGTTGCCGAAAACAAACCGCCCCGCTTCTCACGTCCTCGCCCAAAACCTCCCCGGCCAGCGCCGACAACCCCTCGTAGCCCTTGCGCATGTCGCACGGCTCCACCGCCACGAACACCCGCAGGCTCCCGGAAAAACCCAGCATGGCCTCGCCTCCCCCAGCGACCGGATCACCTCTCCCGCCAATGCCGCCTGCCTCGAATTGAACACCTCCAGCCGAACCACGCTTCCGATCGTGATGCTCAGCCCTTCCCCGTTCACGCGACCCTCCGGCTCAATCGTCGCTTCCACCCAGCTCATGCCTCCCGGTTTGCCCATCCCCACGCTGGCTCGGTTCGCCCGTCGCGCTTTCCCCGCCCAGCTCATCAGCGTCGAATACTTCACCCCACAAAATGCCGCAAACTGCTGCCCCGTCATCCCGCTCCCAGCGTAGGCCGCCACCATCGCATCCTGCTTTTCCTTTGGCGTCCTCACCCGCCCCACCGTGTCCACCTTCAGAACCACTTCACTGCAACTTTGCGTATTCGTCATAACGCAAACCTACGACGCCTCTGCTATTTCCCGCTAGATGCGGTAGAAGTTCCGCTTTCCGAAAACATGCGGGAAATGCATCTAGAGATTGTCGCCCTCAGGCAAGCTGTGAGCAATGAAAACAAAATCGACACTTCAGCCGTGCCCGAAACTTCGGAAACCGCCAATGCATCTCGTCGATCTGACGAGCCATCTCAAGATCGCAGCCGCCCAAACCACCTCTGCTCGGACCATACAGACGTTTGTAGTTGAACCTGAAGAGTTCGCACTGTGGCCGCGCACACTGAGCTGGAAATTGGTCTTTTCCACCATGGGTTCTCAGCGGTTCGAATTTTCTGCACCACAGGCAGTTTCATTTCAACCCTTGAATTGAGCGGGCATCTCCGAGGAATTCGAAATATCGGACGAGAAGAGTGCGGGCATCCGTTCTGTATTCAGAATCAAGCAGGGACCGAAGGGCGGATTCCAACTCGCGGTTTGGGCGTTTGGTTGAATTCGTGATGGTTGCCAAGGCTGTGGCGGCTCGAAGTCCGGCAAGGGCCTCCTCGGATTCCGGAGCCAATTTGGAGGATTCGACGCCCGCTTCGATGGCTGATTCAAGATCTCGTGGGGCAAGCGAGCTCGAATTTTCCACCGCCTGTTGGGCAATCGAGGCCGAGAGCCATGCTTGGTCCTTGTTCAGCCATTCGGTCTCGTCCTGGGACTTTGGCAGCAACCGCAACCAACTCTGGGCTTCCTTTGCTTTTCCATTCCCGACATAGAGTCCGAGAATGAGCCTCCTCAGTCGGGAGAGTTCCCGGCTGGTCAAATGGCTCCCATTCGTATTTGCCATCTCCTGCAGTTGCCGCGCCAGTTTTTTCCAATCCTTGATTTGCGGTGCCGTGGATTCGAGTCTCTTCAATGCATCGCGGGTTGCGTCCTGGGATGCGTATTTTGACAGCAGCTCTGCGTAAAGAGCGGCGGCTCGATCGGTGGCTTTTGTTTGTGCAGACAGCTCCGCGACTTTGAGTGTCAGCCATGCCGAGGCCTCCGGAGTTTTGGCTTTCGCAAGGGATTCCTCGGCACTCTTGAGGGCACCTTGGAGATTTCCCTGCGATTCGAGCAGGTTGATGGCTGCCAGCGCAGCTTTCCACCCCTCGGGATAGGCACTGTATTGAAGTTCGGCTTCACGGTAGTATTCGAGCGCACGGTCGGTCTGCTGGAGTTTCTCTGCAATCGCTGCCGCCTGCAGGAGTGCAGAGCGTGCGGACTCTTCATTGGAATACAGCCTCCTGTGTTCAAGGAGAGCCGAGATTGCTCCCTCGTAGTCCTTCGTCGCAAGCGCCGTTCTGGCGCGCTCATAGGTTTCTCCTCTCACTGGAACCCGGTTGGCCTCCTGGGCCGCCGACATGCCGGGCAGCGTTTTCAGAACGGAATTTGCGATGACAATTGAGGTGCCTCCCGCAGCCCCGGCGAATTTGTTGGGATCGCTCCAGCTCACGACAGCACGGGCAAGCCTCCCGGCCCTTTCCTTCTCATCGACCGACAGAAAAAAACGTGCGGCAAGGGCTGTTGACATGGCATCGAACTCATCGTTGATGCTGCCTCCATCGAACCTGTCGAAAATGGTCATTGCCGATTCCATGTCCCCTGTTTCAGCGTAAATTGCCGCAAGGAGTGCAAGACAATACCCGGAAAATGAATCCTTTCCCTTGCCCGCCATCCGCAAATAAGGAATGGCAGAGGAGTTGGCATCGATTCGTTTCCAAAGGTCGATGGCCTCATTCATCTTCTTGGGCATTTGCGAAGAAATCCCGCTTTCCATCGTTAACTCCGCCGCACGCGCAATGGCATCCGAAGGCCGCCGGGTTGCCACTCCTTCAATGGCTTCTCCCCGGATGACAATGCCATCCCGGCCCATGCGCACCACCTGCCCCTTAGTGGACAGGGCGCTTGCATAGGAAAGCAACTCCTCGGCAGTGGAGTCAGCACCAGGCAGGTGGCTTCCGGTCAACAGTATGACAAAAAACAGGGATTTCTTCATGTTCACCAGCAGGTTTTTCCCGAAACATTCGCCCCGGGCATTTTTTTATAGGTGCTTTTTGTTTCAACGAGCACAGCCACTCGCCGCCAGCGTTTTCCAGAGGACAATGACACCTCCTTTGTTTTCCTCCATTCCGAATCGTTTTCGTCTCCCACAAAAAGGCGGCGGTCCCCGGGAGCTTCGAGGGAGAGGAAGCCGTCTTCTGGCGGAAGCCAAGCATCGATTCGCAGGGTCTCCGATCCTTGGTTGTCCAGCAAGAATTGGAGTTCTGAGGCATCAACGATGTGCTGTTCAAGCTGCCTGCCGCGTCTCATCGTCACCCGGAGTCTTCCTGTCAAGAAAGGATCCGACCCGCTCATTTGTGTGATCCATGTGTCCCCCGTCGATGAATCGGACATGCGAATGACGGGAGTTCCGCTGGCGCTGAAAACTTGGGCTGTTTGGGTCTGCAGGGATTCCAGCATTTCGAATCCCGGCGCGGCAAGCGATTCGCGCATGAACATCTTGCGCGAATCTGACAGCACGATCGGGCGACGCCAGCGAATGACCCTGAAGCTGTATTTGTCCGGAATCACCTTCATGAGCATCAGCACATTGTTCGCGGAGCCCGGAAAATATTTCCGCCAGGGTGCCGTCGGATTTTCCCACGCAGCCATCCAGCAATTCGTTTTGTCGCTCGACACAATTCGGAAGCCGCTTTTTTCCTGCTGCCAGGTGAAAATGGACTGGATTTTTAAGTCGAACGCCCGTGGTTCGATGGGTTTTCCGGACACGTCCTTGCCCGAAATCCGAATCGCAGCCGCCTCTCCATCAAAGCCGAGGGGAGCACCGTCCGGGAAGGAACTGGCATCGAGGGTCAACACCTCCGTGCCGGCATTCCACATGGGCTTTAAGATCGAAAACGTGACGTCGTTCCATTCCAGAGCAAGAGTTTTGGCATCCAGAATGCTGCCCCATCCGCGCAGAGGAATCTCGACCTGCCCATCGGGTTGTTTCCACGTCAGGGTGGACACAGGCGTTTCCTTCTCCTGCCGAACACCTCCAAAAATAAACACCGGATAGTGAAATGTTTGGGAAACATTCCCCGCTTCGTCCGATGCTTGGACATGAAAAAACCAGCGTCCATCGCCTGGAGAAGGAATGTTCCACGTTTGGGCGGTCTTCTTGGGCCACCATTCAATCCCGGAGAGGCTTCCATCGGGAGACGCAGGGCACTTTCCGTCCGCATCTCCATCCACCCACCAGGAAACGCTTTTGAGACGAGACCTGTCGCTAATCATGGCGCGAACTTCAAGACGGGAAGAATCGGAGGGACGCCCGATGAGAATATCCCGGATTTCAAGAGCTTGCGACGCATTGCCTTTGAATCCGGGATCGACCCGCCGAAATCCGGTTTTCACCCATGAACCGAAGGCGATTCCTGAGATTCTTGCGAAAGTGCCATCCAAGAGGCTTCCCTGCCAGTAGTGCCAATGCCCGTCCGCCGTGAGTGGACTGCTTCTGGCATAGACCGGAAGCCCGAGATCTTCGGAGTCATCGGAGTTGAAGTGGTATGCAGCCAAGTCCATACCGGCGCGGATGTGCAGTTGCCACGGAGCCGGCTCAAAAAGCCGGTAGGTGAACCCGATAACCGGCCATTCCCGCGGGGAGAAGGGTTCCACCGGCCAGGAAACAACACGGGCGGAATGCTCGCGCCCGGTTCCTGAAATTTTCCATGCCCCCTCGACAACCTCGACTTTCGCCCGCGAGTGTGCCCGTGTCGTTTGAAGCTGTTTTCCGTCGCCGCTGGACAAATAGAGAAAATTCGGATGGGTGGGACTGCTGAGTGATATTGTCGGCGGTTCGGAGTCCCGAAGCGTCACCCCCGCCACTTGTCCCCCCACCTCCACGGTAAGCGGTTGTTCAAAGGCCCGACCGGCTTTGTCAGTGAGATTGGATGCATTGATCCGCCCGAGGAATATCGCGCTGCCGGGAATGGATTCCTTGAGTTCGCACCGTGCGACCCCTCTTGCGTCCTTGGAAAGGATCCTGGCAGACATCGATCTGCCCACAGTGGACGGGCTGCCAAGAAGTCCCTTGTCCTCACAGGAAATCAGGACATAGTCCCCGGCGTCATGGCGGGCTTCGACGGAGAGCCTCGGAGCAACCGGCTTGACCATCACTCCGGGGTGCCAGACCACCTTTTGCTCCGTTGCAAAAGCATTACCCTCCAATGGGACCGCCCGGATCCGATACTCCGCCGGTTCCCAACCCAGCGTGAAGGGAACGGAAAAGCTCCCCTCCGAATCAGCGACTGCTTCAGCCTTGTTTCCTGCCCCTTCGACGAAAATCTCGGCCGCTGGCGACGTTTTGCCTGACCATTCTCCCTCAAGGGCCGATTTGGGAATCCACCGGACATCGGATATTGCGGGCCTGGTCTCGGAACGCATGAGGGCAAGATAGGCTTGAGGACGGGCAAAACATCCCACCGGAGCACTCGCCGTTTTTCCAAACCATGTCGTCTTGAGTGGTTCCCAGGAACTTGTTTCCGGATTGTATTGCCGGAGCAGGATGGGATTTTGCCCCGTTGCTCCGGACATGGCGTCGCAGTCCAGTTCGACAATTGCCCCGGGCTCGACCTCAAATCCATTTGGGTAAACCCGGTAGATCGGGCTCAACAATTGGAAACCCGCCGGAACCGTCTTGTAAATCTGAGCCGCTTCATACCTCGTGTCTTCCACTCCGGACAATCCGGACAATCCGGCGCTTGCCGGAACCTGCTTGATGATCGCCACAACCCGCCCGATATCCCCGCCAAAGGCGAATGGCGGCACCGAAATCCGGCACTTCTGGTCCGAGCTGATCGCCGTGCCTCCGGCTGTCCGAAGAATCGCCTCTCCGATAAAAACCGTTCGGCGCACTTCGGAAACCTTCCCTTCCGTTGTCTCGGCCACCAACCTCAACGTATAGATCCCATTCAAGTTCTGCTGCCAAGTTCCATACCCGTAGGAACCCAGCCCGGTCGCCCAGTTGGCCAGATTCCCTTCGGGCTCCTTGTTGAGGTTCCATTTGACTTCCCCTTTCTCATTGGGATCTTTCTCGACCGGTGAGGTTCCCGCCTTCAGCAGGATCCAGTTGCCCGGCGACGGACCCGGACCGTACTCCAAACGCCAACTTTTTAATTTAGCCTCCTTGGGCAGGCGAACACTCCCGAAAATCGGGACATTCGCCCGCAGCAGCATCCCCTCGCCGGGAAGCGAAATATTGACTGCGGCAGGCTCACCAGCTGGCAGGAGCAACGATGAAAGCCACAGAATCGCAGCAGCAGTTGGGACACAGCGAAGGCACGCCCCAATTCCAGTCAAACGAAGAATGGAGGGATGGCCGCCGTGCCGTCCCAAACTCCGGATTGCATGGAGACCAAATGGGGGCTGACAGCGCATCGCCCTCCAGATCACACCGAAGGGGGCGGCATCCCAAATCAATCTGAACTCATTACCACCCCGTCCGGACCCGAGTGGAGAGGCAAACTTTTTTCGGTCTTCTTCGCGGTTCGCGCCCATTTGCAGGATTCGCAGGCCCCGTTCAGCGCCTGGGCTCTTCAAGAAATTCCACGGCTTCTCTGAGAGTGTCCGGACTGCATATCGCATGGCCGAGCCCGGGAACCTCCCACAACCGCGCATGAAACTTTTGCTTTTCGTAACCTCCATGGAAGACATCCGCGATGTTCCCGCGTCGCCAATCCGTCTCGCCGGTCACGATTGCGAAGCGAACCTTGCGTTTCGCATCCCGGACCTCCTCCGGCGAGGCCGGCTGAACTCCATATTCCCCCTCGGCTGTCGCCTCCTTGCGGGGGACCTCCTCGTGGAAATTTGCCCCGCAAAGAGCAATCACGCCGGAGAACAGATCGGACGCATAGAAGCCGAGAATCGTCGCGCACCGCGCCCCACCGGAAAACCCGGAGACATAAACCCTCTTGGGATCGATTTTGTAATCGCGGATCACCGCCTGCGTCCCGGCCACACCAAGTCCGAGGCGTGGACTCAAACCGGGCAGGTCGTTGCCCGCATTCTGGGGCGCGACAAAGATCAGCTTCTTTTCTTCAAGGACACTTTCCCAACCCGCCGGAAGTTCCATTCGGGCGGATGCATTGATAAAGGCGATCAGCCCATAGGCATCTTTCCCATCGTAACCCGCCGGAATATGAACGAAGAACTGCGCGGACTCCAGCGGCTTGGGATACTGGATCAACGCATGTTTGGCGTCCTTCAGCTTGCCAGCAAAGGAAGTGAAGAAGGACTTTGCCTCCGACTTCGGTTTGGTCGGTGGCAGAGAAGGCGTCGCAGATGGGGCGGGCAGTTTCAGGGGTTCTGGTTTCTCAACAGGCGCGGGGGAAGCGGGTTCCGGAAAATATCTGGCCTTGGAAATCGCCCCCAAGGAAGCTGGCGAGACGGGCAATTCTCCGTATCGGGTGATGCATTTCAGCTTTCCGCCTTCGACGGTGGCGGAAACGAATGTCTCCTTGCGACCATCGGCAAAATCAATCTCAACATCCGCCATGGCGGCAGAGGTCATCACCGCGAATGTGACGATCGCCATTGTCGTTTTACCAGAAATCAACCTCGTATTCATAAACAAGAACGCCGGGCAATAATCTCACTGACTCCACCACCCCCGCACGAACTGCTGGAAAGCGAGTCCATACAGGAGGACGGAGGCGAAGCCGAGCGCGAACCGCATCATCGGCCTGCCGCGCACCATCACCGAGAAAAGAAAAAACATGGGGAAGACGATCAGGACATGCCGGGGGAGTGACATCCAGAATCCGTAGCAGAAAGTCAGAAACCAGAGGGCGGCGGCATAGACGGTGTAGCACGGACGCAATCGAAACACCGACCAGATCACCGCGGCCGTCGCGAGGAGGAATACCGCGATATTGAAATCCGAAATCACGATCTTCACACTTGGTCGCGCCGTCACAAGCCCTGCAATGTCGCCGGACAACCCCACCCAGGGCCAATCCAGGTTCCGGCTGAAGTGTGTCGACTGCATTTCCAAGAACTTCAGCGAATCCCCGAACACCACGAAATTCAGGAGCATGTATCCCGCCATCGCCAAAACCGGCGTGAGAGTAAACAGTCCTTTCCACCGAAAGCGGGAAAAACGAAAATCACATTGCTGCGCATACTCGACCAACAGCGCGGGAAGCAGGGCAAGCCCGCTCATGCGCGTCAGTGTCGCGAAAAATGCCCAAATGCCCGCCTGCATCCAGGCTCCCCTTCTCGCACTCAGAAACGCGGCGAGCGATGTGGCAAGAAACAGGCTCTCCGTATATCCGACATGAAGAAAATACGCGGTCGGAAAGACAAGCATCGCAAGAACACTTGTATCGGCGACCTCTTGGCCGAATTCCAACTTCGCCAGTCTGTGCAGCACGACGCATGCCGCGATGCAGGCAAGGTTCGCAATGATGACAAGTGACACCGTTGCATTTCCGAACAACCAAACAAATGGCGCGGCCAGCAATGGGAAGAGTGGAAAATAGCAAATGCGATAGGCCTGCTCGGGGGATGCGGAATACCCCTCCGTGGCAATCGCTTCATAATGGACGGCATCCCATCGACTGTAGAGCTCCGAAAACGAAACCCTTTCATCGATGATCACCTCGTAGGCGGCAATTCCAAAGACCACCGTGATAATGCCTGCAAGGAGCCCGGCCAAAATCGGATTTTTTGACAGCTGAAATTCTTTCAAAAGTCGACTATTCATGCGAATGACACTTCACTTTCCGTGTCTTAAACAAGAGCGCGTTTTTACCTAAAATTCTGACGCATTTTAACTGGCATTGGACGCCCTTTCCTTTCCTGCCATTTTTTCGATTCCAAATACAAAATCACATTAAACACAGTGATCACTACTAGTGCAATCAAAGCAACTATTCCGAAAAGTTGTCCTTTTGATAATTTCGTTATTTGCATATGACAGCTTGGCGGGGCATGGCATGATGACGTCATCATGTGCTTTTAGATGCTTTTCTGGCAAAGATTTCTTCCAGAATTTCAACTTTATCGCAAAGTCGCCATCCCGAGTGTGTTTTTGGTTGTTTTACACAGGGAAGAGGCATCAGAAAGGCCTCTTATCTTAATGCCGTTCTGGACCGATCCTTTCTGCCTACCCACTTCTACAAAGATGGACGCATTTGAACTTCCAGATAGCGTAACTGGACTTTTTCCGTTAACCAAAATCTGGAATACATCAATATTAATTTGCTTTCTATCCGGCGACTTGAAAAAAAGGACAAAAAGTCCGTTGTCATTATAAACGCTTCCTGCTTTTTTGTGCCAAGCGTTGTTAAGCCAAGAAAGCGCCTCTGATTTTGAATCAAAATGCATTTGCCCTTCTTCCAATACACCACGAACAATCCCGTTATGCGAACGCCAATGCGACCCTACTCCAGGGAAATAAGCACCGAGGCTACCGTACCAACGAGTATTACGTGGCCAAAGCCGCACCCTGCGTGAAGAACCATCCCACGTGTACGTTCTTTCTAATTCATCATCAGCATAAATACTGACAGTGCCATTTTTTGTTGTTGCCGTAATCCTCATACCAGGTGACATAACGAGTTCACTAAAGGAGTAAGGATTACTTGGTTTCGCTATCGCACCGCAACCTACCAATATCGTCAATAAGCTAAGAGTAAGTCCAATTTTATAAATGAATGCAGTGGGTAATCTTCTCATCTTGTTTTTTTGATATCCCTGCTGCGGGGCTTTACCGGGAGGGAGGTTCGTTGTTCCAAATGCTAGCGCGGCACCAAGAGCAGTGGCAGGATTTCCACCGTTTCCACTAGATAACGCCTTCATTAAGCAGCCTTGCAATTCATTATCGCATTGACGTTTACAAGCGCGCAATTTGTCGCCCTTGCACGCTCCACTTTGCCAGCCTGCTTCGCCCCACTCTTCGATCCATTCCCAGGCTCCCACACAGGGCTTCGCTTGTCGTTTCTACTCCGTTTGTTTTCATTCTGATGTTGTTCCGGGGACCTGCTTCATCAAGTTGGAACGCCAATCACCAGCAGCAGAACATTTAAGTTGCAGGCCCTTTCCGCCTTACTATCTTACTTATTACGCCGCCTTATTAGTTCCTTACTTCTATATTCCCTGCCTGACGTGTAAATACAAGCACAGGCAAACCTATCGCCATAAAATACCCTTGCTCCGTTCGAACATAAATCACCCTTTCTGCCATTTCTTTTGTATAATCGCCCGTTACAAAGGAAGAACCATCTATTGAATTCAGATTTTTAGGATAATTCCCAATTTTATCTTTCTCACTTTCTAATGCTCGAGATAAACCATCTAGCGTTCCGAAAGCATGGGACATATTCTGCACCATTCTTCTGTTTGTAGAGAATTTCTCAAAGAGAATGCCGCCGCTAAAGCCAATAATTCCCGCTAATATTATGATTAGTAATCTTGCTTTCATTTTACTTTTTTGAACAACACTTCGGGTCATTCTTTTTTAACCTCCATTTGGAAGGACAACATTCAGCAGCGCGTTTGGCATAAAATTGCTGCTGACAACTTTGAAGGCAGTCGCCACCAGCGCTATTTACGCCTGCTTCATTGGCCTGTTGATCTCGTTCATCGGCACCAGGTTGGCCTGGCCTATCATCCGCCCCGTAAGCACGGGACGCAAACCTTCCCAATGCACGCGATCCGCTCAATTGCGTTGCAAGACATGAAAAAAAACAGTGGCGAAACCACCCCTCATTAAAACAATGGGTGCCGGGATCACTTATACTGCTGGGATTAAATCCAAGAATATCCCAGAGACTGGCACCCATTGGGTCATTGTATCGAGTAGGATTGTTAGAAACATAGCGATAAAGATTCCAATCGCCCCCATCAAACCCAACGGAGTCCATCTGCAAAAACCGCCCAAGCACTGGTGAATAAGCCCGTGACCGATAATGGTAGAGTCCGGTCTCGGCGTCATACTCACGTCCGGTAAACAGGAACGGCGTGAAGGGGTTACTGATCACATTCCCGTCGCCGTCCCTGATCTTCGGCTTGCCGAACGCATCATATGTGTAGCTTTCCACGATCGCGCCACCTGCATCGGTCAGGGCGGTCACGTTGCCCAACGCATCCTGCTGAAAGTAATAGGCACCCGTCCCCCGGATCACTTTCACCGGATTGTCAATCCCCCCGGCATAGACATACTTTGCCGTGATGTTGTTGCTTCCATCCCGCTCCTCAATGAGATCCTGCCCTGAATACACATACTTCGTCACCGTCCCATTGACGTTCTTCTCAATCCTACGGCCCAGTGCATCATACTTGTAGCTGACGCTCGTTCCACTCTTGTTCGCTGATACGAGGTGTCCCTCCCGGTCATATCCGAACGTCCATGTCCCGTCGTTGGTCAAGTTCCCGTTCGTGTCATACGCATACGAATTATTGAGATCAATCTGAGTATATTGGTTCAGGTTGTTCACCGTGTAGTTGGTCATCGTCAGGTTGTCCAACATGACCGACCGGTTGCCGAGGGCGTCGTAGGTATAGCTCACTGCCCGGTTCTCCCCGGTTGCCAGATTGTATCCATCCTGCGGGTTGCTCACCCCATATTTCACCCCGATGAGCTGGTCGGTGCCGTCATACTGATACACGTCTCCGCTGCCATCGGCGTATGCGACCCATGTGCGGTTGCCCACTTTGTTGTAGCCGTATTGGAAGCTCTGGAGCACGGTGTTGGGTGTTGCGCTCTGCCGAAGGGTGATCTTCGTCACCCAGTCGGCGTCGTTGTATTCATACACCGTTTCCAGGCCGTTGGGCAAAGTATTCTTGGTCACACGGCCGGCGTCGTCGAATGTGAAATCGGCGATGGCGGTGTTGCTTCCATCCTTGATGTTTTCCATCAAGCCCCGGCTGTTGAACCCGTATTTGACGACTTCCGAGGACGGATAGGTGATCTGGTTCAACCTCTGGGCGGCATCGTAGGCATATGATGCCGTATTGCCCTCGGCATTGATTGCCGTCATTTGATTGGCCGCGTTGTAGGTCACATCAATCTGCGAAATCGTCGTGCCTCCCTCGACCTTGGTCAGCCCGGTGAGACGATTCGCATCATCATATGTGGGAGTGAAAACGGTATTGGTCGTTCCAACCCAGGTTTTCCCTGAGAGCCGGTCTGCGTCATCGTAGGAAAATGTCGTTTCCTGTCCGCCGCGCAGGGTGACTTTCGTCAGGTTTCCATTGGCATCGTAGTTGTAGCTTTTCTGACTGTTTTCGGGAAACACCCAGGTCTTCGTCTGGTTGATGGCATCGAACGTATAGGTGAACTCCCGGGCCAGTGCATCCGTGATCTTCGTCACATTACTCCCGGTGTCATACGTGAAGTTCGTCGCGTTGTTGAGCCCGTCCTTGATTTCGGTCACCCGCTGGAGTTTGTCGTAGGACTTTTGTGTGACTCTTCCCTCGGCATCGGTCACACGAGTCAAATTTGCCATCGTGTCGTATTCGAACGCCGTCTCGTTGGCGAGAGGATCGATCGTCTTGCTGACTTTGGAAAACCCGTTGTATTCCTTCTTCCATTCCTTCCCGAGCGGGTTGGTCACCTTCGTCTGGTTGCCCGATCCGTCGGCGGCATAGGAAAAGAGCGTTTCCTTCCCGGCGGGATCTGTGATCTTGATCATCAGCCCGAAGCTGTCGTAGGTGAATGCTGTTTCGTTGTTCATCCCGTTTTTCGCCGTAGACAGAAGCCCCATGGCCCCCGTTGTCGTGTAGGTATTGGTGACCGTCGTCTGACCGAGCCCGTTTTTTTGGGTCAGCACGTTGCCCCCGTTGTCATACGTCCACTCCACCTCATGGGCCAGAGGATCGCTCGTCTTCGTCTGAAAGTTGTTCGCGTCGTATTCATAGGACCACGTCTTCCCCAGTGGGTTCGTGCTCGAAAGCCTATTCGACCTTGCGAACGGGTTCGTGTTGCCCGTGTCGTAGGTGTAGGTCGTGGTTTTTCCTCGGCGGTTGCGCTCGCTCGTTGTCAGACCATTGGCATCCTGAACACTTTCCGTCCAGTTGCCCAACGCATCGGTCACTTTCGTTTTCGTCTGATTGTCCGTGCGGGCGGTCGTCGTTTCCTGAGCCAGAGAATCCTTCTTCACGAACGTCACATTCGGCTTCTCCTGCCCCTGCACCTCCGTTTCCGTGTAGGTGTAGTCGTTCTCGTAGCCCATCGGTCCCGTCACCTTCGTCACCTTCAGTTTCCCGGGGATTCCATACTGCCCGTTGTAGGTCACTTCCACCTTTCCCCCGTTCGCATAGGTGATTTCCGTCAACCACCCGATCACCCAGGACGTGTTGTCCGGGTTCGTGGCCGTGTGGTAATTGTAGGAGAGGATCTGCCCGTTCGTCTTGCCGATGCCGGTCAAGAGGTTGTTCGTATAGGTGTATTCCACATCGAACCCGCTCGGGCTCGTCACCTTGCTCACCAGATGCTTCTTCCCCGTTTGCGTGTGGTAGGTGAACGTCATCTCCCTTCCTCCGGGGAATGTGATCTTCGTCGGACAAAAAACCGCGTAATCGCTGCCCCAGAACTCGAACTCCTCGGTCTTCCACTGGAATTCCGTTTTGTTCCCACTCCGGTCATATTGCTCCTTGAGGTATTTCGTGGCCGTGTCGAACACCCACTTCTCCCCGCCCTTGGCTGTCACCGTGATTTCATTGGTCCCGGTGAATGTCACTCGCTTCGTCTTCCCGTCGTCGTAGTAATCGTTCGACGACTTGAACTTCGTGGTCGACCCGTCAATGGCGACTTCCACGTCTCCGGATGTGGTGACCAGCCAGGTGCTGTAATCGGTCGCCCATCCGTAGCCGAAGATCCCGATGGCTCCGTTGCCGCTCATGTATTTGCGCGTCAGGCTCACCGGAACCACTCCGGGCAGGTCGATGTCGCTCTGGTTCAAACTCAACTCCGCCGTGCGATCGTCCACGGTCATGCTCGAACTCACCGCCCCCTGTCCCACGACAACCGTGCTGCATGCGCATGCGCTCAGTTCCCGATACGGCAGCACGACACTGATCGTCGTCAGGACGGCAATGGCCTGCACGCTCCACTTTGCCAGCCTGCTTCGCCCCACTCTTTGGTCCATCCCCAGGCTCCCACACAGGGCTTCACTTGTCGTTTCTACTCCGTTTGTTTTCATTCTGATGTTGTTCCGTCCGGGAGGGTCCCTTGACGCGGGACATGTAAATTTTAGGATAGGCTCTTTCTGTCTTTCCAAAGTGCACGGGGAAAAATATGTCAATATGAGGGTCTGACTATTTTCCAGAATCGATCAAGCATAAGTCTGCTTCAAATCAAACCACGTTTCCTCTGCCTAAAGTCGGCTTTCCCCCTTTGTAAGCACACTTCTTGCTGGGGAACCCAAATTCCTATTGGCTATTTTTTGATGGCCACTCGTCTATACTTCTTATCGAGTTAAACTCACCGCAGTAATCATTAGTTCCGATCCGATTTATAGAAAACTTTCCTACAAGCAAGACCCATTTCCCTGAAAAAGGCTTAAGTTTTTCGAATTCAGAGTCTGTTAACCACACAGAACTAAGCTTATCTCTAACCTTTGCATGTTCTTGGCTCAGAAAAAGAGCGCAATTCTCGAATTCTATCACTGCATAGCCAATTGTCATGACGGTTTTGCCCTCAAAATCTTTGGGATTCGAAAGGACTCTTACCATTGGCACTGGTTCTGCGATGGTTGAATCTTCTGCAAAGGCACAATTACAAAGAGAATATCCAACCAAGACAGATACAACTAAAGCAATTGTGTTGTGAGACTTCATAAATGTCTCGTAGTTGAAATCAAGAGGCTTCTTTGCTAACCCATTCCTAAATGACATTATCTATCAAATGTGTTAACTCCAGAAATATTTTCAATAGCTAATGAATACATCCCCATATGGCCATTGTCTTTGGCATTAACCACGCCAATTATCCGCACCCATTTCCCTGACAGTGCCCGCATCACTTTTGCATCAAGAGATTTTTCATTGACCTCTAACCACGTAGCATTTTTTGTAACTAATATTTTTCCATCATCTCGACTCAAGAACAGACCTTGAGCTTCAAATTCAAATCTAAGATAACCCACAGTTAAGATCTTTCTTGCATGAAATTTAGAAGGATTAGCAATTAATGCAATAAGCGATACGGGTTCAAAACCATCGGTTTGATAAGCGCCGTATGTCTTAGAATGACACATGTCATCAAAAACAAACAAAACAAAGATTGTGATAATTAAATTTAGTCTTGTCATTTTAAAGAAGTTGTTTGGTTTGTGTTTGGATCGTACTTGTCCACTTGCTTTCCTCTATCAGTATAAATTGGGCATCCAAGCGTTTCAGAAAGTTCTATATCCTGTGGACTCAACGGACTCTTGCCAGGATGGTTGTGGTAAACGCCAACTCTTTTCCAACCTGACGGACAAGGCGCTTTGGCTGCGTCACAACTTCTGCGTTTATTTTGTGTTACAGGGCCCGACTTTTGGCGCTCTTTTTTACCATTTACGCATTTTTCACAAATTAAACCGCAATACTCAATTTTAGCTTTATCCTGTTTTGCCTTGTCTGCAGCTTCACGGCTTCCTTCAACGCCTATATCATCTACGCTACGCGTATTTGAACCGTCTGGACACAATCCGAGACTATCACTAAGATTTGCAGGGTTATTTGAGACATATCGATAGAGATTCCAATCCTCCCCATCAAACCCAATGGAATCCATCTGCAAGAACCTCCCAAGCACTGGGGAATAAGCCCGTGACCGGTAGTGATAAAGACCTGTCTCTGCGTCATACTCCCGTCCCGTGAACAGGAACGGAGTGGAAGGGGTGGAGATCACATTCCCTTCGCCGTCCCTGATCTTCGGCTTTCCAAACGCATCATATGTGTAGCTTTCCACGATCGCTCCGCTTGCATCGGTCAGTGCCGTCACGTTGCCCAAGGCATCCTGCTGAAAGTAATAGGCACCCGTCCCCCGGATCACTTTCACCGGATTGTCAATCCCCCCGGCATAGACATACTTTGCCGTGATGTTGTTGCTTCCATCCCGCTCCTCAATGAGATCCTGCCCTGAATACACATACTTCGTCACCGTCCCATTGACGTTCTTCTCAATCCTACGGCCCAGTGCATCATACTTGTAGCTGACGCTCGTTCCACTCTTGTTCGCTGATACGAGGTGTCCCTCCCGGTCATATCCGAACGTCCATGTCCCGTCGTTGGTCAAGTTCCCGTTCGTGTCATACGCATACGAATTATTGAGATCAATCTGAGTATATTGGTTCAGGTTGTTCACCGTGTAGTTGGTCATCGTCAGGTTGTCCAACATGACCGACCGGTTGCCGAGGGCGTCGTAGGTATAGCTCACTGCCCGGTTCTCCCCGGTTGCCAGATTGTATCCATCCTGCGGGTTGCTCACCCCATATTTCACCCCGATGAGCTGGTCGGTGCCGTCATACTGATACACGTCTCCGCTGCCATCGGCGTATGCGACCCATGTGCGGTTGCCCACTTTGTTGTAGCCGTATTGGAAGCTCTGGAGCACGGTGTTGGGTGTTGCGCTCTGCCGAAGGGTGATCTTCGTCACCCAGTCGGCGTCGTTGTATTCATACACCGTTTCCAGGCCGTTGGGCAAAGTATTCTTGGTCACACGGCCGGCGTCGTCGAATGTGAAATCGGCGATGGCGGTGTTGCTTCCATCCTTGATGTTTTCCATCAAGCCCCGGCTGTTGAACCCGTATTTGACGACTTCCGAGGACGGATAGGTGATCTGGTTCAACTTCTGGGCGGCATCGTAGGCATACGACGCCGTATTACCCTCGGCCGTGACTGCCGTTATCTGATTGGCCGCATTGCAGACCACTTCGATCTGAGAAACCGTCGTTCCTCCCTCGACCTTTGTCAGGCCGGTGAGACGGTTGGCATCATCATAGGTGGGAGTGAACACCATATTGGTTGCTCCCACCCAGGTTTTCGCGGAAAGGCGGTCCGCGTCGTCGTAGGAAAATGTCGTTTCCTGTCCACCGCGGAAGGTGACTTTTGCCAAGCTCCCATTGGCATCGTAGTTGTAGCTTTTCTGACTGTTGTCAGGAAACACCCACGTTTTCGTCTGATTGATGGAATCGAACGTATAGGTAAACTCCCGGGCCAGCGCATCGGTGATCTTCGTCACCTTGCTTTCGGTATCATACGTGAACGATGTCGCGTTGTTCAAGCCGTCCTTGATTTCGGTCACTCTCTGCAACTTGTCGTAGGACTTTTGTGTGACCCTTCCTTCCGCATCTGTCACCTTCGTCAGGTTCGCCATCGTGTCATACTCGAACGCCGTTTCGTTGGCGAGCGGATCGATCGTCTTGCTCACTTTGGAAAACCCGTTGTATTCCTTCTTCCATTCCTTCCCGAGCGGGTTCGTCACCTTGATCTGGTTGCCGGAACCGTCGGCGGCATAGGAAAAGAGCGTTTCCTTCCCGGCAGGGTCGGTGATCTTGGTCATCAACCCGAAGCTGTCGTAGGTGAATGCCGTTTCGTTGTTCAGCCCGTCTTTTGTCGTGGCCAAAAGTCCCATGCTTCCGTTGCCCGTATAGGTATTGGTGAGCGTTGTCTGGTTCAGTCCGTTGCTTTGGGTCAGCACATTACCAGCAGCGTCATACGTCCACCCGTTCTCATGCCCGAGCGGGTCAGTCGTCTTCGTCCGGAAGTTGTTCGCGTCGTATTCATAGGACCACGTTTTTCCCAGCGGGTTCGTGGTCGAAAGCCGGTTCGATCTTGCGAACGGGTTCGTGTTGCCCGTATCGTAGGTGTAGGTCGTGATCTTTCCCCGCCTGTTCCTCGTGCTCGCTGTCATCCCGTTGGCATCCTGAACGCTTTCCGTCCAGTTGCCCAACGCATCGGTCACTTTCGTTTTCGTCTGATCGTCCGTGCGGGCGGTCGTCGTTTCCTGAGCCAGAGAATCCTTCTTCACGAACGTCACATTCGGCTTCTCCTGCCCCTGCACCTCCGTTTCCGTGTAGGTGTAGTCGTTCTCGTAGCCCATCGGTCCCGTCACCTTCGTCACCTTCAGTTTCCCGGGGATTCCATACTGCCCGTTGTAGGTCACTTCCACCTTTCCCCCGTTCGCATAGGTGATTTCCGTCAACCACCCGATCACCCAGGACGTGTTGTCCGGGTTCGTGGCCGTGTGGTAATTGTAGGAGAGGATCTGCCCGTTCGTCTTGCCGATGCCGGTCAAGAGGTTGTTCGTATAGGTGTATTCCACATCGAACCCGCTCGGGCTCGTCACCTTGCTCACCAGATGCTTCTTCCCCGTTTGCGTGTGGTAGGTGAACGTCATCTCCCTTCCTCCGGGGAATGTGATCTTCGTCGGACAAAAAACCGCGTAATCGCTGCCCCAGAACTCGAACTCCTCGGTCTTCCACTGGAATTCCGTTTTGTTCCCACTCCGGTCATATTGCTCCTTGAGGTATTTCGTGGCCGTGTCGAACACCCACTTCTCCCCGCCCTTGGCTGTCACCGTGATTTCATTGGTCCCGGTGAATGTCACTCGCTTCGTCTTCCCGTCGTCGTAGTAATCGTTCGACGACTTGAACTTCGTGGTCGACCCGTCAATGGCGACTTCCACGTCTCCGGATGTGGTGACCAGCCAGGTGCTGTAATCGGTCGCCCATCCGTAGCCGAAGATCCCGATGGCTCCGTTGCCGCTCATGTATTTGCGCGTCAGGCTCACCGGAACCACTCCGGGCAGGTCGATGTCGCTCTGGTTCAAACTCAACTCCGCCGTGCGATCGTCCACGGTCATGCTCGAACTCACCGCCCCCTGTCCCACGACAACCGTGCTGCATGCGCATGCGCTCAGTTCCCGATACGGCAGCACGACACTGATCGTCGTCAGGACGGCAATGGCCTGCACGCTCCACTTTGCCAGCCTGCTTCGCCCCACTCTTTGGTCCATCCCCAGGCTCCCACACAGGGCTTCACTTGTCGTTTCTACTCCGTTTGTTTTCATTCTGATGTTGTTCCGTCCGGGAGGTTGTTGCTCAGTCTGGTGACGACTTTCTCGTCAGTTGTTCAGCTTCAGTTGCAGATGTGGGTTCGCTTCCAGAATGGCCAGCCGCCTCGATGCCATGTCCCTTTCAAGGCCGTTGCCTTTTCCCATCTTCAGACATTCCTCGCGTTGCGCCTCCGGATTCTCCAAGCACGCCAGCATGAAATCCAGATCCGACGCATCGTCGGTGGAATTCACCAGCGTCCGCGCCTTTACGATCGCCAGCTTCTGAAATTCCCTCGGACGGTTCTGTTTCCAGATTTCCCCCGCGAGCTGGAAACTCTGACCGGGATTCTTCTCCATCTTCAAGTAGATCTCCTGCCAGGCATGCTGGTCAGCCGCACTGATCCCGGCTTCCTTGATGTCTCGCGACGGCGACTTCTTGAGCTTCGCGGTCCCCGGCCGCGGATCGTTGCACATGAATGCCGGATCCGGCGGGGTGTTCGTTGGCGGAGTCGGCCCGGGTGTTGGAGTCGGGGTCGGCGTGCACTTCTCCTGCCCCATCAGCCCCAATGTTCCCAACAGCATCCCCAAGACAATCACAAAAAAGAAATTTGCTTTCATAACGGGAGCGGTGCATATCACGCATCGCTCCATATCGTCAAGTGACGTTTTCGTAACATTTTGAATTTGTCGTGAATCGTGCGTTCGCCAGTGCTTTGGTTCCCTGATGAGAAACTTCATTGCCTTTGTCGGAGCCGCCTACCTCCTCCCAACGATCCTTGCGCAATCGGTCGCCGATGAGTCCGGGCTCAGGGCATCCCTGCTCAAAACACAGAGCGAAATCCGAAACGTCATCGCCAGGAAAGATGGTCAGCCACCTGCGGCGGACTGCTACTCTGCGGCGTTGGAAACCGCCGACAGCTCCCTGCTGGCTGCTCATATGGAGTTTGAAACGGGAGTGTTGCTCCTGTTGCAGGGCAGGACCTCCGAAGCGAGAATCCACTGGGAAGCATCGCGGAAGCTGTTGGAATCACGCGAGGGCAAGGCATGGCTGCGCCGGGTGAATGCGGCCATCCTGCAGCAGGATCTCCTTGCGCTGCCTCCGAGCGCCGATCCCTCACTCGTCGCAAGGATCGTTGGCAATGGAACGGCGGTTGTGGATCAAAATCCTCTTCCCTCTTCTGGAACGATTCCCCTCCAACAACTCACCCTCGAACACTGGCTTTTCTCCTCGGATAAAATATTTCGCCTCGGCAAGTGGTTGGAAAGCGGGCCGAGTGGGAGCGGGGACCGGTTGGCTGCGACAAAGCGTGTGTTCGAGGAAATCTGCCGACACCGACTCCTCAACGAAAGGCTGACAAGCGACCAGCGGAGCGTGGATCACGAGTCCCTCATTGACAATGTGATCTTCGAAAAAGGCATGCCGGCGGCGTTTGCCTGCCTCCTTGGCAGCGCCAAGCTTGCCGGGGAACGCGAATCCTCACGGGCTGTCTGGTCGGCCCTGCTTGCCGCCTGGGCCTCGGAATCTTCCAATAAAGCACCCTCAACGAATGCGTGGGATGACACTCTGCCGAAATCCTCCCAGGAAGAACGTTTCAAAATGCTGGCCGCGCTGGCAGAAATCCTGAACCAGTTCGGATTTCCTGATGCTTCCAAGAAATTCGCTTTGCGGGTCGCGTCATTGAGTCCTTCCAACTGTCCTCCCGGGGAAACCGCCCTGGGCCTGGCCGAACTCTTGATCAATGGAGGGCAATTCCAGGCAGCCGATGGGTTTCTGAACGCCGCGGGAAACGAGAGCCCCAAAGCCTCGCTGCTGCGGATCAAATGGTTTTTTGCACAAAGGCGTTATGCCGAGGCGGCTGCAAACGCGGGCGACCGGACGACAGACACTCCGGAAGCCTGTTTCTGGCTCGGCAAATCCCTGCTCGCCTTGGATAAACAAGCTGAAGCAAGGAAAGCCTTTCGGGATTTTCTGGAGATCGCGCCCGAATCGCACTCGGCCCCGGAGGCTTGTCTTCTCTCCGGAATGCTCTCCGCCAACCTGCACGAACCAAAACAGGCCTCGACTTACTACGAGGAAACCATCTCCCGCTATCCGAATTCTCCCGAAGCCGCACGGGCACTGGAACTTTTGGAATAATTTTTCAGTTCAAGCCCCGAATATGAACGAATCGCTAAACAAAAATATTTCTTGCTACGCAGAGTTTATGTGCAAAAGGTATATTGTGATTGGAAAAAATCTTCTACGACTGCGGAAAGCGAGGGGATTGAGTCAGGTTGCACTGGCGGAAAAAGCCGGAGTCAACCGCCGCTATTACCAGGATTTGGAGGCCTCTGTAAGGACTCCGACAGTGATGGTCGCCTCCAAGTTGCGAAAGGCGCTTCGTTGTGATTGGAATGAACTGCTGAAGGGACTGTAAAATTCGAGCGACCAACGGAGCGCTCAATCTGCTTTTTCGGACGCGGACCGGTAGAGGCAAACAGATGCCGCAATGAGCAAAGCATCCCGGCCTGCCGCCATCCACATCTTGAGAACCGAGGGTTCACCGGAGCCAAAGCATCCACAGTCCACCTGAAGCCCCCGAGCGAGAGCTTGAAGAAGAATCAAAAAAAACAGGACAGACAGAATCAAAACCCCGAAGCTCGCCGCACGAGCCTGCCAACCGGACACGAGCATGGCTCCCAGAAAAATTTCCAGCGGGGGCAGTCCGATCGCTATCCCTGAGACCAAGAACGGAGGAACAATCTGGAATCCGACGATGCTGTCGGCGAAAGGGAGAGGAGCAGAAACCTTGAGAATCCCGGAATAGATAAAGAGCCCTCCAACCAACAGTCGGAGGCAGATGAATCCCCCTGCCGACCACTTTCCGCGAATCACCGGATCGCCTCTTTCGGCTTCTGAGCCGCTTTCCATTCGAGCCATCCCCCCTCAAAAACCGCAACTTGGGTAAAACCAAGATCCTTCAATGCTTTTTGAACGAGCTTGCTGTCCTCGCAATCCTTGCCATCACAATAGACGACGATCGGCTGGGATCGGTTTGATTCAAGCTGGGGCTTCAAGGCAGCGTAAGACTCGGCGAAGTCCTCTCTCGGAAGGCTGAGTGCGCCTGGGACATGGGATAATTGATGTTCGATCCGGTAACGGGCATCGAGAACGATGCCCCGACGGTTTTCCACGAAATCTGAAAACTCTTCCAAGGTCACACTTCCCGGCAAAGAAGAGGTAGCGGACCGCGGAGAAGCTGTCGATATTTCCGCCACCGCACGATCCAACCTCTCTCCCTTGGTAGCGTAAAAAACCGGCAGGGGCTTGTCCCGAAACGGATTGATCAGAAGCCCGACAAGCAGCGCCGCAAGCACAAGAGCTGCGAAAAGAAGGAGATCTTTTTTGATGAGTTTGAAACTAAGCTTTCCCATTGTCTGATCCCCGCAGTTTACCCGAGAATTTCTTCATGAATCTGCGATTGCTCGGGCAGGATGGAATCCGAAACCTCCAACCCCGTCAACCTCAACGTCGAAAAGCGATCACGTGTTTCTGGAAGGCCAACTCGGGCATTTGATGGCGAAGATCCAGACTCAAAGCCGCAGTCGACGATCCGGTCGTCAATGAAGCAGATCAACGCAATCATTATCGCATTTGAATACCACAGAAGGTCACTCTGATCGAGAAGGGGATCCCGAAGGGATGGAGGAACTGGTATCGGAGGTGGTGGGAATCTTCAGAAATTCGGAATTGCGGCTTTGCGTTTGGCCTCCGCTTCGACTTTTGCTCCCCTCTCCCTGTTGAGGGCTTCGGGAGCTGTTATCGTCACCCCCAGCTTTTGGATTTGCAGTTCGGCCGTCACTCCATCGCTTCGCACCCAGGTTCTTGCACCCATCGCATTTGTGAAAAGGGCTGTTCCAATTCTGGTGAGCGGATCCGACTTTTGGGCTGACTCGCTTTCGCTCAACGCCGCCTTCCACTGCATTCCGTCCTTGGTGTTTGCGGCGAGGATGGCGGCTACTTCGTCGTCTTTGAAGAATGGTGACGGTTGCTTGGTGAAAACCATCTTGATTGCCGGGCCGTTGAAACAGGCAAATGCAATTTTGATTTTGAACCCGTGATAATCGTATTCGTTGGTTTGACAGCCCGGCACGATTTCACCTGTTTTCTTCGGGGTTCCGTATCGGGCATTGCATTCGCTCTCCGTCTCCCCAATTCGGGCGTTTGCCAGAGGAGACAGGGCAAAAATTATCAGGAAAAGCAGCGAATTTCTCATGGAAAAGATCTATCCGTGCCATCGTGCCGAATCAAGAAAAGTGCCTCGGGAAAATAGCCTGATGAGGGCAAGAGTTTCGTCATTGTGAGGTACACCGAGACACAACGCTGTCCCAGCCGTTTTTGCTGATCAACAGAACATGCCAGGCGATCACTGTGGATGTTCCCCCGGATGGCGAAGTTCATGCACCGCCTTGCCCATCGAATCCGAGTGAGGGGCCAGTACATCCAGGCAAGCTCCAACAATGGAAAGCAAAATGGCGACTCCCAGGACATGAAGCCATGTCTTCCGGATCGCTGTGCCAAGCCAATGTTCATTCGCCGCGATTCTCAGTCGTCGGTAAAGCAACCCAACCAGCGCCACATCCACAAAAACTTCCGCGATGAGAACAGGCGCGGCCCCGATCGCAGACACCACAAGAACCAACAGCCCCAGCATT
>CAYSKK010000005.1:0-322997 GCA_964431635.1 uncultured Chthoniobacter sp. | reverse complement strand
ACACTTTTTGCGGATGAACCGGAAATCTGACCGGGGAGGGGCGGCGGAGGAGGGGGGCGGCGAGGGCGAGGTGGTCGTTGCCGCTTTGGGGGCTGATGCCGGGCAATCTTGGTGCGCTTGATTCGGGGAGATTGAAGTGCATCCCCGTGATCATCTGATCCGGAGCCAGAGGGTCTCCGCACCTGAGCCGGCCGGAAAATCCGGGAGCTGGGGCACGCTGGAAATCTCTCCGCCGAGCCGGGCTGTTTTGAGGACGAAGCGGGTCTTTCGCAAGCAGACGCGGTCTCAGGTCCCGGAGGAGGAGACCCTTGAAACGAAAGCGGCCATTCTTTCCATGGCGATTTTGATCTGGTCGAGTCCGGTGGCGAAGCTGCAGCGGATATGGCCTTCGCCGCTGGGGCCGAAGGCGGGGCCGGGGACGACGGCGACCTTTTCCTCGTTGAGAAGGCGCATTGAAAATTCCCGGCTCGCGAGCCCGGTGGAGGAGATCCTCGGAAAAACGTAGAACGATCCCTGCGGCTTCCGGCATTCGAGGCCCATGTCGTTGAGTGCGCGCGTGATAAAATTCCGGCGCATCTGGTATTCGCTGCGCATCTTTGCGACGCTGTCGTCGCCGCGTTCGAGCGCCTCGATCGCGGCATCCTGGCCCATGATGGGAGCGCAGAGGATCGCATACTGGTGGATCTTCATCATGGCCTCGATGAGTTCGGCGGGAGCGCAGGCAAAGCCGATCCGCCAGCCGGTCATGGCGAACGCCTTCGAGACGCCGTGCAGGAAGACCGTGCGTTCCTTCATTCCGGGAAGCGACGCGATGCTGGTGTGGCGGCCTTCATCGAAGGTCAGCTCGCTGTAAATCTCATCCGTCATTACGACGAGGTTGTGGCGGATGCAGACTTCGGCGATCTGCCCGAGATCTTCCGGGCTCATGGTGGCGCCGGTCGGGTTCGTCGGAAAATTCATCATGAGGACGCGGGTGCGCGGGCCGACCGCCTTCTCAAGCGCGGCGGCCGTGAGGCGGAAGGCGTCCTCCGCCCGGGTTTCGATTGCGCGGGCGGCACCGCGCGCCAGGGTGATGCTGGGCGCGTAGGAGACGTAGCACGGCTCGTGGTAGAGGACCTCGTCGCCCGGGTTCAGCAGGGCGCGCAGGGCGAGGTCGATCGATTCCGAGACGCCGACCGAGACGAGGATTTCCGAGAGCGGTTCGTATTGCACGCTGAACTTGGCGCGGACGTAGTCGGAGATCGCGCGCCGGAGCCGGGGAAGCCCGAGGTTCGACGTGTATCCGGTGCGCCCGCGCTCGAGCGCGTAGATGGCGGCCTCGCGGATGTGCCATGGGGTCGCGAAGTCCGGCTCCCCGATGCCCAGCGAGACGACGTCGTCCATCGTCTGGACGATTTCGAAAAAGTCGCGGATTCCGGAGCGCGGGATGTCGCGGACGTGGTCGGCGATCGCGATGCTCACGGCGAGACGGAGAGTCGTTCGGTGACGGACTCGAAGAGGTGGAAGGCTCCGTTTTCCTTGTAGGTTTTGAGCCGGAAGTGCGTGGCGGTGGCCTGGACGGCCCCGATCGTGCTGAGCTTCTCCGCGACGAACGCGGCGGCGTTGCGGAGGTTTGCGGCCTCGATGACGATGAGCAGGTCGTATCCGCCGCTGACGAGGTAGCAGCTCTGAACCTCTTCAAACTTCGCGATGCGCGAGGCGATGCGGTCGAACCCGCCGTCGCGCTCCGGCGTGATCTTGACCTCAATGATCGCCGTCACCTTGTCGGTGTCGTATTTCTCCCGGTTGATGATCGCCTGGTAGCCGAGCACGATGCCATCGGCCTCAAGCTTTGCGATGGCCGACTCGACCTCCTCGAGTTCCATGTCGAGCAGGCGGGCCATGTCGGCGCGCGGCATGAGGGCATTCTGTTGCAGGAGATCGATGATGGCGTCCATGAGGCCGTCCAGAATGAAATCCCCGCCGCCGCTTGGCAAGCGCGGGAAATGCGAAAAGCCGTTTTCCGTCGCGGGGCGCCGGCGGATTTTCTTGCGACCGGCGAGCGGTCCGGCTTGAAGTGGAGGCGGCATGCCGGCATGATGGGCCGATGTCGAAGCTGACGGAGAGCACGGTGGTGCTTGGGTGCGGGTTCGCCGCGAAATACCCGGAAGGAGGCGGAAATTTTTCCGTTCCGCTCCAGTATCTGCTCGGCCTGCGGCGGATGCGCCGGCCGGCGCTGTGGCTGGAGGTGATGCATTCGACCGGCGATCCCGCCCGCGATGCGCGATGGGCCGGGGCATTCCGCAGGCGGCTGAAGGAGTTCGGCCTCGACGATTCGTTCTGCCTGGTGGTGTTCCCCAAAGGCACGGAGGAGCAGGACCTCGACCGGGCGAGATTCTTCGGACTTTCCCGGCGCAAGTTATTGGACCTTCTCGGCGGTCCGACCGTCCTTCTGAACCTGAGCTATTCGATCCGGATGCCGCTGCTCGGGAGGTTTGCCCATCGCAAGCTTTGCAGCCTGGATCCGACCGAGGTGTGCTTCTGGATGCAGCGCATGGAGATGGGCCAGTCGCACCACGAGGAGTTCTGGTCCATCGGGCTGAACATGCACGGCCCCGGCTCCAGGGTTCCCGCGACCACGGTTCCCTGGAAGACCTATTTTCCGCTGGTGGACACGACCCTTTTCCAAGCCGAGCCGAGGCCGCCGGCGGACCGTTTCACGACCATCGGGCAGTGGTATTGGGACGGGATGATCGAGTGGGACGGGGAGTGGAGGGATTTTTCCAAGAAAGCGGCCTTTGAGAAGTTCGACGCGCTGCCCGCCCGGTTCCGGGATGTCCGGTTCGAGCTGGCGATGAACCTGGCCCCCGACGATCCCGAACGCGGGCGCATCCAGTCGCTCGGCTGGCGGCATATTGTTCCGCATGCGATCGCGCGCACTCCGCGGCTCTACTACGATTACCTGCGGAAATCGACCGCGGAGTTCAGCGCGGTGAAGCTCGAGAGCTTCGCCATGTCCGGCTGGCTGAGCGACCGCTCGGCGGTTTACCTTGCCCTCGGGCGGCCGGTGATCTCGGAGCCGACAGGGGCGGACGCCTTCCTGCCGGATTCGAGCGGCATGTTTTTCGTCAGCAATGTCGAGAAGGCTTCCGAGGCCGTTACGAGGGTTTGCTCGGACTGGAAAATGCTCTCCCGCGCCGCCCGCACCTGTGCGGTGGAGTGCTTTGACGCCGAGGTGAACCTGAAAAAGCTCCTGGGCTGAGCGCGCGGCCAATGCGGCCGCCGGCTACCACTGGATGACGGAGCTGGCGTAAGTCAGCCCGCCGCCGAAGACCACGAGAAGGATGTAATCGCCGACCGTGAAGCGCCCGGTCCGGTTCGCCTCATCGAGGGCGATCGCGACGGCGGCGGCGGACGTGTTGCCGTAGCGGTCGAGGTTGATGTGGAATTTTGACATCGGGACGTTGAGGCGGCTGGCCATCGCCTCGATGATCCGCATGTTCGCCTGGTGCGGGATGATGCACTTGAGGTCGTCGGTCGTGAGTCCGCTCTGTTCGAGCGCCTGCCGGGCGGCCTTCATCATCGAGGTGACCGCCTGCTTGAATGTCTCCCGTCCGTTCATGTGCAGGGTGTTGAGCTTGAGGTCGGCATTTTCCTTCGTGATCGGCATGGCGCATCCCCCGCCCGGCATGTGGAGGATGTCCCCGAAATTGCCATCGCTCCCCATGTAGGTGGTGATGATCCCGTGCGAGCCCTCGCGGTTCCGGAGGATGGCCGCCCCGGCACCGTCCCCGAAAAGAACGCACGTGTTCCGGTCGTGCCAGTTGACGATGGAGCTGAGCTTGTCCGCCCCGATGACCAGGGCCGTGTTGTAGGTGTGGTTCGCAAGGAACTGCTGGGCGATCTCGATCGAGTAGAGGAATCCCGAGCAGGCCGCGTTCACGTCGAAGCACGCGGCATTTTTCGCGCCGATCAGGCGCTGGACGTGGCACGAGGTGGAGGGGAAAAATGTGTCGGGGGTGATTGTGGCGACGAGGATGAGGTCGATCTCCTCGACGGCGATCCCGGCATTGCTGATGGCGTTGCGCGCGGCGGCGGCGGCGAGGTGGCTGGTGAATTCCCCCTCTTTTGCGATCCGGCGCTCCCGGATCCCGGTGCGCTCCATGATCCACTGGTCGTTGGTATCGACCATGGCTTCGAGGTCGGCGTTGGAAAGAATCCGCTCGGGAACATAGCTCCCTGTCCCGATGATCGAGACGGTGCGGTTAGGCAGAAGCGGCCTGGGTCGTGGAGATTTTTTCATGGTTTGATGATTGTATCGCTTCGATGATCCGTTCGTTGATGCGTTGCTCGACCGCGGCCCGGGCGACCCGGATGGCATTGCGGAGTGCCCTTGCCGAGGAGTTGCCGTGCGCCTTGATGCAGACGCCGTTGACACCAAGGAGCGGGGTTCCGCCGTATTCATCCGTGCTGGTCCGGTTTTTGATCGAGGTGAACGCGCCCTTGCAGAGCATCGCGCCAAGCAGACGGACCGGCGAGCTTTTCAGCTCGTCCCTGAGCCAGGAGAAAAACGATTTGGCCAGCCCCTCGATTGCCTTGAGGACGATATTTCCGACAAATCCGTCACAGACGACCACCTCGACCGGCTTGCGGAAAATGCCATGGCCTTCCACGTTGCCGGAGAAGTTCACCGGGGCCGAGGAGAGAAGCCGGTGGCATTCCTGGGCGAACTCCGTGCCTTTTGATGCCTCGCTCCCGATGTTCAGGAGTCCGACCCGGGGATCCGGGCAGCCGAGGATCTCCCGGTAGTAAATGCTTCCCATTACCGCGAACCCGGCGATGTGCTCCGGCGCGGGGTCGAGGTTGGCGCCCCCGTCGATCAGGATGAAGACCCCGCCGTCGCAGGGGATGAGGACGGCGAGGCCGGCGCGGTCGATACCCGGCAGGGTGCGGAGCTTGATCGTGGCGGCGGCAACAAGTGCACCGGTATGGCCGGCGGACACAATGGCATCCGCCTCGCCGGACTTGACCAGATCGACCGCCCGGCTGACCGACGAGTTCTTTTTTTTGCGGACGCTGTCGAGTCCGCTGTCATTCATGTCCACGACCTGGGTGGTGTGGAGGAACGAGATCCGGCCGTCGAAGCCGGTCGCATTTTGGCGCGCGAGTTCGGCGCGGACGGCCTGCTCGTCGCCCACGAATACAATCGAGATGTCCGGGAAGTCACTAAGAGCGGCCACCGCGCCTTCGACGGGGTTTTTCGGAGCAAAGTCCCCGCCCATGGCATCAAGGGCAATTTTCATGCGGGAAAAACCCGGCACGCCGGATTACTCGGCGCCGATCGTCAGGACCTGCCGCTTGTTGTAGTATCCGCAGGAGGGGCAGGCGGTGTGGGGCAGAATGCTGGCTCCGCATTGCGGGCATTTGCCCAGCTTGGGTGCGCGCCATGCGTTCGCCGCCTTGCGCGTGCGCAGCCGCATTTTCGATGTTTTGCGTTTGGGAACTCCCATAAATTTCTTCCGATTATGTTTTCAGCTTGTCGAGCGCGTCCCATGCCGGGGCACCCGTCTCGGGTGCCTGCCTGCCGGAGCCCTGGGCGCCGGCGGCGGAACACGCTGCTCCCGTATCGCATCTCGGATACGGAGGCAAGAGGAGATGAATATCCTCACGGACAAACGGGGTCAAGTCTATCTGTTCGCGTCCGGTCAGCTCGACCTGCATGGAAAACGGGTCCGCAACGATCTCTTTTTCGGTGTTTTCGAGGCAGACGACGCACGGCATGCGGACCCGGATGGCGAGCCTGCCGGTGGCAAAAAGCCCCCCTTCGCTGACGCCGACGTCGAGGGAATACGACAGGGGGGAGACCGCCGTGGCCCCGGCCTCCTGCAGGTCCAGCCGGGAAGGATCCTCCTCCCCCTCGAGGTGGAGCGTTTCGCCCTGCGGAATTTGGAGCAAATGGACTTTCATCGGACGGCTCTTGATTTAGCACCCGCCGTTTGTCCGGTCAACGGCAAGGGGTCGCCGCATTTGCCTGCGGGGTGGATTCCATGGAAAATCAATACGGTCCCCTGATGAACGGCAGGACCTCTGTTTCGTAAAATGCATGGAGCTCCTCATGAAGCCGTGGATCGAGGGGGTCGAGCAGGGTGGCTGCGGCATTTTGGGAGGCCTGGGCCGGGCGGCTGGAGCCCGGGATGACGACCGATACCGCGTCGTGGTCCAGAATATAGCGCAGGGCGAATTGCGGGAGCGTCATCCCGTAGGGGATCATCTTTTGGAGGCGGGCGACCAGATGGAGGCCGATCTCGAACGGGAGGCCGCAAAATGTCTCCCCCACGTTGAAGGCCCCTCCGTCGCGGTTGAAATTCCGGTGGTCGTCCTCGGGAAAAACCGTCTGGGCGCTGAGGTGGCCGCCCAGCAATCCGCTCGCGAGCGGCAGGCGCACGATGATTGCAACCCCCTTCTCCCTTGCGAGCGGGAAAAGCTCCTTTTCCGGTTTCTGCCGGAGGACGTTGTAGATGACCTGAAGGGAGGCCAGGCCGGGCTGTTCGAGGCAAACGAGGGCCTCCTCGACGGTTTCGACACTGGCGCCGAAATCCCGGATTTTCCCCTCGGTTTTGAGCTGGCGCAGCCACTGGAAAATTTCGCCATCTTTCAAAACCGGAAACGGCACGCAGTGGAGCTGGGTGAGGTCGATGCACGGGACGCCGAGCCGCGAAAGCGATTTCTCGGTCGCCAGTCTGATGGCGTCCCAGGTGTATCCCTCCGGATAAATTCCGTCCGCCCGGCCGACCTTGGTCGCCACGAAGCAGGTTCCCTTGTGATCCTTGAGGAACTGCCCGATGATTTCCTCGCTGCGGCCCTTGCCATAAACGTCGGCGGTGTCGAAAAAATTGACCCCGGCTTCGACCGCGGCGAGCAGGATGCTCCGGGCGCGCATGTCGCTGAGGCCGCCCCAGTCGGTCCCGCCCAACTGCCAGCACCCCAGGCCGATCTCGCCCGCCGAACGGCCCGTCTTTCCGAATAACCGGGTGTTCATGCCGGCATTGTGAGCCACTTGGCCCGAATACACAAAAAAATTTCTTATCTTGAGCGGCCATCGCCGGGGATTCCGCCGCGGGTGGCATGGGGAATGCTTGAGGATATGGCGGCCGCATCGGTTTGCGGCCGCCTTGATTTTCGCGGAAGCTTGTCGCATGAACCCACCTCGCAAAAAAATCCTGTTTATTCAGCACGGCGAAACCGACCGTCCGGGTTTGCTCATCGAGGCGGTGAACGGCTGCCGGATTGATCTGGAAATTGCGCGGCCGTATGCGGGCGAGAACCTTCCGGATTCCCTGCGGGAATTCCACGGGCTGGCGGTGGGCGGCGGGGCGCAGGGAGCCTATGAGGTCGGGAAATACCCGTATCTCGCGCGGGAATGCGAGTTGATCCGCGAGGCGGCCCACTCGGAAAAGCCGGTGCTCGGGCTCTGCCTCGGCGCCCAGCTCATGGCCTCCGCCCTCGGCGCGCCGGTGCGGCCGAACTCCCGCCGCGAGATCGGATTTTTCCCCGTGACGCTCGACCCGATTGCCCGCTACGACCCGCTCTGGTGCGACCTGCCGACCGACTTTGTTACGACCCACTGGCACGGGGATGTCTTCGATCTTCCGGCCGCGGGCATGCGCCTCGGGTCGTCCGCGCTGACCCCCAACCAGCTCTTCCGCTACGGGCGCGGGCTCTACGGCCTGCAGTTTCACCTGGAGATGACCCCCGAGCTTTTCGAGGAAATGCTCGATGATGCGCGCGACGACCTGATGAAGGCCGGGGAAAATCCCGACAGTCTCCGCGAGGAGGCGTGGAGGGTTCTGCCTCCGCTTCGCGAAACGGCCGAGACCGTGTTCAGCCGGTGGGCGGCGATGCTGTAAATTCACCACCGCGCTTTCCGGCAGAAACCATGGTTTCCCGGGACCCCGGAATCATCTCAGGGGATCCGGAGAAAATCCTCCGGGCTGATGGCGATTTTGGGAAAGGCATTGAGGACTTGCCGGTCGGATGTCACGAGGCGGACGCCGAGATCTTCCGCCAACACGACAAACTCCGCGTCGTAGGCGCTCAAGCGGGAGTCCGACGCTTTCGCAAGCACACGGGCCGGATTGGGTTCCATCTGGTTGGGGCCAAGATGATCCCATGCCTCCGTCCAGTGGGCTTCCGCAGTGGTCACGTCCATGCCCTGTGTGCGCATGTAGGCGAACAGAATGCTCCGAAACTCCGACTTCCAAAGTGGCGGCACCCACCATTCGCTGTCTTTGAGCAGAACCGCGTCGGCCACACGTTCCTTCGGCCCCGGCAGATGGAGGTAGGCGATCAGATTCGAGTCGGCAACAATCATGGACGGCCCGTTTCCCGCGCCTTCCGGATCAGTGAGTCGCTGACCCGGCCCGGGGTCGCCGCACGGAGCCGCCGCACGCGGTCGAGAAAGGAGGGAACGTCCAGAGGCTTGCCGGTCAATGCCTGCTCCAGACAAACGATCGCCTCGCCATTCAGGCTCCGCCGATGGGACAGCGCGCGCGCCTTCAGCGCCTCATGGAGAGGCTTCGGGATGTTTTTCAGGGTAATTGTAGCCACAACGGAACCATAATGGCTTTCCTCCCGGCCTCAAGTGAGAAGGATCCAGAGCGTTGGCTGGAAGGACGGCGCGGGCTCTACGGCCTGCAGTTTCATCTGGAGATGACCTCCCGAGATTTTTGAGGAAATGGTCGATGAGGCGCGTGACGACCTGATGAAGACCGGGGAAAATCCCGACAGTCTCCGCGAGGAGGCATGGAGGGCGCTGCGCCGTCAGCGCCGACTTTTTTTTCAAACCCTATCACGGACGACACGGCGGTCACCCCTCCATTTCGTCTTGTGCTGCGGGCGCGTTTTCAAAAAATCGTTGCAGCCGCCCCGCTCTGTTGAGGCAATCTGGACGGCACGGTTACAAGAAAATTGGCTCAGTCTGCAATCCTGCGCAGGGTGAGTGAGCTCTGATCGCTGCTTGAGAAGGGTACGGAGGAAGAATAAAATCCGCCGAGCGTATCGCCGCGCTTCTTCAGCATGGCGGTGTAGTAGGTCCAGCCTCCGGATTCAAATGCCAGATATGCCGTCGAGCCGTTGAGGACGCCCCTGACGGTGTAGTTGCCGAGCGCACCGGAAATTTTGCCTCCGGATTGGGCGAACCTGCCGGTCCCCCAGCCGGAGTCCAGGGACTCCCAGGCGCCGGAGATCCGGGTCTCCGAGGATCCTTTTTTCGCATTGAGCCAGGATTCGGTCGCGGACTGGTTGGCGGCGTATTTTTCAGCGGTGGAACACGCGCCCAGAAGCGCGCAGACGGCGAGGGCAGGGAGGAGCTTTTTCATTGCTGCGATCTCTACGAAATCGACAGGGTGCAGACAAGCTTTTCCGGAGGAGGGCCGAAGCGGCCCGTCGAAGCGCTACTTCAGGAAGGCGGTGCTCCCTACAGGTGCAAACCGGCCGACATTGGCCCGGGGCATCCTCTGGTCGCGCGTCGATTCATCCATCTCCAGAAACCCCGCGTTGCCGCTCGCAAAAGAAACCATGGCTTTGCCGTTGTGGCGGAAGTGGATCGTGATCTCCCTGGAGTCGATCCCGTAGAATTCCTCGATCATCGGTTTCTTCGCCGAGGCCGGCTTCTGGAAGGTATTGACCTGCGCGGAAGTGAAGAAAACCACCACTTTGGAGGGATCGGAAAGCTGCATGTGATTTTGCAAAGTGGCCGGATTGGTGCAATACCAGCCTCCTCCCAGCAGGGTATTGTATCCCGCGCCGATGTAGCCGTTGCGGAACTTGGGCTTGAAGGCACTGCCGCCCATGGAAAAGCTCGGGTCCGGGCGCATCCCCTTGGGAATATAGGAGCCGAGCGGTCCGGTCGAGGGGGTGAAGTCGCGGGTTCCCTCCGCGGATGCCTTGCTGGCATCGGTTTCCCGCCCCCACCACCAGACGGTCTCCCTTGCGGAAAAATCATACTCGCACCACGGCCAGTAAACATAGTTGTGCTCGGCGAGATAGTTTACCCCTCCGGCGGCGAACTGGCGGATATTGTTCGCCGAGACTGCGAGGGAGGAACTCTCGTAAACTTTCCACCCCGCTCCCGTCGCGACCATGCTGAGCACCAGCACGATGGCGATCACCGCCAGAAGCTCAACAATGGTGAAGCCTTTTTCGCGCATAAATGAGGGCCCCGGCTGCAAAGAGGCAAAGGGCAATCGATCCCGGCTCAGGCACCGCTGCGGTCGCGGCACCCGGAGTCACCGCCGTCCAAAATGGATCGGAGTAGCTGAGGGCATACCAGCCGCCGTCATCCAGAGTGGCTCCCGAGAGACCTGCCCCGGCTTCCGTCCATGCCGGGTAAGTGTAGCTTGCAACAGCCGCCGACGGGTAGGATCCGTTTCCCGAAAAGAACAACGTCCAATAGCGATCCGGGCTGTTCCATGCCTCGCTGTAGTGGTCGGCTGCGTTCACCGGTGCCGCAAGGGAGGAACTCAGCGGTGCGTCTGTGGTTCCCGATATCAGGTTCATATCGTTGATCCCGGAAACAAACACAGGAGTGACGCCCGCGCCCGTTGAGTCCTGTGCTCCCGTTACTCCGAAAGGAGTGGCCCCGGTTTGGTAACCAATGCCAAAGAGGGCGAACCCGTAGGATGCATCGGTATCCACACGGAAAAACAGCCGGGGATCGGCCGCAGCCATGGAAACAAGCAAATCGCCAACGGTCGGCGCGGCCCCATCCCAGCGAAAACCCCATGCAAGAACCTCGTTGGTTTTCCCGTCATTCCAATCCACGACCAAAGCCGAACGCTTCGATCCGGTTCCCCAATAGTGGAGATCGTCCAAATTCGCAATTTGCCCGAAACCGCTTCCCGCAGCGAGAAACGAAGTGGCCGCCAATATCAGGAGATGTTTTTTCATGAAGTCCAAATTTCCAAAAAAACGGGGAGTGTCAGTGGACAGCCTTTCCCCCGTGTAGAAAAAGGACTACCCCCGCACGGACGCTACGCGGCGCCGTTGTCCATTTCAGGACGGTGCAGTTTTCTCCGCCGGTTCGAACCCGGACTTTAACCTTTGCGCGACAGTGGGGGAATTTCACCCCGCAGCCCGCCCCTCTGGGTGGGCCGCTGACTTTCCTAGGCCGGCGGATTGGTTGAAAAGAACAAACGGGTTTTCACCCGATGCGGGGAGGATGGACCCGGCATTCCGCTCCCGTCAAGCGGAATATTAGAAAAACTAATCCCCGCTTGCAGTTTGCCCGGTTTGAGGCGACGGTGAATCTCTGACAAAGGGAGGGAGTAGCTGCTGTCTGGTCCTGTATTTTCAACCGCGCGGACCGTCTTTCCAGAAAAGACCCATATGATGAAATTGACCAATCTGTTCAAGCTCGGCTGCTGTGGTGTGCTGCTCCTTGGGGCGTGCGGACGCAAGCCTTCCCCCCCTTCCGCACCTCCGGTGCGTCCGGTCACGGCCGCAAAAGCGGTCATCCGGGATGTGCCGTTGTATCTGGATGAGATCGGCAAGTGCGCGGCGTATGAGTCTGTGAACGTCCAGCCCCAGGTCTCCGGTCCCATTGTTGGCATTCATTTCACCGACGGTGCCGAGGTCAAAAAAGGCGATCTGCTTTTCACGATTGATCCGCGCCCCTACGAGGCGGAGTTGAACAAGGCGAAGGCCGTGCTGGACCAGGATCGCGGGAAGGCGACCTATATCGACTCCCAACTCCGCCGCAATGAGGAATTGAGCAAGAAAATGGTGGCCGCCAGGCAGGAGCTGGACAATGCCCGCAGTGCCGCCGCAGTCTCGCGGGCCACGATGAAGGCGGATGAGGCGCAGATCCAGACCGCGCAGATCAACCTGGACTATTGCTCGATCCACTCGCCCATCGACGGGCGCGCCGGCAATCATCTGGTGGACATCGGCAATATCGTTGCAGCCAACAGCACCCCGCTTCTCGTCATCAAACGGCAGAATCCCATCTACGCGGAGTTTATCATTCCCGAGTCCGAGCTGCCCCGCATCCGCAAATTCATCCAGGCGGGCACGCTGACCGTGCAGGCCAGCATTCCGGATGACCCGGCGAACGGCCGGTTGGGACGGTTTGATTTTATCGACAGCGGAGTTCAAGCGGACAGCGGGACGGTTCCGATGCGGGCGGTCTTTGACAATGCGGACCGCTTTTTCTGGCCCGGCCAATTCGTGGACATCCGCATTCTGCTCGACACGCTGAAGGCGGCAGTGCTGGTTCCGAGGGAAGCCGTGCAGATCGGTGCCCAGGCCCCGTATGTGTTTGTCATCAAGCCGGACAATACCGTGGAACTGAGGCCGGTCCGTCCCGGTCAGCGGCAGGGGGACATGGTGGTGATTTCCGAGGGAGTCCAACCCGGCGAGGCGGTCGTTGTCACAGGCCAGATGGCTCTTGCTCCCGGCGCCCCCGTGAAGATCGCCGGGTGGCAGGATGGCGAGTAATGTTTCAAGACCGATGAGCCTTTCCGAACCCTTCATCCGCCGTCCGGTCATGACGATGCTCCTGTCGGTGACTGTCGTGCTGTTTGGCGTCATCGCTTACCAGAAGCTTCCGGTGAACGATCTTCCCGCCGTCGACTTTCCGGTGATCAACGTGAACGTGAATTATCCCGGAGCGTCCCCGACGACGATGGCAAGCAATGTCGCCACGCCGCTGGAAAAGCAGTTTTTGCAAATGCCCGGGATCGAGTTGATCACATCGTCGAGCACGCAGGGAAATACGTCGTTCACGCTGCAATTCGCCCTCAGCAAGAGCGTGGATATCGCGGCCACGGATGTGCAGGCGGCGATCAACCAGGCGGCGGGCAGCCTCCCCTCGGATCTTCCGTCTCCGCCGACCTTCACAAAATTCAACCCCAATGATCAGCCGATCATGTATCTGGCGCTGACGAGTGACTCGCTGACAGACGGCGCACTCTACGATTACGCATCGACCCAGGTGGCGCAGCGCATCAGCATCGTTCCCGGAGTTTCCAAGGTCGATATTTTCGGTTCGAAATCGGCTGTCCGCATCAAGGCCGATCCTTCCAGACTGGCCGCGCGCGGCCTGACGGTGGACGATCTCCAGATCGCCATCCAAAAGGGGACCAGCTATCAGGGATCGGGGCAGTTCGACGGGGCCTTCCGCACGTTTCTGCTCCAGCCGCAGGGCCAGATCGAGAAGGCCTCCGACTATGCGAACCTGATCATTGCCCGCCGGAATGGTGCGCCGATTTATGTGCGGGACGTGGCGGAGGCGAAGGATTCCCTTCAGGATGAGCGGCAGGCCCGCCACTTTTGGTTCCGCGGGTATGCTGTTCCGCCTGCGAATGTCGTCCTTGCCGTTTCCCGGCAGTCCGGAGCGAATGTGGTGACGACGGCCCAGGCTGTGCGCGACCTTCTTCCCATGTTCCGCCGCGAGCTTCCGGGCTCAATCAATTTGATTCCGGTTTACGACCGGTCGGTCACCATCCGCAACTCGGTGAATGATGTGAGGGAAACGCTTTTCATCGCTTTCGCCCTGGTCGTTCTGGTGATTTTCGCATTTTTAGGCCGGGTCACGGATACGTTGATTCCGGCCGTGGCGCTGCCGATGTCGGTGTGCATGACGCTCGTCGGGATGTGGGTGATGGGCTACAGCATCGACAACCTGTCGCTTCTCGCCATCACCCTTTCCATCGGTTTTCTTGTGGATGACGCCATCGTGTTCCTCGAAAATGCGGTCCGCCGGATCGAAGCCGGTGAGAGCGCGATGGAGGCCACGTTGAACGGGGCAAAGGAGATCAGCTTCACGATTTTGTCGATGACGCTTTCCCTCGCCGCGGTTTTCATCCCGCTGGTCCTCATGCCGGGCTTGCTCGGAAGGCAGCTTCAGGAATTTGCGGTGACCATCATCATCGCGATTCTTGCCTCGGGGGTTGTCTCCCTGACGCTGACCCCGCTGATGTGCTCCAGGATGCTGCGGCACCACGACCCCGGGGCCAGGACGTTTATGGAAAAAATGTCCGGGGCGGTCTTCGGCCGGATGCTCTCCGTTTACAGCGGCTCGCTGGGCTTTTTTCTCCGGCACAAATGGGTTTCTGCGGTGGTATGGGTGGCCAGTTTTGCCGGCACGATTGTCTGTTTCATCGCCATTCCCAAATCCCTCCTTCCCACCGGCGACAGCGGATTCATCCGGGGCATTTTTCAGGCGCAGGAGGGCACATCGCCGGAGCGGATGCGCAAATATCAATCCGAGGTGGATGAGATTCTTCGCAAGGATGACGCTGTCGATGTCGCGATCACCGTCTCGGGATTGAGCGGGCGTCTATCCTCATCGCAGGCGTTCACGCTGGCTTTTCTCAAGCCCGTGCATGAGCGGTCTCCCATCGAGGTGGTCGCGGGCCGCCTGATGCAGAAGATCGGAGAAATTCCCGGCATCATGGCCTTTCTCCAGGCCAATCCGGTCTTGCAGATCAGCACGGGTGCCACCTCGACCACGCAGGGGAAATTCGCCTATTCGATCAGCGGCATCGATTCCAAGGAGGTCAACCGGGTGGCAGCCGATCTCATCACGAAATTGCGCGCCTACCCCGGCTTCCTGTTCGTGAATTCGGATATGAAGTTGAACACCCCGAGCCTCCAGATCGACATCCTGCGCGATGAGGCCTCAAGCTACGGTGTTTCGGCCGATGCCGTCCTCACTGCGCTTCGCAACGCCTATTCGCAGAACTATGCCTACCTGATCAAACAATCGAAGGACCAATACCAGGTCATTGTGGAAGCGGAGGACCGGGACCGCTCCGCCGCCCCCGATTTGGAAAAACTCTATCTGCGATCGGATGCGGGAGTGCTCGTTCCGCTTTCGACGGTGGCGCGATGGAGGGAAGTCGTCGGGCCCCAGTCCGTCAACCACATCAATCAATTCCCCTCGGTCACCATCTTTTTCAACCTTGTGCCGGGGGCATCCATCGACGAGGCGACAAAATTTGTGGAGGCCACCGCCGCCGGAATCCTCCCTCCCACCATCCGGGGAAGCCTTCAAGGCGAGGCGAAAGTCTTCAGGGAAACAATAGCGGGGCTTTCCATTCTCTTTATCTTCGCGATTTTTTCCATGTATGTGATCCTTGGGATTCTCTACGAGAGCTACGTGCATCCGATCAGCGTCCTGACAGCCCTGCCGGTCGCGACGGTGGGAGGACTTGCCACGTTGTTGCTCTTCGGCCAGGAGGCGTCGCTTTATGCCTTCGTTGGAATGTTCCTGCTCATCGGCATCGTGAAGAAGAACGGGATTATGATGATCGATTTTGCGCTGCAACGGATGGCCGAGGGCATGGACCGGGTGGCGGCGGTGCAAGAAGCCTGTGTCGAGCGGTTCCGACCGATCATGATGACCACGTTTGCGGCGCTCATGGGAGCGATCCCGCTGGCGCTGGGGCATGGCGCCGACGGACGCTCACGCCAGCCGCTCGGGCTGATCATTGTCGGCGGCTTGATCTTTTCCCAATTGATCACGCTTTATGTGACGCCCGCGCTGTTCCTGTATCTCGAGGCTTTTCAGGAGAACGTGCTCGACCGGGTTGTCTTCTTCCGCACCCACCGTGCGACGCATGTCGATATCCATGCTGATCAGGAACCCGGGTCCCCGGTCTCTTCGTAGCCGGCTCCGGCCCTTTATTTCAGGCCGAACATCCGCACAAGTTGATTTTTGCCTTTGAGCTGGTGTTCGCCAAGGTCCTCGAAGGCCGGCTTGGCGGGCTCCGGGAGCAGGGCGTGAAAATCCCCGGAGGCGGCGAGTTTCTGTCCCAGTTGTTTCATGAGGCCCTCCATGCGGAAGACGGTGTTGACCGCGTCGCCGATGATCGTGGCGTCGCGTTGTGCGACCAGTCCGATGTTCCCGCAGGTGACGGTGCCATGGTGAAGAGCCACGGCAATTTTGAACGGCTTGTCCGGATGGCCGGGCCAGCGTTGGGCGAGTGACTTTTCGAGCAGGCCTGTTCCGGTGGCAAATGCCTTGGAAGCCTCATTGCCCGTCCCGTCCCCTCCGATCCAGTAGGCCAGAATCGCGTCACCGATGAATTTATCGATCGTGCCTCCGCTGTCCTGCACAAGGTTGCCGGCCTCGCGAAACCACTCGCCGAGCGTGCGCGCCAAGCTGTCCTCGGGCAGGATTTCCGACATGGTCGAAAACCCCCGGATGTCGCAGACCATGATCGCGACGGTGGCGGATTCGTCATGGGTGGCATCGGTGCCTGCGGCCAGCGTCACGTCGTAACCGGAGTCCGATGCGCCGCCCTCGCTCTGCTCGAAGACCAGTTCGTTGGTGGTGATCCGGATCACCGCGCCGTGTTCGAGGATGACCGGCGTGATGACGCGTCGTCCGTTGACGAAAGTCCCGTTCCGGCTCCCGAGGTCCATGATCTGGTATTGCCAGGCATTGTGGCAGCGGATGATGGCGTGCTGGCGCGAAACGTGGGGGCTCATGTGCAGGCTCACCGTGTTGTCTCGCCCGCGCCCGATCGTGGCCGTGTTGCCGACCTCGACCTCGAACGGATCCCCCTCGGTGGGACGGACTTTCAGCTTCGCTTGCATGGGCGTGAGACTAGATTACTTCATGTCCGGGATCAAGAATTCCCGCCCGGACAGCCCGGTTGCCGCTCAAAGCTTTCATCATGAAAGCGCCTTGGCGAGCGCCTTGCGAAGATCGTCGTTGGCAGCATCGGACGGCTTGCTCCACGCCACGAAGCCGTCAGGGCGGACAAGGACAGCGCCGGTGTCGCCACAGGGGATGCCCTCGGGAAAGGAATCGAGGGTGACGATCTCCGGGAGGTCCGGGGCGTCGAGATTCGCATGGGATCCTGCAACGATGACAAAGCCGCGACCGAAGAAGTCCAGGGTGGAGGAGCCTGGAGCGTCGAGGGGTTTGTGCGGAAACCGGAACACGCCGCCATACCGGACTTCCGTGTCGAATTTCCTGTCCTCCCCGAACCGGTGGGAGCGGGCGATCAGCGCCTTCAGCCCCTGCCAGTCCCCCTGCAGCGCGCACTCCACCTGCTGAAAAATTTCCCCGGAGTTCTCGTTCGTGTGGCGCATGATCGAGAGGGAGACCGCGCGCCTCTCGCTTTCGTAGGAATCCAGAAGCGATTCGGCGGCGGTTCCCCGGATGACCGCGGCGAGCTTCCAAGCCAGATTGTGTGCGGATTGCAGGCCGGTGTTCATTCCCATCCCTCCCGCCGGGCTGAGACGGGCGGCGGCATCCCCCGTGAAAAAAATCCGGCCTGCGCGGAAGTGCGAGGCCACTTTCGGGCTCATGACCCACGGGGCGATGCCGAGAACCTTGACGTGGAGGCCGGGGGTTCCGGCGGCGGACCTGATCTTTTCGCGGAGCGCCTCCTCGTCCGGGACCGGCTCATCGGGGCTGAGGAAGTGGTGCATCAGCCAGAGGTCGCGGCCGTTCACCGACACAAAAAATTCCACGAGATCCTCGCGCAGGATGTTGTAGAGGAGAGCCTGTCGGCCGGAGGCCGGCATATCCGCATGGAAAAAGACGTTGAGGAAGTGTCCGAGATCGCCCGGACCGTCGGCCTCGATGCCGAGGGATTTTCTCATCGGACTCCCGGCCCCGTCGGCCGCGACCACCCATTCCGCCCGCGCGCAAACCGGTCCCTGCGGCGACTCGATGTCGAGCTCGACCCCCTGCGGCAGCGGGTTTACGCGACACACGCGGTGCTCGAAACGCACATCGGCCAGGGGCTCGGCCAGCAGGGCGTTCAGCAGCACGTTTTCCGTGTGCGTCTGGGGGGCGTGGAACGCGTGGCAGGGGCTGAAATCCGGATCCCGGGGAGGGAGTGGTGCCCGGCCGAGTTCCTCTCCGCTGAACGATTTTGCCCAGATGATCAACTGGGTTTCCGGTCCGAAGATGTCGGGTTTCCTCATCTCCTCCAGCAGCCCGCACTGGCGGAAAATTTCCGCCGTCCGGCGGGAGATCCCCATCGCTTTGGGATGGGTGGAGAGCCCGGAATGCTGCTCGCAGAGCGTGCACGGCACGCCGGAACGGGCCAGGAGGAGTGCTGTCAGGAGACCGCACGGACCGCCCCCGATCACCAGCACCGAAGTTTCAAGGTTTTCCGGCACGCCGGATTGTAGGCGGATTCCCCTTTAAAAGCCAAGCCTTCCCGTCACGAAAAAGGGCGGACCGGGATCGGTCCGCCCGAATTCGATTTTGCCCGGATCAGTAGCGGTAGTGCTCCGGCTTGTAGGGGCCTTCCGCCGGGATGCCGAGGTATTCCGCCTGGGACTTGGTGAGCTTGGTGAGCTTCACGCCGATTTTTTCCAGGTGGAGTCGTGCGACCTCCTCGTCGAGCTTCTTGGGCAGACGGTAAACCGTCTTCTTGTATTTGTCCTTGTTCTGCCAGAGGTCGATCTGGGCGAGCGTCTGGTTTGTGAACGAGTTCGACATGACGAAGCTCGGGTGTCCGGTCGCGCAGCCGAGGTTGACGAGGCGTCCTTCGGCCAGCATGTAGATGCTCTTCCTGCCGCCCGGCAGAAAGTAGCGGTCGTATTGCGGCTTGATGTTCTGGAGGCGGACGCCCTTGTGTTTTTTGAGCTGCTCGACCTGGATCTCGTTGTCGAAGTGCCCGATGTTGCAGACGATCGCCTGGTCCTTCATGGCGAGCATGTGCTCAAGCGTGATGATGTCCTTGTTGCCGGTGGTGGTGACGTAGATGTCGCCGACTCCGAGCGTGCTCTCGACGGTGTTGACCTCGAAGCCTTCCATCGCGGCCTGCAGGGCATTGATGGGATCGATCTCCGTGACAACAACGCGGGCCCCGTAGGCGCGGAGCGAATGGGCGCTCCCCTTGCCGACATCCCCGTATCCGCAGACGACCGCCACCTTGCCGGCGATCATCACGTCGGTCGCGCGCTTGAGCCCGTCGGCCAGCGATTCGCGGCAGCCGTAGAGGTTGTCGAATTTGGATTTGGTGACCGAGTCGTTGACGTTGATCGCGGGGACGAGGAGTCCGCCGGCCTCGGCGAGCTGGTAGAGACGGTGGACGCCGGTGGTCGTCTCTTCGGAGACGCCCTTCCAGGCCTTTGCGACCCTGGTCCAGAATCCAGGGCGCTCCTTTGCCACGCGGCGGAGGAGGGCCTTCACGACGGAAACCTCATGGTTGTCGGCCGGCTGGTAGGCCCACCTGCTGCCCTTTTCGAGCTCGACGCCCTTGTGGATGAGAAGCGTGACGTCACCGCCATCGTCCACGACGAGCTGGGGTCCGAGGTTGCCCGGGAACGTGATCGCCTTGAGCGTGAGCTCCCAGTATTCCTCGAGCGTCTCGCCCTTCCATGCGAAGACCGGCGTGCCGGTGGCGGCGATCGCCGCGGCGGCGTGGTCCTGCGTCGAGAAGATGTTGCAGCTCGCCCAGCGGACGGTCGCCCCGAGCGCGACAAGCGTCTCGATGAGCACGGCCGTCTGGATCGTCATGTGGAGCGAACCCGTAATGCGGACGCCTTTCAGCGGCTGGGCCTTCGCGTATTTTTTCCGGACGGAAACCAGTCCCGGCATCTCGTGCTCGGCGACGCTGATCTCCTTGCGCCCCCACCCGGCAAGGGCGATGTCGGAGACGATGTAATCTTTTCCGGCCGGCGTGGCGGCGGAATACTTGGCCAGGTTGGCGGTGGCGGCTGCGACCTCGGCGAGGACGGCGGCGGCGGATGTGGAACGGCGTTTTTTTGGCATAGGGATAAAGTTTTAAGTCTTAAGAATTAAGTTGGCTCGGTTTGGATGGTTTATTTGTGTTTGGGGCGATGGATTTTCTGAGGCCTTCGATCATGGCGGAAATTTGGGCGCTTTCTTCGATCATTCGGGTTGCGGCCTCTGCCGGGATGGCTTTGAGTTTCTTTGAGATGTAGAGCTGGGTTCTAAGTTCTCCGGCGGATCCTTTGGCAATTTTCAGGAATTGTGAAAACTCCCTCGCTCCGCCCCGTTCGGCTCCCTCGGCGATGTTTGACGGCACCGAGAGGCTGGAGCGTTCAATTTGTCCGGTTAAGTTGGGATACTTGCAGGATTGGAATGCTTGGAATATTTCGACGGCAATCCGACAGGCCCGCTGCCAAACCTCCAGATCTTCAAATGAGCGGTAGGCCATCGGAACCTTAAAACCTAAAACTTAAGACTACTTGAGACTCTTTTTCAGCGCTGCGGCCTTGTCGGTCCTTTCCCAGGTGATGTAGGGGTCGTTCTTGCCGAAGTGCCCGTAGTTCGTGGTCCGGGAGTAGATCGGGCGGAGCAGGTTGAGCTGCTTGACGATGTCGGCGGGCTTGAAGCTGAAGACCGACGTGACGGCCCGCTCGATTTTCTGCTCGTCCACCTTGTTGGTGCCGAACGTGTCGATGTGGATGCTGACCGGGTTCGGATGTCCGATCGCGTAGGCGAACTGGACTTCGCAGCGGTCGGCGAGACCGGCGGCCACGACATTCTTGGCCACGTAGCGGCCCATGTAGGCGGCGCTGCGGTCAACCTTCGACGGATCTTTTCCGGAAAATGCCCCCCCGCCGTGACGGCCCATGCCGCCGTAGGTATCCACGATGATTTTTCGTCCGGTGAGGCCGGAGTCGCCCTGCGGCCCGCCGACGACGAACCGGCCGGTCGGGTTGATCAGGAACTCGGTCGTGGCATCGAGGAAATCCTTCGGGATGACCTTGCGGATCACGTTGGCGATGAGGAACCGGCGGATCTCCTCGTTTTTCACGTCCTCGGTGTGCTGGGTCGAGATGACGACATTGGTCACGCGGACCGGGCGTCCGTCCTGATACAGAACGGAGACCTGGCTCTTGGCGTCCGGGCGCAGCCACTTCACCTTCCCGCTCTTGCGAATGCGGGTGAGCTCGCGGCCGAGACGGTGGGCGAACATGATCGGCGCGGGCATGAGCTCGGGGGTTTCGTTGCAGGCGAACCCGAACATGAGCCCCTGGTCGCCGGCGCCCTGTTCCTCGGTTCCCTTGCCGGCGGCGGCCCTGGCATCGACGCCCTGCGCGATGTCCGGGCTCTGGCTGGTGAGCAGGTTGTTGATGAAGACCCGGTCGGCGTGGAAGACATCGTCGTCGTTCACGTAGCCGATCTCCCGGATCGCACCGCGGATGATCTTCCCGATGTTCAGCGCGGAGTCGAGGGAGGCGCCCCTGAGCTTCGGGACGGTGATCTCGCCGCCCACGACGACGGTGTTGCTTTTGACAAACGTCTCGCAGGCCACGCGGCTCGTGCGGTCAAGAGTCAGGCAGGCGTCGAGGATCGCGTCGGAGATCGTGTCGCAAACTTTGTCGGGGTGGCCTTCGCCAACGGATTCGGAGGAAAAAATATAACGGCGGGACATGGATTTGGTTTTTGTTGAAGGTGAATCTTTACGTATTGAGATATTCCAATATATTCATGCGTCGTATGGCGTCAACCATAAATTCTCTGCGGGTGCTTTCCGATCCGACGCGTCTGCGCCTGCTCCTTCTGCTGCTGGAGGAGGAACTGACGGTGGCGGAGCTTCAGGAGATTCTCGGGATGGCGCAGTCGAGGATTTCCGCGAGCCTCGGTCAGCTCAAGCGCGAGGGATTCGCATCCGACAGGCGTGTCGGGAAAAACATTTTTTATTCCGCGAAGGCGGACCCCGGAGGGGCTGTGGCCGCGATTGTGGAGTCGGCCCGCGAGGATCTCGCGGAGGCATCGAGGGACCGTGCGGCGCTCGTCCTGACGATGCGGAAGCGCAAGGACCGCGCCGCGGAGTATTTCAACCGGCTGGCCGGCCGGTTTGGACGGATGTATGTGCCCGGTCGTTCCTGGCAGGCGCTGGCGCATGCCGTGATCGGGCTTCTGCCGCCGATGGTGATCGCCGACATGGGCGCGGGCGAGGGGACGCTGGCGCAGTTGATGGCGCGCACAGCGAAGAAAGTGATTGCGGTGGACCATTCCGAGAAGATGGTCGAGTTCGGATCTGCTCTGGCGCGGGAGCACGGCTTCAAGAACCTCGAATACCGGCTGGGGGATGTGGAGGAACCGCCCATTGAGACGAGCACGGCGGACCTCGTGCTTTTCAGCCAGGTTCTGCATCACGTTCCGAATCCGGACCGTGCGCTGACAGCCGCCCACAGGATCCTCAAGCCCGGCGGCCGGGTGGTGATCCTCGATCTGGCCAGCCACAGCTACGAACAGGCCCGTGAACTCTACGCCCATGTCTGGTTGGGCTTCGCGGAAATCGAGCTTCACCAGATGCTCAAAAAGGCCGGCTTCTCAAAAATTCAATCTTCGATCGTCGCCAAGGAGACCGAGGCGCCGCATTTTCAAACCCTGCTCGTTAATGCGGTGAAATAACATTCGTCTGGCACGGAAGGGAGGCAGGATGTTGAATCAGTGCCGCCATGAAATCCTCCCTTTTTCTCTTACTGGCACTTTGCGGTGCGACTTTCGCCGCCCCGGCCAGCGATCCCCGGATTCCCGAACCCCTTCGCGCGTGGGAGGGCTGGGCGCTCTGGGGGCAGGATTTCCGGAGCTGCCCGAGGCCCTACAACGCGGCGGACAAGCCGGTTTGCATCTGGCCGGCGCGCATGGCGATTGATGCGGGGGCCTCAGGGGCGCGGTTTGATTTCTCGGTGGAGGTTTTTTCCGAGTCCTGGGTTCCTCTTCCCGGGGGAGGGGACCAATGGCCGCAGAATGTGAAGGTGGACGGCTCGCCGGCACCCGTCGTCGAGCACGCAGGCGGCCCCGCCGTCAAGCTTTCCGCAGGTTCCCACCGGCTGGAAGGCGAATTTCTCTGGAGCAAAACCCCGCAAAAAATCGCGGTGCCCGTATCGGTCGGGATGATCGCGCTCACGCTCGACGGCAAACCGGTCGGGATCCCGGCGTGGGATGCCTCCGGCCACCTCTGGCTGGAACGCGACTCGGCGAGCGGCGAGGCGGACAAGGATTTTCTTTCGGTCAAGCTCTACGCCGCGCTCGAGGACGGGATCCCGCTCTGGCTGCGCGGCGAGGTCGAGCTGATCGTCTCTGGAAAAAGCCGCGAGGTCGGGCTCGGGGCGGTGCTGCCCGAAGGCTGGAAGCTCGCGTCCTTGGAAAGCCAGATCCCCACCGCCGTGGATGAGGACGGGCAGATGAAAGCCCAGGTGCGCCCGGGCAAATGGACGGTCCGCTATTCGGCATTCCGCCTCGACAACCCGAAGGAATTCCGGTTTGCGATGAAACCGGCTGCGGGCGCCGAGCTTGTCGCGTTCCGGTCGCGCCCGGATTTCCGAATGGTCGAGATCGCGGGGAGTCCCTCGGTGGATGTCTCACAGATCGCTTTTCCCGAACAATGGAGGGACCTTCCGGTTTACCGCTGGGATACATCCACGCCGTTCCGCATCGAGGAACGGATGCGTGGCATGGGGCTCCAAAAACCTGCCGGCCTCGCCATCTCCCGCGAATGGTGGCTCGACGAAGGAGGCGGCGGCTTCACGTTCCGCGACCGGATCACCGGGAAAATGCAGGAGATCTGGAGGCTGGATGCCGCACCCGGCCAGGATTTGGGCTCCGTGCGCAGTGGCGGAACCGGCCAGCTCATCACAAAGAATCCGGTCAATGGCGCCCCCGGAGTCGAGATCCGGACTCGTGACCTGAACCTCGAAGCCACGGGACGCATGCCGCGCACCGCGCGGATTCCGGCAACCGGCTGGCAGACCGATGCGGATGCCCTCCGCGTGACACTCAACCTCCCTCCCGGCTGGCGGCTCTTCGCGCTCTTTGGTGCCGACTGGGTGAAGGGCGACTGGCTCACCGCCTGGACGTTGCTCGACCTCTTCCTCCTCCTGATCTTTTCGCTGGCCGTCGGAAAATTGTGGGGCTGGCGGCTGGCGGTCCTCGCGTTTGTTGCCTTCGGTCTCGCCTACCACGAGCCCGGCGCGCCGCGTTTCGTCTGGCTCTGGCTGCTCGCCTGCCTGGCCCTGCTCCGGGTCGTGGGGGACGGCTGGGGTAAAAGGATCTTGCTGGCCGCCAAATGGGCCGTCGTCGCTGCGTTTGTTTTGATCGTCGTGCCCTTCGCCTCGCGCCAGATCCAGCAGGCTATCTACCCGCAGCTCGAACGCACCAGCGATGGACCGCCGGCGATTTATCGGGAGATGACGTCCGTCAATGAGGCGGTGGACACTGTAGCCGCCGCCGCGCCTCAAGCCCAAGGCAGCGCCGACTACGCGTTATTCAGTTCTAGAAATAAATCCCAAGCAGCCAAAGCCAAAGATGCATCAAACCTCCAATACGACACAAAAGCCCGCATCCAGACCGGGCCCGGCGTTCCGGATTGGACGTGGAGGAATGTTTCTTTTGGCTGGAATGGCCCGGTGGCCTCGTCTCAGGAGATCCGGCCATTGATGATCCCGATCGGCGTGGAGCGTCTGCTCTCGGTTCTGCGGGTGGCGCTCATCCTCGGCCTCGCGGCATTTCTGCTGCGCGGCCGGCGGTCCGCGATGCCTCCGATTCCCGGTGCCGCCGCGGCCCTCGCATTCCTGCTTTTCCTTCCCTCGGCGAACGCAGAATTTCCCGATGCACAAACCCTCGAGGTTCTTCGCGCCCGCTTGCTGGAGACGTCGGACGCCTTCCCGAATGCCGCCGCGATCCCGCGCGCCGCGCTGCGAATCGAGGGGAACCGGATGGAGATGGAGGTCGATGTCCAAGCGGCGACTCCGGCTGCGGCTCCGCTTCCCGGGCGGCTTCCCGCGTGGTCGCCGGTGTCCGTTCTTCTCGACGGCAAACCCGCAACCGCTCTACGGCGCGATGACGGCTACCTCTGGATTCCCGTTCCGCAGGGGGTCCACAAGGTGAAGGTGTCGGGGGTGCTTCCCGACGTTTCGGATTGGGAATGGACGTTTCTTTTGAAGCCGCGGTCGGTGGCCATCGAGGCCCCTGAGTGGACGGTCAATGGCGTTTCCGCAGCAGGTGTTCCCGACCAGCAGGTCTTCTTCACGAAAATCCAGAAGTCCGCATCTCCCGGGGAAGCGGCGTATGACCGGCAGGATTTTTCCGCGCTGGCCGCCGTCGAGCGCCGGATCGAACTCGGCCTGGTCTGGCAGGTCCGCACGACAGTCCGGCGGCTCTCCCCGGCCGGCAAGGCGATCGCCCTTCGTGTTCCGCTCCTCGAGGGGGAGAATGTTCTCTCCTCAAACGCCCAGATCAAGGACGGCCGGATCGAGGTGCGCATCGGGGCCCAGCAGGAGGAATTTTCCTGGGAGAGCGAATTGAGCCCGGTGCCGGCGCTCCCGCTCAAGTCCGCGGTTTCGGACACATGGGTCGAAGTCTGGACCCTCATCGCCTCGCCGGTTTGGAACGTCACGATCTCCGGGCTTTCCCCGGTCTTCGAGCCGGGAAATCCCGACCTCGTTCCGGTCTGGCACCCCTGGCCCGGTGAGGGGGCAAGCCTTGCGATCAGCCGGCCGGAGCCAATCCCCGGCGCGACCGTCACCGTGGAAAAGGCCTCTCACGAAGTTGCGCTCGGCATGCGTCAGATGACGTCCGGCCTCTCGCTGAACCTGCGCTGCAGCCTCGGCGAGGATTTTCCCCTCACCCTTCCGCAGGGGGCGGAGGTCTCCGCCCTCACGTTGGGCGGAACGGCCATCCCCGTCCGCATGGACAACCGCAGGCTGATCGTTCCTCTTCGTCCCGGCGAACAAGCCATCCGGGTTGAGTGGAAAACCGACAGGCCGCTTGGAATCACATCGCGCGTTGAGGGTGTCACGCTTCCGATCGGTGCCGCCAACATCAGCACCGTGCTCAACGTGCCGGCGAGCCGGTGGGTGCTCTGGGCGGACGGTCCCCTGCGCGGGCCTGCGGTCCGGTTCTGGACCGTGCTTGCCTGCTCGCTGATTGCGGCGTGGATGCTCGGACGCCTTGCCTCCTCACCGTTGAAGACCCACGAGTGGATGCTGCTCGGCATCGGCCTCACGCAGGTTCCATTGCCCGCGGCCCTGGTTGTTGTTGCCTGGCTGTTTTTCCTGTCCTGGCGCGGAAAGGAATCGTTCCTTCGCCTGCCGGTGTGGGGGTTCAATCTTCTCCAGTTGCTGCTGATCCTGGCGACGGCGCTTGCGCTGTCGGTTTTCGTCGCGGTCGTGGCCGAGGGCCTTCTTGGAAACCCCGAGATGTTCATCGCCGGCAACGGCTCCACGCGCAGTGCGCTGCGCTGGTATCTGGCGCGCTGCGGCGAGTCGCTCCCGCAACCCGGCTGCATCTCGGTTTCGATCTGGTGGTTCCGCCTCCTCATGCTTGCCTGGGCGCTGTGGCTTGCGGCCTCGCTCCTGCGCTGGCTCCGCATGGCCTGGACCCGGTTCAGCACCGGGGGATGCTTCCGCACTGCCCCAAAGAAAATGCCCGCCGTGCCTCCGCCGCTCGCCCCGCCGAAATAATTGAGGTCCCCTTTTATGAACAACAGAGAACGAGCCAGCGCAGTCCTGCATTATCAGCCGGTCGACAAACTTCCTGTGGTCCATTTTGGATTCTGGGGCGAAACCCTTGAAAAATGGAGAGCCGAGGGCCATCTGACCGGGGAAGAGGCTCAAAGCTTTTATGAGGGGACGCCGTCCCTGTCGGCGAAGATCGGCTTTGATTTCAACTGGTTCACCACCTTTCTGTTCAACGGGTCGATCGATCCCCCCTTCGAGCGCCGCATCCTGGAAACCTTTCCCGACGGCTCCATGAAAGTCCTCAATTCCATGGGGGCGGTCGAAATGGAAGCGCCGGGTGCGGGCGGCATTCCCATGGAGCTCGATCACACCTTGAAGGACAGGGCTTCGTGGGAGGAACATTACCTGCCGAGGCTCCAGTTTTCCAGGGACCGGATTCTGCGGGCACCGGTGTTGAATCCGAAGGATGGCACCTCGAAACCTTTTGGTGCGGGGGGGTTGGAGATGCTCACGGATGAAAACAACACCGAACACATGGGGCTCTATTGCGGCAGCCTGATCGGCGACATCCGCAACTGGCTCGGGATTGTCGGCCTGAGCTACCTTCAAGTCGATGACGAGGAACTCCTCCAGGAAATCGTGCAGACCGTGGCCGACCTCCATTTTCGCAATACGGAGTTCATCCTCCAGTCGGGGGCCAAATTCAACTTTGCGCATTTCTGGGAGGATATCTGCTTCAAAAGCGGGCCGCTGGTTTCGCCGACTTTCTTCAAGGAGGTGATCGGGCCGCACTACAGGCGGATCTCCTCGCTGGTCCGCCGGTTCGGCATCGACATCGTCTCCGTGGATTGCGACGGCCTGGTCGATGCGCTCCTTCCGATCTGGCTCGAAAACGGCGTTAACACGATGTTCCCGATCGAAGTCGGCACCTGGGGCGCCTCGATCGTCCCCTGGCGCGAAAAATTCGGGCGCGAACTGCGCGGGGTGGGCGGCGTGAACAAAACGGTTTTTGCCAAAGACCGCGCGGCCATCGACGCGGAGATCGAGCGGTTGAAGCCGCTGGTCGAAGCCGGGGGATACGTTCCGTGCCCGGATCACCGCATCGCCCCGGATGCGGAGTGGGACAACGTCCGCTACTACTGCGACCGCATGCACGAGGTCTTCTGAATCCGCAGCGGTTCCTCGTGCAGCCGCGATATTCCCGGTCCGGATTCAGAGAGCCGGCGCGAACCGCGCAGCGCCCCACGGCCAATACAGGTGAAGAAACAAACGTCTGAACCAGAATTTTCAGGCTGCTTCAGATAAACACAAAGGCACCAAGACACAAAGAGGAGGGATTCAAAAACCTTCGAGTCTTCGTGCCTTCGTGGTGAATTTTCTTTTTGTTCGTGAATTGGCCGTGCACAGCGCCCGCCACTGAGCATTTCGAATTGCTCATTCCCCATTCGCGCCGCAGGCGCGCAGGCTACTGGATTTCCTTCTCCATGCGCTCGCTGAGCCACTGCTTGATCATGCTCTGGTAGTTGAGGTAGCGCGAGCGGGCGAGGCGCTTGATGCGGGCGAGCATGCGGGGGTCGAACCGGAGGGTGATCGTGGTCGAGTCGCGGTTGTCGTTCTTCAGCATCGATCCGTTCATGAGCCGAGGGTCGAGGGCAGTCTGCTGCCAGTATTCAATCTCCTCCTCCTCCGAGGAGAACACCGGGAGATCCTTCCATTTGGTGAGCACGCGCATGATCAGTTCGGATCCGAGTTTTTCCTGTCGTAAAATGTTTCCTCTTCAGGCGTCATCCTCCGGGAGAACACCACGCGGTAGAGCTTGCCGTCGGTCCAGAAGACGGAAAAGACCGGGTGGTTGGAAATCGACCGTCCGAGGATGAAATACCTGGCCTCCCGCCCGGCAACCTCGTCGAGCTCCGGCATCAGCCGGATGCTGAAAGGATCCTCGAACGACTCCTCGATATCCTTGCGGGTGATCGTCTCCGGCTCGAATGCCGTGCCTGTCCAGTCGAATTCCATCAGTCGCCTTTCGCGTGCTGGATGAGCTCGACCTCGTAGCCTTCCGGGGCATCCACAAAGGCGATGACCGAGCCGCTCGACGACTTGTGCGGACCGTCGCTCAGCGGGTAGCCGAGCGAGGCCGAGTGCCGGGCAAAAGCCTCGATGTCATCGACCTCGAAAGCCAGATGCGTCAGGTCGGGCCCGACCTGGACCGGCCCGCTCGCGTCGTATTTGCAGATTTCAATGAGCTCCTCGCTGCCGGGGGCTTTGAAGAAGACGAGCTGGGATCCGCGTCCGCTGGTGATCCGGCGAACCTCTTCCAGCCCGAGCACGTCGCGGTAGAACGCCACCGTTTTTTCGAGGTCGGAGACCCGGTAACGGGTGTGGAGGAGCTTCGTGACCATCCACAACCCATAGGCGACCCGCCGCCGTTCGGGAAGCTGAAAAAGGCTATCCTTGATACGAGCCCTCGACACGTGCCGCCACGTCGCGGTAGCCGTAGTCCACCTCGTAGATCTGCTTCATGCACTCGATGGACTTCTCCTTGTTGCCCATTTTCTCGTAAACGAGACCGAGGTTGTAAACGACATCCTTTTTGACGTTGTCCATCGCGCTGAGTTCCGCGGCGGCATCGGAGAAGGTTTTGGCGGCGAGGTCGAACATGGTCCGCGCCATGAAGCACTGCCCGAGAAGGCCCATCGCCCGGATGCGCACGCTCGGATTCATCCGGGCCTTCTGCAGCTCCGGAATCGCCTCCTGATACCGCTGCAAGCTCACGAGGATTTCGCCCAGCTCGAAGCGGAACATGAGGTCCGTCGGATTCCGTTCCACCCGCTTGCGGGCGTCTTCGAGCAAGAGCTCCGCGCGCTGGGTTTTGAGGGCGTCCAACTCCGTCCGGTATTGCGCGGCTTCGTCGCTGTCGGGGCTTTCCGCGATGAATTCCTCGCGGGCCTTGATCGCGATATCGAACTGCTTCATGTGCAGGTCGGTCGCCTTGCGGACGAGCGACTGATCGGATCCCCCGCTGAGTTCGGCCGCATACTTGAACCAGTTTGTCGCGTTCTCGAAATCCTCTTTCTGTTCGTAGAGCTCCGCGATTTTCCGCGCGGTATCTACGCTTCCGGGTTCGCGCTCGGCCTTTTCGTGAAGCTCGGCAAGGAGCTGGTCGATCATCTCGTCGCTGCGCACGACGCGGGATTGCTGTTCCAGGGAAACCGCCTGGCCTTCGTCTTTGAGAAGATCGCGGTAGGTGGTTTCCTCCCGCTCCCAGCCGCCTTTCTGCATCGACGAGGCGGCGGCGGCATCCTTGCCACCCTTGATGGCCGCGAGGTCGTTCGGGGTGATATCCGTGATTTTTCCGTAGATTTCCACCGCCTTTTGCGGATTCCCCTGCTGCATGTGATGCTTGGCCAGCTCGTGCATCGTCTTGGTGTCCCGGGGATTCCCCTCGATGATGGTTTCGAGGGCGAAGGCGGCGACCTCCGGGAGGTTTGCAGCGAGAGCGGCCTCTCGGAGGAGCTGGTTGACCTGGGGGCTGTGGGGCTCATTCTCCAGAATCTTCTCGGCCGCATCCATCGCGGCTGCCGGATCTTTTTTGATCAGGCTCTGCACCTTCATCGTGCTGAACGAGGCGCTCGAAAGTCCTCCGAGCATGCTTTTTTTCCCGGCGTTCTTGGCGACCGACGCCTTGCGGGCGAGCTGGCGTCCGGGCAGAAATTCGGGATGGGCCTTCAGAAGAGGCTGGAGGAGCTGAACCGCATATCCGTAGTTGCGGAGCTGCATCGCGCTCATCGCCTTGAGCCAGGTGGCGCGGAACTGTTCGGGGAGGTCCTTTTCGGTCTTGACTGACATATGAACCAGCAATGCTAGCGGCCAAACGGCCCTTCATCAAGTCCCGCTCTCGGGAGATTTTGCCCCGGCGGGCGAAACGAGCGGCGCCACGGTGTCCACAAGCCGCACAAAATCCTTTTGGACGTTCGCGAGGTAATCGTCAGGCCCGTGGTCGAACAGCACGACGAACAGAAAAGTGAATGCCGCCAGGATGGTGACGCGGATGACCAGAGTGAGGAAGGATGAGATCATGGTGTGATGGAAAATCCCCGCCGCAGCCGCCCGAGCGGGGGGATCGTCTGGATGCCCGCCTTTTTTTCGAAGGGCGTCGGCGGATTGCTGTCCGGGAGCCCCCAGCAGGGCTCGATGCAGACGAAGTGGTCCGAGTCGCTCCAGAACGTCACATACGGCACCTCGGAGAAGTCGAGTGCAAGCTGGCTCCCGGCGTTCTCCAGGCGGAATTCCCGCTCGGGAACCCCCTCGATTCCCAGGACGAAGGACCCCGGTAGATCGCTTTTCGGATAGGGAAAATCCCCTCCGGCAAAATCGAATGCCTCTGTGCGCCCGTCCAGAAAGTTTCCCGGAGCAAAATGCCGGACGTATCTTCCCGGCGGCAGAATGATCCTCGTGTCCCGGAGGGATGAAACCGCGAATCCGGGATGGAGGCCGAAGCTCACATGGGCCTCCAGTTCCGGTTCTTCGTTTTCGAAGGCGAATTCCACCCGGACCGAGTCGTCCATGATCCGGTAGGCCAGTTCAAAGCCAACCCGCAGCGGGTAGGCATCGGGAGGCACCCGCGCGGCGGGGACGCGGTAAACCAGTCCGTCCGGCAGCCTGCCCGGTTCCTCGAAATCGAAGTGCCTCAAAAATCCGTGGTTTCCACCGCGCAGGATTTTTCCCCGGTAAAGCGATTGCTCGTGCCAGAGCCGGTGGAGGAAATACCCCATGACCGTGGCGTGGTTCGCCCATCCGTCCGGTGGAGGAGCAGTCAGTCCATCCCGGTGGAGAAGGCCGGTTCCATTCCGGGCAAGGCTCACCATCTCGGCCCCCTTGCGGGAGATGAGCAGGCTGATCCCGCCGGAGGACATGCCGTCCAGCGTGATGTCATTTTCCAGGGTGGTGGTGAACTCCATTCGGGCATCACTTCATCACAGGTCTTGCGAAATGACAAACCCGACGTGAAAATCCCCCGCATGCCGCACCTTCGCGATGAGGATATCGTCGAGCAGTTCGCCCGCTCCAGCGGTCCGGGCGGACAGCATGTCAACAAGGTCTCGACAGCCGTCACCCTCCGCCACATCCCGACGGGGCTCAGCGTGACGGTTACGACCTCGCGCTCGCAGGCGATGAACCGTGCGGAGGCCCGCCGCCGGCTGGCAGACAAAATCGCCGGGGCGGCCCGGGTGAGAAAGCTCGGTGCCCTTGCCGATGCCGCGCGCGAACGCCGTAGAAAAGCCCGGCGGTCCCGGGGCACCAAAGCCCGTCTGGTCGAGTCCAAGCGGCGCCGCGGGGAAACAAAAAAGATGCGGGGCAAGATATCGGCCTGACAGACCAAAAACGACTATCTGGCCGACCCACGTCTTGGGAATGCCGTCAAAGTCAAAAGTCCGAAGGCCAGCAGCAACCATGTCGAAGGTTCGGGCACCACGGAAAATTCGCTGTTGTGATTCAGGACGGCCCAGACGACTCCCTGGTTGATGTCAACACCATAGGTGCCGAGATGAAAATCGGTGGCCGGGTTGTAGGCGCCGGAGACGAAGGTCGCCGTGCCGCCGAAGTTGCCCTCCACGGCATTGACCCAAAGGTTGGTGGCCGGATTCAGCCAGGCAAGATAGGAATGCTCCGTCAACCACTCGGGTGAGAGCCCGAGTTGGAGAACGAAGGTGTCCGTTTCTCTCGTGAGTCCGTCCACCACCGGCACGCCGCCAAGATGGAAGACTTCGCCCACGCGGGCGCTGTCGTTAAGAGCAGATGAGGCAAGGGTGTAGCCACCGGTGATGGTGGCCGCTGCGCTGGTTTCGCCGTCCAGAAATCGCGCCCGGGTGGTTTGGCCACCGCTGACATCGCCCACGTAGGCGGACAGGGAGGAAAGACCGGTCCCCGAGCCAATCTGGCGGGCCAGGCTGCCCCCGGTGAGAGTGATGGCATTGGACACGTCGTATCCCTCGCGGATGAGCAACACCCCGCCATTCACGTTCACGGCTCCGGTGCCCAGCGCGGTGTTGTTTTGAACCACCAGCGTGCCTGCACTGATGATCGTGTTGCCGAGATAGGTGTTGTTGCCGGTGAGTGTGGTCGTTCCGCTGCCGATTTGAAATAACGAGCCGCTGCCGGAAATCGTGCCATCCAGGGTGACGGCGTTGCTGCGGTTCACGCTCAGAGTGCCGTTGTTCAGCACGTTTCCGGCAATCGCTCCGCTTATCCCTCCATTGCCGATCTGGAGCGTGCCGCTCTCAATCACCGTGCTGACTCCGGCCGCAATCCCGCCGGTCAGAATGCTCGTGCCTGCGCCGCCACGGTTGAAGGTTCCGGAACCGGTGATGTTCGCACCCAGGGTGCCGATGCTGTTCGAGAGATAAAAAGTGGCGGAGGATAGGTCCACCGAGGAGGAAGCGAGCGAGCCGCTTTCAATCTTCAAAAATCCGTTCTGCACGCTGGTCGCGCCGGTGTAGGTTTGCGCGCCAATGAGAGTGAGGTAGCCCGTGCCGGTCTTGGACAGGCTGCCTGTGCCGGAAACCGTGTTGAAAACATTGAGATACGTTTCATTGGCAACTTCGAGCGTGCCGTTTCCTTCCAACACCACCTGCCGCGCGATGTCCATGTTGTCGGTCGTGCGCAGCGCCCCGCCATTCATCGTGAGCACTCCGGAAACAGCCCCGAGACTCGCATCGCTGGCGACGCTGAGCGTCCCTCCCGCAACCAGTGTTCCGCCGGCGTAGCTATTACTCCCACTCAGGATGGTCGTGCCGCCATTTTGCTGCACGCGCAGGTTGCCAGCGAGATTCGGTGCGAAAGTGTAAGCCGTCCCCGTGTGGTTGAAGTTCACCATCCTGACACCCGAACCCGCACCGCCAGTGACCGCAGAGGCCTGGACCGTCCCGGGAGCAAGGGCGGCCTGACCGGCCGCCGCGCCGATGTTCAGCGTTCCTGCGCCCACGCCCGCGTTGCCCAACGTGAGCACGCCCGACCCACCGGGGCCGACCCTGGCAATGCCGCCATCGTCCACCGAAAGAGTTCCTGATCCCGCGCTTCCGACCACCAAGTAGGATGAGGAGGACCAGAGCGAACCCGTTCCCGTGACACGGACCGAACCGATCGAGCCCGCATCGCCGCCAATCGTCGCGTCGGCATTGGTCACCAACCCGCCGTTTTCGACCAACATCGTGCCGAGGCCGCCGGTTCCAATGACCAATCCCGAACTGTGCGTCCAAGCAGAGCCGGGACCGTCGACCGTGACATGGCCCTCGCTGCCCATGGTGCGTCCGACCAATGAAAACGTGTCGCCGGCCGTGGCCCCGCCGCTGATGGTGAGGTATCCGATGCCGCCATTGTGGCCAAGGAGCGTGTCGGAAATGCTCGTCCAGTTCGCGCCGTTACCCGAGACAGTCAGACTGGCGGTCTGCCCCGTCGTGGCGATCCCACTGGTCGCCCCGCTGGTTACGCGCCCGGAAATATTCAACGCCCCTTCGTCGGTCGAGAGCGCCCCGTCGAAGGCGCTCGTGCCGGAAAGCGTGAGCGTGCCGCTGCCAATTTTAGCGAGCCCCCCTGCACCGCTGAACCCCTTGGAGATGCCGATTTGAAATCCATTGCTGTCAAGGAAAGCCCCGCCGGATTGGAGGATAAAATCTGAAGTCCCATACCCTCCGGCGAAGGCGCTTTGATCAGATCGGGCCTGGAGCACCCCCCCGTCAAAAATCACCGCCCCGACGCCACCTTGCGTGAGGGAGTTGGTGGAGAGCAGGCCACGATGGCCGGCAATACCGGACAGCGTAAGCGTTCCAGAGGTCCACACGCCGACTTCCACACTGCTCCCGATGACCGTTCCCCCGGACACGCTCAGGGTCGCGGAAGAATTTTGCCCTCCCCCGACGAGCAGCCATCCCGCGTTCCACGTTCCGCTGGTTACCGTTACCGCGGCATGCCCTCCCTGGGCGAAACCCAAATTGGCGCTTGTGGTGGAAAGGTATCCGCCGTTCACCAACAGAGAGGCCGAGGCGTTGTAGCCGCCTGCGTTAAGCGTGCCTGCATTCCATGTGCCACTGGATACTGTCGCGCTGCCAGAGCTGAGCAAAGTATCCGAGGTTTCCAAAAGGCCGCCGTTCACCAGAAGCGCACCGGTCCCGAGGTTGCCAATCACCAATCCTCCATTCTGAACGTTCATCGTTCCGCCCGTGATCTGGAGCGTCCCGGCACCGGATGCGGCGTTGCCCAGCGTCACGGTCCCATTCGCGCTCACGTTTCCTCCGCTGACCAGAAAACTCCCGGTCCCGGAATTTCCCACCATGATATTGGAACCGGTGAATGTTCCTCCCAAAACGCTCACCCCGCCGAGGGATCCGACCGATTGACCAAGGACAACCGATGCGCCGGAAATCTGGGAATTCGCCACGGTCAGGGCACCCTCCTCTCCGTTGGCCTCTCCCGCGATGATGGAATTCCAGGCCGCCGAAGAGGCTGTCAGGGCAAGGGTGCCGTTTCGCAGCGTCGCATTTCCGCCGGTGCCCGCCGTGATGCTGAGCGACAGGGTTCCCAATCCCATTTTGGTGAGCGACGCCCCCGAACTGCTGAACGACGAGCCGAGTTCCACGTCGAATCCATTGGTGTCGAAATTAAACTGCTGGCCCGCCATGGAAGAAAAACGGTTCGAGTAGTCGGTAGTATTGGAGGCGGCGTATCGGAGGGTTCCCCCGCTGAAGCTGATCGTGCCTGAGGTGCCGATGGCATCCGCGCTGCCGAGCGCGAGTGCGCCGCCCTCAAGCGATGTTCCGCCGCCGTAACTGTTCGATCCCGACAAGACGAGCGTTCCTCCGCCAGTTTTTATCAACCTGCCGGCTTGATAACCTGCCGCGGTGGGATCGCTGAGGTAAGGTGAGGCATCCGCAATTGAGCCCGTTATCGTTTGGGTGCCATTGTTGACTTGAAAGGTTGTCGGCCCGGAGAGGAAGAACGCCGAGCCGGCCGTTTCGCCTGCGGCGCCACCCCTGCCGAAATTTTGGGAAAAGGTAGAGTCCGTGCCCGGCCCCCCTGCCCCGCCCGTGAGGCTGCCGGCATCCGCCGAGGTATCGATAAAGGTCAGCGTGGCATTGGAACTGGCAAAGACCGCCGCCCCCAAGGCCGCACCCCCGCCGCCGCCGCTGAATCCATGGCCGTCACCTGCACCACCTCCAAAGGCACCACCCGCTGCACCGGAAATCGAATTGTTGTAACTGATAATACCAAGGCCGCCACCGCCGCCGCCAAATCCGCCGACACCACCGGCGCCCGAACTCCCACCGCCGCCGCCGCCGCCGCCCAATGGATTCATCCCGGAATAATGCCCGTTGCCGCTAGCCCCGTTGCCGCCCAACGCGGCGTTTCCGGAAAATTGCACCCCCTGCAGAGTGACGTTTCCCTCGTCGGCAAAAACCGCCGCTCCCGCCCCCAAGCCGCCTCCACCTCCGCCGAGGCCTCCATCCCCGCCGTGTGCATAGCCATCGGCCAGGGTGAGATTCGTAATCGTGACGGAACTTGATCCCGCCTTCACGAAAAAGATACGATACTGACCGGCACCGCTCACGGTGTTGCCCGTGCCTCCGCTGATGGTCATCGCTGCGGTGATGAACGGCAGCGCACTGTTTAGCGTAATCGTGCCGAGATTGTCTTGGAGCGTGATCGTGCTGCCTGCATCGGCATTCGCCTGCTCGATGGCCCAGCGAAGCGTGCCAGCCGCTCCGGTGTCCGCCGTGCTGGTGACCGTGTAGGCGGCTGCCTGGATCCCCAGAAATGGCAGGCAGAGAAGGCTGCCCGCAAGGAGCAAGGCCCTCGCGGCACGAAGATGCGGGCGATTCATAAAGGGAAAAGCCGGTTTTCCTGAAAATAGTGCAGGCGTGAAATCATTTGACCCAGATCAAGGAAATGATCCTGCCCAAGAAAACCTGATGAGACAACCCCCACAATTGTGGGTTGAGATATTAGAGAATCTTATTGATCCCCGCCGTCGCCGTTGCGGAAGCGACGCATGAGAGTGGCGTGGGAATTGACCCCGAAATGGCGGTAGATGTCCCTCTGGTAGCCGGCCACGGTATTCTCCGCGAGTCCCAGATGCCCGGCGATTTCCTTCCGTGCGCGACCGTCGAGAAGCATGTTCAGGATCAGGCGCGCTTTGGGTGCCAGACGCGGCACGCTGGCTCCATGATCTTCAGGCCAGCCATGCTCATGCAGACCGGGGACCTCGGTGAGAACGATGTGGGCGATGCGCGACTCGCGTTCGGTGAAATCCGGCTGACCGAGACGGCGATAAAGCACAATCGTGCTGAAAGCATCCCCGTCAATGGGCCGCAACGAGGCCAGAAACGGCCCGAGGTCGGCCGCACACATCAGCGGGTAAATGCCGGAAGCGCGGTATTCTTTTTCGTCGAGAAATTGTTGATGCCGCCGGGTCAGGTGGGATTTGCGCCGCTGCATTTCCCCGAGAAGAAACGCCGACTGCCGGGCCATGTCGGGATGTCCGGATGCACAGATCAACTTGGCAAAGCGTTCCTCATCGAAGCCGCCGTGGGTCATGGACAGATAGGTCGGTTGTTTGCCTGCCTCCAGCCCGCAACCCAGGCTCCAGGCCCAGGAATCCGCCCCGGTGAGTTCGCACAGCCCGTCCATCAACCGGCGCTTCCGCTCCATGAGTTCCCCGCGGGAAGTCGCCACCTCCCCAAGCAATCGCACGATATTGCGCACGTCCGCCTCATGGAGCGGGGCCGGGAGAGAATCCATGACACAGATAAAGCCCGATACCCTGGGAATGACAATCCGCTTTCTTGGACTCTGATCAACCATCGCCAGGCAAACCTGTTGCCGCCAGAATCCCATGCCCCGTCCGGGGTGAATTGGGCCAACACGGCGAAAAGGTCTCGACAGCCGTCACCCTCCGCCAAAGCCCGCCTGGTTGAGTCCGAACGGCGCCACGGGGAGACAAAAGAGCTTCGGGGGAAAGTGAGCTCCTGAGCGGTGCCGGCATGCTCCGTCCCGCCACAAAGAAATCCCCGCTCTTGATTTCAGCAGCCCTCTGACGCCACAATCCCGACATGGCACAGGCAATCATGGATCCCGAGGAGGTCCGCCGCTTTGCGGCCGAGCTCAAGCGGTTCAACGATGATGTGCAGGTTCGCGCCTCCGCCCTCCAGGCGCGGTTCGCATCATTGGGCGGCACCTGGCAGGATCAGGAGCACGAAAAGTTCGCGGAGGAATTCATTGCCACCATGAAGGTCTTGAAAAAGTTCGTGGAGGTTTCCGAGAAGCACACGCCGTATCTCCTTCGCAAGGCCCAGCGGATCGAGCAGTATTTGGATCAGAGATAGAACCCCATGGCGGAGCAGGCCCAGATCACTTCGTTTGAAGCGCTCGAAATTTTTCGGACGAGCCTGATTCTTTTCCTGACCAAGGCGCATGCCCGGGTGGACGAGGTGGGGGACGAGATCCGGCGGACCCGCGGATGGCTTCAGAGTGACCGGCGCGTCCACTGGGAGGGGGAGATCCGCCGCCGGCGCCGGGCGCTGGATCTGGCGGAGCAGGAGCTCCTCAACGCAAGGATGTCATCCCTCCGCGAAAACCTTTCCCGTGAAATGCTGGCCGCGCGGCAGGCGAAACAGGCGCTCGCGGAGGCCGAGGAAAAATTGCAGAACGTCAAGCGGTGGGTGCGCAACTACGAGTCTCTCATCGCGCCGCTGGCCAGGAAGCTGGAGAGCCTGCGCGGCGTGCTCGATCACGACCTCCCGAAGGCGGTTGCCTACCTTGTCGAGACGCAACAAAACCTCGCGGCGTATTCGGAATCCGGAGCGCCGCGCGATGCGGCCGACATCCCGCCGGAAACGGTCCGTCAACCCGGGGAAACCCCATGAGCGCCCGCACAAGTGCCGCCCAGCTCATCCAGGCCATGAAGGAGCTGTCGGTCGAGTGGGGGCAAACCAAGGAACACTGGCGCGATATCAAGAGCCGGGAGTTTGAGGAGAAATTTCTCAGCGAGCTTCCCGTGCAGATCAACCGCGCGGTGGCCGCCATCGAGGAAATTGAAGCCGTCATGAGAAAGGTCCACAGCGATTGTGAGTAGCCCCGTCGATCTGCAGGTGGGCCGGAGCCTCGGGATCATGGCCCGGTTGAAGGAGGCCGCCGTGGAATTCGCGGAAAAGGAATCCCGTCTCGCCCGCGACTGTTCACGGCTGCGGGTCGAGGAATCCCGGCGGCACCGCGGAACCATGGCCGGGCTGGAGAGGCGGCTCGCGGAAGAGACCGCCCGGGTGGAAAAGGAATTTGCTGAGGGCGAAGCGCGCGCCCGGTCGGTTTACGAAAGCCGCCGCAACAGGATCGGGGAAATCCGTCGGAAAGGAGTGGATGATCTTCACGCTCAGGCCAGGATCACGAAGGAGCGGTGGATCGGGCAGCTCCAGATGCGCCACTTCAACGCGACAAAAAATCTCCCGCTCGAGCTAAAGGCCGAGGACGATGCGTTCGAGGCATTCACCGCAGAACTCGCGTCCCGCGGCCTGGTTTTCGAGCGGTTGCAAAAGCGCATCCGCAGGGCCTTCCGCGGCTACCCGGGCTTCTCGAAGCTTGTCCGGAGCCCGCGCGAAATCCGGGTTCCGGTATCCGGCGATCACCTGATATTTTATAAGGAGTTCAACGATCGCCTCCCCGGGCTTGAAGAAAGACTTCGCGCCTTTGAACATTTCCAGATTCCCCGGCTGTTCCGGTTCGTTCCTCTCTATGCCGCCGTTCCCGCTGTGATCGCGGTCTCCGCTGCGGTTGGTTTTTCAATCGGCCACGGGAACGCGACCGTGGTTTCCGGCGGTTCTTTGGCCGTTTTGCTGACGGCCGCCGTCTTCCTTCTCCACCGCTCGGGAGCCCGCCGGTCCGCGGAGGCGGCCGGGCGTCTTGCCGCCGATCTTGAGGAGGCTAGGAGCCTTTTCTACTCGTGCACCGCGACGGCCCGGACCGGGCACGAGAGTGCCCGCCGGAAGCTGCAGGAGGATTACGACCGGCTCTGCGAGGAGGTCAACACGCAGTGGGCCAGAGGCGAGGAAATCGAAAAAAACTTCGCCGTTAAGATCCAGGAGAAGATCGAACGCCAGGCCCCGCGGCTGCTGGAAAAAAACGAGCGCCTCTTTCAACCGAAGCTCCAGCGGTGCGAAGCCGCGCGGAGCGCCGGACTTGAGGAAATCCAAATGCGGGAAAAGACCCTGAAGGAAGAGGCCATTTCTTCGCACGACTCCGCGATCGCGGCGCTGGCAACGGATGAGGAGACCGCCAGGTCGGAACTCCGGGCTGCATGGACATTCGCGATGAATCCCCTCTACGAGACGATCGCCGCGATGGACGGCCTGCTCCAGCGGTTCACGCCGGCATGGAGCGCGGAGGTTGTCGAGAGCTGGACGCCTGGCCTGGAATTTCCACCCGGAGCAAAGTTTGCCACCTTGTGTCCCGACCTCTCCCCGATCTCTCCCAAAGATCCGCGTCTGGCCCTGCCCGGTCCGGCGAAGCCCGCCATCCCGCTGGCGCTGACATTTCCCGCGCAGGGATCCCTGCTTTTTGAAACCCAGGATTCCGGAGGCCTGGCGGTCATTGGAACGATGAATAACGTCATCCTCCGCCTGCTCGCGACGCTTCCTCCCGGGAAGCTTGCCTTCACGATCATCGACCCGGTTGGTCTCGGGCAAAACTTCGCCGGGCTCATGCACCTGGCCGACTACGAGGAAACCCTCATCAACCGCCGCATCTGGACCCAGCGGGACCAGATCGAGGAGCGCCTCGCCGAGCTGAATGAGCATATCGAAAAGGTCATCCAGATGTATCTGCGGAACGAATACGCCACGATCACCGAATACAACGCGCAGGCCGACAGCGTGGCGGAGAAATACCATTTTCTCGTCGTCGCGGACTTCCCGTCGAATTTCAGCGAGACTGCGGCGAAGCGCCTGCAGAGCATCGCGACCAGCGGGGCGCGATGCGGGGTGTTCACCCTCATCCACTGGGACCGCCGGCATCCGCTCCCCGACGGCTTCGTTCCGGATGAGCTGCGGAAAAACAGCATTTTCCTCCGGGAGGAAAGTGGCGGGTGGGTCTTTGCCAACGAGGGAGTCAAAGTCCGGGAGGAACTCGCTTTCGATCCGCCGCCAACGCCGGAGCTCGCCATCGATCTGGTTCACCGCATCGGAAGGAGCAGCATCGATTCGAACCGCGTCGAGGTTCCGTTCGCGCAGGTTGCACCGAAGGAGGCCGACCTGTGGACGAATGACACGACGAAGGAGCTCCGGATCGCCATCGGCCGCACTGGCGCCACGAAGCTTCAATACCTCGCGATCGGGAAAGGCACCCGCCAGCATGCCCTCTTTGCCGGGAAGACAGGCTCCGGAAAATCCACGCTTTTCCACGTGATCATTACGAATCTCGCGCTCTCGTGCAGCCCGGAGCAGGTCGAGTTTTACCTCATCGACTTCAAGAAGGGAGTGGAATTCAAATGCTACGCCGAGCACCGGCTCCCGCACGCGCGCGTCGTGGCGATCGAGAGCGACCGCGAGTTCGGGCTCAGCGTGCTCCGGCGTGTGGATGAGGAGCTGAAGCGGCGCGGCGACATGTTCCGCGCGCTCGGCGTCCAGGATGTTGCCGGATACAAGAAGGCCGGCGGCGGGGAGGCTGTGCCGCGGACGCTGCTCATCATCGACGAGTTTCAGGAATTCTTCGTCGAGGACGACGGGATCGCGCAGACCGCCTCCCTGCTTTTTGACCGGATCATCCGCCAGGGCCGGGCCTTCGGCATCCATGTGCTGCTGGGTTCGCAGACCCTCGGCGGGGCTTACACGCTGGCCCGCGCCACCCTTGGCCAGATGGTCATCCGCGTCGCGCTCCAATGCAATGAGGCTGATGCCTACCTGATCATGGACGACAACAATCCCGCTCCCCGCCTGCTCTCGCGTCCGGGCGAGGGCATCTACAACGATGCGGCGGGGGCGATTGAGGGAAACAGTCCCTTCCAGGTTGTCTGGCTTCCGGACGATGAAAGAGACGCGCAGCTCGACAGGGTCCACGCGCTGGCGGAAGAACGCGGTTTCTCCGGCGCGGGTCCGATCGTCTTCGAGGGCAATACGCCTGCGGACATCCGCGAAAACGCCGCGCTCCGGTCGCTGCTCGCCAATCCCTCCCGCGCCTCGTCGCCGGTTTCCCGCTGCTGGCTCGGTGCGCCGAATTCGATCAAAGGCCCCACCGAGGTTGTGTTTCAGCGGCAGAGCGGCAACCACCTCCTCATTGTCGGCCAGCGGGAGGAAACCATCACCTCGATGCTGGCCGCCTCCCTGGTTGCCCTGGCCGCCCAGCATCCCGCCGGAACGGCGAAGTTCGTGCTGTTTCACACCGGCGGGCCCGGCGGCGGGGATTTGCTCACCGGGGTTTCCGCGGATCTGCCCGGCCGGGTCACGGTCGTTCAGCCCAACGACATTGCGCGCGCGATGGACGACCTCGCCGGAGAGCTGCAGCTTCGCATGGCAGGCGAGGCTCAGACCCCTCCGGTCTTTGTCTTCATCCACGGGCTCCAAAAATTCAAAAAGCTCCGGTACGAGGACGATTACGATTTCTCGGGGGGCGGCGATTCCGCCGCGAATCCCGGCAAGCAGCTCAACACGCTGATAACCGAGGGCAGCAGCCACGGCATCCACCTCATCGTGACGTTCGACACGTTCAGCAACATCGGGCGCGCGCTCAGTCGCAAGGCGCTCGGCGAATTTGAAATGCGCGTCGTTTTCCAAATGAGCGCGAACGACTCGGCAAGCCTGATTGATTCCCCCCAGGCGGGCGATCTCGGTCTCCACCGCGCCCTGTTTTACAACGAGCACGAGGGGTATCTTGAGACGTTCCGTCCCTATGCGGCACCTCCTCCCGGATGGCTCCGGGATGCCTGCAGGAAACTGGGAGAAGCCACGTAGCCAGCGGATCCGCCAGCGGCTTCAGGGCTTCTGTTTCAGGGACAGGTTTTCATTTTCCTCCAGCAGGACCGGAGTGCCCTGCTGCTGAACCTCGATCTGCGCTGGGCGGTTGAACTTGTTGCCGCGGAAATCAATGCCGGAGCAGTTTTTGAATACGAATGCGGGCGCCTTCAGATCTGCCGGCTCCTTCGGCAGGCGGACCGTGTTTCCGGAGAATTCGAGGCCTTCCACGCGGCTTGCGGTGAGCACTGCCGGACCTGCCACTTCGATGTCGTTCCCGAGAATGCGGATGTTATGGTGATAAGGCGGCTGGGAGCGATTCTCACCCGGTTGCATCGGGCTGATTTTAAATAACGGCGCAACCGTTGACTGCCCGACGAATTTGTTGTTCCGGATCGTCACGTCCTCCACCCCGCCGGATTCATACCAGAAATGATTGTCCCCCTCGATGAGAATGCTCATCGCCGAAGGCCTCTCGAAAAGATTGTTCTCAATCAGCACCTTGCCTCCCGAAGTGATCAGGACGCTGCGCGCACGGTTGTTGCGGACGGTATTGTTCCGGAAAATCACATCCGGCCGGGCCGTGAGATTTTCGACGCTGCTGTCGGGTTGGAGGATATCCGCAACCGGCCTGTCCAGCGTCAGGACATAGTAGTCCTCGTTGATGCGGGAAACGGCCTTGACCGAGCATTCCGCATACCCGAGCAGAGTATCCCTTTTCAACAGCCGCAGGTGGTCTCTGGGCCTTGCGAAAACCGTCCCGAGTTGCTGGAAGTGACTGAAGCTGATTCCCAGGCGGTCGGGGGCAAGCAAGCCCTCTGCGATGGCGTAAACGCCATGGACGTTGCAGGAATCGTCCAGCATGTTCTCGAACAGGCAGTCTTCGACGCGCACGGTGCCCCGGCAACCCATGAAGTGGGTGGCGTCGGCAGTGGTCGTGATCAGGCTTTTTGAATCCTTGTTCAATTCAACCTTGAAGCCTTTCGCCGTCACGTCGCTGCAATCCTCAACCACCATCCCCATCCCGCCCGCGCGATGCACGGCGACGTTCTCCACCAGGATGCGATCCGTGCTCGAAAGGTGGATCGCCGGCGAGAGCCGGTTCGGGCGGAGCTTCCCTTTGCAGACCATGATGGATCCCGGTGCCGGAAGAACGTCATGCGCATTTTGGATCCGGAAGCGCGTGGGGGTCACCCCGGTCATCCGGGCAAACGACTGCGTTTTCGGGTCCCAGATTTTCAACACCGGCTGAATTGGAGCAGCCGCCTTCGTGTTCGGATCGATCCAATAATTCCACCGGATATCCTGGCGGGCCTCCATGGGATCCTGGTTTTCCCCAAAAAAACCCTCACCGATTCCGCCCAGCAACCTTCCGTCACGCAGGCAGGCATCGCACTCCGGCAGCATCTCCACCTCGAAGAAATCGTTCCCCACGGCCACGACCGAACCCTCGAGCTGGAATGGCTTTTCCCAATCGATCGTCAGGTTTCGCAGGGTGATATTTTTTGACCGATCCACCGCCACCGGCATCATGACCCCGTGGCACACCAGGGTGGAGCCGCTGCCGTCGATCTCAAAGTCCGAGAATCCATCCAGGTGCATCGCCATGCGCCGGTATCCGGAATCGTGGTTCGTGACATGGCGGAAGTCCCCCTCCGCCTTGTCCGGGTAAAGGTTCCACACCCCCTGCTCAAGGACGAGCTTGCCAATCCCCTCCGTCCGGCACTTTGCGATCGCTTCGCGCAGGATCGGAACAGCGTCCCCTCTGTCTTTGGGTGGCGACAAGCGGAGCTCCGAAGCGCGGACTGGTGACAGAAGAGCCGGCAGGATGATGAGCAAGGCTCTGACGGCGCGGAGGCAGGAAAGGAATCCGCCCCGATGATTGGAAGGGGTTGTGAATCCGGACATGGTTCGAAGGGATGGCTTGAGGGAGGTGACCGTTCTATACCCGGCCTGTCTGAAAAAATGCGGGCATCTGCCGTATGGCGACGGGGTGATTGCGGCTTCGTCTCAATCCCGTCTCGAACGGAAAAAGAGAGCTCCCAGCAGAATGCTCAAAAGAAATCCAATGATGCCGGCAACAATAAGATGGGTGGCCGTGATATTCTTTCCGCATTCACAACTTCCGCCTTCCCACTTTCCGGTTGTGATGAGTGTCTTTACGGATTCGAGGCAGGGACAGGTATTCATGGGAATTCAGAATAACTCAGGGTCCGCCAGATAGCGAAAAAAAACGACAGGCTCCGGGTTGCCGGCCTCCATGCGGAGCCTGTCCGGCCGGTGTGATCACCGCCGGCCACCGGAGGCCTCCTGCCCTGAGCTCGGATGATCAGTTGTCCATCGCTTTGCCGGAAGCTGTCGTCTGGGAGCGGATCGGATGGTGATGGAGCAGGCCCTCCAGGGTTTTGATCACGACATCAAGGCGGCCGTCCCCTTCGAGAGTGTGCTTCACATCCACAAGATATTGGTTCAGTGCATTCAACCGCCGGGCGAGGAGCTTGCTCATCGAGTGGCTCACTTTCTGCGACGATTCAAGAAACTTGAGGGAATCCGGCACGACGCAGAACGTGCATGGCACAACGGTGCGAACGGTCGCCGTGTGAGGGGTTTCGAGCAGGGCGGACATCTCGCCGAAGACGACTCCGGGCTCGGAGGATGTGGCGACGGACACCCCGTCCCGGAGGATCTCGACCGTTCCCTCCACGAGGAAGAACAGGCAGCCGGTTTTGTCCCCCTGGCGGATGACGTCCTCTCCCGCGGCAAATTTTTCGAGCTTTCCGCTGCCGAGCAATTCCTTCATGTCACTCATGACGAGAAGCCTATCCTCAGCGGAAATGGCTCGCAAAGGTTTTTGAGGCGCGCCTCCCGCGAAGGCATCCGGCAGGCGCGACGCTATTTTTCAAACATGGACAGGGCGAAGGCGCAGAGGAATCCAGCAGCGGTGACGAGTCCGGAGAGGCTGTGCGTTTTCTCGAAAGCCTCGGGAATCATCGTGTCGGCGATCATTGCGAGAATCGCCCCGGCGGCGACGCCCGTGGTCGCGGCGCGAACCTCTGGTGAAAATGCATCGAAGACAGTGTAGCCGGCCAATGCAGCGATGCCGGAGATGAAGGCGATCGACAGCCAGAGGCCGAAGATGAAGGCGGCCGATCGTCCGCTCCGCTTCATGCCGGAAGAACTTGCCAGCCCCTCCGGGATGTTGGAAATGAAGATCGCCGTCACCGTCACGGTGCTGATCCCGCTCCCGTCCAGCATGCTCAACCCGATCGCGATGGATTCTGGAATTCCGTCGAGCAAAGCCCCCACGGCAATTGCCGCTCCACTCCCTTGAATTTCTTCCTCGGAAGGTTGCAGGTCTCCGGAACGTTTCCGATGCTTTGCCCCGTAGAGGCTCAGAAGCCAGTTGGCGGCGCTGTAAACAACCGCCCCGGCGGCAAAGCCGAGGCCAGCCGCTCCGAGCCCTCCCTGATTGTATGCCTCCTCCATCAGTTCGAAGGACAGGGTGGAAATCAAGACGCCCGATCCGAAAGCCATGATGGACGCGATCAGAGCATCGGACAGCCGGAAGCGGTAGCCGATCAGCGCCCCGACGACCAGTGCTCCTCCCGAGAACAGACCCCACAAGCCCGCTTGAATCCAGACCGGCATTTATCGAACCTTCTTGCTTGCGTGGCGCGGACGGGCTGCCTGTCCCGGAATGCCGTCGCTCCGGGGCCGGCTGGCCGGATACTCCGGGCCCGCGTTACCGCCCTGAAGTTTCACAGTGAGGAGAATCACCATTTCAAACTATCGGGAGAAGCGGATGAATGGAATCTTTCGTTGTCCCGCTTTGCCTGGTGGAGCGGGGCATGAGCGAAGGAACCGGGCCGGTGGATCAGGAGTGCGTCCGATGGGGGATCCCAGGAAGTTGGCCTCGACACGAACCATCGCCGCGATAGAATAGCGGGATGCGACCCCCCCGGCAAAAATCCTCGCCCTGTCCGCAATGCTTGTCCTTGTTTCCGGCTGCGCCTGGGAGCTCAAAGAAAAAGAGAGCACGGCCGTTGCGGCCGGATTCCGGGTGATCACCCCGGTCAAGCCGGATCAGGTGGCTCTCCTCACGTCGCTGCCCAAAGACAAAGTCTCTCAGACCACCTACCAGGGTAAAACCTACTTCGTCCTGCCCGACATGAAAAACAACCGGGCCTACGTCGGAGGACCGAAAGAATATCAGGCCTACAAGCAGCTCCGCATCAAACAGAAGATCAGCAACGAGAACATGGAGGCGGCCCAGATGAACCAGATGACCGCACAGGATTGGGGTGCATGGGGCGGCTGGGGGGGGGACGGCGGAGTGCCCTGGGGTTTCGGAGCGGTCGATTACGGACGGGTGGGCGGGGTCCGGCGGTAGAAGCGATTACCCGCCTCTCTCCAGCCGGCCAACAAATTTCGATATTGAAGATTGCGTCTTCCGGCGTTCCGTCTAAATTTCCATTCCCTTTCGGGTTGGTAGCTCAATGGTAGAGCAGCGCCCTTTTAAGGCGTTGGTTGTGGGTTCGAGTCCCACCCAACCCAAACCCTCTTTTTACGAGGGGAAGCCGAAGGATGCGGCTCTCCGCCAAACTGAGATTCGAGTAGTAGCAGTTCCTCTCCCGCACGAGCGCCGCCAGCTCGCCCAACACCCTCGGGAAATGCACATTTCCGTGCCATGCACCGCCACTATCCGGGACTGAACACCTAAGCCTTGGCTCCGGGCTGGCACGGGCGGGTGAGGTTGCTGTCGGGGTCGTAATTGAGATACGGATGCAGCCATTTTTCGATTTCCTCAAACGGCATGCCCTTGCGGCCGGCGTAGCTTTCCACCTGGTCGCGCTCGAGCTTTCCGACAGCGAAATATTTCGATTGCGGGTGCGAGAAAAAGAGTCCGCTGACGCTGCTGGCTGGGGACATGGCGAGGCTTTCCGTGAGCGTGATCCCGGTGTGGCGCTCGGCGTCGAGAAGCTTCCAGAGCGTCCATTTCTCGGTGTGGTCCGGCTGGGCGGGATATCCGGGAGCCGGGCGGATGCCGCGGTATTTCTCGCGGATCAGTTCTTCCTGGGTCAGCCCTTCGTTCTTTCCAAAGCCCCACAGGTCGCGCGCCCGCTTGTGAAGGCACTCCGCATAGGCCTCGGCGAACCGGTCGCCAAGCGCCTTCGTCATGATCGAAAGGTAGTCGTCGTGGTTTTTCTCGTAGCCGGCCGCGACGTCGTGGACCTCGTGTCCGGCGGTGACGGCAAAGGTGCCGATGAAGTCCTCGAAACCTGAGGATTCGGGAGCGATGAAGTCAGCAAGCGAGAGGTTCGGCTGACCAGCCGGCTTCTTCTGCTGCTGGCGCAGGCAATGGAGGGTTTCGAGCGGCGAGCCGTCCTCCGAGAACAGGCGGATGTCTTCGCCTGTGCTTGCGGCACGCCAGAATCCCATGACCCCGCGCGGACGGAAAAGCTGCCTGGCAACAATCTCGTCGAGGAGCCTGCGCGCGTCGTCGTAAAGCTTGCGGGCCTCGGGCCCAATATCCGGATCGTCGAGGAGGCCGGGAAAGCGCCCGCGAAGTTCCCACGCGTGAAAAAATGGAGACCAGTCGAAATACGGAACCAGTTCCTCAAGCGTGACGTCGGCCGGGATGGTTCCCAGCCTGGACGGGCGTGCGATGTCCGACCAATCGGCCGCAAGCCGGTTGGCCGAGGCTTCCGCCAGTGTGAGCTGCGGGCGTCCGGCCTGGCGTCCGGCGTGAACTGCACGGAGGGTTTCGTAGTCGGCGGCGAGCTTCTTCATGAACTCCGGTTTTTGATCCGGGCTGAGGAGGGCGCTGACGACATTGACCGCGCGGGAGGCATCGAGGACATGGACGACGCCCGGGGCGTAGTGCTGGGTCACCTTCACGGCCGTGTGCGCGCGGCTGGTGGTGGCGCCGCCGATCATGAGCGGCGTGGTGAATCCCTCGCGCTGCATCTCCTTCGCGACATGGATCATCTCATCGAGCGACGGGGTGATGAGGCCGGAGAGGCCGATGACATCGCAATTCTTCTCGCGAGCGGTCGCGAGGATCTTTTCGCACGGGACCATGACCCCGAGGTCGATGACCTCGTAGTTGTTGCAGGCGAGGACGACGCCGACGATGTTTTTGCCGATGTCGTGGACATCGCCCTTGACGGTCGCCATGAGCACACGACCCTGCGCGCGGGCATCCGGGTTGGCCGCGCGCTCGGCCTCCATGAGGGGGGTGAGCCATGCGACCGACTTCTTCATCACCCGGGCGCTTTTCACGACCTGCGGAAGAAACATTTTCCCGGCGCCGAAGAGATCGCCGACGACCTTCATGCCATCCATGAGCGGACCCTCTATGACGAGCAGCGGGCGCTTGTATTTTTCGAGCGCTTCGGCCGTGTCGGCATCCACAAAATCGACGATCCCCTTGATGAGCGCGTGCTTGAGGCGCTGCTCGACCGGGGCCTCGCGCCAGGAAAGATCGGCCACGGGAGCCGTGTTGCCGCTGGCTTGCGACTTGATGGTGTCGGCAAATGTCACGAGCCGCTCGGTCGCATCCGGCCGCCTGTTGAAAAGCACGTCCTCGATGAGGCCGACAAGCTCCTTCGGGATCTCCTCGTAAACACCGAGCATGCCCGCATTGACGATCCCCATGTCCAGCCCCGCGCGGATCGCGTGGAACAGGAACACCGAATGCATGGCTTCGCGAACCGGGTTGTTTCCGCGGAAGGAAAACGAAATGTTGCTGATCCCGCCGCTGACGCGCGCGTGCGGGAGGTTGGTCTTGATCCAGCGGGCGGCCTCGATGAACGCGACCCCGTATCCGTTGTGCTCCTCGATCCCGGTTGCAATCGTGAGGATGTTCGGGTCGAAGATGATGTCCTCCGGGGGGAATCCGACCTCCTCGACGAGGATCTGATACGCGCGTCCGCAGATCGCGATTTTTCGTTCCAGCGTGTCCGCCTGCCCGCGCTCGTCGAAGGCCATGACGATCGTGGCGGCTCCGTAGCGCCGGACCAGCCGGGCCTGGGCTTTGAATTTCTCCTCGCCCTCCTTGAGGCTGATCGAATTCACGACGCACTTGCCCTGGACACAGCGGAGCCCGGCCTCGATGACCTCCCACTTCGAGGAGTCGATCATCACCGGCACGCGCGAGATGTCGGGCTCGCTCGCGATGAGGTTCAGGAACCGCGTCATGGCCGCGGCCCCGTCGAGCATCCCCTCATCCATGTTGATGTCGATGACCTGTGCGCCTGCCTCGACCTGCTGGCGCGCGACCGCGAGCGCCTCGTCGTAGTTTCCAGCCAGGATGAGCTTTGCGAATTTCGGCGAACCGGTGACATTCGTGCGCTCGCCGATATTGATGAACGGAATTTCCGGGCGGGCGGTGAATGGCTCGAGTCCGCTGAGCCGGAGGGTGGTCACGCGGGGGGGGATTTGCCGCGGAGGCAGCCCCTTGACGGCCTCGGCGATCGCCTTGATGTGCGGGGGAGTCGTGCCGCAACATCCGCCGATGATGTTCAGCCAGCCCTGTTCCGCCCACTCGCGGAGCTGCGGCGCAAGCGATTCCGGAGTCTCGGGAAATCCGGTCGGTGAGAGGGGATCGGGCAGGCCGGCATTCGGATACGTGCTGACATGGAACGGCGCGATGGCGGAAAGCTCCTCGATATACGGGCGCATCTCCTTCGGACCGAGCGCGCAGTTCAGGCCGACCGAAAGCAGCGGGAAGTGGGACACCGAATTGAGGAATGCCTCCACCGTTTGTCCGGTGAGCGTGCGCCCGCTGAGGTCGGTGATCGTGCCGGAAACCATCACCGGGAGACGCGGATGGGATTCAAAAAATTCCGAGATGGCGAAGAGCGCGGCCTTGGCATTGAGCGTGTCGAAAATGGTCTCCACGAGGAGGATGTCCACTCCCCCGGCCACCAGATTCTCAACCTGTTCGAGATAGGCTGCGGCAACCTGCTCGAATGTGACATCCCGCTTGCCGGGATCGTTGACGTCCCGCGAGATGGAAAGCGTCCGGTTGAGCGGCCCGATCGCCCCGGCGACAAAGATATGCCGGTCCTTGCAGGCGTCCGCCGCCTCGCGTGCGAGCCTTGCGGCCTCGCGGTTCATCTCCGGAACCAGATGCTCGAGCCCGTAGTCCGCCTGCGCGATGACAGTTCCGCTGAACGTGTTCGTCTCGATGATATCCGATCCAGCCGCGATGTAGGCATCGTGGATCTCCCGGATCACATCCGGCCGCGTGAGCACGAGAAGATCGTTGTTCCCCTTCAGATCCTGCCCGGTCCAGCCCGAAAACCGGGTGCCGCGGTAGTCGGCCTCCTGAAGCTTGTATTTTTGCACCATCGTCCCCATCGCCCCGTCGAGAATGAGGATGCGTTCGGACAGCAGTTCGCGCAGGCGCTTTTCGGTGGATGAAATCATGGAACCGGGAACTTTACCCACTCCGCTCCCGACGGAAACCGAAAAATTTCCCGATCCTTGCCTGCCGGGAATCATCCCGGGAGCGATTCCTCACCCAAGACGTCCCCGGCGGTTTTCGAGTTCCTTCCGGATGTCGTAGGCCCGGGACTCGGTTATGGGATAGCAAAAGGTGAGAACGATCGCCCCCAGCATGGCCAGCGCGGGAAGACCGGCATCAATCAACCGCATGAGAAAAATCGTGCGTTCGGATTGGGATCCACCCAGGGCGGAATCAAATCCGGTTGCGGAAAGCAGAACGCCTGAAATCGCAAAGGCCGCCGTGACCCCAAGTTTCATCAGCCAGGCGTAAACAGCGTTCAGGCTTCCCTCGCTGCGGCGACCGGTCCGAAATTCGTGATAGTCGCACACATCGGCCAGCATGGAGGCGGTCAGCGTCCAGAGAGCACAGAACCCGAATGCCACAAACACGGACGGGATCAATGACAACCACGGATGCTGCGGGGATGTCAGCGGCCACTTGAGCAGGTTGCCAAGCAAAGCGCAGATCAGGGCAACAGCCAGGGTCGGGCGTTTCCCGAAGCGCACTGCGGCCCCGGCTACCACGCCGACCAACAGCAAACTGCTGACCTGCCAGACCGAACCGCCCCACCCGAGCAGGACAGAGGCCGCCTTTTCGCTGCCTCCATAGATATAGTAAATCGCGATGTAGGGGCTGATGCTGGAGACACTGAAAATGCCCAGGCACATGAGAAAGACCGTGCCTCCCACCAAAAGGAACGGACGGTTGGAAAATACGTCCCTGAGTTGCGCTAACAATGGCTCCGGCGTTTCAGGTTGATCCCCGGGGCGGTGTTTGTCCGGGCAGAAAACCACGGCTCCCATGGACAACGCGATCATGACAAATCCCACCCCGGCCGTGACAAAGCGGGCTCCCGTCAGGGTATCCGGGAATGCGTCCATCTGGGTCATGGCATAAAACCAGGACAGGCTGATTCCCGTCAGGGCACAGAGGAAGGAGTTCCAGGCCATCACGCGTGTCCGTTCGTGATAGTCTGCCGTGATCGAAAGACCAAGGGCCCCCCACGGAATGCTGAAAAGCGAGGTGAAAAGGTAATAGGCGAGGGACAATCCCAGAAAATACCAGAAGTGGGTCATTTCCTTCCACGTCGGAGACATCCACCACAAGGCGGCAAAGAAAATGCCGGAGCCAATTCCTCCCACGAACATGAACGGCTTGCGACGTCCCCATCGTGAGCGAAAATTGTCCGAGATGGTTCCCAGCAAGGGATCGGCGATGGCATCAAAAAGCCGGGGAATCGCGACAAGCAACCCCACCAGAGCCGGGTTCATGCCGAGGGCGATGTTCAGGACCATGGCGACCAGACTGCCGACCGCGTTGGACATGAGATTGACGGCCATGCCCCCCGAGGCGTAGCCGAGTTTTCCGATCACGGGAACGCGGTCTCGGGAAGGGGTCGGATGATGAGGGGGATTGGGTGAGGACATCAGGACGATCCTAAGAAGCCTCACCATAAAGCGGTAAAAAAATGAGCCGGGAGCACCGCAGGGCGGAGAAGAACCTCATGGGGACAAGCCTAGTTCAGGGTGGAAAATTGTGCATGGAGTTCCGCGCCACAAAGCAGCATAATCCTGCCAGATTCTCATGGGATTTTCTGACATTCCCCGTTTGAAAAGCACCGTGTTGCCGATGCGTCATTCACTTGGACTGTCCCGCGGAAAGCTCAAGAGGGTGGCAGGGAACACGATGGCGGTATTGTGCTGGTTTTTGTCAGCCATATGCAGGAACTCATTGACGAAAGCGATTAGATTTTCCCCATGAGATGTTCCCTTCCTGCTTTTGTCTTCCTTGCTTCCTCCCTTTTTTCGCTTCAGCCTCTCCTGGCGCAGGACGGCGGGGACATCCTCGCTTTGCCGACGAAGGAACTGCCCTCTTCGCAGGGGGGCTTCCCGGCTTCTGCGCCGGTGACTCTGGACCAGTTTGTCCATCCGCCCGTCCATTTCCAGCCGGGGGAAAAATATGGGCCGGAGGAGCGCAAATACCAGGGAATTCCCTCCATGGAGCGTGCGCCGGACGGACGTCTCTGGGCGACATGGTATGCAGGCAGGGTCTGGGAGGACGAACACAATTACGTTGTTGCTGCAACCAGCGGGGACGATGGGAAGACATGGAGCGACTTGAAGTTTGTCATCGATCCGGATGGTGCCGGCCCCATTCGCACATCAGATCCCTGCTTCTGGATCGATCCCGCCGGACGGCTGTGGCTGTTCTGGTGGCTGAATGGTCCGGGGGAACTGGCCACGGTGACCATGGCCATGACCACGGACAATCCTGACAGCGAGAATCCGACTTGGACCGCCCCGCGTGTGATCTGCAAGGGGGTGATGTTGAACAAGCCGATTGTCACCCGCTCCGGGGAGTGGATTTTGCCAACCGCCATCTGGAAGACGGATGACAGCTGCCGGGTGATGGTTTCCAACGATCAAGGAATGACTTGGAACCTGCGCGGGACGGCGAACATTCCACCGACAGAGCGGGATTGCGATGAACCGATGGTTGTCGAACGCCGCGATGGTTCGCTCTGGCAGCTCGTCCGCACAAAATTCGGCATCCACCAATCCGTTTCCAAGGATGGCGGACGCACCTGGACAGAGGCGAAAAACTGTCTGCCCAATGCCACGTCCCGTTTTTTTCTGCGTCGGCTGGCATCCGGGAACCTGCTGCTCGTCAAGCACGGTCCGTTGGACAGGAAGATCGGGCGCAGCCATCTCACGGCCTATCTTTCCGACGATGATGGCGCGACCTGGAAAGGAGGTCTTGTTTTGGATGAGCGCGACAATGTGAGCTATCCCGACGGCACGCAGGCGCCCGATGGCACCATTTACGTCATTTATGATTGGGAACGTGCGCGAGACAAAAACATCCTCATGGCTGCTTTTGCGGAAGCAGATGTGCTGGAGGGAAAATTTGCCAGCCCGGCTGCGCGTTCGCGGGTGCTGATCAACCATGCCACCGGTATCAACCCTAGGATGTTTCCCAACGGGAAGCCTGCCAACGACGGCAATCCCGTCACGTTGCTGACAGGACCGGCGGCCTTGATGGATTGCTCGGGTGCCACACCGGATATTTTGGATGCAGGGGCAAAACTCTTTTCCGACCGGGACTATCTTGCAGAAAAAATTCCCGACGAACTGCGCGGCTGCAAATTTTACCGCGGGAGGATCGACGGGATTCACGCGGTCTGCCAGACAGAGGGGGTCGTCTATGTCATCACGCCTTCCCCGGGCCGCAATTCGGACAGTATCTTCGCAAAGCTGGAAGAGACCGGCTTTGAAAAGACCGTCATTCCCGAATTCCTTCTCTTCACCGGCGTGGGGGGGGCGACGACTCCGAACCTTTGTTCCGTGTATCAGAAGAAAGTTGTGGTTGGAGAATCTCTGGATCCGGGCAAATGGGGGCTGCTTGTTGTGCCGGAAAGAAATTAGCCCGCATCGTTCACACTCGATTTGGCCGGAGACCAAATGCGGGTGAACATGACAACCCGGGCGCAGTTTTTCCGCGTTGAGGTCCATTTCGGAGCAGGCGGGGTTTTGTTCCGCTCGGAAATTTCGTTTGCCGTGGGTGCGGCGGTTTCCGGATGTTCGGAGGGAGCCCCATTGAACAAGCCGGTTCTTCGATGGAAGCCGGTATCACCCGGGCCCTGATCAGCGCCCAAGATGCAAACCATATTGGGGCAGAAGCTTCACTGTGCAGCGAGAAAAAATCGACGGGAGAGCAGCCGGACCGGGGGAGAACTTCATGGAAGCGAGCCTGGTTCCGGATGGACATATGCACATGGAGTTTCGCGCCACAAAGTAGCATATTCCTGCCGTGTCGTTCATGTAACCTCTCGGCCTTTCCTGCGTGAGAATTCATGAAGCTTGGCATAAAAATGCTGTTTTTTGGCAGTGCTACTCATGCGGCAAGTCAAGAAGCGTGAGAGAGTGACGCCAGTATGAAAACCCCTAATAAACCTAATAAAATAAAAACTCTTTTTCATTCCCTGGCACTGTGCGAAGATCCATTGTCAAGGCATTCTCAGCAGGCATTGCTCCGGAGAAATGGGAGCTTTCTCGCTTCAATCGTGGCAACGGGACTTATTATGCTGTCTCCCGGGCTTTTGCGCGCGACTCTTTTGTCCTATGAGTCTTTTGACTATTCGACAGGGAATCTGGCAGGCCAAAACGGGGGCACTGGATTTACCGGAAGCTGGGTGGGAGTGGGAAACACAGGAGCGGCCACAGTGGAAACAAACAGTCTCTCCTATCCCAGCCTCTCAACCACAGGGAACAAGACCTATACCTTGCCGACAAGCACAACATCTGGCGCATCACGAACTTTTTCTGCTGTAAATACCGGAACGGTTTACATGAGCTTTCTGGGAAATCTCGATGACGGAAACCGTTTTTTTGCTCTCAGACTCTATGGCGGTGTAAATCAGGTTGCGTTCATTGGAAAGCAGACATCTGCGTCAGATTGGTCGATTCAGAGCAATGCTGGAGGCAATGTAAACGGAAACACTGGCGTGGCGGCTTCTCTGGATACCACCTTTCTCTTTGTATTACGGATTGATTTCGATGCCAGTGGATCCAATGAACGTCTCCGGCTGTATATGAATCCCACACTTGGAACGGAGCCTGGGGCTGCGGATGCCGATATCACATCATTAGTCTCGTTCCAGATCGACAAGCTGGATCTTGCGTCCGGATATACCTCCGGGGGAGGGTCAACTACGGCAAAAGGTTGGTTTGATGAAATTCGCATGGGGACAACTTATGCGGACGTAACTCCGGTCCCCGAACCTTCGACCTGGATGTTGCTGGGAACAGGGGCACTGACAATCGCCGTGGCGATGCGTCGGCGGCGCGCTGCGCGGACGGAATAAAAAAATCCATGTTCTCCTGGTGGGTTGCCTGTGGACAGGCAACTCACCAGGTTCCGATTGTCCATCAAATGAAAATGGGTTTCCCCCGAAACTTCACGCCTGCTTCGGAGAAGAGCCGGACAGGATTCACTCTTGTGGAGATGTTGGTGGTTATCAGCATCATTGCATTCCTGGCACTGCTGGCTATTCCTGCGGCCAAGAGTGGAATGGCAAGGTCGCGAATGGCAAAAAGCCTCTCACATATGAAGCAGGTCACGACAGGAGTCCTGGGTTATGTCAGTGACAACAACGGGCTTCTGCCGCCATTGTATGAGACGACGGGATGGAACCCTCCGTATTGGACAACCAGAGTGCATCCCTATGTTTACGGAAAATCTCATGTCTTCAAGCCGGACGCGCGTCACGCCGGGGAAGTTTTCTACTCTCCTTCTGTCACGAAGCATCATCCCATTGGAGATTGGGCGCTGAATTCCCATATTGCGCCGTTCCGTGCGGCCAATCTGAGAATGTCAGTGGCAAGGGTGGAAAAGCCGGCGGGCACCGCCATGCTTTTTGAGGGAAACAATGTTCAGGGAACCTACGAGTCGACCTGGTATTTCAACGTCCCCCTGGCGCGGGTAAATCCCGGGAATTGGTTGGGCAACCTTCACCAGGGGGTGGCGCTTGTGTCGTTCTGCGATGGAAGCGTGCGATCATTTCCCTATGACGAGCTTTTGCAAACATGGGTGGACATGGCAGGGCCGGACCTTGATGCTCAATAAAAGTAACCGCAGGGATTTCTTTGCCCTGAGCTCCCTCCTGGCGGCCGTTTTTTTCTGATGGTCGGATGAAATCCGAATGGGGGGACACGGTTTTTCCGGAGCCCGCCTCTCATCTTGCAGAAGTGCCCGGGGATTCCCCCTTGAGTCTGTCGCGCGTTTTTTGAAGCCAGTGATTGTAGGCGGTTTCGTCCCGGGGAATTCCGACGTTTTCTGGCAGCACATTGGGGTGCCCGGAGGCCTGCGGTGCAAAGACGTCCCGGATGGCATTCAGGTAACGGAAGCCTTCTTTTCGCGAAGGCGCCACCCAATGGCCTTCCGCATATTCATTCCAGTTGTCGATGAGAAGCATCCGCTTTGCCAGCGGGTTGCCCTCCAGGCGTCCATCGATGCGTTTTTTCATCCGTTCCACGCATTCTTTGAAGTGGGCGGGATCCAGCCAGAAGGAAATGGGATTCCATGGGTAGTCGATATATTCGATCCACGGTTGCGGATCCCACGAGACAGAAGCTGTGGCGATCACGGGAATCCCGCTGGCACCATCCTGAAGGCGGGCGATATCCATGATCTCCTCCACGGCCTCCCGGTTGTTCTTCGGCTTTGACACTCCGTAACAGTAGGGGAACGAGGCATCGAAACCGATGTCCGCCATTTCTTTGAACGGAGCCGGGTCGGTGCCACGGTATTCTCCGACCAGCCACAGGCCTTGGAACCCCTCATTCACCAAGGCTTGCCGCATAAGAGAGACCGACCGGGCCGCCTCTTCCACTCCGCCTTGGTTGGCGACGAACTTTTTGACATCATAGACAAAAAGAACCGGTTTCCCATCAACGACCAGATAGCTTGGATTCTTGAAATAATTGGTGATCCAGAACGGGAGGAAGTCGTTCATGAGGCGCTCGCGCGAGACCGCTTCCCCGACCGAGTTCTCCCAGAGCAGGGCAAAATGGAACCTGTCGAGAAAGTGCGACTTCAACAGCCCTTCGTGGAGGGTCTGCCCGAGAAAGAGATCTTTGGCTTTGATTTCCCCTTTTCCGAACGGTGCATACCAGCAGAGGGCGAAGAAGTTGATGCCATTTTCCAGCGCCCATTTGATTTCCCAATCCGACACCGTCGGCGAGGATGCGTCGTGGTAGCCAAGGGCCGGCTTGCGTTCCGGGAAAGGCTCAAGAAGATTCCAACCCGAACCCTGGCCGGGCACCCAGCCGGGATAGTAGAGGGCGCCGACAAGGTAATCGTGCTTGGCTGGAACTGGCGGTGGAATCTGACCGGAAGTGGCGGTTCCCGGCCCATTCCGGAAGTCAAAGCGGACGGGAAGTTGAATCGATTCCTTGCCTGGGATGTTTATTTCCATGGTTCCCTGGGCATTGAGTGGCTGTGGGCAGCGAATTTTCCATGACACGGTTGCACTCAAATGCTTTTCCGGGAGTTCCCGGTAAATGAAATAGTTTTTGACCGAATTGGACACGACCACTCCGCGCTTCCAGTCGGATGTTCCAATTTTGCGCTCCAGGCTGGCGTTCTGGTTGGGTGCTTTGCTCCCGAGGCCTTGCAGCTGCTCGGCGTTGTTCGTTTCGACGTCAACGCCCGGCGGGGGAGTCAACCGGGCGGTGAGTGGTCCGTTGGGGATGGTGTCCGCTTCGAGACGCAGAAAGAGAGTTTCCGTCTGTCCGGGACGCTGTTCGACACGATCCCAGCAGGCGCATGCGTCAAGCGCTTCGCCGGATTGCGCAAAAAGAACAGACTGCATTGCAAACAGGAGTGTTCCTGTCAGCACGTCGCAGAAAGGGGGGAGTTTGCCGAACATTTGCACAACGGGACGGACGGGAATCCCCCTCTTAACCTTTGGAGCAGGTGAGGTGATTGAGTTGAAGTGCCGGGATGGCTCCCTCTTGAACGTTGCTCATGCTTCTGCCTGCGATCATGATTTGCGGATTGGCCAGTGTAAGTGCCGGACCGGAATCGGCATCGACTTTGGTGCCGTTGATAGAAACTTTCATATTGCTGATTTCGGCTCCCTTTTGGGTCCATGTCACAACGAGAGTTTGGACCGACGGCAAAGGTGCTGAGCCCATTTCATTTCCGTTGTTCCAAATGGGGATTGATGGTTCGGAGCCGACCTCAATGGTGACAGCGAAGGTTCCGTGAAGGTCCGGAAAGTTTGTTTCACTGGCTTGCGGTTCCGTCCTGCCGATTGCGATAATCCCTTCCAGGGAGTTTTCGGGATCCATGCGATGAAATCTCAGGTCCAGAGTCAGGGAGTAATTGCCATCGTCTTCCTTTAGTTCCCATTTCGGAGAAATGCCGAACCACTGTGATTTGAAATAAAGCCGAAAATCCATGCTCTGTTGAGAGGGGGAAGCCTGGCTTTGCCATGGACGGCCGTTTTCAGATTCGGAATAAGCCACGGGGGCGAGTGATCCGCTTTGCCGTGCAGCAAGGTCTATATTAAAGTCCTGCGTTTGTTCCGAGGGAAACATATCGCTGCCAAAGCGATCTTCGAAAAGAACGTCTGCGGCCATCAGGCAGGAATGCGAGAGCAAAAGTCCGGATGCCAGGACGAGCAAGGCCCGTTTTCCGTAGTGGAGTGGTGTTTTTTTCATGGGGTGGTTCGGGTGAGGGTCTGCGAAGGGAAAGGATTGGGAATTTACGCGGGGCAGAATGCCGGAGCGGACGGCGCGAGCAGGGAGTTTCGCGCTTCGCGCACGGCCTCCAGATAAGCCATGCCGTGAACGGTGTCAGGTTCCAGGTAGCTGCCCTCGGTCCATTCGTTCCAGGCGTTGATGGTGACGAGCGTTTCTCCAGGGAGGACGGAAACGGCGTCGAAGGCGCGCCGGATTGCCCTCCCGAAAGCTTCCGGGGTGTTGTCTTGGAGAACTCTGCTGAACGGATAGACGGAGGGTTGCCACCCGCACTTGGGATCGGTGCGCGGGCTGGGATCCCATCCCATTGTGACATTGGGAAAAATCGGAATGCGGCAGGTGTCGCGGGCTTCTTCATACATGTCAAAGTAGCTGTCCGCCATGGAATCGTAATCGTCATTCCCTTCCTTTTGCACATCGACATGATGAACCCAGACATAGGATGTGGCACTGTCAAATCCGAGGTTTGCGGAAAAATCAAACGGACTGCTGCGGGCCTTTTCCCCTTTCAGGGAGCCGAGGCACCACCCGATGGCGTTCAGGTGGATTCCCGGCAGGCCAGCTTTTTCCACACGTCGGCGCATGCCTTCCAACCCCTTTGCCAGTTCGCGTTCCCCGCCGAACGATTCGACAAGCGTATCGAGATGGTAAACAGAAAAGAAAGGCATTCCCTCCACCCGGAAGTGGTTGGGATGGAAAAAGTATCTTTCAATGAGGTGATCGGTGATTTTCTCGAAAGTGGCAGGGGTGATCTTTCCCGGATAATGCAATTCCGGATCGACACCGGGTTTTGCGGGGAAGATGTCAAACCAGTCGTGATTCGCCCACATGAGGCAGAAGGTCATGTTTTCCGGATTGGGAGCCTTCAGAAATCCTTCATCCAAAGCGTGCGATAGAAACGGTCCGTCGTTGTAGTGATACCAGTCAAAAATGAAGTTTGAGATGCCATGCGCCGTGGCGGATGTGATTTTGCGCTGCATGACGCGGGAATCGCTTTCATCTTCATATCCCCAGAGCGGAACAAGAGGTTGACGGTGTCCGGAATAGCGGGGCACGGCTTGTCGGAGGAGGTGCCACTCATTCCAGCCCGCTCCATATTTTTCCTCATTGCGGGGATCGCGATGATAGTTGGGAAAATAGAACGCGCTGATCGTTGGCCGGGAAGTTTTCACATCCCCATACTATCTTCTGGATTCGGACAGGCCTTGCAAGGGCTGTCAAAAATTAGCATTATTATGCCATGACAAGTCCGAAAGCAGTTCCGTCCCCACCGTCCTGCGTCCGTGCCATGCGGCGCCCCGAAGGGTTCTCCCTGGAGGTGACACACACTCTTCCTGCCGACCCAAAGGCCCATTTTGCCCGATTGATTCTCGTGACCTCCGGAACCGGATATTTCAACCTGAAAAGCGGACGGGACGAGGTTTCCACAGGATTTGTCATCCTGGTGCCACCGGGCAGTCCCTTTCATTTTTCCAGATCCGAAGATTTGCGGATGCGCGTGGTCCGCTTCCACCCGACGGCTCTGCACATGAAAAATTGGCAGATTGCCGATGACTGCAACTTCAAGCTGCTTTTCAATTTTGTTGGATCGAAGCCCGGTGGAGGCAGCGCGTCCGGAGTGTTGCATTTTTGCCTGATTCCCCGCATTTTTGAGCAGGCAGTGGCATTGGTTGGGGAGATGGAACGGGAAATCGCCCAGCAACTTCCGGGCTGGAAGGATATCAGCCATTCTCATTTCCAGCATCTGATCGTGATGCTTTCCCGTTTTCACAATTTGCGGCTTCGCACCTCCCATGACAGTGCGCGGAGGGTGGCCAAGGCGATCCATTACATGGAGAAAAATTTTCATGAGCAGATCTGCATGGAGGATCTCGCCCGGGAAGCGGCGATTTCACCCCGTACCTTCTACCGGCTGTTTTTACAGGCGACCGGACTGAGTCCAAATGCCCAGTTGAAACGGGTGAGGCTCAACCATGCGTGTGAACGTCTCCGCCTCACCGATGATACGGTGACCGATATTTCCTATGACTGCGGGTTTATGGATTCCAATTTCTTTTCCCGGGAGTTCCGACGTTCCTTCGGCATGTCTCCGACCCATTACCGACGCGTTTGGCAGGCTTAGAAGTTTTCAAAAGTCTGGACTAAGAACATCCAGCTCCAGCAGGGAAATACGAATCGGTTCTCGCGGGAGTTTGAAAGCGGCGAGGCGTTCCTGAACGGTCAGGGTTGCGGCCGGTTGACGGTATGCTTTCCAAGGATCCGCTCGAATTTCGCGTAGATGTCGGGCGGGATGTAGCGGTGGAGCGTGATCGACGGGCCGATGGCGTGGATCTCCTGGCAGCCCAACCCGACGAGGGCAAGGTATTCGCCGGACTTCCAGACGAGGGCGTAATCCGGATGGAATTTTCCGCAGGCATCTCCTCCTCCCGGGGAAAAGGGATTGCCCGGCTGGAAGAGTTCGCGCAACGAGGCGGCTTCGGACGCAGTCAGATTGACCGGCTTTTCGTAAAATTCCCATCCGCCGAGAGACGTGACATCCCCTCGCAGCTTTTCTTTTTCGTAGAGCGCCTTTTCGGTTTTCGGATCGGGAAGCCCCTCGTAGACCCGCAGGTCCGGAAGCTGTGCAACCGCTTTTCGGAATTCATCCGAAGGGGCACTTTGAAAGAGGTTCGCCAGCGGCCGGGCCCCGGCGGCCGCGGCGGATCCGTCCCGCACATCCGGCTCCGCAGCGGATGCCAGAGACGCCAGAAGGCAAAGAAGAAGGAGCCCCTTCATGCCGGGGCGCAGCCGATTTTTTCGAGAATTCTTGGTATTGCCACGTGGCGGGCGACGAGGTCCTGGATGCGGTCGATTTTCTGCGTGTCTCCGGGCAGCGTCTTGACGGTCATCGAGTGGATTCTTTGCGCGATCGTGTAGCTGTCCATCGGCGAGAAAACGACAGGGAGCCTTGTCTGCCCGAGCATTTCCAGCAGGCGTTCGTGCGGGCGCATGCCGTCGGAGAGGACGAGTCCGGCTAGCGGCCCTCCATCCGGCTCCATCGAACGGGAGAGCGCGGCGAGCACGATGTCCTCCCGGTCGCCTGGAACGACCAGCAGGGTGTCCCCGGCCAGGTTGAGGAAAAGATTGGCCGAGCTGACCGCGCCGATGGCGACCTGCTTCGGCCTGCTGCGGCTGCGGTCTTCGTTGTGGAGAAATTTTCCGCGGATGTGTTCGCGGATCTGCTGAAGCGTTGGTTCGGCCAGCATGTCCTCCATCGGCATCACCCCGAGAAGTTCGAGCCCGATGCGCCCGAATCCGCGGCTCGCGAAATCCGCGACGGCGTCGAGCTTGTCCGGGAGAACCTTGTTCATGACCACCCCTATGATCTCGACCCCTTCGCGGTCGAAGAGCGCCTTGTTGAGGGCCGCCTCGTCGATCGGGCGGCCGATTCCGCCCGGCGTCACCAGCAGGACCTTGCTCGCAAGCAGCCGGGCGACGCCGGCATTCGACAGGTCGAATGTCGATCCGACACCCGCGTGGCCGGTCCCCTCGATGATGGCAAAGTCCTTTTCCCAGCAGGTGCGGTCGAACGAGTGCTGGATCCGGCGGACGAGGTGCTCGTGGTTCGCGTGGTTGATGTAGCGACGGGTGAAATCGGGCTCGACCGCGATCGGGCTCATGTCCTCGATCGGAATCTCGGTGCCGAACGTGTCCCGGATCAGGACGCTGTCCTCATCGATCCGCTTGCCCTCGACTTCGGTGAACCGCTGACCAACCGGCTTGATGAAGCCGATCCGCTTGAAGCGTTCGCGCAGTGTCGAATAGAGCCCGATCGAGACGGTCGTCTTGCCGGTGTTCTGCTCGGTGGCCGCGATGAAGAGACGGGGGGTGACGGTGTTCACGAGCCCGGAAAAATCACAGGGGGGTGGCTCAGATTGTGTGACGCTTTGGTCGCCAGAGTCGGCGGCTGACCGAGGCATATCCCCTGTGATCTGGTGAGGGAAGCCGACGGCTCTGGCGGCCAAATGGTTAGCAAGATGGGGTGCGCCACTGTGGGTTTTCCGGGCTAATCACCCTGTTCCGGATAGAGTTTCCGGTATTCGATCGCCTGAAGTCCTGCGAGCGCGGCCATGCAGACGATTTCCTCGACGCCCGCTCCCCGCGAAAGATCCGCCGCAGGCCTGGTGAGCCCGAGAATCAGCTGGCCGTATGTCCGGGCCGACGCGCAGTAGTGGATCAGCTTGACCGCGATGTTCCCGCTGTTCAGGTCGGGGAACACCAGGACATTTGCGCGCCCGCCGACGAGGCTGGGTCCCATTTTTTTCTCGGCGATGACCGGGTCGAGTGCGGCATCAGCCTGGATTTCCCCGTCCACCGCGATTTCGGCGCCGATCTTTGCCGCGAGCTGCCTGGCGAGTTCCGTGGCACCCGCGACCTTTTCGGTTGAGGGTGTCCTTGCACTTCCCTTGGTGGAAAAGCTGAGCAGGGCGACGCGCGGCCGCTTGCCGAAAACCTGCCGCGCGAGGAGGCCGGTCTGCACGGCGATCGAAGCGAGTTGCTGCATCGTGGGATCGGGGACCACACCGGTGTCGGCAAAGAACATCACCCCGTCGTCACCGAGCGATTTGTTTTCGAGTTCGACGACCGTGCAGCCCGAGACGACCTCCGCGTGCGGGAGCGGCTTGATGAGGCTGAGAAGCGGACGGAGAAGCGCTCCGCCATACGAGGTCACCCCGCCGACCAGCGCATCGGCCAGGCCGTATTGGACCATCATCGCCGCAAAAAAATTATGGTTTACCATGACGGCGCGGCTGTCCTTGATCCCCATGTTGCGGTAGCGGTCGAGGCGCTCGAGCCGCTGGCAGAACACCGGAAGGTCGGAGGAGGTCTCGGGGTTGATGATGGCGACATGGTCGAGGCTCACCTTCTCGGCGAGGGCAACCTTTTCGATGGCGTCGCGCTTCCCCAGCAGAACGGGAACGCCGAGATCTCTTTCGTAAAACGATTGCGCGGCGCGCAGCACTCGCGCATCGTCTCCATCCGGAAACACGATGCGCTTGGGGTGGCGCCGAAGCTTCTCGAAAACCGAATTAATAAAACTCATGGTCGTCGCACTTAAGCTGGAGAAGAATCCGTCCGGAGACAAGGACAACATGATGGTTCCCTCCGGCGGGGCCGCATGGAACAGGCTCCGAATCCCGGGGGTGCCCGGATGAAATCCGGACATCCGGTTCTGCTCTGGTCGTGGCGTGCGACGCGCATGGTCCTCGCCGCGATTTTTCTCTATGCCGGAATCGTGAAGGCCAGCGCCAGCGAGGAGTTCGCCCTTGCGCTTGTGCCGTTTACCATCATCCCGGAGGCATGGGCCGGGCTTTTCGCGGTGACGCTTGCATGGACGGAGGTGGGTGCCGGCTTGATGATTCTGCTTCCCCGCATCAACCGCGCAGGATCCGCGCTGATTCTTTTTCTGGCGCTGCTTTTCGCCGGCGTGCTCGGATGGGCGCTCGCGAGCGGCATCATTGTCAGCTGCGGATGCTTCGGCGAGGACACGCCACCCTCCGCACAGGCGATGCTTGTGGCGATCATCCGCGACGCGGCGATTGCGGCCGCCGCGGGGTTCACCCTGATTTTCCGGCCGGAAAAAAGCGTTTGATTATTCGAGCGAAGGAAGCCCGTCCAGGACGATCTGCGACCAGGTTTCGAGGGAATCCCGGCGCATGAGCAGTTCCTCGCGCGTGGCGAAGCCGAGTTCGGCGATCGCTTTTTCTCCCGCCCGCACGTCCGCGCTGTCGAGATCGACGAGGTGGACGACGCCGAGGTGGACGCGACCGACTTCGGTGGAATCGTCGTTGAGGAGGGCCACCGCGCGTTCGGTGAAGGTGCCGCCGAGCCTCAGTTCCTCGGCAATTTCCCGGCGCACCGCGCCATGATAGGCAGTCTCATCGAAGGAAAAGAGGCTCTCGTCGGAGTCGTTGATGTGCCCGCCGATACCGATTGATCCCTTGGCGACCAACCGCTTTTCCCCGGACTTTGCGCCGCGGGTATAGTGGAGGATTTTTCCGCCGTGCCGGAATACGGCGTAGGGGATCAGTTGCTTCAGCGAGGGATCCTCCTCGGCGGAGGACCGGGGAACAAAAAAATTGTTTTCTTTGGACAGGAACGCAGGCAGGTAGCGGTCCACATCCCGGCACAGCCCCTGAAAACTCCCGATCCCGTCAAACAACTCCCGTTTGACCACCAGTATCTGCTCTTCCTGCTTCGACATATGCCCGGCACTTTGCACCGCCGGCAGCCGGGTTCAAGGGGAAAAATCAGTCGCTCGCTGAACCCGCGTCCGGCTGCCTGTGATTACTTTGCCGAGGGGGGAGCTGCGGGTGCCGGTGTGCTCGCAGGCACTGCCGGAGACGGGGAAGCGGCGGGTGTTGTCGCCGGGGACGGGGAGGCTGCGGGTGCCTCGGGGACTTTCTCAGCCTGGATCGCCTGCAGATCTTTCATCGACCATGGCTCTGTCCGGTCGGCGGAGGCGTCGCGTATCTTTTTTACGAAATCCACGGTGATCGGCGAGGCGTTATTGCCCCACTCCGAGCGGATGTAGGTCAGCACGCCTGCGATTTGTTCGTCGGTGAGCTGCGTCCATGGAGGCATCGCGTTGTTGAAAGTCTCGCCCTTGACCTGAACGGGACCCTGCAAGCCCTTGAGCAGGATTTTTACGAGGTGGTTGTCGCCGTGCCAATCGCCGCCGAGCACCCATTCGCTGCCGGCGAGAGGCGGAAATTGTCCGGGGACTCCAAGCCCGGTTGCCTGGTGGCAGATGACGCAATTCTGTGTGAAGACGCGCTTGCCGATGACCCTGGGATCCACCGGGCCAGCGACCTCTGCGGCACCTGCACCGGCGGCAGCGCGTGCGGGATTAAAGACATCCGCCCGGAAGTCTCCGCTGTAGTAGGCGAGATAAAGTCCCGCCCAGAAAACGATGGCGAAAAACAGGGTGAGGAGCCAGAGCGGGACCGGCTCGTAGCCATCCTTCGGTTCCTTCTGCTCGCGGAGAATCGAGCCATGGACCCGGGCGACATTCATTTCGCTGGCGGGCTTGTTTTTCCCTTCATCGGGTGGCGGTGTGGAAGGCGTCACGGGATTATTTTTTCACGGGTGGCTCCGGAGACTCCGGCAGCGGGTAGTTCCGTTTCAGCGAAAGCAGGTAGGCGACAAGGGCGTTGGCCTCGTCCGTCGGGACCACTTCAAATCCCGGCGGCGGCGCATGCGGGCCGCTCAGGCCCTTCACGGCATTGTCCGACGGCTGGCCCTGGATCTCCTGCATCTTGTAGAGGTAGCGGAACGACGGCATGACCGACCAGTCGGTCACGGTATGTGGCTCGTAGAGGTGTTTGTGATGCCAGTTGGCATCCGGCTGGCGGACGCCGATGTTTGTGAGGTCCGGTCCCGTGCGCATGGTGCCGAGGAAAACCGGCTGCGCGCGCAGGTAATCGCGAGCGACCGTCTGGCGGGGCCCCATGCCTTTTTCGATGTCGGTGGAAAGCGGCGCGCGGCGGACCTGCTGGCTGTGGCAATAGACGCAGCCGTTTGCGGCGTAGACATTCTGTCCGGCTGTGGCGAGCCCCGGACTGGTCGGAGGGAAGAAGCCGCCGGTGTCCTCGTCCGGGAGCGGCTGCATGCGGCCGAGGGCGAAATACGGATAGACGACGAGTCCGACCCACGAGGAGGCGAACGTCAGGAAAACGCCCAGAAAAATCAGGGGAAGCTTGTTCATACGGTGGCGGCCTCCGGTTTTGAGGGTTCCGCAAAGAGGGCCGGTCCTTCCCTGCGACGTCCGACTTTCAGCAGCATCACGGCGAAATGTCCGGCAAAAACAAGGTGGCCCGCTAGCAGCAGGAATCCGGAAATCCCGCGCAGCAGCCGGAACGGGGTGGCATAGTCGAGGGAGCTGCGGAACGAAACCTGCGGGTCGTAGAGCGCGAGCCCCTGGAGGACGCCTCCCAGGCTGAGCGAGCCGACCATGAGGATGATTCCGGATGCGACGAGCCAGAAGTGCCAGCGGATCGCCGTGGCCGACGGCCACTCCCAGCCGGTGAGGCGCGGGACGATATAATACATCGCGCCGAACATCATCATCGAGAAGAACCCGTAGAGCCCGAGGTGGGCGTGGCCGATCGTGTAATCGGTGAAGTGGGTGAGCGTGTTGAGCGACGGGATCGCCATCGAGCTGCCCTGCAGGCTCACGAGCGTGTAGGTCATCGCACCGAAGACCGTGAACCGGAGGGTCGGGCTCCATTTCAGCGCATCGAAATGCCCGCGCATCGTCATGTGGTGGTTGATGGCGACCGTGACGACCGGGATGAACATCATGATCGACGCCACCACGCTCGCGCTGATCATCCAGGCCGGGAACGGTCCGCCGATCAGGTGGTGCATGCCGTTCCAGCTGTAGAAGAGGGCGAGCGACCAGAACCCGAGGATGCTCAGGTAGTAGCTGTGGATCGGGCGGCCGATCACTTTCGGGATCATGTAGTAGGCGCTCGCGAGGCCGATCGGGGTGAACCAGAGCCCGAGGACATTGTGCGCGAACCACCAGTTCACAGCCCCCTGCGCGGATCCCTGGATCGGCTGCCAGATGAGCAGAATGTTCGCCGTCGCATACAGCCACGGGAACCAGAGGAATGCGGCGAAAAGATACCACTGGGAGACATAAACATGCCCGGGCTTCCGGAAGCGGAACATGATGATCGCCCAGATTCCGATGAAGGCATAGGCGACGAAGAGAATCGGGGTCGCGTAGCCGGGGAACTCCAGCCACTCGATCGAGCGGCTGTCACCGGCGAGGATGCCGAGGATGCCGACAAAAATCCCGAGGTTCCAGAAAATGACCGCGCTGATCAGGAGCTTCGAGTGGATCAGCGGGATGCGGCAGAGCCTGGCCATGAGCCAGAGTCCGACCCCGATGCCCGCGGCGGAGGCCCATCCGTAGATCACCGCGTTGAGGTGGGCGGGGCGCAGCCTCCCGAAGGTGAGCCACGCCATCTGGTCGAGCAGCGCGGGGTGGGTCATCTTCCAGGCGGAGATCAGGCCGAGCAGCGAGCCGATCAGAAGCCAGAAAATGGCCGAGCCGAAGAACAGGAGGACCGGCAGGCGCGTCGATGCGTCGATCTCCGCACGCTCGTGCGATGCCAGCGTGTCAGGCTCGTTGGCCGGATTGAATGAGGAAATCAGGCTGTGCGGTTTCATTTGCGGGAAGGAAATTTGTCGGTGGCGGCGCCGATCGGTTCGCCGTCATCAAAGATCGTTTTGGCCGCCTCGCCAAGGTTGTCAAGCTGACCGTCCTTGACCGACCAGTAAAAGGCGAACAGCGCGCTGCCGCTCAGAAAAACAAGGCCGCCGATGAGGAGGAGGAATCCGGCTGTCATGGTGCGGGCGGGGCCGGGGTTGTGGCGGGCGGCTGCACCGGCGGGGTTTGGGCTGCCGGTGCCACTGGCGTGGTGACGACAGGGTAGGCGGCGCGCGGCCGCGAGGCGTTGAGCTCCGGGAGGACGAGTTCCATGGCCTGCGTGACCGGGATCTGAACGGAACCCTTCGCGCGATCCACCCAGGCGTATTTTTCAAGCTTCGCGGCATTTTCGGCGCGGAGGTCGGCCAGATTTTTGATCCGGACTTCGACACGGGCGGCCTCCTCGGGCTCGGGATTTCCGCTGCCGTCCATCAGCCACTTGTTGATCCCCCAGAAAAGCAGGATCATGACGAGCCCGGCCAGGAAGAACGGCCAGAGCGCGGGCTGCTTGCGGGAGGTTGTGTTTGCGGCGGACATCAGTTTTTGAGGGCGATGGATTGCGGCAGGCGCGGGTCGCGGAGCGGCCAGAGCGGGGCGTCGCCGAGGCGTTTCAGGAAGACGGTCGCCAGCGTGCATCCGATGGCGGCGAGGCAGGCAAAATCCATCCAGCTCACGACCACGCCGGCCTTGTGCAGGGCGGGCAGCACGACGACATAAATATCCAGCATGTGCATGAGCAGGATCCAGACCGCCATGCCGCACAGATAGGCGGGCTTGCGCTTGCCGGGATTCGGAAGAAGGAGGAGGAAGGGGACGAAGAAGTGGCCGACGACGAGCGCCGTGCTGAGGATCTGCCAGCTTTCGGTGTTGCGGCGCAGGAAATAGACAGTCTCCTCCGGGATGTTCGCATACCAGATGAGCATATACTGGCTGAATCCGATGTAGGCCCAGAAGACGGTGAACGCGAACATCAGCTTGCCCATCGTGTGGTAGTGCTCCAGCGAGATGACATTCCCGAAATACCCGGCCCCGCGCAGCGCGGTGATCAGGAGCACGAGCACGCACATCGAACTCAGCGCGGTCCCCGCAAAGATGTAAACCCCCCACATCGTCGAGAACCAGTGGTAGTCGAGGCCCATGAGCCAGTCGATCGCCGAGAAGGTCAGGCAGACCGCAAAAAGCGGAAGGCTGGCAAACGTGATCTTCCGGTTGAAAACCGTGTAGCGGGGCGCGCCGTCGCGATCCTGAAGGATCGAATTCGCGCGCAGCCAGATCGAGGCGATGACGAAAAATGCGAAGTAAAATGCCGCCCGGAGCCAGAAGAACCAAGGGGTCAGATACGGCCACTTTTCATCGAGGAGAACATCCTGCCCGGCGGGAACGGACATCCATTTCCAGAGCCTCGGGGCGACGAAGACCAGAGGGATGAAGAGGATGGCCATCACGAGGAGCATGCTTGCGATGTTCTCCATCTGCCGGCGCACGACCACGCTCCACTCGGCGTCCACGGCGTGGTGGACGAGGACCCAGAAGAGTCCGCCCATGCAGATCGTGAAGAAGAAGGTGAAGGCGAAAAGATAAGAGAAGGCGAACTGGTCGGGGTTCGAGGCGGCGCCGGAAAAGATCGCGGCGAAGGCGGCGAGCGCGGCCGCGACGAGACCGAGGAACCGTCCCCCGACGTGCTTGTAGTCGAATGTGGTTTGTTGCTCGCTCATGGTCTATTTCTGCGCCTCCAGCGCGGCCCGCTCGGCCGGCGGCACATCGTTGATCGTGGCCCCGCCCTGGGACTTCTGGAGGGCGCGGATGTAGGCGATGATCGCCCAGCGGTCCTGGGCCTGGATGCGGTCGCCATATCCCATCATCGTGTTCTTGCCGTTGGTGATCGTGTTGAAGATCTCGCCGTCCGCCATCTGGCGGATCCGGTCCTGATGGAGGTTGGCGATGGCAACGAGGCCGTATTTCGAGGCGATGCCCGTGCCGGCACCGGTGGCTCCGTGGCAGGGCGAGCAACTGATGGTGAACCGCTCCCGACCGCGGGAGATCCATTCCGGCGAAATTTCAAACGGCATCCCGGTCCCCCACTGGTCGCCGATTTTGCCCGTGTCGAAATACATCGGACCGGAGGAAAAATAGATCTGCTTGTAGGGCCCCGTTGCCTCGCCCAGCGAACCGTCCACCGGCTTGTGGAGGGGGATGGCATACCCCATCGGGACGGTTCCGGCCACGGGCACGCGGGCGGCGCGGCCGTCGGCGAAAAACCCGCTCGCCACCTGCGCCTTCACTTTCGGCTGGTGGTCCATATCGGGAAAAATCTCGATCGGGGAGCGCGTGGACTTTGTGCCGCGGAACCCTGCGATCGAGATCACAAGGACGACCAGCAAACCGAAGAGAGCGAAGAAGTATTTCAGCATGGCTCAGTCTCCATGGATGGTGGTGATGTTTGTGCCGCCGAGGGATTCGAGGAAATCCCGGACGGAGCGCTCGGAGAACTTCGGATCGCCGGCTTCGATCGCGACGAAGAACTTGTCCTCGGTGACCTTCTTGAAGCGGTCCCAGTTGAAGAGCGCATGGTTGAGCCGCGGGAGGCCGTTCATGATCAGCATCCCGAAGACCGCGGTGAAGGCGGAGATCAGGATCGTCAGCTCGAACATGATCGGGAAGAACGCCGGCACGGTGAAGAGGTTGGTCGGCTTGCCGGCGACCATCAGCGGGTAGAGGAACGACGACGGGCCGAACTCGAGCGTCACGGCGGTGAGGAATCCGGTGAGGCCGCCGAGGAAGACGATTTTGCCGAGGAGCGAGCGCTTCATGCCCATCGCCTCGTCCATCCCGTGGATCGGGAAGGGGGAGAAGACGTCCCAGCGCCGGAACCCGGCGTCGCGGATCTTTTCGGCGGCATGGTAGAGGTCGCGGGCGCACTGAAATTCGGCCGCGACGCCGAAAACGGGTGCTTCGGGATTTCCTGCGGAGCTCTTCATCAGTGGTGCGCCTCCCCGTGGTGAGGGTCCGCCTCGGGCAGGACCGCTTTGACTTCAAACATGCAGATCATCGGCAGGAACCGGATGAAGATCAGGAACAGCGTCGTGAAGAGACCGAACGTCCCCGCGAACGTGCAGATGTCGACCCATGTCGGGTGGAACATCCCCCATGCGGACGGCGTGAAGTCGCGGGAGAGCGTCGTCGCAATGATGACGAAGCGCTCGAACCACATGCCCATGTTCGGGAACTGCACGATGATCCACACCCAGAGGAGGTTGGTCCGGAAAAATTTGAACCAGAAAAGCTGCGGGGCGATGACGTTGCAGAACATCATGGCCCAGTAGGCCCACCAGTAGGAGCCGAACGCACGATACCAGAAGGCCGCGCGCTCGTAAGGGTTGCCCCCATACCACGCGATGAAGAGCTCCATCAGGTAGGCGTAGCCGACGATCGAGCCGGTGAGGAGGATGATTTTGCACATCTTGTCGACGTGGTTGATCGTCACGAGGTCGTGGAGCGGTTTATAGATCGCGCAGGCCGGGATCATGATTGTGAGCACCATCGCGAACCCTCCGAAAATCGCGCCGGCGACGAAGTAGGGAGGGAAGATCGTCGTGTGCCAACCGGGGATGACCGAGGTCGCGAAGTCGAACGAGACGACCGAGTGGACCGAGAGCACGAGCGGGGTCGAGAGGCCGGCGAGGATCAGATATGCCTTCTCGTAGTGCCGCCACTGGCGGTTGCCTCCACGCCAGCCGAGCGCCATGACCCCGTAGAAGAATTTTTTCATCTTCGTCGTGCAGCGGTCGCGGACCGTGGCGAGGTCGGGGATGAGCCCGGTATACCAGAAGAGCACGGAGACGGTGAAATACGTCGAGACCGCAAACACGTCCCAGAGGAGCGGGCTGCGGAAGTTCTGCCAGATCCCGTTCGCGTTCGGCACCGGCGCCAGGAACCACGCCATCCACACGCGGCCGACGTGGAGCGCTGGGTAGATTCCCGCGCAGACGACCGCAAAGAGCGTCATGGCCTCGGCTGCCCGGTTGATAGAGGTCCGCCACTTCTGGCGCGTCAGGAAAAGGATCGCCGAGATGAGGGTCCCCGCATGGCCGATGCCGATCCAGAAAACGAAGTTCGTGATGTCCCACGCCCAGCCGACCGGATGGTTGTTTCCCCACACGCCGACGCCGGTCGAGATGAGATACGCGAGGCAAGCCAGGCACATCAGCGTCATCGGGACGGTCACGCCCATCGAGACCCACCACCAGCGCGGGGTCTTGTCCTCGACGATCGAGCTGATGTAGCTGCTGATCCAGCCCATCGTGCGCTGGTTGAGCACGAGCGGCGGACGGATCACCGCCTTCTCCTCGTCGGTGACCTTTTCCTCAATCGTGGCTTCGTGCATGGTTAGTGGCCCTCCGCGTGATTGTCTTCATTTGTCCCATGGGTCTCATGGGACTTATGGCCCGCGCCGTTGGCCATGCCGACTTTTTCCGCGCCCGGCATTTTCGGGTTCGGGTTCCGGATGCGGGTGAGGTAGGTGACGCGCGGGGCGGCATTGAGGTATTTGAACATCGTGTATCCGCGCTCGCTCTTGCGGAGGCGCGCGACGCGGCTCTCCGGGTCGGCGATGTCGCCGAAGACGAGGGAGTCGTTCGGGCAGGCCTGCTGGCAGGCGACCTTGAACGTGCTGACCGGCGTGTCGCTGGCCGGTGTGGGTCCCGCCTCGACGAGCCGGCCGATCTTGGCCTCCTCGATCCGCTGGATGCAGAACGTGCATTTTTCCATGACGCCGCGCATGCGGACGGTGACGTTCGGGTTTTTCGCCATCTTGAGGCTGTCCGCCATCCCCTTCTTGGCGAGCGGCCCCCAGTAGAGCTGGTCGATCGGCCGCTGGTTGTAGTCAAAGTAGTTGAAACGGCGGACCTTCCACGGGCAGTTGTTCGCGCAATACCGGGTTCCGATGCAGCGATTGTAAGCCATGAGGTTGAGGCCGTCCTCGCTGTGAACCGTGGCGTTGACCGGGCAGACGGTTTCGCACGGAGCGTTCTCGCAATGCTGGCACATGATCGTCTGTGCGAGCATCTCCGGATCGCCGGCTTCGTTCCCTGCAAAATACCTGTCGATGCGGATCCATGCCATGTCGCGGTTTCTGCGGACCTGGTCCTTGCCGACGACCGGCACGTTGTTCTCCGCCTGGCAGGCGACGACGCAGGCGTTGCAGCCGGTGCAGGTGTTGAGATCGACCGTCATTCCCCACTGTTCCTTGGAAGTGAGGGCGGGGTGGGTATAGAGCGAGATGTTCGGCGGGATGTGGCCATCCATGCCCATTGTTTGGGCGAATGCGGGATTTTCCTTGTAGCGCTCGAGCGTTCCCTCGCGCACGAGGTCGCGTCCCTCCATCGAGCGGTGTTCCTGAGTCTGGGCCAGCGGATAGGTTTTTCCGGTGACCTTGAGCGTCACGCCCTGGGTGAAGCGCGGGGAGGCCGACGAGCGGAGTGGATACGCATCGAAGCCGACGTTGTCCATCAAGGCGGAGACGCCCTTGTGGCCGTAGCCGAGCGCGATCGAGAGCGAGTCGTCCGCATGGCCGGGAGCGACGATCGCCGCGGCCTCGATGACCGACTTTCCGTCGCTGATCTCCACGATGTCGGCGACGAGATCGTAGTCAATCTTGTTGTCGAGCTTCTCCGCAATCTCCTCGAATTTCCCGAAATTGTTCGCTTTGATGCCCAGCCTTTTTGCCGTCGCCGGGCTGACGAGGACGGCATTGTCCCAGGTGAGCTTGGTGACGAAGTCCGGCGTTTCGAGGAGCCAGGAATTGTTGGCGAAGCGCCCGTCATCGACACTTGAGCTTTGGAGGAAAACGAGCTCAAGGCCTCCCTTGGCGGGCTTCGCCCCGGCGGCGAGGGCGGATGCGGACGAAACGGCGAGGTCGAGCGCGGCCTGTGCGAATCCCGAGCCGGGCAGGAATCCGACGCGCAGGAAGCTGTTCCAGAGGATGTCCATGTTGCCGGCTTCGCGGACGAGGCCTTCCGGCGCGAGCTTTTCAAATGTTGTCCGGACGAGTTCCGACCCTTGCACAGCGGCACCGCCGAGAAGCCTTGAGAGGACATCCAACTCGGAGAGCCCGCCCCACAGCGGGAGGATCATCGGCTGGATGGAGGTCAACGTGCCGTCGAAGGCAAAGGCGTCACCCCAGGATTCGAGGAAATGAGCGGCCGGCACGTGCCAGCGGGAGAGCTTCGAGGTTTCGTCCTCGAAAAGCCCGAGCCGGACAACGTCGGGGACTTTTTTCAGGAGGGACGGAAAATCGAGATCGGCCGGTGCGTTGTAGGCCGGGTTGCCTCCGAAGATGAAAAGCGTTTTGACCGAGCCTGCTGAAATCGCCTTGGCGAGACCGGCGATTCCCGCGGTGGCCGGCGGGTTCGCGGCGAGGCCGAGAAGCGTCGTCCCGAGGTTGCCGAGCGCACCGTTGATCGCGTGGACCAGGACCTGGACAGGGGCCGGTGTCTGCGGACCGGCGAGAACCAGTGAACGGCCGGGATTGGCGAGGAGATCCTCCGCACATTCCCTGACCCATGCCTCGTCCGGGCGGACAGACTGGTCGGGGAATGCGCCGAGGATGGAGGCCAGGTTGCCGTCGCCCGTTTTTGCAACGATGGCCCTGGCAAGCTGAATCGCGACCGCCCCGATTTCCGAGGCCTTGCAGCGCAGGCGGTGGTCGGCCATGCCGCCGGTCAGCGTGTAGTGGTTCTCCACCACATACAGCCGGTTCATGGGAGCGCCCTTCTGGTCCGGATTCCTCCGCGCTGAGAATCCCGCCGGGTATCCGGGGCCGGTCTCGATCGGGTTCAGAAAATCACTGTCGAGGGCGAGGATCACATCCGCGCGCTCGAATTTCGGAAGCAGGCGGACGCCCGCGCCGAACGCCGCGGCATTGGCAGCCTCCGTCTCGGCGTCGCCAAGCGGCTCGTATTCCGCCCAGATCAGGCCGGGAAAATTCTGTTCCAGCTCACTGCGGAGGCGGTCTCGGGTCGGGGAGTTTTTCTTTTCGACGAGAAATGCCACTCCCCGGCCGCCGCGCTGGCTCACCGTTTGCAGGAAGGCATCAAAGGCGGCCGCGTCGCTGGGCCGTCCGTTTTCGGTGATCGTTTTCGAGCGGTGCGGATCGTAGAGGTCCAGGATCGCCGCCTGGGCGAATCCGTCGGTTCCCCCCGTGCTGAACGGGTGGAGAGGATTGCCCTCCAATTTGACCGGCCGCCCGTCCGACGTCGTGGCGATGAGCGGAAGCGCGCCCATGCGGCACGGCATCGACGTCGCGTAATAAAGAAATTTTCCGGGGATCGTCCACTCGACGCCCTTCGTGAACGGCACGATATGCGCCTCCGGACGGCGGCAGCCGGTGAGACCAACTCCCGCCAGAGCCATCGAGGCACCCATCAATTTCAAAAAGTCGCGCTTCGAAAGCCCGCTGTCCTCGTAGACATCAGCCCCGCGCGGGAATTCCTGCTCGAGGTGTCTGGCGAACTCCGGATCGTTTTCGAGCTCGCGGAGGCTGCGCCAGATATTCGGCTGCGCTTCGCGGGGAGGATGGTTCGGGGTCCGTTTCATCGATGGCATCCTCCGCAGGTGACCGGCGGTTTCACTTCCCACTCCTCTTTGAATTTCATACCCATCTCACGCTGGTTTTCGCCCGCCGCCGGTTTCCAGTTCATGTTGAAGACCTCGGCCGGCGGACGCAGGAAATTTTCCGGTGCGCGGTGGCAGTCGAGGCACCAGGACATGCTCTGCGGCTTGTCCTGCCAGACTGCCTGCATCGTGTTGACCGCGCCGTGGCAGGTGAAGCAGCTCACCCCGCGGTTCACATGCACCGCGTGGTTGAAATACGAATAATCCGGGAGCTTGTGAATTCGCACCCAGTTTACCGGACGACCGGTCTTCCAGCTCTCCCGCACTGCCTCGAGCTTCGGGCTCGTCGCGCGGATCTGCGTGTGGCACGCCATGCACGTCTGCGTGGACGGAACATTCGAGTGCGAGGCGACCTCGACAAAACTGTGGCAATACCGGCAGTCCATCCCCAACTGTTCGACGTGGAGCGCGTGCGAGAAAGGAACCGGTTGCGTCGGCATGAATCCCACCCGTGTGTATTTCGGGGTGAAGTAATACCAGATCCCGCACACAAGGAACGCGCCGATCACGGCCAGACAGATCACCAGCTTCAGAGGGATCCAGTTTGTCCACTTTGGAAAAAAGTTTGCCATGAATCAACGTGTCCCGGCCGCCGCGCAACCCGTCGGGTTCGCAAAACAAATATTTTTCTTTCCGAAAGTTGTGACGCGGAGCAAAGACGGATACATGGTCGGGGCAGGTGGCGAGGGTGCAAAATCCCCCTCGCGCCTGTCAACAGATTCGATAAAAATTCTTTTCGCCATGACAAACCGCCTCGTTTTGCCGCTTCTCTTCGGCTTTTTGGCCCCGCTGCTTGCGGCCGACACCGCGCAACCGGAGCTGCCCACGGCCGCCCTGCACATTGGAAAGGCGGCTGTCCGGGCGGAGATCGCCGATGACGACAACGAGCGCACGGCCGGGCTCATGTTCCGCGAATCCCTTGCCCCGGACTCCGGCATGCTCTTCGTCATGCCCTCTACCGGACCCGCCGGATTCTGGATGAAAAACACGCTGGTCCCGCTCTCGATCGCCTACATCGGACCGGACGGAACGATTTTGGAAATCCACGACATGCAGCCGAAAAGCGAGAAGGTGATCCGCAGCGCGTTCCCCACGATTTCCTACGCCTTGGAGATGGAGCAGGGCTGGTTTGCGAAAAACAACATCTGGCCCGGGGAGAGGATCTCGGGTCTTCCCCCGCTGCCGGGGGAGTAGTTCTTACATCACGGGGATAACGATTCTGCCTTTGGTATCCGAGGGGGATATCATAAGCGACTCTCCCGCAGGAAATGGATAGCTGTCGGCTTGCATGCCATCTGCAAAAACAATTCCGCCCTCTCCCATTTCCGATGTCACAGTGAGAGTTGCTTTCGGGGTGATGGTGCCGGTCACCAAAGTGGATTGACTTTTCAAGCTCGGCCAAGGTTCGCGCACCCAAAAGCGAAGGGCGCCTTTTTTTGAAGCGGAAGCTGGAATGTCGCGCATAACTGGCAGCGGAGATTCGGTGAGAGTGGAGAGGATTTTCAGGCTGCCTTCGACAATGCTTCTTTGCCATCCGCTCGCTCCCATCGGTGTGGAAACGATGATTCCGCTCGATGAGTGATGTTCCTCCCTTCCGCCGTGGTGGATCTTGTAGAGCGAGCTGGAATGATCGGCTTTCCCGATAAAAATATCATTCGCCGCCTTTACCCTGGACCCATTGGAAAATGTCCCCTCCGCGAGGGTGATTTCCTCACAAATATCATTTTCCGGGCGGTTTTTCAGGTATTCGATCGCCAGTTCCACACTGAATGGAAGAAGCGTTCCTTCGTAACTGGTCGGGTCGGGGTTGACGCCGATGATCGGAATTTCGCCCGAGTATCTCAGCGTGTTGGCAACCAATCCATCCTGGCCGATGGCAATGAGGGAGTCCAGGTGGCTTAGCGGAGTTGCGGGCAGCAAGTGACGTTCAATTTCCAGCACCGGCCCGAAGTCCGAGGCTACGGATTTGATGCGGCGAATGGCATCCTTAAGAATCGCTTCCTCGTTGGCGTATTGCTCATAGGATTCCCCTTTCTCCGCCATGATGAATTTTGCCAACTGCGCGCTTGCGTAGGTGTCTCGGATGGTTGCGGCACGCGGTCGGCGGGCGATCAGAATGAATCGGTTCTGCATCATCGTCCTGTCAGAAGTCGTTTGGGAATGTGCCACGCAAGGATGACAGAGAGCGAGAGAAGGTTCATGGCCAGACGCCGCCCCGCATTCTCGGTGCCGGTCGGCAGATCAATCACCTTCAACCACGTTTGTGGTGGTTCTCCGCCGGAGGCGGCGCTGAGAGCCGCAACAATCGCCGCGCTGGTATCGGTGTCGCCTCCTGCGCTGAGCGCATCGACAACGGCAGTCTCAAAGTTGCCCCGATGCTTCTCCGCGATGAAGAGACAGACGGGAACTGTATGATAAATATATCCTCCGACTCCTCGTTTTTGACCGGTTCGGGCCAGTAAGTCATCCACCGAAATGGAATCCCTGATCGCCGAGACGACTGCCTGCCATTCTTGGTCGTCAGGAGCTTGTCTCCTCCAGATTTCCATGAGCATGCTCCGGTGAACCGAAGGGTTCTTTCGAAAGGCCTGCATGGTGACAGCGATCGCGCGCGCTCCTGTCAATGCCCTCGGGTCGGTATGGGTCGTGAGGGTGCTGATCCGGACCAATTCTCCCAGCGATGTTTCATCCGTGATTTCCCATCCAAGAATCGTTGCCCTCATTGCCGGACCGTTCCCCGCAGAACGCACCCCGCTTCGAGGTGCCCGCAAGCCCATGCACAGCTTCACGCAAGCTCTTAACGTGGCGAATCCTATTCCCGGCGGGAGGCAGAGAAACCAGACCGTCAGTTTTCCCCCGAGGCGTTTGCGAAATTTGTCGGGATCGCCCCCGGATTCGTGGAGAGTTTGGAAAGTGATCGTGGCATGCTGGGTGTCATCGCTGGTGACTCCCCAGCCCCAAAAAAACGACTGTTGCCACCTGCTCCGGCCCTGACGGCATGGAGCGAGCCCTTCAACCGGCAGCCCCAAACTGTCCCCGACCGCCATCGCCCGGAGGATCCGCAGGCCGGGGTGCTTGGAGGAAAATGTCAACTCGTGCGGTGTTTGGTTAAAGAATCCAGAAGGTCCGGAGAAATGTTGAGAGTGCCGATCTGACCCGCCTTTTCTGCAAGCTCGAGGAAGGCTGTCGCAATGGTTGTCTTCGAATCAGCACCCTGTAGGGCAAGCGACTGGATGGTTTTTGGATCAAGATCCTTGATGGCATCGGAGAATGCCTGGAGAGATTTCCCCTGAGCTTCGCCCATGGTCACCGTGTTCTCCGCCTTCTCCTTTACGATTACGCTCTCAATCTTGGCGATTTCGGAATCTGTAACCATTGCCAGTTTCTTCTGTTCCTGATTGTGAAGCTGAAGCGCCTTGTCCTTGTCCAGTTCGATTTCTTGAACCTCCTTGAGGAGACAGGCATTCCGTTTCTCGGTCTCCATTTTGGTTTCCAAAAGCTCCCTTTCCCCCTCTTGAACTTTTTTTGAAGTCTGGATCTGTTCCTGCTTCAATTTTCTATCCTGTAGCTCCGCCGCCATCTGGCGCTCGTGGATGGCCACGTCCGCATTCTTCTTCAGTTCTTCGCTCCGGATCGATTCAAGAGCTTTTTCGATATCGAGAGACGGTCGGATGCTGGTAATTGCGAGGCTGTTCAGGCAGATCCCGGCCTTTTTCAGAGCCTGATCCATGAGCAGGGCTGCCGTCACCTCGGTGGAGAGGACATCCTGTGAGGAAAGAAGCTTATTCAACGGCTTTTGGCCGGTGGCGGAAAAGATGGTCGATGCCATGATTTCCGCAAGCCGATCGCCAATTTTGTCGGGATCCTCCGACAAATACTGACCCTTGGGTCCGACAGAAAAATCAAATGTTTTTCCCAGCTTTTGGGTGTTCTCGAAAAGAAACGTTGCCGTGCCGTTGATCGCAATGGATTGGTGGTCGGACGACAGGCACTTCAGTCCGAACGGACATGCAATCGTTCCAATGGGAACTGAAATGATGGAGTCGCGCGTGGTGACCATGAGCCCGGAAAGCCCTGGGCCCGACTTGCGGATTTTCCCCTTGGAAAAAACCGTGATTTCACGGCTGGGCGAGCCGCGGAATAACGCTAAGGGAAGAAAAAGAAGGGGACGAATTTCGACCTGTGGCTGCATGGACCGATCTTTCCCTTTTTTCACCGCCGGACAAGCGCATTTCTTCACCCTGAGCGTGTCCGTTGACGCGTATCATTGTTTTCAGAGATTCACCGATCCTGTTGGATTTCGGACATTCGTGCCCATCTGTGCTTGCGGACAGGAAGAGAGTGAAAGTCGGGCTTCATTTTATCTCTTAGAAGGTGTGTTTCGCGGGCCCGGCGCGGGCTTTTTTGGTTTTGCCAGCACCCCGATCCGGGGATCCCGACGGCTCGCCAGTTCGACGATCTGCGCCGCCACCGATTCAAAGCAGTCCGCTTTTTCCGGAATGCAAAGCCACTTGGGCAGAACTTCGTGGGGAGCCAGCACGGGAAAATCCCTCCTCAGCGCCTCGTGGTGGCACCGGTCGGTGCAGACGAGCATTCCGCGCCACGGCTCGTCCTTTGAGATGAAGAACAGCACGAGCCGGCCGTCCAGATAGACGGCTTTTCCACCAAACATCGGGGACAGGATGAACCCCGGATCCCCCTCAAGCGGCTCCCAAAGCCATTGGAGAGGATGCGTCCTTTCCACCGTGACGACCGGCCCGTGCCGGGAGCCTTCCGGAAAAGAGCCGCCTGCCCGGACGGCACGCCTTTGTCTGGATTCCGCACACATGAGGGAACTACATCTTGAGCCTCATCTGTCCCATGGCATTAGCCGTGCAGTCGGCCCTGGAAATTCCGATCCAGCGGCGCAACACCGGCAGGCCGGCAGTCAGCGACAGGACCGCGAAGAGGGTGGTGCCCAGCGCCCCGGACAGGACGAACAGCGCGTATTCCAAGGGCCGCGATTCGCCCATGAAGCTCTCCATTCCAGTATTCAGGCCCAATCCGATCGGGATCGAGTAGAAAATCGCCCGGAGAAGCACGGCGCGAACGGTCGAGTTGGAAGGCGCGCGAAAAAAAAGCAGGACTCCCACGCAAATCCCGAAAAACCCGCAGATCAGAAAACTCCAGGCGATCGTGGTGAGATGAACCGTCGCATCCATGTTTGAATATACGGCTTTTTCCGGATTTTGCCAAAAATGCTTTTGCCGCAACGCCGCCGCCTTGTTTTCTCCAATCGCGCATCCCCCGCTTCGCGCCGGTTTTTCTCATCGCTCGCTGACGCGATCCCGGAGGCCGGCTCGTTATTCGGGATGACGGTTTTTTGTTGTCCTCTCCGGCATTTTGCGGATTTATTCCTCCCGGTCCCCCCATGTCATCAACCAGCATGAATTCAAACCGGCTCCACTCGCGCCGCTCGTTTCTCAAGACGCTTGGAGGTGTTGCCGTCGGTGCTCCATTTGTCACTCGCAGCCTCTTTGCCCAAACGCCCGCCCGGCCGCTTCGCCATGCCTGCTTCGGCACGGGCGGCCAGGCGTATGCAGACCTGACGAAATTTGCCAACGCCAAAAACGTGGAGATCGTTGCGCTTTGTGACGTGGATCTCACCCGCACCGAAAAAGCCCGACTGCTGTGTCCGAATGCGCGGGTTTACCAGGACTGGCGCCAGCTGCTCGAGAAGGAGGCCAAGAACATCGATTCGGTGAACGTTTCCACGCCCGACCACATGCACGCGCCGATCGCCTTGAGCGCGATGCAACTCGGCAAGCACGTCTATGGCCAGAAGCCGCTCGCGCACAATCTCGCCGAGGTGCGGCAGATGACCGATCTGGCGAAAAAAAGCGGGCTCGTCACGCAGATGGGCATCCAGATCCACTCGTCGCCCTACTATCGCATCGCGGTGCAGATCCTGCAGGATGGCACCATCGGCAAAATTAAGGAGGTCCACTCCTGGTGCAACAAGTCCTGGGGCGACCCGGACCCGTTGCCGGACCGCACGGATCCCGTGCCGCCGGAGTTCGACTGGGATCTCTGGCTGGGCGTGTGTGCGGAACGTCCATTCATCGGCGACAAGTATTATCATCCCGGAAACTGGCGCAAGCGGCTCGACTTCGGCACGGGAACCCTTGGCGACATGGGCTGCCACATCTTCGACCCCCTGTTTGAATCGATCGGCCTCGCCGCGCCGGTTTCCGTGCGGTCCGAGGGACCGGTCCCGAACGAATGGAACTGGGCGCTGAACGGCCGGGTGGATTACACATTTGCAGGAACCAGCCGGACGGCTTCCGACACTCTCCCGGTCTTCTGGTATGACGGCGCGGCCCAACCGCCCGCCGAAATCATGGCTCTGATCGAGACCGTGAAATTCCCCGCTTCAGGATCCCTGCTCGTCGGCACCGATGGGGTGATGCTGCTGCCGCACCCCAGCCTGCCCAAGTTGTTTCCCTCTGCGAAATTCAAGGATTTCGTTTACCCCCGCAATCCGGGGTTCAACCACCATGAACAGTTCATCGAAGCCTGCCGGGGCGTGGGAAAAACCACCACGGACTTCGCCTATGCCGGACCGCTGACCGAAACGATCCTGCTGGGCGGGATCGCCTCGCGGTTTCCGCAGACCACCCTGAAATGGAACGCGCCCGGGCTGGAATTCGACCTCGCGGAGGCCAACCGTCTGGTGCGCCGCGAATATCGCAAAGGCTTCTCCCTCCCCCCATCCGCAGCCTGACACCGCGTCAGATGGCGTCTTCGAATTCCCGCAGGCAGGCACGGAGGCCGCGCGGATCGCGCAGGAGGGATGTGCCCACGAGCGCGGCGTGAAATTTTCCCCGCACGCCGGCGATGGTCGCAGGGGCGATCCCGCTCTCGGCCACGCGGACGCAGCCGGACGGCAGGCGGTCCGCCAGCTCGAAGACGCCAAGGTTCAGGCTGAAATCTTTTTCCGAGGATCCGTCTGCACCCACGAACCCGGACTGCGATTTGAACTTCCGGCTGTTGATCCCGGCGATGCGGGCGTCCGCGGGCAGCATCCCGATTTCTTCCGCGGTGTGAACCTCGAAGAGCGCCTCCATCCCGAGTTCGCGCGCCAGGTCGTAGAACCCCTTCAGGCGCGACGCATCGAGAACATTTGCCATGAGCAGGATGGCATCCGCGCCGAACGCCCGCGCCTCGCGGATCTGGTATTCGTCCACCATGAAATCCTTTCGCAGCACCGGCTTCGCGACCGCACGGCGGACCGCGCCGAGACGCCCGATGTCCATGCCGAAATGCCGGAGGTTCGTGAGCACCGAGACGGCGTGCACAGCAGGGGATTCCGCGTAGGCGCCGGCCGCCTCGCGCACGTTTTCCTCACGCATCGGGCCGACGCTCGGCGAGCGTTCCTTGATCTCGGCGATGAGCCCGAACGGGCCGGCGAGCGCCGCATGAAAGTCCCGCCGAGGCGGCGCATCCGCGCACATCGCCCGGATGTCAGCCGGCGTCCGCACGAGTTTCGCCGCAGCCACCTCGTCGCGCACGTCGTCCAGGATCGTATCAAGAATCGTCTTCATCGCATTGCCCCTGATTTACCCCGGGAGAAGGGGGTTGACCACCCCGGACTTTGTTCCTCCATCTCGAGTGTAAACAATGCGGGCAAAATCCGAAGCCGGGCTAATAGATTTCGACCGGGGAGCGCTTGCCGTCTTCAGGGCTGCGCATTGCGGCGGCCTCTTCTCCGAGCGTGGCGACCCGCAGGTCCCAGATTTCGGAGTCCACCGACTGGAATGCCTCAATGGAGAACGCCGTCGGGGGAACCAGCCGGGCCTTGCAGCGGGCGACGGATTCCAGCGCCGGTACGAGTTTTTCGCCGAGCGGCTCGATGGCGGATTTTGCAGCGGCGGCCATCTCGATCCGGTGGCAGATCATGAGGAAGTCATTGCCCGCCTCGATGCCGAGGCGCATCGTCTCGTCGAGTCCGAAGTGGTTGAGGATCGCCCCCATGTCGAGGTCGTCGGTCATCACGAGCCCCTCGAAGCCCAGATCCTTGCGGAGGAGGTCGCGGATGATGGCGGGAGAGAGCGAGGCCGGGCGGTTGACCTCGTCGAGTCCGGAGATCGCGATGTGCCCGATCATCATGCTGTCCACCGAGCGGGCAAACGCGCGGAACACCGCGAGCTCTTCCGCCTCCATTTCCTCCCGTGAGCGTTCGAGGCGCGGGAGTTCGTGGTGCGGGTCGAGACCGGCGGAGGAATAGCCGGGGAAGTGTTTCCCGCAGGAAAGGATGCCGGTGGCGCGGAGGCCTTCGTTGAATGCGCCCGCTTTTGCCACCACCTCGGCGACCGAGCGGCCGTAGCAGCGCCCGCGGAGCGAGTTGTCCGCCTCATCGTCGAACGAGATGTCGAGCACCGGGCAGAGGTCCATGTTGAATCCGAAAACCCGGAGCAGGCGGCCTGTGATGTCGCCGTGCTTTTTGATCAGGGCGAGGTCGTCCCGGTCGCGGAGCTGCTGTGCGTTCGGGGGCTCGTTGCCGATCAGCTTGAGGCGAGAGACCCGCCCTCCCTCCTGGTCGATTGTGATGACCGGCTCGACATCCGAGAGCCCGCGCAGGTCGTCGATCAGCTTGCGGAGCTGGACGGGTGACTGGATGTTGCGTCCGAAGAGGATAAACCCTCCGGGCTGGATTTTCCGGAAGAGGCGCGCGGTTTTGGAATCGAGTTCCGGGCCCGGCACGCCGACGAGGAGAAGTTGACCTGCATCGCTGGATGGCATAATGCGGGGAAACCAGATTTTCGTTCCCGTGTCCAAATGATTCCACTCCGCAAACTCGGCCTCTACGGCGGCAGCTTCGATCCGGTCCACAACGGGCACCTGATTCTCGCCCGCGAGGCGCTCGAGGAGCTCGGGCTCGACCGCGTGCTTTTCATCCCCGCCGGGATCTCCCCGCACAAGCTCGCGCGTCCGCCGGTCGATCCCCGGCTGCGGTGTGAAATGCTGGCCGCCTCGGTCGCGGGGGAGCCCGGATTCGGATGGGACGACTGCGAGGTCCGGCGCGAGGGCCCGTCGTTCGCCATCGATACGGTCCGGGAAATGCGCGGCAGATTCCCCGGCGCGGGAATTTATTATTTCATCGGCGAGGACAACATTCCCTCGCTGCACACGTGGAAAGACATTGAGGCGCTGAGGGAACTTGCAACGCTCGTCGTTTTTTCTCGCGGCGGAATCTCCGCAGACCACGGTTTCCGCGTGATCTCCCGCCGCGTGGACATTTCCTCGACGGACATCCGGAATCGCATTGCCAGCGGGAGGTCTGTCCGCTACCTTGTTCCCGAAGCTGCATGCGCGATAATTTCCCAACACCGTCTCTACCGGAATGATTGATTCCGAAATCATCGCCCGCGCCTGCGCTGCGGCGGCAGCCGATAAAAAAGCGGAAAACCTCGTCCTTCTCGACCTGCGCGGGGTCTCGGGATTCACCGATTTTTTCCTGATCTGCTCCGGGTCTTCCGAGCCCCAGCTCAAGGCGATTTCCTCCTCGATCCGGGAGAGTGTCCGCGAGCAATTCGGTCAGCGCCCCCATGCCGAGGACGGGTATCCGGCGAGCCAGTGGGTCGTGCTCGATTACGGAGACGTGATCTGCCACCTCTTCCACGGGGAAAAGCGCGGATTCTACGACCTGGAAAACCTCTGGAGCGACGCGAAGCGCGTGCCTCTCGAGTAAATGGCCTAATCCCGTCCGTCGGACAGATGGGAGCGGAAGGCTTCCCTCAATTTCACAGGGTCGGGGATTTTCAACGTGCGCCCACGCACGGTGATCAGTCCGGCCTCCCGGAGTTTCGCAAGAGTGCGCGAAAGGGTTTCCTGACGGGTTCCCAATTCCCCGCTCAGCATGGTTTTTGTCATCCCGATTGCGACCTCGGCGGGCTTGTGGGAGATCGGCTTCGGGCAGCGGCGCAGGATCCAGTTCATCAGCCTCGTCTCGGAATCCTTGAGGGTGACGCTCTCCAGGGAGGAGATCAGCCCGCGCATGTGCTGGCTCATCGAGGCCAGGATCCGCAGGGCGATATCCGCGCGCTGACGGAGGATCTGCAGGAACTCCCATTTGGGAACCAGAATGACTTCGCTTTCACCCACCGACCGGGCGTCTGTCAGGTATCCGGCGTCGTTCACAAGCGAGTTCTCGGCGAACGATTCGCCCGGACGGAACAGATGGATGACCTGCTCCCGGCCATCCGCGCCGACGCGGTGGACGTTGATGATGCCGCGCCGCACGATGAAAAAACCATGCGTGGTCTCGCGCTGGCGGAACAGGTATTCCCCCTTGCGATAGGTTTTCAGGAGGGAAAAATCCGCGATCATGGCCAGATCGTCGTCCGGAAGCCCCGCGAAGACAGGCGTGCGCCGGAGCGAGAAAACAATCGCCGTGTTCCGCAATGTTTCGTGAGGGCTGGACATTAATTCTTCAGTATGACAGGGGACGCGGGAGGAAATCAAGCTTGAGCATTTCAATTCCCGGGCGGGGTAGTCAATGCGAGCGGACGACGGACAGGATATCTTTGGAGTTTTTCGTGAGGGGGCCGATGTTCCAGAGGAGAAATCCGCCGCGGCCGCGCGGGGCGATGGATTTTTCGAGGGCGAGCTGGGTGGCGATTTCCGAGGCGGGCCAGCCGTGCGAGGACATGCGGTCCACGGCGATGCCCGGCCAGATCGGGACGCCGCGGGTGTTGACCTGCGGGCTGCGCCACCAGCGGAGGAGTGAGGAGAAGCTCTGTGGTCCGCCTTCGGCCCAGTAGAGCTGGGGGGCGAGGTAGTCCACCCAGCCTTCGCGCATCCATGTCAGGGGATCGGAGTAAAGCTGGTGATACTGGTCCACGCCGGCTTTGACATCCGGCGGGGAGCCCTTGGTGTAGATCCCGAACGGGCTCACTCCGAAGAGGGCGCCCGGTTTGGTTGAGTGAACGGCTCCGCTGATCGCCCGGATGAGCGAGTGAACGTTGTTTCTTCTCCAGTCGGCCTTTTCGAGCTTTCCGCCGGAGGCGCGGTAGGCCGCGTAAGTTTTCTCATCGGGAAACGGATAAACAGCTCCGCTGTCGGTCGGGTAGGGATAAAAATAGTCGTCGAGGTGAATGCCGGCGAGGTCGTATCGGGAGAGCAAATCGCGGACGACTGAGACGATGTGCTTCTGGACCTCGGAAGAGCCCGGGTCCATCCAGAGCACGCTGCCGACCTTGTAGGCGAACTGGGGAAATTTTTTGCTGATGTGGTTGGAGGTGCGCGGCTGTCCGGCGTTCGCTGCGGCGCGGTAGGGGTTCAGCCAGGCATGCACGGCGATGCCGCGCTTTTTCGCCTCGGCGATGAAAAAGGCGAGCGGGTCGTAGCCGGGCGACTGCCCCTGTGTCCCCGTGAGATACCGGCTCCATGGCTCGATCCGGGATTCATAGAGGGCGTCGCTTTCGGGGCGGACCTGAAGGAGGACGGCATTGAGACCGGCGGCTTTGGCGGCATCCAGGATCCGGATCGCCTGCGCTTTCTGGGTTTCTGCGGAGAGGCCCGTGTCCGACGGAAAGTTGATGTTGTAAACCGACGAGACCCAGGCGCCCCGGAACTCCGCGCCTGCGGGCGAAGCTAGGATTGCGAGGAGGGCTACAACAAGGAGAAATTTTTTCATGGTGAAGTGGATGGCGATCCGGGTTGCCGGGATGTCACGGAACTTGAGCATACCGTCCGGCCGGAGGCAACTTCCGCATTGTCCCGCGCCCCCTGTCATGAGGAAATGGGCGGCTATCCATGAAAATTCTGATCCTTGGGTCCAGGGGGAGGCTGGCGGCGGCACTGGTGCGCGAATGGGCCGCGCGCCACGAAGTCACCGCACTCTCCCGCGATGACGTTGACGTGGCGGACCCGGTGGCGCTGGAGAGATGTCTCGGAGCCCGGAGCTTCGACCTTCTTGTCAATGGGACGGGGCTGACAAATGTGGACGCCTGCGAGAGCCGCCGCGACGAGGCCCGCGCGGTCAACGCGGTGGCACCGGCCGTCATGGCGGCATCGGCAGGGAGCTGCGGAGCCAGGCTCATCCACTTCAGCACCGACTACGTTTTCGATGGAAAGAAACAGGAACCCTACACCGAGGGCGATCCCTCGCGCCCGCTCGGCTGGTATGGCCGGACCAAGCTCGACGGAGAGAATGCCGTCCTTGAGGATTCTTCCGTCCATTACGTCATCCGGGTCTCGTGGATCTTCGGGCCGGACAAGCCGGGGTTTGTTGACCAGATCATCCAGCGCGCCCTGACAGACTCCGATGTTGCCGCGGTCGCCGACAAATTTTCCTCGCCGACTTATGCGTGCGATGCGGCCGGCTGGCTCGAGCCGCTCTTCGATCCCGCATTTCCCGGCGGGCTCTATCACGCCTGCAACAGCGGGAGATGTTCGTGGAAGGAATATGGCGAGTGGGCTCTTGAGTGCGCCAGGGAGGCGGGGATTCCGGTCAAAACCACAAAGCTCCGCCCGCAAACCCTTCAGGACATGAAATGTTTTACAGCACCGCGTCCGGTCCATAGCATCCTCTGCACCGAAAAACTCACCCGGATGACCGGCATCAGTCCCAGGCCCTGGCGTGAGGCGATCCGGGAATACATAAAATATGCATCGATTCCACCTGCCCTCTGAACTCTGGGAAGCCGCGACTTTGCCGCCCGGCGAATCCCACCACTGCGTGAATGTCCTCCGTTTGGGGACCGGCGAACGGGTGACCGTTTTCGACGGGGCCGGACGCGAGGCTTCCGCAAAGATCGTGTCCGCCGACCCCAAGGCGGTCACGTTGAAGCTGGCCGCCGTGTCAAAGACCCCGTGCCCGCCGTGTGCCATCACCCTCGCGCAGGCGGTCCCCAAGGGGAAAAACATGGACCTGATCGTCCAGAAGGCGGTCGAACTCGGGGCGGCGGCGATCGCCCCGCTTCTCTCCGACCGGACGGTGGTCCAGTTGGACGCCGGCGAGTTGGAAAAGAAACGCGACAAATGGCAGGAGACCGCGCTCGAGGCCTGCAAACAGTGCGGCCGCAACCACCTTCCCGCTGTCGCAACCCCCTGCCAGCCGAAAGATTTTTTCGAGCGCTCGGAACGCGCCGAGCTTCTGCTCATCGCCTCGTTGCAGCCCGATGCCCGTCCGATCAAATCCGTGATCAGCGACTTCGTGTCCCTCCACTCCCGGCCACCCCGCAGCGCCACCGTGCTCGTCGGCCCGGAAGGGGATTTCACGCCCGCCGAGATCGCTCTCGCCAAGAGCCACGGATTCTTTCCCGTGACGCTCGGCCCGATCATCCTGCGCACCGAGACGGCCGCCATCTACTGCCTCAGTGTTCTCGGCCACGAGCTCTTCGCCCCGACAAATCCCTGATGCGGCCGCATCAGGGATTTGTATTTCCGATTCATGAAGAAGATCGCTTATCTCGGACCTGAGGGAACGTTTTCGGATATTCTGGCAAGGCAGCGATTCGGGAAGACTCCCGGGTATCTCGGATGTGCGACGATTGAGGGCGTCTTCGAGAGCGTGCTGGGAGGCGATGCCGCCCTCGGGCTTGTCCCGGTGGAGAATTCCTCCGGCGGCACGGTCTACGACACCGTGGACCTGTTGATCCGGAACGCGGGGAAGATTTCGATCCGGGAGGAACTGGCGCTCGACATCCGGATCGCGCTTCTTGGCAAACCGGGCAAACCGGTGCGGACGATTTTTTCGCACTTCATCCAGATCAAGCATCACAACGACTGGCTGAAGGAACACCATCCCAGGGCCAAACTTGTTCCCGTCGCCAGCACGGCGATCGCGGCGCGGCGCGCCGCCGGGACCCGCAACGCCGCGGCTCTCGCATCCCCCGGAACCGCCGCGCTCTACGGGTTGGACGTGCTCGAATTCCCCGCGGGCGGCGAACCGGTCAACGTCACGAATTTTTTTGTCATCGCGCGCAAGCCGGCATTTCCGCGCCGGCCCGACCGCACCGCGCTGATCGCCGCCCTCCGCAACGAGTGCGGGAGCCTGCACAAGTTCCTCGGTCCGTTCTCCCGTGAGCGGGTGAGCCTGACCCGCATCGTCTCGCGGCCGGTGCCGGGCCAGCCGCAGACGTATGTGTTTTACATCGAAATCGAGGGGGGGGCGGAATCGCCGGACGTCGGCCGGGCGCTGGAGAGAGCCGGAAAAATCGCCCGCTCACTCGTCAGCCTCGGCACGTTTTCCTTGGGACGCAGGTTCTGTTCCTGACTTGTCAAAAGCCCCGGGGTTTGCGAATCAGGGCGGTATGAAACTGCTGATCTCCGTCCTGTCGCTGCTGGTCCCGTTGATTCTCTCCGCCGAGGAGACAACCATCACGGTGAAGAAGAGCGACGCGACGAGTGTCTTCATGCAACAGTTCGGGGGAGCCGAGGGTTCGACCGCCGCCAAGGTCGTGCAAAACGACCTCGATCTCTCCGGGCTTTTTTCGCTGAGCCCCGCCGCGCGGGCGAGCTTCACCATTACCGGAACCGCCGGCGGCGGCAGCCTGCAGGGGACGGTGACCGACAGCGGCGGAGGGGTCGTGCTCCGCAAGACGTATTCCGGAAACACCCGCTCCGCGGCCCATGAGTTCTCCGATGACATCGTCGAGACCATCACCGGCAAAAAGGGGATCGCCTCGTCGAAGATCGCCTTCGTCGCGTCCCGCACCGGCAGGAAGGAAATCTACACCGCCGACTACGATGGAGCGAATGTCAAGCAGCTCACCAACGACAACTCGATCAGTGTCGCTCCGGCCATTGCTCCCGATGCCTCAAAACTCGCCTACACCGGCTATCAGAGCGGCTACGCCGACATCTACCTGGTCGACCTCGCCAGCGGCGCGCGCAACCGGATCATCAAATTCCCCGGCACGAATTCCGGCGCCGCATTTTCTCCGGATGGCGGCCGCATCGCCTGCTCGATCAGCAAGGACGGAAATCCCGAGCTGTATGTCCTGGGGGCGGGCGGCTCCGGCGCGCACAGGCTGACAAAGACGAAGGGAGTGGAATCCTCGCCGTCCTGGTCCCCCGACGGCAGCGAGATCGTGTATTCCTCCGACGAACGGGGTGGTCCCCAGCTTTTCCGCATCAGCTCCGGAGGGGGCAGCGGACGATTGATCTCCACGGGCTACGGATATTGCACCGAACCGTGCTGGTCGCCGGACGGCAGCAAAATTGCCTTCACCATCCGCCAGGGCGGATTTTCGATCGCGGTCTTGGACCTCGCCTCCGGAGCCACCCGGATCGTCGCGTCAGGAGAGGACCCTGCCTGGGGGGCGGACTCTCGCCACATCATCTACAGCAATGGCTCGACGCTCGTTCTCTTGGACACCCTCAAAGGCCGCCCTGTGCCGGTTGTCTCGGGACTGGGAAAAGTCAGCGAGCCCACCTGGTCGAGGTAAGGGGGATCGGGGATCTGTGAGCCGCGGGATTCTGGCAGGCAAATTGCTTTCTGCGGATTCCGGTGACCTTTGAATGTGACGAAGATTTTACGATTGGAAGTTCGCAGGGGGATTCGCCTTGTGGAGGCTCTCAGCTCAAGATGACAAGGATTCTCTGCTTCGCGATATTGGCTGCCTTGGTGGTGAACGGCTGCTCGAAACCGTCTGCGCCCAGGCCGGATGTGATCATCCTCCACAGCGGCCGGATGCGCGGAAACGTCTATCCTCTCAGCCTTCAGAGCCTTGCGCCGCTCCAGCATTATCCGTATCTGGCGGGCTACATCCGCAAGGTTCGCGCCGAGGCCGCCGCGAGCGGCGCGCAGGTTTTTGTAGTCGATCTGGGGGACAGTCTGGGAGGGTCCTTTGCATCCCATGTGACCGGCAGCCGGAACATGGCCGCATTTTTCAACGAGGCCGGATACGATGCGGTGTTTCTGAGCAACCTCGATGCGGCGGTGCCAGAGGGGGCGATCAAGGAGTTGAAATGCAAGGTTCTCAACCCGTTTGAGCGGGCAGCCGGGAATTCTGCTCCCGGTGGCGGAGCGGGAGCCGTCGTGGAAAAAGGGCGCACCCCGCTCTTTTTGCTTTCGAATTTCTATGGCGACGTGAACCCGGGCGATCACCCCGAGCGGTTTCCCACCCGTTTCGGCGAATGGAAAGGCGGCGTGTTTCCGGTGAGAAATTACGCCCGCGTTCTCAGCAGCCTCGGCGATCGCCCGGCCGGTTCGCTGACGCTTTTCGGATGGATGAAGTTCGAGCGCTCGGATATTCCCCCCGCGGCGTTTCTCAAACAGCTCCGGGACCTCAAGGTGGATGCGGTTCTTGCCCACAGGATTTACGCCCAGGACGAGCGGGAGGCATGGCAATCGAGCGGTTTTTTGAATTGGGACCCGCCGGTGTCCCTGAACATCCTCCGCGACAACGGCGGCTTTGCGCTCGCCCGCCTCGACCTGGCCCGCGATGGAAACCGATGGAAAGTCCTCCGCCATGAACTGCTGCCGATGACCGCCAATATCGCCCCGGCGGATCCCGTCACCGTGGCCGGAGCCGAGAAATTTTCCCGCGAGATCGCCGCGGCGGACTCCCTGGTGATCGATCTCAAAGAACCCGTGACAGAGGAGAAAATCCTGGAAATGTATCTGACGGCACTGACGACGATCCCCGGCGCGAACGCCGTCGCCTACTCGCGGCAATCCGTCCGCTCCGATTGGCGGGCCGGCCCCCTGCATGCCAGCGCGCTCTTTCAAAGCCTCCCGTGGACCAACGGGCTCGTGCAGATCCGGATGTCCCGCAGTCAGTTCAATACCCTCTCCCGATCGGGCATCCTGCGCGTCGCCGCCAGGGTTGCCCCGGATGCTGCCGGGGTGGTCCTGACCACATCGCGGTATTTTTCGGAACTCATCGCCCTCGACCCGGGGATGGCCGGGATCGTCATCTCCGATCTCCCGCAGAATTCGGAATTCGATTTCTTTCTGGAATATCTCCGGGCGAATCCCAACTCGCTGTCCTCCGGCCTTCCCGCCGGATGGGATGTGTTGCCATGAACGCCGCTTTGACTCACCCGGGCGCGATCCGGGTCGGGATCAGTGCGCTCGTGCTGGCCGTGCTGGCTGTCGTTCTCTTTGCGATCCTCGAGCGGCAGAGACAAAAAGGCGAATCCGCCGCCGCTGCCCGCAACCTCCAGCAATGGGGAATCGCCCTGAACCTCTTCCTGATGGAAAATGGCAACCAGCTCCCCGAAGTCGGCCGGACACCGGTGACGGATCCGCAGCCCCATGCGTGGTTCAACGCGCTTCCTCCATACATCTCCGAAGCTCCCCTGGCAGGGCTTCCGCCCGGCGGGCGACCGCGGCCGGGTGTTCCGTCGCTCTGGATCCGTCCCGGAACGAAGCCGGTCAAAATCTGGGATCCCGAGGTTTACCACTTCAACTATGGAATGAATGCAGCCCTGCAACCCGCCGAAGGGATGCGCAGCTTCCGGATCTATGAGCTCAACTTCCCGGCCAATGTCGTATTTCTCGCCCCGGTCGATGGCCGCTTACCGTCCGCCGTTCCTGCCGATGTGGTGTTTTCCAAAGGCCGGGAGGCCTCCGCCCACATCCTGTTCTGCGATGGCCATGTGCAGGCTGTCACACGCAGCAATCTCCTCGCCCCCGCCGCCCTCGCTGCCACGGCGGCGGAGTCCGGAATCTCATGGTTCCAGCAATGACCGCGCAAAAAATCTCACGGGAACACCCGGTGAAGGAAAGGGATTGATCTTGCATGACCGGCCGTTAATGTCCGAGTCGTTTTCAGAAGAAGCATGGGAATGATTACCAGATTTGCAGTGTTCGCAGTGGCGGCATCCGTGTGGACATCCGCTCCGGCGGCCGAAAGCTACCTGATTGCGGACAACCAGACCGGCCATATCCTCGCGTCCTCCAAGAAGGATGAGAAGCTGCCCGTGGCGAGTCTCACGAAGGTGGCGACCGCCGTTGTCGCGCTCGACTGGGCAAGGGTGAACAATGCCGACCTTTCGACGCACGCCGACATTTCCGCGAAGGCTCTCGCGGCGGGCGGCGTGAACCCGGTGGGGTTTCAGCCCGGCGACCAGGTCAGCCTTCGCGACCTGATCTACAGCGCGTTGCTCGCCTCCGATAACATCGCCGCCACCGCGCTTGCGGAATATGTCGGAGCCAGGCTTCCGAACAGCTCGAATCTCGATCCGGCGGGAAACTTTGTCGCCCACATGAACGCGCTCGCCCGTTCGCTCGGGATGAGCCGCACCCTGTTCCTCAACCCGTCGGGATTCGACGGGATGGAGAAGGGAGCCACCCCGTATTCCACGGCCGCCGACATGGCGCGCCTGACCCGTTACGCCTACAACGTCTCGGGCTTCCCGTTTTACGTCGCCCAGGCCGAGCGCCAGATCCAGATCTTTCGCAACGGAGTCCATGTGCCTTTCGATCTGCGGAACACGAACGAGCTTGTCGGGACGGACGGGATTGACGGAGTGAAAACCGGGCGCACCCGGCGGGCTGGCGACTGCCTCATCCTTTCTTCCGACAGGCCTCCGGAATCCCAGCGTGAAGGGGAGAAGGTCTTTGTCACTCCGCGCCGGATCATTGTGGTTCTTCTCCGTTCTCCGGACCGCTTTGGCGAAGGCAGCGCGCTTTTTCAGCAGGGATGGAGGCTGTATGACGCTTGGGCTGCGCAGGGCCGCAAAAACCCGAAGTCGCAGTCCCTTTGACCCCTTATGGGAAGGAAGCGCATCGGGATCCTGACGAGCGGCGGCGACTGTCCCGGGCTGAATGCCGTCCTTCGCGGAGCAAGCCGGGCAGCAGACAAGCTCGGCTGGGAGCTCATCGGGTTCCGGGACGGGTATGAGGGGCTTCTGCCGCCGGGCGACTACACGATCCTCGACCGCCAGGCGACAGCCGGGATCATGCATCTTGGCGGAACGATTCTGGGAACGGTGAACAAGGGTCACTTCGCCGCAAAAATCGGCGCGGGAAACGTCATGGCCATCCCGGCGGACATCATCGCGAAAGCCCGGCAGACGTTCGATGCCCTCGGCCTCCACGCCCTGATCGCGATCGGCGGGGACGGATCGCTTTCCACGGCGCTCCAGCTTCACGAGGAGGGGTTTCCGGTCGTCGGTGTTCCGAAGACGATCGACAACGACCTGGAGGCGACAGCCCGGACATTCGGCTTCGATTCTGCGGTGGCCTGCGTGGCCGACGCGCTCGACCGCCTTCATACGACCGCGACAAGCCACAAGCGCGTGATGGTCCTTGAGGTGATGGGGCGCCATGCCGGGTGGATCGCCCTGCACGGCGGTCTTGCAGGCGGGGCGGATGTGATCCTCATCCCGGAGATTCCGTTTGAATATGAGAAGATCGCCGCCGAGATCCTGCGTCGCGACCGGGTGGGCGCGAAGAGCACGATGATCGTTGTCGCGGAGGGCGCGTCTGTGAAGGACGGACGTCAGCGGCGTCACTCCACAGCCAGCGGCGAACACCGTCTCGGCGGCATCGGCGACATCGTCGGCCGCGAGATGAGCGAACGCACCGGAAAGGAGGTTCGCACTTGCACCCTCGGCCACCTCCAGCGCGGGGGCGCTCCCACCACGCTTGACCGGATCCTCGGCACGCGGTTCGGCGTCAAGGCCGTCCAGCTTGTCGTCGAGGGGAAATTCGGCTCGATGGTGAGCTATCAAAACTACGAGACCCGCGATGTTCCGATCTCCCACGCCGTGCACAAGCTCCGGCGGGTGAGCCCGGATTGCCAGATGGTTCAAACCGCGCGGGCGGTGGAAATTTCTTTCGGCGACTGACACCTTATGGCCGGTCTGCGGGGGCGTTCAGCGCGCCCGCCTTTTCCGGCAGATCTTATTATCAATATGGACATATCATCACGCCTCCGCTCTGCCATCCGCGACATTCCCGATTTTCCCAAGCCGGGGATTTTATTCCGCGACATCACCCCACTCCTGGCCGATCCCGGGCTCTTCCGCGAGGCGGTCGGGGAATTTGCCCGCATCTGCCGCGGGAGGAATGCCGACAAGATTGCCGGCATCGACGCGCGCGGCTTTCTTTTCGGCGCGACGGTTGCCTACGAGCTCGGGCTCGGCTTTGTTCCGATCCGGAAAAAGGGCAAGCTTCCCTTTCACACCATCACCCAATCCTACGATCTCGAATACGGGAGCGCGGAGGTTGAGATCCACACCGACGCCTTCCAAAAAGGCGAGCGGGTGGCCCTGATCGATGACCTGCTGGCGACCGGCGGAACCGCGGGCGCGGCGATCAAGCTGATCCGCCAGTCGGGGGCGAAGGTTGTGACGGCGGCTTTTCTCATCGAGCTTTCCGCGCTGGGCGGACGGACCGCGCTGGATGATGTGCCGGCGGAGGCGATCGTTTCCTACGCCTGATCGCTGCGGCCGGCCCCATCCGGCTTTTCCGCGGCGTAGAGCGTCACGACCCCGAAACACATTGGCTGCGGACGGCGGCACTGGAAGCCGCAGGCATTGAGCAGGGCGGTCATCCCTGCCCCTCGCGGGAATTTTTCAATCGATTCGCCAAGGTATTCGTAAGCCTCGGGCCGCCCGGTCGTCCACCCGGCGATTTTCGGCAGCAGGTGATGGAGGTAGATCCGGTAGGCCGCGCGCAGCAGCGGATTGGCGGGCAGGGAAAAGTCCAGGACCACCAGCAGCCCGCCGGGACGAAGGACCCGCGCCATCTCGAGAAGCGCCTTCTCCCAGGAGGCCATGTTCCGCAGGCCGAATGCCACCGTGACCGCATCGAACGATCTGCTTTCAAACGGCAGGGCAAGACCATCCGCCTGCACGAGAAACGGCAATCCCTTCCGGCGCGCCTCCTCCAGCATCGGCAGGCAAAAATCCGCCCCCACCACCATGGCGTCCGGGCACTCCTTCCGGATTGCGATCGCGAGGTCGCCGCTCCCGGTCGCGAGGTCGAGAATTTTTTTCGGCGCAGACTCCCGGATGGCACGGGCCACCCGGGAGCGCCAGTGAAAGTCCAGTCCCCCGCTCAGCAGATGGTTCGCAAGGTCATACCGCCCCGCAATCGAGGAGAACGTTCCCCGGACGAACTCCGGGTCTTGCTGGCGCAACCATCGGGACACAGAAAAGAAATGGTGCTCACGAGAGGACTCGAACCTCCAAGGGTTGCCCCATACGGTCCTGAGCCGTACGCGTCTGCCAGTTCCGCCACGTGAGCGACAGAAAATCAAGTATCTTACGGTCGCGCCCCCAAGTAAACCCGAAAATTGAGGAAGCGTGGTCCATGGGTGTGATGAAAAGCGGGTGAGGATCTCTGTGGAAGGTAGGGGCAGACCTCCGGGCTGCCCGAAGGAAAAAGTCGCAGCGGGCCGGGGACGTCCCGCCCTACCAGATCCGCATCCACTTTGATTACACCCGCGGCCCATCTGCGGAACCGGCAAGCCTGGCGTGCTCATTTCCGCCACAGGCGCGGACCCGATGAGGGCTGCGCACGCGCTTGATGGAGCGGTGACGGACGTGCTAGAAGAGAGCGGTTTGGAACACGTCGTGCAAAATCCCGCTTCTGTGCCGGCCCTGCCTCCCGTCACAGGTTTCCGCGATCTCCTGCGGGATCCGGCGGTGCGATACGGGGTGAAATTCGGGCTGGCCGGGGTGGCGGCGGTTTATATTTCCCTGCTCATCCGGCTCGACAATCCGGGCTGGGCGCTCTTCACGGTCTTCGTGCTCATGGTGGCGCAGTATGTCGGCGCGATCGCGGAAAAGTCGCTTTACCGGTTCGTGGGGACGGTGGTCGGCGGGGTGGCGGGGTATTTGATGACCGGATCGCTCGAGCAGAATCCGGTGCTTTTCCTCGTGCTGACAGGACTCTTTGTCGGAGCCTGCACGGCCCTCTTCGGCCAGAGCCGCTACCCCTACGCCTTCTTTCTTTGCGGGATGACAACGCTGGTCGTGGCCAGCAACGGGATGTCTGATCCGGCGACTTCGTGGAGGTTCATGACGTGGAGGATCCAGGAAATCTTTGTGGGGATCGTCGTGACGTTGGTCGTGCAGAGCGTGATCTGGCCGAGGTATGCGCGACGGGATTTTCTGGAGGGCCTGCGCGCCGCGTTCGGCGACCTGCGCGCGTGCTTCCTCGATTCCTCCGGCATCCGGAGGGACGGGGAGCGGCCGCAGGGGGAGCGTCGCGCGCAGGATTTTCCGGCCAGGATCACCGGGCTGCGGACCCTGCTGGAGTTCGGATCGAGGGAGAGCCGGTATTTCCGCCGCAAGCTGCATGTTTATTACGAGTTGACCGGCACGCTCGGGCGGATCGCCTATGCCATCGGGACCCTGCGGGAGAGGATCCCGGTCGACTCCCTCTACCAGAAGCATGCGGGAAAAGAAGCGGAGGCTGTCCATGCGGCCATCGCAGGGGCGCTTGCGGATCTTGAGGCCGCGGAGGGCTCCTCCGCGAGCCGGTCGGAGGCGCGCGATGCCATGGACTCCGCCTTCGAGAATTTGGAAAATGCCTTCCGCGACATGCGTTCGGAACATCTTGTGCGCAGGATTCCCGCCGAGCAAGCCATGGTCCTCGGGCTCCATGTCCTCGCGCTCGATGAAATCCGCACGCAGATCGTGTGCGCGCACGGGCTGCTGGATTCCCTTGCGGAGAGTCCGGTGGAGACGGAAAAATCCCCCGTGCCGTCCATGCCGCCCTGGCCGCCGCCATTCTGGATAAAAACAGGTGTCAAATCCGGCCTCGCGCTCGCCGTGGCGTTCCTCATCGACAACTGGCTGCATCCGCCGGGCGGGCCGATGTTCGTGCTCGGCACATGGGTTTTCACCGCGCTCAATGCCGCCAGCCCCGGCGGGCAGGGGGACCGGAGGGCCTTTCACCTGATCCCGCTGAATGTGGTGGCGCTCGTTGGTATCAGCCTGATCCTGATCGCCGCCCGCCCGATGCTTTCCAGCTATGCGGTGATGAACACGATCATTTTTTCGTTCCTGTTTGTCTGGGGATACGCATCGTTCACCACGCGCGGGATGACGATCCCGATGCAGCTTGCCATGCTTGTGGTGGTCGGGATCCTCGGGCTCAACGGCCAGCACCCGGTTTCCTTCCAGGCCATCGCGGATTTCTTTTTCGGGCTGGCCCTTGCGCTTGTGGTTTCGGCGCTCTTCCAGCGCCTGCTCTGGCCCTCGCTGCCGCAGTGGGAAATTCGCGACCGCTTCATCGACGTGATCGGGATCTGCCGCCGGCTGATCGCCCGCCGCCCGCCTCCGCTCTGGATCAAAACCCGGCTGGCCCTCATCCCCGGCGAGGTGGGCGTGCGGCTTGCCCACCTCAATCCTCCGATCTGCCCCGAAGGCGAACCGGAAAGGCTCGCCGGGCTGATGAGTGTCTTGGTGAGGATCGGAGGGAACCTGATGGTTTCGCTCGACAGAATCGAGATCCCGGAATCCTGGGCCGCTGCCGGCCGGGAATTGATCTCGCAGCTTGAGGAACGACTCGACGCCTGCCTGCTGTCGATCCAGGAGGGGTTCCGGGAACTTCCTCATCCTCCCTCCGATGAGGCGGGAGTCCGGTCGGCCGTTCAGGCCCTGCGCGAATGGATGGCCGCCACACGGTTGGAGATGATTGCGGGCGGCTGCCCTCCGCTGCAGAGCGCCCGGATGGCGGGATTTGTCGAGCGCTACACGCTGATGGCCGAGGATGTCCTCGATGCGGGCCAACGGCTCTCCGGACTTCGCCTCGGGCTCTACATGGGGGATTATTCCCTGTAGCAGCTCCAGCGGTCAGCGGGCTTGCAGAAGCCTGCGCAATCCGCCGGCAGGATCGGCCACGAGCGCCGGGGTCATGGTGAGTTGCCGGACGCGTGACGAGGGGAGGCGGAACTTGAGATCGCGGAACACCCGCTCCATGACGGTCATGAGCCCGCGTGCTCCGGTCTGTTCGTTCTTCGCAAGCGCGGCCAGCGCGCGGAGCGCATCATCCCGGAACCGCAGCCGGATCCCGTAGGCTGCGAACGCCCGCTCATACTGGTGGATGAGGCTGCTTTCGCTTTTCCGGAGGACCTGAAAAAGATCCTCCTCGTCCAGCGCGTGGCAGGCGACGCGGACCGGGAGGCGCCCGATGAATTCCGGCTCCAGCCCGAAGGCGATCAGGTCCGCCGTGTTTGTGGAGGCGGGCGTCCGGCTTCCGGTCCGGGTCGCCATGCCGGAGAACGCGCCGCTTGCGATGAAAAGAATGTGCCGCGTGGAGATCGTGTCCGGCCCGCCCTGGGCGTGTCCGCGGGCCGCCGAGATGGCGGCCTGCATCTGGGCGTTCACATCGTTCGGCGAGATCAGGGGAACGTCGCCATCCTCCATGAGCTTGAGCAGGTTGGTTTGCACACCCCTTCCCGAGACATCGCGGCCGGTTCCGTCGGAGCGGGTCGCGAGCTTGTCGATCTCATCGAGATAGATAATGCCGTGGGAAGCCTTGCGGACGTCTCCTCCCGCCCTGCGGACGAGGTCCCGCACGAGGTCGTCCACGTCCCCGCCGACGTATCCGGTCTCGCTGAACTTCGTGGCGTCGGCCTTGACGAAAGGTACGCCGATGAGATCCGCCGCCGAGCGGATGAGGTGGGTTTTTCCGACTCCGGTCGGTCCGAGCAGGAGGACATTCTGCTTCTGGTAGAACGGCGCCTCCTTTCCCTGAATCGTCATCCGCACATGCTGGAAATGGTCGCACAGGGCCACGGAGAGAACTTTTTTTGCCTCGTGCTGGCCGATGACGAAGCGTCCGAGATGCCTTGCGATTTCGAGCGGCTTGAGGCGGAAGGAAAATTCCGCCGCGGGCGGAGCGGCCGACGCCGCGACCTCCGGTTTGCTGAGACCCCGCACAGTCGCCTGACGGCGCAGGCGTTTCGGGATGCCAGCCGAGGTTGGTCCGGAGAGGGTGGAAAGGCGGGATTTGCTCATTTCGGCCGGCTCAGGAGCGGAATTGTTCGAATTCCGCCCAGGAAGAGCTGGTTTCCCAGACCCTCACGCGGACGAGACGGACCCCCCGCGCGAGGCGATAGGCGGTATCCGTGCGCGAGGCATATTCTGCGAGCAGCTTTCCGCACGCGTCGAAAAACGTCCTGGCGAGAACCTCGGTCGTGGGCTCGGTCTTTTCAAACGGGAGCACCCGTTCACCATACGCCTTCCGGAGGGTTTCAAACATCGGATCGTCCGTGTTGATGCAGAGCGCGTGGTCGAACTGATCAAGATATCCGCCCACCGCCTCCTTGACGGCTTTGAAGTCGCAGACCATGCCATTCGCGTCGAGCTCATCCGCCTCGAGGACGAGTTCCACTTTCCGGCTGTGTCCGTGCGGGAACCGGCAGTTGTCCGGATGGCGCGCGAGCATGTGCCCGCTTTCGATTTCAATCGTTTTGCAGATTCGGTAAGGCATGGAAGAAAGGGATGAATGATGAAGCAGAAATTATGAGGATGCGGATTTTTCTTTCGATCGTTTTGTGATGGAGGTGAATATCGCTGTCAGTTGGTTGCACTCGTCTCGGAGGGGGGATCACGGGGATTCTTCCCTCCTCATTTCCCACTACGTTCCCCGGGAATTTCCAAAAAGCCTGATATGGAGGCGGTCACAGAACCGGTAGCCTTTTTCGCGGCAGATGGCGAGGAGATTGGCGCTGCGCGCATCCAGCGTCTCCGCGTCCGTTCCCTCCGGCATGAGGAGGATTTTCCATGGCGGGATCGCGGTGCCGGTCGCGGCGACGAGCGCCTCAATCCCGGTGATGTCGGAGGGTTCCGACACGACGAACTTCAGCTGGAAGTTGCAGGCATTCATCCAGTCGCTCAAAATTTCCGGCCGCAGCCGTGTGCGCTCGTGGCGGGCGATCCACTCGCCGTCCGCCGAGCCGGCAAGAGGAGTCGAGTTCGCCAGCTTCGGGCTGATCGAGGCGAGATCGCAGGCGATTCCGGCGGGCGAGACGGTCCCGGCGGTTTCGATCGTGATATGCATGCCCCGTGCGCGCAGCCCGGCGGCCAGTTCGCGGATCCCCCGGGCGATCATCGGTTCGCCGCCGGTCAGGACGCCGTGGCGGGCGGGGAATTTTCCGACCCTGTCCAAAATTTGATCGACGCTCATTTCCTCGCCCTCCGGGTTCCATGAGGCATAAGGCGTGTCGCACCACCGGCAGCGAAGGTTGCAGCCGGACGTCCGGATGAAGACCGACGGCACCCCGGCGAGCTCACCCTCCCCCTGGATGGAATAAAAAATTTCGGAGACAAGCATGCTGGGCTAGCCCGGCTTGCCCGGGAGCGGTCCGGAGACCAGGTATTCGGTCGGGTCGGGCAGGCCTGCAAGCTGGAACGCCTCCCGGCGCTCGACGCAGGTCCCGCATTCCCCGCAGTGGATTTCCCCGCCGACGTAACACGACCAGGTTTTTGAAAAGTCCACGCCGAGCCGGTGTCCCTCCGTGGCGATCGCCGCCTTCGTCATCGCGATGAACGGACGGAGAAGGGTCAGGCTCGCGTAGGTTCCGAGGCGGATTGCTTCCGCCATCGCCCGCATGAAGTCCTCCCGGCAGTCCGGGTAGATCGCGTGATCCCCGGAATGCGCCGCGATGACCAACCCTCCGGCTCCCTTGCTCTCCGCAAAGCCCGCAGCGATCGAGAGCATGATGCCATTCCGGAAGGGGACGACCGTTTTCCGCATATTCCGCGCCTCGTAATGCCCTTTTGGGATTTCTCCTCCGGACCGGAGAAGGTCTGACGTGAAATGCTCGCCGATGAAGCCCAGCGGGATCGTGAGGTGAGGGATTCCCAGGCGGTCCGAATGCCACTTCGCGAACGGGATTTCCCGGTCGTTGTGCTTGGATCCGTAGTGGAAGCTGAGGCAGGCCACGACCGTGGATTCCGCGTGGGCGCGGTAGAGGGCGGCCACGGAATCCATGCCCCCGCTGATCAAGACAACTGTTCTTTCTCTTTCCACAGGTTTTTTGCGCTCCTTCCGGAGCCGGATGCGAGTCTACGCCAAACCGGCCGGATTTCGCGAGCGCATTTCCGCTTGCCTTTCCGGGGACACAAAGGGATCAGGCACGGTTTGTTGACATCTGCAAAATCTATTTCCGGAAAATCAGCAGGCACCAAAGTCAGCCCCCTCCCTCCCAGGGAAATCGCCGAACTGCTACGCGCCGGAGCAGTTGGCGATCACCGGTGCGATGCGAGTGGTCGGGAGAACTTCTCTCGGGAGGGGCGCTTCAATGGGCGGACGGGGGCGAGGTCTTTGGCCAGTTCACCCAGCGTCCAGATCGCCTTCTCGATGCCGGCATCCCATCGCACCGCACAGTGGATGCGGAAAAAATTCCGGTATCCGGATTCGGCCGAGAAGATCTGGCCGGGACAGATGCTGATTTGCCGGCTTTTCGCGGCATCCCGCAATTTCATCGAGTCCACATTGCCGGGCAGTTCGACCCAGAGAAAATAGCCTCCGCGCGGGCGGCTTACCGCCGTCCCCTCAGGGAATGCCTGGAAAATCCCGGAGCGGATCCGGTTCATTTGTGTCTCCAAAGATCTCCGGAACCTCCGCAGGTGGCGGTCATACGCGCCGGATTGAAGGAATTCCATCCCGGCACGGGAAATAATCTGCGAAGTTGCGATACTCGAAATCAACTTCAGCCGCCGCACGTCTTCCACATGACGCCCGGCGGCAACCCAGCCCAGGCGCAGACCGGGTGACAGGGTTTTTGAAAAAGACCCGCAAAGCAGGGTGTCGCGACTGTCTCCACACGCTTTGACTGGCCGGGGCCGCTCCTCATCAAAATACAGTTCTCCGTAAATATCGTCTTCGATGAGAGGAATCCTGTGCTTCGCGAGAATTCCTGCGAGGCGTTCTCTGCGTTCCTGCGACATGCAGGCTCCGTTCGGGTTGCCGAAAGAGGGGACCAACAGGCAGGCAGCCACTTGGAATTTTCGGAGGGATTTTTCCAGGACGTCGAGGTCGAGGCCGAGTCGGCAGGTGCTTGGAACAGGCAGCGACTGCATGCCCAGGCTCTCGATCATTTCCAGAATCCCGAAATACGTGGGAGATTCCACCGCCACAACATCGCCTAGTCCCGCCACGGCCCGGATGGCAAGATTGAGAGCTTCCATGCAGCCATTCGTCACGACGATTTCCTCGGGCGCAACCGTGCAACCCGACCGCGACAGCCGCCTGGCGATTTCCTGCCGGAACCCCTGATCCAACGCCCCGAGAGCATAGCGGCCGAAGTCCGACGGAGAATTCCGGGCGGCACGCGAGACGCTGCGCGCCACATCGTCGCACGGAAGCAAGGTGGGGTCCGGAACACCGGCCCCCAAGGGGATCAGCCCGGACTTGGATAGATCCTGGAAGACTTGGGCGACCTCGTCGGAAATCGTCGTTCTGGTCGGTTTCAATTCGACCTCAATGTCGGAAGGCAGCGGAATGTGAAGGGGCGCTTCGACATAAAATCCCGAGCGGTGCCTGGCGCGGACGAGTGACCGGGCTTCGAGGTTGGTTAAGGCCTGAATGACGGTGGACGGGCTGACTTTCTCCGTGCGGCAGAGCTCCCGGATTGAAGGGATGCGGTCTCCCGGAATCAATGTTCCGCCCTTGATCAGGGATTCGATGCGCCGTTCGATCCGTTCATAAGCGAGGGGGATTTCCGAATGCATCCCGTCTTTTCTACACAAATCGGCGCTCAGAATACAGTGACAGTTTGCGTGATATGCAACCGTTACAGATGAAGAAAAGCCGATCTGTGCCGGATCAAAAATGCTTTCCTTGCGTCTGCCCAAAACTGTCGGAGATGGAACAATCGGGATTTGTTCAAATCATGGATCACATCTGCCGTTCGCTCCGTCTGGAGAGCGGGTTGTCGTAGAACAAACCCCATTCCGCTGCTCGATGACTTGTGCGGGGAACTGCCGGGGAAAGTGGTTGTCCGTTGCAAATACGGGACAGCCTGGATCACCCACCGGGGCAATCCGGAAGACTGCATTCTGGGCGCCGGGGAGTCCCTGGCGATCAGTCTGGACCGCAAGCCGCTCCTGTCGCTTTCCGAGCGATCTCTTGTTGAGATTTCCGCCGGACGCCTGGACCCCACATGAAACGCACCTGCATGGGACGGACGGGAGCAAACCCACATGACCGCAGCACCCCAAGGGGATCAGAGCACGGCAAGAGGACCCACCTTTACAACGGCAAGAGCCCCCTGACCAATTCCTTGTTTTTGCCAGCAACATTGGCGCGTCCGGCGGCTTGGGCAACGACGATGGTTCCGTGGCGACATGGCTGAAACCGTGGAACTCGCGCTCAAATCCTGCTCATCAACCTGCCGCCGCCGCTGAAGCGGTTGTGGAACACGCACTGACAATTCAAAATTCCATGCATCCAAATCAAAACCCGATCACGGGAAAAGAGCCGCTTGGTGATTCATTCTCCCCGTATGACGCACTCGTTCAGTTCTGCCACGCTTTTAACTTCCGCGACCTGCAATTGCTGGCCCGGAACCTTCTTCCCGTCCCTGGAATTCTGCATTCGTTTCTTGACCTTTGCAGGCGGTTGCGGCATGCAGTCCGTTTCGCCCTGTTGAGGACAGAGCCAGGGCTGCCCAAACCATGACATTCCGCCGACCGACCCTGATATGGTGCCTGCTCCTGCCGGCGCTGATTTTTTTGGCTGCCCCCGCCATGCGGGCCCAGCAGGCTCCCCAGGGACCGATCGTCAAGGACATCGTGGTTGAGAATGTCGGGGCACCCAGTATTTCCAAGGAGCGCGTCCTCGCGAACCTCGCCACCAAAGTCGGTCAACCCTATACGGAACGCGCCGCCGAACAGGACATCCGTGCACTCTATGCGACCGGGGGCGTCTCGAACGTCCGTCTCTTCGCCGAACCCCTTGGCGATGGCGTCAAGGTCACCGTTCTTCTCCAGGGGCGTCCGGTCATCGAGGAGGTCATCATCGAAGGGGCCGACCGGGTTCCCTTGAACCGGGTCCGCCGGGAAATCAGCACCAAAGTGGGTGACGTTGTCAGCGAGGAAAAAATCGAGAGCGACCGCCAGAAGATCATCAAACTCTACGAGGACAGGAACTTTTCCGAGGTGGATGTCACGTATCGGGTCCAGGAAATCACCGGGAAAAACCGCTCGCGTGTCGTTTTTTCGATCACAGAGGGTCCCAAGCTTGTGGTGAAAAGGATCACCTTTGTCGGCAACGACTCGATCCTTCCCCGCGATCTCCGGAAGGTCATGAAGACGAAGCCCGAGGACATGCTTTCGTTCTTCACCAAGAGCGGGCGCCTTCTGCCTGCCCAGGTCGAGGATGACCGCATCGCCATCCGGACGCTCTACCAGAACCGCGGGTTTGCCGACGTGGATGTCTCAGATATCCAGACTCAGCCCGTTGGAAACGATGGGGTCGAACTGATCGTCACGATCGTCGAAGGGCTCCAATACCGGGTGAATTCCATCAAGGTGGACGGTGCGAACGTCGTTCCCCAGGAGCAGCTTCTCGGGCGGATGAAGATGCTTGGCGGGCAGCTTTTCACGCCCAAGGGCATGGGCGACGACTTGAAGGCGCTCCGGGATTTTTATGGAAGCCGGGGCTACGTGGACATGGTCGCCATTCCGGAGGTGTTGCCTGCGGGTCCCGGTGCCGTGGATCTCACTTACCGGCTCGATGAGGGAGTCCAGTCCTACGTCAACCTGATCAACATCCAGGGGAACACCAGAACGCAGGATCGCGTGATCCGCCGCGAGCTTGCTGTCAAGCCGGGTGATGTCTTCGATACGACCCTCGTCGATGTCAGCAAGAAGCGCCTGGAGAACCTCAACTACTTCTCCCGCGTCGAAACTCCCGCCACCGACACGATTGTTCCCGGTCGAAAAGACCTCAACGTCATCGTCGAGGAAAAGCGCACCGGTTCGTTCAACTTCGGCGTCGGCTTCAGCACGATCGACAGCCTCCTCGGATTTGCCGAGATCCAGCAGTCGAACTTCGACATCCTCAACTGGCCGAACTTCACCGGCGGCGGCCAGCGGTTCCGCATCCGCGGGCAATACGGCCTCCAGCGCAGCGACTTCGTCGTTTCCCTCACCGAGCCGTGGTTCCTGGGATACAAGCTCTCGGTCGGCGTCGAGGGTTATTACCGGAATGCCAACTTCCTCTCCGCGGTTTACCAGCAGGAGAACTACGGCGTCGCGTTCCAGGCCCGCAAGCAGATCTGGCGTGCGCTTTCGGCCCGCGGGGAATACCGGATCGAGAATATCCGGATCTACAACGTCGATAACGTGGACCAGAACGACTACTTCTTTTTCAACGGCTATGGGGACGACTACAACGGCAATGAAAATGCCGGGCCGGTCATTGAAAATTCCGCCGGGACCTACACGAAGAGTGCCTTCACCGGGTCGCTCACATGGGATACGCGGGACAGCCTGTTTCTCACCCGCAAGGGAGAGCTGATCGAGTTGACCGGCTTTATTGCCGGCGGGCCGCTGGGTGGAACCGTCCAAGATTACGGGCTCTCCCTGGAATTCTCGAAGTATTTCTCCCTACCGCTCGACCTGATCTTCCTCGTGAAGGGCCAGATTGCCATCACGAACGGATGGGGGGGCGACACGGAGTCCGTGGACGGCGGTTATGGAAACGGTGTCCCGATTTTTGACCGCCTCTACCTCGGCGGAGCAAACAACATGCGCGGGTTCAATTTCCGCGAAGTCGGCCCGGTGGACCAGTATGGCAACCCGATCGGAGGCAACTCTCTGGCCTACATCACGTTTGAAATGACCTTCCCGATCGTGCCGCGCGTCCGCGGCGCCTTCTTCACGGACATGGGATTTGTCAACGTCAGCCCGGGCGACTTCGGCACATCAAATGCCAACGTGGACGCCGGATTCGGTTTGCGGCTTGATCTGCCCATCGGCCCGATCCGCGTGGACTACGGCATTCCGCTCGTATACGACAGTTGGAACGGTCCCCCCGGGAAGTTTAACTTCAATATTGGATATCAATTTTGAACAAATTCCGGGAATTGCAGTCCAATCTTGACCAAAGCGATTCACCGTTCAAACTTAACAATTCATACAGAAACCCATCCAACATGCTCAAATCCATCCTCTCCGCCGCCATCCTGGCCACAGCGCTCGTCGCTGTCGTTCCCTCCGCGCAAGCCCAAGTCAAAATGGGAACGTTGGACATGAATGCCATTTTCACCCAGTATTACAAGACCAAGGACGCCGAGACCAAGCTCAACGAGGCCCGTGCGGCCGCCAAGAAGGAGCTCGATGACCGCCTTGAGACGCTCAAGAAGGCGATGGATGAGATCAACAAGATCAACGCCGATCTCGAGAAGCCCGAGCTCAGCAAGGACGCGAAGGACAAGGCGATGAAGGGGCGCGACGAGAAGGTCAACGACGCCCGCAACCTGGACCGCGAGATCACCGAGTTCCGCGGAACCCGTGAGCGCCAGCTTCAGGAGCAGTTCGTCCGCATGCGCAAGGACATCATCGACGAGATCATGAAGGTCGTGAACGACAAGGTCAAAGCCGCCGGCTTCGACGTCGTGTTCGACAAGTCGGGCATGAGCATGGGCCAGATCCCGGTCCTCATCTACTCCCGCGCCGATCTTGATTTCAGCAAGGATATCATCACGACCCTGAACCAGAACGCGCCGAAAACCCCGGCCGCGAACTGATGACGCTGGGTGAGGTGGCCGCCCGCACGGGCGGCTGGGTGGCTCCTGAAGCCGCCGCTCTCGAAATCTCCGGGCTGGCATCGCTGGACGATGCCAACCCCGGGGATTTGGCGTTTTACGGGAATCCGAGATACCTCCGCTCCGCGCGGAAATCCCATGCCACGGCGGTTCTTGTCCCCCATGGATTTGCGGAGGAGATTCCGGCGACGCGGATCTGGGTGGATGATCCGGCTGCCTCGTTTGCCGTTCTGCTTCCGGAGTTTACTCCGCCCGAGGCTCCACGTCCGTCTGGAATCCACCCGACCGCCGTCATCGCCCCGGATGCGGAAATCGCTCCGGATGCCGCGGTGGGAGCGCATGCGGTTATCGAGGCTGGTGCAAAGGTCGGAGCCCGTTCGATCATCGGAGCGGGCTGCTACATCGGTCATTGGGCGGCTGTTGGCGGGGACTGTGTGCTTTTCCCCCACGTCACGCTCCGGGAGAGATGCACGCTGGCCAACCGGGTGACTATCCATCCGGGCGTCGTGGTCGGGGCGGATGGTTTCGGCTACGAGTTCCGCGAGGGCAGGCACCAGAAAATTCCGCAGACCGGCATCGTGCAGATCGAGGACGATGTGGAGATCGGAGCGAATACGACGATCGACCGCGCGCGGTTCGGCCGGACATGGATTCGTAAAGGCACGAAAATCGACAACCTCGTGCAGATCGGCCACAACGTTACGATCGGCGAGCACTGCATCCTTTGCGCCCAGGTAGGAATTTCCGGCAGCACGCGGATTGGAAATTATGTCACACTGGCCGGCAAGGTTGGGGTCGGCGGTCACATTGAAATTGGCGACGGGGCGATTCTTGCGGCCATGACCGGCGTGGCGAAGAATGTTGCGCCCGGTGCGGTGCTCTTTGGGGCGCCCCCGCGTCCGATCAAGGAGTCGAAACGCATTTATGCTTTCATCAACAAGCTCCCGAAGCTTTTTGAGCGGGTCGAAAAGTTGGAGGAGACCGCCAGCGAGTAAGGCTGGCTGGCTTCATCGAAAACGGTGAAGGGTTGGTTTGAATCCGTGACCGCGCTGATGGCGGCGGCAATGCTGGCCGTGAGCGCGGTGGCCTCCCCTCCGCCGTATGAGCCTCCAGTCCCGCCGACCGTTTCGATGGTTGCATACGGGCCGCACCAAAAAAATGTGCTGTCCTTTTGGAAGGCCCCCTCAAGCTCGCCCACGCCGGTTTTGATTTGGATTCACGGCGGTGGATGGATGGGATGGGCCAACAGGCCCCGGTATTTCGAACTGATCAAACCCATGCTGGCCGCCGGTGTTTCCCTGGTGGAGGTGGAGTATCGATACATTGCCGACGCGATGGAGGACGGCGTGAATCCGCCGGTCAAGGCTCCCATGCAGGACTGTGCCAGGGCGCTTCAGTTTGTCCGCAGCAAGGCGGCGGAATGGGGTATCGACAAGAACCGGATCGTGTGTGCCGGAGAAAGTGCCGGGGCCTGCACTTGTCTGTGGCTGGCTTTTCACCCCGACCTGGCCGACCCTCGGAACAGCGATCCCGTTGCCCGCGAGTCCACACGTCCTTCAGGCGTTGCGGTCTTCAATGCGCAGACAAGCCTTGACCCGCAGGAGATGCGGGAATGGATTCCCGGAAGCACTTATGGCGGGCATGCCTTCGGCATCCTTCAGGGCAGCAACGGGCAGGAGCCATTTGAAATCTTTTTGGCCAGACGGATGGAGTTGCTGCCGCTGATCCGGGAATATTCCCCTTACGCCCTTGCCTGTGCCGGCGCGCCGCCAGTATACATGCTCTACAGTAAGGAATCTCCAGCTCTCGGCCAGCCTCAGAAGGATCCCACGCATTCGCCAAATTTCGGAGTCAAACTTCAGGAGCGCCTTCGCGGGCTGAACGTCCCCTGCGAACTGGTTTACCCGGCTGCCGCTGATGTGAAGCACGGAACGCTCAGGGAAGCCGTTCTCTCCATGCTCGGATAACAGGCCCTTTTCAGGTCAGCACTAGAACCGTGAATCTGAATCTGATGCATGAGACCTCCCGTTTTCGGGTTCAAATGATCAATCAGACTCCGTCTGCGAGCCGGCGTGCGGTGAAGCGGGGAAGCCCGGCGTCGCGGATGGCTTTCTGGGCCGCCTTGACGTCGTATTCCACCCGGCGGAATTCAAATTCCCTGGTTTTGGGAAGATAGAGGACGTAGCAGGCGCGCGGGTCGCCGTCACGTGGTTGTCCGACTGACCCCACATTGAGAGTGGTGACGCCGTTCAGAGGCTGGGAGATCGGGTCTTCGCCGGGAACCAGAACCTCCAAGCCTGTCAAACGGTCCCAGTTGAGAACCATCGGGCGGTGGGTATGTCCGACAAAGCAGAGTGGAACCTTTTGGAGCAGCATGTGCCTCAGGGCCGACTCCTCGTCGATGAGGTAGTTCCACTCGCGCGGGAAGTCGAGCGAAGCGTGGGTGAACACCGTGTAGGTGCGCGAGATCCGCATGGGCAGCGACGCCAGCCAGAGCCGGTTGTCCTTGGAAACGTGCTCCTCCGACCAGCGGATGCCCGCGATCGCGATGTCGTTCATCTCGTCAAGAACGAGCGGATTGCCGAGTGCAGCATCGTGATTGCCAAGCACCGTCTGCCAGCCGCGCTCGCGAACCCGCGTCACGCATTCGTCCGGATAAGCCGCGTAACCGACGATGTCCCCCAGGCACACGACGTTGTCCACCCCGAGGGCGTCCAGGTCGGCGCAGACCGCATCGAGGGCATCGAGGTTCGAGTGGATGTCGCTCAGGACGGCAAGCGGGCTGCGGTGCATGCGGTGTTATAGAAGGTCCTGATTTCCCGATCAAGGGTTGTTGAAAACGACCGAGTCGAGTTCGGCAAAAACATACCCGATGAAAAGATTCAGCTCCGCGCGAAGGGGGATTCTGTCGGCGTCGTTCGACAGCCAGACGGTGCCGTTGCGGAATTTTCCGTGGGGCTCGAGCCGGGCATCCATCTTCAAGTTGATCCTGTGGAGGCGGAGGTCGAGCTTGATGGCCTCCCGGGTGGCACCCGCCACGGTGATCGATTCGGTTCCCAGCGACTTCATCTCCACAAAAAACGGGGAATCACCCGGAAAGATGATCGTGGAGACAGAATCCCCGGGGTGAAGGCTCTGGCTGCGGATGAAGAGCATGCCGGAAAAAAGATCGCGCAGCGGCGAGATTTTGATTTGCTTCCACCGGGCCGGATTTTCCCCCGGTGGGATATTCTCCCGGAGCCGCCAGATCCCGTCCGGACGGGAGACGATCTGGGTGATGATCGAGCGGCCCGCGTAGTTTTCTTTCTGGAGGGAATAAACGCCCCGGAATCCGTTGCGGGTGGTCGTGCTGTCGAGCGAGGCGTCCAGCTGCCAGAGCATGCGGGCCAGTCCGGTTGTGGCGCCCGATGCGGCAAGGCGCAGGGTTTCTGGCCCCTCCGCCGAGATTTTGACGCGGGCACGGCCCGCCTCGATATCCGTCCAACCGATCCGGAACTCGGCATCGAACGGGCGGATGGATGGAAACGGGCCGGCCGTGTCGGGCGTCAGCGAGCTTTTCCAGTCGGCCCGGAGGAGTGAAGGAAAGAGGAAAAACCCGACCGCAAGCCAGATCAGAGTTTTCAATTGCCCGGACATCCTTTGTGCATGCGGCTAGACGGGCGGGATGATCGGAACGATCCCCTCGGTCAGGAACCATCCCCGCGTTCCTCCCGGCACCTCTCCATAGAACCACCTGCCCCGCTGGGAGAGGATCTGCACTTGGGTGCCTTCGCGCAGCGAGGCAACTTTTTCCGATTGCTCTGCAGGGGAGCTCAGAACAGACGCCCCTCCTTTGGTGAGCACCATGGCCGTATTGCGGTCGGTGATTCTCGGGTCGCAGATCCATGACAGGGCCAGAGCGCCGATGCCCGTGGCGAGGCAGATCATGCCCAAGGCATACCATCCCCGCCTGCGAACGGCCCGGAGGAGGAAAAGCAGGGTGACCGCGAACGCTCCGGCCCAGAAAAGCGCCGTGCCCGTCAGCGCGAGAGTGTCCATGGGAACGTGTTCGAGCACGCGGTCCTTCCAGGAGGCGGCGGATTTGGGAATTCCGAGATCGGTGTTGGTTTCCGCGAGCGCAACGGCAGCCGGAGTGAAGCGGGGATCGAGAATGAGCGAGCGTTGGAAATTCAGGGCCGCCCGGCCGTCCTGGCCGGCCTGCCGCAGACAACGGCCGAACTCGAAGAAGACGGCCGCGCTGGGTTGGGCGGTTTCAAGCGCTTGCTCGAACAGCTTGGCCGCCTGCTGGTATTCTCCTTCGGCATAGCGCGCGCGCGCGTCGGCGAGAACATCCGCCCGAAGGCTCGCGGCGAAGAGGATGAAAAGTGCGAAGAGAGAGGCCGCTCGGATTGCCGGGTTGCTTCCGCGATATGGAAAACACGCCGTGGCATGGGCATCCTGCCCATGTCTTGCTGAAGGAATTCGCATGGGCAGGATGCCCATGCCACGGAGAACGGCAGATGGGAAACGAGGCCTATTTTTCATGGAAGGCATGGAGCTGTTTGAGTGATGAGACGACGGACTCCCTTTCTTCGGCGGACGGCTGCGAAATCCCGCCCGCCGCGAATTTCGACTCGTCATGGCGCTCGATCATTTTGTGAAGGGAGGATTTTAATTCCGGCGGCAGGGCGGAGGAGTCGATCTTTGCGGCGGCGGATCCGGGCTCGCCCGAGGCGTTGAACCGGAGGGTCAGATAGTCGTGGACGCGGTCGTAGAACGAGGAGGGATCCGCATTGCGGAGGAGCGAGAGAGCATCCGAAGCCTGCTTTTTCCGGGCGAGCATGCGGCCGGTCTCCGAAGCTGCAAACCTGCGGAGAGAAAACACCAGAACGATGGCGAGCCAGGCCACGAGGAGGGCGGCGTTGCCGATCAGGAATTCCTTGCGGAAAAAGAGCGACGACCAATGGGATGAGCCGCTGGCCATGACGGCGATGTCCGGAGTGGGCTTGGTTGCGGGCTTCGAGGCGGATGGATTTCCCGCGCTCGGAGCAGCAGCCGCGGCTGGTGCCGCCGGGGCAGCGTTGCCCGCACGGGCATCCACCGGGAGGGGATCCGTGGTGAGGGTGACATATTTCCCGGTCGAGGGATCGAAGTAGGAAAACCGGGTGCCGGGAGTCTTTGTCTGGTCCTGGCGGGCGACGAGCGCGAACTCGAATTTCTTTTCCCCGGTGAATCCGATCGCATCCGCCGACTGAAACTTGTCGGATGGCGGGTAGGTTCTCCACCCCTCGTCCCCGACGAGTGCGGGCGCGCCCATGCCTTCAAAGTTTCCCTGCCCGGAGACGGTCACGCCGAGGGTGACAGGTTCTCCGACCGCCGCCTTTTTGGGCGAGACGGAGGCATCCATCGTGAACTTGCCAACGGCCCCCGAGAAATCCTCGGGGCGGTTGTCTTTCGGCAGCGGCACCACCTCGAGCTGCTGCGGCTTGGTTTGGATCGTGACCTCGCGGGTTTCCGTAAACATGCCCTGGGGGAGCGGGAAGTTGTTGAAAAAGTCGTCGAGCCCCTGCGGCGCGTTGCCCGGAACCTGAAGCCGCGCCTCCAGACTGGCTGCGGGGATCTCGAGCGTCCCCGCTTTCACCGGTGTGATCGCGCTCTGGAATGTGAAGACAACGTAGTTCGCCTCGTTCACGATTTGCTCGCGCTTCACCGCGTTCGAGAATTTCTGGACCGTGAACCCTTCCCCCCCGAAATTCGGCCGCTCCCCGACCTGGCCTCCAATCCGCGAGTGAAAGTAGAACCTCAGCTCGACCGGCACGATCTCGCCGACATAGGCGGATTTTTTCGAGAGGACGAGCTCCGCGAAATAGGGGCGTCCGCTATCGCTTGTCGTGGCAGGCGGCGGGCCTCCCGGAAGGGTCGGCATGCTTTGCGGGAGGGGCGGCATCTGGGGAACCTGTGCGGCTCCTGATACCGACAGGTGCATCGCCTGCGTGCGGTAGGTCTTTCCCTCGATCGTGACGTCGAAGGACGGGATCGTGAAATCCCCCTCGAACTGGGGCACGATGAGATATGTGTAGGTCAGCGAGGAGCTCATCTTGAAGTTCCTCATCTCGAATTGCGTCGAGCGTCCCGCCAGATTGATGCGGAGGCCGTTGACGGAAAGCGTCTGCGGAACGTCTGCCCCGCGCGCTCCGCGCACGGTGACCACGAGCTGGACCGGCTCGCCCACGGCGGCCTGGTTGCTCGAGAGGCCGGCGACGATTTCCTGCGCCGCCAGCGTCGAGGCGGCAAGGAAGCTCAGCAAAAGAAAGGCCAGGGCATGTTTCATAAAATTACCAGTCGCGCAGAGTCTCCTCGGTATAGGGCTGCTGAATCAGATTCACTTTTTCCTCCTCGGAGTTCAAGGACTTGAGAAGGGCGCGGGCCTGTGCGGCGCTCATCTCGCCGTCCTTTTCCTGCTCCTCTCCCGCCTGGCCGGCCTGCCCTGCAGGCTGTTGATCTTTTTTCTCATCCTTGTTTCCGCCGGAGTTGGCTTTGACATCGCCCTCATTTTTCTCGCCGGGAGTGGGGGTGGGGGACGGCTTCTGCTGCCCGCCCTGCTTTTGCTCCTCCTTCTTCTCGTTTCCTCCCTGCGGATTTTTCTGTTCGTCCTGTGATTTGTCGTCCTGCTGGTCCTTCTTCTCGTCGCCTTTCTGGCCGTCCTTCTGATCCTGATTTTGCTGATCCTTCTGATCTTTGTTTTGCTGGTCCTTTTGATCCTTGTTCTGCTGATCTTTTTGCTTGTCGTCCTTTTTCTGGTCCTGCTGCTGTTTTTCCTGCTTTTCGAGGTCCTCGAGCAGCTTTTTGACGATCGCACGGTTTTCCTCGGCCGGCTTGTTTTTCGGGTTGAGATTCAGGGCCTCGGTGTATTGCTCGATGGCATTTTTCCAGTCCGCCTTCTTCGCGTCGTTTTCCTTGGCCCCCTCGCCGCGCCGCACGAGAGAGTTGCCGAGGTTGTAGGCGGAGTCTTCGCGGAGCTTTTTGTTTTCGGAGAGCAGGGAGCCGGTGAAATGAGTGATCGCCTGGTCAAAATCGTTGAGCTTGTAGGACGATGCCCCGGCATCAAACTGGGCCTCGCGCGAATCCGGCGAGGACTTCAGGTGCGCCTCAAATGCCTTTCTGGCCTGATCGTAGTTCCCCGCCTGATAGTTCTGAAGTCCCGACGAGGCGCTGGACGTGGCCGGGAGTGCAAGGATCGCAAGAATGCATGCCGCGGCGCGGATGCCGTTGGGGATCCTGCGCCGCTCTCCGAGCAGGAGCCAGATCGCAAGGAAGGCGGCAGCAAACCCGAGAGGCCACTGGTAGCGCTCCAGCGGCTGGCGCGCCGCAAAGACACCGGTTTCCGCCAGGTCCATCGGCTCGATGCCCTTCTGGAAAATTTCCCTGGCGGCATCCGGGCTGATCGGAACGTAAAACCCGCCGGTTTCCTTCGCGATCTCGTGCAGCCTGGCTTCATCGAGACGCGACTGAACGGGCTTGCCGGAAACGTCGCGCACGAAATCCTGTTTCCCCTCTTCGGATCGGAAGGGGATGAGCGATCCCTCGGCCGAACCGATGCCGACGGTGAAGATCCGGATTCCCGCGGCGGCGGCCTTCCTGGCGGCTGCGATGCCGTCTGCGTCGAGTTCCTCGCCGTCGGTGAGGATGACCAGTGCGCGGGTCTGGCCTTCCGCTTTTCCGAAGGCCTGCTCGGCAATGGCGATCGCCGCGGCGATATTGGTCCCGCCCTTCGGGATGACGTTTGTGTCGAGCTCGTCGAGTGAGTTGATGACCGCCGTATAGTCAAGCGTGAGAGGGGCCTGCAGAAATGCGGAACCGGCAAACGCGACCAGACCGACGCGGTCGCCCTTGAGGAGGCGGACGAGATCCTGGGTCAGAAGCTTTGCGCGGGCGAGCCGGCTCGGGGCGATGTCGGTGGCGAGCATGCTGCGCGACGTGTCCACGGCGACGATGATGTCGCGCCCCTTCTGTTTCACCTCGCGCTCGATGAACCCGTATCGCGGCTGGGCCATGGCAACGAGCGCCAGCCCGAACGCGGCGAGCACCAGCACGGCTTTCACGGTGCGGCGGAGCACGCTGACCGAGCCGGCGAGGCGCTCGCTGAGCCTGGGCGCGACGACCTTGCACAGCAGGGCGCGCCCGCGAAGGTGCGACCAGATGTAGAAGCCGGCAAGGACCGGCAGGCCAAGCAGGCCCCAGAGCCAGAGCGGCGATCCGAATGTCAGGGCAAGCGTCTCCATAGTGTTTGCGAAAGCAGGATTTGCAGGCCGAGGAGCGCGATCCCCGCGCCGACGAACCACGGGAACAAATCCCGGTATTGGGCGATCTTCTCGACCTCGACCTTCGATTTTTCGAGCTTGTCGATCTCCGTGAAAATCTTCTCGAGCGATTTCGTGTCGGTCGCACGGAAGGCGATGCCGTTGGCGATTTTGGCGATGTCCCTGATCGTGTCCTCCTTGAAGTCCACCGGCACGTTGCGATAGACGGTGCGGCCGAACGGATCCGTGAACGGGAATGGCGCCTCGCCGACCGTGCCGGCACCGATCGTGTAGATGCGGATCCCCAGGGCCTTTGCCGCCTCGGCGGCGGTCAGCGGCATGACTTTTCCGGCATTGTTGTCGCCGTCGGTGAGCAGGACGATCAGCTTCGTTTTGGCATCCTTGTCCTTGAGCCGGTTGGCGGCGGATGCGATGGCCGAGCCGATCGCGGTGCCGTCCTCGACGAGCCCGATCTGGATGCGGTCGAGGTTTTGGATCAGCCAGTCGTGATCGAGCGTGAGCGGGCTGACGAGGTAGGGGCGTCCGGCGAAGGCGATGATGCCGATGCGGTCGTTCGGACGCTTGCGGATGAATTGCTCGGTGACTTTTTTCGTGACCTCAAGCCGGTTCGCCCGGCTGGCCCCGATCGAAAAATCTTCCGCCAGCATCGACCGGGAAACGTCCAGGACGAGCATGATGTCCACGCCGCTGGCCTGCACGCGTGTGATTTCGCGGCCCAGCTGGGGCCGGGCCAGCGCGATGATGAAGGATGCCAGCGCGAAGTAGGAGAGGGCTGCCAGAAACGCGCCGCTCCGGGACCGGCGGCGGTGGCCGAGACGACGGAGGGCATCCGTGCTGGAAAATGTGACGCCCGCCGTGCCTCCGAATTTGCCCTTGAGAAATGCAAGCAGAGGAACAAGGAGCAGCAGGAGGAGGACCCAGGGATGGGAGATGGTGATGCCGGCCAGCGTCATGGCTTTGCTCCTTTACCGGCACCCGGCTGCACCTCGCCGCGGACGAGCCGCCCTGCTGTCTCCAGCAGCCCGATCATCTCCGACTCGCCAGCCTCGGCGCGCGCAAACTTCAAAAGGTCGGTTTTCTCAAGAAACACCGAGAGCCCGGCCTTTTCGTTGTCCGAGAAGACCGGATTGGTCCGGATCTCCCCGAGAAACTCCAGGGAGGTCTGGGTGGTGGCATGCAGCCCGTGCTGCTCGCGGATGTAGCTGCGGATCGCATCGGAGACGGTGATGCCGAACGCGTAGGGATCGGCACCCGAGACGCTGGAACGCAGGGACTCCAGCACCGCCAGCGCGCGTTCTTTTGCCGTGGGCGGGGTCTTTTTTGTGAACAGCTTCCAGAGAAGGAAGGTGATTCCGCCGAGGCCGAGGACGAGCCCGGCCGCCGCGAGCACGACGACCCACACCGGCCACGGAAAAAACCACACGGGGCCGACGATGTCGTGGATCGGAGCAGGAGTGGGAGCGGGAGCGGCCGGATTCATGCTGCAAGGCGGCGCTCGCGCTGCTCAAAGAACGCGCGGAGCGGCAGGAGGTAGTCTTCGTTGGTGGTGAGGCGGACGACGTCGATGCGGCGGCTGCGGAGCAGGCGTTCCAGCGCCTTCCCGCGCTTCTCCTCGAGGTCCTTCAGTCCCTGGCGGACCGCCCGGCTGCCCGTGTTGATGTCGATCTGCTCGCCGGTCTCGGCGTCCTCGAGCGTAATGATTCCGACATCCGGCAGCGAGGACTCCCCCGGGTCGCTCACCGGCATGGCGACGACGTCGTGGCGGCGGCTCGAGACGGTCAGCGCCTTGGTGAAATCCGGGGCGATGAAATCTGAAATCAGGAAGACGACCGCCCGGCGGCTGGTGACCCGGTTGAGATAGTCGAGCGCGCCCGCGAGGTTTGTTCCGCGGCCTTTCGGCTCGAAGTAGAGCATTTCCCGGATGAGGCGCAGCGTGTGGAGGCGGCCCTTTTTCGGCGGGATGAAAAGCTCGACGTCATCGCTGAAGAGGAGGAGGCCGACCTTGTCGTTGTTGTTGATCGCGCTGAACGCCAGGATCGACGCCACCTCGGCCGCCAGCTCGCGCTTGCTGAGCTCGACGCTGCCGAACGTCCCCGATGCGCTCAAATCCACGACCAGCATCACGGTGAGCTCGCGCTCCTCGGTGAATTTCTTCACATACGGGGCGTTCATCCGGGCCGTGACGTTCCAGTCGATCGAGCGGATCTCGTCGCCCGCGGCGTATTCGCGCACCTCCTCGAAATTCATGCCGCGCCCCTTGAAGACGCTGTGATACTGGCCGGCAAAACCCGAGTTTACCAGCCGGCGCGTCCGCAGTTCGAGGCGGCGGATTTTTTTCAGAATCTCTTTGGGATCTCTCATGAAAGTTTTAAGGTTGTAAGAATTAAGTTTTAAGTGAATGCCAGCAGCATCGGGTCTGCTTAAATCTTAAGACTTTCTTCTTAAGACTCCGACTCAGGGGACGGGGAGTCCCGCGAAGATCTGCTCGATGATGGCCTCGGTGGTGATCGACTCGGCCTCGGCCTCGTAGCTGACCGCGATGCGGTGGCGGAGCACGTCGAGCCCCATCGACTTCACATCCTGCGGCGTGACGTAGCCGCGCCCGGCGATGAACGCGTTCGCCTTTGCGGCGAGCGTGAGGTAGATCGTGGCGCGCGGGGAGGCCCCGTAGCGGATCATGCCGTCGAGCTTGAGTTTCGCTGCAGCCGGGTCGCGGGTCGCCCAGACGATGCTGACGATGTAATCCTTCACCCGTTCGTCCACATAGATGTCGTTGACGATCGAGCGGGCGCGGATGATTTCATCGGCCGTGACGACCGCCTGGACATCGAGGCGCGGCGAGGAGGTGGACATGGCGTCGAGAATCGCGCGCTCCTCCTCGCGGGTTGGATATCCGACATGAACCTTCAGCATGAAGCGGTCCAGTTGCGCTTCCGGGAGCTGGTAGGTTCCCTCCTGCTCGATCGGGTTCTGCGTGGCAAGCACGAGAAAAGGATCGGGAAGCTTGAACGTCTGCTCGCTGATCGTGACCTGGCGCTCCTGCATCGCCTCCAGCAGGGCGCTTTGCACCTTCGCGGGAGCGCGGTTGATTTCATCCGCCAGAATCAGGTTCGAGAAAATCGGCCCGAGCTTTGTGGTGAACACGCTTTCGCGCGGGTTGTAGATCAGCGTGCCGATCAGGTCGGCTGGAAGGAGGTCGGGGGTGAACTGCAGCCGCTGGAAGCCGGTGTGGATCGAGTTTGCCAGGGTGCGGACGGTGAGCGTTTTTGCAAGCCCGGGAACGCCTTCAAGGAGAACATGGCCATTGGTCAGGAGACCGACCAACAGGCGGTGGACAAGCACTTTCTGGCCGACGACAACCTTGCCGACTTCGGCGAGCAGGGGGTCAACCCACTGACGGCTTTCCTGCACTTGACGGGTGAGTTCGGATGTATTGACGCTCATAGATTATGTTTTACTTTGTATTTACAGGGATTTGTTGAAGTGTGAGACAGGGGGACCCGGAAAGTTGTTCAAAAAAATCCGCGGTTTTCCCCGGATTTTTCCTCGCTGGTCGGATTACTTCGAGGGGACGTAAAACGGGCCGACGTCAAAAGCATCTCCGACCTTGACTGCGTCGTAGCGGGCCTTGTCATTCAGATCGACCACATACGCCTTCTTCGTTCCATCCTTTTGAAGGACCTCGACCGTGATGATGTAGTTGCCCGCCACATCCCGGGCGCTGACCGTGCCTTTGCGGTTGAGCGTGATCTCCCGTTCGACTTGAGCGAGCGGTTTGAATTCCTTCGAGACGATGAATCCGGACATCCTGGCTTCGGTGATTCCGCGCCCGCTCTGCCAGACCGCGAAGATGATGAAACCCGTCACGAGGAGGCCGATGAAAACAGCGGAGACAACGACGCGGGCGGGGAGCTTGGCTTTGACGACCCGGTTGGGAGCACTCATCAGAGTCCTTATATATCAGAACAGACGGCTGGCTTTGAATCAAAAACTGCGCGGAAATTGCACTCGGGGTCGGCGTGCGGCGGAGGCCGATACGTCCGGGTTTCCCGATTGTGTTGGCAGACTGCCAAAATGTATGGTGGCAAGCACATGGAAATTCTCCGTCCACTCCCCATAGGCGGGGACGATACGAAAGGCGGTGCCCTCACCGTTCTCATCAACCGCACGGTGCCCGCATCTGAGGAGACGGCGTTTGCTTCGACATTGAAGAAACTGCTCCAGGACTTCGACAGGTTTCCGGGAACATCCGGGTGCATGGTTTTTCGACGGGAGGCTGCAGAGGGGGTCGAATTTTCGATCCTTCAGCAATTCGCAGGACAGGCCGAGCATGAGAAGTGGATCGGGTCCCCCGGATTTTCGCTCTGGCGGAGTGCCGTTGCGCCCTCGGAGCCGACGCCCGGCCACGTCCACCGCTATTCCGGAATGGAAGCGTTTTTTGTATCCGCCAAAGCCCCGGACGCTCCGCCCCGTTGGAAGATGGCTGTTCTTCTGATGTTGGCGGTGTATCCACTGTCCCTCATCCTCTCGACATGGGGTGCTCCGGCTCTTGCCCGGCTGCCAGTCCTTGCAGGGACTTTATTCACTTCGGTGCTGATGGTCCTGCTGATGACGTATCTTCTCGTTCCCGTCCTTACGAAGATGTTTCGATGGTGGCTCGACCCCGGCAAACGCCGCTGCGGAGAGGCATGAGATTTTCCCGGTCTCAGCAGCGACGCGGGCCGAGGGCGATCACCGCGAGCACCGCCGTGATGGGCAGCAGGAGAGCCGTCGCGCCTGCAACCAGATAGAGCAGCCCGCAAACGATTGCCCCGGCAAGGTAGGTTCCCCAAACCGTGCCGTATTGCCACGGGGAATCCTCCGGTGGTTTGGAGGCATTGGTTCTGCGCGAGAGGAGGGAGGCGACCATTCCCGTGGTGAAACTCGTCAGGAGACCGGTGATATACGTTGTCGTCGGCCCGTTGTGGAGGCAGCGCACTGCGGCGCTTTGGATGCCCATGGCGGCGGCGGCGATGGCAACCAGCACCATGCTCATCGTTTGCGACGGAACGCTCCCGGCCATGCGCCACAAAACCATGAGGATCCCCAGAAGCGCCGCCTCGACCAGCAGGGTTTCGGCAATTTCAGAGGTTTTTGTGCCGGATTTTCTGACGAGAAAAAGTTCTCCCAGCGCGGCGCCGGCGACGTAGCCGATCACGGAAATGGCGGCGCTCGCGCCGAGGGCGAATTGCCCGCGTGCGAGGGCGACGGCGAGAAGGATCGTGTTTCCTGTCTGAGCGGCCGTCAGGACGTTGAACCCCATGATCATCGCCGCATCCACGCCCGCTCCGGCGAGCGCCAGAAGGAGGATCATGACGTCGCGCTTTTTCACGGTGCGGCCTTCAGCCCTCGTTGAGCATCTTGTCGTAGAAGGCGACGAGATCGCCGCTTTCCGTGCTTTCGCAGAACTCCATGGCATTGCGGGGGTGAGCGTTGAGCGCACCCGTGATCAGATACGGGATGTTCGGCCCCCAGTCGAAGCGCTGCTTCATGGGCATGATGGTTTTCTGGATCAGCTCCAGGACCGGGCGGAGCTTGAACTTCGGGTTCCGCAGGAAGCTGAGCAGGATCTCCATCGGGCAGTTCCCGGCCCCGCGGCCGAGGCCCATCATCGTGGCGTCCACTCGGTTGCAGCCGAGGATGATGGCCTCGATCGTGTTGGCAAAAGCGAGCTGGAGGTTGTTATGGGCATGGATGCCGACGTCCTTGCCCGTGCCATCGAGGGCCTTGCGGTATTTGTTGACGAGGTGGTCGATCTGTTCGCGATAGAGGGCACCGTTGCTGTCCACCACGACGACGGTTCCGGCGGGGGTCTCCCGCGCGATTTCGAGAACCTGGTCGATCTCGACGTCGTGGACGGTCGAGATGGCCATGATGTTGAGCGTCGTTTCGTAGCCGAGTTCGTGGCAGTGGTGGATCATCTCGACCGCCTCGGAAATCTGGTGCGCGTAGCAGGCGACCCGGATCATATCGAGCACGCTCTGGTCAGCAGGCAGGATTTTTGTCTGCCAGTCGCACTTGCCGCCGGCGTCCGCCATCGCGGCGAGCCGCAGCCCAGTGCGTTCGAAGGTATGGTCGCCGACCACGCGACGGAGGTCCTCTTCGTCACAGTGGCGCCAGGGACCGAATTCCGCCTTCGGGAAAGCCTCGTGCGAGTTCTTATACCCGATTTCCATGTAGTCGATTCCGGCCTCGATGCAGGTTTCATAGACTGCTTTGACCTCGGCATCGGAGAATTGGGAGTTGTTCATCAAGCCGCCGTCGCGGATCGTGCAATCCAGCACGCGCAATTCGGGGCGAAAGGTGATCCAGGGCGCTTTGTCGCTCACGTTATTATCAGGTTTTCAGTGGTTTCCGTTCGGGAGGTGGGCATATTACAGGCGTGGCGTGGCAGGTCAAACGGTTCTTGGATTGATTCTCCCGACCGTCCGGCGGCGGGGATCGACGTTTCAAAAAAGTTTCAAAGAGAACGGATGGTGCAGCAGATCCTTCACTCCAGTAAAATCGTGGCCGGTCCGAAGGTTTCTTCCGCCGCGATCGCCCGGGGTGTCTCGCGGGCGCTGCGCCTGGAGCTGGAGACCTACCCGAAGCCGGATCTGCGGGGGGGTGAGCCGGGAGGGCTGGCGGCGTAATGCGGTGGCCATTCACCGTGGGTTTGCGATGATGCGCAACCTGACCGCTGGCGGGGTCGCAGACCTTCTTTCCGCGGCGTTGTTTGTCCAGCAGATGGAAAGCGGTTCTCGCGCCCCGGGGTGATCTGCACTGACCGCCGGAGACGCCCTTGGACGCTATCCGGCCAGGGCGGCAACCGTGCGGGTCGTGGCACCACGGTGCACCTCCAGGCATTTCGCGGCGTTGGCAGCCATCGAGGCGCGGAGGGCCGGATCGTCCAGAAGCTTTGCAAACGCGGAGCGGAGCGAGTCGACATCGTGGACCTCAAGCGCGCCCTCGTGCCGGAGGAATTGACGTGCCAGCGTCGCGAAGTTTTGCATGTTCGGTCCGAAAACGACCGGAACGCCCGCAGTGACCGGCTCGGCCGGGTTCTGCCCGCCTCTTGCGCAGAGGCTCTTCCCGATGAAGACCGCCGTGGCGCAGGCATACCAGTCGCGGAGTTCGCCCGTGGTGTCAACGATCAGAACATCAGGCGCGCCGGGAGGATCGGCCTGTGTCCGCCTCGCGATCCGCAGCCCTTTTTTTGCCAGTTGAGCCTCCACGCCCGCGGTGCGCTCGAAATGGCGGGGAACAAGGATCAGAAAGAGTCCGGGGTGCGATTCGCGGAGTTTCAGAAATGCGGAAGCCAGCACGGCTTCCTCTCCTTCAAACGTGCTGCCGCCGAGAAGGACCGGTGCCTCATCCGGGATCCCCAGCGCGCGGAGAAACGGACGGAAGTCGCGCGACGGGCGGACGCCTGCATCGTCGAACTTGATGCTGCCGGTGACGCGCAAGCGGGATTCGTCCAGTCCCAGAGACGACCAGCGCGCGACATCATCGGGTTCCTGAAGGCAGAGGAGGTCGAGCTGGTTGAAGACAGGCGCCGTGATCCAGCGCACTGCACGGAAGCGCTTTTCCGAGCGCGGAGAAAGGCGCGCATTGACGAGGACCACCCGTGCGCCAGCGGCCTTCGCCTCGCACACGATGTTCGGCCACACCTCCGCTTCCACCAGGATCAGCATTTTCGGCCGGATCTTCCGGACCGCATGCCGGGCGGTGAAAAAGAAATCCAGTGGATTGTAAACCGGCTCAAGCCACGGGGATTTTGCCCGCGCAGCCAGTTTGAATCCGGTGGATGTCGTGGTCGAGAGCACGAACTCCCTGTTGGGTGCCGCCTCGCGAAGGGCCTGGATCAGTTTGAGGGCGATCATGACTTCGCCCACGCTGACCGCATGGACCCATGTTCGCCCGCACCCAATTCTTTCCAAAACCCGCGGAGAGTAGATTCCGAACCGCTGCCAGAATTTGTGGCGGTATTTCCCGCGCTTTACCATGCGGACGACGAACCCCGGCAGCATCAGGATGAGGACGACGGGGAAGACCAGATTGTAGGCCAGGCGGATCAGCGGGATCATTCCTTGAAAAAATACAGGATTTCGCTCCCGCCGTAGGATTTCGACCGGCCGGCGGCTAGGCGGCATTCGAGGGGTTTTCCTCCGGACTGGCGCTCCAGAACAAAGACGCCTCCCGCAGCGAGGGCGGACACAAGTTTCTCCGAGGCCGCGAGGAGCACCGAGTGGTCGGCATCGCCGGGCAGCTTCGTATACGGCGGATCCGCAAAAATGATGTCGAAATTTTCCTCGCCGGCGTAGAGGTCGAGAAACCGGTAGACATCCATCGTCTGGGCACTGCCGTCCACGTCGGCGCGCCGCAGATTTTCTTTCACGCACCGGATGCAGCGTTCGTTGGAGTCCACGAATGTGGCGGAAGCCGCCCCCCGGCTGAGGGCTTCGATTCCCATTGCTCCCGATCCCGCGAAAAGATCCAGGACCCGGGATCCCGGGACGAGATCGCCCAAGCTGGAGAAGACAGCCCCCTTCACTCGGTCCATCGTCGGTCGCACGCCTTCCGGTGGTGCTTTCAGTGGTCGTCCGCCGGCTTCTCCGGCGATGATTCGCATCACTTCGCCTCCCCGGGCTGCCCGGGCTTTCCTTTTTCCTGAACGGGTATCTGAAACAGGTTCTTGAGGAGTCCGCCGATATCCTGCCCGATCCGGAATCCGGTGAGTTTGTCGAGCAGATCGGTCTTCGGTCGGCTCACCGATCCGGTGACCGAAAACGGAACAAACCGGTAGCCGGCGCGATCGGAATCCTCGAAATTATCGCTGAGGAGTCCGCCCAGGTCCCGGCGGAGTTTTTCGTTCAGGTGGAGTCGGGAGCGGAGCTTCATTTTGCCGTCGAATCCGACCGGACCGGTGCCTTCCAGAAAAAGGTTCGCCGACTCGAGAATCAATTTTTCCACGACCACCTGCTGGTCGCGTATGACGAACCGTCCCTCGGCGGTTTTCAGCTCCAGCATCTGGAGTTCCTGAATATTCATCAAATCGCCGATCTGCCGGATGAAATCCAGCGGTTGCAGGCGCGCCTCCTGAAGGTTCGCGTCCACTTTGCCGGAGTAGCTCTCCGGAGCGCCCGGAAGACCCCGCAGCGAGCCTCTGGCAAAGAGGCTTCCCCTGGCTCCGTCCGCGCTGATCCCGGCGTCGTCCGCAAGCTTCTTGACAAGCACGCCGTCCACCGAGGCTGTCGTGGAAAATCCGAGCGCCGGGTCGAGTTCAAACGTGCCGGTGATCTGGCCGTCCGCCCAGGTGCCCCGGATGTCGGGAATTTCGAGCCGGCCTTTCAGGAACGAGAACGTGCCGGAAATCCCGCGCGGGTGGATGGAGGTTCCCACGGACGTCTCCCCGACAAGGAATTTTCCCGCAAGTTTGCCGTCGGGCATCACATCGACCGCCGCCTCAATTCCATTGAGATCGAAGAGGCAGCCGCCTTTGGAATCGAAAACCTGTGAGCGTCCGTTTTTTATTTTGACCCGGCGGACCTCCATGAGGGGCGCCGCAGGGGGGTGATCCTGCCGGGGCTGCGGGACGGTGATCTCGACTCCTCCCCGCGAAGGGGCTGCCGGAGCTGTCGGAGCCGCCGGTGTCGCAGCCCCAGGGGGGGCTTCCACGCGACCGGCCAAATTTTCCCGCGGCACACTGATCGAGAGCAGAACCGGCGAGTTCACGAGGACCTCCTTCACCATCAGCTTTCCTCTCAGGAGTTGAAAAAACGCGAAGCGGAAGTTGATCGATTCCGCTTCGAACTCCGGCGGCGCGCCGGTGGCCTGAAGCTGGGGAACCATGATGCCGTTGACTGTGAACCCCGACCACGGGGTGTAGTGGGCTCCCTGGATCGAGACTGGTTTTCCGACAGCGACCGATGCGGCTGAGCAGATGCGCGCCTGAAGTCCCTGCGACTGCAGATAAATATTCAATCCGAGCACGGCCAAGACATAGACAAACAGGAGAATTCCGGCGGTTATCAGAATTGGCTTGGCAAACTTTCGCACGAAGGGAAGCTATCTCACCGGCCTCGAATGTGAAGAAAGTTCTTGTGATCCTCAACCCCGCCGCGAGGGGAGACCGCGCCCGCGCCATGCGCGAAAAGATCGCGTCGTTGTCGCTTCAGGCGGTCGTGCGGATGACTTCCGCCGCCGGCGATGCCCGGGTGATGGCGCGCGAGGCTGTCGGGGAGGGCTTTCGCACGATTGTGGCCGCCGGCGGGGACGGCACGGTGAACGAGGTTGCGAACGGGGTGGCTGGTTCGGGCGTGCGGTTCGGGATCCTGCCGGTCGGCACGATGAATGTCTTCTCCACCGAGCTGGGCATTCCCCAGAACAACCTGCGTGCCGCATGGGAAATCATCGAGGCCGGGCACGTCAGAGAGCTCGATCTCCCGGTCGCGAACCGTTCGTTGTTCGTCCAGCTTGCCGGAATCGGCCTGGATGCCGAGGTCGTCCGTCAAACAACTCCCGAATCAAAGAAGTCCCTCGGTCCGGTGAGCTACCTTCTGACTCTGGCGCAGGTCGCGGCGGTGCGGCCGCCGGCCGTAATCGTGGAGCCCGACGACTCCCCCCGCCGCGAGGGCAGTTTTGTGCTCGTCGGCAACGGACGCTTCTATGGCGGACCGTTCGTCCTCTTCAAAGATGCCCGTCCCGACGATGGCTTGCTGGACGTCCTTGTCTTCAAGAACCAGAGCCATTGGGATGTCGTCCGGTATTTTCAGGCCATTGCCTTCGGGAGCCATGCCGACCTTCCGGATGTGGAGTATTTCCAAACCCGTTCGATGAACGTCCGCAGCGATGGGGCTGTTCCGGTCGAGCTCGATGGAGAGCTTGCGAACGCCCTGCCGTGCCGGTTCGAGATGTCTCCCGGAAAGCTCCCCGTCCTGGCCCCTCCTTCGACGAATCGTTGATGCGGCCGCATCAATAATCGGGAGAAGCCGCTGGCCGGGGCTCATTTGGATTGTCAGGGAGGCCTGCCCCCGCGATGGTTTGCGCCTGTGATGCTCTTGCGGACGCGCTACCCTGGCCGGTTCGAGAGATGTCCCCCCCGGGAAATTTCCGGCCCTGGCCCCGCGCTGATTCTCCCCTCCGGCGTCAGCTCCCGTCTCCGGCACCCTCCCGTCCGAAGATTTTTTCCACCGCGCGGATCCTGTGATCGAAGATTGCCTTGAGCTGCGGTTCGACGAGGAGGGGGTGGAGCGGTTCGGACAAAGGCGAGAAGGGCAGCACGTAATGCACCCGGTCGATCATCTCGGTTTTGCCATCCCCGGCCTCCACGAACTCGTGCTCATGATGCCACACCGCATAGGGTCCCACGCGCTGCTCATCGACAAAATAGTGAGGCCGGTGCACATGCGAAATTTCCGTTAGCCACCTCATGGGAATCCCGAAAAGCGGCCGGACGCGGTATTCGATCATCATTCCCGCGCGGATCTCCTCCGGGAGTTCACTCATCACCTGAAACCCCAGCCCGGGAGGAGTAATTTTTTCGAGGTTTCCCGGATTGGAGAAGAATTTCCAGCATGTGCGTATGTCCGCGTGGACGGTTTGCCGTTGTGTGAGCAGGTGGATCATACACGGGTATACGGGCGCGGAAGCCATCCGGAGGCATTTTTCTTCCGCCATCCGGGGAGCGGGGGGGATTGCCCCTGGGATGGACAGGCATTCCATCTCTCATTTGGATTGTCAGACCGGCCTGCTCCCGCGAATCTTCTGCGCCTGTGATGCTTCTCGGCTATTACGTTCACGATTTGAGTCCGTTCCTGCTGGAGTTCGGGGGCGGGATCGGGCTTCGGTGGTATGGTCTGGCCTATGTGGCGGCATTCGTTGCCGGATACTGGCTCTACCTTTGGCTGGCCCGGAAAGGATATTCGGACCTTGCGCCGGCACAGGTCGGCGATTTCATCACCGGCGTCGCCCTGTTCGGCGTGATCCTCGGGGGGCGCCTTGGCTACATGCTTTTCTACGACTGGGCCGCCTTCTCCTCAAACCCCCTGGTCATTTTCAAATTCTGGGACGGGGGGATGTCGAGCCATGGCGGGATGCTGGGGATCGTGATCTTCACGTTTGTTTATTCCCGGATGAAGCGCGTATCCTGGCTGAATATCGGAGACAACCTCGTTGTGACCGCACCGATCGGTCTCTTTTTCGGACGGTGTGCGAACTTCATCAACGGCGAGCTCTACGGCCGGGTGACAGGCGTGCCGTGGGCGGTCCAGTTTCCGAAGGAGCTCTACGACGCGCCTCCGGAGACGGTTCGGCTGGCGCTCGGGGAAGCCCGTGCCATCAATCCGCAATGGACGTCGGTCGCGGATATCGTGGACAACGTCCGCCACTCCCCGCTGCTGCACGAGCACCTCGCCGCAACACTCTCTCCGAGACACCCCTCGCAGATCTACGAGGCACTCCTTGAAGGAGTGGTCCTGTTCCTGCTGCTCTGGATTTTGCGGACCCGACTCCGGCTGCCGAACGGCGTTCTCACCGGCATTTTCTTCATTGCCTATGCGGTTCTGCGGATCTTCGGGGAAATGTTTCGCGAGCCCGACGCTCCGCTCACGATGGCGCTCACCCGCGGGCAGTTCCTTTCCCTCTTCCTCGTCGCGCTCGGCCTGGCATTTGTTTTGCAGGCGTTCCGGAATCCGGCATGGGCGCCGAAATTCCGCAAATGAAAAAGCGATGGATCATCGCGCTGGCGCTGGCTGCGGCGGGGGTCTGGTTTTTCCGGGTTCCGGGTTTTTCCTCCGCGCCCGACCCCGCCGGTGATTACGCTGCCGCCCTGAAGAGGTTTGCGGCCGTTGAAAAGGCCGAAGAGGCGCTTCCCCTGCGCCCCGAGGGCCGCAGCCGGATGTTCACGCACGGTCACAAAACCGACAGGGTGTTTGTTTTGCTCCATGGACTCACGAACTGCCCGGAGCAATTTGTTCCGCTCGCGAGGATCCTTTTCGCGGCGGGGGCGAATGTCGTGATCCCCCGCGCCCGCTACGCCGGGTATGCCGACCGGATGAATGACCTGCAAGGGTTGCAATCCGGCCAGGACCTCCTCGATCAGGCCGCCACCGGGCTCGATATTGCCGCCGGTCTCGGCGACCGCGTCTCGGTGGCCGGACTTTCGGGAAGTGCCGTCGCCGCCGCGTGGATGTCGGAAAACCGCGCCGGCATCGAATCCGTGCTGATCATGTCCCCGTTCTTCAGCCTCTACGGATACCCCGTTCCGGTCATCGATGCCCTGTCCGCCTTCCTCTCAAGGGCGCCAAATTTTTACAAATGGTGGAACGATGAGCTCAAGGAAAAGAACCCCGGACCGCCGTATGCCTATCCGCGATACGGCACCCGCTGCATGGCTGACACCGTCCAGCTCGCGCGCAATGTCCGCGCACACATCGGCCCGCTCAAAGCCGGACGGATCGACATCCTGACCACCGCCACCGATATCGGCGCCAACAACGCCCTCACCGATCAGCTTGCCGCCAAGTGGACTGCCAACAACCCGGGGCGCGTTTCCCTCTTCCAGTTTCCGGAATCCGACGGGGTTCCGCACGACATGGTTGACGTGAATCAGCCGGACGCAAAAACATCCGTCACCTACCCGGTCATCCTCTCCCGCCTCGGCGTTCCGTCCCCCGCTGGAAATCCCCCGAAGTAAAGGCGTTTGACCGCGCCGGCATTTTCCGTTTTACTACCTGACCTTTAAGAGGTGAGGTGGCTGAGTGGTCGAAAGCAGCGCTTTGCTAAAGCGCCGTAGTCCAAAAGGCTACCGAGGGTTCGAATCCCTCCCTCACCGCGTTTTTTGCAGCGCCCGATTTCCTCACGGAACCCTTTATTTATCAGGATTTTCTGGTGCGTGATGGAAAACGCCGAATTTTCAAGAGTTGCGTGTTAGCATGGAAAGTTTGTCGCAAACTGTCACAAACACTTGGGCGAAAAAATCCCATCGCTCCTGATATCTCCATTGCTGAGGTAAGGGGTTTTCACCAAAACGGGGGAGGCATGGGTCTCTGCCAGGTCGCTTTTTCGAAAAAATCGCTCAAAATATATAGGGGGTCCGCTATCAGCGGCTTTCCTTCCCGGTCCCGGCGATGTCCGCCGCAGGCCGTCCGCATATCAACCGCAACCCCGGAGACGCCAGTATGCCCCGCAATGGATATTACTCACCGGCTCTGCGGAGGGATCTGGTCAAACGCCTGTATTTCGCAGCCCGCGATCTGCGCGTGCCAATGACCGTCCTCAACGACCGGTTGATCGAGTCCCCGCTCATGGACTTGTTGGCGCGGCGATTCTTGCCGGTCTCGACATTTCGACCGATCATTATCAGTCGGCTCCACCATGTTTTCTGTCCGAACCTTCAGGGGTTGCGATATTTGAGAAACGCTATCGCCTTTGGCGGGAAACTGTTCTCAGCCCGGAAGTTTGAATTTCCCTCTTACATCCCCCATGCTCAATCCCGCTCAATGATGCGGCGCATTTGAGGGATTCCGCCTTCCCCCGACCGCCCACTGCCACGCTTGGCCGGGAAATGGGAGGTTGCGCGCCCGCCTCAAAATACGGCATGGTGTGGCCGTGCCAAGACTGCCCAATTTTAGCGTGCAGAAAGTCGCGGATCAAACCGCGGAATTTTTGCGGGACGCCATACGGTCCGGGCGCTGGCGGGGGTGCTTGCCGTCGGAGAGGGCTCTGGCACTGGAATTGCGGGTGAGCCGCCCTACCCTGCGCAAGGCGATGGCAGGGCTTGAGCGCGAAGGTATGCTGGCTAAAACGCGGAGACATTCGCGCCGCATTTTGACGAGGAGCGCCCCGGAGGCATCGCGTGCGAAAACGGTCGCGCTTCTGACCCGTCAGGATGATCTTTTGAAGGATTGGCAGGGCATGATGTTGATCGAGACAATTCGACGTCAGTTGGCGGATGAAGGGATTCGGTTGGAGTTATTTTTCAGCGAAAAACTACACCGGACGCATGCGCCGGATTTTTTGGAAAAAATTGCCAGCCAATACGCTCCTCAAGCGTGGATTCTTCAATCGCAGACGGGGGCCGTCCAGCACTGGTTTATGGCGCAGGGGCTGCAAACGGTGGTGTTGGGAAGCGCCTTTCCGGAGGTCTCCCTCCCCTTTGTGGATATTGATCGGCGGGCGATTTGCCGTCATTCGCTTGGCGTTTTCGCCCGGTTGGGGCATCGGCGGTTTTGCTATTTTAGTCGCGCCACGAACGCGGCTGGAGATTTTTTGAGCGAGCTTGCATTCGAAGAATCCCGCCCTCTTTTTAAGGCGGTTGATATCCAAGTGGTCCAGCATGATGGAAGCGCAGAACAGATGTGGAAGGAGGCGCGACGCTGGAGGATGCAGGGAGCCAAACGCCCCACGGCCCTAATGACTTCTCATTGGGATGACGCGCTGTCGCTCGTGGTGGAGCTGTTGAAGATGGGGATCCGTGTTCCCCTGGATGTTTCCATCATCTCCCGGGATCCCAGCCCGGTTTTCAAACGGATGCAGCCGCGCATAGCCAGCTACTTCTTTGATCCATCCCGGCATGCGAACGTTTTGTGCCGCGTCTTGCGCGCCGGAAAAGCAACCGGCCAATGGCTGATTCCAAAGTTTGACAACGGGGAGAGCCTTGCGCATCCGCCCGGCCCGCAGCATTCTACCGCGACGGATGGTAAAATAAAATAACCAGCACTTCCTGATTTCCAGAGTGGAGTTCAACGAGGCAAACTGCCGGGCGAAGAATGAAAAATTCTGGCAGCAATGACCAGCAAGTTATGACCTCCCTCCACCCCGAATCATCAGGGCCGCCGCTTGTTCGCCCGGGACTCATCCGTCTGGGTATGCTGGGGATGGTGGATGGCAATGGCCATCCGTATTCCTGGAGCGCCATCTTCAACGGCTATGATCCCGGAGAGATGGCAAAATGCCCTTACACGGGCATCCCTGCCTACCTGAACAAGGAGCCGATGGAGACCATGCAAATTCTCGGGGCGCGAGTGCCCCATGTCGGACCGATGATCGAGGGCAACACGTGGAGCGATGAACATGTCATTGTCGGCGACGTGACGAACCGGGATTGCGGCTATCTGTCGAGAGTGGAATGGAATAACGGAACCATTGTCACCGCATATTATGCGGCAAGCGCGGCTCAGCATCATCGGTATCACACGGACCTGGCGCTTTGGGCATTTGCAATGATGGGAGCGATGCACGCAAGGAGAACGGCATGAGCATAATAACGCCATGGAACGCCGTGTACTTCGCCTTTTTCTGGATCATGCAGACCGGCGCGGTGGTTTCATTCACCTACGCCGGAAAAATGCCAAACTGGCGCAGCGTATTTCTCATCGTTGGGTATACGCTTTCGATGCCGAGTGTGTACTTCTTGTGCAAACTCTATGAAACGATGAATGTGAATGTCGCGTACAGCATCGGCGTCGGCGCGGCGTTCCTGTTCTCTCAGATCGCGCTTGCGGTCATATTCCATTCACGACTGCACGTGCTACAGGTATGTGGCATTCTGTTCATCGTCGTCGGCATTCTGCTGGTGGGATTGATGAAGCAATGAGGCATTGATCAGCAAATTATGACCTCCCTCCAATCCGAATCATCAGAACCGCCGCTTGTTCGCCAGGAAACCATCCGTCTGGGCATGTTGGGGATGGTGGATGGCAATGGCCATCCGTATTCCTGGAGTGCCATCTTCAACGGTTATGACCCCGGCGAGATGGCAAAATGCCCTTACGCGGGCATCCCTGCCTACCTGAACAAGGAGCCGAAGGACACCTTGCAAATTCCCGGGGCACGAGTCACCCATGTCTGGACCGATGATTCGTCCGATGTCCCCAGGGTGGCGCAGGCTGCGCTGATTCCCAACGTGGTCCAACATCCCGAGGATATGATTGGCCAGGTGGACGCCGTCATCATTGCCACCGACAAGGGACACGAACATGTGAATCGGTGCCGTCCCTTCGTGGAAGCGGGGTTGCCGGTCTTCGTGGACAAGCCGCTGGTGGACAACGAAGCCGACCTGAAGACGTTTTCAGACTGGGTGGCCGGTGGAGCACCCATCCTGTCGTCGAGTTGTATGCGTTACGCAAAGGAGTTTGCCCCGTATCGGGATTCGACGCACGACCTCGGAGAGCTTCGCCTGGCCACCATCACCACGCCCAAAAGCTGGGAGCGCTATGGCATTCATGCCTTGGAGGGCATCTTTCCCATTCTCGGACCGGGTTTTGTCTCGGCGCGTAATACGGGTTCGTGCGATCGCAACATTGTCCATTTGAAGCACCGCCGCAGGGTGGATGTCGTGGTGGCAGCCACGACCGACATGTATGGAGGGTTCGGCCTGCTTCAGTTGTGCGGCACAGCAGGGCACGCGCAGACGGCCTTTTCCGACACCTTTTTTGCCTTCAAGTCGCAGCTTGAGGCTTTCATCCGTTACCTGCGCACCGGCGTCAGGCCTTTTCCCTTTGAAGAGACGGCGGAACTGATGAGGCTGGTGATTGCCGGAATCCGCGGCCGGGAACAGGACGGCCGGGAAATTTGGCTCAAGGACATTCTATGAAAAACATGACACCCAGCCGCGTATTGAGGAAACTGAGACAAGGCGATGTCGTTACCTGCACCAAGGTCAATCTGGAATCCAGTCGCGCCGTGGAGATCATGGCCATGGCGGGCTACGACTGCCTCTGGTTGGACATGGAGCATGTGCCGAATGACTGGTTAAATCTGGAGAAGCAGATTCTGGCAGCCAAGGCGCATGGAACAGATGTGATGGTGCGCGTGTCGCGGGGAAGTTACAGCGACCACGTCAAGCCTCTGGAACTGGATGCGTCGGGCATCATGGTGCCCCATGTCATGGGGTTGGAGGACGCACAGAAGGTGGTGAGGATGACCCGCTTCCACCCGGTGGGGAGGAGACCGGTGGATGGAGGCAATGCGGATGGCGCCTATTGTCAGGTGGATTTTTTGGATTACCTGAGACAGGCCAATGAGCAACGGTTTGTCGTGGTGCAGATCGAGGATCCGGAGCCGCTGGCCGAGTTGGAGGCTATCGCCCAGGTGCCTGGCATCGACATGTTGTTCTTCGGTCCGGGAGATTTCAGCCAGGGCATTGGCGCTCCGGGACAATGGGATCATCCGGAACTTGTCCGCACCCGCCAGCGGGTGGCGGAGGTCTGCCGCGCGCATGGAAAATTCGCAGGCACGGTGGGCGGGCCAGGCCAAGCCGGCGACTTGGTGGCCATGGGGTATCAATTCCTCAGCATCGGCGCGGATGTGATCCATCTTTTCAATGGATGCCGGGAATTGTTGAATCAATTCCGGGAGAAGGTCCCCGCCGGAAAGGAAGACGCCACGGAGAAAAAAACCAAAGGCACCTATGAATAATCCATCCCCGGCGTTTCGTCTCGATGGCAAAGTCGCCTTGGTGGCCGACGGAGCCGGTTATCTGGGTGGTCCGGTGTTTCGAGAACCGACTTCTTATTAAATCATGAACATCTTGGATCAATTTTCCCTCAAAGGCAAAGTCGCCCTCATGACCGGTGGCGCGGGGCTGTTTGGCCGTCAAATTGTGGCGGCCTTAGCGGAAGCCGGCGCCCGCACCATTTTGGCCTCGCGTGATGTGGCCGCCCTGGAAAAGGTGGCCGAAGAACACCGCGCCCAAGGTCAAGATGTGACAGCTCTCAAGCTAGACCAAGCTGATGAAGCCTCCATTATCGAGTTGCGTGATGAAGTGAAAAAGCGATACGGCGGTCTCGATGTTCTCGTTAATAACGCCGTGCTTCGCCCCATGAAAAGCGGCTACCAAGGAGAGGACGCCGGTGCCACCTTTGCGGAAAGCATGCAGGTCAACGCCACGGGCCTTTTTTTGATCACCCGCGCGATGGGCGATCTGATGGCCGAACGAAAACAGGGATCCATCATCAATATCGGTTCCATTCAGGGAATGATTGCCCCCGACCCGGAGATTTACCGGGGGACCGACATGAACGGATGGTATCCGGATTATTTCTTTCATAAAGGCGGAATGATCAACTTCACGCGCTTCATCGGAAGCTACTATGGAGCTCACGGAGTTCGCTGCAACTGCGTCAGCCCGGGAGGGTTCTCCAACAACCAGCCGGAGACGTTTGTCCGCCAGTATAGCGAGAGAACTTTTCTCGGACGGATGGCGGGGGATACAGATCTCAAGGGGATTGTCGTTTTTCTGGCCTCGGACGCCTCGGCTTACATCACCGGGACCAATATCCCCGTGGACGGCGGTTATACCGCCAAATAAGGAGGGGGCGAGGGGAATGATGACACTTGCCTCCGTGCTAACATCTGAACAATTGCGTGATCCCTGATCCTGCGTCTCACTTATGATTATTGATCACCTTCGGCGCGCCAAACAGTTTTATGCTCTGGGAATCGGCATCCGCGCCGGCCTTCAATTTCTTGCGCGGCCCGATCTGATTACACTCGAAAAAGGCCGGTATGATCTGCCCGATTCCGGTGGGAGTTATGCCTTGGTGCAGGAGCATGAGACCAAATTACGGGCGCACGCAAAATGGGAAGCGCATCGAAAAATGATCGATCTTCAATTCATGGTTTGCGGCCAGGAGTTGATGGGATACGCGGATATCGCCCGGCTCGAAATGGGGGAATACCATGCGGACGACGATTATTGCCTGGGCGAAGGGGATGGCGAGTGGCTCCGGTTGGACGCCCAGTATTTCATGATCCTCTTTCCACAGGATGCTCACATGCCTTCGATAGCGGTCGCCGATCCTCAAAAAGTCAAGAAGGTGGTCGTCAAAATCCCGGTAGAGACGCTGGGAGAAGCATCTGAATTATGATGAAATTCCAAACTCCCACCCCTGGCACGCGCGATGGAGCGCTCTCCCTCCTCGCGCTGGGGACCGTGCAGTTCGGCCTGCCATACGGCGTGGCCAACCGCGCCGGCCAACCCTCCTACGAAATCGCCCGCGACATCCTCTCTTGCGCCATCGAGAGGGGAGTGACCTGCCTCGACACTGCCACGGGCTACGGCGAGAGCGAGTCCGTCCTTGGCCGCGCGTTGGCCGAGCTTGGTGCCGCCGAACGCGTCACCATCGTGACCAAGGTTGCCCCCCTCGCTGACGACCTTTCCCCTGCGCGCGCGGACGCGCTCGTCGAGGAGTCGGTGAGGAACTCTCTGCGCCATCTCCGCCTCGAACGCCTCCCGTTCTGCTTGTTCCACCGCGAGAAAGATTTCAGATACGCGGATTCCTTGCTGAAACTGCGCGCGCGCGGCCTCGTGGAGCGCATCGGCTGCTCCACGACCACACCCTTTGCCACGAGAAAGATCATCGGCTCGGGGCTCGCCGAGGCCGTCCAGTTCCCGGCCAGCGTTCTCGACCGCCGTTTCACCGGCGCAGAGGTCGCGGGGGCCGCCCGCGCTCGCGGGATGACGGTGTTTGCCCGCAGCGTCTATCTTCAGGGGTTGGTCCTCCTTTCCGATGCTGCGACTCCCGAAAATCTCCACGGGGTCATTCCAGCCCGTCGCCAGTTTGCGGAACTCGCTCTCGAAGCCGGGATCCCCCTCGCGGAACTCGCGTTGCGCTACGTCCTCGGCCTCGGGGATCTGACTTCGATTCTCGTCGGCGTCGAGTCGGTGGATCAGATGCGGGAGAACCTAGCGCTCTTCGCGAAGGGGCCTCTCCCGCCGGACCTCATGCAGGCCGTGGTTGCTACCGCCTCTTCCCTCTCAGACGCGATCCTCGATCCGTGGCGCTGGGCGCAGCGAATGCCCGACACAAAATCGAAGGCCTGACCCGCGCCTCGGTGGTGAATACGAAAACCCCGATCTATCCGCACAGCGCGACCAATGAGAACTGATCTAGCCTGTTCAACGCGATCTCATGTCAAGTTGCGCTCGGCGCACCGATGATTTTCTCTGCAAAGTCGGGTGGCGTGTGTTCCCTCTTGGGACGGCAAGTTTGCCCTATTGGGGAGTCCCTCTGGAGTCTCCAACCCGTATCCCCGGATCATCCAAGCTGCACGAGAGCAGGCATAAATTTCTCTTCGGGTTGCTCCCGCCATGCCTGCTGCATTTGTAACACGGGTGAGCCAGCAAACGCGGTTCGGACCGCCCCGTGATCACGGATGTCAAATATGGGAAGCTTCGGGCAAAGGATTTTCAAGGCATTTCAGAATAAATGAATATGGCCTCCGCCGTTCCGGTTCTGGGGTGGAGGAAATTCACATTGTTGGCATCCGGAGTGGAAAGAGGAAGCATGACTGATTCTGGAGTTGATGGGCATTGGGACTATGCGTTGCATTTGGCAGGTTCAAGTTGGTGGCTGCGCCACAGGGAATAGCGTTTTTCCAAAACATCCATCCGCAAAGCTTCAGGCGTGAAACGCCGGTTAGGCAGTTGGCTGTGGCCGGTCGGAATATTCAACCCCGCCAGCAGGGCTGCCCCATCGAGTCCGTCGCGAGAGGTTCGAGTAATGGGGCATCCGAAAATGTTGGCGAGAAGTTGGACCAAAAAATTGATTCTGCTGCCGCCGCCCAAAATAACGATTTCATCTTCCTTCGCGTGCAGGGCATCTCCAGCGCAAGTTCGAAGGGCAAAGGCGATGCCTTCAAGCACGGCATACGCCATTGTGCCGGGAACTGTCCTGGCGCTCCAGGCGGCATCTGTGCCCCATGCATTCGGATCAAAAATGGGAGTGTCCGCCTCCACTTCGAACTCCCTTGCACTTTCCACAAAGCGCTGACTGTCCACGCTGCCAAAAAGATACTTGTCAGCCCAATCGAGCGCCGAGCACGCATGGGCAATGTGGAGCAGTTCATAATATCCGCCACCGGGATACGGCCCCCATAGGCCTTTGGCCGAAAAGGGCCCGGAGTGGCGGCCTGCCCAACGGTAAAAGACTCCCGCAGTTCCCAGCGTCAAAATTGATCGGCCCGCGCGGCAGCCGCAACCAACCGCCCCCGCCGTGTGGTCGTTGCCGGCAAAGACCACCTCCAGCGATTCCGAAAACCCCGGCGGCCGGTTTGTGGACCGGGTCGGAATTGCCTGCCCGGGCTCGACGACCTGACCCAGTTGACCGGCTGAGATTCCCGCGGTTTCGAGTGCCTTCGCCCACCAGATTTTTCCCGGGATGGAATAAAAGCCCGACATGGCTGCGAGGTTGCTGTCGCTGACATGGGCCGCCCCGAGCCGCATGGCCAAATACGAGGGCAGGGAGACGATGCGGTGGTTTTCCGGCAAGCCGTGTCGCTCCTTCCACCAAAGAACCTTGGAAATCATGTGGCCGGGTCCAACTTCCGGCCATCCGGTTTGTTCGTGAAACATTTGCCCGAGCGATTTTTGCAGCAGCCCGGCCTCCTTTTCCGCACGGATATCGGTCCACCCAAAAAACGGCGAGAGGGCTTTCCCTGAATCGTCACAGATACAAAACGTCTGGGCCTGGCTGGTCAGGGAAATTCTACGGATCGAAGCCGTGGATGCTCCACCCGCGGAGAGCGCCCCCGCGATGACCTCAAAGAAACAGGACTCAACCGTGTCCGGAGAAAGTTCGGCTTGTGAAGCTGTTTGGATCTCGTAAGGCAGCGGTCCGGACATTTCCCCGATCCGGAGGCCGTCCTCCGTGAAGAGAGCTGCTTTGAGGTTCGTTGAGCCGAGATCTACCGAGAGAATCATGCGAGATTTTTTATCAACTCGAGGGTTTTTTCCACGAACAGCGATCCTGCTGCCGCAGGAAACAGGCTCATTTGGGCCTCATAGCCCCGTGCGGCTTCGGCCTCTGGCGTAACGACGTAGCCATGGAGTTCGCCGTTGCTGAGGGTGGAAAGGAACACAGGACGTCCGGCACGCCGCTTCGTCTCCAAACCGTATTCGACAAAGAACTCGCCGGGCCAGCCGGCGACAAACGAGTTGCCGACACGCAGCACCTGGATTTCCGCCTCGCGGTATTTTCTCCGGATAGCAGCGGCTTCGCCGGTCAGTTCCGACTTGGCGAGGGTGAGAACCTCCTCCGCTCCGAAGACCGTGCATTCGGCAGTGCGAATCTGCGCATGATCTGCGCGCGCCGCCTTGAGGTGCTCGTAACGCTCGCGCGCCGCCGTCAAACTCGCTTCCGCTTCCGCAACCGGCGGGAATGTTTTACCTTCCAACCCGAGCATGGCACTTGTGGCGGAAAGCGGAAAATCAGACGTGAAGTCGGCGGCATTTTTTAGCGTCTTCGCCATCCGGGCCCCAAGCGCGGCACCGAGGCGCTCCGCCTCGGCAAACGTCTGAGCCTTCACGGCGCGGCGCGGGCTCTGGTCGCCGCAAACCCCGTTCAGATAAACCACTCCTGTTCCGGGCAGCGCAGTCTCGATTTCCCGGCGGGCGAACGCGATGAAATCGCTGCTGATCAGCGTTGAGTCCTCGTGTAGAACGGTGGGGTGCATCCCGTAGATGGAGAGAACGGCGATCGGGGATTTGTCGGAAACACGGCGCAGCAGCAACAAACCGGCTTCGGAATCTTCGGGGCCATCGGAATCGATCCGGTTCCCGCCCGCCAAACCACGCACGTTTGCCGTGGTCCATGCAGCCTCCGCCGCCTCGCGACCCTGCCAGGCATTGACGGCTGCCTCGACCGTCCCTGCCACCGAGAATTCCAGATATTCCCGGTCCACGGGCGGCACTACCGGATCATCCTTCCATGCCAGGACTTCGGCCGTATGGGGACCCGAATGCGTGTGGGTTGCCCCGATTAAAATGTTTTGCGCGGGGATTCCTGTCACCTCGCCAATCCGCCTCCGGCATTCCCGTGTCGAGTCTGCGGTAATAAAGATGAGATCAAGGGAAATGAGCAGCAATGGCGTTTCCCCATTCTCCAAACAGACCGCTGAAGCAAAGAGGGGATCGTGCGTGCCGGTCGAGATCCGGTCGACGTGGGGATAGCCGACCAGGAAACAAGGTTTTCTGGGAGTGATGTCGGTGCGCCCGAATCCCGCACGCAGGCCCCCGGGATTTCCGGCTTCCGGTTTTCGTATTTCGGTTTCCATATCCGTTCCTAACGCGGGGCCTCCAACGCGAGAGCGATGCCCATGCCTCCTCCGACGCAGAGGCTGCCAAGGCCGCTTTTGATCTGTCCGGCGTCGATCCGGTTGGCCAGGTGGGTTGCCAGCCGTGCGCCGCTCGCGCCGATGGGGTGGCCGATGGCGATCGCCCCCCCGCACGTGTTCAAGCGCGCCTGATCGAAGTGCAACTCCCTCGAGCAGGCGAGCACCTGCGCGGCAAAGGCCTCGTTGATCTCGACAGCATCGAAGTCCCCGGGGGCGAGCGAAAACCGCGCCTGGAGCTTTTTCGCGGCATGCACCGGGCCGAGCCCCATCATGGCAGGGTCACAGCCGACCGTGGCCCAACCCGCAACCCGCGCCATCGGCGTCCATCCGAAATTCCGGCATGCCGTTTCACTGGCCAGCAAAAGCACGGCGGCGCCGTCATTGATTCCCGAGGCATTGGCTGCAGTGACAGTCCCCTCTGGCAGGAAGGAGGGGGCCAGCCGGGCGAGCTTTTCCTCCGAGGAGTCCGGACGCGCCTGCTCATCGGTCGAGAGGCCTTCCAGCGTGATCCGTTCAGGGGCAAAATCTCCGCGCGCCTCGGCATCGGCCCAAGCCCGATGGCTGCGCACCGCGAAGGCATCCTGCTCAGCCCTCCCGATCCCGTAGCTCGAGGCCAACCGCTCGGCGGTGAGCGCCATGTGCTCGCCAGAGGAAGGGTCGATCAATCCGTCCTGAAGCACAGAATCCACCAGCCGCGCGTCTCCGAGTTTTTTCCCGGCACGGCTCTCGCACAGCAGGCGGGGCGCCAAGCTCATGGATTCGGTTCCCCCACAGAGCACCGCTGCGGCCTCCCCGGAGCGGATGGCCTGGATGCCGGCCAGAAGCGAGGTCATGCCCGAAGCGCACATTTGATTGACCGTAAAGGCTGGGGTTTCCTGAGCCAGGCCCAGGCCGAGGCTTACCTGCCGTGCGATATTCATGCCATGACCGGCTCCCAGCACATTGCCGAGGATACAAAGATCAATGGCGCTTCGGTCAATGCCCTGCAATGCAGCATCCCCGGCAGCGAGGGCGAGTTGCATCGGGGAAAGCCCGGCCAACCGGCCTAGGAAACGTCCAAACGGGGTGCGCTTGGCCGCAACGATGAAGATGTCGGATGTGTTCATAAGTGAGGATGTTGGAAACAGTGGGGGGGCATTTCGCGAATCGATCCGACAATGGGACGAAAATCCATGAGCGCAAGGATGTGCCGATCGACATCAATCCCCGGCGCGATCTCCACGAGCTCCAGCCCCTGCGCACCGAGTCGAAAAACAGCCCGCTCCGTGATGTATAGCACTGTCTGGCCGCGCGCCGGCGACTGCGCCGCGCTGAAAGAAATCTGCTCGACCTGGCAGGGGAACTTTCGCACCCGCCCCTCCCGGACGATCTCCAGGCGGCCGTCGCGGGAGCGGACATCGACATCCCCCGCGGTGAAGGTCCCGCAGAAGACCACCTTGCGCGCCGACTGCGCGATATTCATGAAGCCCCCCACGCCGGCGATGCGTGTCCCGAAGCGCGAGACGTTCACGTTTCCTTGCTGATCAATTTGGGCTGCCCCCAGGGCGGCGAAATCCAGGCCTCCTCCATCGTAGAAATCAAACTGGGCCGGTTGGTCGATGACCGCCTCGGGATATTCGGAAGCCCCAAAGGAAAGTCCGCCGGCCGGCATGCCGCCGATGGGGCCGCTCTCCACAGTCATCGTCATATTGCCCGTGAGGCGGCGCTCGGCCGCCATGCGCGCAATCCCCTCGGGCATCCCGATGCCCAGATTGACAATCGCGCCGGGGTCTATCTCGTCGCACGCCCGGCTGGCAATGATCCGGCGCGCTCCCTCCGGAAGCGGGGTGCTGCACGGTTCGAAATCCCTGCTGGGCACCGCCGAAACATAGCGGGCATTGAACTCCTCGGCGAAGGTCTGAGGGTGCTGCCCCGGCTCGGACACCACGACATAATCCACCAGGATTCCTGGCACGGACACATCCTGAGGCGGCAGGGGATGGTCCAAAATCTCGGCCACCTGCGCGATCGTGCGGCCGCCGGAATTGCGAACCGCCTGAGCGATCGGCAGCATCTCGCCCTTCATCGCCTCCCGGCAAGTGGAGAGATTACCGAGGCAGTCCGCCACGCTCGCACGAATGAACGCGACGTCGAGCGGCAGCGAGTGGTAGAGCAACCAGTCCCGGCCACGCAGGCACACTTTTTCCACCAGATCGCGCGGGGTGCAGGCATTGATCCGTCCGCCATCGAGATCAGGATCGGCGAACGTGCCCAGGCCGACATGCGTGAGGCAGCCGGGCCGGCCGGCTGCGATGTCGCGAAAAAGCTGGCAGATGACGCCTTGCGGGAAGTTATACGCCTCGATGGCTTCCTCGACTGCCAGCCTTCCCAATGCCGGAGCCAGCGCCCAGTGGCCACCGATCACCCGCCGGAGCAGCCCCCGATGCGCGAGGTGATTCATCCCCCGCGATTTGCCGTCCCCCTGCCCTGCCGCATAGACCAGCGTGAGCCCGCGCGGCTGTCCCTCCGCAAGGAATCGCTGCTCCAAGGCGCTGGTGAGCACCTCCGGATGCCCGATGCCGACAAAGCCGCCGGAGACGAGCGTGCTGCCGCTTTCCACCAACTCCGCCGCCTCCCAGGGGGTGAGGATTTTTAATGCCCGTGCCATGAGGTGAAGCGAGGATCAGCCGATCCACCCTCCATTGACTTGCAGCGTCTGGCCGGTGATGTAGGCGGCAAGCGGGCTGGCTAAAAAAAGGACGGCGTTGGCGATGTCCTGCGGTTCGCCGAATTTCCCCAAAGGGATCTGCTTGAGCATTTCCGCCCTGACATCCTCGGGGATGGACTTGCCCATCTCGGTGAGCACCACTCCGGGGGCGATGGCATTGACCGTGGTGCCCTTGCGGCCCAGCTCGCGGCTCAGGACCCTTGTCAACCCGATCACTCCAGCCTTCGCGGCGGCATAGTTGGCCTGCCCAAAAAATCCGACAATGGCGGCGATGGATGCCATGTTGATGATCCTCGCCCCGGCTCCGAGATGCGGCAGGCACGCCTTGCTCATGGTGAAGACTCCGGTCAGGTTAGTGTCGATCACCGCCTGCCACTCCTCCGCGCTCATCTTGCCGATGCTGCGATCCCGCAGGACGCCAGCGTTGTTGACAAGGATATCGACAGCGCCGAAACGGGAGGCCGTCTCCGCCGCCACCCGCTCCGCTGCGGCCGGGTCGCGCACGTCGCCTTCCAGCGCGAGGCAGCCGGCCCCCAGATCTTCCGCGAGCAGTTGCGCCCGGTTCCTGTTGTGCCCCTGCCCGTCCTCGAAGTAGGTGATGACGACATGCGCGCCGGCGCGGTGGAGGGTGCGGGCGGCCTCCTCGCCGAGACCCTGTCCGCCCCCGGTGACCAAGGCGGCTTTCCCTTCAAGGTTTATGGTGATCATAAGATTTCTGAGAGCAAAGTTTGCATGATGACGGTGTCCGCCTCACACGGAAAACTAAAGTTCATTCGCTCAGTATCCCAGATCCCAGCGGGTTTCGATGTTTGCGGCGGCGGTCTCGGAGACCCAGACGTCGGTGCGGGTGGTCTGCAGGACGGATTCCGGCACGAGCGGGGTGACCGGGCCGTGCAGACAGAGCCGGGTGGTGAGGCGCTGCCAGGATTGGAAGCTGCCTCCGACGCTGATGCTGTGCATTGCGACCCGGTGCTTGGCCGAGAGGATCTGCGCCGGCCCCACGGTCGCTGCCTTGGGCGGGACTGCAGTGAGATCACCGCTCGCCCCGAAGCAGCCGTGCAGCGAGTTTTGGGCTATGGTAAACGGGCTCAGCGTGCAGATCCGCGTGCCGAGCTTTTTCCACTCGTCCAGCGACGCTGCCGCAAACTCCGGCGCATCAGGATCCACGAAGGCTATATGTCCCGTCCACCCCGGGCCGACGTAAGTGATGTCGGTACCCCCCAAATCCGCCAGGATTTTGTCGTAATCGGCAAGCGTCTCATTGCTTAACAGGTGGACCTGCTTTTCTGGAGGACGCAGGGCGGGGGCGATGTTGCTTATGAAGAATTTTTTGAACGCGTGCCCGAATCCGAATTCCCAAGTCTCCGGGGCGATCCGTCCGTCCTGGTCCGCGTATTCATCCATGTTGAAGGTATGGATATGGTGGCAGGAAATACGCTCACGGTTGATGCGTTCCGCAACTTTTGAGTAATTCGGCCACGGATTTGGCATGATCATGACCAACTGGTCGTCGGCGGATTGTTTGATCCGGTTGATGATGTCAGCGATCCATTTTTCTTCGAAATCCGCGTCCGGAACAACCTGGATCCTGTAATCCGGGTTTGGATGACGGGTGATGTCCTCGCGCTTGATGGCGCGTGCGCGTGCCACGGCCTCCTTGTCGCGGAAGGGAACAAAATTGGCGGGAGAAAATCGGAAGGTTGGATCGTTGGTTGTCATAAGTCAGGTGCCTTTGAGCCAGGCGAGCGTGTTGAGGTGGGAGATTTTTTCGATCAATTCCGCGGGAAGCGAGTCCAGGCACTCGACTTCACGCAGGTAGGTGCTGTGCAAACTCATCTTCGCGTCCGCATAGGAGTAGAACGGGGCGTCGCTGCCCCAGATGAGCTTGTCGGGAAAGGCGGTCGCGAGATCCCGCAGGACGGTTTCGGGCGAAGAATAGTCGGTGGGAAACCGCCGGCTCACGGGTGCGACCGCTTCCAACCCGCGCACGGCGCACTCGCAATGGATGACATGCGCGGAACAATCGAACCAGGTGTTTGGAAGTTCGGCCACGCGGAGCAGACTGGGGTGGTCATAGCGGCAGGAGTGGGCCAGAACAAACCGTATTCCGGGCCGGGACTCCGCCACCCGCAGGATGTCGGCGCACTGCGACCATTGGTCATTGACGCTGGAATGGATGAGAAATGGCAGATTCCTCTCCTCTGCGAAATCGAGCATGCAGCGCCCCTCATCGAGAAGCGCGAGAATGGGTGACCGGATGATTGTCGCCTGGATCTTGATTCCGTAAAATTTGTATTCGGAGGGGAGTTGTTTCCAGCACTCGACCTGTTCCGCCTGGTGTCGAGCCGGATCCGCGATGAGCAGCGGCCACGACCGGTCGGAAGACTCCGGATGGTAAAGGTAAACTTCCTCCAGCATCCGTTGATTTTCGAACCGGTAAGGAATCCGGTCCAACAGGCCATCGAAAACGATTTCCCCGGCCTGCAGGCCCTGAACGCTCAACCCCAGGTAGCTCACAAATGGAAACACAATGGAACAATCGACATTTCCACTCCGGGCTTGGAGCAGCAGGTTCTCCAGATCGAGCGCATAGGGAGCCCAGCCTTTCATGTAGAAGAGCGGGTCCACCCCGATATGGTTGTGGCAGTCGATTTTCATTCCATGGAGACAGGGCAAGTGGTGCCTGTCGCGGCGGATTCGAGTGCGGCGGTGAAAAGACGGTGGCTGAGGTTGGCTTCGGCGGGTGTCGCGCATCCGGCAAATGGGGAAGGGGGCTTTCCCGTGGCCAACTCTTCCACAAACGCCGCCCACATTTGCAGGATCGCATCGGTGAAACCAAATTCGAAATTCGGTCCGGTGATGGTCTTGTAGGCCGGGGTGTATCCCGTCTCGACCGCGCGATAGGACTGTTCTCCACCGCTGTATTCGAGCAGTTGCAATACGTTCGGGCAGGCGCTGGACCATCGCGCGCAGGCCTTGGTGCCGATCACTTCCGCATACCAGGTGTCCTTCTGTCCGGGCGCAATGCGCTGGGTTTTAAGCACCCATGGGAAAGAGAATCCGTCCGCCGGATCAACGGCCTCGCACATCAACGTCGCGTTGTCCCACGTTTTGCAGGGAGCGGTCCCCCCTTTGCCATCCGGGCGCTCGGTGATGATGTTCGAAAGGATGGCCCGGACATTGAGCGCACGCCAACCGGCCCGGAACGGGATGTGGCAGGCGTGCATGCCGAGATCGCCCATCACGCCATATTCGCCGTTGAACTCGACCATGCGCTTCCAGTTGATCGGCTTCGCCGGATCAAGGTCGCTCGAATGCAGGAAGCCGGTGTTGGCCTCCAGAATGCGGCCGAAGGCGCGGCGCTCGATCATTTCCCCCATGCGCTGCATCGCCGGAAAAAACGGGAACTGGGAAGAGCACCGGACGAAAGAGGCCGGAGTATCCTTGATCGCCTTCAGGATGGCTGTGTTCGCCGCGAGATCGATCCCGAAGGGCTTCTCTCCCATCAGGTGTTTGCCCGCCCGGATCGTGGCCCCGTAAACCTCCTCGTGGAGATTGTGCGGAACCGCCGCATACACGGCCTCAATCTCCTTGTTGGCCAGCAGTTCGCGGTAGTCGGAGGCATATTGCTTCACCGCCGGGAAGTGGGTCTTGAACCAATCCAGGCTGGAGGGGTTCCGGTCGCAGACCCCGATGATTTCCGGTCGTGCCGGCGAGTCATTCAAATGGCACCAGCGCGCGGTCGCGCTGGCAAATTCGCGCGCCATGAGGCCCGCGCCGATAATTCCAAAACGGATGGTTTTCATAGAGTGATATTGGCTAAGGATGCTCTCCGCGTGCCCGGATGCCTTCGACCACATGGCCCACGGCAATATCCATGGCGGCGGCGCGCATCGGCACGGCGTGCGACTGGCTGTAGGCGAGCACTTCGGCGAATGCGGTTTCCATGCGCTCCTGCAAGCGCTCTTCGACTTCTTTGCGGGTCATTTGCTCGCGCTGGGTTTCCTGGGTGTATTCGAGGTAGGAAACAAAAACCCCGCCCGCATTGCAAAGGATGTCGGGCACAAAAAAGACGCCGGCTTCGTCAAGCATGGCATCGGCCTCCGGCGTGACTGGCGCGTTGGCTCCCTCGGCGATGATTCGCGCGCGGATCTTTCCGGCATTGCCCGCATGGATTTGAGACCCGGATGCCGCCGGCAGGAGCACGTCGCAATCCTGCTCGAAAATGGCTTGGGGATCGATCCCGTCGGCTCCGGGGAACCCCGCCAATCCGCCCTTGTTTCGCATATGGGCCTGCAGGGCGGTGATGTCGATGCCGGCTTTCGCATGGAGTCCGCCGGTCAAATCCGCGACGGCGACAACCAGTGCCCCGCGTTTGGCCAGTTCCTGCGCCGCAACCGCGCCGACATTCCCGAAGCCCTGCACAGCGACCCGCAATCCGGCGAGGCCGATGCCCAGATGGCGGCAGGCGGCTTCCAATGTTGCGACGACACCTTTTCCCGTCGCCTCACGCCGTCCGTGGATCCCGCCGAGGATGACCGGTTTTCCCGTGACGAAACACCCGCGCGTGATCGAGACACCTTCGGAGTGGGAGACACAGTCGCGAATGTAACCCATCTCTTGCTCGCCGGTCCCCATGTCCGGCGCGGGCACATAGACTTCGGGTCCAATGTGACGCCGGGCCGACCGCGCGAAGGAGCGGATGAGAACTTCCTTTTCCTCCGGGGTAATCGACGCCGGATCGCACGCGATCCCGCTCTTCCCTCCGCCGAATGGCACGCCGATGAGCGCGGTTTTCCATGTCATCTCCATCGCCAGTCCCGCGATGGAATCGGCGGTCACGCGGGAATTCATGCGGATGCCGCCCTTCGCCGGACCCAGCACATCGCTGTGACGGACGATGTAGGCCGCGCAGGCCAGCGTCCGCCCGCAGGGCAGCACCGGGTGGAGTTGGAGGGTGATGGACTCCTTCGGGTGGAGGAGCCTGTAGCGAACGGAGTCCGGCAAATTCAACCGCCCGGCGGCGCTGTTGAAATGATGCTGCGCGGTTTCGAGGACGCGCGAGGCTTCAGGATTCCTCAATGGGGATTCGGTGGTCATGGCGGTGGTGTATTTCGTCGGGGAATAGCTGTCCAATCAGGCGTAACCGTGATCTTTTTCGACAGCTCCGATGGCTTCCTCAATGATGTCCAGGCCTTTGAGAAGAGTTTTCTCATCCATGACAATCGGCGGGCTCATGCGCAGGATGTGTCCCGCGGGAATCCATGCCAGGCCCTTCTGGAACGCCTTCTGGTAAACCTCGGCACCGGCCTTGTCGAAAGGCTCCTTCGTGGCCTTGTCCTTGACGAGTTCAATGCCCATGAGGCAGCCCTTTGCGCGCACGTCACCGACGATGGGGTGGCGGTCCTTCATCTCTTTCATCCGCTTGAGCGCCACCTTGCCAAGATGCTCTGCCCATTCATTGAGATTTTCCTCCTCGATGATCTGGGTCGAAACGAGCGCGGCGGCGCAGGCCATCGGATTGCCGCCGTAGCTGCTCGATGCCGAGATGGCCTCGAAGCTTTCTTTGTAGGGCTCGCGCACGGCGACGCAGGTGACAGGGAACCCGTTTCCGAAGCCCTTGCCGATCGTGACAATATCCGGCACAACGTCCCAATGCTCCATGCACAGGAATTTTCCCGTGCGCCCCCAGCTCGTAAGAACCTCGTCGATCATGAGAAGCAGTCCCCGCTGGTCGCAGAACTTCCGCAGCTTCGGAAAGAAGTCGTCCGGAGGCATCACCGATCCGCCCCATCCCTGGATCGGCTCCAGGACAAACCCCGCCACATCGCCGACGGTCGCCTTGTCGAGATAGGCATCGTAGAATTTCAAATATGCATCCGTATCGATCTCCCCATCCGCCTTGGTCCACATTGGGCGGTAGGCGTCCGGCCTCGGAACCATGTGCGCTCCGGGTGCGCGGACGCGTCCGTAAACGTGCGAACGAATGTGGCCGAGCGAGACGGCTCCATAGGTTTTGCCGTGGTAATCGTTGAAGCAGGAAATCATCTCGTTCTTTCCCGTTGCGGCGCGCAGAACGCGCATGCCCGCCTCGACCGCCGTTGTCCCGGAATCGTAGAGTTGGAACCCGTTCAGGTCGCCCGGCAGAATTTCGACGAGCTTCTCCATCAGCTCGGTTTTCACCGGCGTGGTGAAATCGTGCGCGTTCATGAGCTTGTGCGCCGCCTTCGCGATAGCCTCGCTGATTTTCGGATGGCAGTGCCCGAGCGTCGTCACGTAGATGCCGGAGGAGAAGTCGATGTATTCGTTGCCGTCCACATCGCGGAGGACGCATGCCTCACCGGAGTCGAACGTTACGGGAAAGAGCTTCACCTGGCCGCTCAGGCCCTTGAAATTTTTCGTGCAGCGGTCGTGCCAGTGTTTGGACTGCGGCCCCGGGGAGGGAACCACCATGTTCGGGTATTTGGCAAGGTCGGTTTTCCCCCACTCCAGCGTATGGAACGGGGCGGTTTCTGGTTGGTTTGGTTTCATGATGTTAAAATGCGGATGTCTCAGACCAGGATCACTTCTTTCGTCATTTTGCGTGCCATTTTCAGATACTCGCGGGGAACCGCGCGATCGGTGATCAGGACATCAAAATCGGCAAGAGAGCCATTTTTGACCAGCGCGGTCTGACCGATTTTTGAGCTGTCGGCGAGCAGGCAACTCCGGGTCGCCTTCTTCCGCATGAGCCGGTCAACCTGCGCGAGTTGCAGATTCACATTGTAGGCGCTGCCGTCCCGTCCCAATGCCTCGACCCCCTGGAAGACCCAGTCGGCCGAAAAGAGTTCCAGGCAATGCTCGGTGACGGGTCCGGTCAGGTCCGGGCTGCCGCGGTGCAGAATCCCGCCGAGCAACACCACGTCGATGTTTTCCGAGAACTGCAGCTCGGAGGCCACGGCGAGACTGGGCGTGATGACGGTCAGGCCGTCGCAATCCTTCAGAAACGTCGCGAGCTGGAGCGTCGTGGTTCCGGTATCGAGGATCAGTCTTTGTCCGGGTTCGACAAGCTTCCTTGCCGCCGCGGCAATCGCCTGCTTTTCCTTCAGACGCTCGCGCTGCCGGGTCAGATAATTGAACTCGAAGGCCATCCGTTCCGCCACGACCGCTCCGCCGTGCGTCCGGCGCACATCCGAGCTTTTTTCCAAAATCGCCAGATCCCGGCGGATTGTCATCTCGCTCACGCCGAGCCTCCCGGAAATCTCGGAAATCGAAATCGAGGACGACTGCGCCAGTTGGTTCCGGATGACGTTCAATCTCGCCGCCGCGGGCAGGCGGGTTGGAATCGATTTCGGATGCATGAAATGAAAAATGGTATATTTTGTTTGATTATGCAATAAAAAACATATTACAACATTTTTGCAGGCACCCGAAATCCTCTTCTCCCTCTCCTGAAAACCGATATGAATCCGAAGACCGTTGATCATCTGAACATCGAAATCCACGCCAGCCGTTCCGAGCTGGGGGTTGCGGCAGCGGCCCGGGCGGCAGGCATCGTGCGTGCGGCGATCTCCGGCAATGGATCCGCCCGCATCATCCTGGCCAGTTCGCCTTCACAGAATGAGTTTCTGGCCGGGCTCACCTCCGCGCCGGACATCGACTGGAGCCGGATCACGATTTTCCACATGGATGAGTTTGTCGGCATGCCGGCGCATCACAGTTCCAGTTTCCGGAAATACCAGATCGAACACGTTCTCCTGCGGGCCCGCCCGGCAGCCTTTCATGGACTGCGGGGCGAAGATCAGGATCCTTTCGCCGAGTGCCGGCGATATTCCTATTTACTCTCGGAGGCCCCCATTGATCTGGCCTGCATGGGAATCGGGGAAAACGGTCACATCACGTTCAGCGATGCGTCCGCGGCCGATTTCGCTGATCAGAGGGCCATCAGAGTGGTGCAACTCGACGACCAGAGCCGCCGGCAACAGGTCAACAATGGCTGCTTTCCGAACTTTGCTGCCGTGCCCGCCCAGGCCATCACATTGACATATCCCACGTTGATGAACAGCAAAGCCGTGGTCTGCGTGGTTCCGGGAGCACACAAGGCCACCGCGGTGAAAGCGACGTTGAATGAGGCCGTCTCCCCTTCGTGCCCCGCCACAATCCTGCGTTCGCATCCGGATGCGGTTCTCTATCTGGACGAGGGCTCCGCATCGCTGCTCTGATCACATCGTGCCGCAATCTTCGCAAGACGCCGCGCTCCGCAACGGTCTGCTCCAAGAAGTCACTGAACCAGACTGCTAAGGTTTCCGAAACAGGCGGCTCAATGACCATGTAGGTCCAGAGATTTCCCAGCGCCCAGTAACGGATGTGCGGGGGCGGGACCCTTGTGGATTTGACGAGCTTCTTGCCGGGATTCTCGGGATCGGGGACTTTTTGCATCCCGAAGGTCAGGGTGACGAACCACGACCATTCCACCGACATGAGGTGGTAGAGGATGCCGGAGGGCGATTGCTTCCGGCGAACGCGCGAAATGTGCAGTTCGGGGCGCGGGCCGGAGCTTGCGTCCACCGGCTTGAATTCATGGATCTTTCAGCGCACCCGTATGTTGTCGCTCTGACCTCCTTCCGCGAGGCTGAAGACCCGCCCCACTTGGATGTCCGCCTGATCGGGCAATTCGATTTCCATCGGATTGGGCATGCCCCCCGCATCGGCATCCTGGACGACCGCACACCGGCAGGGGACCACGAAGCCGCCGGGATCGAGGCAGGTGGAGGAACGCAATTGAAGCACTCGGGCGGTCAGGCTCATGGCTTCCTCCTCCCTTGTACGGATGCGCTCCCGACTGTGCGGTCCTGCGACTTGCCCACAAACCGGTAGCTCTGGCTTGGCTCCAGCGCCCGAGCTTTGCCCCTTCGGGGCTCGGGCTGCCGCTACCTTCCCTCTGGGATTTGTCGACAAGTCTTGGTTGCACACAATGCCCATGACCGCCGCTTTCAATGGTTCGGCGAGTTGAGGCCATGCAGCGACTATCAAAGTCAGATCGCGTCCCCATGCGGCTGAAATCTGTGCGCGTATTTGTGTATTCGCGCTTTCAGCTGTTTTCCCAAAGACCTGATTATGTTCAGCTTCCAAATTCTCGCGTGAGGGTTCGAATCCCTCCCTCACCGCCATTTTGAAAAAAACTGGCGATTTCCTCTGTAAAGCTGCATTTATCAGGGTTCAGAGACCGCGATGAACCACCCAACTGATACACCAAGCGTCTTTACAGCCGTGCCCGGACACACCCGTTTATTCCGTCGAGAAGGGGGAACCTACTACCTTCGCGCCAAGGTCCCCGCTGCCCTTCGTCCCATCGTCGGAAAGACTGAAATCAGAAAATCTCTCAGAACGAAAACGCTGAAAGAAGCCCTGCCTTTGGTAAAAATCGAGTCCCTGCGGGTGGACCGGGAATTCTCGGAAGCAGAGGCAAAAGCGAAGGGGAAGAGTGCTCCCGACCGCAAAATGTCCCGAGAGGAGTTGGCATGGATCGTTGCGGATTTTGTCGTCAAGTCGGATCATGACTCAGTGGTTTGGACCGAAAAAGCACGGGAGGAATTGAGCGATTCTGAATTGCGCGACATTGCGGATGATCTTGCGACCGATGCGGAGGCGTATGATTCGTTTTCCAAGAGTTCGCACTCCTTGGAAACCAGCGACGGGGCCGGATTTCTGGATGAGTATCTCCGAAATGAGGGGGCAAGGTGGGAGATTGTTCCGGGAAGTGACGATTACAAGTATCTCCTGCGTGAAATTCGCCGGGCAAAGGTGGAAGTGCTGAACAGGTCCATTGATCGCCTTCACGGGAAGCGTGTGGTAAAAAGAGATTTTCAGGAGTATGACGCAAACTCTCGGGCGACCCCGACTCCCCGCCAAAACATCTCCCTCGGGAAGCTTCTGGATGTTTTCATGGAAAACAAGAAGCTAAACAGCACGGAAACAGGTCTTTCGGCCTATAAAGTGCCGGAGCGTGCTTTACGACAGATTCTTGGTGAGAAAACCCCGTTGGCATCAATTTCCAAGCATGATGTGGAAAAAGTTTTTGAAGTATTGCTAAAAACCCCTGTAAACATGGCTCAACGGTATCCGGGGCTGTCTTTTGAAAGAGCCATTGCAGAGGCTGACCGGCGAGCCGACAAAAGGCGACTCTCGCAGCGTTCATTGGTAAATTACCACATCAAGATAGTGGCAATTTTTAATTACGCATGCGGTGAGGAATACATTTCGTCAAACCCGGCAAAATCGCGAAAATTGCGAGAGCTGTTCAAACAGAAGAAAAAGCCTGCTCAACGTCCCCTGTTCACTGATGCCGAATTGACAGCGATTTTCCGTGCCCCTCTTTACAAAGGGTGCGTGGATGACATGCGAAACTATGCCAAGGCCGGACCCAATAGGCCAAAGAGAGGGAGGTTCTGGACGCCTCTCCTTGCGCTGTTTCATGGCTTTCGATGCAACGAGGCTTGCCAGCTTTATGTGGCTGACGTTGGGGAAGAGGGGGGCATCCCATTTTTGAATGTCCGGGAAGAGCTTGACGATGACGAACAGACAGAAAAAAGGATCAAGAATTCTGCCAGTTGGCGAAAAGTCCCCATCCATCCGGAAGTCATCAAGATGGGCTTTCTGAATTACGTCGAGGAACGAAAAGGCGATTCAGCATCCCCCCGCCTTTTTCCAACGCTTCGTCTTTCCAAGAATACAGGCAGATACAGCCATGTGTTCAGCAAGTGGTTTGGTCAATTTCTTGTCTCCGCTTGCGGCCACAAACCGAAAGGATCGTTCCATAGTTTTCGACATGGTTTTGCGACAAAATTGGTGGGGGCGGGGGTATCTGACACCATCGCCAAGAAGCTTGGGGGATGGACTCCCAGCGGGATCATGAACACGGAATACGTTCACGGGGAACTGCCCACTCTCCATGCGGCCATTTCAAAGCTTTCTTACCCCAACTTGGATTTGTCGCACCTCTACATTTCTGAGCCCAGAATGAGCGTTTAACGTTCCATGATCTTCTGGAGAACGAGTATTGCACTGCGGGTCGTTGGAATTCCCATTTCAGCGTTTCTGCTTCCCCTCTTCACCGTAGAGCCATGAGACTGAAACTTTCAGGACTTTTGCGAGTGTGAGAGCCTCGTAATCCATGACGTATCGGGTCCGATTTTCTATTTTTGAAAGACTGGTTTGGGTGATTTGCACCCCAAGTCGTGCCAGCCTGCCGGACAAATCTTCCTGCGAGACGCGAGGGGAAAGGGCGAGGCGCGCCTGTCGAACACGCACACCAATCACGTTTTTTTGCGGAAACTGACGAGTTTTCTTCACCCGTCTCTCTTGTATGAAACGTGCCGCTCAAAATTATTCTACATGAGAATAAATGCTCGCATGAAGAATGTCGTTCAGAATATCATTTCCTTCCCCGAAAAGAACACCCCGAGAGAATTTCCAAGATCAAAATGAAGCCAAGAGCCACCCTTTACGCGCCTGCCGTTTTCTTTATCGCGGCGGCAGGCGCCTTTCTCGCCTCACCGAATGTAGCGACTGCGGCCAATCAGACATGGACGAATTCCGGCACTGGTGACTGGTTCACCGGAACGAATTGGAGCGGGGGAAGTGCTCCGGCAGGAGGGGAGGATGCCTTGCTCAATAACGGAGGCACGGCGCAAATCGTCAACAATTTTACCCCGCAACTTGCAACGGTGTTTATTCGCAATGGTGGAGTTTCCATCTCAGGGTCGAATTCTTCGCTTTTGAACGGTGCTTCATATGTCGGCTATTCTTCTGGCGACAATGGGACAGTGGGAGTTTCTGGGAGCGGTTCATCTTGGTTTTCATCGCAATTCTACATCGGATATTCCGGCACAGGGAGTGTCTCTATTTTAAATGGCGGGGAAGTTATCGACACTTCTGGCAGCCAAACTGAATACATCGGCGTTACGGCGCAAGGAAACGGCACTGTCACCATTTCCGGCACAAACTCACGATTGAATAAATCGTCTGGGCCTCTTGTCTCAATTCACATCGGAGAACAAGGGAAGGGCACCGTAACGCTTGCCAATGGGGGAACTGTGCGTGCCAGCACGGTTTCCTTGGGCGTGGCTGCTGGATCACGCGGCACACTGAATTTCGGAGCTTATGCCGGAGGAGATACGGCAGGAACCCTGACCGCAACCAACATTGTTTTTGGCGCAGGAACAGGCACCATCAATTTCAACCAGACAAACAGCATGACGTTTTCCACGCCAATATCTGGAACGGGAACCGTTGTTCAGCACGGGAGCGGAACAACGACCCTGACAGGAACTCAATCCTACTCTGGCAACACGGCGGTCAATATCGGGACGCTGCTTATCAATGGCAGCCTGTCATCAGCGACGAATGCCGTTGCGGTTGCTCAAAATTCGACCTTGGGAGGCACCGGCACAATCTCCGGAGCAACCGCCGTTAGCGGGATTTTGGCACCGGGCAACAACGGCATCGGCACACTGACCATCAATAACAATGTCAGCATGGACAGCACTTCCGTTCTGGTGATGGAACTCAGCGGCAGTTCGTCATACGATCAACTTTATGTCGGCGGGGCGTTTACGGTGAACAGCAACGCGCAACTCACACTCTCGTTGGTGAATGGGTATTCTCCGGCAGAAGGCGACTCCTTTACACTCCTCACTGGCAACCGCGCTGTCTTTGCCACAAACCGGATGAATCTCCCCGGTCTTTCGTCGGGGCTCTTCTGGAATACCGCTCAACTTGGAACGACCGGGCAAATCAGCGTGGTGCCTGAACCCGCCACAACCGGCTTGCTTATTGTCGGTCTTGCCTTCTGTGGGCTGTGGCGTTTCTGTAAAGTAAATTTTCCTTCAAACAATGAATGTTCCCGAACCTCCCACCCCGAAAACAATCTGGTTTTATGCCGACGAGCACAATCAGGCGATTGGTCCGATTTCGCTTAAAGAACTGAAACGCCTGAAAGCGGTCGGCACGATTTCCAATCAGACGCTGGTTATAAAAGAGGGAAATTCCGAGTGGGAGCCGTTTCCGGTTGCCATTGCCTTTGCGGAAGAAGACCAGACCCCAGATTATACCGGCCCAACAAAACAGGTTCAGGAATACCGCAGAACTTGCCGGACCTGCGGAAAGGTTTGGCACTCCCTGCTTGAGCGGGAAACCAAAATCAAAAAGGACATTAAGGGAAATGAATGCTCGTATTGTATGTGTGACCCAAACGTGACGGTGCAGGCAAATCGAAATGTTGCTGCCCAACAATCGGAAATATCACGGCTTCACTCCTGCCCGGAATGCCAGTCTGCGGTGTATGACGAAGAAATTGTCACTCATAGCGTGCCTGTGTCCAAGTAGGTGGGGGGCAGGGCTCATCAGACGCGTCTGGCAGAACTCAATCGGTCGCCGGTATAATCGCCGATTTCACGTTGCCTGCCGGTTCCATCCGTCATGCTCAGAATATGCCGCTATCGCGTTGGAGAAGCATGGATTGATCAAAGGGACGTTTCTTGCCTTGTCCCGTGTCAGACGGTGCAACCCGCACAATACGGAAAGCACGGTTGATGTTCCGTAGAATGGCACATTTTGGCACGCAAAAGCCGGGTTTTCACCAATACCCCCGGTCCTTGGCGTAGGTTCGGAGGTAGAAAATGATCGCGCGGACATTTCCCTTCTCAATCTTTTCGAGTAATTTGCACTTCGCGAAATCAATGAATGTTTCTTTCACCTCGTTGAAGACTTCCCGGAAAAGAGGGTCATTTCGCAGCCAATTGTATACGTTCCGCCTTGGAACGATGGCCTGCCTAGCCGCTTCTGCGATAAACCCCGGCATTGAGGCGTAAGCCTGTAAAAAGCGTCTTTGGGCCGGGGAAAAACAGTCTGGAATCTCCGCAGGTTCGTATCTCATAAAAAACAGCCTATCAGACAGAAATTCAGCTTGCAATAGGTTAATAGAATAATAATTCTAGTAACAATAAAACCGTTGAATGAATAACTCCGACATGACAGTGGCTTTGAAACCAGTTTCAGACCTGAAACCCCTCGCGCCCCCGGCGCAATCATCCATCAACCCGGCAGGGGCCTATCTCCAATCACTCTCCTCCCCTCTTTCAAGACTCACGATGGTTTCTCCGCTCAACCGGATTGCTCGGATCATCCTCCCCTCTTTGGCAGGGAAGAACGCTTGGATACTCATTCCTTGGGATCGTCTGGAAGCCCCACATGTGCGGGTCATCATGGCAGAGATGCAGGGAAGCCCCGCCACACGAAACAAGGCGCTGGCAGTATTGAAGGGGGTTGCTCGTGCCGCATGGGAACTCAAGCAAATGGATACTGACACATTTGAGCGCATCCGTTCCGTCAAAGGGGATACCGGAAGCCGAGAACTGGCAGGGAGGTTTGTTCCCGAAGGAGAAATCAAGTCATTGTTGAGCACATGCGCAAAAGATTCCTCGCCCTCCGGGGCACGGGATGCCGCAATGATTGCGCTCGCTGCCAGCACGGGGGCAAGACGGGCGGAAATTGCCTCTCTGGTCGCCGAGAATCTTTCCGTTGATGAAGACGGGCTTTTCCGAATACGCGTCATCGGCAAAAGGAACAAAGAGCGGACGCTTTTCATCCGGGGGAATGCAGCCCGCTTTTTCAACGATTGGCTGGCCTTGCGATTTGAAGAGGGACAAATGACTGGCCCTCTCTTTTGTGCGATTCGGAAAGGCGGGACGACTGTTCCAGAAAAGGGAATTTCCACAACAGCAGCCGACAAAATTCTTCGGAAACGCTGTTCTCAGGCTGGCCTTGCGGATCTCGACTGGCACGACCTACGACGCACGACAACCAGCAATCTTCTCGATGCCGGGGCAGACATCGCCACGGTGGCGGGAATTCTTGGGCACTCGAATATCCAGACAACGGCTCGCTATGATCGCCGGGGGGAACGCGCAAAGATCAAAGCGGCGGACTTGATTTCGATTCCCTATTTTGCCCGGACCTGACCGAAACAGAGACGCAATGAAACAGTATAATACAATATATATAAGCCATTTAGAACAGTTTATTCTTGCAGGCCGGCTCGGCTTTTGGTAGGCTGTTTAACGATGAAGATTGAAATCCTCAACTTTGCCAAAACGGATTGGCAATGCGTTGAAACTGGTTTCAGTTTCCTCCTGAAATTCCGGATGTGAACTCAGAGGGTGGCTGATAATATCCGCCCCAGTGAAAGCAGGATTAACAGAATTCACACTTGAACCCAGTATCAACCATGAAGAGGGACACTTTGACCGCCTAGAGATAGATTTTTCCCCCATACTGCTGGGGATCAATCACAGTCAGAAGGGACAGGAATTCGCCAATTATCTGTCTGTGCCTCCGATCAAATGGAGATCGTATCGCTTGAGGGAAAAATATGGCAGCCTTTTCCTTCGATACACGGGACAGAAGCGATTTGAACTCCTCATTCGGAAAAAGAATGTTGAAATTGGCGGGAAGATTTTTCCACGTCCCCTCTTCTCCGGTTCCGTAAAAATCGCGGAGCGAAGGGCAGACAGCACCTCTGCCGTCTTTGGAACCGTCTGCCTGAATCCCACGCGGTTTTTTAAGTTCCAAAATTTACGGAAACTGTTTGTGGACGGAAAAGGAAGCCTCCCGGCTTGGCAACCGCGTCTGTATGCTGCCCCGGACGATCCATCTGGTGAAGAAGAGGAATTTGTTTTTGATGGAAATGACAATTGGATGAAGCCGTTTGCCTACAACCGGGCAGGCGGAGCAAAATGGAACATCCCATTGCTGCGAAAGTATGTGGACGGTGTTTTTGACGAAATTTTTTCGGAAGTCCAAAGAGCCTCGCGGATGGTGCGAGCAACACCGTCAACCGCCGATTTGTGTTACAACCTGAAAAGAGCGGAAGTGTATTGGGAATTTTCGGACCCGAACCCGATTTCCACAATTCACAGGTTGCTTGGCAGGTTGGGAACCATTTCAGACAAACAAACGTGGAAAGTCTTCCGGGACCGCAATCGGGAACAAGAACAGCAATGCGTGATTTGTGGTTACAAGCTGGCAAGCGGGGTTTGGTTGCACATTTACGCCAAGACGAATGAGCGCATCCGCTTTGAACTCCGCTACACTCTCGACAAAGCAGCAAAAATCACCGGAGGGAAGCACACTTGTTCAGACCGGAAACAGTTGATCCAGTATCTTCAAACCTTGAGGAATGACGCAGCGGAGAGATTGAAGGGATTCTTCGCCTTTCTGCGGGAAGAGGGAATGCCCTCAAAAATCCCCGTTGCACCCGTCGCCCTGATTTCCCGCGTGATTTCCACCATCGGCAGATATTCCCCAGCCCTCACCATTTTGGAAAAACTCATTCACGAAAAAGGAATTCCCGTTTCAGAGAACACCCCCTTAAAGGAACACCTGCACAAACTGGTTCGTTACAAGATTGTTCATTGCCGAAATCGCGTTTATCGCCTGACACGAGACTACCGCAATGCAGCGCAAGCCTTGGAACAGGCAGACCTGATTTCACTCGCCCTGCCAAATTGCCGGGATAGAAGGAGGCAGCACGGGCAGGGGAAGACTTTGAATCGGCCTCATAGCAGCGTTTAACGCTCCCTACAGCCCCTTTCCGATTGTATTCGCGGACTTCTCCAAGGTAGCCGAGTTCAGAGCGGCCTCAGTTCGTTGTATTCCACACGCCAAAAGTTCCCTATATGGCCATTTCTACACAAGTTTCTTGGCGTGATGTAGACCGGCAATGCGTTTCTAATTATTTAAAAAGCAACTTAAAAGCGCGGTCTCAGACGAGCAGCAGTGCGAACATCAGCGCATCGGACACCATTGGCACCAAGCCAAAGCCTCATATCATCGAAAACAGGCTTCTCTTGCTTTGGATCAGTTATAGTCAGGATTGCTGAAAACGGCACTCCTCCAGACGGAAACTCAACGCCATCACGCAAAAGACTTTCTACAACCAGCCTCCAATCAGAATGCATTCCAACACCTTTTTTAGAACTAAACCGATAATGCTTAATCGGCCACCACTTTAGGCCGTGCTCAATCAACTCAGACTCAAAGTGAACATCATTCTCCCTTGATTTCATAAATAATTGATTAGTTTTCCCAGAATAAGAACCATCTCCACCATGTTGACGAAGATGAGCGTCAATATTAACACGTATAAATTCTGCGCCATAAGAGGCATCAATAAACGGCTTATATACTAAAGTAAGAAAAGCCTCACCTCGGCACTTGCCGCTTGGCGTGATAAGAGATTTCGGCCAAGTAAAATCAAATGACAATTGCCGTTTGCGAGTGAGAAGGCTATGAAACACAAGGGTAATCGTATGTGAGTTGTTCAATAAAATGTTATCAGAATTTGCCGGCAATCCAAATCCCACAAAATGTTTTGCAATTGTGTTTAATTGAGGGGAGTCTAGTGCATCTGGAACCCGCGCTCCATGTATCAATAAGGCTAGCAGCGACTCTCTTGGAACGTGACCCTCAATCTTAACATCGAGAGCTGCTAATGTTTTAGCAACAAGAGGAGCGGCGTAGCTTGTTCCCATTCCTGACAAAATGGTTCCATTCCCACTAATAGAGTAAAGACCCTCATCAGGCGAGCCTCTCATTGGCGAACCACCATAGTGGCAGACATCTGGTTTTACACCAACTTTCATTCCGGGACCTTGTCTAGTAAATTGTGTCGGAGCACCAGCAATGTGCCCATTGGCATTGGGCGGATTAATTGCACTAACACAAATAGACATGACACTTTCTGCCGGTTGAAGAACTCGATCATTACCGGCATGTGCTAATAAATGATCCGCAACTTTCGATGCTTCTGAGGGCCAAGGAGTTCGCAGGTTACCCCCTAAATTACCAGCAGATATCACAATTATAACATCATGCCTTTCCGAAATAACATCAACCAAACTCGCAAAAGTGCTATACTGGTATTCATGCACTTGAATATTTAGGTTCAAGCTAAAATTGAAAACTCTAACTCCATATTTTTGCTTTGCTTGACCTATAGCCTGATCAAGCTCATGTAAGAAATCTTCAAATCCATTTGGATAATAACTTGAGAACGCCCCACTAACCAAGTTGCTCGGATAAATATCTATATCGACAATATCACATCCATCAGATTCTCCGGCAACATCGGCAGAGTTTCCTGCCGCACGAGCACCAATTAACAAGCCTGAAATAAATGTTCCATGTTCAATATTTCTGTGCGATTCATGAATCACCCCACTTTTTCCAACAATCCAGTCTCCAAAGTCACTATCAACACCAGCATCTATGACGCCAACTATTGGATATTTCGTCTCAGATCTCCTAATTGGTAAGCTAGACGTTTTTATAGCCTGTTTAGCTGAATGTTGAAGACTCTGAAGCAGTGGAGGCAAGGTTACACGGCGGACGAGTGGATGCTTGGACAGAACGCGTAACAGCTGTCCATGACATTCAGCATCCGAACAATAATTGCTTTCCTCCCCTGATGGTGCCCCCCGTGTAAAAAAACTCTGAAGAGTCAGATCTTGATCCTTATTAATTGGACGTAGAAAAACGTAATTATCACCTTTATTTAGCCCTGATGTAATTGAGCTTCTAAAAAGCTCAATCCCACACTGAATAGAATTGAGCAGTTCAAGAAGACTGGAAAATAGGTCCTGTTCTTCCTTTAGCAGCTGTGAAAATGCCGCAAAGGTTTCAGGATATTGGAATAGTTCAATTACATAAAAATGGCCAGAACGTTCATCATTCAACCATTCCAATGCATCCTTTAGTGAAAAATGTTGGCGATCTGATTCATCAGGCAAGAGGATATCGTGAATAGCTCCAACTTCACTCCTTATCGTAGTTGGATTTGGCTCTTCTTTGTTTTTCTGTTGATTGAGCTTCACTCTCGATTCCGGCTCCGCAGATGAAACGCCATTAATTAGCCTTCCTATATGCTGATTTGTTACTCTGAAAAAGCATTCTCCAATTCCATCTCCTCCCGCTGAAGGGAACAGATTTGGTGTAAATAGCTTTTTCGTAGGACGATGACTTTTTGCCCACGCTTCTTTTCTAAGAACTACTTTTAGATAGGCACATCGCGCGATTGGCGAGCGAGACAACTCATCTTTAATAGAGAGAAGTTGAGTGTTTAGTCTTTCCTTATGTTGTATAAATGCTGCATCTCTATGGAAAAAGAAATCGGTTTCCTTATTACCGGGAGAAACTTTTTTCTCAGAAATATAGTTATCTGCATTTAAAATTATCTGGATTGGAGTCCGATTGTTTTGTGCGTTCATTTATGTGCGTCTTCTTTTATCCATCTTCCTATTTGAGACTGACTGACTGATAGAAGTGAACCAATCTCCTTTTGAGTGAGTTGAATCTCGGTAGATGTGTTAATTTGCCGTGCAATCTCTGGATATGATCGAAATAACAATTGCTTATGCCTGAATGTTCCCCCAGTTTGCGTTATCGCATAATTTCTTAGCGCGTCAAAATATGTAGCCTCAGAGTTTAGCGCTCGATAGCGCTTTATCTGTCTGGCCAGACTCTCAATGTCACCACCAGACATTCCCTCACATAGCCAAGCAACAAATTGAGTATATTCAGTAGAAATACCAATTTCCCCAAAATATCGCGCAACTATTTTCAGGCGTTCAGAGAATGAAGGAAGTCCAATAGCAATTCGCACATCAAATCGCCGCCACACTGCCGAATCTAATAACTGTTCATGATTAGTGGTTGCTATTGTAAACCCTTGTCCTTTTCTCTGGTCAATATTTTGAAGGAGCGTATTTACCACACGCTTTATTTCTCCTATTTCATGTGGATCATCACGCAATTTCGCTATTGCATCAAATTCATCCAGTAACAGGATACATGAATAGCGGTTAGCAAACGAGAATAAATTAGCCACGTTTCGCCCTGTTGTCCCAAGAAACGAGCTAATTACTCCATCTAATCGCGCAAGCACTACCGGCATGTTAAGAAGTGTGCCAAGATTCAAAGCTATTTGAGTTTTTCCTGTTCCCGGCGGGCCATACAAAAGACAGGTAGTCGTTGGATGAACCCCCGCTTCCCGAAGCAGATCTTGATGTCGCCACTCATCAATAATAGAGTTGATTGCCGAACCAAGATTGGGCTCCAAAATTGGCATTTCGTTCAGACAATCTTGCGGAAATATAATTTCAGCAAGAGACGCGCCGGTTTCCCTATCCACGGGTATCGTTGATTGTGGAGTAAGGGTCTCCACACCCGAAAAAAAGCTTTGCGACATCGTGATGCGACTTGGCTGCATCACGTTTGTCTTCGTTGCGGACTTCAACAGCCGACTCAACGTTTTTGACTCCGCACTTGCCCCCTCAGCAGATAGAGAATCCTTCAAACGCTCGACCTGCTTACGGAATGCTGGATTTTCAACCCCGAGCCCGATGCGGACGAGAGTTTGCAGAATAGAAAATGTTTCATCATTCACGTATTGATATATGCGATCCGAAAATGCGCATGTCAAACTCAAAATATGAATAAATCAACGTTATCATGAATAAAACTGCGTTTTTGGAGCATTTCAGTGATGTGGATATACGAGTTCGGGAAAACTTCTATTCATGGAAGTGAATTTCGAGTTGCCGGTGATACCGCCGTCACCCCGCAAAAGCCCTTAACCTCATCCTTCAGGCCAGCCCCGTCCTATAACCCTTCTTGCCAAACGCCCTGCTGCCAGAGTGTCCCATTCAACAATTTAATTGCCGACTGATACACCGGCGTGATACCGTGTCAAAATTCAGCGGTTAAACGACCATTGAAAATGAGGGCTTTACGAGGCGAAGGAACATTTCCCTCCCTCACCGCGTTTTTTTATGGAAGGGTGCCGGTGGATTTGAGGAGGGTTCCGGCAGGGGTGAAGTTCGGGTCGATTGCGAGTGCTTTGCGGGCGGCTTCCTGTGCGGCGGCCTTGTCGCCCATGCGCAGGAGGATCGTGGCGCGGGCGTAGGGGTAGTCGGCGGATTCCCTGTCGAATTCCTCCGCTTTTTTGAGGGCCTCGATGGCATCCGCGAGGCGTTCTTTCTGGGCGTAGAGAAGGCCGAGGTTATACCAGGTTCTCGGCTGGTTGGCATCGACAGCGAGGGTCTTTTGGAACGCGGATTCCGCGCCGCTGAAGTCTCCCATCTCGGCGAGGAGCAGGGCCTTCATGCCGAGGAGTTCCGGATTCGACGGGGAGGATGCGAGGCCCTCGTCAAGGGTCTGCACGGCCTGGGCGGACTGCTGCGAGGCGTTCTGCATCAGGGCGAGGTCGGCGAAAAGCGGCGGGCTGAACCGGTCCCATGAGATGGCTTTGCGATACCAGGCTTCGGCCTGCTTGAGATCGCGCTGGGCGAAATACCACTGGCCCATGCTCGCGGCTCCGGAGGGCTGGTCTGCATTGAATTCCAGGCTTCGGATCAGCTCCTGCGTGGCGTTGCCGCCGGTCGGCAGCATGTCACGGCGTGCCCAGGCCGCCCGCAATCGGACAAGCCGCACCGGATCGTCCAAGAGCGCGGCAATTTCCGTTCGTGCTGCGGCGGGGAGCGGTGCGAGGCCGTCCACCGAAGCGGCCCGGACAATCGGGCTGGGATCCTTGAGCGCGCGGGTGAGGGCATCCCGGACATCCGGAAGGTCCACGCGCCGCGAGGCCAGGTTGAGAAGTGCCGCCCGCCACATCGCGATGTCCTCGCGGCCGGCGAGGCGGAGCAATTCCGCGGTCATTTCTTTTCCGGCTTCGCCGGCATAGGCGCGGGCCAGGGCCCGTGTGCGCTCGCGTTCGGGGCGGTTCATCTTGTCCCCATACCAGCGGTCGGTCCACTCGATCGCCCAGTCCACCGACTTGTCGGTGTGGCATTTGTTGCAGGCATTGGGAATCCCCAGTTCCTTCGTGAGGAGGGGATCGGGAATGATGAATCCATGATCCCGCCGCGGATCGCGCTGCATATACGTTGTCCATGTCATGTGGCACTCGACGCACTTGTTGCCGGTGCTCCCGGCGGCATGGTGGCCGTGAGCCGTCTCCTCGAGGACCGGCGCGCCGCGCTGGCCGGGTGCGGCGTGACAGAAAAGGCAGCTTGAATTGCTTGCGACCGGAAGCTTGTTCGCGCCGGAGTGGGCATTGTGGCAATCGAGGCAGGTGACTCCCGCCCGTCCACCCATCTTGCTCATGAGGAACGAACCGTATTCAAAATCCTCGTCGAGCACCTGGCCGTCCGGGTAATAGAGTCCCTGCCGGACCGGGAGTGCGAGCCGGTAGTGGTCGTCGTAGCGCGAGCCGGGGACGAAGCCCGGATACATCTCCTCCCGCCGGCTGTGGCACGCGGCGCAGTTGTCCTGCTGGCTGTCCCAGTTGCGGCGCGCGAGCGGAGCCTTCGGGTTGCGGAGATGTTCCTCACCGGCCGCTGCCTCGTGGCACTGGAGGCAGGAGACGCCCATTTCATCCCAACGCGATGCGTAGGAATCGGTGGGGATTGCGTAGCCCTTGTCAAAGCCGGTCATGTGGCAGGTCGCACAATTCGAGTTCCAGTTCATTCCGCGGCCCGCCCATGACCCCCATTCGCGCGGGTGGCGTCCTTCGGATCCGTAAACATTGAACCAGTCTGTGCGCACAGGATCCCATGCCCACTCGGTGACCTGCCAGCGGCCGCTCCCGAAAGGAATGAGGAATTGCTGCATCGGGGTGTGGGCCAGAACCATGTCCGGATGGAATGTGTGGACCACGCCGTCCGCGAGCGGGGTTTCCATCGTCGCCTGGTCGGATTTCCAGAACATGCGCGTCTCCAGCCCCGCGCTCAGGAGCGTGTGTGCGGGAATGAAGGCTGGACGGTCCTTTTGGGGGGATAGAAGGCGATTGGCTTTGGCGTGGTGCGACTGCTCCCACTGGGCGAACACCTCCTCGTGACAGTTGCGGCAGGATGTGGAGGTCAGGGCGTCCTTGCGAAACCCTTCGTGCAGGGACTCCGATGCGCCCGGCGGCAGCGAAATCCGGTGACTCCGTTCTGCATCCCACTGAAACCAGAGAACCACGGCCGCAAGGACCGCCAATATCGCCACCCCGGCCACGGCAGCCGGCAATAATTTCCTGCGAGCGGTTTTCATTGTCCGCCTCCTTCAAGAGCTTCCGGAGCCATTGGATATTTGCACGGAACGCCCATCTTACCGTGGATGGGCGGAGGTCAAAAAGGTTGAGAAGAGGGTTTCCAAGACACCCGAGCCTAAGCGGATCATGCCGGAAATGCCAAGACTTCTCGGGCTTCATGCGAGGATCGTTCGGGATTGTCTGGTTGCCGCAGGGGGAGAAAGGTGGTAGCATACCGGTATGAAGCAATTCCTTTTGGCCGCCGTGCTTGGTCTGGGCTCTGCCGCTGCGCAGGAGTTCATTGCTCCGCCGGGACGGCAGCGCCAAATTGTTGCGGAGATCGAGCAGCCGAAGCCGACGATCGAGGGGATGGTCAAAGAGATCTTCACAAAGAAACCCTGGCAGGCCGTGAATCCGCTTGCTCCGAAGTCGTATGGATCCGGGGAAAAGCTTGTCTCCAAGGATTTCGGGCCGGCGACCCCCCACCACTCCCAAACGCTCACAGTTGTCGGCGTTGAATGGTAACCGTCCGTCGGTCGCGATTTTCTGCGCGACGTATCTGCGCCCGGAGATGCTGCACATTCACCGGCATGTTGCCGGGCTGAAGACCTTTTCGCCGGTCGTCATCACCCAGAAGCGTGAGGGGGACTGGCCGGTGGAGAGGATCCATGTGGTGCCGAGATCACCTTTTCGTTTTATCTCCCGTGGGCTCGAACGCTTCAGCGGAAAGCCCTGGCAGATCAGCGCCGGGGAAGCCCGCCGCATCGGGGAGGTCGAAGTCTCGCTTCTCCACATCTTTTTTGGAAATGTAGCCGTCCATCTTCTGCCGCTGCTGCGCCGCGCGAGGATCCCTGTGGTGGTTTCTTTTCACGGTTCGGATGTCGCCGGGGCGATTGCAGGTTCCGGTTATGCCGAGGCCCGGCGGGAAATGTTCGAACGTTCCCGGCTCGTTCTCTGCCGCTCCGGGCAGCTCGCGGAAAAGGTCGCGGCACTCGGCTGCGATCCGGCAAAACTCCGGATCATGAAGACCGTCCTGCCGGAGATCGGCTTTGTCGGCCGCACGCCCCCGCCTGACGGGGCGTGGCAGATCGTCCAGGCCTGCCGGCTCGTCCCGAAAAAGGGTCTGGCCACCTCCTTGCGCGCATTCGCGGTTTTCCGCAAAACTTTTCCCGGCGCCCGCTTCACGATTGCTGGAGAGGGGCCGATGGAGGAGGAGCTGCGCGGGCTGGCCTCCTCGCTCGGAGTTGCCGACAGCATCACGTTCGCGGGATTTCTTCCGCAGGAATCGTTGCGGCAGCTTTTTTCCCGCTCACACATTTTCCTGCATCCCAGCGAGACTGCCGGCGGCGATGTCGAGGGGATTCCGAACTCCCTGCTTGAGGCGATGGCTTCCGGCCTGCCGGTCGTCGCGACGCGGCATGGCGGCATCCCGGAGGTTGTCGTCGATGGAAGATCCGGACTGCTTTGCGACGAGCGGGACCACGCTGCCGTGGCTGCGGCCCTCGTCCGGCTCACGGGCGATCCCGGCCTCTACATGAACATCGCGCGGGCGGGCTCGGATGCGATTCGGGATCAGTTTTCCGCGGAACGCCGGATTGCGGACATCGAGGCCCTGTATCGCGAGGCCTGCGGGATCAGGCCATGAAAAGCCGTCTTCTCTGGCTCACGCTGGCGGGAGCCGCCCTGACCACGGTGGCGGCGACGTGGTTTGTCTGGACGGTATTCATCGCGCCCCTGCGGTCGGCAGTGGAGCGTGGAAACCGGATCCAGGAGGAGTTTGAAAAGGCCCTCGACCTTACGCCGAGGATCTCCGCGAACCATGCTGTGATCTTCGCCCAGAACACCCCGGTGCTCGAACTGGTCACCGTCGAGCGGCAGTCGCTCGCGCGCCACCGCGTCGAGGAAACGTGGTTTCACAGCACGAAAACCTTCGAGATCGAGGCGGCATTCACCGCGCGTGCGGGATTCAATCTCCGCGATCCTTTCACTGTCAACATCCGCCGCGGGGGAAAGGTTGCCGAGATCACGCTTCCCCGCGCAAAGATCCTTTCCATCGGAATGGCCGACCTCCGGGTCCTTCGCGATGAAGACGGACTTTGGAACAAGCTCACTGCCGGGGACCGCGAGAAAGCGATCCGGGCCCTTGAGAGGACGGCCAAGGCGGATTTTTTGAAAACCGACATCCTGTCCGCGGCCACGCGGGAGATGGAAAACCAGGTTCGCGAAGTCGCGAAAGCCTCCGGCTGTGAGGCGATGTTTTCCGGATCCGGCGGCGAACCGGAGCCCTGAGAACCTGCGGAATAAAACAAGCGGCCACCCGTCTTTCGTTCCTTGTTTTCCTTGGCGGCTTTGCGGGCAATCGCCTGCTTACTCCACGAATGGCTCGACCGCCTGGAGCGTTTCGCGGAGCGCACGGTATCCGAAGTGTCCCTGGCGAACGCGGAGCAGGCGGGATCCCTTCCACCGGCTGGTGAGAAGCTTGAGATCGACGAGCGGGGAGACCCTGTCATAGACGCCCGCCGTGACGATGATGCGGCCGGGATTGCAGAGCGGAACGCCGTGCAGCGGCGAGATCAGGTGGAAGTGGCGGCTCGTTTGGTTCGGGACGTGTCCGCGGGCGCGCAGGAATGCCCGCATCGACGAGGCCCCCGGGTTTTCCCAGATCGCCTTCTCGACGTTCACGATCGGCTGGACGAGTGCCATGAACCGGAAGTCGTGCTCCAGAAACGAAAGCAGGGCCCCGGTCCATCCGCCGTAGCTTGTCCCGATGATGGCAAATTCCCCCGCGCCTTTTGCCCGGAGGATCGCCATGAGCTGCCGGAGCTCGACGACCGCCTGCCGGAGGCCCTCGGCGTTGCGCACGAGGTCGGCTGTGATCGCCAGCTCCCCGTTCATCATTTTATTCGGGGTGCGCGAGTAGTGATAGGGAAGGTGCGGAAACGCGACCGACCACCCGCGCCTGTTGAAGGTGGCCGCCACCCGCCGGTAGCCGACATCGCTGGCGCTCATCAGGGCGTGGAGCAGAAGCAGGACCGGCGCGCCCTTGTGCGCGGCGGGATAAAATCTCACCCGCGCGCAGTCGTTCTCCGGGAATCCGCTCGGAAGGGGCGTGTCCCATTGGATCCAGCCGTCGCGCTGCTTCAGACGCGTGGCCGGAGGCATCCGGAAATATTCCTCACGGCTCATCGGCGAGCAGGCTTCGAGGTAGTCCTGCAATTCCTTTTTCGTCGTGCTGTCGGCACGGCGTCGCCATTGCAGGATGTTCATCATCCCGCACATCGCGCCGTCCATGCCCCACGAAGCCGTTTTTTCAACAAGACGTCTCATCGTTCGGCCATGCGCTGCTGTGGCGAATGCGGCAGATCATTTTCCCCGAGCCCGAAGTGTCCGACCATGTCGTCCTTCAGGCGGACGATGGCTTCGGCAAGGGATTTCCTCATGATCTCTCTCGCGTCACCACGTTTCATACCGGCTGGGGGAGGAAAGATCGCCGGGCCGATTCCGATAAAGACGCGAGCCCTGCGCCAGGGAAGCCAGTTCTTCGCATTGTAGAGCCGCTCGCTGCCGAGGATGACCACCGGCACGATTGGCCGTCCGGCACGCACCGCGAGCATGACCGCCCCCTCCTGCATCGGTGCCCCGGCCAGGATGGATCGCTCTCCGTCGCGGATGCCTCCCTCCGGAAAGACCCCGATCACGCGTCCGCCGTCGAGTCGGCGCAATGCCTCGCGAATCGCATGCCGGTCGTCGCCCCCGCGGTCCACCGGGATCACATCCAGCCAGCGAAACCCTCGGTCCGACCAGCCCGCCGCGAAGAGTTCGGACATCGCGATCCAATCGATCTTGCGCGGGAACCACCCGCTCAAAAACGGGGGATCGAAGTGGCTGATGTGATTCGACGCCATCACGAAGGCCCCCTCCGGCGGCCTTGCAAAAACCACGCGCTTCACCCGCGCGCCGGCGGTCAGAAGCAGGCGCAGCGAACCGACGATGAAACAATAAAATGCAAAATGGAAAAGCGGTGCGTTCAAGCGGCGGGCTTCGTGAAAAATGCGCGTTGCTTCGGGGTGATTTTTTTTCCGAGCTTTTCGAGGGCGAGGAGCATGTCCTCCCAGACCTTGCGTTTCTCGGAGAGGGATTGGTTCCGGAGCAGATAGGCCGGGTGGTAGGTCACCATGACTGGCGTTCCCTGGAAGTCGAGCCAGCGCCCGCGAAGGTCGCGCATCGGTGACGTGTCTCCGAGCAGTCCCTCCACCGCGGTCGCGCCCAGAGCGACGATGACCTTCGGACGGACGAGCGCGATCTGCTCGCCGAGCCACGGCAGGCAGGTGGCCATCTCGGCGGGCTTCGGCTTCCGGTTTCCGGATTCTCCGGCCGGCATGTCGGGCCGGCATTTGAGAACGTTCGCAATGTAGATGTCCGAGCGTTCGAATCCCATGGCCTGGATGATTTTCGTGAGAAGCTGTCCGGCTTTGCCGACGAACGGCTCGCCCTGCTCGTCCTCATCCGCTCCCGGCGCCTCGCCGACGAACATCAGTTCCGCCTCAGGATTTCCCACGCCGAAAACGACCTGCGTGCGCGAGCGGACGAGATGGGGGCACTTCTCGCAGGCCAGCACGGCTTTGCGCAGCGAGGCCATCGTCCATTTCCCGGAAGCGGGAGTCGGACGGCTGCCCGGATCTTCCGCGAGGGTTGCCGGGGAGCGTGACGTGCGGGTTTTCGGCGGATTCGCCAGCGCGGCCTCGCGAAGCTTCTTCAGCGCGGCCGCCGACGCGGTCGGCGCGGGTTTGATTCCCTGCTGGATTTTTTTCAACATCGGAAGTGTGGTGTGCAGAGCCTGCTGGAACGAATCGCTCATCGGCGCGTTGTATCAGCTCGTCGGCATCAATGCCTCCCTTTTTCTCCGCCCGGAAGATTCTCTGGAATATTTTTTAATTTCGGGTCCATACTCCGTTCCTTCCCATGAAACCGTTCCTTGCACTCGCGCCGCTTCTGGCCCTCATCCTGACCGCATGTGGTCACGCTCCGTCCTCATCCGCCAAGGGAGGGGTCGCCCTCATCGATCTGGATGCCGTTGCCAAGCGGCTCGGCCGTGACGTCGCCATTGTCCAGGAGCTGAAGAACGCTGCCGGCCCGATCGGGGACCAACTCACTGCGGCGCAAAAGGAGGCCCGCGCGAAGTTTGAGAATCTCAGGCAGTCGATCGGCGCGAGGCCGACGGACGCGGACAACCAGAAGCTTGCCGAGCTGGAGCGGGATTTGAATCTCGAGCTTCAGCAAAAGCAACAGCAGGCCCAGCAGGAGATCAACACCAAGCAGGCCGCCCTGATCACCCGCTTCCGCGAGGAGGTCCGGCCGGTGGCCATGAAAATTGCTTCCGACAGGGGACTCGGGGCGGTTCTTTTGAAGAACGAGGCAATTGTCCTTGGCAACGAGCCGGCTCTCGACATCACCGATGACGTGGTCGCCGAGCTGATCCGGACCGGTGGCGCAACCGCGCAGCCCTTGTAAAAAGTCCGTCAGCTCTCCTCGATAAAGACGTCCATCTGCTGGCCGACATAGATCGGAAAGCCCGGGCTCTGGAACCGGAAGATGACCTGCAGCACACGGGTGTCCACCCGCTCGGTGCTCTCGCCCGACAGCGATTTTTTCGGGAGGATGTAGGGTTCGATGCGGACAAATTCGAGAGGGATCGCCTGCTCGCGCGAGCCCTTGAGGTAGGCGACCGCCTTACAGCCCGGTCGCACCCGGGGAGCATCGGATTCATCGACATCGGCACGGAGCTGAAGCGTGCTCACATCGCCCAGGAGGATGGCCGGCTCCGTGGAGTTGACGGCGGCGTATTCCCCTTCGCGGATGTTCACCTGAAGGACCGTTCCGTCGCGCGGGGAACGCACGGAAAGCAGATCGAGCCGGACCTTGGCGTCGTTGAGTTGGGCCCGGGCGAGATCAAGGTCCGCAGCGGCGCGCTCGTATTGCCGCTGGGCGCTCTGCAGGGCGAATTCATCGCGCTGGGCCTGGTCGAGGCTGGCGACATTTTTTGCACGGAGCTGGGTTGTGCGCGAGAGGGTGTCTTTCCGGTCTGCAACGAGCGTCGCAGCCTCGGCGAGCCGCGCCTTCTGGACCTCCACCTGTGCCTCCGACGTTTTCACCGTGGCGGCGGCATCGCGGTCGTCCATCATGAAAAGCAGGTCGCCCGATTTCACGTGGTCACCAACCCGGACGGCGACCTTTCCCACGAGTCCGGATGCGGAGGGCGCGATCCGGACGTTTTCATTCGTGCTCTCGACGAGCCCCCGGGCTCCAATGGACTGGGCGTAGGGCGACTGCGGGGGCGGGACGAGAGGCTCGGGGGCGGGACCGCTCTGGCGCAGCCGCAGGACGAGGAGAACAACGGCGATGATGCCGAGCAGGGCGAGGAAAACAGTGGGGCGTTTAAGCATGGTGGTAGTTCTTCGGGTCGTCGTGGATGCCAGTGACCCGGCCATCCTCCATTTCTGCGATGCGGTCGGCAAAGTGATAGATCCGGTTGTCGTGGGTGACGACGATGACACAGCGGTCCGGATGGAGCGCGCTGGATTTGAGGAGGTCGAGGGTCTTTTGTCCGGTTGCCGCGTCGAGCGACGCGGTCGGCTCGTCGCAGATGATGAGGCGGGGTTCGTGAGCCAGCGCCCTCGCGATGGCCACGCGCTGCTGCTGGCCCCCGGAGAGTTGGGAGGGATACGAGTGCCGCTTTTCCCCGATGCCGACTTTGTCGAGAACCTCCCCGGCGCGGCGGGCGGCCTCGGTGGAGGGGACCCCGTTCAAAATGAGCGGGACCGAGGCGTTTTCCACGGCGGTGAGCGTCGGGATGAGATTGAACTGCTGGAAGATGAAGCCCACATTCTCACAGCGGAACTGAGTGATCTGCCCCTCCTTCATCGCCCGGATGTCGTGGTCAAAGACCGTGAGCCGGCCCTCCTCGCATTTCAGCGTCCCGCAGATCACGCTGAGAAGGGTGGTTTTGCCGCAGCCCGACGGGCCCACGATCATCAGAAGCTCTCCGAATTTCGCGTCGAGCGTCGCGCCCTTGAGCGCATACGTGCGCGTATCCCCGGCCGGAAACGACTTCACGACATCCTCCACGTTGATCGCGAAGCGGCTCATCGGAAGACGACCGCCGGCTCGAGGCGGGCGACCTTGATCAGCCCGATCAGGGCGGAAAACGAGCAGATGAAAACAATGACGATGGCTACGAAGGTGGGGACCTGCCAGGGCATGAAGAACGGCGGCTGTTCCTTGGCGAGCACGACATTTCCGAACCACGAGGCCAGCCCGACACCGATCCCGTATCCGATGAAGCCGACGGAAAACGCCTGAAGGAGAACCATCGCCGCGAGCGTCGGCATGCGCGCGCCCATCGCCTTGAAGGCCGCAAGGAACCGCAGGTTGTCGTGAACGAAAAGGTAGAACGTCTGCCCGGCGATCGCGATCCCGACGATGATCCCGAGGATGACCACGGTTCCGATGGAAATCGGGATGCCGGTGTTTTTGATATACCACCAGACGGTGAGCCAGAAGAGGTTGTCCTTCGCGATTCCCCGCAGTCCGGGCAGGCGGCTGATCCGCGCCGCCAGCTCCTCATCCGTCACGCCGGGGATCGGGCCGGCAAGAACGAAGCTGAGCTGCTTGCGGGTGGGCTTCGTGTATTCCATCGCCCGGTCGAATGTCGTGTAGATATACGGCTGTCCGAAGAAGCTTCTGGCCGCATGGCAGATCCCGACCACACGGGCCTCCTTGTCGTTGATTTCAAACGTCGTTCCGAGCTGGATTTTGATTCCCTTCCGTCGGAATTTTTCCACGGCGACCTGATCCACGACGACCGCATTCGGCAGCCGGAGGTCCTCGATCCGGCCTGCGTTCATTTCCATCGGACGCCCGGTCAGGGTGCCGGTGTCGAGGCCGGTCAACTGGACGTTCTGAAACGAGCCGTCCGCGAGCCTTGCCTGCTCCATGCCGATGAAGAGCGGAACCGCCCAGGCCACTCCCGGCACGCTGCGCACCCGCTCGACCTCGATCTGCCGCATCGGGATCACCTCGTTCGCCTGCTCGACTTTTGCGTCCACCACCCAGACCGGCGCCCCGATATTTCTCACCGTGGCCGTCGTCCACATCATCAGCCCGCAGAACACCGAAATCTGCTGGCACATCAGCAGCGAGCAAAACGCCAGTCCGCAGACGAGCATCGCATATTTTGCGCGATCGCGAAAAAGCATTTTCAAGGCAATCCCCAGCATGGCCGGGAATACTTAACCCCATGAAGAACTCCGTCAACCCCGGTCCGGCAGAAAGGCGACTACCGGACCGCGCGCACCACCACCCTCATGCCTTCCTGCAGGACAACCTCGATGGTTTGCCCGGGCTCGATCAGGCCGCTCTCTGCGACGACATCGACGCGGCGGCCTCCGATGACGGCAGTGCCTGCCGGACGAAGCGGGGTAACGGCTTCGCCGGTTGCTCCGAGAAGGGATTGGAGAGGAATGGAATTATCCTTGGGAAGAGCCTTTTTCAGCATCATTTTTTTCCCGATGGGCGTGCCCGGGAAGAGATGGATCCAGAGAAAAAATCCGGCGATCAGAAGACCCGCGAGCACCGCGAATACCAGTGTGCCCAGAAGCGGTCCGTAGGTCGTGTAGCAGAGCACCACCATGGCGGCGAGACACAGCCCTCCGAGCATGCCAAGCACCATTCCCGGCACGAAAACCTCGGCGGCAACGAGAAGAAACCCAATGACCGCCAGAACGATGATGGCGGTCATTCCTCGTCCTTTGGACCGATCGTCCGCTCGCCGGTGATCGCTTCCTGAAGAGAGCCGACGAAGCGGAGGGCCGAGTCTTTTGTGCTCCTCACGGCGCGGTTGGCGGCTGTTCCAACATCGTTGGCGAGCCCGCCCTTCCGGCTTTCTTTGGCTGTCGAGTCCGCGCGTGCGCGGAGATCGGGATCCGTCTGAAGCGGGCTGACAATCGATCCTCCTGATGCGGAGATCCGAATGGATCCCACTGATGCCCCCATGTGGTCGTAGAGTTTGACGGTCCAGACCGGCGCGTTGCTCTGCGGGTCCGTGCGCAGGGTGTAATCAATCCAATGGAATCCGACGCCGTTTTTTTTGGCTTCCGACTGAACAGTTGAGAAGACACTGTCCGAGTCGCAGGTGAGGAGTTTCGTTTCGAGTGGAGCCAGTCCGGCGATGTCGGTCGTGCCGCGCAGGGGGGCGCGTTCCGCCGTGATCTTTCCCCCTGCCATGGTCACTTCGCGGACTCCTCCCCTTGCCTTTGGGTCGTTGAGGAGCAGCGTCCACTCGCGTGGCTGGGGCTCGCCCCGTTCCCCGTGGATTTCCACAACCTGCGCGGATTTTCCATACGGCTGCGTTTTCACCGCTTCGATGCCGGAAAATGCGGGCCCGGCCGGCTCGGCAAATGCCGGCCCCATGGAAATCGCCGTGGCAAGAACGGTGAGAAATCGGGACATGGCCGGATTATTGACCGGATTCATCCGATGTTCCAACCGAATTTCACCCCACGCCGGGCCGAAGCGCCACGGTCAATACTGGTGAAGAAACAAACGTTTGAACCAGAATTCTTTAGGTCTCACCGGAGAATACGCCCGGAAATTTTTCAAGCTGCTTCAGATCAACACAAAGGCACCAAGACACAAAGAGGAGGGATTCAAAAACCTTCGAGTCTTCGTGCCTTCGTGGTGAATTTTCTTCTTGTTCGTGAATTGGCCGTGCCGAAGCGCGGAAAGATGCGCTAATCGCTTGCCAAAGCGGATGAAACGACTGAAAGTAATCATATCATTTCCGCGTGAAAATCACCCTCTTCATCCCGTGCTTTATCGATCAGTATTATCCCGGTGCCGGGATCGGGATGGTGAGGATTCTGGAAAAACTCGGGCATGCGGTCGAGTATCCGGAATCGCAGACGTGTTGCGGGCAGCCGGCGTTCAACTCGGGGTATTGGAACGAGGCGCGTGCGGTGGCGGAGACGATGCTCGATGCATTCCGTGACGCGGAGGTTGTCGTCGGGGTGTCGGGGTCGTGCGGGGCGATGCTGAAGGTTTTTTACCCGGAGCTTTTTCACGGGCATCCGCGCGAGGCGGAGGCGAAGGCGCTGGCTGCGAAGACGCATGAGTTTTCCTCGTTTCTCGTGAACGTGCTCGGGGTGGGGGATCTCGGGGCCAGCTGCCCGGCGAAGGCGACGTTTCACGACGGATGCCACGGGCTGCGGGAGCTGGGGATCAAGCGCGAGCCGCGCGAGCTGCTCAAGCATGTGCGGGGGCTGGAGCTTGTCGAGATGAAGGAGGCCGAGACGTGCTGCGGGTTCGGCGGGACGTTTTCCGTGAAGTTCCCGGAGATTTCGACGGCGATGGGCGAGGTCAAATGCGCGTCGATCCTGGAGACGGGCGCGGAGCTGGTCATTTCGAACGACTCGAGCTGCCTGATGCAGATCCAGGGGATCCTCGACCGTCAGGGGAAAAAAATCCGGAGCATGCACCTCGCCGAGGTGCTGGCGAATTTTTAGGCGATGGGCACGGAATCGATCCAGTTCCACCGGGATGCGGACCGTCTCACCCACGACCTCCGACATCGCGGGCTGATCCAGAAAGCTCTCGGGGGATATTACGTCAAGCGCGACGAGCAGAAGGCGAAATACACCGACTGGCAGGAGGCGCGCACCTCCGCGGCGGCCGCAAAATACGAGGCGGTCAACCATCTCGACAAATATCTTCTTGAGCTCACGGAGAAGCTCGAGGCGCGCGGCACGAAGGTTTTCTGGGCGGCCGACGGGGCGGAGGCGGCGGAATACATCGGCTCGGTGGCCCGGAACGCCGGCGTGAAGCGGATCATCAAATCCAAGACGATGACCGGCGAGGAGATTCATCTCGGACCCGCACTGGAAAAAGCAGGGCTTGAAGTCGTCGAGAGCGATCTCGGGGAGTTCATCGTCCAGCTTCGTGAGGAGCCGCCCTACCACATCGTTTTTCCGTCCATGCATCTCACCCGGGGCGAGATTGACGAGACGTTTCAAAAGAAGCTGGGCAGCCCGCATGCCGACACGCCGGAGGAATTGACGATGATCGCGCGCGGCGTCATGCGGCAGAAATACTGCCAGGCCGACATGGGGATGAGCGGCGCGAATTTCGCCGTCGCCGAGACCGGGCACATTTCCATCACCGAGAACGAGGGCAACGCGCGGCTGAGCACCACGCTGCCGAAGGTGCTCGTGAGCATCGTGGGCATCGAAAAAGTCATCCCGAAACTGGAGGACCTTGCCGTCCTTCTGCCGATGCTGGCCACTGCGGGCGCGGGCCAGAACATGACCTGCTACAACACCCTGCTCGGCGGGCCGCGCCAGCCGGGCGAGACGGACGGCCCCACGGAATTCCATGTCGTGCTGCTCGACAACAAACGCACGTCGCTCCTCGCCGACGCCGAGCAGCGCGACGCGCTCCACTGCATCCGCTGCGGCGCGTGCCTCAACGTCTGCCCGATCTTCAAAAACATCGGCGGGCATTCCTACGGCACCACGTATCAGGGGCCGATCGGCTCGGTGATCACGCCCCACCTGCGCGGGCTGCAATCCTGGAAGCACCTTTCGTTTTCCTCGTCGCTCTGCGGGGCCTGCCACGAGGCCTGCCCGGTCCGGATCGACCTCCACCACCACCTTCTCCAGAACCGCCGGAACGCGATCGCCCAAAAACCCGTGTGGTGGGAAAAACCGGTCTTTGCGGGATTTGCATGGTTCATGCGCCGTCCCGCGCTCTACCGCCTCGCGGCCCCGCTCCTCCGCCTCGGCGCACCATTCCTGCACGCGATCCGCGGGAAATTTTTTGATCCGGCCAGAATGTGGACCGGCACGCGCGACCTGCCGCCCGCCCCGCCCCAATCGTTCAAGGAATACTGGAGGGCAAGAAATGGATAGCCGCGAAAAAATCCTGCGCAGGATCCGCGAGGCCCTGGCGGTCAAAGCTCCGGCGCGCCATCTCGCACACGGGTGCCATTCCGGTGAAGCTCATTCCGCCACCGACTGGCTGCCTCCCGTCCCGGAAAACACCGACGGGCTCGTTGCGCTCTTCGAAAAAAATTCCGCCGACCTGAAAACCGAGGTCCGTCGCTGCGCGGATGCCGCTGCCGTGGCATCGGAACTCGCGTCGCTCGCCCGCGAGAACGGCTGGAAATCCGTCGCCTCACACAGCTTTGAAGCCGGGAATGCCGCCGTGCAGTCGCTCGGCCTGCCGGTCGTCCGGACCGACCGGGAATACCAGACTTCCGATCTCGAAAAATGCGATGCCGGGATCAGCGGGTGCGACTGCCTTGTCGCCCAGACCGGCGGGATCATGGTCACAGCCGCCTCAGCCGGCGGGCGCGCGCTGTCGGTTCTTCCCCCTCATCACGTCGTGATCGCGTCGCGTTCCCAGCTCGTCGGCGACCTCGCCGATGCGTTCGCGCTTCTTCGGAAATCCGGCGTGCCCGCCTTCGTCTCCTTCATTACCGGACCCAGCCGCACCGGCGACATCGAAAGGATTCTCGTTCTCGGGGCCCACGGCCCGAAAAAGCTCACGGTTCTGCTCGTCGAGGCGTGAAGCCGCCCCTTGCGGCGCGACCGCAGCAAAAGAATTCCACAAAATACCGAATGGGTGCAGGATCTTGCCGCCGAAAAAGGCGTCAATACGCGGGACCGACCCCTTTTTCCGCCAAACAGGCGGTCGAAAACGACGTCCACTTCGTCGCCATGTCCAGCTTCGCCGCCGGACACAAGACCCTCCTCCCCGCCCAAGACTACGACTTCCTCTGCGAAAACGGCGCCGTCGCCATCTTCGGCCCCGGCACCAAAATCCCCGAGTCCGCCAAAGAACTCATCGAAATCTTCAACGCCAGGGCCGCGTAAAGCATGAGGAAAAAATATCAATATTAAATGGCCCCTTTTTCTTTCTCAACGAACGCATCACTCATGAATACAAATGATGTTAAGCAGGCAATCACTGCAATAGCTCTCGGCTTTTTGACGGGAATGACCACCGAACTCCATGCCGACACGTTTGGCAGCGGCGAGAACCAGTTCGCCATCGACTTCGTAACTGTGGGCAATCCCGGCAACGCCGATGATGCGGGGGCAGGCGGGGGGCAAAGTTGGGCATGGTCCTCCTTCGGCAGTGTACCTTACACCTACCGGCTTGGTGTGTATGAGATTCCCACGGCCCTAATCGAAAAAGCGACTACCGGCGGGATGATGAACGTGGTGGCACTGACTACGTCGATCAGTATGTCGCCTGCGAGACAAATGAGCTGGTATGAGGCAGCAGCATTTGTGAACTGGCTAAACACGAGCACAGGACACAATCCTGCTTACAACCTCTCCTTCAACGGCGAGTGGAGCATGAGTCTCTGGGGCAGCGGGGATGCGTGGCAGCTTGGCGGAGAGAACCTCTACAGGCGCAAGGATGCATATTATTTCCTCCCGAGTGAGGACGAGTGGTATAAAGCAGCTTACCATAAGAACGATGGGATTACGGCAAATTACTGGGACTATGCAACGGGGGGCAATATGCCCCCGATTGGAACTGGGGGAGGTACCGCACCCGGGACAGCTATATATGGCGGTGGCAGATCCGGGCCCCAGGTGGTCAATCTAGCGGGAGGGTTAAGTCCCTACGGAACGATGGGCCAGAACGGTAATGTTAGGGAGTGGACCGAAAGCGCATACGACGGAATCAACAATGAAACAACCGAGTATCGGAGTATACGAGGAGGCGACTTTGGCACACCGACGGGTGACTTGATTTCCAGCGGTCGTACGCTCGATTACCCATCCGGGTACTCAGACCGAGTAGGCTTCCGAGTTGCGAGTGTCCCGGAACCCACGACCTTTGCGATGTTGGCAATGCTCGGCGTTGGCTGGTTGCTCCGCAAGGGGAGTCGGAAGTTCGGAAGTGGGCGCATCTCCGGCGAAGGGGTCAGAGAAGTCCCGCGTATTGACGCCTTTTCGATGAAGGGGAGGTTCTTTTTCCCGATGGCATTCACGGCAAAAGAGGTCCCCGGCAAGACTACCAGCGGACTTTTACCGGATACTTTTTCCAGTTGCCGTCGTTCGTCACGGTCACGGCTTTTTCCTCGATGGCTTGGGCGATAAGCAGGCGGTCGAAGGGGTCTCCGTGATGAAAAGGAAGCCGCCCCAAGCGCCCGAGGTGCGTCGGCTCGACGGGCAGAAGATGGAATCCCTGCACGCTTTCGAGCGTGGCCGCGAACTCCTCGATTTCTCCCTCAAAGACCAGCTTGCCGAGCGCTCTTTTGATCGTGATTTCCCAGAGCGAGACGACGCTGACGAAGATTTCGTTATCGGGGGAGAACAAAACCGGTTCCCATTTGGCCCGGTTGAGGCGGGGATTGTTTTCCCGCAGCCACAGGACCGTGTGCGTATCGAGGAGATAGCGCATGCTTCAAGGCATGTAATCGCGCATCCCGTCAACCGGGTCACAGAAGTCATCGGACATCCGGATTTTTCCCTGCATGTCCCCCCAGCGGCCCGCTTTTGGTGTTTTGTCCAACGGCTTGATTTCCGCTACTGGCTTGCCCCTCTGGGTGATGATGAAGGTTTTGCCGGAACGCACCTGGCGCAGGATCCGGGAGAGTTCCGTCTTGGCTTGGAAGCTTCCGATGGTTGCGGGAAGTGATTTCACGGCGGCAGTCGTGCTCATGAAACTAGTCTATCCAACAGGTCTGTTCTGTCAATGGACCGAAACGCCTCACTCGGATGAACCCGAAAACCGTTTTATGAGCCACAGAGGGCACCGAGCACACAGAGGGAAATGATGATTTGCAAAAGAATCAATCTGTCCCGTGAATCGTGTGGCGCGTTTCCAATCTTCTCCGTGATCTCTGTGTCCTCTGTGGCATTGAATCGCCGGATCCGGGATAAAATGAATGGGCCCGCTGGAAATGAGCAGGGGTCTGCACTGCATCAATTTTCCTGTGGAAATTGCCAGACGAACACTATCCAATCCTCTTCCGTGATGAAACACCTTCGCCTGCTCTGCCTGTTGCTTGCCCTCCTGCCGGCGGTATCCTCCTGCGCTGGAAAAAAAGGCACGCCTGCCGTTCCGGCCGCCGCCTCTGCACCGGTTGCCAAAAAACCGTCGATTTTCCAGCAGTGCCTTTCCAAAATCACCGGGATTCTCCCCAAAAAGAAGAAGACCCCCGCCGCTCTTCCGCCGCAGTGGACCGGCGTCATCCGCATGGTCAATGCGCCCGAGCATTTCGTCCTGGTCGAAGCCTCCTCCATTTCCAGTGCCGAGCCCGGGGAAACCTACCTCTCCATCAGCAAGGGAGCCGAGACTGCAACGCTCCGCATGACGTCGCTGAAAAACCCTCCTTTTCTCATCGCTGACATCCTCTCGGGCAATCCTTCGCCCGGCGAAAAAATTTACCGACCTCAAGCCCCTCAGCCTCCGGCTCCCGAGCCAACTCCGAAGCCAAAACCCACCCCCAAACCCAAGCCCACTCCGAAGCCCACTCCGAAGCCCACTCCGAAGCCGGGTTCTCCCTCCCAACAGTCCCAAAAGCCTTCCGCTCAGTATTGACAAAAACATCAGCGGGATTAATTATTAATCCCGTTAACTAATGAATCCGCAACCGACCGGACTTTCACGCGCGGACGTCGAGCGCCTTGCTGACATCATCATGATGATGCAGAGGTGTTTTGTTCAGCACTTGTCGGAGGAGCTTGCGCTGGGGCAGGTGTCATTCGCCCAATTTTTTTTGCTCGGCCACATTGCAGCGGGCGAGTCCCTTTCGATGACGGAAATCGCGGAGAAGATGAGCCACACGACCGCCGCCGCGACGGGTTTGGTGGACCGATTGGAAAATCTCGGGTATGTGGAGCGCATGCATGCCTCGGACGACCGGAGGAAAGTTCTCGTGCGGATCACGGACAAGGGGGAGACCCTTGTGGGAAAGATCCGCGAGGGCATCGTCGCCAAGCTGGGCCTCGTGACGGAAATCCTCGAACCCCAGGAGCAGACCACATGGCTTCGCATTTACGAAAAAATTCACCACCACATCACATGTCCCCATCAAAATTGAATTTTTCCTCGGCGTTCTGCCGGGGAGTTTTTGCGGCGGTCTTCTCTGTTTCGCTGCCGCTTTTCGCGCAGAAGCCGCTTCCCACGCCGGCGCCGATGCCGACCATTGCGCCGATAGGCACGCCTGCTCCGCTTCCGACTCTGGGTGCCTACCCGACGCCCGCCCCGGTGCCTCCGATGGCCCCGCTTCCGATGCCTGCTCCGGTGAACGTTCAGGAATCCATGCCCTCGACTCCGGGCGTCCCGACTCCGGCGCCCACCGCGAGTCCCGCCGCGAGTCCCTCTGCAAAGCCGGCCGCAGCGCCGACCCCTCTCCCGGACGGCACGATGCCGCTGCCGTTGCCGGCCATGCCCTCCCCGGTGGCGCTTCCCGACGCGCAGACGCTCTCCGAGGAATTGAATCTCCCCACGCCAACCCAGTCGGCTGAACCCCTTCTTCCCGGCAGCGAGACATCCAAGCTCAAGGAAAGCGAAAATCTCGCCATGAAGCAGCAGATGGCCGCAGCAGATTTTTTCAAGGCACTGGATGCGCTCATCGCCAAGCAGCACAACCCGAAGGTCGCCGACATGCGGATCGAGGATGCGATCGAAACGGCGCTGAAAAAGAATCCTGACATCCTCGATGCGGCCCAGAGGCTGAGCGTCACCTCCGGCGAAATGATCAGCGTGCGCTCGCAGATCATCCCGAAAATGTCGATTGCGTCCAACTACGGCTACACGACGACCCAGGTCAACACCGACAATTTTGCCGGTGCGCCGAACGTCAACAACCAGGCGTGGAACATCAACCTCGAATTCTCCCAGCTCCTCTACGACGGCGGGGCGGCCGTGTCCGGGATCCGGGCGGCTATCGCAACCGAGGTCGGCTCCTACTACACCTTGCGCCAGACGATCGACAAGGTGATCTCCGATGTGAAGATCAACTTCTTCGAGGTGGTTCTCAACCGCGCTCTCATCATCGCCAACCAGCAGTCGGTGGACCTGCTCGCCGAACAGCTCAAGGACCAGCAGAACCGGTATGAGGCCGGCACCGTTCCGCGTTTCAACGTCCTGCAGGCCGAGGTTGCCCTGGCGAATGCCAAGCCGCCTCTCATCCAGGCCGAGAACAACTACCGGATTTCGCTCTACAAGCTCGTCCGCCTCCTCGGCATGGATTATCCCGCAGGGTATCCCAGCGAGGTGCCGTTCAATATCGTCGGCAAGCTCGACTACCTGCCGCGCACGATCAAGTCGGACGACTCGATCCGCATCGCGGTTGCACGCAACCCCGGGCTCAAGGCCCAGCGGCAGACGATCCTTTCCGATGTGGCCAAGGTCAACCAGCAGTTCGCCGGATATCTTCCGAACGTCAATGCCACCGCTAGGCAGACGAACGAAAGCAATCTTCTTTCCAACAGCCTGTTCGACTTGGATTCCGGGTGGTTCTTCGGACTCGAGGGCAAATGGGCGGTCTGGGACGGGCTGCTCACCTACGGAAACGTCAAGCAGGCGAAGGCAAAGATGGAGCAGTCGAAGATCAACTACGACAACGGCGTGCGAGAGGTCATCCTTCAGGTCCAGCAGGCGATTTCAAATCTTCTGGAAGCGAGGGAAACCGTGGACAGCCAGAAGGCAAGCGTCGTCCAGGGCGTCGAGGCCCTCCGCCTGGCCCAGGAGCGGCTCGATGCCGGCGCGGGGACCCAGCTTGATGTCCTCAACCAGCAGGTCTCGCTCCTCCAGTCGCAGACGTTCCTGCTTCAGGCCTACTACAACTACATCAAGGGGCTTGCCGAATACGACCGGGCTCTCTCGATCGATACCAAATACCAGGAGTTCTTTGACGACCCGCTCACCCGGCCCCAGTCGAAGCGGTTTACCAAACTCAACGAGCCAGGACGCCCGCAGCCGGAACTTCCGCGCTCGATGCGCAAGTCCGATCCGATCAAGCCGATTCTGGAGCCCTCGCCGAAGAAGGAGACCGCGTCAAAGACGAAACCCTCGCCCACGCCGAAACCCACGCCGAAGCCGAAGCCAACGCCCAAGAAGCAGAACAACCCGTAGGATTCTGGAGGGACGGCCGCCGTGCCGTCCCACTAAGTCGCTACCGCGCGGAGGCGGGAAGCCGCAAGGATGTGCAGAAAATCATCAAACGGCTGGAAAAACTTCGAGATCCCTTCGACCCTTCGACCGGAAGCCATTTGCCGTCGATAATACGCTGGAAAGCACGGTCAAGGTTCTCGTTTAAGTCTGGCACGGAGCATATTCATGTGCATCTCGGCGCGCTTTTTCTGGCTCTCCTCTGGGATTCGAGGATAGACCGCCTCCAGGCGCGCCAAGGCTTCTGCTGCAATCGGACCCTCAAGCTCTTCATTGGGCGTTGCTTCAAAGGCCGTCATCACAAGCGATGGATCATCTGATGCGTATAGTGGTGTCAAATCGGAGAACTTTGCCCCGATCATCCATAACGTGTGATGCTGGGAATAAGCTTCCTGCCGGTTCTTGGGTGGATGCCTTCGGATGGCGTCGACCAACTGCGGAATCGCAGGTTTTCCAAGTTGGCGGAGTTCGGACAGAACATTCAGGCTTCTGGAATCATCCGACATCTCTGCCAGTGCGAACTCTGTAAGCTGGGTGGCAATGGCATCGATCTTTGCTTTCACCTTCTCCATTGCCAAGCCGGGGTCGGGGCTTCCCTCTAGGGGAACCTTCGCCCAAGTGCAGAACTGGGTGATTTGATATTGAAGGCTCTCGGAAAGAGTTGGGGGCTTTTTGGTCCCTGCTCTCGGGATATTGCGGGGCACCGAGCGGCAGGCGAGATCCAGTTGAGAGAGTATGCCTGCGATCTGGCTCAACCCCTCGACGATGCCCATTCTGTCCTCGGGCTTGCTGCGGTAAGCCGCCAGCAAATCGGGAATAAACTCGATCGCCTCCACGTTGCGGCACATTGATGGATAATCAAGCCCGGGCGGGCGGTCCTTGACGAAGGCGTCGAATGCATCCCTAATTCGCTTTTGTCTGGGTGTGGGGTCAAGGGCACCGTGGTCAGGCAAAACAAGCTCCATGCTGATTTTGGGTGTGTTCGGAATGACTTCCGAGAATCCTTCGTTCAATACTTGGCCCCCAATAGAGCGTTGCCAATGGTTCCGGACCACAAGTTTGTCTGGATGACCTTCCTGCTCACGAAAACTCAGATTCCAAAAGGTTGGCTTGCGTTGCAGATCCCCGGGTGGGTCTGACATCGGCTGGATTTCCAAGGCGACACTTTGGTTCGGATGCAATCGAAAGGAGAATTTGCCTTGGGCATCACTGTTCAATGATTGCACCGACATTTTCAGACCATTCTCGTGAAGGTGCTCCTGAATTCCAACTCCCGACAGGATGTTGCCCCTGGTGTCGCTCAATCGAACTTCGACCCGGGTTGAGTTCCAATCGTCGATGAGAAGTGCGGCACCCAGCCATAAGACTATCGCGGGGATGATTGCTGAGAGTCGCCATGCTTCCTTCCTTGGTCGGCAAAAGAATGCAGCGATCAGACCAAGAAGGCATATCGAGAGAGCTGGCAGCAGAAAAATGGCCATCATCCCCGCAAACCCCGCTTCAGGCCCTCTCATCTTCCCGATGCTGCTCAAAATCCGGATAATGTTGAACGCCGCGTAAACAAAGACAGCAGTAGTCGGAAACCAGATAAAGACGCCCCAGCAACGGTGACGGAAGACGAATGAAAGGCCTAGCCCACAGAGCAGGGAAAAAAGCAACACCAACGCGGATGTCTGAGAAAGCTGGGAGAATATCACAATGGCAAAAGGCTGAAGAAGATGATCGTGCTCAAGCCGAACCTCGCGCTTCTTCAATAACCGAATTTCCGACGCAATCAATTCGATTGCTCCGCAAGGGGCGATCAGAAAACTCCGGTGAACATTTGCCTCGTCGCGTTCTACCGGTTTCTTGCCGGTCACCATTCGCCGCCGCGTGGCCGTTTCAGAATACTCTGCCGCTCAGGAAATTTTCAGCGTTTGTAAACGCCCCGACGATGACCGACGCGCACGACTTCGACGAGCAACACGCCGGAGAAGACTTCGTAAACGATCCGGTAATCCCCAACCCGGATTCGATAGGCTCGCTCGCTGCCGGAGAGTTTCGTGTGTCCCATCGGGAACGGATCAGCACTCAGTTCCTCGACCGCTCGGACAATCTTTGCGACTTCAGCCGGGGCGATCCGGCGCAAATCCTTCCTGGTCGATTTGCGCCACTCAATCCGGTAAGAGGCCATCTTTCCTCAATTCCTGGACAAATTGATCGTGGGGAATGGTCGGTTCCTCGCGCCGATCCGCGACGGCGGCAAGATCGTTGATATCCTCCAAAAGCCGATTGTAGTCTGCTATCGGAAGAACCACCGCCGTCTTGTGACCGGCTTCGTCTGTCATGTATTGGAGTGCTGCTCCCATTTGGCCACCATACAGCACGTCTCCCCTCGTGTCGAGGCGGTTGCCTCTCGCGCTGACTGCGTCGGCTTTGAGTTTCCGCAGGGGGGTGGTCGGAAACTGCCGGCATGGGTTCCCCTCCGCGTTCCATCCTTCCATCACTGGCTGTATGCTACGAGACTGTTTTTCGCGCTGCTGATGCTATTTTTTCTGAGCGGCACGGCGATGGAGAAAACAGCGATTTTCGGCGCTGCACAATTACCGCAAAGGGGACAACCCTACACCCAAATGGAATTTTCGTTCACTCGCGGCGCGAGCGTTCCAACACAGTCTTTGCAGGCTTGACATGCCCGGATTCAGTGATAGATATAAAGTATCATGAAAACGGCGACCGTGGCGGACTTACGTAACAATTTCCGCAGAGTATCTTCGTGGATCGAGCACGGGGAAACCGTGCAGATTATCAAACGAGGGCGTGCTTTTGCGCAGCTCACTTCTTTGGCTGAGGTGTCCGCTCCCCGCATGGCTCCAAAGCCTGACATCATGGCTCGTCTGAACGAGGTTTGGGGTGATCGAGTATTTTCCATGGAAGAGGTGGCAGCAATGAGAGAATCCGAGTTCGAGGGTGAGGAGGGATGATCGCCTATCCCGACACCTCGTTTCTTTGTGCTTTTTACCGAAAGCAGGCAAATTCCTCCCAGGCAGCGGCTCATTTTGCGCAGATGCCGGAAGCTCTGCATGTGGCCTCGCCGCTTTTGTTTGAGTTTCGGCAATCTGTGAGATGGCAAACTTTTCTTCATCAAAATGATCCCGGAAAAGGATATGACAAGGCGACTGCCTTGGCGGCACTCTCAAAGCTCCAACTTGAAATTGCGAGCGGGGCTGTGGTGGTGGTGGCAGTGGAATGGGCCGATGTTGCCAGCATCGGTGAACGGCTTTCGGCTCAATACACATGGACTGAGGGGTGTCGTGGATTCGATATCATCCATGTGGCGACAGCCCTCCATCTGGGAGCGAAGGAATTCCTCACCTTCGACGCCAACCAGAAAAAACTCGCCGAAGCCGAGGGCTTGAAAGTGCCGCTATGACAACCAACCCCTGCTGCGAAGCCTCTTGATTCTGGATGCGATGCCGGGTGGCACGGGATTAATTTTTTTCACAAACACAAGACATGCGCGACCAAACCACCTCCTTTGCGCCCATCCAGGAATTTTTTCGTGGGCTGGGTTTGATGTCGCAGGAGAGGGGTTTCCATGACACAAAGGATGATCTCACTGTGTAGAAAAGAGGTTGTGGCATGGGCATCCTGCCCATGTGTCGCCAAAGGTTTTTCGCATGGGCAAGATGCCCATGCCCCGGGATTTGGACCGAACGAGGCGCTAAGGGCGCTGTTTCCTACTGAGCAGGAATGATCGCTTTTCCTTCCCTTGAAGTGATTCCGGGTATTCGTGCGGGATTTATCGGCCGGGTGCCGGGCCTCGATATGAATGCCGGCCGGGAGGAGGCGCTCGCCCGGTTGAAGCAGCCCCACGAAAAGGCGCTTGCGTCGGCAGGACTCGCGGACGCGGTTTTTGCCACGGCGGAGCAGGTCCACGGAAATCTCGTTGTCGAAGTCTCTCCAAGCTCGTGCTTTCCGGCTCCGGGAGCCGACGGGTTGCTGACGACGAACCCCGGGGTCTGCCTTGGAATCTATGTGGCCGACTGCGCGGCGGTTTACCTGGCCGACTGCAGCGGACGCGGAATCGCGCTGGTTCACTCCGGAAAAAAAGGCACGGAACTCGGCATCGTGCCGCTCGCCGTCGAGGCCCTCTGCCGTGCCGCAGCGACGAGCCCCTCCAGCCTTGTTGCGCAGATCTCCCCGTGCATCCGCCCGCCGCATTACGAAATCGACTTCGCCGCCGGGATTGTCCGGCAGCTTCGCTCGGCGGGCGTCGGGGAAATCCACGACTGCGGCACCTGCACCGCCTCGCATCCCGAAGCCTATTACTCCTACCGTCGCGAAAAAGGCTCCACCGGGCGCATGCTCGCATTTCTCGCAATGACCCCGCAATGAAACCATCAGCCCTGCGCGCCGGCTTGCCGGCAGTCCTCCTCGCCGCGTGCGGGGGATTGATCCAGGGGTTCGACACTGGAGGGATTTCCAATGCCGCGCCGGCGATTGTCGCGCATTTTCATCTGCCGGCGGCCGCCCAGGGACTGGTGACGAGTCTTGTTCTGGTGGGGGCGATGGCTGGCGCGGCCGCAGGCGGCCTGGTGGCTGACCGGATCGGACGAAAGGGCGGGCTGCTCGCCTGCGGACTGGTTTTTTTCGCCGGGGTGCTTCTGGAAATCACCGCCTCGGATCTCCCCGTGCTCCTTGGGGCCCGGGTTCTTGCCGGCCTGGCGATCGGTTCGGCCTCGATTATCTCGACCCTGTATATTGCGGAGATTTCTCCCCCGGAAAAACGCGGCGGGTATCTGTCGTTTTTCCAGCTGGCCGTGGTCTTCGGGATCGTGTGCGGCGTGCTGGCCGCAATGGCGGTCGGGCAGCGTCCCGGAGGCTGGCGGCTCATCATGGGGGCGGGAATCCTGCCCGGGCTCGTCTTGTTTTTCGGAATGCTGGCGATGCCGGAAAGCCCGGAGTGGACCGGTCGCAGGACTCAAACATCCGTTGGGCCGAAGGTGGGGTTCTCCACGCCCGCCGTGCAACTCGCCCTGGTTGTCGGGGTCGGAATGGCGCTGATCCAGCAGATCACGGGCATCAATGCCGTGATGTATTACGCTCCGGGAATTTTCCAGAAGGCGGGTTTCGACAAGGAATCCATCCTCGATGACCTGGCGCTCGCGGTGCTGCTCACCGTGGCAACCTTTGTTGCGTCGCGGATCGTGGACCGTTTCGGCCGCCGGGCGCTTCTGCTCTGGGGGATGGGAGGGATGGTCGCCGCCCTCGCCATTCTCGGCGCAGCCTTCGAGCAGGCGGCAACCATGCCGGCGGCGCGATGGTTCGTGCTGGGAGGGCTGTTGCTCTATATCGCCGCTTTTGCCATCGGCCCCGGCCCGTGCATCTGGCTCGTGATCGCCGAGATCTACCCGATGGAGGTGCGCGGGCCGGCCATGAGCATCGCTACCCTCGCCAGCTGGCTTGCCAACCTCCTGGTCTCGTCCACGTTCCCCGCTTTCAGCATGGCGGTTGGCGAGGCAAATGCCTTTTTCATTTTCGGGCTCGTCACCTTCCTCTCCTGGCTCTTCACCTTCGGCCTGCTCCCGGAAACCTCGGGCCGTTCCCTGGCGGAGATCCAAACGATTTGGCGCGACCACGCCGCCCTGCTTTTTTCCCACCACAAAGCCCCCCGGCGCGGGCGTTGAAAAGCTTTGTCTGGAAACCCGGACCGGGGGTAGCCTGAGCCCATGCCCACTCCCGGCAGTCTCTTTGGGGCGATCGTTTTCGGCGCCATCGGCATGGGGGCTTTCGTTTATGGCAAGAGGACCGGGAAGGCCAGGGCGATGCTCATTGGCGTCGCCCTGATGGGCTATCCGTATTTCGTCGATGATGCCACGCTGGTTTTTGCCATCGGTGCCGGGCTTTGTTCGCTGCTTTATTTCCTCCGGGATTGAGGCAAACCGGCGGGTTGACAGGCGGCGCTTGCCTCAGCATAGTCCGGCCCCGCCCATAAGCGGCCGACTCTATGGATAAAATTCGCAACATCGCCATCATCGCCCACGTTGACCACGGGAAGACCACGCTCGTCGACCAGCTCCTCAAGCAGGCGGGAACGTTCCGTGCCAACCAGAAAACCGAAATCCGCATGATGGATTCCATGGATCTGGAGAAGGAAAAAGGCATCACCATCCGCGCCAAGAATGCCGCCTTCCGCTGGAACGGCTACCACATCAACATCGTCGACACCCCCGGCCACGCGGACTTCGGCGGCGAGGTCGAGCGCATCATGAAGATGGTGGACGGCGTCCTGCTGGTCGTGGACGCCTACGACGGCCCGCAGGCGCAGACGAAATTCGTTCTGCGCAAGGCGATGGAGAACGGGCTCAAGCCGATCGTGGTCATCAACAAGATCGACCGCGAGAACGCCCGCCCGCACAAGGTTCTCGACATGGTCTTCGAGCTTTTCATCGAGCTCAATGCCACGGACGAGCAGCTGGATTTCCCGCACATCTACGCGAGCGCCCGCGACGGCTACGCGAAGCGCGAACTCGTGGACCCGAGCGATACGATGGTTCCTCTCTACGAGGCGATTGCCTGGCACATCCCGGCCCCGAAGGCCTCGGACGCCGGATTTTTCCAGATGCTTGTGTCGAACCTCGACTACAGCGACTACCTCGGGCGGATCGCCTACGGCCGGATCATCAGCGGCTCGGTCAAGGTCGGACAGAGCATCGTCTGCATCCACGCCGACGGACGCAAGGAGCGCGGCAAGGTCACCGCAATTTTCGGCCATGAGGGGCTCGAAAAAGTCCAGATCGAGGAGGCATTTTCCGGAGACATCATCGGACTCACCGGATTCGAGGAGGTCTTCATCGGCGAGACGCTCACCGATACCGAGGACCGCGAGGCACTGCACTTTGTGGATATCGATCCGCCGACGATCGCGATGAAAATCTGCGTCAACGACTCGCCGCTCGCCGGACGAGAAGGCAAGCTCCTCACCGCCCGCCAGATCCGCGACCGTTTGATCAAGGAGACCCGGACGAATGTCTCGATCATGGTGAGCGACACCGAGATCGCAGGGCACTTCGATGTGAAGGCCCGCGGGGAAATGCAGATCGCGATCCTGGTCGAGCAGATGCGCCGCGAAGGTTTTGAAATTCTTGTGTCCCGTCCCGAGGTCATCTTCAAGCGCGAGGAGGACGGGACGCTGCTGGAGCCGTTGGAAACATTGTATGTGGACGTTCCGACCGACAACCTCGGCGACATCCTGCAATCCCTCGCCTCCCGGAAGGCCGAGATCACGAACATGGAGCACAAATCCCACAGCGTGCTCGTGCAGGCCACGATCCCGACGCGCGGACTCATCGGCTTCGAGACCGATCTCGTCAACGTGACGAAAGGCCACGGGATCGCCAGCCACCTCTTCAAGGAATACGGACCGCACAAAGGCGAGATTCCAAGCCGCAACAACGGGGTGCTCGTTTCGATGGAGGGCGGCACCAGCATGGCTTACGCGCTGGATACCATTCAGGAACGAGGCCGCCTCTTCATCGGCCCGCAGGAGGAAATCTACGAGGGAATGATCGTGGGTGAAAATGCGCGGCCGGACGACATGCCGGTCAACCCGTGCAAGGCCAAAAAGCTCACGAACATGCGCAGCCAGGGCGACGGAAAGGGGATTTCGCTCGCTCCGCCGCTGGTCATGAGCCTCGAGCGCTCGCTCGAATACATCGCTCCGGATGAATACGTCGAGGTGACCCCCAAGTCGCTTCGCCTCCGGAAAAAAATCCTCGATGCCAATGCGCGCAAGCGCGCGGCAAAGAGCTGAGTCATCCTTCGGCGGCGACGCCAAGCGGGACGGCGGATTGGTTGGCCGACGGAAAATGGTCGACCACGGTCCGCACCCGCCGGATCAGCCAGATGCTCAGGAGGCTGGTGCCGACGGCCAGCCATCCCAGCCAGCCCACATGAAGCAGGCCGCCTGGTGTCTGCACAACCACCCTGCCCGCGAGCACTGCCGCCAGACCGCTGCAGAGGTCCCGGGTGCAGGCGGTCAGGCTCATGAATGCCCCCCTCCGCGCCGACGGCACGGCGGATGTCAGAACCGCCTGTGCCGGCACAAACCGCCCGCTTGCAAAAACAAAAAACAATCCCGTGATGACCAGCGTGGTGGGCGCCGGGAGCGTGCCGGCGTGGGTCAGAATCGAAATGATCGTGACTGCCACGAGGACCAGAACCGTGAAGACCCGCGCGCGGCCGAAGCGGTCGGACAACCTGCCGATGAGCGGGGACGTGACGACGGTCAGAACCCCTCCGACGATATAGACGAACGCCAGGCGGGACTCCGGGTATTTCAGGTTGGACACGAGGTGCGGCGACAGGAACGGGATGATGGTGAAGTGACCGAAGACGAGTGACACCATCAGGAGGAGCCCCCTCCACGCGTTGGAATCTGAAAGCAGGATGCCAAAGTTTTTCAGGGAGGGCGGGGGACCGCCGGCGAGATGTCCGCGAACGTGCGGCATCCACAGTGCCAGCAGGACTTCGACGACAAGCGCGATTCCGACGATCAGGACGAAAGGTGTCTCCCAGCGGAACCGCTGTGCGAGAAACAATCCGAACGGCACGCCAAACGCGGCGGCCGCCGAAAAGGAGGTCATGATGATCCCCATCGCCGCACCCCGGCGTGCGGTGGGAACAAGATCCCCGACAACCGCAAGGATTGTCGCATTGGAAATCCCGCCGAAGGCGCCGCAGATCGCCCGCGCAAGAAGGAGCTGCCCGAACGTTTCCGAGGAGGCGCAGGCATACGTTCCGAGAATGAAACCCGCGTAAGCACCAAGGAGGATCACCCTCCTGTCAAAGCGGTCCATGAACGGGGCCGCGAGAAACCCGATGACTCCGGCCGTCATCGTGTAGGCGGCGATCAGCAGGCTGAACTGCGAGGCGGAGATCGAGAGCACGCGCATGAGTTGCGGCCCCAGCGGCATCATGATCATGAAATCCATGATGTGCGTGAACTGGACCGCCGCCAGAAGCAGGAGAAGAGCCCTTTCAGGGAGGTGGAAGGGCTTCGAATTGGCGGGCACGGAAAGGATGGGCTTGTTTGTTTTTGGCAGCAGACGAGGTCCCGCTCACAATGGACAGCAGGATACCGGCAGGCTGCGCAGTATCCGGACATCGCTCCGGATCTTCACGCAAAAAATCCCCGGCCGTCTATCCGCCTCAAACAGCCTCCGTGCCAGGAGACACGCCCCGTCGCGCTTCAACAGGGCCGCAAAATCCCAACGGCCGGATCGCCGGAGATCCCAAATTCTTAAAGATTATCTGGCAGCCGCAACCTTCACCCGCTTGAGCTGGCCGTGGGTGTTGACCATCACGCGACCGCTCTCGAAGAGATCGACCAGCGCGGCGAGGGTTTCTTTGCTGTCGCGGGTGCAGGAGCCGACGATGGCCACCAGGTCACCCAGCGAGTATTTGCTGCGGTTGATTTTCCGGTAATAATTTTTCATGTCTCTTGCATGATGAGACAGCGGTCTGCGGGAGAATGTTCAAATTCTGGCGGAGAGTTTCTCCCATCGCTCGTAAAGGCGTGCGACTTCGCGCCTTGCGAGCTCAAGTTTTTTGACTATATCCGGGGACTCGGCGGCGCGAGTGGCATAAAATGAGGGGTCGTTGAGCAGCGTCTCGATGCGCGAAACGTCCTCTTCCGCCGACTGGATCGCCTGTTCCATTCCATCGAGTTCCTCCTGCTCCCGGAAGCTCAGGCGTTTGGGTTTTGTCGTCGGCCCGGCTTCGACGGTTGGGGTCACGACCGCGCGGAACCCGGCCGGTGCCCGCCGATCGCGCCCGGATTTTTTTTCGAGGTAGTAGGAAAAATTTCCCGGCTGGACAAAAACCCCGCCCTCTTCGAAGGCGACGATCTGGTCGCAAATCCGGTCGAGAAAATACCGGTCGTGGCTGACGACGAGGATCGTCCCGTCGAAGTCGGCGAGCGCCTCTTCCAGCATGCGCAGGCTCGCGAGGTCGAGGTCGTTGGTCGGTTCGTCGAGGACGATGACATTGCCACCGCGGCAGAGAACCTTTGCGAGGAGCAGGCGGGCACGCTCGCCGCCGGAAAGCTTGTCCACGCGCTCGGTCACGCGGGAATCCTCGAACAAAAATCTTCGCAGGTAGGCGCGTGCGGTGAGCGTCTGCTCGCCGAAGCGCACCATTTCGCCGGAGTCGGAAACTTCCTCCATGACCGTCCCTTTGCCGTCAAGCCGCATGCGGGATTGGTCGATGTAGTTGAAGACAACCCGCTTTCCGATGGTGGCGGTTCCCTCGGCCGGCGCGATCTCCCCGAGGCAGACGCGCAGCAGCGTGGTTTTTCCGGCGCCGTTCCTCCCGACCACTCCTGTGCACTGGCCGGGCCGGAGCGAGAGATTCAGGTTGCGGAAGAGCCAGCGGCCGGATTCCCCGGCCCTCATGCCCGCGCCGGAAAGCTCGACCGCCGTGTTTCCGATCTCCGGGGCCGGAGGGATGAGCAGATCCATCTCGCGTTCCTCCGGTGGCGCCTCGATCCCCGCCACGTCGTAGAACGACTCCAAGCGGTGCTTCGATTTCGACCGCTGGGCACGCACCCCGGCACGGACGTATTCGAGTTCGGCCCGCAGGAACCTTTGGCGGCGGCGCTCGGATTGCTCCGCGATCTGCCGGCGCAGTGTCTTGGCTTCAAGGAACGCCGTGTAGTTTCCCGGATGTGAAAATGCCCGCCCGCCGGCAAGCTCGATGATCCGCGTCGCGATCGTCTCCAGAAAATACCGGTCGTGCGTCACGAAGACGAGGGCGCCGGGAAACTCCCTGAGGAAAACCTCCAGCCACCGGATGGATTCCGAGTCCAGATGGTTCGTCGGTTCGTCGAGGAGCAGCAGATCCGGCTGGGATGCCAGCGCGCGGCAGAGTGCGACACGGCGCTTTTCGCCGCCGGAAAGCGGACCGACCAGTGCGTCCAGCGGCGGCGCGGCCAGAGCGCCCGCCTCGGCCCTGATCCGCGTGTGCAAATTCCATCCGTCGGCATGGTTGATCAGGTCCAAAAGTTCGGAGAGTTCGGCATCGCTTCCTTCGCCCGCCTCGTAGCGGGCAATCCAGTCCACCAGGTCCGCCGCGCCGGACTCGATGTTTTCCAAAACCGACTTCGAGCCGTCCAATTCAAACTCCTGCGGCAGATACCCGACCCGGAGCCCGCGCCTCCGGGAGATTTCTCCGGAGTCCGCCTCCGATGCCCCGGCCAGAATTTTGAAAAGGCTCGTCTTTCCGCATCCGTTGCGGCCGACAAGCCCGACCTTTTCACCCGGAGCCACCGTCAGCGAAACCCCGTCGAGCAGCCTCTGCCGCCCGTAGGCCAGCCGGAGGTCCTGCGCGGAAACAAGTGCGGGGACGGCGGACATTCAATACCGGAACTTCGGCGTCCCGGCGGGAGTGGCGGAGGGAACCGGAATATTGGCAGGCATGATTTCCGGCTCCACGTTCAGATCGGGCGGGGGGACATTCGGGTCGGGCAATGGCGTGTCGTTCACCTGGGGCCCGGAATAGATCGGACTGTCCTCGGCCCGTGGTTTTCCTCCCCGTTTTTTTGAGGCGCCGGGAGCAGACCCCTCGTCGTTCCTGACCTGTTCGGGCGGGCGCGGCGGGGCGACCGTCATATTCTCGTTTGCGACGTAACCGGTCCGCGAATCCGCAAGCTGAATCAGGCTGAATCCCATCTCGCGGCGAATAAGTTTGATGCGCGTCCCGGCACGCAGGGATTCATCCGCCCCCCGCCCCTGCTGGGGACCAAGCCGGTAATACGGGGAAAAATCGCGGATGATGACGTATTCGGGAGCCGTCTCCGGCGCGAAGGTTTCCGTGGCGCACGATGCGAGAGCCAGGCAGAACAGCGCAAGGCAACCCTGCAACAGCCGTGCTGCCATGGAATGCCTTTCAGATTGGTTCATGGGTGATTCCGCCATCAGGGCGGGGATGATGGCGATTTTTCCGCTCATTTGCAACTGAATGAAACGGCCGGATATGGCTCCCGATCCGGGCGCTGGTTTCCATGTTCCGGCCGTCAGATGCCGAGATCCATCTGCGGTGCCTCCGGGCGGCGGAAGGCGCGGAGGTTGTATTCAAAATGGTCCGTCGCAAACCCTTCCTTCTCCCGGCAGGTTGAGAAAAGACTGCCGATTTGCCCGGCCCAGAACCCGCGGCCGCGGAGCCTTTCGCCGAACTTCGACGAGTGGAGCCCGCCACCCCGGATGTCGCGGATGCGTTCCAGAATTTTTTCGGCGCTTCCCGGGACATGCTCCTGCAGCCAGGAGGCGAAGATTTCCTTCACGGCATGGGGGAGGCGGATGATGCTGTAAGCGGCGCGGACGGCCCCGGCTTCGCGGGCGGCCTTGAGGATTGCGGGGATTTCATGGTCGGTCAGCCCGGGGACGACCGGCGCGATCACGACGCCGACCGGAACTCCGGCCTGTGCGAGCCTGGCGATGGCGTCGAGCCGGTGTGCTGGCATCGAGGCGCGCGGCTCCATCCTCCGCGACAGGTCCGGATCGAGCGACGTGATGCTGATGTGGACGGAGCACGCGGAAAAATCCGCGAGTTCGGAAAGGATGTCGGCATCGCGGGTGACGAGGTGGTTTTTCGTGATGATGCCGACCGGGTTCCGGAAATCCGCCAGCACGCGGAGGCACCGGCGCGTGATTTCCAGCCGCCGCTCAACCGGCTGGTAACAATCCGTGACGGTGCTCAGGGCCAGCACCTCGGGTGTCCACCGGCCGGATTCCAACTGCTCCCGCAGCAGGTCCGCCGCATTTTCTTTGACGATGATGCGGGTTTCGAAATCGATGCCCGAGGAAAACCCGAGATACTCGTGATACGGGCGGGCGTAGCAATACGAACACCCGTGCTCGCAGCCGCGGTAGGGATTGAGGCTCGCGCTGAAGCTGATATCGGGACTGTCGTTGCGGGAGATGATCGAGCGGGATTCCTCCCGGAGGAAACGGGTGCGCGGGTTGCGCTCCGCAGGCGAGTCCAGTTCGACCGTGAGGCTCTCGAACCTGTTCGGCGGATTTCCCGCCGCGCCGCGGGACGGGATTTCCATCAGTGGGAATTCAGCTTTTCGAGCTTGGGGACGATGACCGCCCGGACATAGGGGTTGTTCGGATTCCGGGCGCAAAAATTCTGGTGGTATTGTTCGGCGGGATAAAATTTTGCGGACTCGACGATTTCGGTCACGATCGGATCTGCGAAGTGCGCCTGGGCATCGGCTTTCGATTTTTCGGCGATCGCCTTGTGCTCGGGCGTTCCGGCCACGATGATCGAACGGTATTGGGTGCCCTGATCAGCCCCCTGACGGTTGAGGGTGGTCGGATCATGTGCGGCCCAGAAGAGGTCGAGGATCTGCTTGTAGGAAATGACGGCGGGGTCGAACGTGACCTCGATGACTTCGGCATGCCCGGTTTTTCCGCTGCACACCTGCTCGTAGGTGGGATCCGGAGTGCTGCCGCCCGCATACCCGCTGACCACGGATTTGATGCCGGGCCTCCCCTGGTAGACCGCCTCGACACACCAGAAGCACCCGCCCCCGAGAATGGCTTTCTCGTCAGCCATCGCAGCGCCCGCGAGAAGGAAGATGAGCAAAAGAATTTTCATTCCCGGCGGGGCTCATGACCAGTGTTCGACCATCATGGAGAGGTCGTCGGAAATCGTGTCGAGCTTTTTCAAATCCTTCCGGCGTCCTTTTTCGGGCTTCACATCGGCATGGTGAAGGAGAGTCAGCATGTCGCGCACATCCCGCAGCTTTTCGGGCGCGATATCCTCCGCGGTGCCCAGCGCTTCGACCCGGGACTTGATGCCGTCGATCCGCTCATCCAGCTTGCCTCCGATGGCATTGAGCGTTCCATGGCACGCCGCCCGGAACAGCTCGATCTCTTCGAGAAGTGTCTTCACCGGCGATGCCTCGGCGGGCTCGGTTTTCATGGTGCAGGAATCAAGCACACTTGATACGGTTCCACAAGTAACGAATCCTTTCGCGATCCAATGAGCACGTCTCCGGCATCACTGATTTTGCACGCCGCGCAGGCGAGGGGGCACGCCCATGCGCCCTATTCCATGTTTCCTGTCGGAGCAGCGATCGAGTGCCCGGATGGCAGCATCTTCTCCGGCTGCAACGTGGAAAACCTGAGCTTCGGACTGACCATGTGCGCCGAGCGGGTGGCCGTGGGAGCGGCCGTCGCCGCAGGGAAAACGGATTTCCTCCGGATCGCCATCGTGGCCGACACGGACGAAGTGATCAGCCCGTGTGGAGCCTGCCGCCAGGTGCTGGCGGAGTTCAATCCATCGCTGAGGATCTTTTCCGCCAACCTCAGGGGCCGGGTTCAGGAATTCTCGCTCGCCGAGTTGCTTCCGCGCCCCTCGACCGGAATTCTCAACCGATAAACCCCCGCTGGCCGGATCGAAAAATCCCCGTATATTCGCATCATGTCTGAATACTGGGAAACATGGAGGCCGACCGAGCGCGCGACCCTGTGCTTTGTCATCCGCGGCGGAGAAATCCTCCTGATCAGGAAGAAACGGGGGCTCGGGGCCGGCAAGATCAACGCGCCCGGCGGACGGCTTGAGGCCGGAGAAACCGCTTGCGAAGCAGCCATCCGCGAAACTCAGGAGGAGGTGTGCGTGACTCCGGTCGGCGTTGAGGAACGCGGAGAACTCCATTTCCAGTTTGCCGACGGCTATGCCCTGCACTGCACGGTTTTCGTCGCCTCGGACTGTCTCGGCGAACCCATCGAAACCGAGGAAGCCGACCCCGTCTGGGTCCCGCTCGATGCGATCCCATACCACGAGATGTGGGCGGATGATCCCCACTGGCTCCCGGGAGTCATCGCGGGCGGCCGTTTTCGCGGGTTTTTCCACTTTGACGGAGAAAAAATGCTGACTAACGACGTGATATGGTCAAATAAATAAATTTATAATCTTTTAATAAACAACATATTATAAAGTTATCATATTTTTCTGAAAAAAATATCTTGCAAAGTGTCCAACAATGGGTAATATCAACGGCATTGAACATTGTTCTGGGGGGAACAACAGCCCGTCGCAGCATTCGCTGCGGCGGGCTGTATCCTTTTAGGGGTTGAGGGATATTCCATCCTCGGATTAGAATTTACGCATGCCTGCTTCAGACGGTGACTTTTTCCGGACGATGATTGCCCGGGTCTCTCCTGAAGACATCGTGCTCTACGCGAACTCGGCCCTGGCTTCCTACCTCCGCGTGACGAAGGCGGATCTGACAGGCGCGCCCCTGGAAATTCTTGCGGCCCGGACGCGCGGAGAGATTTCCGCATGTTTCCAGCGCCCCGAGACGGGAAGATCCAGCAACAGGCTGGTGACGGATGACGAGGGGAGGGTTTTCGAAGTCAAGACCTACAGCGAAGGCGGGATTCTCGACATCGTTCTGGACGAGGTGACCACGATGGATTCGGTGAGCCGGGACCTCCGGCATGTGAGCGGAACAGCGGTGGAGGTTCTGAACGAGGAGGAACTCCGCACCGCACGCCAGCCGGAGCGCAGGTATCTGACGGTGTCGCGGGTTCGCATGAACGGGATTTCTCGACTGGCCGAGCGGCTGGTTCCGATGGAGATGCGCCTGGTGATGAATTCCTTTGTCGAGGAATCGGCGGAGGCGATTCTGGAAACCGGCTGCACGTATTACGAATCGTCCGGAGGTTCGGTGACAGGGATCTTCGGGGCACCGCGATATTTTGCCGATCACGCCCTGCGGGCGATCCGTGCAGCCTGCATCCAGCTCGAGAAGTCTGCCCGGCTCCGGGCCGGGCTGTTCCGCCAGGGCCGCGAGATGCCGCCGCTTTCCTGCGGGATCTGGACCGGGGAAACATTTGTGGGCACGCTCGGGGCTTCGGCGACGCAGTGCTACTCGGCCGTCGGGCTCACGGTCGATCTGGCCTCCGAGCTCAGCAAGCTTGCGCGGCCGGGCGAGGTGCTGATTTCCGAATTCACTCTCCGCAATCTTGTCCAGACGCTCCCCGAGGGATGGCAGGCGATTCAGGCGGAGCGCGAGGCCGAGCCGGATCTGAGCGATTTTCACTGGTCCGGGGGCGACATCGAGCCGCTGTCCGAGACCCACCTGCGCAAAGTCTGGCTGATCGGACCCGGGGTGGATGCCGATGCCTCGCAGGTGGAATATTTTGCGGACTATCTCTACTGCCTGAAGGCGGAGGGCCTGGACGAACCGGTTCCCATCCTGAGGGTCGTCCGCCCGGAGGGAATCGGCGACTCGCTGGAGCTCGGCAGCGACAACGTCGTGACAACCCAGTTTTCCCAGTCGCTCGGGAAATACAAACTCTTGGGCGTGATCGGCACCGGGGGGATGGGGAAGGTTTGGAAAGGCAGCGATCGATTTGGAAATGTGGTTGCGATCAAAGTCCTGCACGCGACCGAGACGACCACCGATGCCCAGTTGAAGCGGTTCCGGCGTGAGGCGGAGGTCATGTCGCGGCTTCCCCACCGGAACATCTGCCGTGTCTTCGAGATGAACGAGTTCGAGGGGATCCAGTATCTTGTGATGGAATTTGTGGACGGGCTCACGCTTTCGGATCTCCTCTACGAGCGCACCCGGGAGGAGGCGGGTGGCACCACGACCAAGGCGATGCCGGACCTCAAGTCCCTCATCCATGCCCTGCGCGAGGAGCGGTCGAGCCGGGGTGATGCCGCCGAACCGGATGAGGAAAATGCGCCGCCACGGGCCAGGGAAACGCGCGTGCTGCCTGTCGAGCAGACGCTCAACATCTTTCTGAAAATCTGCGACGCCGTGCAGTTCGCCCACGAGCACGGGGTCCTGCACCGCGATCTCAAGCCGGGCAACATCCTCCTGCGCGAGGACGGCGAACCGCTGGTCGCGGACTTCGGGCTCGCGAAGATCAGCACGGGCGACTCCGGGCAGTCGCTCTCGGTGAGCGGACACGTGGTCGGCACCCTCGAAAACATGTCGCCGGAACAGGCGGAATCCAGCAAGGAGGTCGATGAGCGGGCGGACGTGTATGCGCTGGGCACGATCCTTTACCAGATGCTGACCGGACGCCGCCATTTTGAGGCGACCGGAAATATCGTCGCCGATGCGCAGGCACTCCAGAGCCATGAGCCGCGCCGCCCGCGCACGATCAATCCCAAGCTCGACAGCGATCTGGAGATCATTCTTCTGAAGGCCCTCCGCAACTCTCCCGTCGAGCGCTACCGCAGCGTCGCCGCCCTCGAGGCAGACCTTCAGCGCTACCGGCGGGGGGAAGTGATTAGCGCCCGTCCGGTTTCCGCCGTCGAACTTCTCCGCAAGCTGGTTTTGCGCAACCGTGCGGTCACGGCGGTCATCGCCGTCTCACTTCTTGTTTTCATCGCCGGATCGGTCGCCGCATTCTGGCAGATCACCGACCGTGCGAAGGTCGCCGAGGCGGCGCTCAAGGAGGCCGAAAAACAGAAAGATCTGGCTCTGCAAAACGAGCGGCTGGCGGAGGAAAGGAAACAGCAGGCGGAAGAGAATGAAAAAGCTGTCAAAAAGGCTTGGGAGGACTTGCAAGTTGCGCAGAAAGACAAGAGTGACGCTGAAAAAGACAAACTCCGCGCACTCTCCATGTCCGAGGAGGAAAAAAAGCTGCGCGAGGAAGCACAGAAACAGGCCGAGGAAAAAATCGCAGGTGTCGGAGCCCAACTCACCGAGACCCAGAAAAAGTATGAGGAGCTTCAGCAGGCCCAGGCTTCGGCGAAACCGGAGGAGCCTCCCCGCCGCCGGTTTCAGGATCTTTTTGAGAACCAGGACAAATTTTTCCAGGCCAATCGCGGCATGAATCAGGCGGCGATGGAATTCGACCGCAACCTCAATTCCCAGGAGCTGAAAAGCTATGAAAACAACCCGGGCATCATTGTCACCCGTATTGAGACAGGGCTGGAGGCCGTCTCCCAGGTGATCCTGGCTGACCCCACGCTTCCGCAAGCCTGGATCCTCAAGGGGCGCTACCATCTGGCCTGCGCGGTGGAGTTTGCTCCGGCAAGGGATTCCTTCCAGATGGCGGTCAAATGCGCGGCAGACCGGCGCAAAAACAATCTTCCCGACATGCTCGGACCGGATCGCCCGGAGGAGCTCGTTGCGATTTGCGACCAGCTGTCGAAGCCGATGGCGGATCGGTTTGAGAAGGCGGCGGGTTTGTTGAACAATACCGGTTCGCCGGCTGATCAAACCACCGCCGGTGCGATCAGGTTCTTTCAGGACAAGCCGCTTGCCCGCAAGGCAACGATCGGCCCGAGCCCGACCGGCCGCGTCCCCGGAAGATCCGAGGTGACGGTCGGCATCATGGCTGCCAATGGATCCACCGGAGAGGTGGTCTTTCAGGATTCCGGCCGGGACCTGTCGGTTTCCGGAATTCCCGAACTGGCCGATCTCTCCAGCCTGAAATCCCTTTCCCCTCAGCCGGTCCGTCTCAAAATCCGGGATGCGGGCACTCTCGACTGGGCCACGCTTGCCGCCCTGCCGCTCGAGTCGCTGGACATTGCCGGGTGTCCGGTGGCGACATTTCCGCCGGGCCTGCGCGGCTTTGCAAAAGTTCAGAGCCTCTCTCTGAAGGATACACGGTTTTCAGATCTTACGCTGCCGCGGATGATGCCACTGCTCACGAATCTGGATATTTCCGGGACCCTGATTACCGACATCACCCCACTCGGCATCTGCCGCAGGGTCCAGACGCTTGACATCGGTCACCTCGCTCTTGAGAACATAAAAATCCTCGCGTTTTTTCCGCTGACGAAGCTCACTCTGAGCCCGATGATGATCGCCGACAAGGCCTCCCTCAACAGCCTGCGTGGTCTCCGGACGCTTCGCATCCTCCGGGCCCCGGACGATCCCGAGGACCAGACCGCTGCCGAATTCTGGCACCGGCTGGATGCGGGGGAATACGCAACCGGCAGGTGAGGGACTACAGCGGGACGATTTCCCAAATGATCCCGCCCCCTTCCAAAACCGTGAGCCAGGCATAGGAGGGAGGGGCGCCCTTGTTCGGTTTCCCGATGGTTCCGGGATTCAAAAACCGTGTGCCCTCAATGACTTCGTCCCGCGGCACGTGGGTGTGACCGTGCACAAGGAAGTCCGCCGCCGGCGCACGTTGCGGTGGTATGTGGATCAAAAAGAAGGTGTTCCCCTGTCGATCGAGGGTGAGGCTGACCGGCAGATCCAGACCGAAGTCGTTGTTGCCCAACACCCCTTCCACGGGCGGTCCGATCCCGCGGACGAACTCAAGCGTCGCCAGATCGCAAAAATCCCCAAGATGCCAGATTTCGTCCGCATCCCGCAAATCCGGAAGGATTTTCTCCGAAAGCCTCCCATGAGTGTCGGCGATGACCGCAATACGCATTTCGGAGCGGAATTTCATGGATCCGACTGCCGAAAACAACCCTTCATTTTTGCCCCCCTTGCAAACAGGGTTGCGGTCGGGAGAGAAACTTGCTTATTAAGGCATAACAACACTCTTAGATCATGCCCAACCTCACCAAACGCGATCTTGTGATGCAGATCAGCAAGGAAACCGGGATCACCCAGCAGGACGTCTTTACTGTCATCCAGCAGACGCTGGACCGGATCACTGACGCGCTGGCTTCGGGCCGCGATGTCGAACTTCGCAATTTCGGAGTTTTTGAAGTCCGCCTGACCAAATCCCGCGTGGGCCGCAATCCGCACAAGCCGGAGAAGGACGTGATCATCCCGGCGCGGGCGACGGTGAAATTCAAATCCGGAAAAGTCATGCGCCAGCGGGTGCTGCTTCGCACGGACGAGCTGCGCACGGCTTCACAAAAAGAAGCCTGAGTTTCTGAACCCGGTCGTCTCCCTGCGGGTGGAAAACATCCGGATTCGCGGCGCGCGCCAGAACAACCTGCGCGGCATTGATCTCGACCTGCCCCTCGGCAGCCTGATCGTCGTGACCGGGCCGAGCGGAAGCGGCAAGTCGAGCCTCGCGTTTGATACGGTTTATGCCGAGGGCCAGCGGAGGTATGTCGAGACGTTCAGCCCCTACACGCGGCAGTTCCTCGATCGCATGGACAAGCCGCTGGCGGATTCCATCGAGGGAATCCCGCCGGCCATCGCCATCGAGCAGGCGAACAATGTCCGCACCACCCGCTCGACGGTCGGAACGATCACCGAGATCAACGACTACCTGAAGCTCCTGTTTCCGCGACTGGCAAAAGGATTCTGCCCGACCTGCCAGCGCGAAGTCAGGCCGGAGTCGCCCGCTTCAATCGTCGATGCGGTCACCGGGCAGTTCCGCGGGAAAACCCTGCTTGTCGCGTTCGGCGTTCCGGTTCCTCCAAAGACCAGGCCGGCGGACTTTTTTGAGTTCCTCCAGCAGCAGGGATATTTGAGGGTCTGGCTGGGCTCGCAAATCGTGAGGACCGATGAGGTGCCGCCTGCCGGGCGGCTTCCGGCGCGGGTTCAGGTCATCCAGGATCGTGTGGAAATTTCACCGTCGAACCGCACGAGGCTCGCCGAGGCCGTGGAAAACGCCCTGCGGCTTGGAGCCGACAAACTCTCCGTTGTGGATCCGGATTCCGGCGAGGAGCATCCGTTTTCCTCGGGGTGGCATTGCGCCCACTGCGATGCAGGCATCCGGCCGCCTTCGCCGGGGCTCTTCAGCTTCAACAACCCGCTGGGAGCGTGCCCGGAGTGCCGCGGGTTCGGACGGATCATCGGGATCGATTTCCAGCGGGTGATGCCCGACCGCTCGCTGTCGATTGCCGAAGGCGTCGTCAAGCCGTTCCAGAGTGGCCAGTCACGGGAGTGTCAGGATGATCTGATGCTCCATGCCCTGCGCAATGAAGTCGATGTGCGCCGCCCGTTTGAGGAGCTTCCGAAAGCCGATCAGGACTGGGTCATCAACGGCGAGGGCGGCGGCCAGGACGCGTGGGAAAACAACCGCTGGTATGGGGTGAAGGGTTACTTCAACTGGCTGGAATCAAAAACCTACAAGATGCACGTGCGGGTGCTGCTCAGCCGATACCGGAGTTACCAGCCGTGTCCCGCCTGCAAAGGCGGACGCTTCCAGCCGGAAACGCTGAATTTCCGCCTGGAGGGGCTTACGATTGCCGACCTCGCCCACCGGCCGATCGCCGGGCTTCTGGAGATCTTCTCCGGCCTTACGCCCCCCGAACACGACTCGAGCGCCCGCCTGGTTCACGAACAGATCGCCTCGCGCCTCTATTATCTTTTGGAAGTCGGTTTGGGATACCTGACGCTCGACCGTCCGACGCGCTCGCTTTCGGGTGGAGAACTCCAGCGCGTGAACCTGACGACCTGCCTCGGCGCGTCGCTTGTCAACACGCTCTTCGTCCTCGACGAGCCGAGCGTCGGCCTTCATCCGCGCGACACGGGCCGCCTGCTCCGGGTGCTCCGCGGACTTCGCGACAAGGGCAACACCCTGCTTGTCGTCGAGCACGAGGAGGCCGTGATCCGCACTGCCGACCACATCGTGGATATCGGGCCCGGCCGCGGCGCGCAGGGAGGAAACCTCCTCTATTGCGGGCCGGCGGAAAATTTTGCGAAGACCGATTCCCTGACGGCCGATTATCTGGAGGGCAGAAAGGAGATCGCAATTCCCGGGAAGCGGCGCAAGCCGAAGCGCTTCATCGAGCTGCGCGGGATCCGGCACCACAACCTTCGCGGTGTGGATGTGAAAATCCCGACGGGCGTCCTCTGCGCCGTCACCGGCGTCTCGGGCTCGGGGAAGACATCTCTCGTGCGCGATGTCCTCCACCGTCACCTCGCAGGCGACGAGCCATCCGAGGACGAGGCGGCCGGGTTTGTGAAGTCGATCCGGGGAGACGAGGAAATCGGGGACGTCGTCATGGTGGACCAGTCGCCGCTCGCCCGCAGCCCGCGTTCGACTCCGGCGGTCTATCTTGGCGCCTACGACGGGATCCGGGAACTTTTCGGCACGACGAAGGAGGCCCTTGCCGCGGGCTTCTCACCGGGAACATTTTCCTTCAACTCCGGCCAGGGGCGCTGCGAGCGGTGCGGAGGTCTCGGATTCGAAAAGGTCGAGATGCAGTTCCTCAGCGACCTCTACCTGCGCTGCCCGGAGTGCGAAGGGAAACGCTTCCGCACCCCGGTGCTCAATATTCAAATTCTTGGCAAATCCATCCATGACGTGCTGGAAATGACGGCCGGGGAGGCGATCGGCTTTTTTGATCCCCTGGACAAACGGGGGTGCATCACCCGCCCGCTGCGCCTTCTTGCCGAGGTCGGTCTGGATTACCTCCGGCTCGGGCAGCCGGTGAACGCGCTCAGCGGCGGTGAGTCCCAGCGTCTCAAGCTCGTCCACCACCTCGCGCAGAAGCACGAGGATGGAGCACTCCTGATTTTTGACGAGCCGACGACCGGGCTTCACTTCGATGATGTCTCGCTCCTTCTGAAGGTGTTCCGGCGGCTTGTGGACGAGGGGAACAGCGTTGTCGTCATCGAACACAACCTCGAGGTCGTCAAATGCGCGGATTGGATCGTGGACCTCGGGCCCGAGGGCGGCGATGCCGGCGGCCGTGTCGTGGCGGCAGGGACGCCCGAGCAGATCGCCGCGTGCCCGGATTCCCACACCGGCCGGTTCCTCTCTCCGATCCTCGAAGGCCGCGGGATCCGGATCGAGGATGCGCCGCCGGAGCAGGCCCGGGCCCCCAGGCCATCCGGGGCCATCGCCATCCGGGGCGCGCGCGAGCACAACCTCAAGAACATCTCGGTGGACATCCCGCGCGATGGCATGGTCGTGGTCACCGGCCTCAGCGGATCGGGCAAGTCGACGCTGGCTTTCGACATCCTCTTCGCAGAGGGCCAGCGGCGGTTTCTCGACAGCATGTCCCCTTATGCCAGGCAGTTCGTCGAGCAGATGGAAAAGCCGGATGTGGATTCGATCGAGGGCCTGCCGCCGAGCGTGGCCATCGAGCAGCGCGTGACGCGCGGCGGTGGAAAATCAACCGTGGCCACGGTCACGGAAATCTACCACTTTCTCCGCCTCCTCTTCGCCAAGCTTGGCACCCAATACTGCCCGGATTGTCAGGTGCCTGTGGAAAGCCGCACCCCAACCGCCATCGCGGAGGAGGTCCGGAAAACCGCCTCGCGCGGGCCGGTGAAAATTTTCGCGAATCTCGTGAAGGCCCGCAAGGGCTTCCACACCGATGTCGCCCGCGCCGCCGCCCGGCAGGGGATCGAAACCCTCATCGTGGACGGACGTCCGGTTCCGGTCGGGGAATTCCAGAAGCTGGAGCGCTTCAAGGAACACACGATCGATGCGCTGATCGGGTCACTGGACAAGCCGGATGCGAAGGCCGCCGACGAGATGGTGCGACGTGCGCTCGCTCTCGGCCGCGGCACCGCCCGGATCCAGGACTCGAAAGGCAAATCGAGCGTCCTGAGCACCGAGATGAACTGCCCGTCGTGCAGCCGCGCGTTCGAGCCGCTCGACCCGAGGCTGTTCTCGTTCAACTCTCCCCACGGATGGTGCCTGCACTGCCGCGGATTCGGCGAGGTTTGGAGCGGGCTCGGAGCGGGTGGAAAGGAGTTTGACTCCCAACTCGAGGCCGAACTCGACGAGGAGAGGAAGCACGAGGGGCTTGAAGACTCCGAACCCCGTCCGTGTCCGGTTTGCAAAGGTTCGCGACTGAATGAAACTGCTTCTCATGTCCTGATTGAAACCCGCTCGATCAACCATTTCACCGGAGCTCCCGCTTCGGAAGCGCTCGCGCTGATCCAGTCGCTCCGCTTCACCGGGCCGCGTGCCGGCGTGGCGAAAGAAGTCGTCTCGGAGATCGCCCAGCGACTGAAATTTCTCGCCAGGGTCGGCCTCGACTACCTCTCGCTCAACCGCAGCGCCAAGACGTTGAGCGGCGGCGAAGCCCAGCGGATCCGCCTTGCCGCACAGCTTGGCTCGAACCTGCGGGGAGTCCTCTACGTTCTGGACGAGCCGACCATCGGCCTCCACCCGCGCGATAATGCCAGGCTGCTTGATGCCCTGGCGGCCCTCACGGAAAAAGGAAACTCGCTTGTCATCGTCGAGCATGACGAGGAGACGATGCGCCGGGCGGACAGGATTCTGGATCTCGGACCGGGAGCCGGAAGCCGCGGCGGTCGGATCGTCGCATCCGGCACGCTGGACGAAATCATCAAGTCTCCGGATTCCCTGACAGGCCGGTCGCTTCGCTCGCCGATGAAGCACCCGTCGCGGGGGTCGCGCAGACCCGCGGCCCTCGAATGGCTCACGGTTCGCGGCGCGAACCTCCACAATGTCACCGGTGTCGATGTCCGCATTCCTGCCCACCGGCTCACGGCCATCACCGGCGTCTCGGGCTCCGGAAAAAGCACGCTTCTGCGCGGCATTGTCGTTCCCGCCGTGCGCGAGGCGCTGGCGCGGAAGAAATCCGGCTTTGAACACTGCGCCGGAGTCGAGGGAATCCATCCGTTCGGGGCGGTTCTTGAGGTGGACCAGTCGCCGATCGGCAAGACCTCCCGCTCGACCCCGGCAACATATGTCAAGGTGCTCGACAACATCCGCGCCCTCTTTGCCACACTTCCTCCCGCCCGCATGCGCGGGTATACGAACAGCCGGTTCTCTTTCAACAACGAGGGCGGTCGCTGCGAGGCGTGCCTCGGGCAGGGGGTCATCAAGCTTGAGATGAATTTCCTGCCACCGAGCTACATGCCCTGTCAGGATTGCCTCGGCCGCCGGTTCAACCCGGCCACGCTCGAAATTGAATACAACGGGAAATCGATCGGCGATGTGATGGACATGACGATCGAGCAGGCGGCGGAATTCTTTTCCGCGAATCCCAAGATCAAGCGTCCGCTCGACCTCCTCGTCGAAACCGGCCTCGGCTACCTCCAGCTCGGACAGCCGAGCCCGACCCTCAGCGGCGGTGAGGCCCAGCGCCTGAAGCTCGTCACCCAGCTTGCCCGCCGTCCGACCTCGCGCGCCGAGGAGGTCCGTACCGCGCGCCGCGGAAAATCAACCCTCTACGTCCTCGAGGAGCCCACCATCGGCCTCCACGCCCACGACGTTGCCCAGTTGATCGCCGTCCTCCACCGGCTCGTCGACGAAGGCGGCACGGTCGTCGTCATCGAGCACCACCTCGACGTCATCGCCGAGGCGGACCACGTCATCGACATCGGCCCCGAGGCCGGCTCCAAAGGCGGAAAAATCGTCGCCGAGGGCACCCCCGAAAAAATCGCAAAATCGAAATCCAGCCGCACCGCGCCGTTTCTCAAACCCCTGCTCGCATAAACATTGAGACCGGGAAATTTTTGATATGGAGCGATCACATCATTCAAAAGCTTTTCCGGTCTTCCCTGGTGACTCAGGAAGTTTTCATTGACGCCAGACGTCCGAAACCTGCTCATACTACCCGTTTTCCCATGACCTATCGCACACACCATTGCAATGCTCTGCGCCCGGAAGATGCCGGCACGACCGCAACACTCTGCGGGTGGGTCGCCTCCCGCCGCGACCATGGAGGCGTCATTTTCATCGACCTCCGTGACCGCGAGGGGCTGACGCAGGTTGTATTCCGTCCGGAGGAGAGTCCGGAGGCCGCTTCCCGCGCGCATGAACTCCGTGGAGAAGACGTTGTTCGCGTGAAGGGGCGTGTGGCTCTCAGGCTGGCTGGCACGGAGAATGGGAAACTCGCCACCGGTGCCGTCGAACTCGTCGCGACGGAACTTGAGATCCTGAATGCGGCAGAGGTGCTCCCATTTCCGGTGGACGAGCGGATTGCCAACGAGGATCTGCGTCTGACCTACCGCTATCTGGACCTCCGGCGTCCGGAGATGAGCGGAAACCTCCGGCTCCGCCACCGGGTGATCAAAACGATCCGCGACGTCATGGATGCCGAGGGTTTCCTCGAAATCGAGACCCCGGTCCTCTCGAAGAGCACGCCCGAAGGAGCCCGCGATTTTCTCGTGCCATCCCGCCTCTCGCCCGGCGCCTTCTACGCCCTTCCACAGGCTCCTCAGCAATACAAGCAACTCCTCATGGTGGCCGGCATCGAGAAATATTTTCAGATCGCCCGCTGCTTTCGTGACGAGGATCTGCGGGCGGACCGCCAGCCGGAATTCACGCAGCTTGACGTGGAGGCTTCGTTCGTCACCCAGGACGACATCCTTGGCCTCATGGAGAAACTTCTGGTCGCCGTATTCCGGGAGGCAACCGGCGCGACCATCCCGACTCCCTTCCCGCGCCTTGCCTGGCGCGAGGCGATGGACCGCTTCGGCAGCGACAAACCGGACACCCGGTTTGCCATGGAGATCACCGATCTCGGGGACGTTTTCCGCGCTTCGCAGTTCAAAGTCTTCCGCGGTGCGCTCGACGGCGGGGGCGTCGTGAAGGCGATCAACGCAAAGGGGTTCGCAAAAATCACCACGGGACAGATCGAGACGCTCACCGAGCTCGCCAAACAGTCCGGGGCCAGGGGCCTTGCCTTCATCAAGGTCGAAAACGGCGAATGGAAATCCCCGATCGTGAAATTTTTCAGCGAGGATGAGAAGGCGGCCCTCACGGAGCGCCTGGCCATCGAGGAGGGCGACCTCATTCTCTTCGGTGCCGACAAGTGGGAGACCGCCTGCGAGACGCTCGGCCGGATCCGCCTGCGTGTCGCGGAGATTCTCGGGCTTGCGAATGATCCGGAAAAACGAAACTTCCTGTGGGTCGTGGATTTCCCTCTGCTTGCCTGGAGCGAGGAGGAGCAGAAGTGGAATGCCGTCCACCATCCGTTCACCCGCCCGTGTGCGGAGGATGCCGCTCTTCTGGAATCCGGGGAATACGGAAAAATCCGCGCGCTTGCCTACGATGTGGTGCTCAACGGCGTGGAAATCGGCGGTGGAAGCCTCCGGATCCACGAGCCCGGGCTCCAATCAAAAATGTTCTCGGTCCTCGGAGTGGATGAGCACAAGCAGCAGACGATGTTTGGCCACATGTTGAAGGCGTTCCAGTTCGGTGCTCCACCGCACGGCGGGATAGCGCTCGGGCTGGACCGGCTCGTCATGCTGATCGCCAACGCCGAGAGCATCCGCGATGTCATCGCATTTCCGAAAAACAACCGCGGTGTCGAGCTGATGACCGGCTCCCCCTCCGAGGTCGATTTTAAACAGCTCCGCGAGCTTTACATCCAGAGCACAAAGAAGCCGGCCTGAGTCCTTCCGCCTTGTGCGCGGCGGGGAAATGTGTTTGCTAAGGAACATGGAACTCACCACACCACATCTGCCGGCTGTCGGACTGGTTTCCGAACTCAGCAAGGAGGATCGCGATACGCTGAGCTCGTATGGAAGTTTCCACATCGCCCAGCCGGGGGATATCCTGATCGAGGAGGGTCTTCCGCACGGGAAGCTCTTCTTCATCATCAGCGGGCTTTTGCACGCCCGGCACGATGACGGCGGCAAGGAGATCCTTTTGGGACCGATCCGCCAAGGCGAGTGGGTCGGCGAGGTGGACCTCTTCGATCCCGCAAGCGCGGTCTGTTCGGTTGTCGCCATCGAGCCCAGCCAATACTGGATGATCACGCGCACGGATCTTGAGGATTTCATCAACAACTACCCGGAGGCCGGGATCCGGATCCTCATCGGCGTGGCTGGAACGCTCGGCCGACGGCTCCGCGGAGTGACAAAAAAACTCTCCGAGCAGACCGAGCTCGCTTCGATCCGGAATTCCCTTTTCGAAAACTGAAGCGCTGCCCATGAAGTCCGTCCAAGTCCACTACGATGGTCGCGTCCAGGGGGTGGGGTTCCGCTGGACGGTGAAAAATCTGGCGTGTGGATTTGAAGTGGCCGGAAACGTGAAAAACCTGCCCGACGGCCGGGTTGAGCTCCTGGCCCAGGGCGATGAGACCGACGACTTTCTGGAGGCGATCCGGACGAGTTCGCTGGCCGGCCACATCGAACAGGAGCGCGTTTTGGAGATCCCGCGTGTGGCCGGGCTCCGCGGATTCACCATCATCCCATGAAAGCGGTCACAGTAGAAAAGCTGACAAAAGTTTATCCGGTTCCGATGCGGAGGCAGCGGATCATTGCGGTCCGGAATTTGAGCCTCGATGTCAACGAAGGCGAGGTTTACGGGCTCCTCGGGCCGAACGGTTCGGGCAAGAGCACGACGCTCAAAGTTCTGCTCGGGCTCGTCACTCCGAACCAGGGGAAGGCTACGATCTTCGGGAAGGACAGCCGGGAATACCGCAGCCGTGCCGAAGTCGGGTTCCTCCCGGAGAACCCGTATTTTTACAAGTTTCTCAGCGCCGAGGAAACACTCAGGTTTTATGGGAAAATTTGCGGGCTCCGCTCGAAGGAACTCGATGCCAGGATTCACGAGTTGATCGAACTGGTCGGGCTTCAGGACGCGCGTCACCGCCGGGTCGGCGGGTTTTCCAAAGGCATGCTCCAGCGCATCGGCCTCGCGCAGGCGCTCGTTCAGGATCCGAAACTCGTCGTCCTTGACGAGCCGACCGCAGGCGTGGATCCCGCCGGGTCGCGGCAGATCCGCGACCTGATCCTGGATCTGAAAAAGCGTGGCAAGACAGTGCTCCTCACCTCCCATCTCCTCGGTCAGGTCCAGGAGGTTTGCGACCGGGTCGGGATCATGGCGCGCGGGGAAATGGTCCGCGAGGGGAGTCTGGACGAACTTACCACGATCCGCCGCCAGACGGAATTCCTCGTCGAGGATGCACCGGAAGGACTTCAGGAAAAAATCGAGGAGTTGGTCCGTCAGTCCGGCGGACGGTTTGTGGCAGCCCGTCGTCCGCAAAGAGACCTTGAGGGCGTGTTTCTGGATGCCACCGCCCCGAAGAAATGAGGGCATTCGTCACCGGCACGGATACCGGCGTCGGGAAAACCTTTGCGACCGCCATCCTCACCCGTGCCCTCCGCCGGGCCGGTTTGGACACCATTGCCCTGAAGCCTCTCTGTTCGGGCGACCGCGCTGACGCGGAGATTTTGAGGTCTGCGGCGGAGGACGAACTGAACATCGACGAGGTCAACCCGCTTTGGTTTCAAAGCCCGGTCGCCCCGCTTGTGGCGGCACGCAGGGAAAACCGGAAGGTTTCGATTCCCGCACTCGCGGACTGGTTCCGGAAAGTATCCCTGGGCCGGAAGTCGGTCTTGGTGGAAGGGGCCGGCGGATGGCTTGCTCCGGTTGCAGATGGCGCTTTGATCGCCGATCTTTGCGCCGCCTTGTCGCTGCCTGTGATCCTCGTGGCTGCCAACCGCCTCGGCTGCGTCAACCATGTCCTCCTCACCATCGAGAGCATCCGCGCCCGCGGGCTCGAATGCCGGGGGATTATCCTCAACACGATCCAGGCAACGCCGGATGAGGCCACGCGGACGAACCGCGGCCTTCTTGAGGAATTCGCCGGCGTTCCGGTCCTGCTCGAACTGGCTCCCGGACAGGACAGCCTCGATCTCGCGATTGCCTGACTACTTCAGACAGCCGTCCCGCCAGGCGATCCTCCCGGCATTTTCCAGTGCGAGGGCGACCAGTTCCGGGGTGAGTCCGGCTTCCGGAGCCGCAAAGTCGATTTCGTGATCGAACGTGATCCCGCTGATCGCGGGATCGTCAGTGTTGATCGTCGCAAGGATTCCGTGCTCAAGGAACCGCCGCAGTGGATGAGCGGAATAGGAAGGGACCGAGCTTGTCTGGACATTGCTTGTGAGACAGCTTTCGATGCCGATCCCTTTATCGGCAAGCTCATCCATCAGCGCGGGATCCTCGATCGCTCGCGTTCCGTGCCCGATCCTTTCGGCCCCGAGAAGGTCGATCGCCTCGCGGATGCTTTCCGGACCAGCCGCCTCTCCGGCGTGAATGGTGATCCTCCATCCGGCATTTCTTGCTTTCCGGAAGTGGGATTCGAACAACCGCGCCGGAAACCCGGCTTCGTCTCCCGCGAGATCAAGTGCCGCAATCCGGTTGCGAAAATCCAGCAGCGCATCCAGTTCACGAAAACATGTCTCGGCTCCAAACGTGCGGCTCAAAACCCCGATCAGTGTCACCGGCACTCCGAATTCCCTGCTGCCCGCCCCGGCTCCGTCCACGACGGCTTCGACAACCGCTGCGGGATCCAGGCCGTTTGCGGAGGCCATGAAAACCGGACTGAAGCGGAGTTCGACGTGATCGAGCCGCTCGTGGAATGCATCCTCAACATTCTCGCGCGCCACGCGGCGGCAGTCGTCGGGCGTGGCGAGCACCGCAATCGGCCAGCGGAATTTTTCGAGAAAATCGGTGAGCCCGGGTTGCGGGGAGGAGATGGTCACGTGCGGGCGCAGAGTGTCCGGGTCTTTTGCAGGAAGCGCGACCCCGTTTTTCTCCGCGAGTTCCAGAATGGTCTGCAGGCGGATGTTGCCATCCAGATGCCGGTGGAGGTCGATTCGGGTCATGACGTTCCGGACATGGCCTTCTCGATCAGCAGCGTCGCCAGCGGCTGGGTGGCCTCGTCGAGCGCGGCAAGTGATTTTTTCAGTCGCGATGTCGAGCGGTCATCACGGGCGCGGCGGACATCTTCCATCAGCGCTTCCAAGGCGCGTTTTTCATCGTCTGAAACACTGTCGCGAAGCGCTTCGATGGCGGACACGACAGCCGGCAGCATCTCATCCGCCTTCAGGCAGGCTTCGGAAAGCACCCTCTCATTCATATCCTCAAATGCGTGCTCCAGCGAGTCGCCGAGCATCTTTTCAACCGCCTCGTCGGAGACCTCAACGGCGCTTTCGATGCGGACGACGGTGTCCTTTCCGGTGGCAGTGTCGCGGGCAAGGACATGCAGGAGCCCGTTCGCGTCCAGTTCGAATTGAACGCCGACCCGTGCGCGGCCTTTCGGGAGCGGTTCGAATGCCACATCGAATTCACCCAGCTTCCAGTTGTCGCGGGCCATTTCCCGCTCCCCCTGCAGAACGGAAATCCTCATGCCCGCCTGGTTGGCGACCGCATTCGTGAACATCTCGCCTGCTTTGCACGGAATCGTCGTGTTGCGCGGAATGATCACATTCATCAGCCCGCCGAACGTCTCGATCCCGAGCGAGAGCGGGGTGACGTCGAGAAGCGTGACGTTTTGGACATCCCCGCTGATGATGCCCGCCTGGATGGTGGCTCCGATTGCAACCGCCTCATCCGGATGCTGGCTCGTGTCCGGTTCGCGGCCGAAGACTTCCGCGACAAAAGTCCTCACCATGGGCATCCGCGTCGCGCCGCCGACAAGCACGACGGCGGCCAGATCGGACATGGAAAGCCGCGCGTCGGCCACCGACCGGATGCAATGCTTCCGCGTGCGCTCGATGATTGGCCGGCAGATGGTTTCAAGATCCGCCCGCCGGTAGACGGCTCCGTCGCGCTCCACCGATTCCCCGGAGCTGAGCTCGCGCTTGATCCCGTCCGCGGCCTGCGGGGGAACATTCCAATGTTGCGCGAGTGCCGCGTCCATGTCGTCGCCTCCGAGGCGGGTGTCGCCGTTGGTCGAAAGAACTTCGAAGACTCCTCCGCTGAGATGAAGGACCGAGACATCGAAGGTTCCACCCCCGAGGTCATAGACCGCAACTTTGGAATTTTCTCCCAGCCGGTCGAGCCCGTAGGCGAGGGCGGCTGCGGTCGGCTCAGCGACAATCCGCTCAACCGTGAACCCCGCCATCTCGCCGGCCCGCTTGGTCGCCGAGCGCTGTGCATCGTTGAAATACGCGGGGACCGTGATGACGGCACGGTTGACCTCGATCCCGAGCGAGCGCTCGGCATCGGATTTCAGCTTTTTCAGAATCAGCGAGGAAATCTCCTCCGGAGACCGGGCGCGTCCGCCGCCAATCAGCTCAGTCTGCCGGGCCAGCTTCCGGGTTTCCCCTGCGGAAGAACCCATCAGGCGCTTGACCGAGGTGATGACCCGGTCCGGGTGGCGTGCGCGCATTTCCAATGCTTCCCAGCCGACAACCGGCAGCCCGGCTTCCGGGAAATAGACCGCCGACGGGGTCAGACGGTTCCCGGCTTCATCGGCCACAAGGACGGGAAACCCCGACTGCATCGTTCCCGCCAGCGAATGCGTCGTCCCCAGATCAATTCCAACAATCATGCGCGGAAACGTATCCCATCACAGCGAAATGTCCACGGCAGCAGCTCGGTTGCGCCACCCCAGAATTTCGCCCAGCCTCTCCAGCGGGAGACCGATGACATTGGTCACGGATCCTTCGATCCGCTCGATGATCCGCCCGTCGTCATCCTGCGCGGCGTAGGCTCCCGCCTTGTCGAGGGGGTGGATGGACGCCAGGTAGGACCGGATTTCGTCCGGACCGAGCGGGCGGAACGTGACGAGGGAGGACTCGGAAAAATCATGTTTTTCGCCGCCGGGAAAATGGATCACGACACCCGTGACCACCTCGTGGGTTTTTCCGGAAAGTTCGGAAATCATCCGGAACGCATCGTCCATGTCGGAGGGCTTTCCGTAAAAGATCCCGTCCATCGCAACGACGGTGTCCGCCGCGACAACGAGTTCATCCGGAAACCGCGCGGAAACGATGCGCACCTTGCGGGAGGCATTTTCAAGCGCAAGCGCGGCGGGGGCCAGAGAGTCGTGCTCCAGCTCCTCGGCTCCCGAGATTTCGCACCGGACCAAGTAGCCCGCTTCTTCAAGGAGCCATTTCCTGCGCGGAGAGGCGGAGGCGAGAAGGATCTTCAAGCCAACGTCAGAACGCGTCGCCGTTGTCGGCGAAGCCGGAGTCATGCCGGATGCTCTCAAGGCGCTTGCGCATCGTGCGGGACGAACCCGGGCGGTGGCTGACGTTGGACACGATCCCCCAGACGACCGGGACGAGAGTTGCGACGCCCGCGCTGATCAGGCCGATCGCCAGCCCGCGCCGCGCGTTGTGACCGATGCGATCCGCCACGATCAGCCCTGCGCCGAGACCGATGGCGACCTGCGAAAAAGCCACCACTCCGGAAACCGGAAGATTTTCCCCGAACTTGTCCAATGACAATTGTGACATGGTTGTTGATCGTAACCGGCGGGTGTGAGATTTTCAACCGCAAATGAACCGTGCCCTGGGAATTGATTTGGGAGATGCCCGTGTCGGAGTCGCGGTGAGCGATGATCTCGGCATGCTTGCCCACCCGCTGGAGACGATCCAGGTGAAATCCGGCGGGGTGCTGAAGCGGATCCTCGAACTCGCCAGGGAAAAATCCGTGGAGACGATCGTGGTCGGCATGCCGCGGAACATGGATGGGACGTTTGGCCCGGCTGCGGAGAAGTCGCGGGAATTCATCGGGAAGCTAAAGGCCGAAACCACCTGCCGTGTTGTCGCCTGGGATGAGCGCCTCACAACGGTTTCGGCGCAGCGTTCGCTTCACGAAGCCGGGCGCAAGGCCAGGGAGCACCGGGCCGTGATTGACCAGGTGGCCGCACAGATCCTCCTGCAGAGCTGGCTTGACTCGCAGGCATGAGGCTCCGGTTCACGCTCGCCTACGACGGGAGCCACTTTTCCGGATGGCAGAGCCAGCCGGATGGAAAAACCGCCCAGGACGCTGTTGAGCGCGCGTTTCTCAAGCTGTGCGGCGAACGGATTATCGTTCACGCGGCCGGCCGCACGGATGCGGGGGTTCATGCGGAGGGCCAGTGTGCGCATGCGGACGTTCCCGACGAACGGCTGCCAGTCGCCTCCTGGATGCCCGCATTGAATGCGCACCTGCCCGCCGGCGTGCGCATCATGACGCTCCGCAAAGCTCCGGCGGGTTTTCACGCGAGATTCTCCGCCACGGGAAAAATCTACCGTTACACGATCTGGAACGGTCCCGCGATGCCGCCGCTTTTGCTCGGCCGCGCCTGGCATGTGCCCTGGCAGCTCGACATGGCGGCCCTGAAAGATGCCTGCATGGCATTCACCGGCCGCCACGACTTCGCCGCATTCGCCGCAAACAGATCCAAGGAAAAGGAGGAGACAAAACGAACCGTTTCAGCCATCCGGGTCCGGAAGAACGGTCCGCTCCTCACTCTCACATTCGAAGGGGAGGGGTTCCTTTATAAAATGGTCCGTATCCTCACCGCATCCGCCATCCGCTGCGCATCGGGAAAATTGTCGTGCGGCGACATCCGGCGACGGCTCCGTGAAGGCGGACCAAAATTCAACCACGTCGCCCCGGCCGGGGGGCTTTGCCTCGTCCGGGTGTTCTACGCAAAACGGATCACTTGACCGGGAGAACGAGCTGGGGCGAGGCCCCGCCGGGCGGCACATGGACGCGGACGTTCTTGGAGTTTGCCAAAAACGTCATTCCTCCGATGCCGAGGACCAGAACCAGGAGAACGGACATAGCGGCGGGGATTTGTTTCATAGCGTTTCCGCCCTACCCCGGTGGTTGTGAAATGTCGATGAGGCTTCAGCCCAGCGACCGGATGGCCGACTGGAGTTCGGCGAGCCTGGCGAGCCAGTCCTGCTGACGCTGCCGGTGTTCGGCGACGACGGCAGGCGGGGCGTTGTTGACAAACGATTCGCTGGAGAGCTTGCGGGCGACCTTTTCGATTTCGGCCTCGACCTTGCCGACCTCGGCCTGGAGGCGGGATTTCTCGGCGGACGGATCCACGAGGCCCTCAAGGGGCAGGTAGAGGACGCCGATGTCGGTCGGGCAGGCGGCGGAACCGACGGGTGCCTTGTCGCAGGCGGTGAGGGACCCGGCGTGCAGGAAGAGCGAGAGAGTCGGGATCTCCTGACTCACCCAGTCAGCAGCCGGAGTGAACTGCCATGCGACGCGCTTGTTCGCCGGGACGTTGTAGGTTGCGCGGAGGTTGCGGGCGAGGGAAACGGCGGAGTAAACCGCCCCGGCCCTGGGCTCGGGCGCGGCGTTTCCGGGCTCCGGCCACGGCGATTCCATCAGGCTCTGCGGGCCGAAGCCCAGCCCGCTCCAGAGTTCCTCCGTGATGAAGGGCGTGTAGGGATGCAGGAGCTTCAGGATCCGCTGGATCGTGAAATCCATGGTGGCCAGCGTTCCCTCGCGGCGCGGGGATTCGAAGTCGGCCTTGGCGGCCTCGATGAAGCGGTCGCAGAAGTCGCCCCAGACAAAATCGTAGAGCGCCTGGGCGATGTCGCTGAAGCGGAACGCTTCGTAGCCTTCGTTGACGCGCCGGACCGTCGAGTCGAGTTTTGCGAGCAGGTCGCGCGCAAAGATCGAGAGGTCGTGCTTCGACGGATCCGCCGCGGGATCCACCTCCCCGTGCATGAGCCGGAACCGGCAGGCGTTCCACAGCTTGTTGCAGAAATTCCGTCCTTCGACGACCTGCTGCTCGTCAAATTTGATGTCCTGCCCCTGGGGTGCGATCCGGAGAAGCCCGAACCGGAGCCCGTCGGCGCCGTATTTCGCGATGAGGTCGAGGGGATCGGGCGAATTTCCGAGGCTCTTCGACATCTTGCGGCCCTGCTTGTCGCGGATGATCCCCGTGAAGTAAACGCTGCGGAACGGCACCTCCCCGGTGTATTCGAGCCCGGCCATGATCATGCGCGCGACCCAGAAGAAGATGATGTCCGGCCCGGTCACCAGCGCGCTTGTGGGATAAAACTTCTTGAGCGCGGCAGGCTCCATCGTCTCATGCGCCCAGAGCCACGACGAGAACCACGTGTCCAGCACATCGGGATCCTGAACCCAGCCCTCGCCCGGCGATTCGACCTGGCACCGGACTTCGTCCGGGTTTTCAGTGTTCAGTGTTCGGTTTTTAGTGGACTCCGGATCTGAACACTGAGCACTGAACACTGAACACTTCTTTGTCCAGACCGGGATCCGGTGTCCCCACCAGAGCTGGCGGGAGATGCACCAGTCCTGGATATTTTCCAGCCAGTGATCGTAAACTTTCTCCCAGCGGTCGGGGAAAAACGTGATGAGGTGGTTGCGGACGGCGTCGCGGGCTTCCAGCGTTTTGGGATATTTGAGAAACCACTGCTCGGAGAGCCGGGGCTCGACCGGGACATCCGCGCGTTCGCTGAAGCCGACATGGTTTTCGTGGGGCTCCTCTTTGACGAGGATGCCGAGTTCACGGAGTTTGTCCACCGCCTCGATCCGGGCCTCGAAGCGGTCGAGCCCGGCGAAGTCCTCGCCCGCGAGGTCGTTCAGCGTGCCGTCCGGGTTCATGATGTCGATGACCGGCAGGTTGTGGCGGAGGCCGATCTCGTAGTCGGTCTTGTCGTGGGCCGGTGTGACCTTCAGGACGCCCGTGCCGAATTCAAATTCCACCGCTTCGTCCCCGATGACCGGGAGGATGGCCTGATCGTCCATCGGGAGAGGGCGGCGCACGTGGAGGCCGATGAATTCACGGTAGCGCGGATCCTTCGGGTTCACGGCCACCGCCGTATCGCCCATGATCGTCTCCGGCCGCGTGGTCGCGATTTCAAGGAATGTTCCCGGCCGCTCCACGATCTCGACCTTGAAATGGTAGAGGTAGCCTTTCTGCGGCTTCGGGATGACCTCCTCGTCGCTGAGCGCGGTCAGGGACACGGGGCACCAGTTCACCATCCGCTTGCCGCGGTAGATGAGGCCTTTGGAATGCAGGTCCACAAAAACCTCCTGGACCTTGCGCGCGTAGGCTTCGTCCATCGTGAACCGCTCGCGTTCCCAATCGCACGAGCAGCCCAGCTTTTTGAGTTGCTTGATGATGATGCCGCCGTGCTTCTCCTTCCACTCCCAGACACGCTTGAGGAACTCCTCGCGTCCGAGGTCGTGGCGGGTTTTCTTTTCCTCCTTGCGGAGCCTGCGCTCGACGACAGTCTGCGTGGCGATGCCCGCGTGGTCGGTTCCCGGGAGCCAAAGGACCTCGTGTCCGGTCTGCCGCGCGCGGCGCGCCAGGATGTCCTGGATCGTGTTGTTGAGCACGTGGCCCAGCGTGAGGACGCCGGTGACATTCGGCGGCGGGATGACGATCGAGTAGCCGGGCTTCGCGGAGGCGGGATCCGCATGGAACAGCCCGCGCTCCTGCCACCAAGCATACCATTTGTCTTCCACCAGACCGGGTTCGTAAGCTTTGGAAAGTTCGGACATCGGACCGCGCATTGTGGCGGAACCGGCGGCGGATTCAATCGGGTTTCCACGGAATTTTTCCGTCGCCCTGTCCGGAAACCGGAGATTCCAGCCGATTTCCCGGCATGGAGCCCATTGACACGGGGGACCGCCGCTGGCTAGTCTCACCAGCGTATTGGCTCCTGCGTCGGACGCTGCCCGAGTCCTCCCTGTCAGGGTTTCCAAGACATTCCACAAAAACAAACGCATGAAAATTCTTGTTACCGGCGGCGCCGGATTCCTTGGCTCGCACCTCTGCGAGCGGCTTCTGGAGGCCGGAAACGAAGTGACCTGCCTTGATAATTTTTTCACCGGCCGGAAGAAAAATGTCGCCCATCTGCTCGGGAATCCGGGGTTCGAGCTGATCCGCCACGATGTGATCGACCCGTTCAAAATCGAGGTTGACCAGATCTACAACCTCGCCTGCCCGGCCTCTCCTCCGCACTATCAGTACAACCCGATCAAGACGACCAAGACCTCGGTGATGGGCGCAATCAACTGCCTTGGTCTTGCCAAGCGGGTCAAGGCCCGGGTTTTCCAGGCCTCCACCTCCGAGGTATATGGCGATCCCGAGATCCATCCCCAGGTGGAATCGTATTGGGGGCACGTCAATCCCATCGGCCTGCGGTCGTGCTACGACGAGGGGAAGCGCTGCGCCGAGACGCTCTTCTTCGACTATCATCGGGAAAACCATGTGGACATCCGGGTGATCCGGATTTTCAACACCTACGGCCCGCGCATGCTGCCGAACGACGGGCGCGTGGTGTCGAATTTCATCGTCCAGGCGCTGCGCGGCGAGGACCTTACGGTTTACGGCGAGGGCAGGCAGACCCGGTCGTTCTGCTATGTGGACGACCTCATCGAGGGGTTCATCCGCTTTATGGCCCAGACAGAAACCGTCGGGCCGATGAACCTCGGCAATCCCGGCGAGTTCACGATGATGGAGCTTGCGGAGATCGTCCTGAAGAAGGTCGGGGGGAAATCGAAGATCACCCACAAGCCGCTCCCCGCAGATGATCCGAAGCAGCGGCGCCCGGACATCTCGTTGGCGAAAAAGCACCTCGGCTGGGAGCCGAAAGTCCCGCTTGAGGAGGGCATCGAGCGCACCATCGCCCACTTCCGCAAGGAGCTTCAACCCTGATGAGTAATCCCACTATGAAAATCTGCTGTCTCGGCGCCGGCTATGTCGGCGGTCCCACCATGGCCATGATCGCGGCGAAATGCCCCGGCATCGAGGTCAACGTCGTTGATCCGAACGAAACGCGCATCGCGGAGTGGAACTCCGATTCCCTTCCGGTTTACGAGCCGGGGCTCGATGAACTCGTCCGCAGTTCGCGCGGGAGGAATCTCTTTTTCTCCACCGACGTGGACGGCGGGATCCGGAAGGCGGACATCATCTTTGTGAGCGTCGGAACCCCGACGAAAAAGCAGGGCATCGGGGCCGGCCGCGCGGCCGATTTGAAATACGTCGAGAGCGCTGCCCGCCGGATCGCGGCTATCGCCGAGGGGCCGAAGATCATCGTCGAGAAAAGCACGATCCCCGTGAAGACCGCCGAGGCGATCACCACGATCCTCAAGGCGAATTCGAAATCCGGGCAGTTCGAGGTGCTCTCAAACCCCGAGTTTCTTGCCGAGGGGACTGCTGTCGAGGACCTCACCGATCCGGACCGCGTGCTCATCGGCGGCGAGCAGACCCCCTCGGGGCTGGCCGCCATTGAGAAGCTCGTCTCGGTCTATGCGCAGTGGGTGCCGCGCGAGCGGATCCTCACGACGAACCTCTGGTCCTCCGAGCTCTCGAAGCTGGTTGCGAATGCGTTCCTCGCCCAGAGGATCTCCTCGATCAACTCGATCTCCGCGCTCTGCGAGGCGACCGGCGCGGATGTGGATGAAGTAGCGAACGCCATCGGGAAGGACTCCCGCATCGGACCGAAATTCCTCAAGGCCTCGGTCGGCTTCGGCGGATCCTGCTTCCAGAAGGACATCCTGAATCTGGCTTATCTCTGCGGGCATTTCGGACTTCCCGAGGTTTCCGCCTACTGGGAGAGCGTGGTCAAAATCAACGACTGGCAGAAGCACCGGTTCTCGGCCCGCATCGTGCGGGAGCTTTTCAACACGATCACCGGCAAGCGCATCGCCGTCCTCGGATTCGCGTTCAAAAAGGACACGAACGACACCCGCGAAACCGCAGCCATCGCGGTCTGCCAGGACCTCCTCGCAGAGGGTGCCGAGGTGGTCGTCTATGACCCGAAGGTTCGCGAGCAGGATATCATCACCGATGTCCTCGGATCTGCGAAGAACCCGAACCTCAAAGTCGCGAAATCGGCGGAGGAGGCGGCGGATGGCGCACACGCCATCGCCATCCTGACCGAGTGGGATACGTTCAAAACGATCGACTACGCGAAGCTCCACGAGGGCATGCCGAAACCGGCCTGCATCTTCGACGGCAGAAACATCCTGCCGCACCGCGAACTCCGGAAGATCGGATTCCGGGTTTTCCCGATCGGAAAAACATCGGGTCAGGACGCCTAGAGGATTCGACAAGGGCTGGAGGGACCGCCCAATCCTGTTCCCTTTGCAGGAAAATGTGGCATCGGCGTCCCGCCGATGAATCGAAAATCCCTCATGGCCGGGACGGCCATGCCACGTTCAGTCTGAAAATGGTTTTTCCCTGCGGACTCTGCGACTGCGCGGGGAATCGCCAGATTCGGATCATGTGAACAGTCTTGGGGGAACGCCTGTCCCACGCCCAGCATCGCGACGCTTGCCTTTTTTATCACATCGCGGGCCTTGTGGGGCGTGATCAAAAGTGGATGCGGATGCAAACAGGGATTGGTAGGGCGGGACGTCCCCAGCCCGCCGCTCCATCTTCCTTCGGGCAACCCGGAGGTCTGCCCCTGCCTTCCTCGGAGATCCTCACCCGCATTTGATCACACCCGCCTTCTTGTGGAGGCGGTGAAAACAGTCATTGCCATGCAGCAGGTTTTGGCATTTAATAAGTAAAACTTATACTATGCAGTATTTATCCACCCCCTCCATGAAGCTGTCCAAAATGGGTTTTGTGACTGCCGTTCTCGCTCTCTGCCCTCAACTTCTCAAGGCGGGTGAGTCCGACCTCGCTCTGCCGGCCGACCGCTCGGCGGTGTTCCACTTCCCGGGCTTTTCGCTTTCGGGAGGGATGATTCTGACGATCGGCCTTGCCGTGGCGGCGCTGGGAATCCTTTTCGGGTGGATGGAATACCGGAAGCTCAGGAAGCTTCCCGCGCACAGGAGCATGCTGGAAATTTCAAGCCTGATCTACGGCACCTGCAAAACCTATCTCCTCCAGCAGGGCCGCCTGCTTCTCCTGCTCGAGTTGTTCATCGGCGCGACGATGGTCTATTACTTCGGCTTCCTGAAGCACGCGGAAGCTGCAACCGTGGCCCTCATCCTGATGTGGTCGCTCATCGGGATCGGCGGCTCGTTTGCGGTGGCCTGGTTCGGAATGCTGATCAACAACATCGCGAACAGCCGGATGGCGTTCGTCGCGCTTCGGGGGCGGGCGTTGGAGGTTTCGGAAATTCCGACGCGCTCGGGCATGAGCATCGGGGTGATTCTGATCAGCGTGGAGCTGATGCTGATGATCGCGATCCTGGCCTTTGTTCCGCCGGCACTGGCGGGTTCGTGCTTCATCGGATTCGCGATCGGCGAGTCCCTCGGCGCCAGCGTCCTCCGGATCTGCGGGGGCATCTTCACGAAGATCGCCGACATCGGAAGCGACCTCATGAAAATCGTTTTCAAGATCAAGGAGGACGATGCCAGGAACCCGGGCGTGATCGCCGATTGCGCGGGCGACAATGCCGGCGACAGCGTGGGGCCGACCGCCGACGGCTTCGAGACCTATGGCGTCACGGGGGTCGCCCTGATCACCTTCATTCTCCTGGCCGTCCTGCCCGCCTATCAGTGGACGTTCATCATCTGGATCTTCACGATGCGGATCGTGATGATCCCGACGTCCATCGTCTCATGGAAAATCAACACCTGGATCACGAAGGGGGTTTTCGGGAAGCACCGGCATTTCAACTTCGAGCATCCTCTGACGATCCTGATCTGGCTGACGTCCCTCCTGTGCGTGGCGGTGAGCTATGTTGTCAGCTACTTCATGCTGTCGGCTGAATTTCCCACCCTGTGGTGGAAGCTGGCCACGATCATCAGTTGCGGGACGCTGGCGGCGGCAATCATTCCGGAACTCACCCGCGTGTTCACCAGCACGCGGAGCGCGCACTGTCACGAGGTGGTCAACGCGACCACCGAAGGCGGAGCGGGGCTTACGATTCTCTCCGGGCTCGTCGCCGGAAATTTCTCCTGCTTCTGGAAGGGGGTCAGCCTCTCCGTCCTCATGCTGGCCGCCTACGTTACGAGCCTGAGCACGGTGGGTGACTACATGGCATTCCCCGCGGTCTTTGCGTTCGGCCTCGTGGCTTTCGGAATGCTCGGCATGGGACCCGTCACCATCGCAGTGGACAGCTACGGCCCGGTGGCGGACAACGCGCAGTCGGTCTTCGAGCTTTCGATGATCGAACAACTTCCCGGCATCGCCGACGAGATCCGCCGCGACTTCGGGTTCTCGCCGGATTTCGAGCAGGGGAAACTTCTTCTGGAGGACAACGACGGCGCCGGAAATACGTTCAAGGCCACTGCCAAGCCGGTCCTGATCGGAACAGCGGTCGTGGGTGCCACGACGATGATCTTCTCGCTCATCTTGATGCTCAAAAAGCATTACGGGTGGACCGACCTCTCGAACCTCAGCATCGTTGATGCGAGAATCATCCTCGGTCTGCTGATGGGCGGGGCCGTGGTTTTCTGGTTCGCGGGAGCCTCCAGGCAGGCCGTCACCACCGGTGCCTACCGCGCCGTCGACTACATCAAGCGCAACATCAGGCTCAGCGGCAGCGACCGGGCATCCGCGGAGGACAGCAATGCGGTCGTGCGGATCTGCACGAAGTATGCCCAGCACGGGATGTTCAACATCTTCGGCGTCGTCTTCTCTCTCACGCTGGCCTTCGCCTGCCTCGATTCGATTTTCTTTGTCGGATACCTGATCTCGATTGCCATGTTCGGTCTCTATATGGCGATCAACATGGCCAATGCCGGGGGATGCTGGGACAACGCGAAAAAAATCGTCGAGGTCGAGCTCAGGCAGAAGGGGAGCGAGCTTCATGATGCGACCGTGATCGGCGACATCGTCGGCGATCCCTTCAAGGACACCTCCTCGGTGGCCCTGAACCCGATCATCAAGTTCACCACCCTTTTTGGAATCCTTGCCGTCGAAATCGCGGTGAACTCCCCGCGCGGGATCTCCCTCGGGATCGGCGTCGTCTTTCTCCTCATCGGGCTCGTCTTCGTATTGCGCTCGTTCTACGGGATGCGGATCTCCACCCTGCATCCGCAGGCCCATATCGATTCCAACGAAAAGCGCTCCGCAGCGGCTCTGGAAGCGGTTTCTTGAGGAAAGGCGGAGTCAGTGGAATCACCAAACACCGCGCCGGTCCCTTGCGGCCGGGCGCGGCTATACGGCGTGGAAGAGAGGGTGCAGGCTCGCGGCGAGCTCCTGAAGCTCCCGGGACTGCGATTCCGTGAGCGGCGACACTCCCGGTGCAAGATCCAGAGCGAGCCGGAACAAGGCCTCGTCGCCCGGGGGCAACGCGGCAGTGACCGGCTGGCCCAGCGTGAACCGGAGCGCCAAATCCGCCTCGTTCCGGTCGGTCAGAGGCTGATACCAGCACTTGGTATAAATCTTCCGTTCCGGATCATTCTCCGGCCACTTCTGGCGCGCAAGGGCTTTGAGCGCCAGGCGAGCCATGCCTTTTGACTGCGCACGCTCCATGATCTGGGGGCCGAAATTTCCTGCATGGTAGCTGGCGAAATTCACGGGAAACAGGATCGAGTCGAAGTCGAAACGGTCCATCGCCGCAAAGGCTGCCTCGACCGAATGGGCGGAAAACCCGAGATGGCGGATCTGCCCGGATTTTTTTGCAGCCACGAGAACCTCCATTGCGCCCCCTTTTGCAAAGACGGTGTCGATGTCCTTGGCCACGTCCGTCACCGCATGGAGTTGGTAGAGGTCGAAATAATCAGTGTGCAATTTTTCGAGCGAACGTTTGAGCTCCGCCGCCGCCTCATCGTCTGTGCGCTTCTGCGTCTTGCAGGCAAGGAAGACATTTTTCCGGTGTGGCTCGAGTGCGGGTCCGAGCTTGTCCTCGGCATCTCCGTAGGACGGCGCGACGTCGAAGTAGTTCACCCCCCGCTCGACAAATTCCGATACGATGCGGTTCGCGTGGTCCTGGTCGGCATCTTTCACGACGATGCCTCCCATGCCGATGATGGAAAGCCGGATGCCCGTTTTGCCGAACTCCCGGCGCGGAAGAGCCGCGGCATTCGACGCCGATCCGGCTGATTCGCAGAGGGAGGGTTCGATCGCAAGGGCTGCCGTCGAGAGCGCCGCCGCCTTGAGAAAGCCGCGCCGGTTGCAGCCGCCGGAGGCTGTGGATTCCATGCAAAGAAATCAACCAGACAACCCGTGCGAAGTCAAATGGTCCACTGCCGGACTTCCTCAACCGCAACGCCCGGTAATGGATCGGGAGGGCCCGGGAGTGAATGGCCCTCGTCTCCGCAGAGCTACGCATCTCAACCGGGGCAGGTGGATGCTTTACTCGTTTGTCGTCACCCTTCGATATGGGACAGGCACTCTCTGATGGCCGCCGTCAAGGGGGGGAGGCATTCGGCAACAGCCTTGGGGTTTCCGGGCAGGTTGATGATGAGCGAACGGCCCCGCGTGCCAGCGGTGGCGCGGGATAAAATGGCCGTGGGAACCTTGGCAAAACTCCCCGCCCGCATTACTTCCCCGAATCCCGGAAGCTCCCTTTCGATCACAGCACGTGTGGCCTCCGGGGTCACGTCGCGGGGCGCGGGTCCCGTGCCCCCGGTCGTCAGGACAAGATCGCATTGCCCGCAGAGTTCGATCAGGGCGGATTCGATGGCCGGCTGCTCGTCAGGGAGAAGGCGGACAACAAAGGACGCCATCGGGTCGAGGCATTCTTTCACGACGCGCTCGATTTCCGGCCCGCTGAGGTCTTCGTAAATCCCCGCGCTGGCCCGGTCGCTCAGGGTGATCCTCCCGATCTTCACTTCTTGACCTTTTCTGTCACCCGGAGGTTTTCGATGTGCATGGATTTATCGACCGCTTTCATCATGTCGTAAAGCGTGAGGGCGGCAGTGGAGGCGGCTGTGAGCGCCTCCATTTCAACCCCGGTTTTTGCGCTGGTTTTTGCGCTGGCAAAAATTTCGATGCGGTCGGTTCCAATGGAAAAATCGACCTCAACCTTCTCGAGCGGCAGGGTGTGACAAAGGGGAATGAGATCCGCTGTCCGCTTGGCGGCCTGAATGCCCGCGATGCGCGCGACAGCCAGAACATCGCCTTTGGGAAGAGCGTGCTCCTTGAGGAGGACAATGGTGCCGGGAAGGCAGTGCAGTTCGGCAGCGGCTGAGGCGGCGCGCGATTGAACCGGTTTTCCGCCGGTGTCCACCATGCGGGCTTCTCCTGAGTCGTCGAGATGGCTGAAGGATTTCATGTCAAAAGGATCCGGCATTTGCCTGCAGTGGGGTGATCGAGAATGAGAGCGTTGGCTTTTGCGAGCGGCGTGAGGTCCCCGGAATGCTTCCATGGCATCGGGATGGCAACCAGTCCTTTTTCTCCGGAGGAGACCAGCGCCGGAGTCCACATCCGCCGGCCATCGGCAGAGGGCTGAAATGATCTATCGAATTCCGCCGAAGCAAATTCCGCCGGGCTCTCCCCATGGAGCCTGTCGAGTGCCCTCCGGACAAACGCGTGGTAGCAAACCCAGTGCGAGAGGGGATTTCCCGGAAGCCCGAAGGCCAACTGGCTGCCGCGGGTTGCAAAGATGAGCGGCTTCCCAGGGCGGCTGTTGATCCGGGATGCATGAATTTTGAAGCCGCCCTCAAGAAGGGCGCGGAGCGTGTGGTCGTGATCGCCCGGACCCGAACCGCCGGATATGAGCAGCAGGTTGCCGGCGAATTCCGAGACGAGCAGCCCGAGAGCCCGGGCATCGTCGCCCAGTTGCCGGCGTTCCACCGGCAATCCGATGGCGCCCGCAAGCGCCGCGACCATGGGCCCGTTGCAGTCGGGGATCTGGCCCGGTTTCGGCAAGTGGCCTTCTGCAACCAACTCCGCGCCGGTGGAGACATGCACAACCGATGCGCGGGAAATCACGCGTATTTGATTGATGCCGACAGAAACCAGCAGGGCGACGGCTCCCGGAAGAACCCGGCAGCCTGCCCGGAGGACAACATCTCCGGCGGCGGCAACCCCGCCACGCAAACGAATGTTTTCTCCCGGAAGAAGTTTCACGCCCGGACGCAAACGCACATGGCTCGCATCCACCTCGCAATCTTCCTGACGGGCAATAAAAACCGCCCCCTCCGGAACTGCCGCGCCGGTGAGGATCCGGACCGAGGTGCCTGAAGCGAGGACGGCCCCGGGAGAATCCCCGGCGGAAATCGTTCCGGCAATCCGGCAGGATTCCGGCTCCGTATCTGCAAAGGCATAGCCATCCATCGCGCTCTGATCAAAACGCGGCGAGTCGTCCCGGGAAACGGCGTCCTCCGCGAGAACAAAACCGGCCGCCTTCAAGGGCGACAGGTCCACCGCAGGCAGCGGAAGAACGTTGTCATCAATCAGAGCCCGGAGATTTTCGATCTCAATCATAAGGCAGCCGCTTCCAGATGGGCACGTCCTGCTTGAGGCGGTCCAGAAATTTTGTCAGGACGGCAAAAGCTTCCGCGCGATGTTTGGAATGCACTTCGACAATAATGGCAGCCTCGCCAACCGGAACGAAGCCGATTCGGTGATGCATGCGGACAAGCTCCACGGGATATTCGCGGCCCAGAGCCTCCAGGATTCCAGCCGTCACCCGCTTCGCCATCACTTCGTATGCCTCGTATTCGATCCCTCGAATCTCCGCTCCATTCTCCTCTCCGCGCACGAGTCCGACGAAACGAGCCGTCGCACCGCATCCCGGGATCACGCGGGGATCCATGCGGATCGGGCCCGCAACCAGACAGATCTCGGTATTCATCCGCCGGACACCGGCGGGATGACCGCCGTCTCCTTGCGGGGATCCAAGACATCTTCCTGGCCGACATACTCCATGCCCGAGGCCACGCGGCAACCGGCACGCAAGTTTGCCAGAGCGGGGTGCCGGCGAACGGCTTCAGTCCAGAAAGCCTCCAACGACAGGGAGCGTGAGATTTCCCACTGCTCCTCCCGGCATCCGCTCGCGTCGGCGGCCTGCGCAAAATAAAGCACTTTCATCCGCCGATCGCCGTCATCGGGCGCTCCGGTTGGTAGGATTCGAGAAACGCGTGGCTCTCCGGCTTGTTGGCGACAGCCTCGCGCAAGACGCTCACAGGGTCCCCTTCTTGACGAAGGGTTCCCAGCAGATCGATCTCCCCGTGCCGGCCAAGGCAGGGGCGCAATTTCCCGTCGGCCGTAAGCCGGAGTTTGTTGCAGGTCTCGCAGAAATGCTGCGTGGTCAGGGCGCCGATGAATCCAATTTTGACGGGGCCGGCCACATCGGAGAAACGATACCCGTAGTATTTTGCCGGACCATGCCCCGGACGATAATCGTCGAGAGGACTCAGCTCCCCGGATTTTTCCAGCCGCCTCATGAGTTCCTGCACGGGGAGGAATTTGGATTCGTCGAGCACGTCAGTCCTCGTGAGCGGCATCAGCTCGATGAAGCGAACCGGCATGTCCCTTTCCGCGGCGAACCGGATCAGCGGCAAATACTGGTCTTCGTTGACTCCGCGTAAAAGGACACAGTTCAGCTTGATGACTTCGAATCCTTCGGCCAGCGCGGCGTCAATTCCATCGAGAACGGGACGCAGGTTGCCGCCGGTGATGCGCCGGTAGGTGGCCGGATCGAGCGCATCGAGGCTGATGTTCAACGACCGCACCCCCGCCTGTTTCAAGCCGTGTGCCAACGGGGCAAGATGCGTGGCGTTGGTCGATACCCCCAACGTCTGCGTGCCGGGCAAATCCCAGATTCTCCGGCAGATTTCGACAACATCTTTGCGGATGAGCGGCTCGCCGCCGGTAATTCGGAATTTCTGGAATCCAATCCGCGTGGCCGCTTCAACCGTTCGGACGATCTCATCCGCGGTCAAGTGGTCCGGCCGTTGCGCCCACCCCTTGTAGCCTTCCGGCATGCAATAGAGGCAACGCTCGTCGCAACGGTCGGTCACCGAAATGCGCAGGTAGTCGATGGTTCGACCGAAGAGGTCGGCGACCGGATGCCGGGACTCGATGGAGGGAAAAGATGTCATGAAAAAACCTGCATCCCGAATTTTGCGGAAGCGATCAGCAGGACAACTCCCAATGCCGGCCGCAGCCAGGCGGGCCGCCAATGCCGGCTGCCCATCATTGCTCCCAGGAGCCCCCCGAGAACCGCGCACGAAAGCCAGAGAAAAAATCCCTGCGGCAGCGCCTGCCACCCGCCGGAGGAAAGCCCTCCGAGCCCGCTCAGCGAATTGAGCAGGATGAACGGGGCGGAGACAGCCGCAGCCTCTTTTGGTTTTGCCCAGCCCGCCAGCAGCAGAAGGGGAGTGAGAAAAATTCCGCCGCCCACCCCAACCAGCCCGGAAACAAATCCCAGCACACCTCCAATCACCAGCGCCGCCGGCAGACGCACTGCCCGGATCTCGCGCTCGCCTTCTGGAATAAAGAGCCGGACGGATGCCAGGAGGAGACTCAGTCCCACCAGGAACATAAATACTTTCGGATGCAAATGGATCGTCCCGCCGAGCCATGCGGCCGGAATGGAAAGTGCGATGAAGGGCCAGAAAAGCCGGTGGCGGAAATGACCGGCCTGGAAAAACAGGACCGTGGCGATGGCGGAAACCGCCACATTCATCCAGAGCGCGCAGGGGCGCATGATGCCGGGGGAAAATCCCGCAAGCGCCATGACCGCGAGGTAAGCCGAGGCCCCGCCGTGGCCGACCGTGCTGTAGAGGCACGCCGCAAGAAAAAATACCAGAGCCAGAAGCAATGCCGGGTCGTTCATATTTTCTCCATGTTCCTTAGTTCGGCAGGAGTGTTGAGGTTGAGGAACTGTGCGGCATCGGATTCCTCCAGAGGGAATGGGAGGCAAAGCCCGGCCGCCTCGAGCGCCTCCACCGCCTCCTGCAGCTTCCAATTTCCATCGTCAGCATGATTGCGCAAAACCGGGAGTGCTTCCGCTGGATATATCGCCGCAAGCGGCTCAGAGCCAGACGATCCGCGAGGCACCACACCCACGCCTGGAGAACACGAGGTCCGGAGACGACGAAGCATTGCGGCGGAAAGACGCGGCATGTCGCACGCCGTGACAAGAAGGTGAGTGCCTCCCACCGAGATCGCCCATTCCAGCGCGGCCAAAATGCCCGCCAGCGGGCCGGAAGCCCCCTCCGCATCGGCAATGAAAACCGTCTGTTTGTCCATCCACGCAGGCGGCGTGGGGGCAGCCACGGCGACCCGGACGGCCATTGATCGCAACGCCTCAAGCTGCCGCTGCCAGAGAGGTTGTCCCTGGATTTCAATGAGCGCCTTGTCGCGTCCCATCCGTGATGATTTTCCCCCGGCCATGAGCACCGCACACAAGCCATCGCAGGCATCCTGTGTGAGCCGGCCGTCGGTCAGAATTTTTGCCCTCAGCCCGCCGCGCCCCTTCATCCAGGCTTCCGCCCCGGGGTGGATGGCCCCGTTCATCCAGTAGCACGGACGGCATTCCTCGGTGCCGAGAAACCGCACGCCCTGAATTTCGAACTCCTCTCCGATGAGCGCATTCAGATCCAGCCCCTGGATGATGACGTTGCGCCGGGTGGCGGAAGAATCGCGATCCCCGTGCGGCATTCCCAGCTCATCCCACATCTGCACGAGATGTTCCCATGAAAAAAACGTGATCTGGCCTTTGAAATCCGGCTGGTGATCGAAATAGCGGTCACCCCGGATGCCGCGACCGGCCACGCACTCGATCTCGCTCACCTCCTCGGTGGGGTGTTGCCCGGCCGGACCGCCGTGATGGCCACGGTAGTTGTGAGCCGAAGAGATAAAGAGATGGCGAATCATGGCTGCGTGTAAGTATGGACGCTGGATTTTGCGGACGGCAAATAATTCACGCCGAACCAGCAGATTGCCAGGACTGCCACCGCAGCCAGCAGGAAGGTTGCCGCGAAGCGTCTGGCGTCCGCATGACGGATGCGGATGTGAACATAGCAGAGGTAGATCGCCCAGGTGAGAAACGCCCAGGTCTCCTTGGGATCCCATGTCCAGTAGTGGCCCCATGCCTCCTTGGCCCAGAGCGCGCCAAAGAGGAGGCCCATCGTAAGAAACGAGAGCCCCAGCCAGACGGCCCGGTCACAGGCCGGGAGCGTGTCTTCCCCTTTGAGAAAATACCGCGCTGCCCCGAGCGCGGATGCCGTCAAAAAGGCGTAGGCGAGGATATAGACGATCACATGGGGCACAAACCACGGGCTTTGCAACGCGGGCATCAGGGTTTTGTCGAATGCTTCCGGATGGAGCAGGTTGATGCCGAGAAAAACCATCGCTATCGCGGCCCCGTAGATCATCGGCCAGACAATCCTCCAGCGCAGCGCAACACCGCAGGCCACGGCGGGCAGGAGGATCGCATACCAGAGACGTGTTTCTCCAAGCGTGCGCATGGGCGGCCGGCCAAGTTGCCGCCAGAGCAGCAGGACATACGCGGCGAGAACCACGATGCCGGCGGAGTAGAGCAGCCAGCCCCCGCCGGAACGGGAGCGCATCATCAACCCGCCCGCCCAGCAGGCACCGGCGGCAAGGACAAATGCGGGAAAGCAGGAATTCATGGTGCCGGACGGGAGTCGAACGGACTCCGGAACAACATGCTGACGGCGCCTCCCAGCAGAAGAAAAATGCCGGTGTAAACGGCCGGGAGCCAGGGATCGCGCACCGCCTCGATCAGGCATTGGTTCGCCAATCCCCCCGGGGAAAGTTCGTAGTTGGTCAAATACAGAGCCCAGCCATCCCGGCGAAGCGGCTGGTTGACCTCGATCCGGACATCCTCAAATCTTTGACTGCGGCGCAGGACGGTCACATCGGCCGAAAAACGTTTCGGCGCGCCCGGGCGTCCCGCTTCATCCGGATACTGTTCGACATGAAAACGCTGAAGCAGCAGCCCGAAGGGCAGGTATCCTTGTTGTCCCGAGGCATCCACCATCATTGCCTCCGCCTGGCCTTCGACGAGGATCATCCTGGCCCGGATGATGTCCCCCGCGCCAAACATCGCGGAGGCAAGAACGATCCAAAGACCGGCGTGATTCAGCGAGAAGAACCAGGCCCTCCCACCGTGAACCCTCAGGCGGCGGAAGGTGGCAAGACCGAGATTCGTCAACAGCAGCAGCATCACCACCGCAAAGGGAGCACCCTGAAAAATCTGATCGAGCCCGAGAAAACGGATCCATCCCCGCGTTTCGTCCGGCGTCTGCGGAAAGATGCCGCCGGCGGCGCAAAGCAATCCGACGCCCAGCATGGATACAAGGGCGAAGGGAATTCCCCCAAGCCAGGCCACGACGCGGCTCCCCGACAGAGAAAGCAGCCAGATCCAACCGAGAAACAGAAAGAGAAATACGGCATTTGTCGGCCAGGATGGAGGAACGAGCGCCCCTCCACCCCTCGCGAACTGGAGTCCCCATCCGCAAGCGATTGCCCCGGCCACCGCCAACACCGCCTGCAGGTATCCCAGCTCCCCCGACCAAAAGCCTGGACGTGCGCGCGGCAGTCCGGCTTCACACGAACCGGTGCCGACCACGCCGAACGCCATGCGTTTCTCGTCACTCGTTGGCATGTCAATAGTTCGACTTGCTCGCGTCCGCTTTTGGAAGCTTCGCTTCGCGGGCCTTCGCTTCCGCATCCCATTTCGGAACGACGTTTTCCAGGAAGTCCAGCTTCTGGGCCTCGATGGCGGCCATATCCAGCCCGATGTAGGCCTGCGCCTTTTCCTTGGTGGAGAGATCCGGCAGGGGCACCGGAAGAGCGACATTGTGCTTCGCCAGTATGAGCGCCAGTTCCCGGCGGGCCTGCTCGCCTTTTTGAATCGAGTTGCCCAGCACACGGGCGGCCTCGAGCGGCGAGTGAAAGCCCACCGCATTCGCGGCGGCAACCCAGTCCCAGCGCCACTGCGCGTGCCGGATCAGTGTCAGGACAGGCTTCATTTCATCCTCCGTCGCCCCGGCGTCCCATGCCGTCTTGGCCTCGATGTGCGCATGCAGGAGCGCGTCCTGCGCGAGCCCGAGAAGTTCCTTCACGCGGTCCTGCCGGGCATAGACATCGCGGAGCAGATTCTGCTCGCTCTCGCGATGGCAGACGCCGCACGAGGCCGAGATGTTTTGGAGCGGACTGGACATGTGGTGGTTGGTGAACTTGATCCCCCCTTCGCTCTTGTAGGGCATGTGGCAGTCGGCGCACGAAACTCCGCGCTGCGCGTGGATTCCGGTCATGAACAGTTCGTAGTCCGGATGCTGGGCCTTGAGCATCGGAGCCCTGCTCAGCGCATGCGTCCAGTCCTTGAACTCGATGCTGTCATAGTAGGCCTCCATGTCTTCCGCGCTGAATCCCTTGTCCCACGGGAAAGTCAGGTATTTTCCCTCGCCCTTGAAGTAATACTCGACGTGGCACTGCGCGCAGACGAGCGAACGCATCTCCTGATGCGTGGCCTTGTTGATGTCCTGCCCGCGCCTTGCCATCGCCTCGGCGAGGGCCGGCCGGGTGATGCGCAGGTTCATCGTCTTCGGATCGTGGCAGTCCTGGCAACCGATCGGGTTGACAATCTCGGCCCCCAGATCCGCCCACTTGGCCTTGTAGAAATTGGCCGCTCCCATTTCGTTCATGACGCGGGGCACATCGGTGCTTTTGCATGTCCAGCACGTTCCGGGAAGCGGGGCGGTCGTCCTCAAGGTGTCCCGGATGTCCTTGATGGCATAGTAGTGGCCGCGGGCCTGCTTGTAGTCGAGTGAAAAGGGATACCCGGCCCAGAGCACGGCGAGGTCGGGCTGTTCTGCAAGGTAGTCCCTTGTCACGGATCCCGCATGCTTGCTCGCAAAGTCGGTCTTCGCGGTTTTCATGTAAGACTCGTATTCGCGCGGGTAGTTCTGCCCCCAGACCTCGTTGCGCGGCTCCCAGTCGGCGATCGGGCTCACCTGCTGGACGCGGAACGATTCCTGGCGGCGCTCGAAGATCGAGGCGGCAAGGAGTCCGATCCCGAAGACGGCGGCAAGGGTCCCCAGATAGAGGACCCAGCCAAACCAGGGTTTCTTTTCTACGATTTCAATGATGCTTTTCATGGTGTCTTGTTTGGTTGTGTGGCCTTTCGCTCCCAGCCGGGGAGGATCGGGGAAAGTTCCGGGACGCGGGCGTTCGGGGTCGAGGCCCCGCTGTTGCCCCGGCCGTGCGGCGTCTCGCGATGGCAGTCCCAGCAGAGTTTTCCCGTGCCGGACTTGACCTCCTGCCATGTCACCGCGAGATGAGACGCGTGCTCAAGCCGCCCCTCGTGGCACCGGATGCAGTTGTTTTGCACCGTCCACTGGCCGGGGGCATGCATCCGGATCACCTCGGGCTCCATGTGGAACGTGAACATGAATGCGTGCCGCGTGCCGTCCATCGCCTTGAATGCATACTTGAGCAGAATGCTTTCGTGGGGCACATGGCAGTCGTTGCAGACCGCAACCCGCGCGTGCGAGGAATGCTTCCATGTCGCATACTGCGGGGCCATCACATGGCAGTTCACGCAGGCTTTCGGATCATCGGTCAAATACGACGAGGCGTTCGAAATGTGAAATGCCAGAGCGCCGAGCCCGGTAAATGCTCCCGCCGTCACAATGACGGGGATCCGCCACCGCGTCGGCGGCAGCACATGCTCGACCACTCGCCACATCGGCTTGAGAAATCTGGCGGGAAGGTTTGCCGCAGGCGCTGCTGATGGGATTTTACGATTCATCGGCGCGGACGATCCTCCTGAAAAAAACTGGCTGCCGGCCGGACAGGCGCATCAGATGCCCGGAATGGCTGGCAGCTGCCGGCACCCCTTTGCGCCAGGCAGGGGCCGCGGGGTTTGTCCGGACGCACGGTGCTCCCGGATAAAAGGCAGCCGCATCTTCAATGCTCATCACCCCGGCACCATCGGATCAAAACCGGCCGATTACAAGAATAATGGATAGTTTTATCTTTCTTTATCGGGTGTTTCGGGTTTTTAAATGACGTCCGTCAAATTCGCGCGCCAGACCATGAAGAAACCACCTGTGGATGCCGGCTTGTCACCGCTCAAAAACATCCCCCTTTTCCGGGAGTTGCCCGAAAGGCATCAATCCGCGCTCGCCGGCATCTCGGTCGCCCGAACTTTCCGGCGCAACGAATTCATCTTCCGTCAAGGATCCCCCTCCGCAGGGTTTTACGTCATTCAGTCGGGCACGGTGAATGTCCACCGCGTCAGCCGTGACGGGACGGAGAGGATCATTCGAATCTTCCATGCCGGCGAAAGTTTCGCGGAGGCCTCCATGCTTCCCGGAGGGGCCTATCCCGCCAATGCCCGTGCCATGTCGGAAAGCTGCGTAACCCTGATTCCCAAAGCTCCATTTCTTTCCCTGCTGAAAAGCGACGCCGATTTTGGACTGAGGATGATCGTTGCCCTGAGCCTTCGAATCCATGCTTTGGCCGGCGTGATCGAAGACCTCCGCATCGAAAATACGCGGGAGAGACTGATTCGCTGGCTGCTTTCCCGGCGACCGCCTGCCGCAAACCCGGTTTCCTATGCGATCTACCTTGATACCAGCAAGTCGGCGCTGGCCGCGGAACTGGGGATGAGGCATGAGACCCTTTCCCGGCATCTGGCCGGCCTGCGGGAATCGGGCGATCTGTCCGTCAACGGCCGTGAAATCGTCGTGCTCCATCCCGAGCGGATGCAGAAACTCCTGGACGAAACGGCTTCCTGAAGCGCCTTGCCCGCAACGAAATATCGGCCTGGTCGACAGTCATGCCGGAGCAGAGAGCGGGATGCTCCCTCTCCGGACACGCGCATATGAAAAAGTGCCGGGTTAGAACGTTACGCCCATGTGGAGTCCGAGGACCGTGGCGTTGGGGACGATGCCGGTCCCGTTCGGTCGGATGAGGTATTGGAGGAAGGGCTGGACGTAGGCGAACTGGGTCAGTTGAACGCGGTAGTCGCACTCGAGCACGGCCTGGTAGGTTTGCTGGATCTGTTTTCCTGCATCGCGGCGGGCGAGGATGTTGTAGTAGCTGTTTTGACCGTAGGCAAAGGCGAGCCCGAGCTGATCGTTGTCGCGACCGGGAATGAGGCCTTTATAAACCAGGCCGGTGTGGAAGTAGAACGGAAGCGTGTTGTCATACTTCGGCGCGTAGTTGAGGAAATTGAACCAGTAAAGCCCCTGCGTGCCGGGTTTGGAGGTTGTGACGGGAGCCTTGAACGACTTGTCCGGGGTCTTGCCGTCCGACGGTCCTTTTGCGAGCGGAGCAGGCTCCCGGGCGGCGGGTTCGCGGAAAATCATCTGATCGGCCTGCCAGTAGAACCCGTATTTCTGGTCGTATTTCGCTCCAAAGAACGATGTGTTCTCCAAGCCCCAGTAATACGATCCAAAGGCGTATTTTCCGGGAAGACCCGCGATTTTCGGGGTGACGCCGGTCTCGGTGAGGAAATAGAGCCCGTTGGAATCCGTCGGGTTCGCGAGGGCGAAGTAGAGCCCGTGGTTGGGGGCGTCCGTGGCATTGGGAACGGCGGCATAGAGACCCGCCTGCGCATAGCTCCATGCCGTGGGCTTGACTTTCACATATCCCCCCCAGGCTCCGTAGCTGCCGTTGAAGGGAATGTTGGCGCCAATACCTTTCGTCTGCGTGATGGCATTGTTGGTAAAAAGCTTCGACTCCGGCTGCTGCGCAAAAACGTGGTAGGGGTTCTGCCAGCCTCCCGAAATCGTGATCATGTTCTCGATGGAAAACAGATTGCGGGACTCCCATGTCAGATACGCCTGCTGGAACCGCCACTGCTTGCCAACCTGATAGCTCGAGGGGTTGAAGGCGGGGCTGGCACCGACGTAGTCGTTGATGTTGTTGCCATCGCGGTAGCGAACGCTCGAAAAGGCGGAAAGCCCGGGGATGCCGGCCAGCTTCTCGAAGTCCAGCTTGAGGGTGAGGTGGATCTCCTCGTCAAACGCGCCCTGCCGGGAAAGTCCTCCTCCAACAACCCCGCCGTAGGTGCCCTTCCAGTTTCCCGAAAAGATGACCCCGTGGTCTTCCAGGGTGTCCCGGACTCCGAACCAGTTGCCGGAGGCGTATTTTCCCTTGACCCACCCGGTGACCGGGGATTCCGCATGGAGTGTGGAGCCGGGCGCTGCGGCAAGCGCTGCGGCGAGGATGAGTGCGCGGTATTTTTTCATGGAGAATTATTGGTGTTCAAACTGGTGTTCGAGGTGAGGGGTTGCATCACTCAGAATGCGGAGCACGACCCGATGCAGCCAGAGGAAGCTTCCGGCGGTGATGAGGAACAGGATCGCAAACGTCGTCTGCGGCACGCCCGTGCCAGCCCAGGCATAGGAGAAGAGGGGAGGCAGAAAAAATCCACCCAGGGCTCCCAGCAGGCCCACCAGCCCGCCAACCGCTCCAACATCCTTCGGAAAGTATTCGGGTATGTATTTATAAACGGCCGCTTTTCCGATTCCCATGCCGCATCCCAGCGCAAAGATGAGCGCCGTGAACAACCACGGATTCATCACGAACCGCATGATGCTGATGGTGGCGTCCGGGTTTGTCTTTGACGGCGTGTAGAGGACGATGTGGCCGTTTGGAGCGGCGAGGAGAAGAAGGCTGAATGACATGCTTCCGAAGACCCAATACATGACGCGCCGCGCTCCAAACCGATCGGAAAACCAGCCGCCCAGCGGGCGAAGCAGGCTCGCCGGAAAAATGAACAGCGTGGTCAGCAGCGCCGCCTGGGCGAGGGGAATTCCGAAAACATCCACATAGTAGCGGGGCAGCCAGACGGAGAGCGCAACATAAGCGCCAAAAACCACGACGTAATACAGGCTGAATCGCCACACCCGCACCTCGCGCAGCGGACGCAGCAACTCGCCGAGCGGTCGCCCCTTTCCGGGCACATGATCGTGGGACGGACTGCCGAACCACATCGCGGCGGCCATGACCAGAAGAAGCAGCGAATAGAAAAAGGGCACAAACCGCCAGCCGCCGGGAACGAACCCGCCAAACAAGCCGGCCGCCGGAACAATGGAAATCATCGCCGGACCGATGAGTTTGGTGACCGACGCCCCCACGTTTCCCGCGCCAAAGACGCCGAGGGCAAGCCCCTGGCGCTCACGCGAAAACCAGGCGGAACACCAGGCGATGCCGACCGAAAAGGAGTTGCCAGCCATCCCGACGAAGAACGCATAAACCATCAATTCCTCATACGTCTTCGCCCGGCTCACCAACCACGCGGGCCCGGCAGTGAAGAGCACAAGCAGCGTGAAGACCCTGCGTCCGCCAAAGCGGTCGGCCAGCAGCCCGAAGAGCAGCCGCCAGATCGAACCGTTCAGAATCGCAATGGCGGTCAACCATCCGAATTGCGCTTCGGAGAGGTTGAACTCCTTGCGGATCGGGATCGCCAGCACGCCGAACATCAGCCATACGGCAAACATCAGCGTGAAGCCGATGGTCGACAGGGTCAGAATGGTAAACGGGGCCTTCGGATTGGCGTCTTTCATACAACCGGAGTCAGCTCGGCTTTTCCGCACCGGCACGCGCGTAGAACCACCAGTTGATTGACGTGGCAAAGGCGCAGTAGGCAAGAAGCCCGATAAAAAATCCGTTGAATGTTCCGGACACGGTCTTCGACCACCCGAGCAGCAGCGAGAAAAGGAAGGGACCGTAGGCGGCAATGGCCGCCGTGAAGCCGATGACACCGGCCGCCTGACGGGGCGAGTGGGAGAATATAACCGGGTATTGCCGGAATGTCGCCGCATTTCCGATGCCCGTGAAGAAGAACATCGCAAGCATGACGCCCACAAACCAGGGAAATTGATCCAGAGAGGTCGGCGTGAGCAGCCCTCCAAAAGCAAGGATCGCGCATCCCGTAATCAGTCCCAGCCCACAGAGATGGGTGAAAATCGCTCCTCCGAACCGATCGGTGAGAGGCCCCCACGCCATCCGCACGACGGAACCGATCAGCGGCCCGTAAAACGCATAGGCCAATGGATCCGGTCCCCCTGGCATTTGACCGTAGAGAACGCGAATCAGCAGAGGGAACACCGCCGCCAATCCCGAAAACGCCCCGAAAGTCATCAGATATGTGAGCGTGCAATAATATGTGTGCTGATCCTGAAAAATATCCAACTGCTCACGAAACGACGCCTTCACCGCAATCCGCTTTAGGCAAACCCATGCAATCGCCGCGAATAACAGCAGCAATGGCACCGACCAGAATGCCGCGTTCTGCAGCCAGATTGTGTGTTCCACTCCATTTTTTATCCAGGTCTGCGATCCTCCCAACATCGTTCCTCCCAGCGCAAATCCAATGATCCACGGCGTCGCAAACTGGGTGAGACTCACTCCAAAATTTCCCAGTCCCGCCTGGATGCCCAGTGCCGTGCCCTGAAGACGCCTGGGAAAAAACAGACTGGTGCTCGGCATGAACGACGAAAAATCTCCGCCGCCCATCCCGCAAAGAAATGACAGAGCAAGGAATATCCAGAACGGCGTTGCCGGATTTAAAACCGCGAATCCGAGCCCGAGACACGGAAGGATTTTTGCCAGCGTCGCCAAGGTGATGACGTTCCGAGTTCCAAAGATCGGAATCAAAAACATGTGGATGAGACGGAGCGTTCCTCCCGCCAGTCCCGGCATCGCGGTCAGCCAGAACAGCTCGGCCTCGGAAAACTTGAATCCGATCCCGGGAAGACGGACGACGACAGCACTCATCACAAACCAGGTCGCGAACGACAGGATCAGCGAAAATGTTGTGATCCACAGCGTCCGCCAGGCGATCGGCTTCCCGGTTTTTTCCCAGAAGTTTGCGTCCTCCGGACGCCAGTCGGTGATGTCGGAAGCCATGATGGGTTATTCGTATGTGTCGTCCTTGATTCTGCTGGCGGTCGCGAAGCCGTGGAGAAGGTGACTGAGCCCCCAAACGCCGGAGACGGTTGCGGCAAGCGTCAGGACGATGGCGGCGAAGTTCTCCCGGAAGTTGTGCTCCAACAGCAGGAGAGGGTTGCCGTCGTTGTGGTTGACCGGGAGGGTTCCGTCCAGATACTCGCGGGCATCGGGAATCCCGTCGTGATCCAGATCGCTGTCCGGCGGGAGCAATTCGGCAAGATGCGCGGGGGAGACCTTCAGCTCGACAAATTTTTCTTTGCCGATGCTTTTGATGATGTGGTTCCCGAAGGCGTTGAGAATCGGGCTGTCCACTTGCTGGCCGGGCTGAAGTGCGGCCCGCGCACGGCCGAGGCGATCGAGTTCCGCTGCATCAAGGTGTCCGATCTGGCCGGGGCCGGTCCCTTCAGGGCCGTCGGAATTGACGTGGCACATCGCGCAATTGACGGTCCGTCCGCTGGATTTTGCGATGAACGCCTGAAACTCCGGATAGGCCAGAACGTGCTGTGGCAGGGCGGCCGCGGAAAGTAAAGCGAGGAGGGCGATGCGGAGGTTCATCCTTTGAACATGTGGAAAATCTGCTCTCCAAAGACGGTCATGATGAAGAGATAGAGCGCCGCCAGCACGGCGAGGATCTGCAGGGTCTTGCGGCTGGTGCTTTGGAAGATCCAGGGGGTTCCCATGAGCACGGCCCCCAGGAGCGTGGACCCGACAAGAATCACCCAGAAGGGGAGAAGTTCGAGCGGGTAGTAAACAAAGTAAAAATACCACTCGGGCTTGATGCCGTCCGGAGTCGAACCCTTGGCGTTGAAAGGCTCGAACAACGGGTAGCTGTAGAGCGACTCGAAGGGCACGCACAGGGCGATGACAAAGAGGAGGATAAATGCGACGCCCCACACGGAAAGGTCCTTGATGAAAAACGTCGGAAAGAATTTCTCATGACGCTTCGGAGGCCCGTCAATGCCCCGGCTCATTCCGTGAAGCTGGACGGAAAGCAGATGGAGTCCGAGGGTTCCCATCATCGCGAGCGGGAGGATGATCACATGCAGGGCAAAGAACCGGCTGAGTGTCGCCTGTCCGACCGCCGCCTCGCCCTGGATCGTCTCCTTGACGATGCGCGGCCATTCGGCCATTGAGCCGGGGAGGTATTGACCGACTTCCTGAACCGACTGCAGGCCGATTTTCGTGGCGTTGACCGCGACCTGGTGCCAGGGAAGAAGATAGCCGGTGAAGCCGAGACCGAAGGTGATGCCCAGCAGCACGACGCCCGTGACCCAGGTGATCTCGCGGGGCTTTGCGAATGCCTTCATGGCAAATGCGGTCAGCAGGTGGACCATCACGGTTGCAATCATCATCGAGGAGGCCCATGCATGCATGTTGCGCACCAGCGCGCCCCCCGGCACGTGATCGGTGATGAACTCCACCGAGGCGTGGGCATCGCTGACCGTCGGCTGATAATAGAAAAGGAGGAGAAGCCCGGTGACAATCTGCACGCCGAAGAAGAACAGCGCGAGGCCCCCCATGTAATACGCCCAGGAGAGGCGGTGAACGGGCACTTCCTTCTTCACCACCATCGCGGCGTAGCTCATCTTCTCGACCGGGAAGCGCTCGGCGACGTAGGCCTCGGTATTTTTGATGATCTCGGGAAGTTTCATTTCTCTCAGGCTGCGGAGCGGCGGGGTTTCGTGATGTAGAGGCTGCACTGGGGCAGGATTTCGGGGGAAACCGCCCCCTCGACCGGGGCTCCCGGCCGCCCGCTGGCAACGATGTTTCCGGACGGATCCACCAGCGCCCATGCGAGGTGGGGCAGGGGGAGCTTCGCCGGCGCTCCGGGATTCGGATCTCCTGTCACGATGTTGAAATACGAGACGTGGCACGGACACATGATCTGCCCCTCTGCATTCACCTGGCTTCCAACCGTGCATCCGAGATGGGTGCATTTCGCGGAGATGAGGAGCGGCATGCCATCCTTTCCCTTGAAGGCCAGTCCCGGAGCCATCGCGTAGTCGATGAAATATTTGCCCTTCGTGGCATCGAGCTCGGGATAGCGCGCGACAAAAATCATTTCCGTGCGCTGGCGTTCGAGTTCGAGCTGCCGCTCCTCCGCAGTTTGCTGGAGGCGTTCCAACTTTTTCTGCAGGAGTGCCGATTCGGCCTCGGGGTCAGGGTCGGGACCCTTGAAATAGGTGACGACCTTCTCGGAAACCCCCAGCGCGAGAAGGCCCGAGGCACCGGCGATGCCGACAGCGCCCTTGATGAAATCGCGGCGGCTCTCGGCGCGGATGGTCGCATCGACGGCTTCGCGGCGGCGGCGCGGGTTGTTCCAAAGAACCAGCTGAGGTGCGCGGAAAATATAGCCCAGCGGCACCGCCAGAACGTGCATGAGCCGGGTGAAGGGCACCAGGGCGATCAGCAGCCAGGCGCCGATAATGTGGAGCTTGAAGAGCATCGGGAATCCGGTCACATACGCCATTTCGGGGCGCAGGGTGAAAATCCCCCAGACATATGGGACCACCGTTCCCACACTCCATGCGGCCCCGTAGCGGAAGGTGATCGAGCTGAGGAGGCCGATGACAATTTGGGCCATCAGAAGCACGACCACCACGAGATCCATGGTTGTCGTGACCGCCTGCACACGGGCGTCGGTGATCCGCCGCACGATGAGCGTCGCGAGTCCGATGATCGCCAGCACCGAGCAGGCCACCCCGAGCGCCTCCACCCCGAACAGCACGATGGGAACACTCATCAAACCTGCCCACACCCGCGGCACGAGCGCCACAATCAGATGGCCAACCAGGATAATGATGATGCCGACATGCCAGGGCAGCGAACCGAAGAGGAGCCTGCCATCCTCCAGAAATTGCGAGGACCGGGCGGACATGCTGAAGCGGTCGTAGCGGGACCTCCAGACGCAGCCGGCGGCGCAGATGACAATGGCGAGGTAGGGGAGACCGACGAAGAGGAATGCGTCAACCATGGGTTTGAGCGGGTTCAAGTTCAGCGAGGGGGCCGCACGATGTGCAGCCGGAGGAGGCGCAGGGGACGTTCCGCATTTGATCCAGCGGACTCAGCGCGGGCTCAGCGCCCGGAATCGCGTTCTGCAGGGCCGCCTGCACGTCCTCCAGAAGCTCGCGGTAAGGGTTCGTCGCGTCCAGCGAGGCGATCATTTTTTGCAGGGGACCGAGGATGCAAAACACCGCGAGTTCGCGGCGCTCGGCATCGTCCGCACCGGCCGCAAAGCGGAGAAGGTTTGCGAGATGGTCCGGAAGGTCGCCATTGGTGGCAAACCCGGTTTCCGAATAGCGGGCGAAGAGCGCGGCCATCAACTCGCCGCGCTTGAAGTTTTCCTCGCCGAAAAGGTGGATCCCCGCGTAGGGCACGCACGAGGGATTGATGTCGAACGTGGCTGAAAAGAGTTCCTCACGCTCCCCTTCGGTGCGCGCGCGCATCGCCCGGACAAAGCCGCCGGAGACACTCTCCGCCGGGGCAAGGAGGTCTTCGAATCCGGGCCCGGGATATTCCAGGAGGCTGGCGAGAATCGGGATCTCTTTCATGCGCGCGGAGAAAATGCGGGGTCGAGGGAGAATCCCGAGCAGCCCTTGCAGGCCTCCGGACTACAGGTGCTCTCAATGGCCTCCTCGCGCTGGAGGGGGGGCAGCACGAAGCGCTGGTAATGAGTCGGGATCGCCGTCATCTGGTAGATCGCCTCGACTTCCTCGATCGTCGTTTTGGCATCGCGCAGGATTTTGTGGACATCGTTCTCGGCAAGGTCGCGAACGCTCTGCCAGCGTTTGTAATAGCGGACGGCCATCAGCTTCCTCATCACGGCTTCGACGATCTGCTCGTTGCCGGCGCTGAAAAGGCTCGCCAGATATTTCACCGGAATGCGGGACTCCTCGAGGCTGGTGAAGAAGTTGTCAGCGTTGTGCTCGTAGGTGCCGTTCGCTGATTTCCCCATCACCGGGAGGAGCGGGGGCACATAGAACAGCATCGGCATCGTGCGGTATTCGATGTGGAGAGGCAGGGCGAGCTTCCACTCGATCACGTATTTGTAGGCGGGGGAGTTTTGCGCGGAATCGAGAAACTCTCCGCTGATTCCGTTGCGCAGGGCTGCTGCCACGACTTCGGGATCATGGGGATTGAGAATCGCATCCCGCTGGGAATTCACCAGCGCCCGGTCGCTCACCTTCATCGCCGACGGAATTTTTTCCGCATCGTAGAGCAGGACCCCGAGGTAGCGGATGCGGCCGACGCACGAGTGGAAACACGCCGGAGGCTGGCCGGTCTCGAGCCGCGGAAAGCAAAGGATGCATTTCTCGGATTTTCCGGTCTTCCAGTTGTAATAAATCTTCTTGTAGGGGCAGGCCGCAACGCAGGCGCGCCATCCCCGGCATTTTTCCTGGTTGATGAGGACGATGCCGTCCTCGCCGCGTTTGTAGATCGCGCCCGACGGGCAGGCGGCGACGCAGCTCGGATTGGCGCAGTGGTTGCAGATGCGCGGAAGATAGAACATCGTCAGCCGCTCGATCTCAAAAAGCTGGGCGCGTTCCTCCTCGGTCAGCTTGTCCAGATTCAGGTCGTTCTCGGCGTAGATGGGAGAGCCTGAGAGGTCGTCGTCCCAGTTCGGACCGGCCTTGATCTCGATCGGTTCGCCGGTGATCAGGGAGACGGGAACCGCGGTCGGCTGGTCATCGCCGGCCGGGGCGGTGAAGAGGTCCTCGTATTTGTAGGTGAACGGCTCGTAGTAATCCTGGAGGTTCGGCTGATTCGGGTTGTAGAAGAGCTTGAGGAAGGCGTCCGCCTTGTTCTGGCACCTCAGGGCGATCTCCTTTGTTTCCGGATCGTATTTCCAGCCGCCGTTGAATTTCTCCTGCTCCTCCCAGCGGGTCGGGTAGCCGGTGCCCGGCTTGGTTTCGACATTGTTCCACCACATGTATTCGGCCCCCGGCCGGTCGGTCCATACGTTCTTGCAGGCGACGCTGCAGGTGTGGCACCCGATGCATTTGTCGAGGTGGAAAATGACGGAGACGTGAGCGCGGACATCCATAATTAAAAGGCAACCTTCCCGAGTTTTTTGAGGACGACAAAGGTGTCGCGATTGACGCCCTGCGGCCCCCAGTAGTTGAAGGCGTAGGTGAACTGCGCGTAGCCTCCGATCATGAAGAGTGGCTTCAGGCGGACCCGCGTGAGAGAGTTGTGTCCGCCGGCGCGCCGGTTTCCCCGCTCCGGGGACTTCGGCACCCCGAGCGTGCGCTCGGGCGCGTGGTAGAGGAGGCAGATTCCCGACGGGATGCGCGCGCTCACGATGACCCTGGTGCAGACGACACCGTGGTCGTTGAAAACTTCGATCCAGTCGTTGTCTTCGATGCCGATGAGATCGGCATCCTTGTCGTTCATCCACACCGGATAGCATCCGCGCGAGAGCGTCTTCATCCGCAGCGTATCCCCGTAGGTCGAATGGATGTGCCACTTGCCATGCGGGGTGAGGTAGTTCAGCACGAGGCTCCCGGCCCCGTGTTTGGATTTGACGAGATCCTTGGTCTGGCGCAATTCCCCCCGCGGTTTGAAGGTCGGCAGGTTTTCCCCGAATGCCACATACGCCTCGTGGTCGAGATAGAGATGCTGGCGACCCGTGAGCGTGCGCCAGGGAATCAACTCCTCGATGTTCTGGCAGTAGGAGGAATAGGTGCGCTTCCCGTTGGTGATTCCGGTCCAGTAAGGAGTGGTGAGCGTGCGACAGGGACGGGCGCAGAGGTCGTCGAACGAATACACCACGCCGCGGGTGTCCGCCGCCAGGTGCGTGTGGTCGATTCCGGTCTTGATGGACTCGGCCACGAACGCGCGGTGGGCCATCTCGCCGTTCGTCTCTGCGGCAAAGTGGAGGATGACATCGCAGGCATCTTTGTCGTTGCGCAGGGAAACGAATTCCCTGCCGCCCCACTTCTCGGTGGTGTGCGTGCGAAGGTAGTCGTCATAGACATCATCCACGTCGTAATGCGTGCCGTGCACGGAGAGGCCGTTGGCCCGAAAGTTCGGCCCGACGGAGACAAACCGGTTGAGAAGGTTCGCGTAGTCGCGCGTCACGACCTTGATGTTCGGCGCGGTTTTCCCGGGAATCAGATCGCACTCGCCCTTCGCCCAATCCTTGACCGTTGGCTGGGCGATCTCTGCCGGGGTGTCGTGCATGAGCGGAGAGACGACGATGTCTTTCACCGGCTCGGGGAAATATTTCGGCGCGAGCTTCGAGGTTTCCGCCGCGATGCCTTTGAAGATTTCCCAGTCGCTCTTCGACTCCCAGCACGGCGGCACCGCCGCCTGAAGCGGGTGGATGAAGCTGTGCATGTCGGTCGAGTTGAGGTCGTTCTTCTCGTAATACGTCGCGGCGGGCAGCACGATGTCCGAGTAAAGAGCGGACGTGTCCATGCGGAAATTCAGGTCCACAACGAGGTCCATTTTCCCCAGGTCGACCTTGTCGTGCCACGTCACATCCTTTACGTCCGGCTTGGCGACCTCCTCGGCGATCGCGTTGTTGTGAGTGCCGAGGTAGTGCTTGAGAAAATATTCGTGTCCCTTGGCCGAGGACATGAGCGCGTTGCCGCGCCAAATGTAGAAGAGCCGCGGAAAACACTCGGGATTGTCGGGATCCTCCATTGCAAACTTCAGCCGGCGCGACTTCAGCTCCCCGACCGTGTGGGCGACAATTTCCCCGTCGGTCTTCGCCCCGGCATCCTGCGCCTCCCTGACGACATCGAAATTGTTCTTTGTGAACTGCGGGTAGCACGGGAGCCATCCCGCGCGAACCGCCAGCGCCTGCTTGTCCGCCGTGTGTCCGTGGGCCATCGGGTGCTTTGCGTCGCTCACCGGACAGATTTCCCCGAACTCCGCATCATACCGCCACTGGTCGGAATGCATGTAGTGAAACGAGGGTGCATTCTGCTGGCGCGGCGGTCCCGCCCAGTCCGCACCGAAAGCGATCGGCCCCCACGAGGCCTGCGGGGACAGCTTCTCCTGCCCGACATAGTGATTCAGCCCGCCGCCCTGCTTTCCGATGCATCCGCAGAACATCAGGGCATTGATGACCGAGCGGTAAATCAGGTTGTTGTGATACCAGTGGTTGACCCCTGCGCCGATGATCACGCTGCATTTTCCGCCGGTATGCTCGGCCGTTCCCGCCCACTCGCGTGCAAAATTGATGGCCATCGCGCCCGCCACTCCGGTGAAGCGCTCCTGCCAGGCCGGGGTGAATGGATGGGAATCATCGTCGTAACCTGCCGGCCATTCGCCATCGAAGCCGCGGTTGACACCGTATTGAGCGAAGTAAAGCTCCATCGCCGTGGTCACGTGAACGGGACCGCTGATGGTTTCGATTTTTCGGACAGGAACGTGGCGGGAAATCGTGCGCGCGTTCGTGCCGTCGGAAAAATCGGTGATCTCGATCGGAAGCGTGGTCTCCCGGCCCAGCTCCAGCATTGGCCTGATCGCTTCGCCGGTCACGCAGTCTTCCAGCTTGAGATTCCACTCGCCCTTCTTCTTCTGCCAGCGGTGGCCCACCGTGCCCTTGGGCATCTTGAGTTCCCCGCTGGTTTCATCCACGACGAAGAATTTCCAGTCCGCATTGTCCAGATCCTTTGTGGAATCGAGCTGGCTCGCCCGGAGAAGCCTGCCCGGCCGATAGGCGCCGCCGGGCTGCGGATCCAGCGTGACGAGAAAGGCCGCATCCGTGTATTGCCGCATGTAATCCTGAAACGCGGGCACCTGCCGGTCCGCGTAGTTCTCCTTGAGAATCACATGTCCGACGGCCATCCAAAACGCGCCGTCCGTCCCCTGGTGGAGGGGAATCCACTCGTCGGCCACTTTCGAGGTCTGGCTGAAATCCGGAGAGAAGACCACGACCTTCGTCCCGCCGTGCCGGGCCTCGACAAGAAAATGTGCGTCGGGCGTCCGCGTCATGAGCACGTTCGATCCCACCGTGGCGATGAATTTGGAGTGATACCAGTCGGCGCTCTCGGCGACATCGGTTTGCTCGCCCCAGATTTCCGGCGATGCAGGCGGAAGGTCGCAATACCAGTCGTAGAAGGAGAGCGACAGGCCGCCCATCAACTGGCAAAACCGCGCGCCGGCCGCATAGCTGAGCATGGACATTGCCGGGATCGGAGAAAATCCGGCGATCCGGTCCGGCCCGTAACGGCGGATCGTGTGCAGGTTCGCGGCGGCCATGATCTCGTTGACCTCCGGCCATGAGGCACGGCGGAAGCCTCCCTTGCCGCGGGCCTGCTGATAACTTTTGCGCGATTCCGGATCGTTGACAATCGAAGCCCATGCCGCGACCGGATCGTCCGGGTTTTTCCGTTTTGCCTTGCGCCAGAGGTCGAGCAGAACCCCCCGCACGTAGGGGAATTTCACCCGGATCGGACTGTAAATATACCAGGAATAGGAAATCCCCCGCTGGCACCCGCGCGGCTCGTAGGGTGGAATCTCCTTGTCAATGATCGGATAGTCGAGCGCCTGAAGCTCCCAGACGACCACTCCGTTCTTCACATAGATCTCCCAGCTGCACGATCCGGTGCAATTGACCCCGTGCGTGCTCCGCACCTTTTTGTCATAGCTCCAACGGGAGCGATAGAAACCTTCCCATGTCCGGTCTTCGGGAGCAAAAATGTCTTGGATCCAGCTCATATTATTTTCTTCGGCGTTGGAGCCGTTTGTCGCGGCCGCGGACCTTCCTTTGGATTTGAAGCAGTCCGAACATGCCGGCCAGGAGCAGCGCTCCGGCTCCCGCACCCGCCTTGGCGAACTGGGGCGCGCTTTCCGTGACGGCACCGGCTTTTAGCGTGGCAAAATACTTCGCAAGGTGCATGGCTTCCTGCTTCGTCACCGGATGCCTCGCATAGTGGGGCTCCATGATTTTGAACTTCGCCTGCTCAATGGCCGAAACCAGCGGAAGCTCGCCGCCCATCTTCTCAAAAATCCCGTTCAGTGAAGGCCCGAGATTTCCTCCAACCGGCCCGGCCTCGTGGCAGGAGGCGCAGGAAATCCCGCCGTTCTGAAACGGCTTTGTGCCCCGAAACAGAGCTTCCCCGACAACCGCGTCGCCCGGATCCATCTTCGAAGCAAACTGCGCCGCCATTCGCGACTCCTCCGCTTTCAAGCGTTCCCGGGAATCCGGCGACTTTAAAAAGGACACCAGTCCGGCCACCACCTCGTCGGGCAACGGCCCCGCTTTCGGCTCCATCTTCTTGATCGCCGCCGCCAGCTGCGCCTCCGGCCAGCCGGCCGCCGCCACATTCAGCGGGGGCCCCGTGCGTTGTTTTCCATCCAGGCTGTGACACCCGGCGCAAGTTGTCATAAACTTGGCCGCGGACGAGTCCTGCTTCGTCACTTTTTCTGCGGCGGCAGGTGTGGCACTGGTCACTTCAGCCTTCCGGGCATCGGGCGCGCCGTCCTGGCCCCAGACCGCCTGAACAAGCCACGCTCCGGCACACAGCAGCGTTGCGGCTTTCCTGGCCGGACGGGAGTTTGCGGATGTCTTGTTGCGCGGGAACATGGAAGAGAGCAATCTAAAAGGAATTAAAGATGGTTTATTCGTTAATTACCAGAAAAATCTCGTTGGGAAATTGGGATTGGGGGGGGCGCTATACGGGCTTTCTGGTCTTCCGCGATTTTTTCGCCGGCATCCGGGGATACTGTCCTTCGAAAACTGCGAGGCTGGTCTTCTTCATGAAAGCCCGGTTGGAATCGATCATTCCGTCCAGCATATTGTGAAGAGGGCAGGGATCCCCCTTGCCGCACCAATCGTGACCGAAAGGGCAGAGGGACGGAGGCTCCGTCTGCTCAAAAAGGGAGGCGATATCCAGAAGGAAGATTTTTCCGGCCGGCCTGGCAAGGGTATAGCCGCCCCCGGGCCCCGGTTGGCCGCTGACAAGTCCCGCTGCGGCAAGCTGCGTGAGCAGCTTTGCTGTCAGCGCCCGCGAAATCCCCCGCGACTTTGCGATTTCTGCCGATCCCGCCCGCCTCTTGGGATCGGCGGCCAGGAAACTCATGACCGCAATCGCGTTCGAGCTCGTTTTTCCGTAGATGAACATGCCGGGATTCTTGACCTGTCTGGGGAGGGATTCAAAAAAGACCCGCGATTCCTTTATGTGCAGGAGGCGGGCGATTTTCGATCCCCGCCGTCCTTGGAAACCGCCATTTTTTCGGCTGCCGGGAAAAGCACGCTGTTTTCCAGGTGGATGTGCCGGTGGAGGTCCTCCTCCAGGTCGGCAAGCCCCGAAAAAAGCGCGCGATAGGTGTTGCATGCGTCCGCGGGCGGATTGAAGCCGTTCGTCAAAGCACGGAGTCCGCCGAGCGCCTGTCCGGCATCATCATGCTCATGAATCATGCAGGCGATGGGCCCGTCCAGACACATCGGTCCTGAGTCACCCCGGCTCATCGCCGAAACGGCCGGGAAAAGGATTTGCTCCTCCTTCATCATGTGACTGATGAGTTCGGCCTCAAGTCCACAATAGACTTTGAGGATCTCCAGCAGGGAGGGGGTGTGTCCGCCATGAACGTGTGCGACACGCTCCGCCATTGCCCGAAGGCGGGGAAACTCTCGACGGAGATACCCATGGTGGGTGTCTATGATGTAGGCGGCCAACTCGTGAGGGGACAATTCGGCCGGATTCGTGGAATTGGGCTTCCCGCCTGCCAGCTCCGCCTCGATCTGCTCAACCACCGCATCCAGAGAAACATTCCTTTTCCCGCACGCCTCGCGCAACGTGCGTCCCCCCTGACAGCAAAAGTCGATTTGAAAGGATTGAAAGACCCGCGACAGGCCGGGACGACCGGCAACAAGCTCGCCGACTTTGCGGTCTGCGAGCGGGGTCTCTTCAGGCGGTATTCCATGTGGTTGATGACTCATGATGGCTGCAGTTTCCCAAATATTCCGGATAAATCAAGAATAAAAGATAAATGTATCTTTGTTCTGTGATGCCGGGGAAAAACCACGGGCTGCAAACGATCTGCCCGGAACACGCCGGGCCTGATGCCGGGGCAGATGATCCAGACAGGGATGCGGTCGTGGAGGCCGCCCGATCCGCTTCCCGGCCTGTATCTGGCGATGAATCTGCTCGTGCATGGGGCACCATCCGTGCTTGGAAAACAGACTCCGTTACGAGCGTAATTTATTCACGTTGGCCTCAATTCGCCTTTTCAAAAGACAAGAATATCTATAAGTCTCTGACATGCATAAACTTAAAGTTGTTTGCTGGGGGTATGATTGGGGCCTGCGACAATCAGGTTATGAGAGCATATAACATATTGAACAGCAAGTATATGCATGAAGAATTGTGTTGATTTATAGCCGTTTGTTCCGCCCTTGAAAATGGCGAGGGGATGGGGGGACCGGAACAAATTGGCAGGAAAGGGCGTTTCCGTTGTCACAATTTGTCACAGCTGCCGGTTTCAAAATGCCCTTCAGGCAAATTACCTGAAGGGTGCATTGCGGGGATTGTCGCAGGTTGACATCAGATCGGTGCCCGGTAGCCGTAGTATTCGTTGTCCTCGTTGAATCCGCCCTCTCCGGAACCGAGGTCCTTGAATGTTTCCAAAGATTCCATGGCCTGGATCCACTTGACCTGCTTGAACCCGAGCTCGAGTTCGTTGCGCAAGCGGATCGGCGCGCCGTTCATCTCGTAGGCGAGGATTGTGTTCCTGTGGTGCATGTGCTCGATCTTGTGGGCGTCGTAATAGAGCCCTGCGTTCTCCCCGGACCCGTGCGCGAACGAATAGAAGACGACGTATCGGACTTCCGGCTTCGGGCGCACGAGTCTCATGATTTCCGAGATGCGGACCCCTCCCCATTTCGCAATCCCCGACCATCCCTGAATGCAGTAGTGCTGGGTAATCTGCTCGGACTTCGGCATCGCCTTGAGCTCGTCGAAGGTCAGTTCGACCGGGTTTTCGATGAGGCCGGCAACCTTCAGGCGGCAGTCTTTGACCCCCCCGTCCGCGAGTTTGCGGTATTCTTCTGATTCCGGGCCGGTGCCGTTGGGCCAGAAGTGCGGGGAGATGTCTTTTTCCTCAAACTGCGCGACCGGTTTGAATGCCTCGAACCCGTCGCGGAACCATCCGGTGATCAGCCGGCCGACGTGCTGGATCAGGCGCGGATACCTGAGTGTGAACGGCGAAGGCGCCAGCCACGCCACGACGATCAATCCCATCCCGATGCCGAAGAGCAGGAGGCCCTGGAAGGAAGCATCGTTCACCCCTCGGGTGATGTGGTTGAGGTTCACCAGCAATCCCGTCGAAAAGACCATCGAAACGTGGACGATCACGAAGGAGATGAAATACCCGAGAACGCAGAAATGGACCGTCCGGGAAACCTGCCTGTTCAAAATCCCGCCCGCGGTTCTGAACCGGGCCGCGACCGCCAGAGACTGGAGCAGCCCCGTCACCAGCGCGAGCGGCGCGGCGACAAAGACCGTTGTGAAATACGCGATCATCTGAAGTCCGTTGTATTGGAGCCACCCTGCGGCGGGAGGGAAGTCGAGCGAGGCATATTGGATGCCTGTCGAGATCGAATTCGGGATCAGGTCCCACGACATCGGGACCAGACGGCGCCACTGGTCGCTCGAAAACAGAAGCGCGTAAAAAATGATTCCGTTCAGCAGCCAGAGGGTGTCCAGGCTGAAGTGCCACCAGCGCGCGAGGCCGATGGAATGCCGGATTCCCGGCAGTCCCAGCCAGCCGGGCGGTGCCACGCTGTCGTTTTTCGCCGTCCAAACCCGGCCCTCCGGGACCGGCCCGCGCAGCCGGAACCACTCGCGGCCCGGCGTGCAGCTGGCGTCGAGATAGAGCCGCGGGTGATCGGCCAAAATTTGCAGGCCGGAGCGGATCATGAAAAGCATGAGAAAAAGGTTCAGGTAGTGCTGGTAGCGCAGCCACCATGGAAACCCGTCATGCACCGGGACCGAAAACGAGCCTGTTCCGGGATACAGCTGGATGAAGGCCTGGACCTCCGGCATCGTGCGCAACTGCTGTGCGGCGGCGATCATGACCAGCGCCGACACGAAGCCAAGCGGCACGAGAAGGGTCAAGACCCCGGCGGTCGTCATCCACTTTTTTCCGATGCGGATCTGCGGCAGCGTGGCGGAGAGTTGCTCCAGCCCTCCTGCAAATTCTTCGAGGTCAACCCGGTTGCCTCCTTCGTCAGCTGGCCCGCCATTGCGTTTGCAGAAGGTGGATGATTTTTCATGGAAGGAACCATGGGTGGTCACCACCACGAAGCCTCTAGCAGGTATTGCGAGGAGAAGCAACTCCGCAGCCTGCCGGAAGCGGCGGAGGAACAGGCCAATGAGATCCCCGGCAATCGTTGCGAACTGTTCCAGGGCGGCTTCGAGACCGGTGATGATTGTGATTATTCTCCGGCATTACCTCCCCTCTCATTCGAGGGATCGCTGTTCTTCCTGCTGCCGGCGTCGGTGAAGGGGGGGAGTTCGAATCGGGGCGGGGTCTCTACGACGCGCGGGTCACGGGAGCGCAAAAGTTCCTGAGTGAGGCGCGTGGAGAGTTGGTCTTTCACGGCGGCGAACTCGGGATTGTTTGCGAGATTGTGAATCATGTCGGGGTCCTTATGGACGTCGTAGAGTTCTTCGGCGGGCCGCTTGGCGAAGGCGATTTCGTAGAACCATTTTCCCTGCGGTTCGAGGCGGTGTTCGATGATCCACGCCTTGGTGGGGCTTCTGTCCATGTCGGCAAAGGCGATGCCGGTGTTTTTTTCCACCTCGTCGCTGGAGGGGGTGCTTGTGTCGGTGATGGCACCGGGGGAGCCCATCGGCCAGCGATCCGGTTCGAAGTTGTGAATATAGACATAGTCGGGCGTGTGAATCGAACGCATGGGATAGGGAAGGTTCCCCTCGCGCGCGGTGGAGACGTGGCGTTCGCGGCCGGTAATGACCCAATCGCGCGAGGGATCGATAATGCCGCTTTTGTCGGATGTCAGGAGCGGCAGCAGGGAACGCCCGTAGAGGTCGTCCGGGGGCTTTACGCCGGCCACCTCCATGAACGTCGGGGCGAGGTCCGGGAGTCGCACGAAGTCATCCACAACGCGGCCGCCCCTGCCTCCCGGCACGCTGATGACAAGAGGCACGCTGACGCCCATGTCGTAGAGGTTGCACTTGCCTGCGGGCACTCCAGGCATGCCGTGGTCGCCGCTGAGAACGATGAGCGTGCGGCCGGCCTCGCCGGTTTTCTCCAGGCATTCCAGCAGGACGCCCGTGTAGGCGTCCAATGCCTGGCATTCGCCGAGGTAGTCGGCGACATCCTCGCGGACTGCCGGCACGTCGGGGAGGAAGGCGGGCATCTTGCCTTTCAACGAGTCGGGATCAATGCCCCAGAGGAGTTTGCCCGAGCCTTTCGCCCACGAGCGGTGGGTGGTCGTCGGGCCGAAGTAGTAGTGCCACGGCTTGTCCTTCGAGCGCGTCGCGAGGAAATCCTCGAAGTTGTCGCGCACCTGGCCGAGGATTTTTTCGCGGGCTTCGGAGACACTCATGCCACCCTGGATCATTGCCACGGCATGGGTGGAGAAATGCTGCGGGAGTTTGCCGTGCTTTTCAAAGGCGTATTTCTGGCCTCCGAAGGGAGCGTCTGTCGGGGTGCCGGGCCCCCATGCCTTGTAGCTTTTTCCAATGACGTAGCCGGAGTCGCGGAGCATGAGCGGATACGCGGGGATCGAGTCATCCCATACGGCACCGGAAAGGATCGCGCCGAGGTTGCAGTTAAAAAAGTTGCGGCCGGTGAAGAGCGAACTGCGACAGGGCGTGCAACTCGGGGCGTTCACAAAGGCGTTGCGAAACAGCACTCCTGCCTTCGCGACGCGGTCGATGTTCGGCGTCTCCACGATGTCGTTCAGCGTAGGGCGTCCATCGAGGCCTCTGTAACAACTGGCATAGCGGCCCCAGTCGTCGCCAAAGATAAAGAGGATGTTCCATCGCGGCGCGGTTTCCGACGCATTGGCGGAAAGGGCCGGCACGGTCAGGATCAGGAGGGAAAGGAAACCCGTGGCGGATATTCTACGCAGAGACAGGAGCGGGATCATAGGGAGTATGCAGTGTTCAGGGCGGCAGGATGCGGGTGCGAGGTGGAAGAACAATTCGATACCGCAATTTCAGAGGTGTGCGGTTTTCATGCCGCCGCAGAATTATTCTTCGACATGAATGCGGGGCCATTACGAACCATTTTGATCCGATTATTTTCCACGCGCAAGGAGTCCCTTTTCGTCGGCTGCCAATTTTTGGGACGGGTCTGAATTCTCGGATTGCAAACGAACTCTTCCGGTCTTCGCCGGTGGGTCGCTGGATGGGGCATTGTGCCCTGATGGGAAAGAGATGTTTTGACTTGCCGCAAAAATATCGGAAATCCCCAGCTTGTCGCAGTGCTTCGCCTTGACCTTCACCTAGGCAAAGTGTGGGGTGGCAGTCGAATTTAAGAGTGTCCAAACATCGTGAAATCAAACATTCTTCACACGGTGGCGTTCCTGATGCTCACAGCAGCGCAGGCAACTCAAGCCGCAGATCTCACCGCCAGCGACGGCACGGCAAATAATTTCTTCGGATCTTCAACGGGTCTTTTCGGGACGATGGGGCTAGTCGGGGCTTACGGAGCCACAATCAGCGGCAATACTTACCAAGGGGCGGCCTATGTATATCGCAATCTGGACACAGCCGTCGGCACGGTTACCGAGAACGTGAAGCTTACTGCCAGCGACGGTGCTGTCTGGGATACCTTCGGCTCTTCTGCGAGCCTTTCCGGGACGACAGGACTCGTCGGGGCTCAATATGCCACAGTCAGCGGCATTTCCTACCAGGGAGCGGCCTATGTGTATCGCAATCTGGACACAGCCGTCGGCACGGTCACCGAGAACGTGAAGCTCACCTCTAGCGATGGCGCTGCCTGGGATGGCTTCGGCCGTTCCGCAAGCCTTTCCGGGACGAACGGACTTGTCGGGGCTTCCGGGGCCACAGTCAGTGGTCATGCCGGGCAGGGAGCGGCGTATGTGTATCGCAACCTGGACACAGCCGCCGGCACAGTCACCGAGAATGCAAAGCTCACGGCCAGCGACGGCTCGACCAATGATGTCTTCGGCGCTTCCGCAAGCCTTTCCGGGACGAACGGACTTGTCGGGGCTTCCGGGGCCACAGTCAGTGGCAATTCTAACCAAGGAGCGGCTTACGTGTATCATAATCTGGACACAGCCGTCGGCACTGTCACCGAGAATGCAAAGCTCACGGCCAGCGACGGCGCGGCTAGTGATAACTTCGGCTGTTCCGCGAGCCTTTCCGGGACAACGGGACTCGTCGGGGCTTATAATGCCACAGTCAGCGGCGCTAACGGGCAGGGAGCGGCCTATGTGTATCGCAATCTGGACACAGCCGTCGGCGCGATCACCGAGAATGCAAAGCTTACGGCCAGCGATGGCGCGCGCTTGGATTTCTTCGGCTATTCCGCGAGCCTTTCCGGGACAACGGGGCTCGTCGGGGCTTACCAAGCCACAGTCAACGGCAATTCTCAGCAGGGAACGGCCTATGTGTATCGCAATCTGGACACAGCCGCCGGCACAGTCACCGAGAATGTGAAGCTCACGGCCAGCGACGGCGCGACCAATGATAACTTCGGCTGTTCCGTAAGCCTGAATGGGGATCAGTTTGTGGTCGGCGCTTCTGGCAATCCATTTGTGAGCGGCTATACAGGCAAAGCCTATACGGGAAGCGTGAGTTCCATCACCACGCTCGATGCGGGCAGCACTAGCAAGACCATCAGTGGCATCAGTTTCGTTTCTCGGGAGGACTGGGTTGTTGGAAAAATCACCAGCAACAATCAAGTGAGCTTGAGCGCGGGCGACACCGCCGATGTGAGCGTCACGGGCAAGGCGGTCTATATCGGTCAGAACGCAGGGTCGAACAACAACACGCTTGTCATCAACGGCACCCTCACCGCCAACGTGGTCACCATCGGTTCCACGGATGGCAACACGGGCAACGCGCTGCAGTTGAATAGCGGTGCCGTATTCGGACCGCTGACACTGGAACTCTCTACCGGCAACCAACTTGTCATCCAGGGGGATTACTCGAACATCAGCAACCTGCTCGCCTATCTCGGTTCGAGTATGCTGCAAACATGGACCGGCGGCACTTGGCTTACCCTCACCCTGCAAAACTATTCAGGCCTCATCACGAACACGTATTCTTCCGGGACCGGCTACACCACCATCGCGGCTGTCCCCGAAGCCTCGACCTGCGCGCTCTTTGGCTTCGGTGCGCTTGGTCTGGCCCTCCTGCGTCGCAAAACGGGGACGAGGAAGGAATAACCGGAAAAAAGGGCTCATCCGCAACGAGTGCGTATAGGGGTTGCCAAGGGGGTAAAACATGAGGGATGGAAGCCACATTTTTGAAACGGGCTTTCGGGATTGGAGAAGGCTGGGAGTATTGGATCACCCCCTTGTGCTTGTCGCGCCGAGATCTTGGCGAACGGAGTGAATCGTTATCACGGTTCGATTTTTTGGGCACTATTCGGACACTGGCCAGTGCCCGTATTGCCCAAACGAAAAATCCGACATTCTCAAAACGCTGATAATCAGAACATTTTGTTGGTCGGGCCGGAGAGATTCGAACTCTCGACCTCTTGAACCCCATTCAAGCGCTCTACCAAGCTGAGCCACGGCCCGTTGCGGAATGGAAAGGTTCGCCCAGTGGGGGACGGGATTCAAGAAGGAAATTTGAATCGCTATTGCGTGAAGCGGATCGAGTGTCTAAAGTGACCTCTCACTTCTTACTGATATGCGCAAAAAGATCATCGCAGCGAACTGGAAAATGAACATGACCGTCAGCGAGACGGAGGGATTTCTCGAGGATTTCCGCATGGACATCGAGGATGTCAACGGCGTGGAGATCGTCATCGCCCCGCCGTTCACCGCACTCGCGAAGCTGTCCGAGCTTCTCGGCGGATCGCAGAAAGTCCGGCTCGGTGCGCAGAACATGTATTTTGAGATGTCGGGGGCGTTCACCGGCGAGATCAGCCCGGCGATGCTCCGCGAGCTGTTCGTCCGCTACGTGATCCTCGGCCACAGCGAGCGCAGGCAGATCTTCGGCGAGACCGATGCGCTCATTAACAAGAAGGTTCTCGCCGCACTGGCGTCCGAGCTGAAGCCGATCCTGTGCGTGGGTGAGACTCTTGCCGAACGGGATGCCGGAAAAGAAAAGCAAGTCCTTGAGACCCAGCTCAAGGGGAGCCTGGCCGGCGTGACCGCCGAGCAGATGCTGGATGTGGTGATCGCCTACGAGCCGGTCTGGGCGATCGGGACCGGACGCAATGCCTCTCCCGAGCAGGCGCAGGATGCCCACGCTCATGTCCGCGCGGTGCTGGCCGCCCTGACCAATGCGGAGACGGCCGACAAGGTCCGGATCCAATACGGGGGGAGCGTGAAGCCGGCCAATGCGGCGGTGCTCCTGAACCAGCCGGATATTGACGGTGCGTTGGTTGGCGGAGCCGCCCTGGAGCCGCGCAGCTTTTCCGAGATCGTCAAGGCTGCCGTCCCGCAGTAGTCGGCGGTCAGCCCAGCTTGAAAAAGCCGGCGGCGGTCTTTTCCGTCGCCGACGCGATGGATTCGAGGCTTGCGCCCCGGACCTCCGCGATTTTTTCGGCGACAAGCCGCGTGTGGGCGGGTTCGCACCGCTTGCCGCGGAAGGGAACCGGGGCCAGATACGGGCAGTCGGTCTCCACCATGAAGGCGTCGTCCGGCACGAAGGCCGCGACCTCTCGGACGAGCGACGCATTTTTGAATGTGACGATCCCGGTGAAGGAAACCAGATGGCCCATTGCCAGAATTTCCCGGGCCTGATCGGGGGTGTTTCCAAAGCAGTGGAAAACCCCGCGGAGCCGCCCGGTGTAGGGCTGCAAAATCTTCAGGGTGTCATCCCAGGCGTCGCGCTGGTGGATGACGACATTCAGGCCGAGTTCGCCAGCCAGATCGAGCTGCGCCGTGAACGCCTCCGCCTGGGCCGCCTTGTAGGATCCGTCCACGATGAATGCCTCGGTGTCCTCGGCCATCTCCGCCTGCAGGGCGCTCAATGCGGGCGATGAGGACAACTTCTCCGATGGCAGTTCGTGGTAGTCGAGGCCGGTCTCGCCGATCGCGGCGACTTTCGGATGCGAGGCCAGTCCGCGGAGGACATCCAGCCAGTCGGAGCCTTCTTCCTGCACGTTCGTCGGGTGGAGCCCGACGACGGCAAAAACCTCCGTGTATTTTTCAGCGAGGGCGACCGCCCGGCGGCTGCTCTCGATGCCGGTGCCGATCGTGATGATCCTCCCGACGCCCGCTTCCTTCGCCCGCTGGATTACCCCGTCGATGTCATCTGAAAAATCCGGGTAATCGAGGTGGGCGTGGGTGTCGGTAAGCATAAATTCAATTGAGAAGCTGATACCAGGTGCTCCGGCGGTGCGGTTCGTATCCGGCCTGGCGGATGAGGCGCTCGATGTCGTCCGCGCGGAGATGGAATGTCGTGCCTGCGCTCGAGACCACGTTTTCCTCCATCATCACGCTCCCGAAGTCGTTTGCGCCGAACTGCAGCGCGATCTGTCCGATTTTCGGACCCTGGGTGACCCACGAGCTCTGGACGTTCTCGAAGTTGTCGAGGAAGATCCGCGAGATCGCCTGCATGCGGAGGTATTCCGCGCTGCTCACGGTTTCCGCCTTCAGCTTCGTGTTCTCCGGCTGGAACGTCCAGCAGATGAAGGCGGTGAACCCGCCGGTTTCGTCCTGCAGGTCGCGCAGGCGTCCGAGGTGTTCGATCCGGTCATCGAGCGACTCGACGTGGCCGAACATCATTGTCGCGCTCGACCGGAGCCCGAGTTCGTGCGCTTGCCGCATCACGTCGAGCCATCCGTCGCTGTCGCACTTCAGCGGGGCGATCCGGTTGCGGACGCTGTCCACAAGGATCTCTCCGCCGCCTCCGGGAATCGACCCCAGCCCGGCTTCAATGAATTTTTGAATGACCTCGCGGACCGGCATCCCGAAGACCCCGGCGAAGTGGTTGAACTCCGGCGGACTGAACCCGTGGATGTTGATGTGCGGATATTTTTCGCGGATGTGCGAGAGCATCGAGAGGTAGAAATCGATGCCGAGTTTCGGGTGGTGGCCGCCCTGCAGGAGGACCTGGACCCCTCCCTCCGAGGAGAGTTCGTCGAGCTTTTCGTCGATCTCATCAAGCGAGAGCACGTAGTGGTCGGAATCCTTTTCGGTCCGGTAGAACGCGCAGAACTTGCAATAGACGTTGCAGACGTTCGTGTAGTTGATGTTGCGGTCCACGATATACGTCACCACGTCGTTGCCGCGTCCACCGTAGGCGTCCGCCTTTGCCGCGCGCCGGCGCGCATCCGCCAGAGAGCCCAGTTCCTCCAGCGGCATCGCATGGAGAGCTCGGGCGTCATCGGGTGTGATCCGCCCGCCATCAAGGATCTTGTCCGCCAATTCGTTTTCCGAGCATGCAACTGCCATAATTACGGAACATAGCGGCCGGTCGGATCCATTTCAACCGTGCTATTCAGGCTTTCCGGCGCGCGGTCGATGCGGCTAAATGTGCGTTTCGACATGGCAGATCGTCTGGTTTATCTTCTGGCTTCGCTTCTGGTGGGCATCATCCGCCGGCTGCCGCTGTCCGCCTGCTTCGTGCTCGGACAGGCGGTGGGAGCGATGCTGTGGGCGGTTCTGCCCGGATACCGGAGGCTCGCCAGGGAAAACCTTTCCAAGGCCTTTGCGGGCGAGCTGTCGGCTTCCGCCATCCGGGCGCTGACGTTCCGGCATTTCACGACGCTCGGCGCGAATGCGGTTTGCGCCTTCAAGATGCCCGCGCTTTCGCAGGACGAGATCGCGCGGATCGCGAAGATCGAACGACTCGACCGGATCCGCACCAACATCGCGGCCGGCCGGCCGGTCGTGCTGGCGATCAACCATATCGGGAACTGGGAGCTGTATGCACAACTGGTCTTCCAGGTTCCGGAGGCGCGCTTCGGGACGGTTTATCAGTCGCTGAGAAACAAGCTGGTGGACGATCTGGTGAACCGCGACCGCCGCCGTCTGGGTGTCGCGACATTCGACAGAAAAAAAGGTTTCAATGCCGCGATCGCACTCCTTCGCGAGCCCGGAATCGTCGGCGTGCTGGTCGATCAGAATGCGGGAGACGCCGGGATCTGGACCCCGTTTTTCAACCGCCTGTCCTCGACCTCACCGCTGGCCGCCACGCTCGCAATCCGCACGAATGCGGCGGTGATTCCCACGGCCGTCTACACCGACGGTTTTGCGAAGTGGCGCGTCGTCCTCAGCGAGGAAATCCCCTGGGATGCGGAGCAACCGGAGAAGCTCACCGCTGATATCAACTCCGCGCTCGAGCGCCAGATCCGGGTTTCGCCCCGGGATTGGTTCTGGGTCCACAACCGATGGAAAGTGCCGTGGCCGAATTTTCTCACCGCCTCCGCGAAGCGGGGGACCTGCATCCCGCCCGGCGCCGCGCCGCTCCAGCCGTTCCGGATCGTCCTGCGATCGCCGAACTGGCTCGGCGATGCCGTGATGTGCCTCCGGGCGGCGAGAGCCTTCAAAACGAGTCGTCCGGATGTGAGGCTCGCCGTCCTCACCCCGGCGAAGCTTGCGGGACTGTGGCGGCGGGTTCCCGAAGTGGATGAGGTTATCGAGTTTGAGCGCGGCGACTCGCTTTTCTCGATTGCGAAAAAGCTCCGCGGGCGGTTCGATGTCGCCGTCCTTTTCACCAATTCCCTCCGGTCCGCTCTCGAGGTCTGGCTGGCCAGGATTCCTCGCCGGGCCGGCTTTGCAGGCCACCACCGGAGTGCGCTGCTCAACCAGATCATCCCTCCTCCCAAAAAAAAGCTGCGTCATCCCGAGCACCACGCCGACAAGTATTGGAGGATTGCCGCTCGTTGTGGAGCCGAACTCCCGCCGCCCCTGCTTTCGCAATGGAGTCCGCCCGCCGGTGAGGCAGTCATCGGGATTTGTCCCGGCGCGGAATTCGGTCCGGCCAAACGCTGGCCTGTCGAGCGGTTCCGGGAAACCATCACTGCGCTCAACGCGCGCATCCCATGCCGCTGGGTGATCGTCGGCACGTCTGCCGACTCGGCCATCGCGGCGCGCATCGCGGAAGGATTTACCAACATCGCCGACCTGACCGGGAAAACCTCGCTGGAGGAGCTGATGCAGGTGCTCTGCGGGTTTTCGATCCTGCTGACCAACGATACCGGGACGATGCACCTGGCGGATTTTCTCGGCGTTCCCCTCGTCGCGATCTTCGGCTCCACCGAACCTGCCCTCACCGGCCCGCGCGGACCCGCGAGCATCGCGCTCCGCCACCAGGTCGAGTGCAGTCCGTGCTTCCTCCGCGAATGCCCGCTGGATTTCCGCTGCATGAAGGAGATCAAAACCGAGGAGGTGGTTTCCTCTCTCCAGCGGGCTTTGACAGGGCCGTAACTTCGGCGACACTTCCCGCCATGCTTGAAGACAACCACGGTGATATTTTGGGGAAGGCCTGCTCCGGGCTGGGGATTTCTCCCGGACGGTTTCCCGGGGCGTTTCTGGATTCTCCCGATGAAGGGGAGTTGACCGCGGCCGCCGGGGCGCTCGGGTTGGCGGAGGGCGCGCTTGTGGCGATTGCGCGCGGGGAGTATCTGCCCGATGCAGGACAGGTGCCGGACGGGTTGGCGATGTTCACGACGCCGTTCGGCGAAATGCTGGTGAACTCATATGTGGTGTGGGATGGAACATCCGCCGCCGCGTTCGACACGGGATCCGATTGCGACGGGGTGCTGGATCTCATCCGGGCGCGCGGGCTCCGGCTCGAATCGGTTTTCATCACGCATGCCCACGGCGACCATATCTACGATCTCGACCGCCTGCTGGAAAAGACCGGCGCGAAAGCCTGGACCGGTGAGGCGGTTGCCGGTGCGGAGTTGTTTGCGCCCGGGCGCGGGTTTTCTCTAGGTTCCTTGAAAATTTCGACCCGACTGACGCGAGGCCACTCACCGTGCGGGATCACCTATGTGGTTGAGGGGCTCTCCCGCCGGATCGCCATCACCGGCGATGCCCTCTTTGCCGGTTCGATGGGCGGTGGAAAAGTTTCCTATGCCGATGCCCTCCGGACGACGCGCGACGGGATCCTGTCCCTTCCGCCGGATACCCTGGTCTGTCCCGGGCACGGACCGATGACCACTGTGGGTGGCGAGCTCGCGCACAATCCGTTTTTTGCCGGACAGGCGGGGCGTTGAACATGGACACGCGTAAACCCGGCGGAGTGTTCCGTGCCGTGCCTCCGCTGCTGATGCTGGCGGTGCCGATGCTGGCGGGTCAGGCCGGACAGGTTCTCATGCAGATGACCGACACGGTGATGGTCGGGCGTCTCGGTGCGGTTCCTTTGGCAGGTGCGGCGCTGGCTGGCAACTTCCTGATGTTCGCGCTGTATTTTGCGTATGGATCTCTCGGTGCGGTTGCGCCACGGATCGCGCGAGCCTTCGGAGCTGGTGACGACAGCGGGGTGGGGGCGGCGTCCCGCGCGGGGATGGTCCTCGCGTTCGGTATCGGGATATTCGTCGCGGTGTGTCTCACTCTGGTCGTTCCGTTTCTCGGTCGCCTCGGACAGCCGGCTGAGGTGGTCCGGGTCACGGGTGGGTATCTTCTTCTTCTGGCCTGGTCCCTGCCCGCAGCCCTGGCGTCGCTGGTTTTCGGTCAGACTGCGGAAGCAGTGAACCGGCCGTGGCCGGTGGTGGGCTTCATGGCTGGCGCGCTGGTTTTGAATGGCATTTTGAACTACCTTCTGATCTTCGGGCATTTCGGTTTCCCGGCCCTCGGGTTGGTCGGCTCCGGCTGGGCCACTCTGATTGCACGCGTGGTCCAGGCATTCGTCATGGGAATCTGGGTCTGGCGCGGGGCAGGGATGAGCAGATTTCCGGTTTTTCGCCGGAGGACGGACCGGCCGCTTCTGCGCAGCCTTCTGCACGACGGACTTCCCGTGGCCGGTCAGGATGTGCTGGAAGGCGGGTCGTTCGCCGTCGGGTCTTTGATGATGGGCTGGGTCGGGGTGACCGCACTCGCGGCCAATCAGGTGACGATCAGCATCGCGTCGCTCGCGTGGATGTTTCCCATTTCGCTTTCCCTGGCCGCCGGGGTCCGGGTCGCCCAGGCGATGGGTGCCGGCGACCTTCCTGCCGCCAGGCGTTCCGGCATCGCCGGAGTCGTGGTGGGAGCCGGGTTGATGTCGGCGTGCGCGGTGATCTACGTGGTGTTTGGAAGAACCTTTGCCGGGTTGTTTACATCCGACCGCGAGGTGGCGGCGCTGGCGGGAACGCTCGTGACCATCGCGGGCGTGTATCAGATTTCGGATGCGATCCAGTCGGTGAGCCTCGGCTCGCTGCGCGGGCTGCTCGACAACCGTGTCCCGATGCTCGCCAATGCGGTCTGCTACTGGGTCCTCTGCATTCCCACGGTCTATATCCTCACGTTTCCGATGGGCCTTGGCGCGGTCGGCATGTGGCTCGGGTATCTGCCGTGGATGGCTTTGACCGGCCTGTTCTTTCTGTGGAGATTTCTTCGCAAAACTTCCCCGTTGAGGCAGAATCATTGAGTGGAAAGGACGGAAAGAAAATCGCTCCGCGAAACGGGGCTTGTGCTCATTGCATGGGCGGCGTTGGTCCTGCTTTTCTGGCGCGCGCTTTCCTGGCTGGCTGCGACGGCGCTGGTCCGGGAGCAGGTCGGCCACGCCGCGGTCGTCCTGACCTTCGGGCTTGTGTTTTTGCTGCGCGACCGGCCGGGAGGGAATCCGCTCGAACTGCGGTTCGGCCGCCGGGCGTTGCAGTTCTACCTCGGTGCGGTCGTGTCCGCCGGGCTAGCGAGCCTCCTCCACGAACCCCTGCTGATGCTGTGTGGTCTCGGATTTTTTGCGGGGGCCGTGTTCCTGTTCGTGCTGGGGGATGACGTGTTCCGTCCGGCCCTGGGTTTCGCTCTCGCGTTCACCGGGTTCACCGCCCTGAGCATTTTGTTTCCGCTCGCCGACTGGCCGCTGCGATTGCTGGCCGGGAAAATCGCGGGCTGGTTCCTCGGGCTGCTCGGGAATCCGACGCAGCTCGGTTTCACCGGTGAGCCACTCCGACTGGTTCTGGTAAGCGGCGGGCGGCCGTTCGAGGTCGCCCCGGAGTGCAACGGCTTCGGAATCATCAGCGGCTGCCTCCTTCTCGCTCTGCTGCTGGTTTTCAGCCGGAGGCTGCGGGTGGTGGACAAACTGATGATCCTTGCACTCGCTCCACTGCTCGGGCTCATCTCAAATGCCCTCCGGATCTTTCTCATCGTCCTTCTCGCCCCTGCGGCGGGCGAGCACTACGCGTTCATGCACGAGACCGTGGGCATCGCCCTGTTCTTCGGAACCCTTGCTTTCCTCTGGTGGCTCGTGGCCGGCCTGCCGGAACGGGTCAGATAAATCACCCGCCAACCCGCAAAGGATTTTCGATCCCGTTTTCTCTCCTCCGAAACCGGATCTTCAGTCCTCGATGGGCGGGGGTGCGGACGAATCGGACATCCACACCCGCAGGGGCGTTGACCCTGATTTCAAGAACTCCGCCGCGCACGCTCCACTCGACATGGATGGGTCCGCGCGGAGTGGCCGTGGAGCCGCTCGCGCGTCTCAGTCCGCAAAGTTCCGGGCTGATTTCAAAAGCCGTTCCGCCGGCTTTGGTCTGCCGGATGCCGAGAACGATCTCGTTGAAGAACTGGAGCGGCGCGCACGACCAGCCGTGACAATGGCTGCGCGTGGGAAACCCCGGGGGCGAGCAGGTGCTCCCGGGATACGTTTCCCAGACGGTCGTGGCCCCCTCCTCGATCATGGGGGTGTAATTCTTCCGGATCAGCGAAATCACATCTTTCCCACGTCCGAGCTGAGCAAGGGCCTCGAAGAGGAATTGCGCGCCAAACGGCGAACCGATGCGTGTCATTTCCGCCGGCGGATGCAGAAGATTTTTTAATACGGCGGGGAGATTTTTTTGAGGAACCGCACCTGCGAGAACCGCCAGTATCGAGGTGTGCTGGCCGGTTTTTGCGCTTGGCGTGCCATCGTCGGCGATGGCGTCGGGGTAGCTCTTTTTCTTTGCGTTCCACGTCCGGTTCACTGCGGCCACCAGCTTCCGGCGGCTCTCTGCAAGCCTCTTCAAGGAGCGCTTGTCCCCGAGCACTTCTGCGCAGTTTTTCATCGTGCCGAGCATGGCGGCGAGCAGAAGACTGTTGTGCAGGACGAGGGAGTGCTCATGGTCGATGGGCGCCCACTCGAAGAGGTTCCAGAACGGAGCGTTGAAGAGTCCCTTCCGGTCGAGAAATCCCATCGCCCCTTCAAAATTCTTCATCGCGGCCGGCCAGAGTTGCTTGAGGAAGCGGAGATCGCCCGTGTGAAAATAGTGTTCCCAGACGTGCATCCCCCAAAGGAAACTCCACGCCGGGAGCAGGCAGTCCCATTCGGAAGGCACCTGACATCCCACAATCGGAAAATGGGCGAGCGATTGTGCCCCGAGCTCCAGTGAGCGGGCGGAAACCGCCCGGTCGCCATACGTCCGGAGCGCGTAGATCGCCTCGTTGCGGGCATCCCCGATCCACAGGGTCTGCTCGTAAAGCGGACAATCGGTGAACACATCCTCCATGCATAGTTTCAGGGTACGCTCGCTGATCTCCCAGATGCGGTTGAGCGTTTCATCGTTGCACCGGAAGGGCTCCGGATCTGAGACATCGGCCGTTGACTCGATTGTGCTGAGCGAACGGATTCCGACCGGACCCCGCTGGTTTCTGAGAGTCACAAACAGGAACCGTCCCGACCGGCGCTTGAGAGAAGTATATCGGTTGGTGCCTTTCGCTGTGATGTAGCGCAGGCCGTTGCGGTTGCTCTCCGCGGTGTGTTGGATGACTCCCTCCGGCGTGATGTGTTCGACCAGGTGCAGATCCACGACCGTCCCCGCCGCGGCGGAGATCTCGAAGTCGAGGTAACCGCAACGCTGGCAGCCCAGATCGTAGCACAGCTCGATGTCCCGGTTTTTCACCGGCCTCACAACGGTTTCCGCGCTGTTGCCAACCGGGAGATCCACCTGCCGCAATGCCGACCTCAGAGGTTTTCTTGCTTCAAAATCGGCGGTGAAATCCTCAAGGAACAATTGTCCGGCCGGCACCGCCCGGACGGATTGCCGGACGGCGGCCCGGAAGCGCTCCGGCTCACTGCTCGCCGCGGCGAGCTTTACGATGGCCGCCTCGTAGCGCGCCTTGGCCGCCTCGGCTTCGGGGTTCTTGAACCAGAGCCAGATCCTGTCGTCACTCAGGAAAAGGCAGTCCTTCAGCACGGCCACCACCCACGGATGCCTGGCGTTTGCGGACCAGGGATGCTCCCACTGCCCTCCGGCAATCTCTTTGAACGGAAACCCTCGCTCTTTGATATGGTTGTAAAAGTCGTTGAAGAAAAATGAGGTCATGTGCCGGCCCGCAGGCAGGACGACCTTGCCGTTTTTCAACAGCTTCCCTCCCACAGCAACCCTCCAGAAGGGGGATGAAAAATCAAAGGACGCTTTCCTCTTCACCACCAACACCGACGCCAGAATGACCGGACGCGATGTATACACGTTGGTTTCCACCACCCCGGGATGTGCGATTCGAGTCACCGGAACGCACACGCGGCCGGGTTCCCGCTCCAACTTGACAGCACCGCAGAAGCGGACCGGACGGTGTCGATTTTTCGTCATCGGAAGCGACCGGCGCGGCTGCAAATCCTTCCATGGGCCGGCTTCCGCAGGGCAGACCTCCGCGGCGGGAATCCAGATGTTTTTTCCGGCAAGCCGGGCGTCATATTTTTCGACCGGCTCCATCTGCACGCTCACTTTCGGCACCTGCGTGGCGAGCGCGGGATGGAGCGAAGCCTTCCAACTCGCGTCGGTCCCGGTCACCCGGCCTGCGCATTCGATCTGGGCCAGCAGTCCACCACGCTGTGGGACCTGGTGGAATGTCCCCACTCCGAAGTAGCGCACGATGACATCGATCCGGTTTTTTCCCTTTCGCAGAAGGCCCCCGATTTCATGGACGTCATAGGTGAAATGCTCCGGATACGCCCGGCCCGGTCCATCATTGATCCAGACCCCGTTCACAGAAACCCGGTAGCGGCTGTCGGCTGTGATTTTGAGCCGGGCGCCGGCGGTTTTCACGCAGTGGAAATCCTTTCGGAAACTCACACACTCATTGTATCCGCACGGGTCGGCGACGGGATGCCAGATCCATTTTCCACGCCACTTGGTTGCTTTTGATTTCATGATTGTTCTTTCAAAGTAATTCATCCGGATCGCAGAGGCCCGCGAGCATGGCCGACGGGGTCAGATGAAATCCGCCATTTCGTAGAGCGCCGGGTCGCGAACCGGCCGCCGCGGACGGCGGGTCTGGGTGCCCGGGTCATCGCCCGCGGGGGCATCCGGCAGGTCCATATTTTCAAAGGCGTCCCCGAATTCCTCCTCGAGCTTCTCGGGATCCTCGCCGGATTCCAGCCGCCGGATCATCTGCTCCATCTCCTTCGGCATCTGCTGCCCGGTGGCCTCGGTCATTTTCCGCATCATCCTCCCGAGCGCGCGCGGGTCCGGGTTGTTTTCATCCATGCCGGACATCTCGCGCTCCATTTCCGCCATCACACGTTCCATGCGCGGGTTGGACGGGTCGGGGGAATCGCCTTTTTTCTCCGGGGCGCACCCGGTCACGGCGAACCGCGAGATCATCCGCTCCATCCTGGCTCCCGGCTTGTCCGGACAGCGCGGAACCGCTTTTCCCTGCGAAAGACTGCGTGCGAAAAACGAGTAAACCTTGTTCGTGTCTGGCGAGTAGAATTCGTAGATCGGCATCACGGGAATCTGGAAAATTTTTTCCGGTCCGTCAAATCACCTCGGCGCCATCGGGTGCTTCGCGTCCGGCAGGACAGCGTTTCCCGGGACCTCGACCTCGCGCTCCATGCCGAGCAGTTCGAGCAGGACCGTGACGCGCTCCCGCGCCGGCATCACCCTGGTCACGACCGCCCGGATCCCCCGGAACGGTCCCTCGACGACCTGAACCTCCTCGCCGATTTCCACAGCGCTTGGGATTTCCACGGTTTCCTCGTCCGTCACGGAGGCCTTCAACTCGCCGATCACCCCGTCGGGAACAACGGCCGGAATTCCGCCGAATCCGACAATTGTCGAGACGCCGTTCGTGGTCGCGATCAGCCGGTGCAGGTCCAGGTAGTCGAACCTGGCGAACAAGTATCCGGGGAACATGGCCTCGGTGACACGGGCGCGCCCGCTCCGGCGGGCCCGCTCAAACTTCAGGAGCGGGCAAAACACCTCCACTCCGGCTTCCCCCAGGAGCGAGCGCTTCGCCGTCCGCTCTTGTCTGGGGCGGGTCTTGAGGCAATACCATTTTTCTTCGCTCATCAGAGGGGGCGCATTTTGCCTGATGCCGCCGACATGACAAGCCCCCAGAATTGTGACGGAACTGTAACATTTCTCCGGTTTTCCACAGCGTGGAAATTGTGAATAACTTGTCAACAATCCTATGAAATTTTACCGGACTGGATGGATTTCGGATGTTCATCTCGGAACGCGCGGGAGCCGTGCGTCCGCGCTGCTGGAGTTTCTGAGGGACACGGAATTCGAGACCCTCTACCTGGTCGGGGATCTCATCGACATCTGGGCGCTCCGCCGCGGGATTTTCTGGCCGCAGGAACACAACGACGTGATCCAAAAAATCCTGCGCAAGGGTCGCAAGGGGACGGAGATCATCTATATCGTCGGGAACCACGACGAATTCCTCGCGGGATTTTTCGGCTCGTATGCCAGCGTGAGCCTTCAGAAAAACGCGCTGCACATCACGGCGGACGGGCGCCGTCTTTTGGTGATGCACGGGCACGAGCTGGATACGGTCGTTCAGAATATGGGCTGGCTCGCGCACGCCGGCGACATCGGATACACGCTGCTGCTCCGCTGCAACGGCCTGGTGAATTTCTTCCGTCGCATTCTGGGGCTCGGCCACTGGTCGCTGAGCGCCTACGTCAAGGCCGAGGTCAAAAACGTGGTGAGCTTCATCGGGCAGTTCGAGGAGGCCGTGGTCCGCTATGCGAAGGACTTCGATGTGGACGGCGTCCTCTGCGGTCACATCCACACCGCCTCGGTCCGGAAGATCGGAGGGATCGACTACTACAACACCGGCGACTGGGTGGAAAGCTGTACCGCCATCGTCGAGCACTACGACGGGAGGCTCGAATTGATCGGTCCGGAGGAATCTGCCCCGGCGGACAATCCTTCGGAGGAGGCACTCCGCGAACTTGAGCCCGCCGGAGTCTGACCATCAAAGGCCCGGACGCAGGGGGCGGTCGCTGATGACAACCCGCGCGCCCACACCGACCGTGTCAAACAGCTCGATGACGTCGCGGGATTTCATCCGGATGCATCCGTAGCTTGCCGGTGTTCCGATATTGCGTTCCTCCGGTGTGCCGTGGATGTAGATGCCCCGTTCGAATGCGTGGCGGTTCCGGTGTTCCGATCCATCGAGCCAGAGGATCCGCGTGACGATCGGATCGCGTCCGGGCGCATCCGGCACAAGGATCTCCCCTGTCGGCCGCCGCGATTTGAAAACCATTCCCGCCGGCGCGCCTCCGCCGATTTTTTTCTTCACGCGCAGCGAGCCGAGAGGAGTCGCATTGCTTCCCGGCCGGTCGCCGAGTCCGAATTTTGACGTGGAGACCGGATAGCACGCGATCGGCTTGCCATCGCGCAGAACAACCATTCGTTGTTCCGCCGTGCTGATCAGCACGCGATGGCGAGTGTCGCCGCCGCAGCCCGCCAGCAGAAACAATGCGGCATGACATGCTGCGATTTTCAAAAAATGGAATCTCACAAAAAGGAATTGACCATTCAATATGTTGTGTCGATTGTCGAAATCAACCCCGTTTGCACACAATATGCGATGCCCGAAGTGCGGCTCTTTGGAAGACAAAGTCATTGATTCCCGGCTGTCGAAAGACGGCGGGAGCATTCGGCGGCGTCGGGAGTGCCTGGGCTGCGAGACCCGCTACACGACCTACGAGCAGCTTGAGCGGATTGAGTTGCGGGCAATCAAACGTGACGGGCGGCACGAGCCGTTCGACCGCCACAAGCTGCTTGGGAGCATCACAAAGGCCTGCGAGAAACGTCCCATCGGGCTCGACGAGATGGAGGAGGCGGTCGAGGATATCATCCAGGGATTGGAGGCTGCGCAGGAGCGCGAAGTGCCCACTCGGGTCATCGGAGCGAGGGTGATGGAAAAGCTTCATGTCCTCGACCCGGTCGCCTATGTCCGCTACGCGTCGGTTTACCGGCAGTTCCAGGAAATCGGCGATTTCATCGAGGAGATCCAGTCGTTTGAAAAACGGGCCGGCCGGACGCCTGCCCAACCGGAGCTATTCAGAGCATGATTGCCCTGCGCGACGGCCTGCCCCTGGTCCGGTTTCACGACGGGAGTGTCGTGGCGTTCGAGCGCAAGTGGCTTTCGTCCGCCCTGATGCGCGCCGCCGAGGCCGCCGGATACAAGAAGTGGTGGCTTGCCGACCATGTGACCGAAAGCGTGACGAGCTATCTCGAACAGGATTTTGACGAGCAGGTGGTGACGATCCCCCGGATCGAGAAGGCGGTGCAGTCGGTTCTCCAGGTGATCGGGTATTCGGATGTCGCTCGGTTTTTCCGCACGATGCCACCGCCGGTGAGGATTTCGCTGGAGGAGTTGGCCCTCGATGCCGGGGACGGATACGAGCTCCTGTTTTTCGAGCTTCTGCGGTCGCGGCTGCGGGACCTTGTCGGCTCCGAGACCGAGCAGGTCGAGCTATGCGATCTGCACCGTTGCGTCAAGCTGCTCCGCTCCGCAAAAAACTGGCGCCGCGACTGCTCCGGCCTGCGGGGCGAAATTGTCTCCTTCATCCGGGGCGAACTCCAGCACCGGGCGAAAGACCTCCACCTCCAGCTCTCATGACGCTTTTCGAGAAAATCGCCGCGCGCGAAATTCCCGCCGACATCGTTTTCGAAGACGACGAGTGCCTGGCGTTCCGGGACATCGCGCCGAAGGCGCCTGTCCACATCCTCGTGGTTCCGAAACGTGCGATTCCGCGCGTGGGCGAAGCCGCGCCGGACGAAGCCGCCCTGCTGGGCCGTCTGCTTCTGACCGCCGCGCGCATCGCCAGGTCCGAGGGAATTTCGGATTCAGGCTTCCGCCTTGTCGTCAACAACGGCAGCGACGGCGGAGAGACCGTCCCGCACCTTCATGTCCACCTGCTCGGCGGACGCCCGCTCGACTGGCCGCCGGGATAGCTCCTGCCGGAAGGCAGTCAGAACGGACAGATCCGTCCGATCCAGGACCAGACCTGGGATCCGAAAAAACAGAGGAGGACGAGGATGGCTGCGAAATAGAGGAGCGTGATGACACCCCACGCCACGGAGACGATTGCCATCACCCCGTCGCGCTCCAGCCAGCCGATGCAGGCGAAGACGACCATGAGGGCGGGGAGCGTGTTGTTGAGGGGAAGGTTCGCCGCGGGGACGACGATCAGCGCCCCGCCGGTCAGGATCAGCCATCCGATGAAGCGGTCTCCCCGGGGGCCGGACACCCAGGATTTGAAGCGCGGCCGCGTGAACTTTCTGCAGAATGCGAGAAGGCGCTTGCAGAAGCCGAGAACCGCGCACCAGCCTTTACCATGAATCCTGAGCCTCGCGGCCGCCGCCGGGAGGGCAGGGCGTTCCCGGCCGGTGCCCATCTGCCAGCCGACCGCGATGAGCGCCAGTCCGCACATCATCGTGAGCGGCCCAAGCGAGAACGGCTGGACGAATGGAACCGCCAGCAGGAGCGAGGCAAAGCAGAAGCTCGAGCGCCCGAGCCTGCCCAGCATGTCGCCGAGGGCGATCCCTTCTCCTGCCGCATGTTGCAGGCAGTCGTCCAGCGCGAGGTCCAGCGAATCGGGTTCTTCTGACATGAGCCGGGTTCGTGATAGCCCAGAATCCGCGGCATTCAAACAAGAGATTCCCATTGCCACCGGCAATCCGCATGCTCATAACGACAGCCGCCATGTCCGAAATCCTCTCCTTTTTTCTGCACGCGGAAGACCACCTGAGAACGTTCATCGAACATTACGGGGTCTGGATTTACGCCCTGCTTTTTGTCATCGTGTTCTGCGAGACCGGTCTCGTGGTGACGCCGTTTCTGCCGGGCGATTCGCTGCTTTTTGCCGTCGGTGCCCTTTCGGCGCAGGGGCTGATGAAAGTGGAGATCATCGCTCCCCTCCTGCTTGGCGCGGCGGTGCTGGGGAACACCACCAACTACGCGATCGGATCGTGGATCGGGCCGAGGGTTTTCCATTTCGAGTCGGGGTGGTTTTTTCGCAAGGACTACCTGATGAAGGCGCATGCGTTTTACGAAAAATACGGCGGTCGGGCGGTGTCGCTCGCGCAGTTCATGCCGATCGTGCGGACATTCGCGCCGTTCGTGGCCGGGGTCGGGAGCATGACCTACAGGAAATTCATCGCGTTCAACGTCCTCGGTGCCGTCCTGTGGGTCGGACTCTTCGTCGGTGGCGGCTACTTTTTCGGCGGGTTGCCGTTCGTCCAGAAAAACATGAAGATCGTGATCCTCGGGATCATCGTCGTCTCCGTCCTCCCGATCGTCATCGAATTTGTGAAGGCGAAGCTGGAAAAAAAAGCCGCCGCGTGACCGGGCTCAGGGCTTGAGGATCGCAAAGGTCCTCCTGCTGCCGCGTTCGATGAGGAGGAGGACTCCACGATCCGGATCCATAACATTCAGGATATTCTGCAGGTCGGTTTTCCCCTGCACCGGCCGGCCTGCGGCCTCGGTGATGATGTCGCCCTTTTCGATGCCGGCCACGGCGGCCGGGCTCCCGGGCTCGACTGCCGATACGAGTGCGCCGCCGGACGCCTGACGGCGGATGCCGAGCTCCCTCAGGGCCTCCGGGCTCGCATCTTTCAACGAGAGGCCGGGTGAGGACGGTTGGGGGACCGGTTGCTGCGCCGCGTCGGGTTGCTGCTGCTGACGGAGGCGTCGGGGTTTTGTCGAAGCTCTCATGATGGGATCCGGCTGTTCGCCGGTCATGACCGCGAGCTTGACGAGGTTTCCCGATCGCCAGACGTCGAGCTCGACTTTTTGTCCGATGTCTTTTCCAAGGATTTCATGCTGGAGGTCGCCAGCCAGCGCCACCTCCCGGCCGTCCACTTTCAGGATGACGTCGCCGGCACGCAGGCCGCTTGATTCGGCGGGTGCGCCGGTTTCGATGCCCTTTACAACAACGCCCTTGGAGAGGCCGGGAAAATACTGCTGGAGATATTCCGTCTCCTCGAGGCCGGCGATGGAAATCCCGAGCCACGGGCGGCTGACCCGGCCGCGCTCCATGAGCTGTGCGGCGATCTGCTTCGCGGTGTTGATCGGGATCGAGAACCCGAGCCCGCGGTTCGTTCCGCTGATCAGGGCATTGATGCCGACCACGCGTCCGTCGATGTCGCAGAGCGGTCCGCCGCTGTTGCCCGGGTTGATTGAGGCGTCGGTCTGGATGAAGTCGTAGCCGTTCCCGATCTGGAGGTTGCGGCCCTTCGCGCTCACGACGCCGACCGTGAACGTGTAGGGCAGGTCCATCGGCGTGCCGATGGCAAACGCGAATTCTCCGACCTTGATCGAGTCACTGTCGCCGAGTTCCGCGACCGGGAGGCCCTCACCGGCGATTTTGATGACCGCAAGATCGCTGCGTTCGTCCCCGCCCTCGACTTTGGCGTCAAATTTCCTTCCGTCCTTGAGCTTCACCACGATTTTTTCCGCGCCCTCGATCACATGGTAGTTGGTGAGGATGTGTCCGTCCGGCTGGAAGATGAATCCGGAGCCGATGTTCGGCTGGTCGAGGACCGGGCTGCCATCCGGTCGCTGCAGGAAAAATTCCAGTCCCTTCGGGAGTCCAGGAACCGAGACAGTTCCCGCGCGGGAGGCCTCGATGACCACGACGCTCGGGGAGATTTTTTCGAAGACGCCGGAGAACGAGGCATTGAGCTGGCGCAGAGCGCCCTGGGCAGGCTGGGGAGAGGGCTGGGGGGATTGCGCGTGCAGCGCGGCCAGCGTTGCGGCAATCCCGATGGCAAAGAGAACGTGCTTCATGGATGGCAAAATAACGCGCTCCCGCGACATTTCAAGTGGCGGAGGTTGCCAGGTGCGGTCGGCTTGCCTCCGGGCGGGCCGGATGCGACAGTCTGCGGAAAATGACGCGCTATCTCTGCCAGCGATGCACCAACTGCTGCCGGTGGCCCGGGTTTGTGAAACTCACGGACGCCGACATCACGGCGATCGCTTCCTTTCTGAAAATGGAGGAGCGGGAATTTATCCAGGAGTTCACCCGCCTGCGACCCCGGCGGGACGGCCTGGCACTGACCGACCAGCCGGACGGGGCCTGCATATTTCTCGACGGTCGCGACTGCCGGATCCAGGCGGTCAAGCCCGCCCAGTGCACCGGATTTCCAAACGCCTGGAACTTCCCCGGCTGGAGGGAGGTGTGCGAGGCGGTCGAGGAAATTCCGGGCCGGTCCGGGGATTTTGAGAGCGCCGTGTGAAATCCTGCTGGATGCCGGCGCGGGAGGCCGGTAATGTTCGCCCGTGAGCTACCGGGTTTTTGCGCGAAAGTATCGTCCCCAGACATTTGATGAGGTCGTCGGCCAGGACCACATCACCCGCACGCTCCAGAACGCGGTCGCCGCCAACCGGCTCGCCCAAGCCTACCTTTTTGTCGGGCCCCGAGGCATCGGGAAAACCTCGACCGCCCGGATTCTTGCCAAAGCCCTCAATTGCGTGGACGGCCCGACGACGACCCCCTGCGGCGTCTGCGACGCCTGCAAGGAGATCGCCGAGGGACGCAGCCTCGACGTCATCGAGATCGACGGCGCGAGCAACAACGGGGTCGAGAACATCCGCGACCTCCGTGACAATGCGGCCTACGCCCCCGCCAGCGGGCCATATAAAATCTACCTGATCGACGAGGTGCACATGCTCAGCACCGGGGCCTTCAACGCCTTGCTGAAAACCCTCGAGGAGCCTCCGCCGCATGTGAAGTTCATCTTCGCTACCACCGAGGCCCAGAAGCTTCCCGCGACGATCACCAGCCGCTGCCAGAGGTTCGACCTGCGGAGGATTCCCGCCGATGCGATCGCCAAACACCTTGCCTTCATCGCGAAGAGCGAGAAGATCGCCCTGGATCCCGGGGCGGCCGATGCGATCGCCCGCGGTGCCGAAGGCGGGCTGCGCGATGCCGAGAGCATGCTCGACCAGATGGTGGCATTCTGCGGGGAAAAGATCACCGCGCAGGATGTGATGGATGTTTTCGGATTCACGTCGAAGGAGACGGTGACGGGGCTGGCCGGGCACCTGTTCGCGCGGAATGCCAGCGGCGCGCTCGGAATCGTCGCGGAGCAGTCCGGGGCGGGAAAAGATCTCTCCCGCCTCACCGCCGACTTCATCGCCCACCTCCGCGATCTCCTTGTCTCCGTCGCAACCGGCGGAACCCCCGTAGTCCCGCAGGGCAAGCTCCTCGACCTCATCGAACACTTCAGCGATGCCGAGACCCGTATGAAATGGGTCGCCGATAAAAAGCTCCAACTCGATGTCGCGGTCATCAAGGCCCTCCACCTTCTCGACGAGACCAGCCTCACCGATGTAATCGAGACGCTTACCGGGCTGAGCAGTGGAGAAATCCCGCAGGCTGCCGCAAAGCCTGCATCCAAGCCCGCTCCCGCCCAGCCAGCGGCACCGGCACCAGCACCGGCACCAGCACCGGCCGTGCCGGAACCTCCACGGCCGGCGGCAACCCCGCAGCGAACCGCCCCGGACCCCGAGGAGTCGGATGTCTCCGCGGCCACGGTTTGGGAAAAACTTGCCGAGGCGTTTGCGAAGGATTCCTTCATCCGCTACGGCTGGCTGCGCGAGGGAGTCTTTGAGCGCCTCGACGGGGGACGCCTCCTCGTCCGTTTTCCCGCGTCCGCCCGCGAATCGTCGGAGAGCATCTGGATGGAGCAGGGGATCAAGGACATCGAGTCGAAGCTCACCCGCGAACTCAAGCAGGCGGTCAAGCTGGCTTTGGAATTCGACGAAAGCCTCGACCCCCCGCCGGAGGCCGCTCCGGAGCCGGAACCCGCCCCTCCCGCGCCGGTCGAGAAGGCTCCGGTTGACCCGATGGAGGAGTTCAAAAACGACCCGCTCATCAAGAAAGCCCTAGAAGTTTTCAAAAGCACCCTCCAGACTGCCCAAGCATGAATATTGCCAAAATGCTCAAAGAGGCCCAGCGCATGCAGGAGCGCATGGCCGAAGCCCAGTCCGAACTCGCCAACCAGACGGTCGAAGCCGCCTCGGGCGGAGGAAAAGTCAAAGTCACCGCCACCGGAGCCGGGGACATTGTCTCGATCAAAATCGATCCTCAGGTCGTGGACCCGCAGGATGTCGAATTTCTCGAAGACCTCGTCCTCACCGCCGTCAAGCAGGCGCTCGGAGACGCCAAGGAACTCGCGGGCGCCGAGATGGGCAAACTCACCGGCGGACTCAAAATCCCGGGTCTCTCCTAAAATTATGTCAGTATGCTCCGATAAATGGATCCGCCGCATGGCGGTTGAAAAAGGAATGATCGAGCCGTTCGTGGACGGCCAGGTCAAGCAGAACGAGGACGGCAGCCGCGTGGTCAGCTACGGGCTCTCGAGCTATGGATACGACCTCCGCGTCTCGGACGAGTTCAAGGTGTTCACGAACGTGCACAGCGCGATGGTGGATCCCAAGGCGTTCGACGACCGTTCGTTCGTGGACATCCAGACCGACGTCTGCGTCGTCCCCCCCAATTCCTTCGCCCTCGCGCGCAGCGTGGAGTATTTCCGCATCCCGCGCGACGTCCTCACGATCTGCGTCGGGAAATCCACCTACGCCCGCTGCGGGATCATCGTCAACGTCACCCCGTTCGAGCCCGAGTGGGAGGGACATGTGACGTTGGAAATCTCGAACACGACCCCGCTCCCTGCGCGCATCTACGCAAACGAGGGCCTCGCGCAGGTCGTCTTTTTCCTGGCCGCCGACATCTGCGAGACGAGCTACGCCGACCGCGCGGGCAAATACATGCGCCAGCGCGGGATCACCATTCCGCGCCTGTGAAAACCGCGCTGGCCGTGATGGCGGGTGGCGCGGCGGGCAGCCTCCTGCGCTACCTCATCTCGGTCTGGATCGCAGCCCGCTGGGGCGACACGTTTCCCTGGGGCACGCTGGCCGTCAACGTGGCGGGCTCGTTCGGCATCGGCCTCTTTGCCGGCTTGACCACCGACGACGGCATCCTGCTGGCTCCGCCGCTGCTCCGCATTTTTGTGATGGTCGGGATCTTCGGCGGCTTCACGACATTCTCGTCGTTCAGCCTCCAAACCCTCAGCCTCGTCCAGGATGGCGAATGGCTGGCCGCCGGGGGCAACATCCTCTTCAGCCTCGTGCTCTGCCTTGTCGCCGTCTGGCTTGGCCACACGACCGCCCTTTCGCTCAACAACCTCTCCCTCAGATAAAATGAAACTCCTGCGCATCTACCTCGACGAATCCGACCGCTGCAATCACAAGCCGCTCTACGAGGCCATCGTCCTCAAGGCCCGCGAACTCGGGCTTGCCGGGGCGACCGTCTTCCGCAGTCCGATGGGCTTCGGCCAGACCAGTGTCCTCAAAACCTCGAAGATCGTGAACCTGTCAACCGATCTCCCGATGGTCATCGACATCGTGGATTCCCCGGAAAAACTCGAAACCCTCACCCCGTTTCTCAAGGAAAATCTCACCGGCGGGCTTGCCACGATGCATGATGTCGAGGTCGTTCACCGGGCGGCGGGTCCCGGGAGCGCATCGGAGTAAGCGGGGAATTCAGGCCTTCAGCCGGTTGCCCGGAGCTTCGCGTTGCTCAGGCGTTTGCTCGTCAGGCCGCGCTTGCGGCCGGCATCCAGAGCGAGTCAGCAGGCAGTGTATTCGTTTACTTTTTGGCTCCGGCGGGAAAAGTCACCTCAGAGAGCAAATTGCCATTGCGGTCCCATCGTTTGGCCGGACCATCGGCCAGGAAATTCCGCCATGTGGAGAGTGACTTGATCCGGCCTGTCTCCCAAAATTGGGTCCAGACCTCTGATCCATCGGGCTGGTGGTCCCATTGCCATTCGGTCGATCCGTCGGGTCGGAAGAGTGTTTCCGTCCCGGTCTTTCGTCCCAATTCGTGGTGCGCTTCATATTGTTTTTTGCCGTCTTCGAAATACCATCGCTCATCGCCTGTCAAAAGACAGCGTCCATCATTTCCGATTCCGGTATGCCAAGTCGCCTTGATCCGGCCGGAGGGGTATCTCTCTTCGAAGGCTTTCACGTCGTCGAGGGATTTTGTTTTGGGCGGCATCAGGTCGGCGTCGGTCGCACCGGCATCGGCGTCCGAGAGAATCCACGCCTCATTCAGCTCAAAATGCAGGCAAGGGGCGTTCATGCTGGTGATGAGATGGATCATGCCGTTCGGTGCCTGGCGCGCAACGCAGTAGCCGAGGGTGACTACGGCGGAATCCTCGCGCGGTTGCGCGACCGGGATTCGTTTGATGTGCCAGCTTTCCCCCTGGTCGTCTGACAGGGCCACATAGGAGCCGTTTTCGGTGATGCCAGGGGCCCTCCTCCCATTCAAGGTCTGGAAGTCACCGGCCATGAACAAGTGTCCGTTTTGGAGCCGGAGCACGCAGGGGCGCTGCCCGCTGGCCAATGGAGAAAATGGCGATTTGCCCTCCGACCAGGTTTTTCCGCCATCCGCCGAAATCACCTTTGGCATGAACCCCTCGAAGTTGCTGTTCTTCCCGCCCAGACCGAGGATGCGGCCGTCGTCCAACAGGCAAAAGGTGGTATGTCGCCCGGTAGTGCGGCTGCCGGTATCGCGCCAAGTGAGACCATTGTCTCCGGATGCCCACAGAACCGAGGAGGCGCCCGTTCCGTCGGCGGCGATGTAGAGTGTGCCATCCAGCCCCCGCACAGCGGTATTGATGGGTTGGCGGGAATGCGGGCCGACCGGCCCTGTGAACAACGGGTAATGCACCTCGCTCCATGTCGCGCCGCTGTCATCCGAGGTTACCCACTGGAACGGGAATGCCCCGCGGGCGATGCGCGGGGATCCCCAGAAACAATACATCCGCCCGCCACCGGTCCAATCCGTCCAGAGCAGCGGCGAGGCGTCATTTGCATCCGGGAGATCGAACATCGGCTCGGGTATGTCCCAGTCGTCCGCACCGGAGCGCAGTCGGGTGGCTATCAGCGAGACACCCGGCTCGTATTCGGTTTTGTGGGCGGTGTAGGTGATCATCAGGAGATCGCCGTTCGGGCAGACCTCCAGTGCGGGGCTGTGGTTGTGCGGGCGGAGCGAGGGGTGCAGCCCGGCGCGGACGATATCCTCCACTCCGCTGGGAGCGGGGGGGGTGGGGAGCAGATAGCGCTTTCTGAAATAGGGTTTGTCCGCCGGCGGTCCCTGCCCGACCGACAGGGTGGGGGCCTTGATGCCCCGGCACACGAAAGGGACATCGGCCGGATGGGGCATCGTTGACGGCGGGTTTCCCTGGACCACGCGGAAGCCGATGGAGTGCACGCCGAAAGCCCCCTTACCCCCGGCCTCCCCGGAAGAGGAGCCGGGAATTCCGAAAGAGGGGGGCATCCCGGCGCGGTTCGCGGAGCGGTGGTAGTAGGGTCCGGTGGTCTGCTTGGGATCATCGGCCACCCGGTCGTCGTCGGGCTTGTCGCCCCGCACCACGCGGGTGAGCCCGTGATCGGGGCCGACGGGATCCGTCTGCGGATCGGCGCGATAGGGGCCATGCCAGTCGTGGCACCATTCCATCGTGCCGTCATACAGGTCGCGGAGCCCCCACGGGTTGGGGGTGCCGGCGTCTACCGGGGGTCTGCTCCCGGACCAGAACGCTGTTGCCGTGCCCGCTCGGCAGGCATATTCCCATTCCGCCTCGGTCGGCAGCCGGTAGGGCTTGCCCTCTTTTTTCGAGAGCCACTCGCAAAACGCGACCGCATCATACCAGCTCACGCCGACGGCCTTGCCTTCCAGTCCCGCGTCATGATCCGGCCGGAACTGGCGGAATTGATCGAGCGTCACCTCGGTGGCCGAAATGAAAAACGGCTTGCTGATAGTGACCCGATGCGCCGGGCTTTCGTCCCAATCGCCGCCGGTATCCTGCCCCATCACGAACGAACCGGCGGGGATTTTCACCAACTCAATCCCGATGGAATTGGTGGTGACCGGAGCCGCCTTCGGAAAGCAACCCGCGAGCAAACCCGCGACGAGTGCAGCGCCCCCAAAAACCAGGCAAAGGAGGGCCATGTCGCAGCACTCGGTTCGGGGTCGAGATTTTGCGGCATCAGGAGGAGGCTCTTTCAAATGAAAGGAGTCAGCCATTTTGAAGGATCCGGCCCGGCATGGAATATTTCGGAGATGGAAGTTGCATAAGAGAGGAGACAACCTCATTGGAATGAGCATATCAATGTGGACAGAATACACGATGAAAGCTTGAGCTGCTTTCGAGCCAAACGGCGGGGTGATTTCATTGTTATAATAGTCGCCCGACCCCGCGGGTGGGACACTTCAAATGAAGATCCGCGGTTTGTTTCTTTGTTTGATTTTCTTGCCGCTCAGGTGCGGCAACACGTGCTTCACCGCGCCAGCAGTTCCGGGAGTGCATCGGAGTAGGAGGGGAATTCCGGCCTCCAGCCGGTTGTCCGGAGCTTCGCGTTGCTCAGGCGTTTGCTTGTCAGGCCGCGCTTGCGGCGGGGATCAGGAGGGCCGGCGGGTGGCAACGGCTTGTTGAGTGTCGCCGCGATCCATGAATAGACATCCCGCTGGGTGGACGGGGTGTCGTCACAGACGTTGTAAATGCCGGGGGCGACGGCCGGGTCAGCCAGCCGGACCAGAGCGCGTGCCGCGTCATCGCGGTGGATCATGTTGACCCACCGCGTGCCCCCGTCCTCAAGCACGGCCGTACCGTCGAGAAACCTGCTCAAAAAGACCGAGCGTCCGGGACCGTAGATCCCGGCGAGCCGTGCGACGATCCCCCCGGTTCGCAGAGCCAGGCTCTCCGCCTCAAGAAGGATTTTGCCCGTCGCGGTTTCAGGCACAGCCGGGGAGGATTCGGTCACCAGAGACCCGTCGTTTTGCCCATAAACAGAAGTGCTGCCCGTGAAAATCGCGCGCCGGGGCTGGAAACTTGCGAGCAGGTTTTCCAGCCCGTCGCGGTAGATGGAGCGGTAGGAATCCTCTCCCCCGCGCCCCGAGCTGGCGCAATGAATCAGGACCGCCGGATTTTTCCACTGCGGTGGAATTCCCGCAAGATCGCCGGTGATGTCCACGGCGCGGACTTCGAACGGCCGTCCCGCCAGCCTGGCGGCCGTCTCCCGGGTTGCGCAGATCCCCAGAACGTTCCAGCCCGACTCGGAAAACAAAACGGCTGCGGCCTCGCCAAGGAAGCCGCAGCCGGCAATGACCACCCGGGGGTTGTCCAAGATCAGGACACCGGGTTGAAATTGAAGCGGATTTTCATCTTCGCGCGCTTGGCATTGTTTTTTGCTTTGCGGCGCGAGCGTTGGGTCGGGGTCTCGAAGGCGCGCAGTCGGCGCACCTCGTCCATGAGGCCCTCGGCATCGAGCTTCGACTTGAGGCGCTTCAAAGCGCGATCAATCGGCTCACCTTTTCTAACGATAACTTCCGGCATAAATTCACCTACTTTCTGAAAAATTGGGAAAGTCACCCTATCCGCCCGTTTGGCCGCCGTCAACCGGGAACTCGGCCGGAAACCGGATTTCAGCGGATTTGATTGATAATCGCATGGTTTTTTATTGAGTCCGGCGGCCAATCGTCTAGTTTCCCCCTTCCCGCGAATCCCATCAGGGGGCCATGACGGCACCCCTCCCGCCCCTTCGGGCGGTTGCAGGAACGCAGGGAAAACACACAATCCGACTATGTCCGCAAATCCGAATTCACCCAACCGCGCGTTCCCGCTCGAGCGCACCCGCAACATCGGCATCGCCGCCCACATCGATGCCGGCAAAACAACTCTCACCGAGCGCATCCTTTTCTACACCGGAATGATCCACAAGATCGGCGAGGTGCACGAGGGCACGACCGTGACCGACTGGATGGAGCAGGAGCGCGAGCGTGGAATTACAATTACCTCTGCTGCAACGACATGCTCATGGATGCAGCGCAAGGAGGAGGGGATTTACAAGGCCTACGAAGGCATCAAGATGCGCGTGAACATCATCGACACTCCCGGCCACGTGGACTTCACGGCCGAGGTCGAGCGCTCGCTCCGTGTTCTCGACGGCGCGGTCGCCGTCTTCTGCGGCGTCGCGGGCGTCCAGCCGCAGTCCGAAACCGTCTGGCGGCAGGCCACGAAATACGGGGTTCCCCGGATCGCATTCGTCAACAAGATGGACCGCACGGGCGCCGATTTTGAGGCGGCCGTCCTGAGCATGCGCACGAAGCTCGGCGCCAATGCCTGGCCGGTCCTGATCCCACTCGGCCGCGAGGATTACCTCAAGGGGCAGATCGACATCATCAACCAGAAGGCGGTCATCTACCTCGATAACGACGTGATGGGCTCGACCTACGAGGTCCAGGAAATCCCGGCCGAGTTGAAGGCCATGGCGGAAAAAGCCTACGACGATCTCATCGCGCAGATGTGCGATCTCGACGAGGAGGTCGGCATGCTCTTCCTCGAGGAAAAGCCGATCAGCAAGGAGGCCCTCAAGGCGGCGATCCGGCGCCAGACGATCGCGAACAGGTTCGTCCCCGTCGTCGGCGGATCCGCTTTCAAGAACAAGGGTGTCCAGTATCTCGTGGACGCGGTCATCGATTACCTCCCCGGCCCGCTCGACATCGAGCCCGCCAAGGGTCTGAACCCGGACAACGTGTCGGAGACGATCCTGGCCCCGGCTGATGACAACGGAAACTTCTGTTCGCTCGCCTTCAAGCTCTGGAGCGATCCGTTCGTTGGAAAGCTGGTGTTCTTCCGCGTGTATTCCGGCAAGCTCTCGAAGGGCGACACCGTTTACAACCCGCGCACGAACAAGCGCGAGCGCATCAGCCGGCTCATCCAGATCCAGGCCGACAAGCGCGAGGACATCGACACCTGCTACTCGGGCGACATCGCTGCGATCGTGGGCATCAAGAACATCACCACCGGCGACACGCTCTGTGACGAGGACCATACGATCCTCCTCGAACCGCCCTCGTTCCCCGACCCCGTCATCTCGATGGCGGTCGAGCCGAAGACGAAGATTGACCAGGAAAAGATGGGCATCGCGCTCCAGCGTCTCGCCGAGGAGGACCCGACGTTCCGGGTCTTCACGAACGAGGAGACCGGCCAGACGATCATCGCCGGCATGGGCGAGCTTCACCTCGAGATCATCCGCGACCGCATGCTCCGCGAGTTCAAGGTCGAGGCGAACTCCGGAAAGCCGCAGATCGCCTACAAGGAGACGATCCTTGCCCCCGCCGACGGCGAAGGCAAACTTGTCAAGCAGTCCGGCGGACGCGGACAATACGGCCACGTCATCTGCAAGGTTATGCCGAACGAACGCGGCAAGGGGATCACAATTGAGAACAAGGTCGTCGGCGGAACAATCCCGAAGGAATTCATCCCGGCGGTCAACAAGGGCTTCAACGAGGCGGTGCTCAACGGCGTCGTCGCCGGCTACCCGGTCATCGACGTCCATGTGGACATCATTGACGGAAGCTACCACGACGTGGACTCGAACGAAATGGCGTTCAAAATGGCGGCCATCTTCGCACTCAAGGACGCGCTCAAGAAGGCGAAGCCGATTCTTCTCGAGCCGATCATGAAGGTCGAGAACATCACTCCGGACGAGTTCCAGGGCGACATCATGGGCGACCTGAACCGCCGCCGCGCGCGGATCATGGGCATCGAGACCAAGGGGAACCTGTCGATGATCAACGCCGAGGTTCCGCTGGCCGAGATGTTCGGATACGCGACCGCGATCCGCTCGCTCTCGAAAGGCCGCTCCTCCTACTCGATGGAGCCGTCCCACTTCGAGGAGGTCCCTGCGCAGGTCAAGGCCGCGATCCTCGATCAGAAGAGCTGACAACTCCACAAAAAGCCGCATGCCTCCGGGCATGCGGCTTTTTTGTTGGTTTGCGAAGCCCGCGCCCCGGTGATTGAATGGCGTCCATGCCCCTCATCATCACCCGTTTTTCCGAAGGCGTCGGCACGATCATGTTTGGAAACCCGCAGAAGCGGAACTGCCTGAGCGCAGACGCGGTGGCCGAGATGCTGGCGGCGTTCGATGAATTCGAGAAGCAGAACGCGATTGTGGTTGTGCTTCGCGCGCAAGCCGGCCTGAAGGTCTGGTCTGCCGGGCACGATGTGAACGAGCTTCCTAAGCCGGGGCGCGACCCCCTGCCCTACGCCGGGCCGCTGGAATCCCTGTTGCGGCGGATCCAGGAATTTCCCGGGGCCGTGATTGCGATGATCCAGGGCAGCGTCTGGGGCGGGGCCTGCGACCTCGCGTTTTCGTGCGACATCCTGATCGGTGACGAGACGGCCAGCTTCGCGATGACCCCGGCCAAGATCGGCATCCCCTACAACCCGTCCGGACTCATCCATTTCATCAACCTCCTCGGTCTCAACAAGGCGAAGGAGATGTTCTTTACCGCCGAGCCGATCACCGCGCAGGACAGCCTGAACATCGGGATTCTCAACCACCTCGTCCCGTCCGCCGGGATCGAGGAGTTCACCGCCGCGCTCGCCGCGAAGATCCGGAAAAATTCCCCGCTCGCGATCCGCTCGTTCAAGCGCCAGTTTCGCCTGCTCTCCAGCGGACCCCCGCTCCCGGCCGAGACTTTTGAGCTCATCCAGTCGATCCGCCGCCAGGTCTACGACAGCAAGGACTACGCGGAGGGCATCCTCGCCTTCCACGAAAAGCGCCCGCCGGTCTTCCGGGGCGAATAATTCGCTCGTCAGGCACCGGGTTCCGCCGGAGGCAGCCCGGGCGGAAGTTTCGTTCGTCCCATGCGCGGCAGCAGCCTGTGAAAAATTTTCCGGGTTTCATTGATCGGCGTCTCCTCGATGAAATAGGCGATCGCGGCTTTTCCGATCGCGTAGGTTCCCGCACCCGCGATGAAGCCGGAAACGGCATTTCCCCAGATCGGAATGACTTTCACAATCGCCCGGGCGCCCTCGCGGAGGACGAGGCCCGCGCCGATATTGAATCCGAGGGCTCCCAGAAACTCGGCCACGAGGCGCGCACTGAACGGCCGCCCGGTCGTGTGGATGATGAGGCCGACCATCAGGGTCTGGAGGGTGGTGAGGATCGGCATGTCGGCCAGCGGAATCGGCTGCACCCCGATCACCCCGCAAACCGCGCTGAACGATTTCAGGAGAGATCCGGCAATGTGCGCCTGGGCACGCTTGGCATTGGTTGCCCTTGCAAATTCCAACTGCGCGGGCAGCGGCAGCGCGGCGCAGATCGCCTCGTCACAGGCCGGATCGCTTGCGGCAAGCACCCTTGTCGCCCGATGGGACAACCCGTGCTCGGCGGCGAGCCTGGCCTGCAGGCGGAATGCGCTTTCCTGCGCCAGTCCGATGACCGGGGCCTCCACGCCCGCCGCCCTTGCGACACATTTTCTCCAATCCGCTTCGCCAGATTCTCCGTCGCCCAGAAAGATGACGACATCCGGGCTTTGGCGGGCGAGGCCGGCGGCGATGAATTCCTCCGGGACATTCTGCCGGGCGTCCAGGATTTGGATCTCGCCCCGTCCGGCCGCAAGATAGGAACGCCATCCGTTGTCGCTTCCGCCGGTTTGAAAATGGTCCTCGGCTCCGAGCATGGAAAGCACCTCCTGAGGAGTGGGGGCCTCATTTCCGACGAGCAAAAGCCGCGCTGGACGCTGCTCCAGGAACAATTCGCGGATCGGGGTCAGTTCGCGCAGGATTGGCTTCTGCAGCCCCCCGGGCAGCTTTTCGACAAGCCCGGTCAGCCGGTTGTAAACCGTCAGGAGGGAATCACGGTTCAAAATGTGCGAGGTCGTTGAGAACCTTCTCCGTGTGTTCCCCCGGTTTCACTTTCCGGAAGATGGATTTGACCGTCCCGTCCAGGCGGATCACGAACGTCGAGCGCTCCGTCCCCATGTATTTTTTCCCATACATGCTTTTCTCCACCCAGACGCCGTAGGCTTCGACGAGCGCATGGGATTCATCGCTCAGCAACGGAAATGGGAGGCTGTATTTTTCGATGAATTTTTTGTGGCTGGCCGGAGAATCCACGCTGACCCCGAATGCCACCGCGTTCTGTTCCTTCAGATGCGCATAGCGGTCGCGCAGCGCGCAGGCCTGAACCGTGCATCCCGGCGTGTCATCCTTCGGATAGAAATACAGCACGACCGTGCGCCCCCTGAAGTCGGAGAGGCTCACGATTTGTCCATCTCCGTATTCTCCTCCGACCGCAAGGGCGGAAAATCCGGGAGCCTGGTCGCCGGGAGTCAGTGCATTTGCCATGGGAAAGACATTTCACCAACCTTGTCCGCAGCGCAAGTCCGCGCCATCTGCGACCTCCGTTTCCTTCATTCCAGGATTGCGCGTCTTCTCCGCCCGTAGTTCTTTCCAATTGCATGAGTCCGCCCGCGTCCGCTTTGCCCGCCGCCCCATTGAGCCGCCGTCGTTTTCTGGGAGGCATCATCGCCGCCGGGGTGGCGCCGATGTTTGTGCCCTCGCGTCTGTTCGGTGCCTCGGCCCCGGGCAACATTCTGCGAATCGGGTGCATCGGTTCAGGAAGAATGGGCTTCAACGACATGCGCACCGCCATCGGCCAGGGTGTCGAATGCGGATCGCGCATCGTGGCGGTCAGCGATGTGGACCGTCCCCGCATGGCCATTCTCAAACGCGAAGGAGAGCGGCTCGGGCGGGAGTTGCACGGGGATGGGGCCGCTGAAATCAGCATGCACGGGGATTTTCGCGAACTACTGGCCCGGAAGGATATCGACGGAGTGATCATTGCCACGCCAGATTTCGCGCATGCATTCATCGCGATCGAGGCCGCCCGGGCGGGCAAGGGGATTTATCTGGAAAAACCCCTCACGTTTGCGATCCCCGAGGGGCAGGCTTTGGTGAAGGCCGTGCGCGACCACGGCGTCGTCCTTCAGACCGGATCGCAGCAGCGCAGTTCGATCCATTTTCATCGTGTCTGCTGGCTCGTTCGCAACGGCCGCATCGGAACGATCAAGGAGATCGAGGTGACCAACCCGCTGGATTCCGGTGTCGGCAACCCGGCTCCCATGCCGGTCCCCGAGGGCCTCGACTACCTTGGCTGGATGGGACCGACCACCGACGAGCCCTACACCGAGGACCGCGTCCATGCGCAGAACGACCCCGATCTCTCAAGCCGTCCCGGGTGGTTCCAAATCGAGAAATACTGCCGTGGCATGGTTGCCGGATGGGGTGCTCATACGTATGACATCGCCCAGTGGGGGCTCGGTACGGATTTCAACTCCGGTCCGGTCGAGATTACGGCGACGGGGGAATTCCCGGACCGCGGGCTCTTCGACGTGCATACCGGTTACTCGGGAACCGCCCGCTATGGTAATGGCGTCGTGATGACGTCCCGGAATGGCAGCACCGGCACGATCAAGTTCGTCGGAACCGACGGATGGCTCAGTGTCCAGCGGGGGAAGTTCGATGCCAGCGATCCGAAAATTTTGCGGGAGAGCCCGGAGGGTGGGATTCAACTCGCGACCTCCAACAACCACATGGGGAATTTTTTGACGTGTCTGCGAAGCGGAAAAGATCCCGTTGCCCCCGTGGAGGTCGGTCACCGTTCCAATACGGTGAGCCTGCTTCATTACATCTCGATGAAGACCGGCCGCACGATCCGCTGGGATCCCTCGGCGGAAAAAATTCTCGATGATCCCGGAGCCGACAAATTGGTGCCGTGCAGCTACCGTTCCGGCTTCCCACCGGGATCCTGAAATCCGCTCAGGCCGCGGCGCCCGCGACGTCCAGCGCGATCTGGCGACGGAGTGCCTCCGTGTCGGAAAATTTCTTTTCCGGGCGGAGGAAGCGGAGGAATCCGACCTCGATATCCTTTCCGTAGAGGTCGTCCGAAAAGTCGAGCAGGTGAACTTCCAGGAGGCGTTCGCCGCCGGATTGGACGGTCGGGCGCACGCCGATATTCGCAACGCCCGCAAAAATTCCCCCGTTGGTGCGCACACGCACGGCGTAGACGCCATCGGGTGGAAATTGTTCGTTGTGGGCGGCGAGATTGGCCGTTGGAAAACCAAGCTGCCTGCCGAGGCCGTCCCCGTGCCGGACGGTTCCGAGGATGGAATACCGGCGTCCGAGGAGATTTTCGGCGGTGTCGAGGTCCCCTGTCTCGACGGCTTTGCGGATGAGCGTGCTGCTGACCACTGCGCCGCCGATGGAGACCGGCGCGACTTCCGTTGTCTCAAATCCCAGTGACGGCCCGAACGTGCGGAGGAGGGTTCCGTCGCCGCGCCGCTCGTGCCCGAATTTCCAACCCTGCCCGACACAGATGCGGCGGAGCGTCCCGGCGGACGCGCTGAGGCGTCTCAGAAACTCCTCCGCTGCCAGGGCGGAAAATTCCTCGTCGAAGCGGATGACGAGGACATGGCGGATGCCGAATTCCCCCATGAGTGCGATTTTGTGGGGTGTCGAAGTCAGGAGACGGGGTGCATGATCCGGCCGGAGGATTTTGGCCGGATGCGGATCGAATGTGAGGGCAACGGCGGAGCCACCCATCCTGCGGGCCGCATCCAGAGCCGCCTGCAGGACGGCGCGGTGGCCGTGGTGCATGCCGTCAAAGACTCCGGCGGCGATGGCCAGCGGTCCGGGGACCGATGCCAGGCCATCCATGCTGTCGAGGATGTTCATCAGGCACCCCGGAGACGGGAGACTGCCGGAAGGCTGAGCACCCGGGCGGCGATGGCATCCGCCGGCCCGGCTTTCAATTCCCTGATCGTCACGGCGCCCTCCACGTCGAATCGTCCGGACTTCGTCCGGCGCAGTGCCTTCAGGTGCGCGCCGCAGCCGAGCGACTGCCCGATCTCGTGGGCGTAAGTGCGGACGTAAAACCCCTTGCTGCAGACCACCCGGAAATCGATTTCCGGCATGCGCACCGCCAGGATTTCGTGGGCGTAGACGTGAACGAATCTGGGTTCCCGCTCGACCACTTTGCCCTGCCGCGCGAGCTTGTAGAGCGGGACGCCGTCCTTCTTGATCGCGCTGACCATCGGCGGGGTTTGGTAGAAATCCCCGTGAAATTTTGCGAACGCCCCGTCGAGTTCGGCGCGGGAAATTTCCGGGACCGGCATCGTCGCGGTGACCTCACCGTCGGCATCCTGGCTGTCGGTGGTTGTGCCAAGCACCAGGGTTCCGACATATTCCTTGTCCTCGCTCATGAGGAGGTCCTGGATCTTCGTGCCGCGGCCGATGGTGATGAGAAGGAGTCCTGTGGCGAGGGGATCGAGCGTGCCGCAGTGCCCGACCTTTTTCGTGTCGAGGGCGCGACGTGTGATGGCCACGACATCGTGCGATGTCATGCCCGGCTCCTTGTCCACCAGCAATACCCCGTCAATCCCGCTTTCTGATCTCATCGCAAACAACTTTCAAAAAATCCTGTTTCACCTGCTCGAGCGTTCCGTGCACGCGCGCGCCGGCCGCCATCGGGTGGCCGCCGCCCTTGAAGATCTGGCAGACCTTGCAGACGTCGATCGCGGGGTCCTTCGAGCGTGCGCTGATGCGGACTTTTCCCTCGGGGAGCTCCTCGAAGAAGACCGCCGAAAGAACCCCCTCGACCGAGCGCAGGTGGTCGATGATCCCCTCGTTGTCCTCGGGCAGGACGGCGAGCCGGGCGGCATCCTCCAGAGTCAGGGAAAACGTGGCGATCCGGTCCTCGCAGTGGAACTCCGCGCGGTTGAGCGCGAAGCGCAGGAGCTCGAACCGGCGCTTCGGCTGGCTCTCATACATCGCACGGGAAAGCGTCGCGACATCGACCCCGGCGGAGATGAGCGCGGAGCCGGCATCGAACGTGCGCGAGTCGGTCCCCTGATATTGGAACGATCCGGTGTCGGTGGAAATCGCAGCGAACAGGTTGGTGGCGATGGCGGGCGTGACCGGAATTCCCGCATGGCGGAAGAACTCGAAGAGGATCTGACCGGTGGCCGGTGCCGAGGGATCGACAAGGTTGATTTCGCCGAACCGCTCGTTGCTCACATGGTGGTCCATGTTGATCCAGAGCGCGCCCGGAGCGACAGCCTCCGCGACCGTACCCAGACGCTTCTTGACCGAGGTGTCGAGAATCAGGAAGACATCGAACTTCTCCGGGGTGGCGGGAGGTGCGGAAATGAGTTCGTAGCCGGGAAGATAGCGGAATTTTTCCAGCATGCCGTCCTCGTTCCATGCGGTGACGTCCTTTCCCTCGGACCTGAGCCAGAGCGCGGCGGCGATCGTCGAGCCGAGCGCGTCGGCATCCGGGCGGAGGTGGCTGGCAACGGCGATCCGGTTCGCACTGCGGAGGGCGGTGGCGATGGAATCAAACATTTTCGTCAAGTCCGAGTTCGTTCATGATGCTGAGCACGCGCGAGCCGCGCTCGATCGCCTCGTCGATTTTAAAATGGAGGTGCGGCATGTATTTGAGCGTCACGCGCTTTGCGACCTCGTTCTGGAGGTGGGCGCGGCTGCGCTCGAGCTTTTCCAGCACCCCCTGCTGCTGGCCCGGCGTGCCGAGCGCCGACACGAAGACGTGGGCCTGCTTGAGGTCCGGCGTGATGTCCACGGCGCTGACCGTGACGAGCACCGGGGCGAAATCAAGCTCGCGCAGGATGATCACGCCCAGCTCGCGCTTGAGGACTTCGCAGACCCGTTCGATGCGGTGCTTCACCGGGTTCAGAGCTGCTGCGGGATCTTCTCGAGCGTGTAGCACTCGATGATGTCCTCTGGCAGGTATTCCGAGAAGTCGCCCAGCTTGATGCCGCACTCGAGCCCGGCCCGGACTTCCTTGACGTCGTCGGTAAAGCGGCGGAGGGTCGCGAGTCCGCCGTCGTAAATCGGCTGGCGGCGGCGCAGCACGCGGGCGCGGGCGGTGCGCGCGATGCGTCCGTCCGTGACCATGCACCCGGCCACTTTCCCCTTGGTGAGATCGAAGACCTGCTTGACCTCGGCGTGCCCGATGATCGCCTCGCGGAGCTCGGGCTCAAGCATCCCGCTCATCGCTTCGCGGACCTGGTCGAGCAGTTCGTAAATGATGCTGTAGAGCTTGATCTGGACGCCTTCGCGCTTCGCCGCCTGGGCGGCCGTGTTCTCGGTCTTCGTGTTGAAGCCGATGATGATCGCGTTCGACGCGCTGGCCAGCAGGACATCCGAGTCGGTGATCGGACCGACCGCCGCGTGGATGACCTCGAGGGAGATTTTTTTCTGCGGGAAGTCCTTGAGCGAGGAGATGATCGCCTCGAGCGAGCCCTGGACGTCGCTCTTCACGATCACCTGGAGGGTCGGCTTCTGGTCCTCGGCGAGGTTGGCAAAAAGGTTTTCGAGCGTCGCACGTTGCGGTGCGGCGAGCTTGTTGGTGCGGATGGATTCCAGGCGCTCATCGCTCAGGATGCGCGCGGATTTTTCCGAATCCATGACGACGAGGTCGTCGCCCGCATTTGGGAGGCCACTGAAGCCGAGGACCTTCACCGGGGTCGCGGGTCCTGCCTCCTTGACCGGCTTGCCGAGGTCGTTGATGAGCTGCTTCACCTTGCCCCAGTAGTTTCCGCAGATGAACGTGTCGCCGACGCGCAGCGTGCCCATGCGGACGATGACCGTGGCCGTCGGGCCGCGGCCCTGTTCGACCTGGGCCTCGATGACCGTGCAACGGGCGTCCACCGCCGCGCTGGATTTGAGCTCCAGCATCTCCGCCTGGAGGACCATCATATCGAGGAGCTCGTTGACTCCGGTCCCCTTGGTGGCGCTGACCGGGAGGCAGATGATGTCGCCGCCCCAGTCCTCGGGGACGAGACCTTTTTCCTGAAGCTGGGTCTTGACGCGGTCGACATTCGCCGAGGCGAGGTCGATCTTGTTGATGGCGACCATGATCTGGACCTTGGCCGCCTTGGCGTGGGAGATGGCCTCGAGTGTTTGAGGCATCAGACCATCGTCGGCCGCAACGACGACGACGACGATATCCGTGACGGTGGCTCCGCGCGCGCGCATCGCCGTGAAGGCGGCATGCCCCGGCGTGTCGAGAAATGTGATTTTCTGCCCCTTCCGTTCGACGCTGTAGGCGCCGATGTGCTGGGTGATCCCGCCGGCTTCTCCCGCTGCGACGCGGGTTTTCCGGATCGCGTCCATCAGCGATGTCTTGCCGTGGTCCACATGTCCCATGAACGTGATGATCGGGGCACGGTTGATCATTTCGTCCGGCTTCGGCTTTTCCGGCTCCTTCGGAGCCTCGACCTTGACCTCCACCTTGTGATGGCCCTTCGAGGTGTCCTTCTTCTCGCGTTCGAACGTGAAGCCGTGGAGTTCGCAGACCTTGGATGCGATGTCGGGCTCGATCGTCTGGTTGATGTTCGCGAAGATCTGGAGCGACATCAGGTCCTTGATGAGGTGAAAGGGCCTCAGGCCCAGCTGCTCGGCAAGCTCCTTGACGATGATCGGGGGCTTGAGGTGGAGAACTTTTTTCTGCGGCCCCTCTTCAACGGGTGCGGCTTCCTCCTCTGGTGCCGGTTCGGGCTGGGCTGGCGGAACGGCGGATTCGATGACCGCCGAAGGGATGATGACCGGGGTGCCGATCGGCTGGATAAACGGCCGGATCCCAGGCTTGCGCGGGCCGTCCGGCTTTTTGACCTTCTTCTTGGGCTCGAGAAGATCGACGGTTGCCATCACCGGTTTGGGCGGAGCCGGCGGGACGGGTGTTTCGGGCGCGGCCTTTTCAGCGCCGCGGGATTTGGGTGCGACAGAGGATTCCCGTTTGGGTTTCGCGGCTTTGCCATCTGTGGTTTTCTTCGTAACTTTCTCTGCCATAAATCAATCGTGTCCCGTGGGAGGGCGTCATGGCTGCCCGTCGGGGGCGGCATTTTCGCCGGTGTTTGCTGCCAGGGCTGCATCCAGAATTTTCTGTCCTGCTTCGAGGTCCACCCCGAGAATTTCCGAAATATCCTCCGGTCCGGCTGTCTGGACGAGTTCGATCGAAGTCATCCCCGCGGAGGCAAGCTTCTGGGCCTCGTCCTCGCTGATGCCGAGCTGGGCGGCGATCGAGTGCGCGGCTTCGGCGGTCCGGGATTCCATCACCTGGGCGGCGGTCTTGTCCTCCTGGATGTCAATCTCCCATCCGGTCAGCTTCGCGGTGAGGCGGGCATTCTGTCCGCGGCGGCCGATGGCCAGCGAGAGGTCGTCCTTGTGGACGAGCACGCGGATCGTCTTGGTTGCCTCGTCCGCAGAGATGCTGCGGATGTTCGCCGGCTTGAGCGCGGCGGTGGCGAACTTCACCGGATCCGGGTCCCAGCGGATGATGTCCACCTTTTCATTATTGAGCTCGCGGACGATGTTTTTGACCCGCGCCCCGCGCATGCCGACGCAGGCGCCGACCGGGTCAACCTTCGGATCCTCGCTGTGGACGGCGACTTTTGTGCGGTATCCCGCCTCGCGGGCGATGACCTTCAACTCCACCGTGCGGTCGGCGATCTCGCTGACTTCGAGCTCGAAGAGGCGGCGGACAAAATTCGGGTGGCTGCGGGAGAGGATGATCTCCGGCCCGCGGGAGGCATGATCCACCGCCACAACATAAGCGCGCAGACGGTCGCCGACATTGTAGTCCTCGGTGACGACGCGCTCGCGCGACGGCATGACCCCCTCGAACTTTCCGAGGTCGATGATGACGTCGGACTTTTCGAAGCGTCGGACCGTGCCGTTGACGATCTCGCCGGCGCGATCCTTGAACTCGTCGTAAATCATCTCCCGCTCGATCTGGCGGATCCGCTGGTTGATCGCCTGACGGGCTGCCTGGGCGGCGATGCGGCCGAAGTCCTTCGGCGTGACCTCGATCTCGACCTCGTCGCCCGGCTGGGCGTCCGGCTTCACGGCCTTCGCCTTGGAGAGGAGGATTTCGTCGTGCGGGTTGGCGACTTTTTCCACGGCGATGAGCTTGGCCATCGCGCGGATCGAGCCGTTCTGCGGGTTGATATCGATCCGGAGCTCGCGGGTCCCCGAGGTGAAGCTTTTCTTGGACGCCGCCAGGAGGGCGCCCGAAATTGCCTCGACGAGGATCTCGCGCTTGATGCCTTTTTCACGCTCGAGGTAATCGAGCATCGCAATGAGTTCGGAGTTCATAAAAATCGTTTTGCCCAGGGATGAAAAAGGCGGGAACCGGTCCCGCCATCTCATTGAATGGGAATCGACTAATATGGGGGGTTCCCGCGGCTTGGTCAAGCGACAAGCGAAAGTTCCTCGCCTTCCGGACGTCGAACATGGTATGCAAGCCGCCTGATGAAAGACATCTATATCGGCACCGACAGCGGTGCCACCACTTGCAAGACCGGCGGCGTCTATGCCGATGGCAAACCCATTTCCTCCAAGCTTGCTCAAAGTTCGACGAACAGTGAGCTCGGAACCTCGGTTGTCATCGAGGGATGGGTTGCGGGCGTGGAAAAATTTCTCGCAGAGAACAAGCTCGCATGGGGTCAGGTCCGCGGAGTCGGGCTGGCCATGCCCGGGCCCTACCAGTCTTACGGCGTCCTCGACCGCACTCCCAACCTGCCCGCCTCGTTCGCGGGGTGGGAATTCCATGCGGAGTATTCGCGCGCCCTCGAAAAGCAGGCCGGGCGTTCCATCCCTCTTGTCGTGGGAAACGATGGTAACTACGGCGGCGTTGCGGAGGCCGCCCAGGTCCGCGGAAATACAAAAGCCGGGGTGATCATGCTTGCGCCCGGGTCCGGTCTGGGGGCCGCCTACATCGACCCGAACGGGCTTCCGCTCGAAGGGGACGCGTTCTGCGGCATGGAGGCCGGACATATGCCTGCCCCGCTCCACCTGCTCGGCTTGCCGGCATTCACCTGCGGCTGCGGTCGCGACTGGGGCTGCTTCGAGGCTTACACTTCGATCTCGGGCCTGCCGCAATTCCTGGACTTCCTGCTGCCGAAGTATCCTGACCACGAGCTCGCGAAGCCGGGGATCACGCCGAAGCAAAAGGCTCTTTCGCTCCGCGGGCTCGCCCAGAAAGGCGACCCGCTGGCGACGGAGATCTTTGACATCCAAGCCAAGGCGCTCGGCCTCCATGTTGCAAACCTGTCGATTGCTCTCGACGCAACATATGTCGTGATCGGCGGTGGGTTGATCGACCCGCATTCGACCACCCAGGAGTTCCGGGATCGCTATCTTTCAGGCATCCGGTCGGCGGCCGAGCCGTGGTTGTATCCGCTTCAGCGCCAGACGATTCAAATTGTTCCCGCGACGCTCGGGGAGCTTTCGCAGGCGATCGGAGCCGCGCTGGTGGCGCTTTACACCTCGAAAGCCGCCTGAGACTTCAGGCGGGCTTTTGGTAGACGGCGTCCTTGTCGAAGAGTTTTTCCTCGGCGACCGGCAGCGGGAGGGCTTGGCGGTCAAGCTCCTGGAAAAAGCAGCTTTCATATCCGGTGTGGCAGGCGCCGGATGTCTGCTCGACTTCGAAGAGGAGGACATCCTTGTCGCAATCGACGAACCAGCGGACGACGCGCTGGGTGTGCCCGCTCGTTTCGCCTTTGAGCCAGAGCTTTTTCCGGGAGCGGCTCCAGTAGGTCATCGAGCCGGACTCGAGTGTGAGGGCGAGCGACTCGCGGTTCATCCAGGCGAACATGAGGACGCGCCCGGTCGGGCGGGGGGTTGAGCTGGCTTCTTGGACGATGACGGGGATCAGCCCGTCCGGGGTGAATTGAAAAGGAAATTCCACAGGATTGCTTAAATGGGAATTCTCGGATAATCGGAATTTGTCCATGACACAACCCAAAGAACTTCCGGAGCAGAAAAATTCCCCGACCCCCCGATACCGGTATTGGACATCTCCTCCCGAGGTTCTGACGATCCGGGTGGCGGATATTGAATCCGCAATTCCGAAGGCGAACTGGAAAGCCGGGGGCTCGACGGAGGGAACCTTCGATTTGCCGGCCTCCGTGATTTTCGGGAAAAACGTGCCGCGAATTTCCCTGCATCAACTCGCCGAGCTTCTTCCGGATCACGTGCTGCCATCCGACGGGGTGATCCGGCTCCCGGCGAACCGGCTGGCCGAGGTCTATCATCTGGTCGAGCACCGCGAGGAGCTTCCTCCCGAAATTGTTCCCGTGGTGGAGATCCCCGCCCCGCCGGTGCAGGAGGATCCGGAGCCCTCTACAGCGGTTCCCCCGGAAGCTCCGGTGATTTCCGAAGGCGCGGAGGCTTCCCCTGCAGGGGCAGCGACTCCCGTGGTTTCGGCGGCTGAGGACGCTTTGCCCCCGGCTTCCGATGTGCCACAGGTTGAGCCCCTGCCGGTTTTCCTGCGGATCCAGAAGCCGGTGCGCCCTGTTCCCTTGGTGCCTGTTCCTCCTGCGGTTTCTGCACCGGATGAGGGGATTCCTCCCGCTCCTCCCGCGGTTCCTGATGCGCCCGACGCGCCAGCGCCCTCCGGAAAAGTTCCACCGCGCCGCACCGGACGGTTTGCCGGCCTTCCATTTTTCCGGAAAAAAACCACCCAGCCGTTGGCCTCCCCGGCCGAGTCTCCCGAGGCTCCGTTCATCGCAACCGGAATCCGGCTGCCGCAGATGCGCTGGGCTCCGCCTGCTGTGCCACCACCCCCGCAGGATCCTGTTTCCGTGGCAGCTCCGGAACCCGTCGTAGAAGAACCTGCGGTCATTCCAGAACCGCCGGCAGAGCCCGTCATCCCGCCTGCCGGGTCGGGTGTGGTTGAAGAGCCGGTGAAGGAGCAGGTTCCCGAGCCAGCTCCCGAGCCCGTTTTCACCATGCTCCAGACCGAGACGCTGTCACGCGAGGTGCGCGGGAACGAGATCACCGAGCAGGAGCCGCTGCAGGCGCTGTTCCTGACCGACGAGAACATGACGGTTGACCGCGTGATCGAGCTCTGCGGTGGGCTTCCGGGGATCAATTCGTGCGTCCTGGCGCATGGTTCCGTCGTCGTTGCGGCGCACAATGTTCCCGAGGGGGTGGATCTGGTTTCCATGAGTGCCCATGCGGCGGATATGCTGCGCTCGATGCGCGAGTCCTCCGCGAGGATGGGCGTCGGCACGGTGCCCGCCGTGACGCTTCACACCGAAAAAGGTGTCATCAGCTTCTTCCACCGGGACGATCTCACGATGCTGGTCTTCCACAAGGACCGCGGGTTCATTCCGGGGGTCCGCGAAAAAATGGCCGCCGTGCTCGGGGAGCTGACCAAAGCCCGGCTTACGCTTCCAGTCGGGGGCGAGGGTTGATCGAGCCTGAAAACCGGAATAAACCACGGAGGACACGGAGTGCAAGCAAGAGTGGGACTGGGGATTGCAAAGCCATACAAGGCAAGGTCTCACCCGAAAGATGCTTCAAGCCTTCAAAACCCATCGATTCCTCCCTCCGTGTCCTCCGTGGTCAATTTCCATTTTCCCTTTTAGTTTTAGGATAACCGGCCATTGATGCTCGGAAACATTATGCCGCATGACATCTCACTGATCTCGATGATCGCGGTCGGCTTCGCGCTCGCGTTCGTTTTGGGATATTGTGCCAGCCGGCTGGGTCTGCCGCCGCTGGTCGGCTACCTCCTGAGCGGGATCCTGATCGGCCCGCAAACCCCCGGATTTGTTGCCGACAGCCACCTGGCGGGGCAGCTTGCCGAAATTGGAGTGATGCTTCTGATGTTCGGTGTCGGCCTCCATTTTTCCGTCTCCGATCTGATGGCTGTCCGGCGGATTGCGATTCCGGGAGCGATCGGGCAAATCCTGATTGCCACAGCGATCGGGACCGGGATGGCGATGACCTGGGGATGGAGCTTCGGAGCAGGTCTCATCCTCGGGCTCAGCCTTTCGGTCGCGAGCACGGTTGTCATGCTGAAGGCGCTGGAGGAGCGCAACGCCGTCGCCTCCGCAAACGGACGGATTGCCGTGGGCTGGCTGATTGTCGAGGACCTTGCCATGGTGCTCGCACTGGTGCTGATCCCCGCATTTGCGGGGGCGCTGGGAGGCGATGCGCATGGCGCGCCCGACCGCAACATTTTTGTCACGGTCGGAGTGACCCTGCTCGAGGTGGCTGCCTTTGTGGCCATCGCGCTGCTGGTTGGTCCGCGGGTGATGCCGTGGCTGCTCCGGCAGGCCGCCCGCACGGGGTCCCGCGAGCTGTTCACCCTGGCCACTCTCGCCGCGGCACTCGGGATTGCCTTCGCCTCCGCAGAGCTTTTCGGAGTTTCGTTCGCACTCGGCGCATTCTTTGCAGGGGTCGTGCTGAGTGAATCGGATCTGAGCCACAAGGCGGCATCGAATTCCCTTCCTCTGCAGGATGCCTTTGCAGTCCTGTTTTTTGTTTCGGTCGGCATGTTGTTCGATCCGACGGTCCTGATCCGCGAGCCGGTCCGGGTTCTTGAGGTAGTCGGGCTGATCCTTGCCGGCAAATCGCTTGTGGCGCTCGGGATCGTGCTGGCGTTGGGGTATCCGGTGGCCACCGGGCTTGTGGTCTCGGCGGCCCTGGCTCAGATCGGGGAATTTTCCTTCATCCTCGCCGGGCTGGGCATCACCTACAATCTGATCCCGCAGGAGGGACTGAACCTGGTTCTGGCGGGTGCGCTGATCTCGATCACCCTGAACCCGCTGGCTTTCGCCGGCGCGGACCGGGCGTGCGCATGGATGCGCTCGCATCCGCGGTGGAAGCGCTGGTTTGACGGGCCGGGGTCGAAAAACTTCTCGAGGTTGCAGGGGGATCTCGACGCCTCGAGCGAACGTCTGGCTGCGGCGAAGGCCGCGCACAAGACGTTCACCCCCGAGGAACTCGTCGAGCGGTTTCCACTTTTCGCCGGCCTCACGCCGGAGCAGCGGGAGGTCCTGATCCTGCATTTCGTGCCCCGCTCCGCCCAGCCGGGCGAGAGGATCATCCGGACGGGGGACAAGGCGGATGTCATGTATTTCATTTCCTCCGGCGAGGTCGAGGTCTGCGTGGCGGGAAAGAAATTCAAGCTCGGTGCAGGCTCCTTCTTCGGGGAGATGGCATTGATCACCGGCGAACAGCGCTCCGCCGATGTCACCGCGCTCGATTACAGCCGGTTCGCCACTCTGAGCGCCCGCGACTTCCGGCACTTCCTTCACCGGTTTCCCGATATCCGACAGCAGATCGCACAGCTTGCCGCCGAGCGAAAAGAGATGAACAGCCCGGCGAATTCCTGACAGAGTCAATCCCTCCACAAAATGTGAATCCGGAAAACCCGGCTGGGATCACGAACATGGTTGCACCAGCAGGCGATCTTTACTTTCTGATTTTGTGATTTTCGTGGTTTCTTTCAACTGCGGAATTTAGAATGCAACTAGCCATGCCCACACTATTCGATCCCGTCCGAATCGGAGACTGGAACCTTCCGAACCGGATCATCATGTCGCCGCTCACGCGCAGCCGCGCCGGTGTGGAGCGGATTCCGAACGCACTCATGGCGGAATACTACGCCCAGCGCGCCTCCGCAGGGCTGATCCTCAGCGAGGCCACCGCTGTTATGCCGAAAGGTGTCGGCTATGCGGATACGCCGGGCATCTGGTCCTCCGAACAGGTCGAGGGATGGAAGCTTGTCACCAAGGCGGTCCACGGCGCGGGTGGACGCATCCTGCTCCAGCTCTGGCATGTCGGCCGGATTTCTGATCCGGTGTTTTTGGATGGCGACCTTCCTGTGGCCCCAAGCGCGGTCCGGCCGGAAGGGCACGTGAGCCTGGTGCGTCCGATCAAACCGTTTGTTACTCCACGCGCGTTGAAGCGGGAGGAAATTCCCGGCATTATCGAGGCCTTCCGCCGGGGGGCGGAGAATGCGATGGCAGCCGGATTCGACGGCGTCGAAATCCACGGGGCGAACGGGTATTTGCCCGACCAGTTTTTGCAGGACAAGACAAACCATCGCACCGACGACTACGGCGGCTCGATCGAAAACCGCGCGCGCCTGATGCTGGAGGTGACCGATGCCGTCATCTCCGTCTGGGGGGCCTCGCGGGTGGGCATGCACCTCGCTCCGCGCTGTGATGTCCATGACATGGGCGATTCGGATCCCGCTGCCACGTTCGGCTATGTCGCCCGGGAATTGGGGAAACGGGGGCTGGCCTTCATCTGCGCCCGCGAAGCCCTCGGACCGGATCGTCTGGGACCGCAGTTGAAGCAGGCCTTCGGCGGCGCATTTGTCGCGAACGAGGGGTTCACCAAGGAGACCGCCAACCAGGTTCTTGCGGCCGGAGAGGCCGATGCCGTCGCATTCGGAGTTCCCTTCATCGCGAATCCCGACCTCCCGCGCCGGATGGCCATCGACGCCCCGCTCAACACGCCGCGGCCCGAAAAATTTTACGCCGCCGGACCGGAGGGCTACACTGATTACCCGACGCTTTGACGGGCGGATGGAAGGGGAAAAATCGGTTGACAGTGGACTAACATGATGGACTAGATTGGATCGTCATGCAGGGAACGATCGTCAACATCCATGAGGCCAAAACACATTTCTCCAAGTTGATTGAGCGTGTGCAGGCTGGAGAGGAAATCATTGTGGCCAAAGCCGGGAAGGCCGTGGCCCGGCTGGTCCCCACCCTGCCTCCGGCTCGCCGCCGTCCCCCGCGCGAGTGGGCCGGCATCGAAATTCCGGATTCCGCATTTTTTAGCCCGATGTCCGATGAGGAGTTGTCGCGCTGGGAGTCCTCCACCGATCCGCTGGTCCCGTGAAGTTGTTGCTCGACACCCATGCCGTGCTCTGGTGGGCCACGGGTTCAGGCAAGCTCAGCAAAAAAGCGGCGGCAGCGATCTCCTCCCCAAACAACGAGCCGTTCCTCAGTGCGGTCAGCGCCTGGGAGATCGCGGTGAAATTGCGCAAGGGGACGTTGTCGCTTCCCCGTCACCTTGCAGCCGAGATTCCGAAACTTCCCATCCGTTTGGGATTTTCGGTTTTGGATCTGCTCTGGTCGCATGCCGAGCGGGCGGCTAGTTGGGACATTGATCATGCTGATCCGTTCGACCGGATTCTGGCCGCTCAATCAGAAATCGAAAAGATCCCGCTGGTCACTTGCGATCCGGCATTCCAGGAATTCGGAACCAAAACCCTCTGGTGACCACGTCTGGTCACTGGATCACCCCCGGCAGGGCAAACGCATGAAAATTTCTTAAAAGTCCCCCGATGAGACCGGGAGAAACAGGGAGCATGGGCGTCCCGCCCGTGAATGGCGCAAGGGACTCGCATGCAGTGGGCAGAACCTCGCCATCCCTCCGTTTTTTAATGCGTTTGCCCTGTCACACCCGGGCGTTGGGCTTGTCGAACCCGGATTTCGCGGTAATGTGGCGCGATGGTTTCGGTTGAATCGGTTCCGGATGCCTCCGGGCACTTCGGTCCCTACGGGGGGATGTTTGTCCCGGAGACGTTGATGACGGCGCTGCAGGAGCTGGAGCGGGAATACCGCGCGGCTGCTGCGGATCCGGCATTTCAGGCTGAACTCTCCGGGCTGCTGAGGGATTTTTGCGGGCGTCCGACGCCGCTGTATTTCGCAGAGCGGCTGACCGGGAAGCTGGGTGGCGCGCAAATTTACCTGAAGCGCGAGGACCTGCTCCACACCGGTGCTCACAAGATCAATAATGCGATCGGCCAGATCCTGCTGGCGCGCCGGATGGGAAAAAGCCGGATCATCGCCGAGACGGGTGCCGGCCAGCACGGTGTCGCCACTGCCACTGCCGCGGCACGGTTCGGCTTCGACTGTGTGATCTACATGGGAGCCGTCGACATGGAACGCCAGGCCCTCAATGTCGCGCGCATGAAATTTCTCGGGGCAAAAGTCGTGCCGGTGACGGCCGGGCAGGCCACGCTGAAGGAGGCGATCAACGAGGCGATGCGCGACTGGGTGACGAATGTCCGGACGACCCATTACATCCTGGGCAGCGCGCTCGGATCCCATCCGTATCCAATGATCGTCCGGGATTTTCACAAGATCATCGGCGAGGAGACGCGCGAACAAATCCTTGCCCGCACGGGCCGGCTTCCCGACCACCTCATCGCCTGCGTTGGCGGAGGCAGCAACGCGATCGGGTTTTTCCATGCGTTCCTCGCGGATGAATCCGTCCGCCTCACGGGGGTCGAGGCGGGAGGAGAGGGGATCATCCGCGGCCGGCACGCCGCGAGGTTCCAGGGCGGCAAGCTCGGAGTGTTGCAGGGGACGAAGACGTGGCTGCTCGCCGACGATGACGGGCAGATCGAGCTCACGCATTCGGTTTCCGCCGGACTGGATTACGCCGCCATCGGGCCCGAGCACAGCTACTATCGGGACATCGGGCGGATCTCCTACGACTTCGCCACGGACAGCGAGGCGCTGGCCGCGTTCCGTATGCTGGCTGAAATCGAGGGAATCATTCCCGCGCTGGAATCCGCCCATGCGATCGCCCATGTGATCAAGATCGCCCCGTCGCTCCCGCCGGATCAAATCCTCATCGCCAACCTTTCCGGACGCGGTGACAAGGATGTCCACCAGGCGGCGGAGATCCTCCTCTGACCATCATGGCGGAATCCCAGCTGATTCCGTTCGAAGCCGCCGAGCTTCCCGGCGGGGATCTGGAGCAGGCGATCCGGAAATCCCGGAACTTTCTCCTTTCGCTTCAGCAGCCCGACGGGCACTGGGAGGGCGAGCTGACCGTCGATGCCACGCTGTGCTGCGACACGATCCTCTTCATGCACTGGAGCGGGAGGGACGACCCCGACCTGCAGGAAAAATGCGCCGCCCACATCCGCAGACGGCAGGCCGGGGACGGAGGTTGGAATATTTTCATCGGGGGGCCGTCCGAGATCAACGCCTCGATCAAGGCGTATTTCGCCCTGAAGCTTGCCGGCGATCCGCCGACCGCCCCCTGGATGCGCGAAGCCCGCGCAAACATTCTCCGTCTCGGCGGAATCCCGCAGATGAACACCTACGGGCGGTTTTACCTCGCGCTGCTCGGCCAGTTTCCCTGGGAATACGTGCCGACGATCCCGCCGGAAATCTTCCTGATGCCGGATTGGTTGTTTTTCAACGTCTATGAGATGTCGTCGTGGAGCCGGACGATCATCGCGCCGCTCACGATCCTCAACCATTTCAAGCCGACCCGGACGCTTCCCGCGCACCTCCACCTCCACGAACTCTACCCGGCGGGGCTTGAGAACACCGACCTCTCGCTCAAAAAAGACGGGCGCTTCTGGGCGTGGCGGAACTTTTTCCTGCGTTGCGATGCCGTGCTCAAACTTTACAACCGGTTTCCGTTCCATCCATTGCGCAGCCGGGCCTTGAAGAAGGCGGAAAAATGGATGACCGAACGGATGGGGGAGGGCAGCGACGGGCTCTCCGCCATCTTCCCCGCGATGCTCAACGCGATGATGGCCCTGCGCGTGCTCGGGTATGCGGACGATCAGCCGCTGATGAAAAAGGCCTGGCGGGATTTCTCAGGCCTGTTTGTCGAGGACGCCGGGGATTTCCGGATCCAGCCGTGCCTCTCCCCGGTCTGGGATACGGCAATCACGACGATCGCGCTCGGCGAGTCGGGGGTCGGTCCGCGGCATCCCGCATTGCGACGCGCGGCGGACTGGCTGGAGCAGCGGGAAGTCCGCTTCCGCGGGGACTGGTCCGTCCGCATGCCGGATGTCGAGCCGAGCGGCTGGGCGTTCGAGCACGACAACAAATTCTATCCCGACACCGACGACACGATGATGGTCCTGATGGCGCTGAGTTTCGTGGAGCTCGAGGATGAATTTTCCCGGAAAGCCATCGTCGATCGCGCGCTCAAGTGGCTCATGGCATTCCAGTGCCGCGACGGAGGCTGGGCGGCCTTTGACAAGGATGTCACCGCCTCATGGCTCGAGCATGTTCCGTTTGCCGACCACAACGCGATCCTCGATCCGACCTGCAGCGACCTGACCGCCCGCGTTCTGGAATTGCTCGGCAAGATCGGCCACGACCCGCGCGATCCGGCTGTCCGCCGCGCGGTGGACATGCTGCGCCGCACTCAGGAGACCGACGGGTCATGGTATGGCCGCTGGGGGGTCAACTACATTTACGGAACCTGGCAGGCGCTCCGCGGGCTCGCCGCGATCGGGACCAACATGGACGAGGTGTGGATCCGGCGTGGTCGGGACTGGCTGGAGAGCTGTCAGAACGAAGACGGCGGCTGGGGCGAGACCTGCGAAAGCTATGACTTCCCAGCCCTCAAGGGGCGCGGCCCGAGCACGGCCAGCCAGACCGCATGGGCGCTGATGGGGCTCTGCGCCTGCGGCGACACGTCCCGGGATTCCATCCGAAACGGCATCGCCTGGCTTGTCCGGGAGCAGAATGCGGACGGTTCGTGGACCGAGGATTACACGACCGGCACCGGATTTCCGTGTGTCTTCTATTTGAAATACGACATGTATCGGAATCACTTTCCCCTCCTCGCTCTGGCCACCTACAGCCGCATGTCTGGCGGCGCGCGGTGAAGCTTTCGGAAGCTCACCCCGACCCGGCTATTCGCCGAGCAGGATGGCCTTCATTTTTTCGAGGAATGCCTCGCGCGAGAATCCGAGGGAGTGTGTCCGGATGGCTTCGCGGTCCCAGGTGGTTGCCTCGCAGCGCGCAACGGCATTCAGGAGGGCTTCTTCGCTGGACTCGGAATAGAGCACGCCGGTTTTGCCATCCACGACGGTTTCCAGCACGCCCCCTTTCGCGAGGGCTACAACAGGTTTTCCGGCGGCCATCGCCTCCACGGGGGTGATCCCGAAGTCTTCCTCTCCCGGGAGGATGAGCCCGCGGCAGTTTGAAAAATAGGAATGGATGTCGGCGTCCGATGCGCGGCCACGGAATTCCACCGTGGGTCCGGCCAGGGCTTGCAGTGTCTCCTGGTAGGGGCCTTCGCCAAGAATCACAAGGCGCCGGCCGGTCCGGGAAAACGCGCGGACCGGCAGCTCGATATTTTTATAGCCGAGAAGCCGGGCGACGACGAGATAGTATCCGTCGTCCCGGTGGGAAATCTCAAAGCGCGATGTCTCGACCGGCGGGTGGACAACGAGGGAATCCAGCCCGTAGAAACGCTTGATCCGGTCCTGGACATTTTTTGAATTGGCCACGAGGACTTTCATGCTGGCGGCCGCCTCGCGGTCCCATTCGCGGAATTTCGGCAGGATTGCGCGGACTGCGCGGTTGAGCGGGCGCGACGCGATTTCGTAATCCAGGTAGTTGTCGGTCTGCCAGAGGAAGCGCGTGGTGTTGTGGAGGTAGCAGACCGTGCGGGTGCGGGGGGAGAAGCGGAGGAATTTTGCGAACGTGCTGCAACTGATCCACGCGACGTCGGCATCGATCACGCCGAACGAGCGGAATGCGAGCGGGTAGAGGGCCGTATACTTTTTGAAATGCGTGTGATGCTGGATGGCCGGCAGGTGCTGCATCCATGAGCGGCGAATGTCCGCTTCGCGGAATTCCTTCCAGAGGCCCTTGTCATCGACGGCACTGGTGTAGATCGGAGCGGACGGAAATTCGCTATGCATCGTCGCGACGACACGCTCGGCTCCCCCCATTTGAATGAGGTAGTCGTGGGCGAGGACGATATTCATCTCGGGATCATGGCGTTCAGTGCCCGCCGGGTCTGCTCGATGACGGCGGGCAGCGCATATTGTTTGCGGGCTTCGAGGGATGCAAGCAAGCCCTCCTCCCGTCCGTGCGATGGCGAATCCAGCACCTTCCGGAGCAAGGAAGCCAGCTCGCCGGCGTCTCCCGGTTCGAAAAGCCAGCCGTCCACGCCTTCCCGGATGATTTCAGAAGGTCCGCCGGCCCGGCTTGCGATGACCGGCCGTCCCGACAACATGCCCTCGACAACCACGCGGCCGAATGGCTCGGGGGCGACGGATGTGTGGACAATCACGTCGGCCGCCTGCATGAGTCCCGGAATATCGTCGCGGTGGCCGAGAAAGAACACGCGTCCCTGCAGCCCGGGTTCGGAGGCGAGGGATTTCAACTCGCCGGCATAGGCGCGGTCGTCGCCGGTGAACACCGCCTCGCCGACCACCCAGACCACAAGCTCCGGGATCATCGCGGCCGCGCGGAGCAGGACATCCTGTCCCTTCCACCTGGAGATTCTTCCGAAGACCGCAGCCACCGGCGCGTTCCCGGTGCCCGTCGAGCGCCGGAGGGCGCTGAGTTCTGCATCCGGCCTGGAAGCAAAACGAGCCGGGTCAAACCCGTTCGGCACGATATGCACCGGCGCTCGTCCCCCCGCCGCACGAAATGCGGCCGCGGTCGCATGGGAATTCGCGATCACTCCGCGTGAGCGGTTTGCGGCAAGCACGATCAGCCGCAGGTTCAGACTGCTGAAGTGATCCCGTGTGAGCAGATCATGGAGATGGAAAACGACTGGCTTTCCCAAGGCGACCGCAGTGCCCAGCAGGAGCGCCTTGGCCGTGTTCAGGTAAAGGACGTCACAATTCCTGACCTCGCGACGCAGCGCGGAAAGGAATCCCGCGAGTTTGGGTGCCATCCTGAGATAGTCGAATGGAGAGGCGGATTTTCCGACGGCAGAAAGACCCGAGGGGATCGGCAGGACGCCGCAGGGGATTCCGCGACCACGCAGAATGTCTTCAAACGGACCGGGGGAAAGAAGCAGGACGCGCGAGGTTTCGCCCATGGATTCCGCCACATCCGCGAGGCAGAGTTCCGCTCCGCCCGGTTGACCGCTCTGGTCGATGAAAAGAATGCGATCCTTCATGGCGCAGCCACGCGGTCGTAGATTTCGGAAACCCGGCCCGCGATCCGGGACGGGGAAAAATTCGTTTCGGCATACTTCCGGCATTCCTCGCGTCCAGGAAAAAATTCCTGATGCCCGAGCGCTGCCGCAAGCCCGTCCGCGATTGCGGACGAGTCCGGGACCTGCAGCACAAGGCGTTCGGCGAGGCCATTGACCGTTTCGGGGAGTCCGCCGACCGGGGTGACCAGGACGGGAGTGCCGCAGGCCAGCGACTCCAGTGTCACAAGCCCGAACCCCTCGAGGCGCTGGGACGGGACGACGGAAAAATCGGCCGCGCCGTAAAATGCGGGGAGATCATTTTCGGGGATGAACCCGCGGAATTCGATCCGTTTCCCGAGCCCTGTCCGGGCGGCCGTCGCGCGGAATTCCGCAGCCTTTTCACCGCTTCCGCCAATGACCAAATCCACATCGGGGAACTGTCCGGCGATCCGTGAAAACCCCTCGATGAGCTCGGGGATTCCCATTCGCGCCACCAGTCGGCGGACGCAAAAAACCATGCGTCTCCCGAGCGGCCGCCCCAGACGCTCCCGGCAGGCGGCCATCGATTCGGGCGGGTGGAATTTTTCCAGATCCACCGCGCCGGGAACGACCGAGATCTTTTCCGGGGAAATCCCGAATCCGCCGGCGAGGATTTCCTGGAATGCTTTCGAGAGGACGATGCAATGCGCGGCCCGCGAATAGACGCGTTTTTCAATCCACCGTTTTGCAAAGACCGTCCACGCGCCCGCGCCTTCTGCGGCGGCCTCGCCGGACCATGGGCCGTGGAAATGCACCACCAGCGGAGTTGCCTTCAGGATGGGCGCAAGGAACCCCGCATACAATGCAAAGTGAGCTGCGGCGACTTTTGGTGACGGAGACGCTGCGATGCGTTTTCCAAAATTCCGGATCGCGCTCCTCCGTCGCAGCAGCGGTGCCGTCGAAGGTCCGAGCGAAACGTGTTCGCTGTTCGGGTGGCGCGACAGGGATTGGCTGTCATCTCCGTCGAATGCGGCTGCCGTGAAATGGCGCCCATTCTGTTCGAGGCCGCGCAGCAAATCATCGAAGTAGCGGTCCGCTCCTCCACGGGCGGGATCGAAGTGCATGCCGAGTTGCCAGATCTCCGATGTCTTCACGTCCGGCCCTCCCTGGCGGCTGCGATGGCATCGGCCATCCGGCGGGCCACGATCTCCATCGAGACATTTTGCCCGGCCCAGATCCGCCCGCTTTCCGCCATCTCTTCCCGCAGGACCGGATTGAGCAGAAGTTTCCGGATGCTGTCCGCGAGCGCCTGCGGATTTTTTTCCGCGAAGACAAGGCCGCCTCCGCTGGATTTGATCAGCACGGGGATTTCCCCGGAGTCGGACCCGACAACCGCCGTCCCGCAGGCGAGGGCCTCGATGATCACCCGCCCGAACTGTTCCTTCCAGCCGGGCTGGGTTTCCGAGGGCACGACCAGCAGGTCAAATGAGCTCAGGAACTCGGGGGTTTCATGGTGGGGGATATAGCCGTGGAAAATGGCGCGCCCGGAGAGCCCCTGTGCGGCAAGAAGGCCCGCGAATTCATCCTGAAAATCTCCGGTGCCGATCGCATGAAACGTCCAGGGGAGATCGCGCAGTTCGCCGAGGGCCGCCGCGAGCGTGCGCAGCCCCTTGGGCTCGACCAGCCTTCCGACATATCCGATGGCCGGTCCGCCGACCTGCCCAAGCGCCGGGTTTTTCTTTCGCGGGAAATAGAGAGTCGGGTCGAACGGCAGCGGGCAAACTGTCAGTGCCGCGCGGGTGTTTTTCAGCCGGAGAATCTCCGCGACCGAATCGCTCACGGGAAATGCGAACGATGACGCGCGGTGGACGAGGTGCTCGATCCATGAGAACGGCGGCGGATACCTCTTCATCAGGTTCTGCGCCGAGTAGAACCCGAATGCCGCCGGACTTCCGCTCCTGGCGTTGGCGAGGCAGACCTGACCTGTCGCCACCGCATACGGCTCATGGTGCATGTAGATCGCATCGAATTTTTCCCCGCGCAGAAACGCCGTCCAGTTGAACCGGTGCGCGTGCAGGATGATCCGGCCGTTGAAGGCGACGGAAACTTTTTTGACGCGGCCCTCCATTCCCGGCCAGTCCGGCTGGTCGAGCGCGTTCCCAAATTCATCCCGCCACCCGGCCGGGACGACAAGCCGCACATCCCATCCGGTCATACGCCGGATCTCGGAGAAGAGCGCCTGGTTGGCGGCGGTTGCACAGGGGTGGCTGACAACAAGAACTTTCATAGCGCGAGCTGGTAGGCCTCCTCGGTCAGCGTGGCGACGCGGTCCCACGTATAGTCGCGCTCCACGATCCCTCTCGCCGTCCGGCCCATCCGTCTTGCGGCGTCCGGATCATTGAAAAGTGAGCCAAGGCGTGCGGCGATATCCGCAGGCTCACTGCTGATAAAATCGCCGTTTTCGCCGGGCCGGATGAAATCCTCCGTGCCGTTGATGCGTGTTGCAAGGATCGGAAGTCCGCAGGCGGCCGCCTCAATCGTTGCCAGGCTGAACGCCTCGTAGCGGCTTGGAAAAAGGAAGACATCGCACGAGGCGAGCGCAACCGCAATGTCACTCCGGAATCCGCCGAAGACAATTCGGGTGGTCGCTCCGCAATCCTCCGCAATCCTCCTGTAGCGCGCGCGGTCCGGGTCGTCGCCGGCGACGTAGAGCATGCCGTCAGGAACCGCCGCCATCGCGCGGATCGCCGGCTCAAGACCCTTGCGTCCCCACTCACCGCCGCTGAATATCGCAACCGGGCCGTCGGAAGGAAGTCCGTTGGCCATGCGCCAGGCCGTGCGCTCCTGCGGGCTGACCGGGTGGAACACGCCCGTGTCGGCCGCATTGGGGACGATCCTTACCTCGGCATTTCCAATCCTGTAGGTGGAGCGCAGCTCGGACTCCACGCCCCGCGAAACCGGCAGAAACACGGGCTGCCTGCGCCCCGGCCGCGCGGTGTAGAGCTCCTTCTCGGCCTGACAGGTCGCTTTCAAATAGAGCCAGCGGGTGAAGCGCCGCGGCAGCGAAATCTTCTCAACGGAGCCGACCTCTTTCAGGACCCGCATTTTTGCCGGCTGGATATTCTGGATCGTGACGACATCCGCCCGCAGCGTGTTGCAGCCGATCGAGTGCACGATGTCGTAGGAATGCCGGGCGAGCCGGCGGTTGACCGCAACGTGATACGACAGGAAGTCGGCCACCTCCGGCCACCCCGGACCGGGCACCGGATGCCACCGCACCGCGTCCAGGTCGAGGTCCTCGGCCTTGCGCGCGTAGAGATGAACCTCATGGCCGCGCCGGGCAAGGATCTCGGCGACCTCATTCACCGCGCGCGCGCTGCCGTCGCGGCGGTTGCAATTGATCATGGCAAAGGCAATTCGCATCGGATCAGGCGGGATGCGGCACGGCATGAGCCTGTTCCGCCGGCCGGCGGGAGGGCAGACGCGGGTTTGCGGCGAAACCTGTGAAGATGAAGAAAACCGCCGAGCTAGGGCCTGCGAGCCAGTCGCCGACCATCAGGACCACCGCGCCGGTGACGAAAAGCGCCTTGAACATCATCAGCGACTCGCGCCGGATGCCCGCCCGCTCCATCGCCCGCACCCGCGCCCAGACGAGGTAGAACGCGTAGAAGAAGCAGGCTGATCCGGCCCAGCCGAACGAGAAGATGATCGAGAAGTAGCCGTTGTCCCCGATCGCGGAATCGCTCTGGAGCGTTCCGGTATTCACCCGTCCGGCAAGCCCGCTCGACCCGAGGCCGGTTCCGAGGGGGTTTTTCAGGGCGGTGGTCAGCCCGTATCCGGCGATCCCGATTCGGCCCTGGAACGATCCGTCCTTCGTGATCGTGGAAAACGTCTGCAGGCGCTTGTTGATTTTGTCGGAGGAAAGTTTTCCGAGAAAGTAGTTCGCCCCGAGGGCTCCCACGCACAGCACCACCACGATGCGGATGGAATTTTTTCCGCGGTTCAGCATCGGATAAAGCACGGTCGCTAGGACGATCGTAATGATCGAGGTCCGGACATATGTGAGCAGGATGGTGGCGAGAATCAGGGCCACGGATGCCCAGCCGGTGACGTTCCTCCAGCGTGCGGAAATCAGCATCGGGATCACCGCGAATGATAAAAATCCCGCGAATGGCCCGCGCTCGGCCATCGTTGAGAACACGACCATCTCGGTCGATTTCAATTTTCCGAGATACCCTTCGAACCCGACCGAGCGGACCCAGAAGGCGTCCCACGGGGGGATCGTGTAGTATTGATACCACCCGTAGATGCAGGCCCCGACGGCGGCCCATCCGATCGATTTGATCCAGCGGTCGAGGATCTTCTCGTTGCCGTGGGCGAGGGCGGCCATGCACATGATCGAGAGCGGCGCGACGTATTCGGCGAGCGCGTAAACCGCGGCGAGCTGGTTGCGCACGATCCCGACCGCGAAGGCGATGGCCAGCGCGATGGCAAAGAGGCGCATGATCTTCTGGAACGAGGAAGGAAACCGCCGGTAGTTCTGGACGACCATCAGAAAAATCAGGCCCGAGATCACGAGCGGGGTCAGGCTGATCGGCGAAAACGCGTTGAACGCGCCCTCCATCCAGTCGACCACCCGCCGGATGCCCCGGTTGAAAACCGTCACCCAGATCACGTAGTCGATGATCCAGCTCGACTGTTTCGCGTAGAGCAGAAGTGCCGGCGCCACGATCAACAGCGCGACAAACCAGTCCATCAGCAACCCCTCCCCCGGCGGACGGAAGATGTGACGGACGGATCGCGGAAATCAAAATTCGCGGTCATCGGCACATTTCGAGATACCCTTTCCGCAATCGCGGTGCAATAAACTACGGGGGGATGGAAAGGAAACTGGTGCTGTTCACGAGCCTGCCGCGGGTGGGCGGCCACTCGACGCTGACCTTCGGTCTCTGCCGGCTCCTTCGTCCGCATTTTTCCAGCGTGGACGTGTGGTGCAAAGTGATGCCGGAGCACGGGCATTCGGAGGCGCTCGCTGAGAAGCTCACCGGGCTCGGATGCCGGGTCAGAATGCTCTCCAACAACAAGGGCCACCTGCTCCCGGGTGCGTTTGTGCGCTTCGTGTTGGACGGGCTCCTGCGCCCGCCGGATGTCTTTTTCACGCTTGCCATGCGGAACCTGTCTCCGGTTCTTGCCATGCTTTCGCGATCCCCGTCGCGGATCTATTACCAGATCACGCACGATCTGAAGCCGGAAGCGATCCGGATGCTCAATACCTACACGGGATTCTTTTCCCGGATCGTCTTCATCTGCCCGGCCACCTACGAGGAATTCCCCGGAGCCGCCGCCCGCCCGGAAAAATTCTCATGGATTCCGCAATCCTCCGAAATTCCGGTGAGGGATCGCGAGCTCCTGCCCGGTGAGCGGGCTGCCGCCCTTGCCGCCGGGAATCCTCCGTTCCGGGTGGGGCTCATCGGGCGGCTGACGGTGGAAAAGGGCGCTGCTGCCGTGCTCGATTTTGCGGATCATGCTCAAGTCCTGTGCGAGATTCATGTTGCCGGAAGCGGTCCCCTCGAAGGCGAATTCCAAAGGCGGGCGCAGGGACCGGCCGCAGCGGGACGTCCCCTAATCGTTTTTCACGGCGCGTTCGATCCCTCCCGCCGCGAGGAGTTTCTGCGCCGGTTCTTCAACGGGGTGGACTGCCTCATGGTCCCCTCGCAGGATGAATGGGAGACTTTGAGCATGGCGGCTCTCGAGGCGCTTCAGCACGGGGTTCCCTCGCTCATCTGCCGGACCGGCGGGCTGAAATCATTCGCCCATCCCGGCCTCGGACCCGCTCCGGAAAATGTGATCCGGCTCGTTGATCCGGAAAATTTCGCGGCGGCCCTCACCGCGCTGTGCAGCGGGGAGCGTCCTTCCTGGGAACAATGCGGAGCAGCCTGCCTGGCGCACTACGACCGGTGGTTTTCCGATGCGGCCGTGGGTGGCGGTTGGAGGAGCCTGATGGGGCTCCCCGTCACTTCTCGATCATCTTGATGTCGTCGATGTAGAGGACTCCGGATCCGGGGGAAAGATTGAACTGGATCGACACGGTCCATGTCAGCGTCCCGTCCTTGCCGTCGAGTGCGGCTGAGGAAAGATCCTTGTTGCTGAATTTCACCGGAACCTCGCCTCTCACCTCGGTCCACTGGGCGCCCGGGTTGAAGCGGATCACCTCCGTCTTTTTTTCCTCGGCCTTGTTTTCCTTTCTGGTGACCGCGTTGCGGTCGCCGCGCTCGAGTTTCGCGGCGCTCAGTTCCTTTTCGGCATTGAGCTGAAATCCGACGGCGGCTTCGGAGACCTTGCTCCCCTTCACCTTCATGGAGAACGCGTAGGTCTTGTTGTTTTTCAGCGGTCTGCTTCCGGTCTGTTTGATTTCGAAGTAGCTCGGAGGAGCGGCGACAAGTCTGTCGGTGGTGGGCAGGGGGTCTTTTCCGGTGGGGGCCTTCCACGATGAGAAGGCTGGTGTGAATTGCGTGGGAATCCCCATGATCTTGTTCGGACTCGGGGTATACCCGGCTTTCAGACAGGCCTTTCCGTCGACAGGTTTCGCATCCGCATCGTCGGCTTCCTTGACGACCGAGACAAAGCCGTAAAAATTTCCCCGGTCGAGGCCGAAGTCGCACTCCCAGCCGGACGGGGAATTGAACGGCAGTGTTCCGGCATCCCCCTTGACTTCGACCGGGGCGGCGAACTTCGGCTCGGTCTTGGTTCCGCTGTTGAGCGAAATGGCGATCTTGCCGTTGCTTTTTCCGAAGACGAGGTCGAAGAGGCCGTCCCCGTTCATGTCGCCGGCGGCAATCGTCGCAATGCCCCCCACGGAGAGCAGCCCCGGTGCTGTGGCGGCCGTGAGGGGATCTTTCGTTGCTCCGGCCGGCTTCACTCCCCCCACCGTGATGAACGAATCGAACGGAAGCACCACGCCCGGTTTCCACGGCTTTCCGTTGTTCAGGTAGACGGCGACCTTTCCGCTCCGCTCGGTCACCAGCAGATCCATCTGCCCGTCCCCGTTGTAATCCACGACGGTGGGAGTCAGCTGTTCCAGGCCCATTCCGTAGGCCAGAACGGAGGTGTTGTTTTCATCGAACACCGGCTTCGATGCCGCCCCCTGGTTGAGGAGGAGGTGGATGCTGTTGGCGGAATACGATCCCTCCCCGAGGAGCAGGTCGTCCCGGCCGTCGTGGTTCCAATCCCACGTCGCGGGAGCAAAAAGGTTGCCCCATTTCTTGAGGGAATCCTTCATCGTGGGAATGAGGACCTGGGCGAAGTTTGTCGGCTGCTTGAATTCCGGGCGGACGCCGGACGCGTTGGGGAGAAGCATGATTTCCCCGAGGTAGTTGCCGATCACAAGGTCTTTTTTTCCTGATCTTGCGATGTCGCTCAGGTGAATCCTCTGCCCCTGCCTGGCCGTCTTTGCCTTGACCCCCTGAAGCGTGGGGTCGGCCGGATCGACGCGGGAAAGAAATATCGAGGCGAGCTCTCCGACGGAGAATTTCGGCTCCGTCTTCGTGCCGGAATTGAAATAGATCCGCAGGTAGCCCAGCACATCCATGGCGGCGATATCGGGGAGCTGGTCCCCGTTCATGTCCGCAATCGACACGGAAACCGGCATGCTGGTTTCCTGGATCGAACCGCTCGACGTCAGAACCGACAGCGCCCCCCGCTCGCCGGCAAGGGCCCCCGTCGTATCCACGCCGTCCCACAAATTGTCGCGCCGGAACCCCGTTTCGAAGCTCGGGTTTCCCAGCACAGGTTTCGGCGCTGCGGGCGCAGGCGCGGTCTGGGCCAAAGCGGAAATCAGGTGCAGAGCAAACAGGCCCGAGAGGAGAGGCGCAAGACGAGGCATGGCAGGTATATGAGCAAGGAGTGCGCGGGAATCAAACAATTTCAGAGCAGCCTTCGCAGGAACATGCATCAATTTTTCCGGGCTGGCCCGCCGGCGCGAGGGGTTGAATCTTTCCATTTGATGTTTTTTCGCGGATCGCTCAGATTCGCATAACGCACTCGTAGCTCAATTGGATAGAGCGTTGGCCTCCGAAGCCAAAGGTTGTGGGTTCGACCCCCGCCGGGTGCAGATTTTTGCCGTTGCCACGGCGACCGCTGGAGCGGGTGTCGCTCTGCGTTTTCTTTCCACCTGCTTCCGGGCCCAAAAAATCTATTGACGCCGGAAGCGCCGCAAATTATGGCATCGGTTGCTATGAAAAAACTGCTCTCCTTAACCGGGGTTATCATGCTGACGGCCGCCGCTGCTTTTGCAGGCGACGGGAAAACATTCAAGGACAAAGTCGTTGTCGAGGCTCCGACCTGCAAGTTCCGTGCAAACGAGCTGCAGATTGATGCCTCCGCCGTTGGTCTCTTCTACAATGCCGGACGTCCGGGTTGGGGTGGCGGCCTCGGGGTGAACTACTTCTTCACCAAGTTCATCGGCATCGGTGTCGAACAGGACGTGTTCGGCCGCACGGGCGAAGCCGCCGAGTGGGCAACGGTTGGAAACCTCTTCCTCCGCTACCCGATCTGCTCGTGGAACCTCGCTCCTTATGCGATGGTTGGTGGTGGAGCCGCCTACGGCGATCACCGCAACGGTCACGGGTTCGGTCATGTTGGTGGCGGGTTGGAATACCGTCTCACCGACAACATCGGCCTGTTCTCCGACGCCCGCTGGGTCTACTCCTCCGAGGCACCCAAGAGCGGTGTTTTCGGCCGCGCCGGCCTGCGCTTCGCGTTCTAATTCAGGAACAACTTCAACAAAAAGCCGGATCCGCAAGGGTCCGGCTTTTTTTGTTTTCGAGCGCCTGATTTTCCCTTGTGGACACCGGGCAGTCTGGTATTGGTTAAGCACTCTATTCGGACGCTTAACTCAGCGGTAGAGTGCCACCTTCACACGGTGGAAGTCGCAGGTTCGAACCCTGCAGCGTCCATTCTCCCCCCGCTTCGCGACTGTCTGCGACAGTGTAACCGCGCGAAATGTTTGAGACAGGCCCGTCAAAAAGTTTGAAACGGGTTGAGTGGTCTCAGGGGAAATGGGTCAGGCGGCGTTGACGGTGGATCCGTTGGCTGCGTGGGCGATGAGGGCTTCTTCGATGATCGGGGCAACTCTGGCCGGGGACCAGTCGGAGTAAAACTCGCGGATGCGGCGCTCGCATTCATCGGAGGAGTCGCTTTCGAGGATGATCCGCCGGATGGGGGCGAGGCTTCCGCGGAAGGATCGCGCCAGGGCCGCGGCGGTCTCTCCGGCGATAGAATCGTTGGCCATCTCGGCCCGGTCAACCCGTCTTGGAATGGATGCTGAAAATGTCTGCGCCGAGGTCAATGGCAGCGCCGGCCTGTTGGATCGGCGAAGTTCGAATCCCAGACGTTCGCTGAGGACTCTGATTCCAGAGTCCGTGATCTCAAGGCCGGCGGCCGACAGGCTGCTCAGGAGCTGGCCGTTGACTTCAACGGATTCTGATGCCCAGATGATCTTGGGTGCCCGTCCGGGAATGCCGTTGATTTGGAGCCACTGCTTGATGAGTTGGTCCCGCAGGGTTTGCCCCAGGGATGTGGCGTCGAATTGCCGGATGTCATTCCTCACGTCGGACTGGCCTTTGGCGACCCCGGAACCGAGACCGGTTCCCTGAGCCTCAGAGCTGAGGGTTTGCCCGAGGATGAGCTTGGATTTCTCGCGCTGGCAGACGGTGTGGAATTTGTCGAAAGCATCGCCCGATTGAGATGAAGAGGCTTCCTTGAGTTCAATTTCGGTCTCTTTCGACACCACGACTCCGAAAAGCCTGGTGGCCATGGAAAGCGCGATCTCCAGTTTGGAACGGGTCTTGTCGTCTGCCTGGTCGTAACGGGCGACGATGAACGGGGATCCGAAGCGCTCCAGCGCGCGTGCCCACCAGTCGCGATCCATGACGCTGAGGAGCCACCAGAAGACAATCGACCGCATCGGACCGCCCCAGTTATCTGGGAATGTGAGCAGATGCCCCCGGTGTGTGATATATCGGGCTGGATCAGCCTCGGTGCGTTCATTTGTCCGCATGCCAAGTTCGTTGGTGCGCCAGAGTTTGAGGGTGCCATCGGTAAAATCCAGAAGGCGATGAGGGACATGGACGAGTTCCGCCAAGTCGTAACGGATTCCAGGCCGGACAGATGGAATGAATACCTTCTCAGCGACAGCCACGGGATAAATGGTGGAGTCCAGCAGGTGGGCGCATGCGCGAAGGAAATACGGCACTTCGCCGAGCATCTCATCCACCGCTACGGCGGCGGCCTTGTCGTTTGCGTCGGTCTTATCGCAAGGGATGACGCTGAGCGGATCTCCCAGGACAGCGAGCTTCCGCTTTGAAAACTCGGTCTGAATGTGGGCATCCGAAAGGATGATATCCCTGTAGAGGCTGAAAAGATCCGTGGTGTCGCCATTCTCGGCGGATTCGATGATCTGGTGAACGCGCTCGACATCGACGCGGCGGGCGAGGGCGGATTCCTCCCAGCGGGCGTTGACAACGGTTTCTTTCTTGGTCGGGATCAATCGGTCGGCGAGTTCGAGGCCGAAGGTTTTGACGCGGGTGATGAAGTCAGGCATTGCAGGTGATTCGGTTGATTGTTTTGCGCAGCCAGGGGGTGGATTTTGTAGCCCCGAAGGTTCCGACCTGGACAGGGATAATGTCGGCCGGCCCGCCACGGCCGCGCAGACCATGGAGGGCGAGTTTTGTAGAGTCGAACGTGTCGCCGTGCTTTCCATCGGTTGAGACTTCCGTCTCGAAGCGGCCACGGTTCTTTTTGACCAGTCTCCAATCCTCCCGGATGTATTTGCTCTCGGGAATCCCGAGGTTTCCGTCGTCGGCGCAGTTGACGAGCTGATTTCCCAAGTATTCTTTGAAGCTCATCTCCTCACCCAAAAAGGATGTGGTGGAGCCTGAGACAACGAGTTCGACATGGCAGAGCGAAGAGAGTTCACGCTTCACGCGGATGGCAAAGAATCGCTCATTGCTGGCATCGATCGACATCCGACGAACCTTGCGATCCGGAATGGTTACGGACTCGCGGAAGAGGCGGATCGAGCGATCCGGATCGTCGCTCTTGAATGCGCAGATGACCCGGGCGATGTAGCGCATGCCGACTTGCTCCATGATTGTGATCGAGCTCGGGTTCGATCGGCGGTTGGTCGTGGTCGCCAGATCGATACCGACAGCGAGTGGGCCTTTGCCCAGCGTTCCGATCCATCCGCCCGGGAGCTGGTCTTCACAAAATATTGTGCCGGCCTCGATCCCGATTTGCATTGAGGAATGGAGAGCGGCAAGGGAGATCGCAGAGGTTCCTCCCCGTTTGAAGATGAGGGCGTAGTTGCGGTCCCAGGCATCGCGGTTCAGCGAGCGCTTACGGTGCTCTTCCGGAGCCAGTTCGGATCCGGTATGCGCTGGCTCTCGACCGGCTCTGGAAACCTCACCTATTCTTATTCCGACGCT
>CAYSKK010000004.1:0-347053 GCA_964431635.1 uncultured Chthoniobacter sp. | reverse complement strand
CCAATGAAGTGTATGGACTAAGCCCATTTGTCGCACTTCAAAGTTGAAACTATTCAATTTTATTCATAACCAAAAACACAAAATGAAAATCAAAAAAGGAATGATCGCAACCTTCGCGGCTGGAGGAACCGGCCTCATGGAATGCACAGAACCGGCTGACTCGCGGGGAATGGTAACTGTGAAGAGCTACGGGGACCGTGACGGGCAAATCCTCGTGGAGTTCCCGCTGTCCGGTGAGAATCACAGCCAAGTCGCGCCCTACCCGGCAAGCATGGTGCGGAAACGGCATAACGCAGACATGAGCCTCCGCGAAGCCATCCCCTCCGCAAAATGAGGGCCGAACCCACACCCCGGCCCGAGTCAAACCGCGTAGCGGTTGGACTCGATGGATTTGTTAGAGATGCCCTGCCCGCCAGGCGTATGCACGTAGCCGCCGCCGAAACAGCGGGTGAAAAATCCCAACGCACTCCGAGCGCATTAGAATCGCCGATGACCAAGTGGGCGTCATGCGGCGGCGGTGACGCAATCCCGCACCGTGGATCGCGGGCAGGCATCTCTAACGTCGTAGTGACCGATGGCCGTTCCGGCCATTCGATCCACTAACCTGTTCGGCATTTTGAAATTATGAAAAACCAAAAATCAAAGATCCTCTCGGAGCGCATTGCAAACGCCTTGAGAGCATGGAGAGAGGACGATAGCGACACACGAACGGCAGCGGAAGTGATCGAAGAGTCAGGCCAACTTGCGAAAATTATCGAAATCGCCGAGGAGGGAATTTCTTCGGCGTGCCTGATGTATGCGGATCAGAAGGGAGGTTGCGGCTGCTTCCGGGAGATCACCTTTGTGGCCGGTCGGGAAGTGATCACCAAGCAAGACATTTGCGACTCGCATAAAATGCAGTGCGATCTCGCAGACATCTTCTTGCTGAACGCCTCAAGTGACCGAATCCCCGGCCACAAGGAGGACGCACCCTAACACGAAAAGTCCGGCAGGCCGGGGATTCGGTCCACTGCCGGGTTAGCCAAATTTATGTGGACATACATCAATCACAAAAAGAACTGCGAGCCACGGAAGAACCAGCCCGCACCGCCACCGCCAGGAACAATGTATCGGGTCTTCGACGCATTCCGCTGGCGGCAGTTCGTCGGAATCACGGAGCGCACAATCAGGTGCATCTCGATCTGCGCCCCCAACGTGGATGATGACTGCGCAATCATCGCATTCGCTCCGCTGGATGAGACAACCCCGCCAGACGAAACGAAGCTCCGAAAAGCATGGAGTCACGCGCCAATCTACAAAGCGCGGGCCGCCGACGTGCAGCTTATTTTGGCTAACGTCGCCGGTCAGAAATCGCTGGCTGACGTGGGGGAACCGAAAACACGCTGATATGACGCTCCGCTCCATCTCAACACCTACCGGCCAGCGATTTCCTGGACCGGCTTGTTCGCGGAATTTTGAACCATCGCCAAGAAAAACGGCTCGGTGCCCGCTGGAGCACAAAAGCAAGCCCTGTCTAGCTAGCAGGGCATCCAGCACACTCTTTATGGAAGCAAAAATAAAAGTAACCTTCGACATGTCATTCGACTCCGACAGTGGAGAATGCAAAACCCAAGTCGCATTCTCTTTCCCGGATCACCCGGAAATCCCGGTCAACGATTGCCTCAAGCAAATGATGATCGAGCAAATACACATTCTTTGCGGCGCGATGGATGCCGCGCGCATGGAGTTATTTTCAGCGAACGGTCAGGATCAGCGAACGGGCCGCGCTGATCTTCGATGACACGACAACGCAGCTACGGCCCGTTCGCTGCATCCTGATTGTTCTCCAACTTTTCGCCCATGACTGCCAAAGACTACTGCTCGCAAGTGTGCGGTGCCAAATGCTGCAAGGCTCACGAACCTATCGTGTGGCCGCCCCGCTGCCCAAAGCTCACCGACGAGAACCTGTGCTCGATCTATCCGAATCGGATCGGCTTCCGATTCCGCGCCAAGGCGTCAGACGGCGGCACGGGAAACTGTGTGTGCAGTGGGCCGAAAACCTTCGTGAAGACCCTGCCCGATGATGTGCGGGCGCAATGCTGCTTCGCACACCCCGAGTTGTTGGAGAACGGTGCGTATGACGGACAGCTATCGGGAGAAAAACCATGAGCGAAAAACGGACAGATAGCGCGGGCGGATTGGACGTAAACAGAGACAGCTGTTTCGTCGATCCGCTGGTTCGACTTGATCGCCCACCGCCTGAAAAGCCGAAAAAGTGCGCTCGCTACGGGTGCAAAAACAGCGTGACAGGTCATTCACACAATATCGGATGGGGCAGAAATTATTGCTCCGCAACCTGTGCATTCAATGATCGCTGAAGTGACTTTGCTTCAGATGGCGTCTGATGAACGCCATGCTACCCCACCCCGCCGCGGGCGTGCCGGGTAGATTCGCAGGCTGACCACCGGCATGACAAGGCAGGCCGATCATTATGTCTTGCCATATTGGACATATTGTGTTGCTGGGTGAGACATGGCAGGAAAGTTGAAATTACCGGAATATTCCGCAGCCGGGGAGTTTCGAGCGGCGCGAGCGATGGCGTTGCGCGGGAATCGTTCTCCTGGGGTTCCCATTTCCGGGATTGGGAGCGTGGCGGTTTCTTCGGGAATATTTTCGGCCTGGATGGAGAGATGGTCGCCGATGGGCGCTGGCAAGCGCCGGGACTTGATCAAGGTGGGGAGGAACCTGGAGACGGACCATCACTTTTTTCAGCCTGTGATGAAGATACGCAACCAGTATTTCGGTGCGAATTTTGAGGTGCAGGGTCCGGATGGCGAGAGGGATCCCGCACAGACATTGAAATGGAGGCGTCTGGTCCGGGATGTATGGCAGGAATTCCTGCTTGCGGATTCGGTGGTAATCCTGTGGCAGGATGGGGGGATCCCTGCGGCGATGAACGGGGAGGATGTCGAATATGAGAACAAGTTCGGGCAGGAGAAGGTGACGATCCGACTGGGGACGCAAAAGGTCTCGAAGGAACTGAGGAAATCGCTGGGCGAGAAGCTGGCGAATGCCCTGGAGCGGGACGGAAAGGTGGAGGTCCTGAACGGGAAAACCGGAACGCTGAATTGTCGGGTATTGACGCTTGCGAAGGACGGGGCTGGGTTGGCATGGCCATCGATGAAGGCGGCAATGATGGATCTGGCCATCATCGAACTGCTGAAAATCGGAGAATGGAATGGTGCATTTGCCAGGAGAAACCTTGTTCGGCAGGCGAAGAAAGGGCACGAGATCAAGAGCGGAAATCTGGCCGGGCAGCCGCTGCACTTTTACAAGACCGCATTCGGAAAGCAACTTTTCAAGTTTTTGTCCGAGAAAATCGGTTATTCTGAGCTTGTTGGGAATTTTGATCTGGAGTTTGAATACGTATTCCTTCCGGCGGATTTCTTTGACCCGAAGATTTACGAGGCCGTGCACCGCCGACTGATGATCTGGGCTGGCGGGGCGGGATTGATTGCGGAGTCATCGGACAAGAGCGATGAACGGTTTGCGCGAGGTCTCGACATGCTGCGCAATGAATCGCTGGCGTCACGAAGCCTGGTTTCCGGATTTCTGGAGGAGGTCTTTTCCAAGTTCCCGGGCTGGACGGCAGGAAACCGGGTTGCCTTCTCGAATTCGGTGTTTTTCACCGGGAAGCAATTGCTGGCCTATGTCTCGCAGGCGGCGACGAATGGCCACATGAGCCCGCAGACCGCCCGCGAATGGCTGGGTCTCAATGAACAGGTTGAATCCCGCCGCATGAAGGAATCCCGCGACCATGTGGAGAATTACACGCCTCCATTCGAGGCCAAACAGGGAATGCAAACCCCGGGTTCCGCCGCGCCGCCGACAACTGCCGGAGGAAGGCCGTCTGGCGCATCTTCGTCGCAATGAGGAATTCCACATGGGGCGATGACATTCGAGAGCAACTTGCGCGCGGAAAATTTCCATTTTACCCATCATGGCCCGATTAAAATCACTTGAAGTTCAAACCCAACCGGCAGGAAGCGGGGTATCTGCCGGCCCAACGGAACAGAACCATCTCGTCCGGAAATATGATCTCGACCAGGCGCTTGCTCCGTTTGAGTCTTCCCGGCACGCGGCGTTGGTTGTGTCGAACTCCGCAAGCATCGCGCTTTCGATGCCGAGCGGGACGCAATCGCTCTCCGCCGCGTTGAGGCTGAAATCGTCAGGCGGGTTGAATGTCGATGAATCCGGGGTTTACGTGATCTTTGGCACGCTCGCGGGCCAGGCCGTGGCGGGGGATGTTTTCACGCAGGCCATGACCGGCAAGGCGAACGCATCGCATGCTCACCTGATTGGCGACACGGCTGGCTTGCAGGATTCCTTGGACGCAAAGGCTCCGCTGGGGCATGCGCATGCCATCGGAGATGTCTTATTGTTGCGGTCCGAACTCGACAGCAAAGCTCCGATCTCCAGCACATGGGCCATGTCCAGCATCATCGGCCTGTCCGACGCCATGGCCGGGAAGGCGTCCGCCATCCACGGGCATGCGATTGGAGACACGGCTGACTTGCAGGCGACATTGGATGGGAAATCCTCTTTGGGACATACGCATGCGGATGCCACGGGATCCACCTCCGGATTCCTCACCGCCGCCGACAAGACGAAGCTCGATGCGTTGTCCATAAACACGTATTGGCTGGCTCCAGTATCCACCAAGTCGAATCTGCCGCTGAACACCGGACCCGTGGGGGCGTGTTGCCTTGCGAAGGATGAGAGCAGGATCTATCGGTGCATCGCGATAGTGGGATTTGTGGACGACCAATGGGCACCGGCAAGCATCCTAAAAAAATCGTTCACCATCGGAGACGGAGCATCCTCCGTAATCGATCAGGCTCACAATCTTTCGACCTGGGATGTGATTCCCGCATTCCAGAATGCCTCCACTCGCGAGGGCATGCTTGTGGATTGGCTTGCCCTCGATGAAAACACGATCCGGGTGACGTTTGGAGCTGCGCCTGCGATGTCCGGCGTGCGAATGACGATCGCGGGATGATTGCTTGCCGCCGCGCGAAGCGGCGGAAGCGTCGTTTTGTTCTTCTTTGAAGCACATTTAATCTTTACAGCCATTTCAAAATATGTTCCTCGGAATGAATGCGAGGAATTTCTCTCTTTCTTTCGGTCTTCGTTTTATTGGCAGACGCGGGATTCGGGCAATCCCTGGTCACATCTCCCCTGCGGTTTGAGAGCACGGCAGCGCGGGATGGAAGTCTGGCAAACATCGTAGCTGGCTCCAACTTGCAAAAGCTGAAGGAACTCACCTGGACGTCCTCGCGGCATTTCTACATCGACGCGAGCGGGGTATTGCAACTTCAGACATCCTCAAGCCTTGCCTCCGATCTCTCATCCGACATCCAGCCCACATGGGATAACGTGCAAAGCAAGCCGGTCGTGATTGCCGGAGGGAAGACATTGACAGTCAACAGCACCGTTACCCTTTCCGGAACGGATGGATCCACTTTGAACATTGGCGCTGGAGGAACGCTTGGAACCGCCGCCTTCGCCGCGAGCACTGATTTCGCCACATCCGCCCAAGGTGCGTTGGCGGATAATCTAATCTCCGGCACTCAGCCAGCGGCTGAAGCTACGCATGCGGGAAACGCCGAGACCGCAAATGCCCTGTTCTCCAACCTCACATTCTCTGGTGCAGTCTCTGGTTCCGGAGCCTCCGGAAATATCACGCTGTCGCTCACAGCGAACGCGACGCGCGACAACCTCACCGGAGGAAACGGCACGCTGAATCTGACGGGCTATTCGCTCGCGCTTCCGGCAGCTGCGGGAGCCAACCTGACGATCAACGCCACTAACGTGACATCCGGAACGCTCTCTGCCTCCCGCCTGCCGACGATTACGCTCGCCATGAGCGGGGTGCTCCACAACAGCCCGGTGACGATCACGAATGGCAATGGCACGGCCACGCTTGCCAACCAGACGGTCAACACGGTGCTGGCGGGGCCGACCACCGGTAATGCGACGGCTCCAACATTCCGTGCGCTTGTTGCCGCCGACCTCCCGACGCTCACACTCAACATGAGCGGAGTGCTCCATAACAGCCCGGTGACGCTGACCAACGGCACCGGCACCGCCACTCTCGCCAACCAGACGGTCAATACTGTCCTCGCCGGTCCGACTACCGGCAATGCGACGACACCGACATTCCGCGGCCTAGTTTCCGCCGATCTCCCGCTCCGGCACAACGACATCGAGGTCGGTCCATCGAAGATACTGTCCTTCGAGGGAGCCACTGACGATAGCTACGAAACGTCCTTTTCCGTCACAGATCCTACCGCTGACAGGACACTAACTCTGCCGAATGCAACCGGCACCGTCTTGCTCGACACGACGATCGACATGCTCAGCATTCGCTCGGCTTACATTTACGCATTCGACGAATTTGCCACCGGCACGACTTCAAGCGGATCCATTGGCGACATGCGCTGGCTCTCGACCGGCTCTGGAAATCTCACCTATTCTTATGCCGACGTCGGATTCGGCGGACTCAAGTTGCAGCCAACTGCGACAACGAACTCGATGCTGATCATCTATTCTCCCGCTGGCAGCGGATCGGCGCGGGCCTCTGCCTTTCAGCCCTGGACGCTCGAAGCACGTTTAAAACTGGGATCGACCACGGACACAAAATTCTTTTTTGGATGGAGCGATCGCGCTCCCATCTGGTCGTCCGGAGCGTGGAGCGCGCTGGGCATCGGCGGCATTCGGTATGACTCGGCCGTCAGCGGAAACTGGACGCTCTATTGCGACAACAATTCGTCGCCCGCCACAGCCGATCTTGGCGCCGCCGCAAATACGAGCTTTGTCACGCTCAAGCTGCGCGGATCCGGAGGCAGCATCTACGGCTCAGTCAACGGAGGAGCCGAGCAATCAATCGCCCAAACTTCCTCCAGCTCGCTCCTCTTCCTGCTTGGGGTGATGACCGGATCAAACTCAACCACCAGCGTGACCGTCGATTACTTCGGCATCAAGGGCACTCGGCAGTAATTCCTTTATGAAAAAACCAACGCTCATCCTCGCGGCCTGCGCGGCCGCTCTCACAGCAACCCTCCGCGCCGACGACATGACCGTCACCCTCCAGGTGCCGGTGCCCGTCGAACAGACGACCACCATCGTCGTGCCCACGACCACCCCAGCCATCGAGCAGATCATCATCAACCCACCCGCGCGCGAGATCGGCATCAAAATCCACGGGGTGGATGCCCGCATCGTCGTCTCAGAGGAGGCTTACGATGCCGTGATGGCACCAAACCAAGCAACCCTCCTCACCGCAATCCAAGCCGCACTCACGGCTGCGCTGACAGCGACTCCCGCGCCATGATCCGCTTCCTCAAAGCCTTTTTCCGCGGACTCATCCAGATCGGAATCATCGAAGAATGAAAAACGATCCGCTCCTCGAATACATCGGGATCAAGCTGATGGTCATCGTCGCGGGATTTGCCGGTGGTGTCATCCAACTTGCGTGGAATCGCAGTCTGTCGGTTTGGGGAGCGGTCGTCTCTGTGTTGGCTGGCGTCTGTTCTGCGGCCTTCGTTACTCCGCTGGTGAGCTGGTATTACTCGCTCCCTGTCCCGTTGGAAAATAGTATTGCATTTTTGCTTGGGCTGCTCGGGATGATCCTCGCCGGAAAAATTTACCAATTTGCCAGCGGGCTCACGGTCGAGCGCATTCTCGGAATCTTCAAAAAGGGGGGGAACGATGTGTGAACCGGTGATCATTTCAGCAAACTACCTTGCCGCGCTCGTGGGGTTCCTTCTGATGCAGTCGAAGTATCGCGGCTACACCTTCCTTGAGCGGCTGTCGCTTTCTCTGCTCATCGGTGCGCTGGTCGTCAATGCTTCGATCCATGTGCTCGACGCCCGCGGTGATGCTTCCTGCGCGGAGGCGATCCTCTCGATCGCGCTTCTCTTCCGATTCCTTACCGCCGCGGCCTGGCGGTTCCTGAAATGCGGAAAATGCCCGGTGACAATCCTGTGCCTGATGTCCGCCATGGCGCTCACAAGCTGCTCATCCATCGATCGCGAGTATCAGGCGGGATACGACTTCACGAGTGGCCGCACGACCGCCGGTGTGAGGCTCACTCCCGGCACCGGGCAGCGATCATTTTCCGCAAATGTCACAGGCGATCTCGACTGGAGGCAGGCGAATACCGACCTGCCAAAGTTCTTCCGTGACAAATGAAATGGGAGACGAAACGCTTCCGAAACACCAAAAGCCCATGAAATTCCGCAGCACTCTTGTTTTGGCGATCGTCTTGACGATGGGATTTAGCCTGGCGGACACGGCGCAGGTGTTCTTTTCTCCGAACGGAGGCTGCACCAAGGCAGCCGTGCAGCAAATCGACCGCGCGCAGAAGGACATCGTTTTCGAGGCATACAGCTTTACGAGCCCGGAGATTCTTGCCGCCTTCCAGCGCGCGATCAAGCGTGGCGTGGCCGTGCGGGCGCTCTACGACAGGAGCCAGAAGAATGATGCCGGGTCGTTGTCCGATGAACTGTCCCGCCTCGGCCCGAAGCGGGTCTATGCAACCCAGAAGATCATGCACAACAAGGTGATTGTCATCGATCGAAAGGTTGTCATCACCGGGTCGTTCAATTTCACGGTGAATGCCGAGCGATTCAACGCCGAGAACATGGTGATCCTGAGCAGCCCGAGCATCGCGAAAAAGTATCTTTCCAACTTCGACCGGCTCTCCGCGATGGCCGGGAAGTGATGTATTTCCCATGGTGTTCTTTTATGAAGTGCATACAGACGTTTGAAAGTTGCTTCCGATGAAAGCGATTCTTTCCATAGCCGGCGGAGGGATGCGCGGGATCGGTGCGGTGAGGATCCTTTGCGAGATCGAGCGACGTATCGGGCGGCAGATTGGTGATGTCTTTGATTTTGTGACCGGGACGAGCACGGGAGGGATTGTTGGCTGTCTCATTGCGGCCGGAGTGCCCATGCCGCGCGCGAGGGGGTTTTATTACGAATCCGGGCCGGTGATTTTTGCAAAATCCCCTGTGCGGGAGATCTATTCCGTTCACGGGGCCATCCACACGAGATATCCCGCGTCCGCCCTGCAGCGTGAACTCCGGAGATGCCTTGGGGACAAAACCATGCGCGAGGGGGTTTGTGATCTGATGGTGACCTCCGCGGAGCGCCGCCGCCGCGAGGTCATGGTCAAGAGCTGGAAACAAGAGTGGCAGGACATCCCGCTTGCCCTTGCGGCACTGATGACGGCCAGCGCGCCAACATATTTTCCACAAGCCGAGTTTCTGCACGCCGGCGAGGAATGCGGGTATCTGGATGGCGGGCTTGTCCGAAACGATCCCTGCGCCTGTGCCGGGCACGAAGCGTTGATGAGATGGCGCGACGAGGAGATTTTTCATGTTTCCCTCGGAACCGGGCAACCCCGGGAGGTGAAGCCATTCCCGAACGGCGGGGCGCTTTTCTGGGCGGCAGAGGTATTCGATGGGAAGACAACGCTCGATAGCCGATACGACACGCGGATGTGCGAGGATTGGGAGGAGCTGCACTCCCCTCGCTACAAACATGAGAGGTTTGACTTCACCCTTCCCAGAATGCCTGCATTGGATGATGCGGACGCCAATGTTCTCAATGAGATCCAAGATGCCGCATGGCATGGCGTCTTGCGCGAGTGGCCGCGATTTCAGGCGGTGTTGGACAACCTGGCATGAAGACGATCCTTGCTCTCGTTGGGGCGCTGGCATTGGTCGGATGCGACAGCGTATCGCCTCCGGTAAAGGCTCCGATCTGGGCCGGGAAAATGCAGAACGCCTGCCTTCCGGAAGCTGCCGTGATGGCCCGGTCGTTGGAAGAAAAAGGAATTCCTGCGCATGTGCTGGTCATGAATTTCCTCCGGGGCACGGAGCGTTGGGGTCACGCAGTCTGCGTGTATCAATTCCAAGGGAGGACATGGGCGTGGGATTCGTATTGGAAAAGCTTGAGGATTTCCCCCGCATGGCCGAATGCGGACAGCGAGGCGGCAGCCTACCTGAGAGCCCGCGCGGATCTTCGCGGAGCCGCAGTCGAAAGATCGGAGGTCCTGTGAGCAACATCCTTTTTCATGTGGGGTTTGAGCCCGTGACGTCGAGAGATGACGGCGCTGTCTCGTTCTTTGGGGGAATGACCATCAATGGGGACGGATCCCCGCGATGCTACGGCCCGGCCGGCACGCGTCCGCTGGATTATTTGGCCAATGCCGGAAGTCCTGGAAATTGGTGGGGGATCGCGACGGACAATGAAAAACCATGGGGAAATCCGATCGTGCAGGGTCCCGAAGATCCCTTTCCCGGATACTACATCTCAACGACCGCTTACAAGGTGCCTGGATTCCGGAATGGAGATCCGAGGCGGGAACTCGACAGCGAGAAGATCCTTTTCATTGTGGCCCCCAGACAGCTGATCCGTGCCGTTGCCGGGATCGTGATCGGAAGCAAGGCGAGAGTGAGGAACAAGCGGACTGGCCGGTCCGTTGATGCCGTGGTCGGTGATATCGGACCTGCAAACCATCTTGGGGAGGCAAGTATCGCCATGGCGAAAGCGCATGGTGTCCCTGCGAACCCAAAGTCCGGAGGATGCTCCGAGAAGATTTTTGAATACGAGATCTGGCCGGGAGTGGCGGCGGAAGGATTCCAACTTCAGGGCAGACTCTCAAAGGCTCGCCTGGCAACACTCGACTCGGTCGAAATGGCAATTTATGCATAAAGAATGAAACCAAATGACATTTTCAGCGCGCTGAAATCCTCTCCGCGGACAAGCAGGGTGGTCTTTCCGGTGCGCAACGCCCGGATGCTGGCCGAGAAGGGGAGTCCGTTTTCCGGAAAATACACTCCTGACAACTCGAAAGCCTATGTGGAGTTCGACATTTGCCACTCCCTACCCTGCGTGACAGAGCCGCCACAGGTCGGGCTGAGATCGGGATTCCATCCCGCGGCCCTTTCCCGCTCGCATGAGGGGTTGCGACATCAGCAGACGAACCTGAATCACATGTTGAGGGCGTATGATCCGACGCCGGATAAAAAGACAATCCCGCATGACAGGATCATTGGAGCCGTCATCGACACCCATTACCCTCCGCCGCCAGAGGGCGGATGGGTCATCCCGGAGAGCGAAGCGGACGCGGTGCCCATGCATGTGCTTGGCGTCGTCTTCAAGGCGGCAGACGGTGCCATGGAAATGCTCAACAACCATGTCGAGAAAAAAGAAACCTGGAGTGTTTCCATAGAATGCACCGCTCGGAGCCTGGAAGACCTCGGGATATGGATCCCGGACAAACGCGAGCTGGTCCCGCTTCTCCAGGCCGATGACGCCCTGCTGGAAAAAGTCTCCAAGGACAGCGCCGGCCGCATTCAGCTTGGGGACGATGATTCCGGGAATCCCCTCGCGCTTTGTTTTGGAGCGATCGATGGATACATCATCTTCGAGGGGGTTGGATACACGACCATGCCGGCAGAAACACTCGCGGAGATCACCAAAGTCCGGCTGTCCGCCGCCGGGATCGGGAAAGACGAGTTTCAACTCGCTTCCAGTCTTCGTCGCAATTGGCCATCCATCTGGAAGCTGACATGCCGGCTCAATGGGCTCCCGTCCGCGGAGTCGGCTTTCTCCATGTGGAGCAGTGAAGTGAACGGCGGAAAAGGCCAGGCCATCGAGGATTGGAAGGCTGCCAGATTAAAAGCATCCGCCCTACTTGATGCGATCAAAGGCCCCCAAGGAGCGGTCACCCGACTGAAATGGGGGCTTGCCACGCAATCCGACAAGGATGCGATCGCTCAAATGAAAGCGCGGATCTACGGAAAGCATCTCGCGCGCCATTGAATCAGCCTTCGATGTCCTTCCTGAAGAAGGCGCACGCGTGATCTGCAGTCGGCTCTTCCAGGAATGACCAGCCTGGCCGTTTATCCGGTGGCAGGAGAAGGAGTTCCTGCAGTGCGGTGCGCACGTCGATACCGGTGCGACAATGGGGCTGCAGGTGGTGGCCCTGGCATTTGACGCTGGCATCGTGGAAAGCGATCGTCCCGCCCGGTGCCATGAGGTGGTCTAGTGCGAGGAAATCCCCCATTGCGCAGGGTTTCCCGTGACATCCATCGATGAAGGCGAAGTGGATTTTCCACGGCCACGGCCGGAAGGCAAGCGCCTGTTGAGCGGGTTCCAAGATGAGGCTGGCGGATCCCAGATCCGCCTGCTGGCCCGGACGGATGAGTCTGGAGAAGAAGGGATTGTTTTCCCTGATGGCACTTTGATTGAGTGACCATCCATCGGGGATGTCGATTCCGATGGCGCGCCAACTCATGGCATCCCGCCCGAAATCCTGGCATGCGTCGTGGATGATCTGGCACGCGCTCGCAAGGGTTTTCCCCTCGGCAACGCCGATCTCGACATAAAGAAAGTCATCCCAAGGCGGGCAATCGATGACGGCATTGCGGAGGCGACCCGTGAAAGCTTCTTCGTTGCCATTCATACAAAGGCCGAATTGCAGGGGTTTGTTCATAAACAGGCTCCCATTCCAGAATCAAGCAGGGATACCTCATCGAGGACGTTCGCAAAATCCATTACGTTCCCCAGCTGAATTCGACTGTGTTTCCATCGCGAATGATCTTTTCGATGTAGTATTGCCTTATGTGGTCCGATCCATATTGCGATACATACTCCAGTGCCGCCTTTTCAAGTAGCAGTAAACAGTCATGCAATGTTGTCTCAGCTTGCAGGGTTACGCTGACATCTCCAGGCGGCGTCAGTGTCCGATCATTGCGGCGACTCCACACATGCGGAAGAACCACAACCGTTCCTTTTTGAAGGGTTTCTTGAGGAGACGCATCGCAGTCCCATGTGCTTTTTGGTGTGATTGCTCGTTTTGCATCCTCTTTTGCTTCGCGGCGGCGGATCTCGGTGTTCGCAATACTCATACCGCTTTCAGGGCTGTGGAATCAATTTTCTTGCGGCCGGCTCGAAGGCGCACAGTTGTCGCCTTGGGAACCCATCGAGGCCGGCGGCATTCCAGATGCGGTCGCGGTCTGACCAATCGAGGATATGCGCGATGGAGTGGAATGCGAGCTCCCGTGTGTGGGGCTGCATGTTGCGAACCAATATCGCAAATGCGGTGAGAAGTTCTTCGCTCGGCGCATAGGCGTAGAGATCGATGGCATGAACCGCGGCGAACAGCGCACGTGCGTCGGTGCCGGTGAGCGGGGCGATGCAACGCTTGCCGAGGTTGGATTTCAGCCAGGGGAGGACGGTTTGAGATACGGATTTTTTCATAAGATGAGCGGTCAGTTATCCTGCCCGCGAGGATGGACGGTGGACATGTAGCGCCTGTGTCTGGCGTTTGCGGATCTTCTGGCGCTGGAGCGTCGCTGGAGGATCCTGCAGGCGTCCCGGAAGGAGGAGGCTTCGCCGGAGTGCATGAGCTCTCTGGCGCGTTCGCTGATGGTTGTCATGGAGTTTTTCATAAAAACACAGTGCGGCGCACGAAAGCCCGGAAGGAATCTAGGGAATCACGCAGGAGAATGGCGGTTGGCGGGTTTCCTTCATGTCGAAGACGGCCACGATGCGATCGGTGTGGAACTCCAGACTGGAGGCTCCGCATGCGCGCGCGATGCACTCGATGTCCGCAATCGTGCTTTGGTCCGTGAGTTGCCCGGGCCGGGAGTGGGGATCCGGTTCGGGGTCGATGGCTTTGTGTGCGGCGATGCCGATGGACAGCGCGCGGGAGGACAGGACATTCAGGATGGCGCTTGCTTTCAAGGCCATGTGGGCGGCGAAAAGATAGAGGCGGGTCATAAAGAGTGGTTTTGCTGTGTTGTATTGGACATCAAGCCAGAAGGAACTTCTTCACGTCCGAGAGGGGGCGCTTGTTGTCGAGGAAGTCGATGAGGAGTTCGGTGAACTCGAAGAGATCCGGCTTGCAGTCGGCCCGGTCGATCTTTTCGAGCATTTTATTGAGCTTGGAGACGCGGGAATCTGCGGTGCCGCCCTCGCCTGTGCGGGTATTGGGACCGCCGCCCATATTCGAGTCAGCGGCCTTGATGGCGGCGACTCCTGTGAGGGGTTCGGAGGGCGGCGTCTCCGGATTGGCTTCCCCTTCTGCGGGAGGAGCGGCAGGCTCCGATGGCTCCGGCGTGGGGAGGTCTTTCCTGCTGGCGGATGTCTTTCCTTTTTCCGCGGCTTTTCCCAGGGCGGAATTGACTTTCTGGAGGAGCAGGTCGTGATCTCCCCTTGTCTCGATGATGAGGTCGATGACGAGGGAGGCGGTGATGCGGCCTTTCTCGATATGGCGGTGGATTTCCTCCGGCACGGCGAGCAAGGACATGCAGTTCTTGATGTGAGTGCGGCTGCGTCCGGTGCGGCCGGCGATTTCTTTTTCCTCCATCTCGTGGACATTGCGGAGCCGGGAGATGACGCGCGCTTCTTCGAGGATGGTGAGGGGCTTGCCGGAGTTGCACTCCAAGAGGCAAAGCGTGCGGTCGGACTCCGTGAATCCACGCGGCTCGGAAATGCAGGAGATCGGCGGGACGGCGTCGCCGCGTTCGACGGCCAGCATGGCCGCGCGCGTGCGCCGCTCTCCGTCCACGACAAAGACGCGCCCGTCGTGGATGCGGACTAGAATCGGCGGAAGCGTGCCGCGGGCGGCGGCATCGGCGAGGGGTTTGAGGTCGCCCATTTCTTTCCGCTCGTTGAACCCGGCCAGGAAGCGGATATGGCTGACATCAATTTTGAATATATCACTGCGTCCGGAGGCGATTTGCTTGAGGGAGGTAGTTTTCATATGAAGTATGGGATGTAGTATGGCGGAAATTGTATTTGTGTCAATTGTTTTTCATGCAATCACGCTTCCACGGCGCGGGAGGAATGGGAGAGGACGGATTGGACGGTCGAGGGGTGCCAGCGTCCGCCTTTTGCACTCGGGATCGCTTCACCGTTAAGCCATTTTGCGATGGCAGAGTAGCCGATGCCCGCCTTACGCATCCCCCGGATGGCACCGAGGGTAAGTTGCTGGTCGGGATCCGGGATGAGGTTGTCCGCCTGGCGTCCGGTGCGGGAGGTGCGACCGGAAGGATCGGCCTTCCACCCGAATGGGATGCCTCCGCACCGGTGGCCGTTCCGACGCATGGTCTCGAAATTTTCGAGCTGTCTTTCGCGCCTGCGGCCGTTTTCCCATTCGGCGATGGCGGCGAGGATGGTCATGAACAGGCGACCGGTGGCCGCGCGGGTATCGACCTGGCAGTCAAGGATATGAAACTCGAATCCCCTGGCGCGGAGCTCGTCGATGACGGTGAGGCAGTCCTTGGCATTGCGAAAAGAGCGATCGAGCTTGGCCATGATGATCTGGCTGATGTCGTGTTCCTCGCAATATCGGAGCATTTCCCTGGCCTGTGGCCGACTGTAGAAGGAATCCGCCCCGCTCTCATCGGAGTCGATGAAGACTCGATCGAGATCGAACTTCACGTAGCGGGAGTAATCCTCCGCGGTGCGGGTTTGGGATTCGAGGGTATTCTTTTGTTTGGCGGTGGATCCGCGAACGTAGGCGACGGCTTTCATGGGGAAGTTTTTCAGAGGTTTTGGAGGCGGGAGAGGGCGATTGCGGCTCGGGGCGAGATAGGACTGATAGGACCTATGGGGCTTATGGTTTCGATGGCGGCGATGGCGGCGGACTCCATCTCGATGTCGGCGGAGGTGAGGTTGTGGCCGGGGATGATCGGCGGGTGCCATTCGCGCCAGGCGGTTTCGGCGTGACGAAGGCGGTTGCGGAGGGTGGCATCCCACTCTGTCTCCATGTCTTTTTCGTTGAATGTGGGTGCGTCGGGGTTGAAGTTTGTGATGGCATCGGCGAGGAGTTCCGTGAGATTGATTTCCTTGTGATCATCGGCAAAGAGCCGGCCATCGAGGGCGAGTTGCGCGCTGTCTTTTTTCTCTTGGAACCGGGATTCCAGCAGGACATCCACCGTGTTTTCCGTGGCGAATGTATAGATGGTGACATCCTCACGGCTGGTGAGCCGGTGGACGCGATCGATCGCCTGGAGGTTCTTGTCCATCGCCCACACGAGGGAGGGCAGGATGAGGTGGGAGCATTGGTCGAAGGAATGGCCCTCGCTCATGGACTCGATGCCGCCGATGAGGACGGCGAATTTGCGGGCCTTGAACTCGGCGGCTATTTCGCCGCGCTTTTCCGGTGGGACCGATCCATCCAAAACCGCGTGGGATACGCCGGCTTCCGTGAGCCTGGCGGAAAATGTGCGGGAAAAATGCTGGAAGGACGACATGATGGTGAGTTGCTGCCCGACCTGCAGGAGGTCGCCGACGAGCTTGAGCATGGCGATGGATTTCGGGGTCAGGTCGGTCCAGCTCCGCTTCGGGCCATCCCCGCAGACATTCGCCTGCGAGAGGTGCAGGGAGTCCGGGCACAGGGCGGCTTCGCGAAGGAGCTGGAGTTGCATGGCGGCTCGCGTCGTGCCTTTCACGGGCTCTCCGGTCTTGGAGGCCACGGGCTTGTTGGCGACGTAGCGTTGATAAACGGCCTGCTGGGCTGTGCCGGGCCGGATGCGCATGGGGACAAACCGCTTGGCGACGATGTCCTCCCCGCAATCGTCCTTGCGTCGGCGGATGATGACAGGCCCGAAGAGCTTCCAAAGGCGATGGATGTTGCAAATGCGAGGCGTCCGCTTCTTTGTGGTCCGGTTTTTTCCGGTGCGGGCCTTGTATTCTTCTTCCCTGGAAATGTTTCTCTCCAGGAGAAGGTGGTCATTCGCGAATCGTTCTTTTGCCTTGTCGCTGTCTTCGTATGGCCAGCGGGGGGTGGGGTCGGAATGCCCGCCGCACGCCCAATGGGCGAGCCAAAAAATATCATCAAGGATGTTTTTCACCGGCGTGCCGGTGAGAACCAGGCGGAATTGTGGCCGGAGGGTCCGAACTCCGAGGGAGATGAGACTCTCCGTGGCCTTGAGGCGGACGCCCTCATCAATGACCACGCAGTCGAAGAATTCGGTGAGGAAGACCTCGTGCCCCTCGCCGCGGGCAACACGCAGGCAATCGCGCATCATGGCCAGATCCGCAGCCAGTGCGGACTGCCAACGCTGCCCACCGGCCAGCGTCCAATGCACAATCAGACACTCCCGTGCGTGCCGCACGATGCGGGATGACGACATCCAGCCGCCACGGCTTCCATCTGCGACGGCCTCAAAGGCCGTCGCTTCGATACCCTGCCCCCGTGCCCCTGTGCCCCCGATCTCGTCCCGCAATCTCATCAGATCGGCCATGCTGGCAGTCTCGTCCGCGAGCTTGTGCGATCGGTAGATTTCCGACCGACTCTGGCTCATGGCAGTTCGGAGCGCACGGATCCAGGCGAGCCGCGCCTGGAATGGATACGGATTTACGCCGCCGCGTTTGCGGCGCAAATAGAGCTTGCGGAGATTAACGACTTGTCCACAACCCGCCCAAGCTCGAACAAACTCGGCGCGGTAGATTCCCTCGATCTCTGACACGGTCGAGACTTCGACCGGTCGATTTTCGAGGGCCTCAAGCTTCCGCGCGCGCGCAAGCGCGCAACGTTTTGCGAGGGCCGCAAGGCCCATTGCCACCCCGCGCGCGCGCAAGCGCGCCACTTTTTTCATCTCCATATCTTTGACCCGTGCCCCGTGCCCCAATTTAAGGATTACATTTTTTGATTCCATTTTTTGTCTCTTTTGGCTGATTGATTTTGGCTGATCGGGACCAGCTCCACCCGTGCCAGCTTGCACATTGCTTGCGTGCTCCATGCCAGCAATCAAATGCACCTTTAAATTAACGGTTAAGCCGTGATTCGACAACGTGGACGCACGCGTTTTTTCATTTTTTTGCAAACGCAAACCAATGATTTACAGTAATTTGCAAACCATAAAAATTGTCCGTTCGCCGATTTACCCCTCCTAAAGGTGGGGGATGGTTTCTGGCGGTGCTATCCCGATTTTATAGACCCGGTTAGGTGCTGGAAATGCGCGAAATATTTCCGTAATTGGAAGATGCGAGAAACATCTTTGCCAAGTTCAGAACATACTGCTTCGAGATTCTGATTCGTTTGTCGTTTTCCAGTGCTTCAATGAATCCCTTTAGCGCATCAGAGGATGCTACAGGCGCAGGAGTCCGCGATGGCGTAAATCGGTGCCGCGAGGCGTCGAAAGCTTCCTTGATTTGGGGCACGGGGATTTCCAGAACGGCCGAAAGGCGCTTCAGGTGATGTTCTTTGAATGATCGGGCAGCTGGAACTCCGTTTTCTGTATGTAACCACTGCCAGATGATGCTGTGACCAACGCCTATCTCCTCGGCGAGATCCCGGTAACTCAGTCTTTTTGTCTTCCTAGCAGATTCAATGAGCGTTTGGAACGGTGAATGGGGCACTTGATAGACGATCCTTCTTCCGCATGGGGGCACGGGGTTCGGTTTTTTTCTATGAATGAGCAATTTTGGCATGTCATCGTGTATTTCTCATAAAAACAGTTTCATTGAAACAAAAAAAGTTCCAGTTGGAACTACGTTAAATTTATCGGTTCAATAAAACCGTCCACCGTCCATAAAACCGTCCCTCTGACCGTCCTGCTATAAATAAATGAAAATCAATATTTTATTTATTTTTTATAGTATAATTGGACGGAAGGACGGTTTTTTTATTCTCTCATTTTGAGATTTCTTCGATTTGGAGTTATCGAATCACCAACTCATGCCAAAAGAAATTTTTCATGTATAAAGCTGACAGGGATAAAAAAACCGTCCACCCGTCCCGGTTTTCACATAACGACTTGATATACAACGACAGGACGATAGGACGGTTTTATGGACGGTGGACGGTTTATAAACAAACAGACCTACTGATGCACGCCTATGGAAACAAAAAGTGTTTCAATTCAATCCTGTTAGATTTTCGATTGATTTGCTATTCTCCAGCGCCTTTTGATCGTCTGTTGTTTGAAGTGCGAAATGGAACTCCTCTCCATATGGAAGCTCGTTCAGATCCACACACCAACAGCCACTGTATCTGTGGCCGGCGATAAAAATCTTGTGGGTTTGATCCAGCTTCGGTCTGAGCCAATAGTTTTCTCGCTTCGCTTCACGGAGAACATCCGGCCGTCCAAGTTTTGGTGCTCTGCCAAGCTTTCTTACTTCTTGCTCGTAAATATGGAATGCCGTGTCATGCACGATGAACATGGCTGGCATATAGCCCGGGTGTCGGTGCTCAAGAACCGCGTCAACTCGCTTTTCCGTCGTATATTGAACATACCGCAGGGCTACAAACTTCTTGAGTTCGGAGTTTGTTCGGATCGCAGAAAGAAAATCCTGCCAAAATGTTGCAATATAGGTTGTTTCCTGTGTGTCCTGATGACTTTCAACTCCATATTGAACAGTAAATTTCTCGAATTCCATATCAGCCGCCTGTTTTTCGAGGGCCAGAATTGATGTTTTGTCCGAAACGGAAGATTTTAAAAGTTCTGCAGCCGCCATCCATGCAGCGGCAGGGGTTCCAGAAACAAAGCGCATTCGCTGGGAGAAAATACTGTCCTGAACGAGTCCGCTCTCGACGTAGGCTTTCAGGAACGACATCACAAGAGATGAATAGCGCTTTCTGTTTTTGATCAGAAAGTGCCCGAGATTGGGAATATCCGGAAGCAACGCTGTCATTTCGTTTAACCGTGTTGACGCTGTCCCTTTGGCCCGAATTTCGCTTACGATGACTTGGGTAAACCTCTGGCGTGTTGCAGAATTTCTGGATCCGTTCTCGCCGCCGACAACGGGGGTTGTTCCAGGAACGACCAACCTGGTGCGATTGCTGTTGTCGAAAGCTGCTTTCAGCGTAGCTGACCGATTGAATGAATTCTTGAAGATCTCTTTAACGGCATCCTGTGTGGTTGTATCGTCAAATTCATCGTAGCAGCATGGCAGGCACGGATACTTGCTCAATTCGCGCGACACGCCATTGCCAGTCGTGCTTTGATTGATGGCGATATAGCCGATGGGAAATCCAAATATTCTCATAAGCCACTCCAGAATTGTGCTCTTTCCGGATCCTCTTTTGCCAGTCATCCAAAGCCCGGGTGCTCCCTTATAGGTGGCGAGTATTTCCGGATGTGCCGGATACGCAAGAACTGCACCGAGCGCGAGCCAGCCACCGAAGTCCCCGATGACATCAAACATGTGCTTCGACATCAGACAAAAGACTTTTGCGGCTTTTTCCACGTCCAGTTCGCCGAGAACCGGGGCACCCATCGCAAATCCTTCTCCAAGTCTGCGTTGAAAATCTGTTTGGTAGCCTGTTCCGTTATACCAAAAAACCTTGTTCTTATCAGGAAGAACGAGGTTTCCATCATCATCATACGCCCGGTCAGCAAACTTCCAAATTCTGGCATCCTGCATATAGCCATATTGCTCAACTTCTCGAATCTCTTTGTGAGCGGAATCCGACTGTCCATCCATGACGATGGCTTGGAGATCTTTTTCTCCTCCTCCAAAGTTGGCGGCGGCAGTTTGACCGATCAAAAATTCTCTCCAATTCGCAAGGCGAGCCAGAGACGAACTTGTGATGCGAATGTGTTGTTCAGTTTTTTCCCGGTTTGTTGTGGTCAGCCGAACGAGATATTCAATTTTTCCACTTGCATTGACCAGTTTGTAATCGAAATGAATGATGAAATTTGAAATTGGATTTGGCCAGCCTTCCAAAAGTTGTTCGATCTCTTTGACTTTGATCCAATCCTTTTTTTCCCTGGCCTGCTGCAATTCTGCCTGTGCTTGTTCCCTGGCTTCTTTTCCTTCTTTGGTGGAAGGAAACATTGGAACCCTCTCAAAGTAGCACCCGCTGCAGGCCCTCAATGCTTTTGACAATCCCGGATTTACGAATTGTAGCCGCTTGGCGAGCTTCATCAGCTTTTCATCCCCATAAGGAGCCTTTCGCTTGTAGTAGATGCGATTGAGCTTGTTTTGAACGACACGTTCCCGCTCTCCAGGGAAAAGGCTGAGATATCCGGCGTCTTCCTCGCGATTTTTCCGGATGACACGCAGAAATTCCTTTGCCGCCCGCGCCGTGCCTTTTTGCACCTCACCTTTCGCCTCACGGACGAATCTTGCCAATGCACCATCCCAATCTGCCTTTCCGGCTTCTCTCCACTCATTTGGGATCCACAAGACATCTGTCTGGAACCCCTCACGTCTCAGCTCTTCAGAGGTATAAATGGCATACACGACCGTGTCATAGCGATCTTCCGGATCCGACTTGTATCCCGGCAAAGATGGATCGTCTTTTGATTCGTTGTCGAACGCGACAATGATGTGATCAAATCCGAATCGTTGAAGGAGTGATACCAGCTGAAGTTTTGCAGGATAGTTTCGCGCTGTGTGAATACCCGGCAACGCGATGGCTGGGATTCCACATTGCCAGAGCGCGGCTGCTTTAAATTCCCCTTCTGTAATGATGCATGTTCGATTGAGTGCAGCGGCTCCATCCGGGAGATTCGCGGCCGCCGTCCTGAGAAGCATGGGACAATAAATCTGCTGACTGTGAAAGTCTTCATCATATTCATCCACATCCGATGGTCGCCTGGGGTTTCCTTTGTGCGCCCGGACAAAATATACGGCCCCAGATTCGTCATAATAGGGAATAAGGACCGGGTTTACTCCAACCTCCCATATCTCCTTGCCTGATTGAGGGTCTCTTTTTTTCGTCTTTCCAAAACCACAAAGTTGCGGAGATGGCCTCCATCCATCTGGAGTTTTCCGGATCAAGTCGATGCGCTCCAGCTCGGATTCTTTCCCTGGAAACATGGCAACGACCTCTTTGATGGCGGCGGCATTTCCGGCTTCGCTTGATCGAAACCCTAACGTTTGGATGGCGAATTCTGAAAAACCGCGTTTTTCAGCCAGGTCAGCGGCATGAGTTGATGAGAGCCCAATGCGGGATAAAAATTCCCGCCAGACGAGCCTTGGATCAAATTCACTCTCCATAGTTCATCCTTTCCGAAGCAATCGTTCCATGGCTTCTGAAAAACTCAGATTTTCCCGTTCTGTCAGCCATTTGATCGCGTCACCATTCGCGCCACATCCCCAACAGTGATAGAATTTTTTTCCGGGATGCACCTGAAAGCTCGGCGTTTTTTCCCGATGAAACGGGCAAAGCCCCTTGTAAACAGAACCCCTTTTTTTCAACTCGACGTCCTGGCCGATAAGCCTCACAAGATCAGTCGATTCCTTGACACATTGAATTTCATCCGGCGTGAACATTCTCATTTCTCCACCCCCGTCCGTGGTCCACGCATGACCTGGCGGAGAGTGTCTACGACGCTTGGATCATAGAAACAGTGCCCCGATTCCGTTATGATGCTGGGCTGGATTCCCATTGTCCGAAGCCGATAGTAGATGGCGACCGCGGAATGCCCGGTTTCTCGCGCGATGCCGTGTGCGCTGATTCCTTTGGGAGGTGATTGTTCGCTCATGGGGCTGAAATCTTTACATCTGTAATAAAACCATGCGCAAGAAAAATGTTGTTTGATACAGAACAAAATGACACTTTTGACTGATGCAGCGCGCATTTCTATGTGCAAATTGGGACGGGGGTCATATTTGGATTCAGTGGCCAAATGGAGTTGAAGCGCTCCGCTGGCGCACCAGAAAGCCGGGTGAAGATCAATGGGGCGAGTGGAATTCCCTCTTTGTGCAGAGTGGAGAGAACCTTTGGCGGGTCATCCCAACTTGGCGCGAGGGTCATGAGGTCCAGGCGGAAACATGTTCCAACGGAGAATGGACGCCGGCCATACCTGCGGACTTCATGAAATCCACCGCGCTTTTCATTCTACACAACAAAAGAACTTCCGATGTGACCATTCCATCTGGATCCATCTTTCATGGCGTGGTCGACTCTGCGGCCTGCGCTTACGAACTTTTGCAGGACATCGTCATTCCACCTGGAAAATCCGTGCGAGTGCATATGACGGCCCTGCACGCAAGCGGATACTCTCAACTCGACTTTGCGGGACATTTTCATTGCGAGACGGAGAGTTTGATTGTCGAAAACGCCGAAGTGTCCATTGATGACCTGAAAATCTTGCCCGGAGACAGCACAATGATCCGTTCCAGCCCGATGGCACCTGTAACGCTTGCGATTCTCCAATGAATTCCGCGAAAATATGGCTTGGGAACCTTGCCCTGCACGAGCATGGCGAACCGCAATACGGCTGGCGAACCGAATTCACATCGGACAAAAATGGTGCTCCGCACGCTCAACGGACAACGTATTCCGTTTCCCTGAATTTTTTTGAAAGCAGCTTTGCGGACAATGAATCCCGGATTTCTATTTTGCGCACGCTGTTGGACTCGGGCGAACTGATTTTTCGCATCGTTGACGAGGGAGATGTCGAGCTGGTCCGGGAGGTTGTCACTATCCGTGACTCCGATTGCCCGAAAGAGTGGCGCGAATACACTTCCCATGTCGATCTGACACTTCAGGGAACTTCGCTTCCTGTCGCTTCTACTGTATCGGCAAATTACACGCCCATTGGCGGGGTTTCGATCCCTCTTCCGAATGTCACAAGTTGGAAGGAAAACATCGAGACGGAGCGTCACTCCGATGAAAGGAGCGACCGCGTCCAGACAACGGTAAGCATTTCTGCTTCGGGTTTCGTTTTGGCCGACAAGACGCTTCCCCTCGCTGAACGTCGGGCCGCATTGCTTGCCATCCAGGCAAAAATGCGCGCCATCCATTCCAAGGATGGGGAACTGGCCTTCGCTGGAACGAGTCAGGTTGTGAAGGTGCGTGTATTGGACTCTGATCTCGCTGACGCTTCGGATCAATTGGAGTGGTCCCTCCAATGTTTTTATCGCGCTTATCCATCCGGAGACTTGTGCGAGTCCCGGTTTACATCCACAAGCCGCGAGGATTTTCAAAGCGGAGAACTCGTTCTTTCAGTAAGAGGCGATGTGCGAGCAGAAAGTCGGGACCTTGCGATTGCAAAAGTTGCTTCGATCCGGAAAACTTACCAGCCAGCAGGGGGCTCCCTGCGCGTGAATGAGGTCAATGACGACAATTTAAGCGGCGGCGATGGTGACACATGGGTGCAGTTGTCGTTTTCTTTTGAGTTTCGCTCTTCTTTGGAATCACTCGTATGGGATCTCCGCGTCTCCACACGCACGGATGCCCGCACATCCGACAATACCATCACCTACGAAGGGGCTGTTCGTGGAAAAACCGCGGCAGAGGCACTGGTGAAAGCGCGTGAACTTGGGTCCGGGAAGCATCCGTTTCAAGTCTCAGCGAATGAGCAACCGTCTACACGAGGCCAGGAAAACGGCGAAGACCAGTTCTTGGAGCTCTCATTTTCCTACGAATATCTCGCAAAGAACAAGTATTTGAGCGCGGAGATTACGAGTCGCACGTCGAGAAACCCATTTGGCGAAAACAGGCTGATTGTCAGTGGAAATATTACTGCCGAAACAGATTCCGCCGCAAGAGCCTACGCCCAGACTTTTCGTTCCCAGTCTTTGACCCTCCGTGAAAACGAGGAATCCTCCTCGAAAAGGACCGTCAAACTCGATTCCGAGTCAACGCAGTTTGCCAGATATGATTTCAGTTCCACCTACTATCTTACGCCCATAGAGGCCTCCGCGGAATACACTCGCGAGGATGCATCTGACTATGAATCCCTGGAGCGCACGCTGACATTTTCCGGAACGTCCTATGGACCGAGTGAGTCATCGTGCCTGGCCTTCATTAATACTTTGACCAACCCTCAAGGCGCGGGTCTGCGGCTTCGTCGCTCTGTCCGCTCTCCCGGGTATGAGGTGCAGGGCAATTCCTCGCATCTCGTTGCGGTCTCATTCCAGGAAGAATACATTGGAACTCTCGCGCCACTTGCAGGTCAACAGATCGTGCAGGCCTCGTATTCCGTGCGAACCGTCTTTTCAGTAAATCGGTCGGTATTGAACACTATTCCATTTGGCAGCCCGCACGTTCAAACTGAATGCGGTTGGACGATTGGAAGTCGAACTGTGCGGGGATCCGTTCTCGCCGCAACAGAAAATGCTGCAAGAACCTGGGCGCGTGCAAAACGCGCGCTTGTTGGCGGTGGTCACGAAGAACCCCCGGAGGAGGAAAGCAGCTTTGAGTTCCCCCCCATGGAGTCCAACACCCCCAAGTTCTGCCGATTCGAGTTTTCCTACGGCGCACGGTTTGCTTCCCTGATTTTTTAGCCATGGCGATCAACGTTAATGGTGCCATTTTCAAGAGTCTCGATCTCACGCGTTCATGGGGGGTCAATCCCGCAAGCGGATCTGGCCGCGCCTTTGGTGCTTTTATCAACCCGGACACACCCATTGCCCTCAATATTGGCGGCCTTTCATTTCATGGAATTGTCTCGAATTGCGTGGAAGTCGAAGACGATGGGAGAGCCTACCAGGTTGATTTGGTGGACAACCGGATCCGCCTGACTTGGGATACTGTGTATTGCTCCTTCAATATTGTCGAGGTATTGGAAGACAACCCCCTCACTCCTGGCATCGATCGCACGCGCCGCTACAAACATGTTCTTCCAAAAAATTGGCAGACTGGAGTGGAAACCATCACCGCGGCTCCATTGACAGCATCAGAGATCCTCCAATACCTCCGCGTCGCTCCAGATGTGCAATTCGGCTGGTCATTTGGAGCCCACGCGAACTTGAGCGCTCCTCTTCTCGACTTGGATGCTTCCCAAGGAAAGACGCTGGCGAATGTGCTGCAAGAGATCTGTGAGCGTTGCAACCTGATTTGCACGTTGGATGGACCGAATGCCATCCGGTTTGCAACGAAAGGACAGGATTCCGCTCCAGCGCCATCTCCAATCAATTCCGATAATCGCTCCCGCGGCCTCGCGATTGGCCCGCCAACAAAAATACGGATCGTTGGAGATAGAAACCTTTATCAGGTGACGCCCATAAATTTGGAGCCAGATTGGAACAGGGCATACGAAGAGTTCTGGTTTGAAGGCACATGGGTGTCACGAGTCAAGGCGCTTTTCAATACCTCTGATCCTTATGATGCGGCAGCAAAAGCTCGCACTGTCACACTTCGGGAATATTGCGCCAAAACAAGCAAGAGCAACGCGGACGAGCGCCTTTGGCAGGATATTGGCCGCATGGAAATGCCTGTGTGGTCATACATCCAGCAGATTGTTTACAAGGCATACCGCGTGCCCCTCAACTTCAAGCTTGATGGGAAAATTCCGCTCTCATCGCTGGAGATTTACGACGGCTTGCTTTGTGATTTGAAGTGGACGACGCAAGGCGAACTTTCTCCAGACAAGACGAAAACATACCCCGATGCTTCCGCTTTCTGTATCGCGCAAGGACAGGAAATAGACCTGTCAGATCCAGTGCTTGCGGAAGCGATAACACCCGAGAAACTGGCCGCCGGCCGTTCGCTCTGGTCTCCACTGAACAGGTTTCGCATCGATCAAAAAAACAAGTCTCTTGTTTTTGAGAAGGCGATATTTGTTCCCGGGTCCGGACAAAGCGGCCTCTTTGTCCGCCCAAATGCCATCTCCGATGACTCGGCGAACAAATACGAATTGGAGCGCCTGGTTGTCCCGAATGCTGGAGCTTCAGTGTCGCCCGCAGCCATATCGGCATCCATTTGCTTCGCCGCAGAGAGATATTCAAAATGGTTTGGAACGGGACTCCGCCAGAGCTCGCAATACGTGACCGGGCTGGCTCGACATCGGGTGGGATTGGGTGCGAATTCCATCGAGATTCCCTATTTCAACAACAACAAGTCAGCGGATGATCTCGCCTCTGATATTGCCAAAGCAATCCTCACCGAGCAGGTGCATATCGAGAGTGGCGGCCACCGCCGCCATGGAACTGCCGGAACATACCTCAACGGCTCGATCTCCCGGGCCACGGCGCGCCTTCAATTTGAGGATGGCGGCGAAGGGGAAGGAATTTCAGAAGAGATTGAATATTCAAAGGAGAGAAATCCAAAACACTTTGAAAGCGAGCGGGAACTTGAGCGTCGCCAGCGCGCTCATGATCTTTTCCCAGGACAGAAAGAACTGCGTGATGAAGTGCGCCGCATTCGTCTGATTGGAAAAATCCGTCCGACTTTCAAATCTCAAACAAGCGCAGAAACCCCATCGGAGTTGGTTAAAGCAAAAGCAACTTCCACAGTATTTCTTGATTCCGATACGACGTATCCGATGGGAATGCCGGTTTTCGCAAAATCATCAGAAGATCAAGGCGGCTTTCTTGTTGTGGATAAAAGCGGAGGGTTTGCCGGTTGTCTTGTCGCCGCGGGAACGCCAGGCAAGAAAGATTCGCCTATTCCTGTTGCAAGCGTTGGCATTGTGCCATGCCGCGTCAAGGGGCCATTTCAACGCGGCGAATCTGTGGGAGTTACATCAGGAGATGATTTTGCCTCTACATCCGGAACTTATCCAATTGGAACGGTTCAACAGGAATATTCAGGAAATTCGACCATCATTGCAAAAGTCATGCTGGGCGGAAGCGGAGCGACTTCAAAACTTGTCCCGTGGGATTCATCTTCTCTCGCAGGTGTCGGATCTCCCAATCCCACCACCGGGCTCTACAGCTCCTACAAACTCAAGCTATGGCCCGGCAGCGTTGGCGGCGTCATTCCCGGGAACATGCTGGCGGAGATCACCGTTTCCGGCGTGCAATACCTCGCCGCAACCTGCACCTGCGCATCCGGAGGCGTCGCGAGTTGCACCCTGTCTCCGGGAGGTTCGCCGCCCGGCCCGCAACCCCACGCGCTCTATGCTCCTCCCGGAAATCTTGACATCCTCATCGGCATCTTCGCCGATGGAAAATGGTATAACCTCTGGGGTAAAAACATCACCGTGCGATCGGTCGAGACACTCCGCGAGACAGATCCCGGTGCCACGGCTTACGGACTTCCCTACCGCTCTTACTACCGCTGGGAGGCATCGTGATCGAATACAGCTTCTACACGACCCACTCTGCGCCTGCGACCCCGCAGACTGTCGTCTCCTCTTCGTCTTACAGCTCGTCAGCAAGTCGTCTTCAAACGAATACCTGGCACGACAATCACACGCCTGATGCATCTGCATCCCAGGCAACGATCTTTGCTCATGGAATGAGCAGCTTCAGTTTCAGCAGCACTTTTGTTGGCTCAACCACGAAAAATCTCACCAGCTATTTTTCATCTCAGAGCGCCTCATATACATCCACAAGTTCAGAGTCTGCGACCCGTCGAACCGTCTATCCCGGAACAGATCCGGCAGCTACCGCCTCTCAGGATAATTTTGAGTCATATTCTTCTTCCGGATATTCGTGGTCTTTCCAAGATTTCACCCACCCCCTGTCCACATGGAGTTCGGGGTGGGTTACAGAATACAGCCATACCCTATCGCAGTGGGCGTGGAATTATACCACAAGCGATTCTGGCAGCTCATCTCACACGGCATCGGGTCCATCATACTCTCCGGCTACGGTAGCAAATCCCACCACGATGATATCCTCCGAGACCTGCGAAGCCACCGCGACGACCGCGACATCCGAGACCGACGATGGTTGGGAGACTTCCCCCATCTGGACCGCGTTCTGGACGACGACGCCGCAGACACTTGGCTCCGGATCTTCCACCCGCACCGCCGCGGTGCCTTTCCAATCCGAGACCACGACCACCGCAGCCGTGACGACCACCACAGAGAGCACGCGGGAAGTCTTGGCGACAACCACAGCAGAGGTCGTCCTGAACCCGGCTGAAGGTTTTATCAGAACGGCGCATGGATTTGTTGCTGATCCGGGAGAAGTGATCTGGCACGTCACCCGCATCGGCCTTGGCGCGGTGCCGGATATCGCCTCCTCATGCACGTCATTGACAGCCTTGCCCGCCGTTGTGAATGGGACCGACTACCAATCATTTCTTGCCGTGGTAAAGGATGCGTCTGATACAGCCCTGGAGTCCTCCTCGTTCACGGAGACAGTCTATGGGACTCAAGGAGTGAGCTCCGGGACGACCGTTTTACCATACGGAGGCAACGGGTCCACGTTTCCGCAGACGACATCGACTTACTCTCAAAACACCACCCCCACCGCAACAGGGGGTTCCATCACGATGACATACAGCTCCACAGCCGAAGCCTTTGGTCCGGTGCCTTCGGTCGTTGGAAAAAGAAGTCCGAATGTCATCGTCCTCTTTGATTGGTTGGGCATCTTTGCGAAAACTGATCAGATCTCTTATACAACGGAAAGCGTCACGGCTGCCGTTCCCGTGCTGCGAACGTCTTCCTCCAGTTCTTATTTCACAGGATCAACCTCTTTCGCAGGCGATGAGTGGGCTGATGATTTTGCGACGACTAGCGCAAGCTCTGATGGCGGAAGCGGAGCCGCTACCTTCTACACGCAAGTCAGTCTGCCTTTGGAATACATCGCCGGCCTCGGGGTGAAATTCGTTGGACTTCACGAATACCCTCAGCGCGTTGCAGTGATGGGCTCCACCATGCCAGATGCATCGCACGGCGCTCTTGCACTCGGCATTTCTCCAGGCACCGCGGCCTGGCCTGTCTCGGCTTGGGGGAACTCCCACCGCATGGCCCCCGTCGCCTGGCCTGGATCCACGACTATTCGCGTTTTCGACTACGAAGCATTGAGATATGAAACGCGCACCGGAAGCATTTCTGGCAGCACTCTCTTTGAAACCACCAGCACGACCACGGCGAGCGGATCGCAGACGTGGGTCTCCACAGGTTCACGCTCTGAGGTCTTCGCTTCCATCGGAACTCCGGCGGAGAGCAGCTACAACTGGCATGATTTCACCGGCATATTTCCACGGTCCGGAGACAAATACGCGTTAAACCCCGGCGTCTACATCACCGCAGTCGGCACGACCTCTGCTCGGATAACCGTTCAGCCCTCCCCTTCCATTACCACAGTTGGCCCCACGTACAGCAGCTTCGCCGCCGTCAACGCCGGCGGAACTTACGCGCAAAAAAATGACGTGATCGCAACCCGACAAACCCTCACGAACCCATCCTACATCGGATCATGAAACCGAAGTGCGAAGGCGGAAGTATGAGGTATGAAGTGGGGCGCGCGCGCGCGCGAGCCGCGCGGAGCGCAGGATTTCTTCACTTCCGCATTCCGACTTCCACCTTCCGACTTTGATATGCTTGCCATCGCCCTCGCTGCCACCAAGAGCTACCTCCACGCTTTCCCGCAGTGCATCCGCTCAATCGCTGACGCTGCCGCCCACCACGAGAAAGCCCACTTCGTTTTTTCCACCGACGAGAGCAATGAATCCAATGAAGCCGAGAAGCTGCTCAAATCTGAGCTCCCGGCCGGGTGGGATATCACCACCATTCGCTCGCGTGGGATGGATGACGACCCGAAGGACTACAAGCACGCCGCGCAGCTCCGGATCGCCGCGCTGCAGGGCGTCGCCTTCGCCTTCGCCCGATCGAAAACCCGCGCCGACAGGCTTTGGAGCGTCGAAAGCGACAACATTGTGCCCCCACATGCCTTGCGAGTCCTGGAGTGGACGCTCGACATGCCGCAGGAGGACGGATCGCCTTACTACGATGTCGCCGCCGCGACCTACCCGAACGGACTTTTTCTTGGCGGTTTCGGCTCATATCAACACCCGATCGCGGAAGACTTCCTTCCACATGAACGAAAGTTGAATCCAAGGCTAAAGCTTCTGTTGGAAAAGTGCGAAGCGAGGCTTAAATTAGAATATATTCCCTGTTGGACAAACTGGAAATTTGATGAAAGTAGAGCGTATCAACATGCCCATTGGATTTTATCCAATCCCCATACCGAATCTATAAAACGCGATCCTCAGAGGATGAAGCAATGCCTTGACCGCGAAGCGAAGCGAAATGCAAGGCTGCGCGCGCGCCTAAAAAAAAGCCCCCCCGATGGCAACATCTGGGAGGTCACCGCCAAGCATGGCTGGCGTCGGCGCGGGTGGATGGATTACGCATACCCCGGCATTGGTCGCGGGGCCGTTGTGCCATCCGATTGGTGTGGCCTCGGATGCACTCTCATGAGTAAACGTGCACTAGCCCTGGCAAACTTCTCCGGCTACGATGGAGGCGGCACACAGGATCTCTTCCTGTGCTGGCACCGCTGGCACCCCGCAGGCCTCCGCATCGCCTGCGTCCCCCATGTCGCCTGCGACCACGTCAAAAAAGACGCCGCTGGAAAGCCCATCCACCACCGTGCCTATCACGAGCCGGAAGGTGAACACCGCGGCCACCTTCGCGTGCGCAGCCAGCCCTTCGTTGCTGTTTAGCGAGTTCAAATAAAATATTTCAAAATATTTTATTGACGACTCTTTGAAAAGATGTTCAGCCATCATGTGTTCTCTTATACACAACAAAATTCTCTACTTCAAGCCATGAACGAAATCATCCAGAAACTTCAAGCCCTGATCACCTCCGCCCGCGCGTCAATGAACCAGACGCTGTCCTCCCTTCCTCCGATCGATCAATACGAGGCGGCATCGGAGATGGCATATATTCTCCGCAACATGAAGTCTTCCGGGGACTACCTGATGGAGACATTCAAATCCTTCGAGGGCGACATCACATCCCTTCAGGCGAAAGTTTCCGAATATGTCACCGGACAGGTGACGAGTGGAGTTGAGACCGCGCTTCAGGCCCGGCTGGCATCCGGCGAGATTGTAAAGAAAGAAGACGCAGAAGCCAATTTGCAGGCTGCACTTCAAGCCCGGGAGAACAACATCCGCGCCGAGATTCAAAAGATTTCCACCCGCCGCTCCGAGCTCTCCACCGGTGAAGGGGCAATTCCTGTGGAAGTAGCCGCAATCATCTCGGATGAAAATCTGCTTTCCGAGGACTACAAGATTCGCGCCAGCAAGGCGGCTGCACGGGTAAAGGAACTGAGCGATCTCGGCGTGAGCGTTCCTCGTGTTCTTTGCGAAGCCGCCAACCTCCCGACGGATGATACGGGAGAGGCGACATTCAATGAACGCCTTGCCACATTTCGCGGGGTTGCCGCCAAACACGGATCTGCTCCCGGCTCGATCGCAGGATCCGGACAGAGCCAGTCGAAGGACGAAAAAGACGGTCCGATGATCGCCATCTGATTTCACCCGAACCAATCACCATCAAATCCATAAAACCATGAGCAAAGTCCGCATTCTCGCCGCCCGTGATTCCGAGGTTCTCCACGGAATCGCGGATTTCATCGCCTACGAAGGCAACGGGGTCATCCTCGATCCCACAAACACCGACAATCTTGCACTTGCCAGCGGCCAGCGGGCATTTGTTCTGCAACGGGATATCGTCGAGACGGCATCCCTTGAAGAATCGGTCTTCAATCTGAATTTCAAGACTCCCACCAAAAAAGGCACGCAAGCCACACCCCGGCGTGTGACATTGCTTGAAGTGGAGGGCGCAGAGCGCCTCGTTCCTTCCGGAACGGGCGCCATCACACCGGATACGGCGGCCCATACGGCCCTGGAGTGGTATCAGGGCCGGATGCGCGTCGCGCAGGGCGGAAACGAAGTTGCAGGCTATCTCCGCGCGCAAAAAACACCGGAATATCCCGAGGCGGGAACGGCCAGAATTCTGGTCGAGCTCCTGTAACTCGCAGGCTCCAAAAAAAAATCACATCAACGTCCAATAATACACACCATATAGACCATGAAAGACAAACTCGCCTTTTTGACTGGACTGAAAGCCAGGCTCTCTCTGATGCACGCCGGCACCCGCCAGAATCTCACGGAGTTCTTCGATTCCGCCCTCAAAGCCTGCGGAAATGAGGATCATCGCGCCAAGTTGAACGATCTTCAACAGCGTGCGCTGACCGATGCCTCGGCCATGAGGCAACTGAATGCGCTCCGTGTCATCACGATCCAGAATTTCGTGACCGCGATGGCGAATGCCGCGGCGTTCTTTGAGACGATCACGCTGGAGGATTCCGATGAGCCAATCATCGAGAACAACACCAGGCAGGAAATTCGCGCGCGTTTCCTTGGCGAAGATGGAAAGCCGCACATGACTCCGGCCATCCGCACGCGCGGAACGACCCGCGTGGATCTTCGCACGCTTGGCACCGATGAAGTGGGGTATCCCCTCGTGGATGTTTACAAAGGCCGCATCGCCGAACAGGCCCTTGCAAACATGGATCTCTCCTACGATCTGAGCATGAAGAAAAACTCTGAATTGTGGGCGCTGGTGAAGGCTTGTGTTGGAGCATTCACTCTCACGGGAGCAAAACAGGATCGTGTCTATGTTCCACACAGCACGATCGCCGCCGGGAATCTCCCCACATCGAATCTCGTTCAACTGTCAGGAAATACAACCTCATCGAAATTCCGCTTCGATGTGGTTCGCCAGGCTGTGAAGTGGTGTCTCTCTTGGGGAAACAACTCGACCAGTTTCGGCGAGATTGTTCCAGTGACATTCTATCTTCCCTCCGCCGACATTGGCGGGATGCTGGATGAAATTGATGTGGACAGCCCGGACAACGCAATCGTGAATGAGATTGCCGATACGGGCTACGTCCTCAAGCTTGGCGGCAAGCAATTCAACCTCATCGGCGATGCCACGCTCAACCCGGCGGAAGGCCGCTGTTACGTGCGCACAAATGTCCCGCTTGGAAAGCACCTTCCCAAGCCGAGCATGAGCGCAGTTTATCCCGAGAGCCCTGATCAAATCAGTTCCGAGCAACGCCAATCCAACAAGGGAAAGACTTGGATGAAGGAAGTCTACGGCGCGTATGTTCCGAACAGCTCGCGCATGGGCGTCATCGCTCTCGAATATCGCACTCCCCAGTAATCCCGAAACCATCCACACAAAATAAAATACCATGAGATACGGAGTATCAATTCCCGCAGACGACCTCGCAGTGGCCAACGCGCCGGAAATCGGAGGCGAGAGCAAGGTCAAGCTCTCTTACAGCGAAATCGGGATCATTGGCCAGATCTCGCAAACCGCACCCGGTTCCGGCACATGGACTGCGGAGGTTCCGTCCTTCGACTTCGGCGCGTCGGGAGTGGATCTTGCCCTTGTGTGTGAGACTGGCGTCAAGAGCACTGTGGATGTTGTTGTGGACTTGGATGTCACATTCGATGATGACACCCAGGGCACAGCTCGCGCATCGTTCATTGTTCCGTCCTACGCGAAAGACCAATCGTCCAACCTCCCGATCGGGCTTGCTGTCGATGTGCTGGGGCAAGGCGCTGGAAACAGTGACAAAAAGATAAAATCCGTCACCGGCATCTCTTCCATCACTGGAGGCTCCAAGGGAAATCGCTTCGCCCTCGTGTCACTTCCCGATGACTGGTTCGATGTGGGGTGCGCCCGCTCGAAAAACGAACAGCTTCCGGTCCCGAAAAGTCTTCCCATCGCCTGCGGGCTGAAGGGAAGCGCTTTCAACAAGGCCGGGAGAAGCGAGCCGGGACAGTTGGAACTCAAGGCGCTGAATTTCACCTATGGAGACGGGTTGAGCCGATTGAACGGCCACCGTGGATCCGTGTTGGTGCAGGTTTATAAAGATGGCCGCGTTCTCACCGAACAAACCGTCTACGGAGGCTATCGCCCCACGCCTTCCACCGATCGCGGTGATGGGGATGACGAGGTGACGAACAGCGCAACAGGCAACTTCGAGGCGTTCGCAAAATTCGTCTAGTCCTGAGAAAAAATTCAGCCATGAACGGCTCGGAAGTCCTGGGGGTGGAACTTCCGGGCCGTTCGCTTTTCCAACAATGACACCAATTTCAGATTTCCGAACCCCACTGCGCATCATTTTGGGAGACAACGACCCGGAGGGGCTCTTCATGCACTCCAATGACGCATTGGATTCTGCGGTGAAAACGGTATTCCGAATGGGGAGGTCTCCAGTCGGATATTCAGTTTCCGGTGAAAACATCACGCCATCTGTTCCGGATGGGACATCCTTTGCAAAGATCGCGTGCGAAACCGCGCTGTTGTTGGTTTGCGGAGAGGAAACGATCAGCTACTCAACCCGGGCGGTGAGCGTCCGGAGAACCGGAGATCGGATCGCGAATCTCGTGACAGAACTTCGCTGCAGGCTGCAAGAAGGGGATACATTCGATAGCCATCAGACGTTCATGGCATGGGTCCAAAGCTACACAGGCCCCGGAGAATTAACATCCATCCATGTGGATTCCCCGATGTTGGATGTTTCCATCACCCAATAAAACCATGACATCCGCCCCATTCCACGCTCCCTTCACGATCCGGGAAGCGGAATTTGCATTGTATTTCGCCGATAAGACAGGAATGCGATCCGGGAACGAGGCATTTGTTACAGGGAATGTCGAAAATACAGAGATCGAGCTGTCCTACCAGCAGCAACGCTCCGATGTGCATGGCCGTCCATACGGTCGCATCCGCCACACAGATGAGCAGCACTCCATCTCTTTCGGGCATATCTGGTCATTGAAAAAGGCGACCGGCCGGATGTTTTATCCCAAGCGTGACCAGCAATATATCATTGTGATCCGCTGGCATGATCACGAGTCTCAGACCTGGCACAAGCGGACATACTTTGCCGTGACGGCTGGCGGCGAACGCCTTTCCCATTCCATGGAAAGTTACTTGCAGGACGTGCCGTTTTCGGCAATGTGGTGCAGAAGGAGCGAGGGAATCGGGGAACCGCCGTCCATGCTTCCGGAAACATCCGGCGTTGTCTCCTATGTCAGCGAGTTCGAGTCTTTGGAGCTTTACGACTATGATCCGTTGACACACATCTTTGCCCCGATCGAAGAGGGCCTTCTTCCTGCCCGCGCGACAATCATCGAACAAGCTGGCGTGCTTGAAGTGGCATTCGATGGAATGCCTGCGCTTCGCATCGCGGGCGGATTGCTGGAAGCAATGGCATTCACTGCGCTAGGAGGAACGTTTCTGGTCGGAGGCTCATCGTATCCCAGATTGGAGTTTCGCTATGGACCGATGCTTCATGGAACCCTGTCTTCTGCCGGGGAATTTGCTGTTCCGAATCTTGCAGAGCAGGATGTCGCTCCGGATTGGGAAAACCATTTTGAATTCCGCATTGGCGGGATATGGCAGGCAAGCCTTGGACAGGAGGGGCTCGCAGCAATTGAAATATCGGAATTCCTCAATGAATACTGAACTTACAGATGGTTTTTGCAGATCTCCGCACGGATCTTTGAAAGAGATCAAAAAACAAATCTCCGCCGCCGCCAAGCGCCGCGGATGTATTCAGCGCCGCATTGACTTCATCCGGACCGGCAGGCGCGCCATAAAACCATCCCAATCACCTCCATGAGCCTCCTGTCTCTGATGCGCCGGGATCAGGCTCTGGTCTTGCGTCAACAAAACCTGAATTCTTGTCTGGTCGTGGCATTGTGGAATGCTCCCGTGCATACGTTCAAGCACACGCAATCCACTCCATTGACCACATGGAAGGTCTGGCATGGAATGGGGGAACGACCCCTGCTGGCTGTGATTTTGCTTAACGGTGAAGTGGTTTCAGCAAAGGTTGAGCATTTGTCGGGAAATGAAGTGCAGATCGGCCATGCCACACCGCAGGCTGGCTATCTGCTTTGCATGCGCCCAGGGAAATCCTGCAAAATGACAGATCCATCCGCAGAGTGGAATATTGCCCACGACTTCCCAGAAACTCCAATCGTTCAAGTGGTGGCCGATGGCGAGATTGTCCTTGCCGACATCACCCATACATCCCCTTCCAATGTGCAGGTAATTTTCCCATCTGCAAAATCCGGATATGCGCTGATGGCCGCTCCGAACCATGCTTACATCCAATCAGCTCCATCGCTCGCATGGACGGTCTCACACAATTTGGAATCATTCCCGATTCTCCAAGTCGTGAATGATGCCGGAGCCGTGGTATCCGGATCCATTGTGCATCAATCCGTAAATTCGGTCCTTGTGTCATCGGAAACTGCCTTCATGGGGAAAGCGCTGGCTGTTTCCACCGGATCCGAGACGCTCAATGAATTCGATGTCAATATCGAATCCACATACCCGGCTACCACGCTCCAAAGCGGGACGTTTCCGGCGATGGTCCACTTCATTCAGCCATCGAAGAGCGGGATCCGAATGTTTGCTGAGGTGCAGGTTGGAGATGTCATTCTGGATCTCAAACACGATTACCAGCTTCCAAAGACGGCGATATTTGATATCGCAGGCAATAAATATGTTCAGAAAGACGCCGGAAGCGTGCTTTCGGAATATTGGGATGTCGTGATCGGCAACGAGCGCCTGTGGAGAACCCTATTGCTCACGCTCCAGAGATGACGGCAAAAGAAGGGATCGCCCGCCTGCTCAGGCTGGCGGAAAAGCTTGAGAACCCGCAGGCATTTTATCAATACCACAAACAGGAATGGCGTGAACTGGCGCGACAAGTCGCCGTCTCCACATTGCTCGCGCTGGCACCGGATGACTCAAGGGACTGGCGGCGGTCGGTGGATGTCGCGGCGGAAAGAATCAGCATCGTGATGCTTCCGGCATTCGATATTCCTGGCATTGCCATATTTTTGGATCGCACGCAAAAAAGGCATTTTGACGATGCATTCAGCATCTTGTTTGTAGGAGAGCTGTCGTTGGAGGAAGTCACTCTCTATGTATCCGCCGGTCGCCGCGGCGATCCGTGGGGAAAGAGAGATTTCACCGAGGAGGATCGGGCAAAGGAAGACTGGCAGATTGCAGAGAATATTCTGGAGTCCATCCGCGCAGGAGACTCAACTGTTCGAGAGGCTCTGATCAAATCTTTTTTGGACCGCAGGCTGGGAGAAGAAATGGCAGAGCGACTTCCGGCAGTGCTATCCGCGTGGAAAGAGGCATTCCAGGTCCGCGCGTCCTCTGATTGGCGCGCGTGGTGGCGATAACCAAATCAGGCAATCGCCTGATAGTGGAGTTGGAAGGTCACAACCAACATCCTCGCCGCCATGCCATTGATCGAAAGAGCGATCGGACCCCTTTTGACCTTGCAGTGGTGAATACCTTTTTGCGCGAGAAGGATCTTTTCGCTCTCGAATAATCGCTTGAGACCATCCGCAACTCTCATTGCCTTATGGTCCGGATTCTTTCCATCAGTGCCAGGTTCTGCCACCCGCACGATGATTTGGGCCATCACATCCGCGCGAACCAGCTTTCGATCACCGGAAAAATGTTCTTTCGCCTTCCAATCCAAAAAAACCGTGTGAATCTGTGGTTTTTCTGACGCCTTCGGGACCGTTTGCACCGCCCAGTATAAATCGCACAGGGGAAGTGTTTCTGTATCACCGGACACCGCGACGGGGGTTCCGGTAAAAAAAAGCCTGAAGAACTTCAGAAGCAACTCCATGGCCTTTCGCTCGGTTTCCTGTTGGCTGATGGGATCTGCTTCCAGTGACATTTGTGAAAATGAATCATTTTTTGTGTTGTATAACAATACAATTTGACTCTTAATGCGGCTTTCCAATCATGATTTTATGAGCTCGACATCCTCCTCCGAAAAACCCACGCAAATCGTGAGCCTCAAGGATTTCAAGTCCCTGATCGAGGAATGTCAGTCTTCGCGCAAAGTGGCATTTGAAGTCGGGGAAAAGTGTTTTTCATTGGAGATTCGTGCATTGACTTCTGTGGAGATGTCCGCTGCAAAGCAGATTACCGCGCTGATTCCTCCGAAGACCCTTCAAGACAGATTCAACCCGGTGACAAACCGGACGGAAAAAATCCTGGACCACGATTACAGCGATCCTGTTTTTGTTGAAAAAGCGGAAAAGGCGGAACGAATTCGCCGGGCGTATATTTTGGAAAAAGGACTTGTCGGGCTGTCTCCGGAAGGAGACACGCAGGACAAGAAAATGGCGTTCTTCGAGGAGAATTTCCCCTTGAACATTCTTGAGTTTCTCAGATCCCAGATCGAATCCATCTCCGATGGAGAGATCAAGGTGATCGAGTCCGCGAATTTTTTTTTCGGCAACGACTCAGACGCACCCCAGAGCTGAAGCGCTATTCCGAAGACTCTGAGGAAAAAGAAGAGCAGAAGCGGCAGGCGGCGAAGTCGAAAGGGATTCCGATCCCACTGAAGTCCGCTCCACTGACGCCGGAATACCTTATGGATGAAGCCGCGCGGTTCCGCGGCTATACAGATTCCGAGTGGCAGAATGAACCTGCTTTAAGCAAGGCCCGTGTCATTTGCCACTTTCTCGAACACAACCTTCGGGAGTCTTTCGCTTACGAAAAAGCGAAAGAGGCGGAGGCATCCAAGTCCCGCAAAAAAGGATCTTTGTCATCGGATTTCTCACGCTTCCGCCAGGGCGCGGCCAGTAAAAATCACACAGAACAAGCTCCATGAAAGAAACCATCGAACTCGCGGTTAAGGGACCAGAGGTGGATGCCTCCGGGCTGAAAACCATCCGGTCATATGTGCAATCGTTGGACCGCTTTCATAAACTTGCATCCAAGCCCCTTGTTGTCCGGGTGGAGGTGCAGGGAATGGATCGCGCTCAACAGGCATTGGAGAAAGTCAGACAAACCACATCGAGGGCAGCGGTGCTTCCGCAGGCGGCACAAAAACCAAGCGTCTATCTTTCGAGCCTCCAGACCCACCTTTCAGCCCTGTCGCGATACACGTCGGAATTTCACGTAACGATGGCGAAGCTCAAGGCTGGATTCAAAAGTCCGGAGCAAAAGATTGAGTTTTTTGCTGGTCTTGAAGATCAGATTACGAGGGTTGGTGCCTCTGCCAGGAAGTTCAGTTTCCGACAGCCGGCCGATCGCGAGGGATTCTTTGAATCGCTCAAATCGGCAAGCAACATGATCAAATTGGAAACCAATGCCATGCATGAGGCCCAAGTCGAACTGATGAAGTCCAAGGAGTCCGCTGCCTTGTTCCAATCCCCCGAAGATCGCAAGGGAGCCGCCCGTGGAAAAACGGACGCTCTGGCATCCTCTGAAAAATCTCTCGCTGTGGCATCCGGACAGGCCAGGCAGGGGATCGTGGAACAAGATCGCGCCCTGCTCTCGAAGATTGAAACTCTTCGGACAACCACAGCCGCAACGGATGCCCTCTCCCGTTCAGAAAAGCGCCTGGCCACCTCTGCCTCAACCTCTGCCTCTGCGGAACGCGGAGCCATGATCAAACGGGTGGATCGAGATGGCGTGTTAAAGTCCCGCACCTACGCAGTATCCCCGGGCGTCACACAAATGGTTGCACCATCGGCAAGCGGAGATTCTGTGACGATCGCCACAGACAAACTTGCGCAAATGCGCAGTCGGGTGAAGGAAATCAATGAAGAATTCGCGCGTTTGCTCACCAAGCGCAAAGCGGAGGGCGCTGGCGTTCGGGAAATCTCTGCGATTTATACCCAGCAGGCTCATGCTTTGGACAGGCTGGCCGGAGAATATAGCCAGATCGAAGAAGCGACCGGTCGGATGATTGCGCGACAGGCGGAATCGGCCCGCACAAAATCCGGAGCAACGCGCTCCATCGCCGCACGAAAAGCCGAGGCGAACGATCAAAAACGTTCACTGAAGGAAGGGGTGGAATTTCAAAAACGGATCGCGGCGGATCGGTGGATGGAGATCCAAAAGATCGAGGACAGCGCGCGCGCGAAAATCGGCGCGAAATCCGCTGCAGGTGCGCGCGCCAGCGAGATCACGAGGATTTACAACGAGGCCGCCAGGGAAATCGCCGCGGTTTCCAAAAACTTCAAATCTTCGGAGGATGCGATGGAGGGAGCAAGGCGGTCTGCGCAATTCCGCAGCAAGGGACATCAGGTCCAATTGCGTTCCGATACGCTCGCGGAGCGCAAGATGATCGCGCAAGCAGCGCGCGACAACAAGGCATTCCGTCAACGCATCCAGCAGGCATCCAGCCAGCAATTGGCAGCGGACACCTTTTCTGACATGCAGGCCAGGGGATTCAAGGAGTCGGGCCGCGGCAGGATGCGCACGGGATCCGGCTCTCGCGAGGTCATTGATTTCACAAAAGAAAACGCCGCCATGCGTGAAAACGTGCGTCTAATGGTCGAACGGGACGCCAAGGGAAGAATTGTCAACGCCACAACCACGGAGGGCGCACGCTCCCTTAAGCAGACGGCGGATGCCGCGGGATATCTTTCCAAGAATTTCCTTCAAAATACGGCCACCGTCGCCGTCTGGGCGGCGAGCGTGGGGGCGTTTTACGGAAGTCTCGCGATCTTGCGCTCCGGGATGGATGCCGCCGTGAATTACGACCGCAAGTTTGCTGCATTGACTGTTGTCTTTCGCGGCACAGAGACACAGGCCGCACAGCTTCGCGATGAGGTTCTTCAACTGGCTGTTGCTTATGGTCAAAGCGGAAGCGAGGCGCTTGATGCCGCGATCCGATTTTCACGTCTTGGCATGTCGCAGGCACAAACACTGGAGGCCGTCCGCGCATCGCTCATGGCGGCCAATGTGGCCGAGATGGGAGTGGGGGAAGCGGCGGATGCTTTGGCGGCAATCATGGCCACGTTCAATCTTCAGGCCAAGGACCTTGCGGGCGTTATCAATCGCCTCAATGCCGTTTCCAATACATACAATGTCACGAACAAAGACATGATCGGCGGCCTGGCCCGCGTGGGTTCTGTCGCCAGAACGGCCGGGTTGAGCTTGGAAGAGACCATGGGCACCGTGGCGTCTGTTGTCGCTCGCACGGGCCGAAGCGGAGCCGAGGCAGGCAATGCTCTTAAGAGCATCATCGTATCCCTCTCGAATCCGACAAAACAAAAAAACCTGTCCGATTTGTTCCAATTTTCCGTCACGGATCAAACCGGGGAACTCAAGAGCATGAGTGATGTGCTTCGGGAACTCTTTCTTCGTTACCAGGACCTCACCTCGGCAGAACAACAGCATCTCTTGCAAACTGTAGCCGGAAAGCAACAAGCCTCCCGCCTTGCCGCCATGATTGATGGTTATGTTGACAGCCAGCTCATGGCCATCCGCTCCGTGACAAATCTCGACAGTGCGGAAAAAGAAAATGCCCGCATCAAACAAAGTCTGATTGTCCAGGTGCAGTCTCTCGCGACCGCCTACGAGCGTCTGGTTTACAACCTTTCCAACTCAGGCGGAAATGTGGCGATCATTGGGACGCTCCGCGAGATGACCGCGTTTCTGAGGAATGTCATCACTCTCATGGGAACTTACAGCGATGCCACGGCGGTTGTGCTCGGACTTACGGCTCTTTTTGCTGCCCGCATGGGAGTCACGGCCTACCGCGTTGCCGAAACTGGCAAGCAGATCAATTTTGCCACGAATACCGCAAAAGCGTTCCGCGCCGGAATCAATAACCTGCAATCCACTCTCGCGACGATGAACAGGGAGATGATTTACTCAGGATCCCGCACGCTTTCCTTTACCCGCGGGATGATGGGTGCGGCAGGGGCAACCCGTGGCCTCGGAATTGCCCTGGCGTGGACAACCGGAGCCATGAAGGCGCTGTTGGCAGCCACGGCCATCGGATTGGCGTTGTATGGAGTTATGCTGCTGGTCAATACGATCGCGGAATCCACTGGAAGCCAATGGGAAAAAGCCTCGCAGAAACTCGCGGGATTCAATGAAGAGCTGGAACGCATGCGGGGGCTTTCCGAGGGCAACCGTCTTTCGCAACGTTTGGCGGCAACGATCATGTCCCGCTTGCGATCAGGGAATGTCAACCCGTCCGAGGCGGAAAAATACATCACTGCAGGATCCGAGATCGCTGGCGGAGGCGACGAACATCGCAGAAAACGCATCGAGTCCGATCTTCGCGAGGCTTACCAAAAAGGAGGCACGGTCGGGCTGGAGGTGAGGTTTGAGCAAATGCTGAACAGCTTGAAAAAAGAGGGGCTTCGGCTCGCTGATGAACGGAACGCAAAGGAATCCATTGCTGTAAAACAAGCGGCTGCAAACCTCAAACTTGCCGAGGCGGAACTTTCCGTAAGACGTGACAGCGCAGATGCGCAAAAGAGAGTGCAGGAGGCAAGAAAAGCCTACATGGACGCGATGGGAGCCAGCGTCAAGACGGCCATCTATGGAGAGGATCCGGAGGCTGCAAACGAAGCCGATCGGCAGGAAGAACTCCGCCAGCAGAAGACGAAGACCCGTATGGAGAAAATGATGGAAGCTCGCATGAAAGCGGCGGCGTCTGTCCAAGAGGCATTTTCAACCATCTCTCCATCTGACAAGGCGGCGATGGAGGTTTCCTCCATTGATGCGCAAATTCAGGAGATCAAAAAACTTCAGGCGGAAACGGAAAATCAGGCAAAAGCGGATATCGCTGCAGCCGAAGCCGCGCAAGTGCAGGCGAAGTCGCGCTATGACTCGTTTGTCAGCTACAAAAAAACCATTGATGCTATCTCCGGGCTGAATGAGGGTCTGGCTTTGTTGAAGGACAAACAATCAGGGCTCGGAAGCGAGATTGACTCCCGTGCTGCGGCTCTCAGGGTTGTTCCCGGCATGGCTCCAGTTCCTCCCGCTCCGAATCTGCAGCGTATCGCCATCGACGAAGCCATCAAGGCATCCGAAGCAAAGTTGAGTGCATTGAACGCGAAGCGGGACCTCATGGAAAAATCCAATCCCGACATTCTCCAGTCGAGCAAGACGGCCATGGACGCACTGTCAGACGCCTCCAAAATTACCTCCCAAAAGCGAAACGAGCTGGAAATCCAAAGGGATATTGCCCGCACAAAGATGGAGGAACTGGAAACAAAGCGGAGAGAGCTGGAGATTGAATTGAGGGTTGCTGATGTTTTGAAAGCCCAGCAAACAGGTCGCCGACAGGGCGAGATGGCGACCGCTTCACTGCAATATGGAAACGAAACCCAGAGGATTTTGCGCGAACGAAAGACTCTTCTTGATCCTGCAGGCGTCAGAGACAAAGAGACGGGAATGGCAATGAATATTGCGGCGGCAAAGCAGGATTTCGACCGCGCGAAGATGACGGGCGACGAGGTTGAGCAGGCCCGGTCTCTGGAACAACTCCGCACAATGGCGATCCGGATACAGGAACAGGAATTCACTCTCCTTCAACGGAAGTTGAGCATCGAAGCTGCCATTCACGAGGAAACCAGAAAAACGAATCAGGAGCGGAGCCGGTCGCTTCTCATGTCGGACCGCGAGGGGCAATTGCGTGCCGCCGCCGCGGAAAAGCTCGGAAGAAAACAAGGGGCATTCAAGGCCGATGACTTCATGTTTCTGAGCCAGGAAACCAAACAGTCCATCGCTCAGACAAATCCAGACCTTCTCCCTCCAGAAATGCGCACGGAACTCCAGCAACTTCGCGAGGAATTCGACCTTTCAAAAGACGGCATCAAGAATTTTTCCGAAAGTATTGAAGCGATGCGAAAAACCATTGAAATGATCGAAAATCTCCGCATGTCACCAAAGGGCGAAGGAGCGATGGATCCTTCTCAATTCAACCCAAAGGATATGATTGCCAAGATTGATCAAAGCGGCGCGGCAGCCGTAGAGGGATTACGCCAGATCGGCGATGCAACAGTCTCCAAATTCATGGAAGTGGCTCGCGTTTCTGCAGATCTTGCTCGGCAGATCCGGCAGGTATCGCTTGGAGATGCCGCCGCAAATGCACAGAGCGCCGCCCGACCGACTTAGTGCTGGCCGCTCAGAAACTCTTCCCGCTTGATGTTCCGCAGGAGTTCTTCGCGATCTACCGGCTCCGCAAAATGACATTTGCCAGTGGCTTCATCAAAAACAACAACATATCCCATTTTCATCATGCGAAGCGCTTCGTCCACTTCTTCTTGCGATGAGAGCGGCGCCGTCTCGATTTCCCGTTGTGCCTTTGCTATTTTTTCAAGAGCGGCTTTCTTGCGTTCCTCGCGCTGCCGATCCATCTCCGCAAGATAGGAGTTCGATTCGTCGAAGTGCATCCCGGCTTCTTTTGACTCCGCGGCCACATCAACCCCTGCATCTTGCGCCTTGATGATAGCGAGGGTTCTTTCATACCAAAACCTTCCATCATGCGATCGATCCATTGCGTTCCATTTTTTCAGGTCCCCTGAACAGAGTTCTGGAATTCCAACAGAGATGACGCCATCGGTCATTGAAACGGATAGTCTATATGCACTTGATTCCCTGATCGTCCCACGGAATGTCCGGCCATCGAGCGTCCGGATTTCGGATGTCTGTTCACCAGTCTCCAGAGGAGGCTGGTTTTGCCTGGCAGCCTCAATCTCTCCCTTCCACCGGGCCTGAATCGAAGCAATCTGATTCTTCAAACCTGGATATTTATCGGAATACCCGGCGAGTTTTGAATAGTCCCTTTTTTGAACAACCCCAACCAGCGCGCCGCATTTGACCTCGAATGGAGGTTTCCCATTTGAGATAAGTTTTGAATATCCGTGATATATCTCCAGATCATCGCACTCCAAGATTGTGGGGTCTGCATGGGAGACGACGTTTTTCTTGAAAAAGACCAAAAACTCCCCGGAAAAACATTGCCCGATGGATAAGACCAGAAAAACCGCAACGGGAAGACGTTTCACAATTGAATTGTAGTTCGCTGCATTTCGATTGATCAACAAGAAGCTATTGGAAGAAATCTCACAATCACTCAGGCTTGTCGTTGCGCGGCTCCATATCCGCGATGGCAAGAATGGCCCTCTTGAATGCAGAATCAGAGGCGATATTCCGGATAATGACACAAATCGCCTGCGTGCATTTTTCATCCAACATCACAGATTCTGCCGCTTTTAGAAGTTTTTTGTAAGGGTTGCTCTTGTATTCCGCGGCGTCTTCTTTCGCCCCCGTTCCCGTAAGAACGACATCAATTGATTTTGGATCAACACCCGGAATGGCACTTTTTATGTCCTTGAGAACCGCCGCGACGATCCGAATTTTTGCTGAATCATTGTCGCTCAAACCGGAAACCATTTTTATGAGCGTTGCATGCTCGTAAAATCTTCTCATTCCGTTTTTTGTGCGGGAAACAACCGCCGCATCGACTCCTAATCTTTCCGCCAATTCTTTTGCAGTGATCTTGAATTCTTTTTCCAAGTCACTGAAGACGCGTCCTAAATTTGTCATGAAAACAATATGTTTGAAATTGATTTCAAAGTCAATAAAAAAATGACACAAAAACAATTGACACTCCAGGCATGACATGATAACAATTGCCACGTATGTCAACAACATCAGCCGAAATCACAATTGTTTCCCTTTTGCGCGACGTGGCACAAACCCAGGTATTTTACGGAGGAGAAAAGGGGGCAGTCGCAAGGAAGTATCATCAAAAATTCACGAAACAACTCAAACTCCTTTCCTCCTCAAAGCAGCCGCAATCCAACCGGAAAACTCGTCGCTAGGACAACTCGGAACAAACGATCCAATCACATGAAATCCATCCCTCAAGACAAGGTTGTTGTTCTTCCCGCGACAAAAAAGCCGCGCATTTCAACCGAAAAACAAAAAATCAGCCGCGCTCATAATTTCGCATTTCAATCCAAAAAGAAGGGCAGAATTTCCGAAATGAAATGCGCATTGTGCGGCGCTACGGAAAATCTGCACCTGCACCACGAAGATTACGACAAGCCTCGCGAAATAGTTATTTTATGTGCGAAGTGTCATCTTGGCTATCATGCTGTGTTGAAGCAATCGTTGAATGTTGTTTTTACCGACATTGTAGCAATCGTTGAATCTGCGCTGGAGCTCGGGTTGTCCTCGGCGGCAACAAACCGGGAAGAACGCATGGTTTCCCACCTGAAAAAAGGATTCAAAAAAGCCATCAGCGCGACCGCGAAAACATTCAAAATCCAGTTTCAGAACTCAGCGAGAAGCAATGAATAACCCACTCGAAATCATCATCCCGATGAGTGTGAAGTTTACGGTTCGGAATCGCCGGGAGCAATCGGCGCTTTTGGATCTCATCGCCAGAAGTGACGAAACGCCCGTCTGCGCCGTGATCCCGACAAGAATCCGAAAACGCGCAAAATCCGTCCTTTCTCCAGAATTTAAAATCCAACTTTCCAGCCTGTAATCGTGCTTTGTCTCCCTACAGACTTCGATCGCCGGGAAATCAACCGTCTCTTTTCCCGCAAACTACAATCCGGAGGTCTATCTTCCCCGGAAGCGATTCTGTGCGCCTATCAAGTATGGGCAGAATGGGTGACAAGCGCCGTCGAATGGCGTCCGCTCCGCACCCGTGTGGATGACATGCATTCCCACGCCTGGGAGAGGGAAGATCTCACTCATATAATCGAGAGCTATTGTGTGGGGTTTCACGGAGAACCTGGAAAGTTGCTTTTGGCAGCTCTGGAAAGCGGGTTCATGGGACTTGAGCGACGGGACGACATGGACGGCATCGTTCTCACCGGGTTTTGGCCGTTGAATAAACACCTCTCCCCAGACTACCTGACCATCCAACAAATGGGAGGAAAGGCAAAAGCCGCCAAACACGCACTGTCGCAATCACTCAAGCTTGGAGAGCAGCGTGCCGCGCTATTGGATCAACAGGGCATCTTTCTCTTTGGCCCGGAAAAGCCGACAAAAGAGGAGCAAAGTCAGGCTTACGCTCTCATCATCCGAATGGATCGAGCCTGCGGGAAAACCCAGCGCCTCACAAGAGACTATACCGAAGCCCTCACGCGGGATGCCTTGACGGCCGTTAGAAAATTTACCGCAGACGATATCCTCTCCGTGGAAACATACATCGTGGAAAATCGTCAAAACCCCTCGGTGATCAAAGACGCGGATCGAATCATTTCCAACTTCGCTGCCGTATTGGAATCATCAAATGAGCACTAAATCCCCATCCGCTGTAAAATCCAAGCGCTCGGGCGGCAAAATCGTCACCGATCCGGAAATTCTCGGATTTCCAAAGGAGATCTCCAGCGCCATCGGTCTGTCCCCAACCGAAATCGGATTCCTGAAACGCAAAGGGTGTCCGTTCTACGGAAGGAAAACAACTATTCGGTGGGTTCGGGAGTTTTTGGCAAAGGAGGCGGGGGCTCCGGGACCCGCAACATCGACCTCCGCGCGTCCTCAATCGACATGCGCGAATAAATCCGATGCACCATTCGCGTCGAGTGATTCACAAGCCTCATCGCCTCACTCTCGCTCAGGCCAGCCCGATGACATCGTGAAATAAACGCAACCCTGCACGAATGACTTGTTGCCCCGCACGCCTTCTTCAAAACACGGTTGAACCGGTAATTCATCTCGCCAGTCAACGGCGGAACCGTGCGCCCTCCAATTTCTCGCATGGGGAGAAGATAGGCAGAGAGCTGGTCGCTCATTGGAACCATGAAAAGTTTTCGAGGATCCTCCGGCTGGCGCTTCGAGTCCTCGATCATGATTGTTTTCCTGTCGAAATCCACGCGCTCCCATGGGATGCTGGACTCGGCAAACCGGCACCCGAGATGAATCAAAATCTCAAAGGTGACGCCCATCCATCCCGCATTTCGAGCAAACGCGGCCCGCGCAGCAGAGATATCCTCATCGCTGAAATCCTTTTTTTCCTTCGCGGGAGTGAGTTCAATTCTCGCCAGACCGATGACATTACGAACGGCGTATTCCCGCCGAATCGCCTCCCGAATCAGAAACGACAGAAATTTGACTTCCAGCCTGGCCGTATTGTGTTTTCCGCCATTCTCTTTTCGCCATGCCATATACTCGCTGGCATGTTCGTATTTTACCTCCATCGGATGTCGCACCCGCTTCGTGCGAAGCCATTCATCCAGTCTCTCCCAGACGTGTTCATATCTCAATCTGGAACGCTCATTGCGATAATGAGATCTGATGTAAGCTGGAACCCATGCGGAAAACTCCTCCCCTTTTGTGGGACCGACAAGCGCCTCGTCAGAAGTTCTCTTCATTACCTCCCTTCTGGCCGCCCGGGTATCCTTATCGTTATCATGCCTCAACTTGAGGCATTCATCCTTCCACCTTCCCGTCTCCACATCGCGAAACCTGACATACCAGTAAGGAGACCGCGCGAGCTTTCTCAAAGAAGCCATATTTTCAATTGTTCCCCACGCTTCCCCATGCGGCAAGTCATTTTAACTCGCCTGAACATCTGTGCCCATAGGAAAACCTTTATGAAGCCATCAATAAAATCCCTACCGTTACACCACGAGGCAATGAGAGTTGGGAAAGATGCCTGTTTCGGGGGGCGGGCGCAAAGAAAAAATTCCGTTTATTCGATGGAGATCCGGTTTTTGGCGAGGGTGAGGCCGGTGACGCGGGCGTAGGAGGCGATCGCGCGGATGTGGTCGGCGCGCGCGCGGATGGAGCTGATCTCGGCGGTGGCGAAGTCGCGCTGGAACTGGAGAACCTCAAACGTGGTCGTGGTCCCGCTGGCGAGCCGTGCCTGGGCGGCTTCGAGGGTCATCCGGGCGAACTCAAGGGCGGCGGATGTGGCGGCGATGCGCTGTTTGGTGGTCTCGATCTGACCGGCGGCATTGTCGGCCTCGACGAGGATCGATTGCTCGAGGCGCTTGAGCTCGACAAGCGCGCGGGCGGTTTCGAGCTGCCTAGCCTCCGATTCCCCCCGCGCCCCGCGGTTGGGGACGGGAAGGCTGCCGACAACCCCGGTGGTCCATGTGAAGTTGTTGGTGTCCTGCCCTGTGACGCGCTGGAAACTTTCCGCAAGCGATGTGTCAATCCCGTTGACCCCGAAACTGGCCACCAGATCCAGCCGCGGGAGGATCTGGTTCCTTGCAAAGACGACGTTGATCTGGCGCTTTTGGAGCTCGAGGAGCGCCTGCCGGTAGTCGGGCCTCATCTGGAATGCCAGCGGGAAATCCTTTTCCTTGTCGGCCTTCGCGTCGGGGAGGTCGGGCAGGGACTTGATCTCGACCTGAGTCTGCAGGACGCGGAAGACCTCATCGGTCACCAGCTGCTTGAGAAAGTTTTCGTTGTCCAGCATCGCACGCCTGGCAACGATCACCCGCTCGTCGCGGGCCGCAAGGTCCGCCCGGGCCTGCATGACATCCAGCGGCGACATGACCCCGATTTCCGCGCGCTTGAGATTGTCCTCCAGGAGCTGGGCCGCGAGGGCGCGCGAACGCTCCTCGACGCCGAGGTTTTCCTTGGCGACAAAAAGGTCGCAGTAGGTGTTCACGGTGTCGGTGACGATCTGGATGATCTTTTCGCGGAGCGTCCATTCCGAGATCGCCCGGTCGGCCCGCGCGATCCGGAGCTGGGCAAGATTGACGTCGGTTCCGAAATTTCTCAGGAGCGGCTGGGTGAGAGAGATGCCGAAAAAAGAATTGAACTTGTCGTTCGAGATCCGGTTGTCGGTGTTTTTCGTTGCGGAGGCGCCGATGTCGTAGGTCATCCCCCACGGGCTCAGGCCGGCGATGCTGGAATCCACCTCGAGTCCGCTCGTGCGTGCGAAGAGGTCGGGCGTCTCCCCGCCAACCGCCACCGGGGCGACGAGCTCGTTGTTGAGCGTGCGCAACTCCTGGTTGTTCTCGTCGTAGGTGACCGAGACTTCGGCGACGGGATCGAATTTTCCGGACGCCGAGAGCTGGCGGACGCGGGCGATCTGCGGAGTGAACCGCTCCGCCCGGATCTGGAAATTTTTTCCGAGCGCCATCCGGATCGCATCCTCAAGGGAAATGGAAAGCACCTCCGCCGCCGGGAGCGGAACCGCGAGCGCCAGCAGGCAGGCCAGCCATGCGAAACCGGAGAAAAGCGCTCTCACTGGAAGTCGATCGGAGAAGGCGGAGGGAGCTGGATGGCCGGCCGGTCGAGCGGGGAATCCAGCGGGGCGACGCTCTCCGCCTTGCGGACTTCCGGCTCCTCGACCGGGGCGGCTGCAACCGGGGCTGGAGCGTCGGCTGCAGCCGGCGCGCCCTCGCTCGGAGCAGATCCTTCCGGGGCCTCCTTGCTCACCGGAATGGCCCTGGCCACCGGTATCGAATCGTCATCCAACTTTTCCATGCCCGGACGGACAGCCTGATACACATCGTTGAAGCCGAGTAGGGTCGGCGCGGAAACAGCAACCGGACGGATTGTTGAAAGATCCACCGCGGTCGCGGCGCGCGGCCACCCGGCCTCGTCGAACTGCTTGGCGTAATTCCTCACCCCCCCGCCATGGATGTCGCAGCGGATCTGGGGCACCTGGCTGGCAGTCGCATATTCCGTGTAGGTCAGCGGCAGCGAACTGGTGATCGCCCCTCCGGCATCCGTCACCTCGAGCTTGCACTTCGGAGTCGCAAGCAGTCCCGAAATCCGGCAGATCTCCACCTCCTGAAGATCCGAGGGCTTGGTAATGGGAAGCGGCGGAAACTGCCTGGCGGCGGCGTTCATGACTTTCGTCCAGATCGGCAGGGCGAGATCCTTGCCAAAGGCCCCGCGGAAAATTTTCGTCGGCTTGTCAAATCCGACCCACACCCCGCAGGTCACCGCATTCGTGTAGCCGAAGAAGTAGGTGTCCGTGAAATTGTAGGCCGTCCCGGATTTTCCCGCCACCGGCATCGGGGAGAGGCCGAGCTCCGCAGCTCCCGCGCCGGCACCGCGCTGCATGATGTCCGCCAGGCCGGCATGGACCTGGAACGCGGTGGTTGGCGCGATCGCCCGGACCATCTTCCTCGGCGATTCGTAGATGACCTTGCCTTCCGAGTCCAGGATCCGGCGAATGATGTGCGCGTCGGCCGGACGTTCCCCGCCGTTGGGAAAAATCGTGTAGCCGAGGGTGAGTTCGTCGAGGGTGACCTCGCTGCTCCCGAGAAAACTGTTCGCGTAGTCGCGGAGCGGAGAGGTGATCCCGGCCGCCGCGCTTGTTTTCTTGAGCGCATCCAGACCGGCTTTCATCCCGAGGCGGACCGTCGCCGAGTTCTTGCCCTTGACGAGGGCATCGCGGGCCGTCATCGCCCCCTCGTATTCGTTGTCCGGGCGCTCGACCCCCCACTCTCCCAGAATCCCGGTTTCGCCGCCCACCATCACATAGCGGTTGTCGATGCAGGCGTCCTGGACAATCTCGCCCGGAAAAATTCCCGACTCGAATGCCGCGGCGAAAACAAACGGCGTGAACGCCGTGCCGGCCGGGCGAGTTCCCTGGACCGCGCGGTTGTATTCGCTGTGCTTGAAGTCCCTTCCTCCCACCATGGCGAGAATGCCGCCGGTCGCATTGTCGAGAGCCAGCGCGGCCCCCTGGATGTATTTCGGCTCCGGCATCTTCACCGACATGTTCCCCCGGTTGATCGCGTCCTCGATCGTCTTCGTCGTCTCCCGGTATTTGGCGAACGTCGGGTGGGTGTAGCCCGGAGCGGACTCCAGCTGGGAAAGCGTGTCGCGCACCGCGCGATCCGCGGTGCGCTGCATCTCGGAGTCCAGAGTCGTCTCGATCCGGTACCCCCCGTTCATCGCCTGGTCGAAGCCGAGCGCCTTGATCGCCTGCTGCCGGATGAGATCCACGGCGTAGGACACTTTGAACGGGTTCATTCGCTTGACCACGTAAAGCTTCATTTCCAACTGCTCCCGAAGCTGGTCCTTGGTGATGAACCCCAGCTCCCTCATTCGGTTCAGGACAAAATTCCTGGCCTCGGTCGCCCCCTCGATGTTGTTCCAGGGGGAGAGCGCCTGGGGGCTTTTCAGCAGCCCCGCAAGCATCGCGCACTGGCCGATGTCGAGATCCTTCGCGGGCCGCCCGAAATACCCTCGCGCGGCGGCCTCGGCCCCGTAGAACCCGCTCCCGAAATAGACGCGGTTCAGGTAAAGGTCCATGATCCGGTCCTTCGTGAAATTTTTTTCGATCCGCCAGGCAAGGAACATCTCGACCAGCTTCCTCTGGTAGGTCCGCTCGCGGAGATCGAAGGAATTCCGCGCGAGCTGCTGGGTGACCGTGCTCGCCCCCTGCGAGATTTTCCCCCGCCGGTAGTTGGCGATCGCCGCCCGGAGGATGCCCATGTAATCCACCCCGTCGTGCTCGTAAAATTTGTTGTCCTCCTCGGCGATCACCGCCTTGACGAGCATCTGCGGAAGCCTGTCAAACGGGACCGGCTGGCGGTTCTGGATGAAAAGCTTCCCGAACTCGTTGCCGTTGCGGTCGTAGAGGATCGATGCGGATTCCATCGCGCCGACTTTCGAGAGGTCGAACTCCTCCGCCCGCTTTTCGTATTGGAAGGAAAGGATGCCAAATCCCACCCAGGCGGCAAACGCCCCGAGCGCGATCACCCCGAGAGGAATCCAAAACCGTTTGCGCGCGTAAAACGGCTTCCGGCGATCCTCGCGTTCCCAACTGTAATATTTCTTGCTGATGGGCGGATATTTTCCACGTCAGCGCCTCCGGCGCAATGGGAAAGAATCTTTCAACGTCCTCTCTTTTCAAACCCCGCGCAGAGTGGTATCGTCTGCCACACCCCGGTTTGAGGACCCAACAAGGAAAAAATGCCGCTCCCCGCCCTTCAGAACCGCACGTTCCGACTTCTCATCCTTCTCCTTGCCGCAGTCGCAATGATCAGCGTCATCGCGGGATCAGCCACATTTTCCTACCGCCAGAGCCGCCTGGGCGCGATCGAATCCATGGAGGAGACAACGGCGGCATGGGCGGATGCCATCTCCCGAATCATGAGCGGGGCCCGATCGAAGCTCAGCCTTCTCGATCAGACCACCGGCGGGGAAGTCTCCCCGGAGACCGCAGCGCTGCTGCGCCGACTCGTTCTCGACAGCACCCTCTACCGGGAGGCCTGGCTGGTGAAGGACGGGCAGATCGTCTGCACCGACATCGGAATCGTGGAGAATTCGCTCCCGCTGGACGCAAAGCTCCGCCGGCTTTCATCCCCCGGGGATGTCAACCTTCTCTCCCGGGCCGATCAGGGCGGAAAGGCGGATGCGATCGTTCTGAATTTCAACCCGGGAAAAAACTATTTCTGGGCGCTCTCCATCCCCCTGCAGAGCGTCGGCGAACTGATGCGCTACGGGGACCGGAAGAACAACCATGCGATCTTTTTTCTCGAGCCGGACGGCAACGTTCTGGACAATTCCCTGAATGCTTGGAACGTCACCCGGCCCCCTTCCAAACCCCCGGCTTCCGGTCTTTCTGAAACGGATGGAGAGCTGATCTTCGCGCGACGGGTGCCGGGGTATGACTATTCCGTGGTGGCCATTCTTCCCAAGCCGGTGCTCTGGGCGCTGTGGGGCCGGAAGCTGCCGATCTACAGCGGGCTGGCCATCCTTCTGGCCCTGTGCTTTCTCTTGGTGGCCCGGATGGCCACGGCCCAGACGCTGTCGCTGGAGGCGGAGCTTCGCGAGGCGGCCCGGCTCAAGCAGATCGTCGCCCACTACCAGCCGATTCTGAACCTGCAGACCGGGCACTGCGTGGGGATGGAGGTGCTGATGCGCTGGAAGCATCCCGTCCGCGGCCTGATCCCGCCGCTGGCTTTCATTCCAGAGGCGGAGCGCACCGGGCTCATCACCCAGCTCACCGAGTGCATGATGGCCAGGGCCCTCGACGAACTGGCTCCTGTCTTTGCGGCATGTCCCCACCTCCACGCGGCCATCAACATCCCCGTCCAGACTCTCATCAACCCGTCCTTCCCCGCCCTTGTGAACCGGCTGATCAAAGGGCGGTATTCCTACAAAAACATTTCTTTCGAGCTCACGGAGAGCACGTCGCTCACCGATGCGGCCCTCGTGCAGCTCCGCGTCATGAAGGAGCTCGGGATCCGGCTGGCGGTGGATGACTTCGGCACCGGCTATTCCAACCTGCGCTACCTCTCGCTTTTCCCGTTCGATTTTCTCAAGGTGGACAAGGCGTTCGTGGACGGCATCTCCACCGAGGGGAGAAGCTCCGGCCTCGTGGACCAGATCGTGTCGATCGGACGGGCCTGCGGAATGGAGATGATCGCGGAGGGCATCGAGAAGACCACACAGGCCGACTACCTCAGGGCCATCGGCGTGGAATACGGGCAGGGATATCTTTTTGCCGCTCCGATGATGATCGACGACCTCCAGTTCTGGCTGGCCCAAAAGGGGCATATGCAGCCGGATTCCTTGATCACCGCCTGATTTCCCTTCATCCTTCGCGGATGCGGAAAGGAATATGCTATCTGGTGGGAGCGGGTCCGGGGGACCCCCTCCTGATGACCCTCAAAGGCAGGCAGTGCCTTGAAAAAGCAGATGTCGTCGTCTACGACTACCTCAGCAATCCGGTTTTTCTCGACTGGGCGCCGGAGGGGGCCGAGCGGATCTACGCCGGAAAAACCGCCGGCAACCACTCGATGCAGCAGGCGGAAATCACCAGGCTTCTCGTCGAAAAAATCCGGGCGGGAAAAACCGTCGTCCGCCTTAAGGGCGGAGACCCGTATCTCTTCGGGAGGGGAGGCGAGGAGGCGGCGGACCTCGCGGATGCGGGATGCGCCTTCGAAGTCGTCCCGGGCATCAGCTCCGCGCTTGCGGCTCCCTCCTGCGCCGGAATTCCGGTCACCCACCGGGCGCACAACACGATGCTCACCATCTTCACGGGACACCAGGATCCCGCCAAGACGGAATCGTCGATCGACTTTAAGACGCTTGCAAAAACCCCGGGAACGAAAGTGATGGTGATGGGCATCGAACGCCTTGCGCACGTCACCTCGGGGCTGCTCGAAGCCGGCATGGATCCGGAGACGCCGGCCGCGCTGGTCCGCTGGGCGAGCACCCCGCGCCAGCAAACCCTCACCGGAAAACTTTCCGACATCGCCGGAAAAGCCGAACAGGCCGCCTTCAAGGCCCCCGCCGTCGCGGTCTTCGGCGGGGTAGTCGGACTCCGCGACAAGCTGAACTGGTTCGAGTCGCTGCCGCTCTTCGGCAGGAAGATCGCCGTCACCCGGACACAGAGCCAGGCGGGTGAACTTGTCGCCCGGCTCCGCGCGCTCGGCGCGGATGCCTTCGAAATGCCGATGATCCGGATCGAGCCCGCGCCGGACAAACGCGAGTTCTACGAAACCGTCGCCTACAGTCATGGCTACGACTGGATTGTTTTCACCAGCCCGAACGGCGTAGACGCATTTTTCAAGGTGTTCTTTGAGATCTACCACGACGCGCGCGACATCGGGGGCGCAAGGATCGCGGCCATCGGTCCCGCGACGGCCGCCAAAGTGCGCTCGTTCCGTCTCCAGGTGGATGTCCAGCCGGAAAAATCCGTGGCCGAGGAGGTCATCAAGGCGCTCGAAAAAGAAACAAGCGTGGAAAACCTGAAAATTCTTCTGCCGCGCGCCGAGGGGGCCCGGGAGATCCTCGCCGGGGAACTGACTCGCAAGGGAGCCATCGTCGATGACGTGGCCGCCTACAGGACGGTCCCCGCCGGGAGCGACGAACCGGGGATCCGGAGGTTCCGTGAAGAGGGGGCCGACCTCGTCACGTTCACCAGCTCATCGACCGCGGAAAATTTCCACGCCTTGAAATTCCCCAAACACCCGGGTGTCCGCCATGCCAGCATCGGCCCGATCACGTCAAAAACCATGAAAAGCCTCGGGATGTCGGTTGATGCCGAGGCCCGCACCCACGACATCCCGGGCCTCGTGGCCGCGATCGTCAGGATTTTCAGCCGGGCGGATTGATTCATGGCATCCAGCGCAGTCCCTTCGCGCGTAATGGATCGGATGACACTCGATGCAATGATCTCCGATTTGAAAAATGCGGGGGCCTCCGGTCCGTGCTTCGCGGACCGACCTGACCCGGAAGCCGGCTTCCGCCGAATTCTCGCGCGCATCGACGGCGAGCCAGCGCGGGTCACGACCGATCTCGAAGGTCACATCACTTCCATCAACCCCGCCTTTTCCAGCCTCTGCGGGTTTTCGTTCGGGGACATCGAAGGCAAAAAGCCGGGCGAATTTCTGCAGGGGGCGGAGACCGATCCCGCGGCGGTGGATGTCATCCGGCAGGCGGTGCGCTCCCGGACTTCCTGCACCGCAGAGCTGGTCAACTACCACAAGAATGGCGGGCGCTACCGGGTTCGAATCGAGGTTGAGCCGCTGCGCGATGGTATGGGAAATGTAGTCGGGTTCTCTGCCGCCGAGCGAAAGGTTGGGTGAGCGCGCCCGCGTTCCGGCGGTGTTGACGCGATCCGGGACGGCCGGGGGAATTTTCCGGGATGAATCGGCTTGTGAATTCGGATCGCGGGGTTCAACACTTGTCGCATGCGAGTTCCGCTTCTGGTCCTGCTGATTGCATCAGCGCTGCCGTTTGCGGAGGCAGCCTCCGATCTTGTGGAAAAGCTCGATCTGGCACGGGCCGCCAACGACACGCATGCGCAAATCGAACTTCTCCGCCGCTGGATCGATGCCCACCCGAACGATCCTGACGCCGTGCGGGAACTGGTCGGGTTGTGGCTGGCTGTTCCGGATTACGGGATGGCAGAGAAGTCCCTGAACCTGGCGGCCCCGCCGGAGCCCGGGCTGGTCGCCCGCACGAATGCGGAGGTCGCCTGGCGGCGGGATGACAATATCCAGGAAGCGGTCAAAATCCTCCAGGGCCGCGCGGCGGAAGCTCCGAAGGACCGCGCGACCCGGTTGCTCCTGGCGGACTATCTCGCCAAAGCCGGAAAACGCAGGGAGCAGATCGCCGTGCTGGACACTTTGATCAATGAGGAAGGCGACGCCGGCCTCCTCCTCGACAGGGCGGATGCAAAGCTCTCCGCGGATGACCCCGCAGGCGCCCTGGCGGATTTTCGCAAAGCCTCGGCGGATGACCCGGATGCTGCTCGGGTGAAAGACATCCAGCCGCGATTCGAAAGGCTTGAAAAAGCGCTGAAGGAAACTGCGGCGCTGGACAAGGCGGCAGCAGGTCCGCCGGTCGCTTTTGAAAAAGCTTTCTGGTGGTCCTACGGAGGCCTTCCCGGACGCGGGCTCACAGAAGCCGGCGCAGGACTCAAGGCATGGCCGGATTCCGTTTACGGAAAACTTCTCGAAACCCGGGATCTGGTGGCCACAGGTGAGATGGATTCCGCAAAAGCACGGCAGGAACGTCGTGTGGACACTTCTGTCGCGCTTGAAGACGAAAAAGCCCGAAGCGGAATCGTGCAGGCGGACGGAATACTCGCAAAGAAACCCGGCGACCTACAGGCACTGCTCCAGCGCGCCTCGTGGCTGAATTATGCCTCGCAATACCTGCTCGCGATGGACGACGTGGAGGCCATCCTGAAAGCGGCCCCCTCGAACATACCCGCTCTCCACCTCGCGGTAGCGATCAGCCGGCGGCTCGGGAACTTCCCGGCTGCGACCGCCTACGCGCAAAAGCTGGCCGCCCTCAAGGCCCCGCCCGACATCCTCGCCGACGTCTATGCCGGCCTCGCGGAAATGGCATTCGAACAATCCAACCTCTCCCTCGCACTGGACTTCGCGGACCGGTCGATCGCGGCAAAGCCGTTCCCCGCGGTCTGGAAATTGAAAGCGGCCTGCCACACGCGGCTCGGCCAGCCGAACGAAGCGGCGGACGCCTTGAAAAAGGCGGAGAAAGGAACCCGATGAAAACGTGGTGGCTTGCCGGTCTCGTGGTCATCAGCACGGCCTCGGCCATGCAGCCTCCGCCGCCGAAACCAAAGGGGCCGGTGCCATCCGTGTCCCCCAGCCCGCTGCCGCCTCCCCAGGTTTTTCAGATCCCGGAAGATTCCCGCCTCTTCACCAACGACCCCGAGGCGGGCGGCGTGGGGATTTCTCCGGCCGATGGAAAAATCGAGCCCTTCGCGAATTTCAGCATTACGTTTCCGACCGACATCGTCACCTCCGACAAGATCGACCTCGAGGGCTGCGAGTCCCCGGTCGTGGCCTGGCCGCCTCTCGACGCCAGTTTTTTCTGGAGATCGCCGTCCTCCGGCGACTGGATGGTCACCGGGCCTCGCATCCCGGGGCAGACCTACCGCCTGCGGCTCCGCGAAAATCTGAAGACGCTCGACGGAAGCGCCCTGCCGCTCGGGGCATGGGGGGTGGAACTCACCACCGAGCCGCTCAAGGTCTCAAGCTGGTATGACGAGCGGGACCAGTTGAATTCCCGGCCGGTCGTTCCCCTGGAATTCAACTACCCGGTCCGCATCCACGATCTCGCCGAAGGGATTTGGTTCCAGGACCGCGCGACCCGGAAAAAATTTCCCGCTCAGATCAACGTCGAGGAGGACGAGCCCGGCAAATCGCTCCCGACGCCGACCACCATCCGTGCGACCCCGCGCGACCCGCTGCCGGTGGGAGCGTATTACGATCTGGTCGTCGAGGACGTCCACGACGCCTTCGCCGGCCGCACCCTCGACTATCCCAGGGTTTTCCCGCTGGGAACAACCCGCCCGCTCGCGGTGGATTTCGTCGCCGCAAGGAACTGGGCGACGGACAAGCCCCATATCGAAATCAAATTCAAGACCAGGCTCTCCGACGACCCGCTCCCGGAAAATGCCGTGACCGTTGATCCCGCGGTCGCCGATCTCGCGCTGCGCAAGGATTGCGACCGGATCTACGTCGATGGAAAATTCGACACCAATGTCCGCTACAAAGTCACCATCTCGTCGTCTGTCACCGGCGAACGCGGGTTCCCGATGGCCGCGGATTCCCTCTGGGGAGCGACGTTCCCGCACAAACCGCCGACGATCCTTTTCCCGCCCGGAGAATTCCGCCAGCGCGGCGCGCTCGGCCTGCGTTTCGCGCTCGTCCAGTCGAACACCGGTCCCCTGCACTGGCGGCTCGCCCGGGTTTCGAATGAGAAGCTCCCGGCTGTTCTTGAAAGGCTGAATGTGGAATCCCGTGAGGGAGATCCCCTCCTGATCGATGCCCTCGGCCTCGAAGTGGTCGGCAATGGGGAATTTCCCGCCGTCTCAGACGACAAAGAGGAACTCCGGAAGCTGGAGTGGAAGGGAGACCTTTCCGGACCGTATGTGATCGAAGCATTCGCCGGCACGGGCGATGGCAGGCAGGTTGCCAACCACTCGCTCATCTGGTTTGGAGACCTCGCGCTCACACAGAAGCTCAGCCCGACCAGCCTCACGGTCCGCGCCGCCGCGATGGGGAACGGCCAGCCGGTCCCGGGAGTTCTGGTCCGGCTGCTGACCCGGGAGTTGCTGGAGATCGCCTCCGCCGAGACCGACGCGGAGGGACTCGTCGGATTCCCGCGCACCGCATCGACGGCGGCCTCGTTTTTCCAGACCACGCATGACGGAAAAACCACGCTCTGGCCGGCCGCTCCGGACGGGCAGTTCTCCTCGGGCTCAAGCTACTTCTCGCCCCAGCCGTCCGTCCTCGGCCGCATCCTCACCGACCGGCCGCTCTACCGTCCGGGCCAGGACCTCAAGATCAAGGGATTCGTCCGCGTGAAAAAAGACGGGGGGCTCACGGTCCCCGAAGGGCAGACGGTGACATGGGAAATCACCAAGGCCTGGCAGGATGACGTCATGGCTTCGGGCGCTGCGAAGGTGAATGCCTCGGGCGGATGGGATGCGGCCTGGACCGCTCCGGAATCCGGCGACCTCGGGGAGTTCCGCGTGCGCGCGAAACTCGGCATCGCCGATGCCGGCACCCCGGCCAACTTCAAAATCGAGGAATTCCGGAACCCTCCGTTTTCGGTGACCTGCGAGCCTGAAGAAACCACGAAGCCCGCCGAGTCGGTGGTCCGGGTCGCCTCCAGGTATTTCCACGGCGCGCCGAATGTCGGCAGCCGGGTCAAATGGAAGGCCACCTGGCTGAGCGACCACGATGGCACCTATTATGCCGGCCCGGATGACAGCGGATTCACCCAGGTGGACCTCTATTCCCAGTCGGTCAAACCTCCGGTCTTCGACGCGGCCATCGAGGGCGAGACGGCGCTGGATGGAAACGGACAGGCCACGCTCACCTGCGCACCTCCATTCCCCGACCCGGGCAATCGGGCGAATACGACGGTCCTCTGGCAGGTCGATGTCACCGGCCCCGACGGGCAGACGATCACCGGCGGAACGACGGACAATGTCACGATGAACGACCTCACTCTCGGAGTGAAGGAAGCCGCGGACCCTCCGAAAGGAACCGTTCGGTTTGAGATCCGCACCCTCCCGCGCGAGGACGGCAAACCGGTTCCCGCAAAAGTCCCCGCCGTTCTCTACATCGTCAAAGCCAAGTCCGTGAAGGAGCAGATCGCGCCGTTCGTCTATCGCTATCGGAATTTTGACGATTTCATCAGACTGGAGTCAAAGGATGTTCCCTCGAACGGCAGCGCCGATTTTCCTGCAAAGGAACCCGGACGCTATGTCCTCGTGGCCGGACCGGTTCCGGGCGGCATTCAAGTGAGCGCGCAGGCGGATGTCACGGGTCCCGGCGAATCAGAATTTCCGGTCCGCAGCGACGAGACGCTGGAGGTCAAATCTCCGGACCAGCCGGTCATCGTCGGAGAAAAGGCCTCGTTCGATGTGCTCTCGCCGTCGGGCGGGATCGCCTGGGTAACAGTCGAGACCGACCGCATCCTCGACTCCCGCACGGTCGAACTCCCGGGCAACGCGACCAAAATCGAGATCCCGACGCGCGAGGAGTTCGGTCCGAACGCCTGGGTTGCCGTTTATGCCTTGAACCCCGGCGGCCACGACAGGATCCCGGGCGAGATGTTCGGCTTCGGAGCGTTCTCGCTCAAGAATCCCGCCCGGGAACTCGACGTCAAACCGCAGGTCGGAAAAGAATCCTACGAGCCCCGCGAAAAAGTCACCGGCTCGGTCACCGTGACCAGCCTCGGATCTCCGGTTGCAGGAGCTGAGGTCACCGTCTATGCAGTGGATGACTCGATCCTCACACTCGGCGGCTGGTCGCTGCCGGGACTCGGTCCGGACTTTTTCCCACAGAATCCCTTCAACGTGGTCACCTCGCCCGCGCTCCGCGGGCTGGTTGACGGCATCCACCCCTCGCAGCTCACTCAAAAAGGCTACACGGTGGGAGACGGCGGCGGCGAGGAGTTCGGCAATGTGGATTTCACCCGCAAGGATTTCAAGCCGCTCCTCTTCTGGAACCCCTCGCTGAAGACCGGCGCGAATGGCACGGTGACCTTTGAAACGACGGCTCCCGACAATCTCACGAGATTCCGCGTCATCGCTCTTGCCCAGACTCCTCGGAACCAGTTCGGATCCGCCTCGGAGACGTTCGAAGTCTCGAAGAAGCTCATCATCGAACCCGCGCTCCCGCGGTTCCTGCGCGAGGGCGACGAGGTCGAACTCCGCGCGGTCGCACGCCAGAAAATCTCCACGAGCGAAATGCTCACCGTCGAATGTTCGACCGGACTCGAACTCACGGGGAATTCCACCGCCACGGCCTCCGCCGCGGAAAATGCCCCGGTCGTTTTCCGTTTCGCCGCGAGGGCCGGCCGCGGGAAACCGGCCGCTCCGGTGCGGTTCCAAGCCACCGCTCCCGGCGGAAACCGGGATGCCGTCGAGGTCACGCTCCCGGTTCTTCCCCGCACGATCACGGTCGATGAATCCGTGGCCGGAAGCTGGTCGGGCGACAAATTCCCCGCGGTGGATTTCATGCCGCCGGCATGGAAGGACGGCACGTTCAGCGCCACGCTCTCAACCTCTCCCTGGCTGACAAAGCTGATGGGCCTCCCCTCGGTTCTCGACTACCCGCATGGATGTCTCGAACAGCAGTCCTCAAGGGTTCTGGCCTTCACTGCGCTCGCCGATCTGCTCAAGTGGATCCCGACCAACAAGGAGAGGGACAAAAATTACAGGCACACGATCGAGGAGTCGCTCAAGGTCATGGAGGCATCGCTCCTTCAGGATGGCATGCTCCCCTACTGGCCGATGGGGACCACGGGAAATGCCTTTGTGACCATCCAGTCCGCCCTGGCGGTTTCGATGGCCGAGGCGGACGGATACACGGTCTCCGAGCATCTCACCGGCGAACTTTCCGGGGCGCTCCAGGCGATGATCGCGCGCACGATTTCCGTCTCCCCCACCCTCCGCGCCTTCGCGATGTTCGTGACCTCGCTCACGGAAGAATCCCCGGATCTGGCGGCGGCCGCCGACGAACTTTACCTCGAGCGCGACCGCCTGACCTACGAGGGCAAAGCCATGCTGGCCCTTGCCTTGAAGCAGATCGACACCGCCCCGGACAAGCAGAAGAAGCTTCTCAGCGAACTGCCGAAGACGTTCGACACGCAGGCGTTCGATCCCGCGACGTTCTCGTCACCCGCCCGCTCGGAGGCTTTCTGCCTGCTCGCCCGGCTGGCCATCGAACCGGATACGAATTCCATCCGCCCCCGCCTCGAGAAGTTGATGAAATCCTCCGCCTCGCTCTCGACACAGGAAAACCTGTGGCTTCTTCTGTCCTTCAAGGCGCTTGTGAATTCCCAACCCGCGACGCCGCTTGCCAAGTCGCTCAAGCCGTCCCCGGATGCCACCGCACCGAATAAATCCGCCGCCGAGTGGGCAGACCGGACGCTCTCCCAGTCAGCCGGCCTGAAAATTTCCGGACTCGGAGCTGCTGCGAAAGGGACATTCGTCCTGAAGGCCCGGCGTCAGCTCGCCGAAGCCGAAAATGCCCCTGTGCAAAAGGGCCTGCGCCTCGACCGCTTCGTAAAAAACCTCACTGATCCCTCACGCAAGGGAACCCCGGAATCGCCGTTCCTCCTCGGCGACGAACTCCTCATCACCTACCGGTTCCAGTCGGACAAACCGCAAAGCTTTCTCGCGCTTGAAGATCCCCTCCCGGCCTGCATCGAAGTCCTCAACCCCAACCTCGATCTCTTCGGAAAATTCTACAAGGTGCCCGGGGAAGCCGGGGTCCAGACGGCGACGCTCTCGCACTCCGAGATGCGCGACAGCCGGACCGTGCTTTTCTTCGACGAGGTCCCGGCCGACCTCCTCTCCTGCCCGGTCCTCGCCCGCGCGACCGCCGCCGGAACGTTCACATGGCCCGCCGCGCAGATCTCGCCCATGTATGACAGCCGGTTCTATTCCCGGACTGCTCCGTCCGCCTGTGCGGTGAAAGCGGAATAGATTTTCTCACGCAGAGACGCAGGCGTTCACAGAGGAAATATTCTCCCGCCAAGCCGCCAAGGAGGAAACCAAAACCCGAACACGTCCTCCGGGCAGGCCATCCGCAAGAAGGGGCAAAAGGATGCCGGGGGGGGAAGGATTGGGGCGCGCAATTCCGGTATTGTTATTGGACAAGCAAGGTATTACCTTTTCCCCATGAGTGTGCTGACCTGCAAACTTCCATCCGCGCTCGACGGTCGCCTGGCAGATTTGGCAAACCGTCGCGGTGTGGCAAAATCGGTTCTGGTCCGGGAGGCCATCGAAGCGAAGCTCACCGAGGAAGCGGCCTCGCCGCGGCACCGGCCCGCCAACTTGCTCGAAGCACTCGGCGACAGCGTCGGCTCGATCACTTCCGGCAAGCGGGACCTCGCCAGTAATAAAAAGCATCTCCGCGGTTTCGGCAGATGAAATGCGTCATCGCCGACACCGGGCCGCTCGTAGCCATCCTCGACCGCGACGATCAGCATCATGCGTGGGCCGTGCATGAAGCCGCACGGCTCCCACCCAAAATGCTCTCCTGCGAAGCGGTCCTCGCCGAAGTCCACTTCCTCACGCGCGACATCCCCGCAGCGAAAGACCGCATCGAAAGCTGGCTGGCTGACGGTCGCCTGGAACTGCCTTTGTCCGTCCGCGACCATCACTCCCTGATTCATGAGCTGATGGCCCGCTACGCCAGCGTCCCCATGTCCTTTGCCGACGCCTGCCTTGTCCGCATGTCCGAACTCTGGCCCGAAGCCCCCGTCTTCACGCTCGACTCCGACTTCCGCGTCTATCGCCGCAACAAGCGCCAGTCGCTGCCGTTGATCTGCCCGTAACGTTGTAGCCCATCGTTCCATGCAGTCGCCAACTCTAATATGACAATTCAGCTCTCCGCTGGATATTTGTCTCCCCCGTCTCAAATTTCCGGATCCAGTCCATGACGATCCTGGCGATGCGGGCTAGCCCGCGCCATGCGAGTCATCACTCCGGCTGGACCCGCACCGCGTGCTCCTCGAAGGAAAGCCTGAGCCCGGCGGACTCCGCCGCATAGCGCATGGCCTCCGCTCCGGGAATATTGTCCAGAGACAGGGTGATCTTCTTGTCGGAATCCGGCGGGACCATCCAGACGATATTCGGGCGGAACCCTCCGTTCTTGTTGATCAGTTGGCAGATGAAGTCGAAGGCCTGTTTGGAATCCGCGTCGCTCAGCTCGAGCTTCGGAATGATGACCGCATTCAGTTTCTTCCGCATCGCCATTTCGCCCGCCTGGCGTTGGGCCACCAGCTTCAGGTAGTTTTGCACGGCCTGGTTCTTCGGCTCCTTGACCGCGAGCTCCTCCAGAATCGCCTTGGCCGCGGCGAGATCGCCCGCCTGAAAATCGCTCACGGCATCCTGCAGGGAGGGCCCGGCGAACAGGGATAGGGAAAATGCAAAAAAGACCGCGAGATGTCGTTTCATGAGGAAAAACATGCCACGGAAGCCCTCCCGCTGCAAACGGGAGAACGGACGCTTGTCAACCGGGCGCGGGATTGCGAAAGTTTTGCCCATGAAGAGCCGCATTGCCATGGTGGCGGTCGTGCTGGCGGCGCTCGTCTTGGGCGGGCTTGAGATCCGGATCCGGACGGCTCCCCTGCCGGCCCCGCTGACCGCGCCGCCTCCTGCGACTCCGGTCCTGGAAGACATCCGGGGAAGGCCGTTTTCCTCCCCCGCCGCCGACTTCGCGCGGGATGCCCGCCCGGCCCGCTTGAAGGATTTCGGCCCGTGGCTCCCGATGGCGACCGTGGCCGTCGAGGATCACCGGTTTTACTCGCATCCGGGCGTCGATGGCATTGCCATGGCAGGGGCCGCATTGCGGAATATCGGAAACGGAAGAATCATCTCCGGCGCGTCCACGATCACCCAGCAGACGATCAAGCTCGGCTCCGGGCGGACCCGCCGCACGCTCGACGCAAAATGGCGCGAGGCCTTCTCGGCCCTGCGACTCGACAGGGAATGGCCAAAGACAAAAATCCTCGAGACCTACATGAACCGGCTCGATTACGGGAACCGCCGGATCGGCCCGGTCGCGGCGGCGTTCGCGTATTTTGGAAAGCCGCCGGCTGACCTCACCTTTGCCGAGGCGGTCTATCTCGCCGGCATCCCGCAATCCCCTTCGCGGCTCAGCCCCTGGAAAAATCCCGGGCAAACGCTTGCGCGCTACACACGGAATATCGAAAGGCTTCGCGACGACGGGCTCCTGCCGGCCGGACTCAACGCGGCCGCCCTCCTGGCATCACCGCCTGTGCCGGGCCGCCACGATCCGGTCTCCGCTGCGCCCCACTTCACGCGCGAGGCGCTTTCGCGGCTGCGTCCGGGCGATGCCAGCCGGCGGACAACGCTGGATCTGGACTTGCAGGCGGTGGTCGAGAGGATTGTGAAGTCCTCCCAAAAAGCCCTCGAGGAGGTTGGCGCAAGCGGGTGCGCTGTCGTCATCGTGGACAATGCGACCGGCGGCGTCAGGGCCATGGTCTCCTCGGCCCCGCCCCGGGAGAAAGACATCAACCTTGCCACAGCTCCCCGCAGCGCAGGATCCGCCCTCAAGCCGTTCCTGTATCTGGAAGCGATCGACAGACATCTGGCGACCGCGGCCTCGCTTCTTCCCGATACCGAGGAGGCCGTCCGGGCAGCCTATCCCGACTACGATCCGAGAAATTACAACGAGCGGTTTCTTGGTCCGGTCCGCCTGCGCGAAGCCCTCGGAAATTCCCTGAACGTCCCCGCCGTCGTCACGCTCGCAAAGACCGGCGCCCGCGAGACGTTCGGAAAGCTGGAATCCTGGGGGCTGGATTTCCGCGGGGGCTTCGATGCCTGCGGCGCGGGGTTCATCCTCGGCAATGCGGAGGTCTCCCTGCTCGACATGGCCGGAGCGTATGCGTCGCTGGCCAGGGGCGGAAATTCCTGGAAGCCGACCATTCTTACCGGAGAACCTGTTGAGCCACACCCGTGCGGCTCGGCGGCCGCGTGCGCCATCATCACCGACATCCTCTGCGACAACGAGGCGCGACGGATCTCGTTCGGAAATGCCTCGCCGCTGAATGTCTCTCAAAGGGTCGCCGTCAAAACAGGAACCAGCTCGGGGTTTCGCGACGGATGGTGCGTCGGATTCACCAACGAACACACGGTCGCAGTCTGGACGGGAAATCCCGACGGCTCCCCGATGAACTCCGCTCTTGCCGTGCGGTCTGCGGCGCCGGTCTGGAATGCCATCGTCTGCTTTTTGCTGTCCTCCGACGACTCCGCCGTGCCGGAACCCCGCGAGAATGCCGGGCTGGAATCCGTCTTCATCGCCCGGGAGACCGGCCTGCTTCCAAGGCCGGGCGAGCCCGTCGTGCGCGAGTGGTTTCTTCGCGGCACCGCGCCAACGGAATCCTCCGCCGGCATGTATCGCTGCATCGCTGGAAAAGAGACCCTCGTTCTTCCGGCCTCCTATGCCGCCTGGTGTGCCGGACCGCAAAACCGCATCGGCGCGGTCGCGGATGCCAAAAGGTTTGAAATCCTCTTCCCGAAAGACGGGGCGGTTTTCACCCTCAATCCCGCACTCCCTCACGGACAGCAGGAGCTCATCCCCCAAAGCACCGACCCCGCGTGCGAGTGGTTCGCCAACGGAAAAAAACTCAGCCCGGCAAAGCTCCTCCTCGAGCCCGGCGAATTCACGCTGTCCGCCAGATCCGGCGGGCAGGAGAGGGCCGCATCGTTCCGCGTGGAGTGAGCGCTACTCCTTCCACTTCTGCTTCGTGGCCACCGACGGGGGATTCGTATATTCGCCGATCAATTTCCCCTCCGCATCGAATGCCTTGAACCAGAGCCCGACAACCTTGTCCTTTGCCGTCGCATCCGCACCGTTTCCAAAATACCATCCGCCATCGAGAGTCGACTGGCTGAGCTGGATCGCCGTCGTGTCAAACTCCACCGGCTTGTTTGTGAGCAGCGATTCGAAGGCGTGGGAACCGGAAGCCGACTTCACCTCCGGCTTCGCCGTGCTCCCGAGCTGGCTGACCTCGTAGTAAATATTGTATTTGATGGTGACGTTCTTCAACTCCTTGAATGAGCGGCTGTTCACTTTGACCGAGTAGATGATCTGCTTGGACTTGACCGAAGTGCTGCTGCTGGTCCGTGCCTTGTCCTCGTCGAGCTTCTTGCGCGTCGGCAGCATCTGAACATCGTCGATGGCCGATGAAACGGCCAGGGTGGACAGCAACATGACAAGAACAAGGAATGCGGGCATTTTCATTTGCCTTCCCGATATCAATTAAAATCCCGCTTGTCGACTCCCCTTCATCCGGTCCAATTGACTTCCCGGAACAGATCTGATGAACTGCCCGGACTTATGAATTCCGGGCGCTTTTCTTTTCTCACCATCCCCCTCCCTGCTGTTTGTGCGGCCCTGGGACTCCTGGCTTTCTCCATTTGTTCGTCCTCGGCAGGTGAACCGAGCAGGGTCTTTTTCGAAAATCCGATGCCGCCCCACGCGTTCTCCGAGGAGAAACCGGACTTCATGTTTTTCAAGGACATCACCGTGACACGAAAGGAGAGACTGGAACTCCGCTTCGAGGTCACTCTGCGCGGAAAAATCCCCGTCAACCACGATCCGAAGGTGGCTTACTATTTCGGCTTTGACATCGATTCGGACCCCTCCACGGGAAGCGCGGCTCTGACATCCTCGAATTTTGGACAGGACATCGGCGTGTGGTTCGTCAAGGAATACAAGTCAAGCCGGTTCCAGGAATTTTCCGGGTCCATTCTTTATCACGGAAAAACCCAGACGTTGAAAGTGACCCAGGCAAAAGTGAAGGGCGATAGAATCGAATTCGATGTTCGCAGCGAATTGTTCGGCTTTTTCCCGACGCTCAAGGTCTTCGGCGACTCGGAGCAAACCTTTTTCAAGAAGGGGCTGAAAACGAATTCCGTTCAGGTCAATCAGATTCCAACCAAAGGGACCCTGACGGTTCCCTCGGAATAGATTCCCCCCTCTCCAACCATCCGGCAGATTGCCCGCTCCCGGTCACGCTCCTCATGATCATCGTCCTCCGTCCGCACACCCCGAAAGCCGCCATTGACGAAGTCATCGCCGAGGTCTCGAAGCTCGGCTACGAGCCGGCCCCGATTTTCGGTGTCACCCAGACGGTGATCGCCGCGATCGGAGACGAACGGACCCACCAGAACCTCGAATCGCTCACCGCCCTGCCGCAGGTGGAAAGCGTCCTGCGCGTCCAAAAGCGCTACAAGCTGGCCAGCCGGGAGTCGCATCCGGAGGATACGGTGGTGGATGTGGACGGGGTGAAAATCGGCGGCGGGCATTTCGCGCTGATGGCGGGCCCGTGTTCGGTCGAGAGCGAGGAGCAGCTCCTTTCCACCGCGCGGGCCGTCAAGGCAGCCGGGGCGACGATTCTGCGCGGGGGTGCCTACAAACCCCGCACCTCGCCGTATGAATTCCAGGGGCTCGGAAAGGAAGGCCTCCGCCTGCTGGAACTCGCCCGCAAAGAAACCGGGTTGAAAATCATCACCGAGGTCCTGAGCGAGCGCGATGTCGAGCACGTCGCCGCCTCGGCGGACATCCTGCAGATCGGCGCCCGCAACGCGCAGAATTTCCAGCTCCTGATCGAGTGCGCCAGATCCGGAAAGACCGTGCTTCTCAAGCGCGGGATGAGCGAAAAGATCGAGGAGTGGCTATTGGCGGCGGAATACATCCTCGCGCACGGCAACCCGAATGTCCTCCTCTGCGAGCGCGGCATCCGCACGTTTGAGACCTACACCCGCAACACGCTCGACCTCGCAGCGGTCGCGGTCGCAAAAAAGGAATCCCACCTCCCGGTGATCGTGGATCCGAGCCAGGGATGCGGGCGCGCGGACCTTGTGCTCGCGCTCTGCTGCGGCGCCGTCGCCCTGAAAGCCGACGGACTTCTGGTCGAGGTGCATCCGAACCCCGCCGAAGCCATGAGCGACGGGCAGCAGCAGGTCGATTTCGCCGCGTTCAACCAGCTCTCGGAAATGATCCGGCCATTCCTCGCAGCCACAGGCCGTGCCGTCTGAGTTTTTCGGCGCTGACGGCGCAGCGCCCTCCAAAAATCAGCCTTACTGAAGAAACGGTGGATCGCGCGGGGGGGCTTTACCGCTGGCTCCAGCTTGCGGAGACCGAAAGATGTTTCCATCTCCGGCCTTCCTCATCACAATAATACGGCTGCGAGTATTGGCAGGCTTTGTGCGGAGAACAATGGTATCGGCTGGGTCTTCCTCCGAAACGTTACCGATCTCGAATTGATCAAAGTGCACTCGCCGGAGATCATCCGCAGAAAGATACCCCTTGGCCACGAGCATGTCGCCCACCTGCTTCGCCGACCGGGCATGGATGTCGGCAGGCAATCCGATCTCAACATCGCCCGTCGACGTCCTGTCCAGTGCCGCCTGCATCATGGCGAGATGAATTGTCTTCGCATCGCTGAGTTGACGTGTCGCCATTGCCTGGGCTTTCGTCGTAAGAATCGCGGGAAGGGCAAGGGCAGCCAGAATGGGCAGGACAACTATAGTCAAGAAAATGGAAAGATATCCCATGACGAGACCCGCAATGGCCATGCCCTGACCGGTCAGCAGGCCGGCAGCCCTGTTGATTTTTGAATGCGCGATGTGCCCGCAGATCACGGCGGGAATTCCGGCCAACATTCCCAGGCACAGGACGCTCACGATTCCACAAACAAGGCTGGCAATCGCCAAACCGGACTTCCGTGGCAGGCTGACCGTATCAATCGGTGGAGGATTCATGAGCATATCGTAGTGAACCGGAAGGGCTGCGGCAAACGATCCTGTTGCGGAAAGCGGGGTTCTTTATACAAGGGGATTCGATACAGAAATCGGCGTGAGATGCTCCGATGCGGTAATTCGCTTTGACCCCGGATGTCCGATGCCTTAAATCGGCAGGCAATACCATGTCCAAGCTTCCCACCATCATCTATACCAAGACCGACGAAGCGCCGGCCCTGGCCACCTACTCCCTGCTGCCGGTCATCCAGGCATTCACAAAACATGCGGGGGTTTCGGTGGAGACCCGCGATATTTCGCTCGCGGGCCGGATCCTCGCCAATTTCCCGGAGTTCCTCACGGAGGATCAGAAAACCGGCGACGCCCTGGCCGAGCTCGGTGCCCTGACCCTCCAGCCCGAGGCGAACATCATCAAGCTGCCGAACATCAGCGCATCCGTCCCCCAGCTCAAGGCGGCGGTCGCAGAGCTTCAGAAAAAGGGCTTCAAGCTTCCCGAGTTCCCCGAAGCCCCGAAGACCGATGAGGAAAAAGCCATCAGGGCCCGCTATGGAAAAGTGATGGGCAGCGCGGTGAACCCGGTCCTGCGCGAGGGCAATTCCGACCGACGTGCCCCGAAGGCGGTGAAGGACTACGCCCGCAAGCATCCGCATTCGATGGGCGCATGGTCTCGCGATTCCAAAACCAGCGTCGCGACGATGGGAAAGGACGACTTTTTCTCAAATGAAAAATCCGTGACCGTGCCGGAGGCGACGGATGTCCGGATCGAGTTTGTGGCAGCCGACGGAAGCGTCACCGTGCTCAAGGATAAAACCCCGCTCAAGGCCGGCGAGATTTTCGACGGAACGTTCCTGAGCAAAAAGGCTCTGATCGCATTCCTTGAAAGCGAGATCGCCCGGGCGAAGTCCGAGGGCGTTCTCTTTTCGCTCCACATGAAGGCGACGATGATGAAGGTCTCGGACCCGGTCATTTTCGGCCATGCGGTGAAGGTCTTCTTCAAGGAGCTGATCGACAAACACGCCGGCGTCATCAAGGAGCTCGGCGTGGATTTCAACAACGGCTTCGGGGACTTCGTCGCAAAAATCCAGGGCCTTCCCGCCGACAAGAAGGCGGAAATCGAGGCGGACATCCGGGCCGTCTACGAAGCCCGCCCCGCGATCGCCATGGTGAATTCCGACAAGGGGATCACCAACCTCCATGTCCCCAGCGACATCATCGTGGACGCCTCGATGCCGGCCATGATCCGAACCTCCGGACAGATGTGGAACGCGGAGGGGAAACAGCAGGACACGCTCGCGGTCATCCCCGACAGTTCCTACGCCGGCATCTACCAGACCACGATCGATTTTTGCAAAGCGAACGGCGCGCTGGATCCCCGCACCATGGGCAGTGTGCCGAATGTCGGGCTCATGGCCCAGGCGGCCGAGGAGTATGGTTCGCACAACAAAACCTTTGAAATTCCGGCAAATGGGACCGTCCGCGTGGTCGACGGTTCCGGCAGGGTGCTGATGGAACACCAGGTCGGGGAAGGCGACATCTGGCGGGCCTGCCAGGCCAGGGACGCCGCCATCCGCGACTGGGTGAAGCTGGCGGTCAACCGCGCCCGCGCCACGGGCACTCCGGCGGTTTTCTGGCTCGACGGCAAGCGCGCTCACGACGCGCAGATCATCGCCAAGGTGAAATCGTATCTGCCCGACCACGATACTTCCGGCCTCGACATCCGGATCCTCCCCCCTGCGGAAGCCTGCCGGTTCAGCCTGGAGCGGATCAAGGACGGCCAGGACACGATCTCGGTGACGGGCAACGTCCTGCGCGACTACCTCACCGACCTGTTCCCGATCCTCGAGCTCGGCACAAGCGCCAAGATGCTTTCCATCGTGCCGCTCATGAACGGTGGCGGCATGTTTGAGACCGGCGCGGGCGGTTCCGCTCCGAAGCACGTCCAGCAATTCGTCGCGGAAAACTACCTGCGGTGGGACTCGCTCGGCGAATTCCTCGCCCTCGCCGTCTCACTCGAGCACCTGGGCGAAACCTTCAAGAACCCGAAGGCGAAAATCCTCGCAGAGACGCTCGACGAGGCGACCGGAAAATTTCTCGACACGAACAAATCGCCCGCGCGCAAGGTCGGAGGCATCGACAACCGGGGCAGCCACTTCTACCTGGCCCTGTATTGGGCGCAGGCGCTCGCCGCGCAGGACAAGGACGCCGAACTGAAGAGCGTCTTCACGGCAATCGCGGAAAAGTTCGCCGCGAGCGAGCAGAAGATCTCGGAGGAGCTTCTCGCCGTCCAGGGCAAGCCGGTGGATATCGGCGGCTACTACCAGCCGGACGACCAGCTCGCCTCGGCCGCGATGCGCCCGAGCCCGACGTTCAACGCGATCCTAGCCGGACTGTGAGGAGAGAAATGCAAAATGGAGAATGCAGAATGTAAAATAGAGGGCGCAAGCGCCCAATCATTCCGCATTCTCCATTCTCCATTCTCCATTCTCCATTTTTCATTTTTCATTTTTCAGAGATCCACACCATGGCGGCGGTAGGCGTTGCGGATCTGCTTCATAAGCTCGTCGGTGGTCCTGCCGTTGAGGAGGATTTCAAGCGTGGATTTTTCGAATTCCGTGCGTTTTTCCGGGGAGGCGAGGAGATCGGGCGGTTGAGGGCGGGCTGCTTTTCCGGCCTCCACAGCATTCTTTTTAAAGGCCTTTCGCTCGCTCTTGAACTCTTCGATCTGCCTGTTGGCCCTGGCGATCTCCCTCATGTATTTCACGAACAGGGTGCCGTCGCCTTTTCCATCCATGTGCATGAAGTAATTCACGAGCAGGAAGGCGGTGAAATACATCCGATGCGATGCCTCCGGCGTTTTCTCCAGTGTCGCATTCCACTCCTCGGGGGTGATTTCGAACATTTTGTCAATCGGGTAAGGGGCGGGAACGCCCCCCTTCCGGGTTTTCATTGAGGCGATGTAGTCCTTCAGCCCGGTCTTCGCGGCCGAGACGCGGAACATCCCGAGCCGCAAGGGCAGGCTGTTGGTGTATTCCGCCGTCCCCTCGGTGACCCAGGGCGGGAGGAGGGAGAGGGAGCCGTGCATCATCTGATGCGTCAGCTCATGAACGAGGGTGTCCGAGTTGTAGTCGGAAGCCTTCGTGTAGCTCTTGCCGAGCGGTTTGATCCCGAGGTTTTCAAACGGGATGATGAACAGCTTGCGGTCACCGGAGTAAAAGCCCCCGCTGTTTTTCGGCCCGCCCTGCTCCTCGTAGTTGACCTTGGATCGCACCAGAAGGGCGCGGAAGCGATCACCCTCCTCCGGTTCGGGAAGGATTCCCCACGGCAGGGCCTTCACGAGTTCGTAGGTGGCCTCGAAATTTCTGGCCACATCGCGAAGAAGCGCCTGGGTGAGCTTGCCCTCACAGGTGAATTCAAAATGCTGCGTGCGGTAAACGAACGCCTTCTCATCTTCGCTGACGACCTCGACCTGGATCTTGCTGATGTCCACGCCTGCGGAGTCCGGCATCACGACCGGCTGCCTGTCCTGCCATTCGGCCAGCCACGCGGCGTCCGCCTCGCTCAATCCCTCCGGCGAAACGCTTTTGCGCTGCCCGTTCGGGAGCCGGAGAACGGCGGTCCTGCCATCAAAAGATTCCAGCGCGGCGGACACATTACCATCCGGAAGCGCCCATTCCCTGGGCGGGTTCAGCGGTGGAAGCTGGGCGTCAGCCGGGGCGACGAGAAGGAGGGTCGCCGCCGAAAAGATGAGGAGGAACGAAATGCGTTTCATGGAGAAAATTTGACCTGTCTTTCAGCTTAACTCCTGCGGAAGAATCCCACCACAAAGACACCAAGACACAAAGAGAGAGGGATACCGCTGCGGGACGCGACTCCTCCGGCGTGAGTGGGAGGTTTTAACCTCAGGTTTGCGCGGGTTTCCACAGATTTCTGAAAGCAGAGATGTTGCGGAATACCATCCCTTCACCATCACAGGTGATGGACGCAGCCTTCCATTTCTGTTGTCTGTCATTCAATCTGTGTAAATCTTGTTAATCTGCGGTTCGAGTCTCCTGTCACTTCTCTTGGTGGCCTTTGTGCCTCTGTGGTGAGATGAGCTGCATTTTTTAGGCTCATTGTAGAAAAGTGCAAATCAGTTGGCGGCGCGGCCGGACTGGGTCAGGAGCCGCCGGTAGAGCGCCTCATGCTGGCTTGCGGAGGCAGCCCACGAGTAATCCGCCGATCTGGCGGCCAGGGACAGGGCGTCTCCTGCTCCGGCTGCACGGCCGATGGCGTCTCCGAGCGCGGCAACGGTATTCCGGTAGAACACAAATCCGTTCCCCGTGCCGGTCACCGGGTCGAAATCCTGAACGAACTGCCGCAGGCCGGGGCAATACGCGGCCACCGGGACGAGACCGTTGCGAAGCGCCAGCATCAGCAGCTCCCCACCCGGCTCAACCGGACCGGGAAGCAGGAGGAAATCCGACCCGGAAAGCGCGAGGTGAAAGAACCCGGCGTCAACAGCCTTGATGTTGGCGAAACGCCCGGCGTGACGGCGCAGAGCGATGCCAAGCGCGGTGCGGGCACCCTCTTCCACCGGTCCGAGCAGGAGCACGCGGGCGTTCTCAACCGGAAGGCGATCCAGCACCTCAAGCAGAATATCGATCCCCTGACCGCGTGTTGCCGAGGAGTCACAAAGGAAAACCCTGCCGTCAGGCTTCAAACCGGCGGATGAGAGAAGCTCCGTGCGGGCGCGGGATTTCTCCTCCGGAGGGAACACCGGCCAGTCGGATTCCTTCAAGCCGTCCGGGATCCCCTCCAGCTTCCAGCTCTGCTCGCGGAGGACATTCTCCAGCCCGCAGCCGAATTCCGGCGTCTGCATTTCCGCAACGTAGCGGCGTCCGGGGAGCACCACCGCATCGGCGAAAAGGATTCCGGCCTTGAGGCAGTTCATGCTGCCGTAGAACTCAAGCCCCCGGGCGGAAAAATATTCGCCGGGGAGGTTGGTGAGCGCGAAGTCGTAGCTCCAGAAATTCCCCTGATACTCAAGGCCGTGCGGGGTGAGCACTGTGACGACCGGAAGCCGCTGATCCCGCACGAAAACCGGCAGGAGCGCGGTCTGCCATCCGTGGACGTGGACCACATCCTGCGAGAGCCGCCGGGCGAGCTCGACCACGCATTTCGTGAAGAAGATGAACCGCGCCGAGTTGTCCTGGTAATCGCGGTCGTCCGCCCCGTAGAGCCCGCTGCGGTCGAAGAACTCATCACGCGCGACGAAGAGGACCCTCACGCCACCCGGAGCGCCGGCCTCATAAATTTCCGCCGGCAGCCTGGCCGGGCCCACCGGCACCGCAAACTTGATTCTTGTGCGCTTCGCAGCCTTCTCCTCGCGGATGCACCGGTAATACGGGAGAACAACCGTCACCTCGTTGCCCGCCTCCCCCAGATGCGACGCCAGTGCCAGCATCTCGTCGGCGAACTCCCCGGTGCGCGCAAACGGCGCCATCTCGCTCGCGGCCATCAGAATCTTCATGCGCCCATCCTGAAGGAATTGCCACTCCGGAGTCGAATCCAAAACCGTGGAAACGAAGTCGGAAGGCGGAAAGCTGGGGCGCACAGCGCCCGAGAGCCGCGCGAAGTGCGGGATTTTTTCACATTGTTGCTTCGCTCGCTCCCGCTCATCTCGCCCTGCGGGCAGGGTTGCCCCGTTTTGCCTCCCGGCAAACACGGTCCCGGGGGGCTTCTCTGTCAAGAAGGCTATGTCATGGCTTCCCAGCCATTCCATTCCCGGGCCGCTCCCGCAGCCATGTGTTCCGCATTCCCAACATTCCATCAACGCCCCTGGAGGGACGACCGCCGTGTCGTCCGTGACTTGAAAAAGTCGGCGCTGACAGCGCAGCGCCCTCCAGTCAAATGGGGATTGCGGAACGATGGGGCCCACGCGCCCGAGAACCGCGCGGAGCGCGGGATCTTTTCATTCCCAATTCCCCATTTCGCATTCGTGCCGAAGGCACGCAGGCGGCTGGGCTACTTCCGGGCGCCGTAGGCGTTGTTGCGGTCGGCGACGAAGAGGTCGGATCCGCGCTTCTGCAGGACAAACGTGTTGTTGTCACCGTATTTTGTCCATGGGCCGGGGGGGACATCACGGGCATCGACAAATTTCCAGTCGGTGACGTCCTTGCTGTTCATCCCGAGGTAATCCCGGACGGCGGGCGAGATATCGAGTCCGGCCCCCTGGTTCAGGTTGGGAAGCGGGCGCTCCTTGCCGAAGACATACTGCCAGTGGTCGGTGCGGAACGGACCGCAATCCTCCCACTGGGCGTAGGCGATGCGGCCCCGGTATCGGATGGCGACCCAGCGGCCCTTGCAGACCGACTTCCCGGGCCGCTCGAATGCCTGCTTGAACCAGGGAATCATTTTCCGGGATTCCGGCTTGGTGGTTCCGCGGGTTACATCGTTGTAGGGGAGCGCGACATAAAACGGATTCTGGCGCGGAACGAACCCCTTCGGGACGAAATTCCTGCGGGCACCGGGGTCCGGGTTGTCGTAGCCGCCGTAATTCGACGCCCAGCGCGCATCCCACGAGCTTTTGTAATTCGGAACCGGATTGTTTGCGGTCGGACGCTCCCCGATCCAGAAGACCGTCGTCACAATCTGCTGCTTCCACGGATACCGGTTGAAGCCGGAGCGGAAATTTGTCGGGGCGACCACCTGGGGCTCGACCTTCAGAATCTCGTTTTGCCGGAGGAGCATGGCATAGCTCTCAAACTCCGGGGAGTTGGCGCTCAGCGCCGAATGGAACCCGGAGAGCAGCAGAAGCAAAACAAAGGAGTAAAATCTGATCATGCCCAAAGGATAATTATCCGCGCGATTCCGCACTCTAGCAACCGAAAAAGCCGATCGCTTACCGTCTGCCCATTATTCGGCCCAAAAGGAAAAATGGAGTTGAAGAGCCTCACGCAGAGGCGCTTGGACGCAGAGGGATAGAGCAAAAGTGTCATTCATCCGAAAGGTGTCCATCCCATCCTTCGTAACCTGCTCTCCTCTGCGGGACGCCGATGCCACATTTTTCCGCAATGGGAACAGGATTGTGGAATTGGAAGAAATCCCGCGCGAAGCGTCCTCATCATTCCGCTCTGCTCCGCTGACGCTCCGGTTGCCTTGCCCCGGCGACACATTCGACTTTCCCCGACAACCACGAAGCGCTATCGCGGTTCCGCAATCCGACTTCGAGTAAGTCCCGCGCGGAGCGCGGCTCGGGGGCGCTGCGCGCCCCACTTCTTCCTTCCTCCTTCCGCCTTTTCTTCTCAGTCCTGCCGCCGGCGACGGAAGACGACTACGGTTGTCAGACCGAAGGCTGCGAGCAGCCATGCTGCGGGCTCGGGAACGGCCACCCAGTTTAGTTGGATGTCATTTCCCACTCTGGACGTGTTAAAGCTTCCGTAGGCACTGTAATTTTGGCCCAGGCTATCGAGGGAGACCGTGCCGAGAACGAAGTTGCCGGATCCTCCTGTGGCTCCACTGAACACCAGCCATGTCTGGTTGCTGGCCCAGAACACATTTGTGAAGTCCGTCGTGCTTCCTGCCCCATTGAGGGTGATGTTAAAGGCGGCCCCGCTCGTGATGCTCAATGCCCCTCCCACGTCCACCCCGTCAAAGTCGGTTCCGCGCGTGGCTGTGGCATTCGAGATCAGTTCAAAAACAAACGTGGCATTGCCGCCATAGGTCAGGTCGCTGACGAACGTCTGCAAGCCGGGGGAATTGCCAGGCGTGTGGGTGCCGTCGATCGTCGTGGCTCCGCCGATCGTTCCGTTACCGCCGAGGCTTGCTCCGTTGTCAACCGTCATCGCCCCCGTTGCCGCGCTGTTGTCGCCGTTGATCACAAGCTTGCCCGCGCTCACCTGGGTCGCCCCGGTATAGGTGTTCGCACCGGTGAGGAGCAGGATTCCTGTTCCGGATTTTCTGAATCCCGTGCCTGCAATGATGCCGCCGTAGGTTGTCGTTCCGGCATTGACATTCACCTCTCCCCCTGGGCCGCTGAGAAGGATCCCGCGGTTGGAGTTGAGAACCATTGTGCCTGTTGTTACAAGCCCTCCATTGTTGAGCACCAGGCTGGCCGCCGTCGCCGCTCCAGGAGCCGTGCCCAGCGCGGAGTCGTCACCGATGGTGATCGATCCGGTGCCCCCGCCGTTGACCGTGGTGTTGCCGGAGTAGGTGTTCCCCGTCGCAAGGATGAGGTTGCCTGTTCCGTCTTGCACAAAGTTGCCCGTGCCGCTGACGACAGTGGCAAAATCCACCCCCTGCGTGACGGTGTTGGAGCGCTTGAAAGCCAGCGTGGCATTGTTGGTGATCGCGCTGCTGGTCGAGAGCGAGCCAGTCGTCCCTCCGTTGCCGATCTGCAACGTGCCAGTGTTGATCGTGGTTCCAAGAGTATAATCAGATGCGTCGGCCAGGACCAGAGTGCCTGCACCGGCCTTGATCAGGCCGCCATTCACGCGGGCTCCGCTCTTGGCTGTGCCAGTGGAAAGGATGCCGCTCAGAGTGAGGGTATTGGCGCTGACCGTTAATGTCCTCACACTGTCGACGGTCTGAACAAACCCCGCCTGAGCACCGCTCAAATCCAGGCTGCTGCTCCCCGTGAAGGTGAATCCGACGGTCATGTCAAACCCGGTCATTCCTGTCGCCGTCAAGGGAGAACCCGAGGTGTTGTCCAATCTGTCTCCCCCATTGTATTTCAGGGTTGCAGCGTTCAGCGCAGCGGCATTGCCAAAGGCGAGTCCTCCGGCACTCACCAGAAACACAGTGTCTGTTGCGAAGGAATTGGCCCCATTCAGAACAAGATCTCCATTGCTGGTTTTTGCGGGGTTCGTGCTGGGTCCGCTCAGTGTCCCGTTAATGGTAAAGGTGGTGCCAGCAGCGACATCCAGTTTCGGCGAGCCACCCGTAAGCACGAAATTCTTGTTGGTTGCCATGCTGGCAGTGGTCGTCAGCCTGCCATTTTGGTTGATCGTCACGGTTGAACCATTTCCCAAGTTTGCATCGGAGGAAACGAAAAGCCGGGTGTTGATTCCGCTGCCGACCGTGACATTTCCGGTAAAGGTGTTTACCCCGCTGAGAGTCAAAACTCCGCCCGTTGCCAGAGTCAGCCCGCCTGCACCGCTGATATTCCCGCTGTATGTGGTGTTCTGAGTGTTGGCCCCCACCCTCAACAGATTGCCCCCATTGTCGATGTTGCCGCTGCCCTTGAGTGCCCCGATGTTGTTGGTGCCAGCGAAGAAGTTGATTGTCGCGCTGCCTGTCGTGTTAAGGGTGCTGGAGGCCAGTGCATTGGCGTTACCCAAAGTCAGCGAGCCACTGGTCACAACCGTATCCCCGGTGAAGGTATTTGCTCCGCCAAGGGTGACCGTGGCACCAGAGATGTTGAGACCAGTCGTTCCCACCGTTCCGTTATCGCTCACGACTCCAGTGATCGCAATCTTACCAGTGCCATTGAACGTCGCAACAAATGCCGTCACGTTGCCAGTATTACCCAGGGTGCCAACCGAAAGGAGGTTGTCGGAATTGTTTGTCCACGTTTGGTTCGCTCCCAGTTGGACTTTATTGATCGTCGCGTTGCCCGAATTGGCATTCATCACAATGCCACCGTCCCCAAGCTTCAACTGCTGCCCCGACGCCCCAGTGATCGTGATCGTGATGTCTGCTGTCGATGTCGTCCCATCACCAAAAATCAACCCGTTCAGGCTGCGCCCGGCACTTGTCAGCGTCGGCTGAACATAGCTGGTCAAATTGAACCTCGCGATGTCAGTGGTCAAGTCATTGACCGGAACGCTGGGCGTCCAGTTATCGGCTGCGGCAAACGCTGCAGTGGTTGTTGCGTTTGCACCAGTGTAATCCTTGGTGGCCGCCTGCGAAGAGACAGACAGAAAACCAGCGACAGGAGCGAGAAGCGCCAATCGGAGTAAAGAGTGAAGATTTGGTGTTTTCATGGGGCCTGACGGTTGGGAATTTCCTGAGTCAATGGAAATATCTCGGAAAACCGAGCGCCTTGCAAGATCTTTTTGCGTTATTTCTAACGTCCGCATAACAATTCGTCCAGCGTGTCTCTATGGAACAAGGCGCGCATTTTTACGCCATTTAGCAAATTTATCAGGAATGAATGCGGAAAATTCCTTGCGGACGCGAAAGCACGCAAAGGGAGGGCATGGCGCAACGGCTTGCGGGGAAGAAGAAATGAAAAATGGAGAATGAAGAATAGGCACCCGAGTGCCGCGCGGAGCGCGGGATTTCTTTACTTCCGCGTTCCGCCTTCCCAATTCCGCGTTCGTGACATTCGTGCCACAGGCACGCAAAAGTTGCGCTCTTGCAAGGAATCGGACTCCGGAGTAAATGTCTTTCATGCCAACCGCAATTCTCAAGGCGCACTACGATGGCGAGCACATCGTTCTCGATGTGCCGTTCGAGTTGCCTGCCAACGCACCTCTGATGGTGACCGTCCTGGCCCCTGATACCGATCGCTCCGGGTGGGCTGCTCTCAGCGCGAAGGGACTTGCCCGTGCCTACGGCGACAACGAACCCGAATACACGACGGCGGACACCATGCGGCAATGACCGGGGGCGACGTCGCGCTCACGCCGTTGCCACAGGCGGATGGATGCATCAAACCCCGCCCGGTGATCCTTCTGCGGCAGATGCCTCCGTTTGGTGACTGGCTCATTTGCGGTGTCAGCACCCAACTCCACCAGGAGGTTGCCGGTTTCGACGACATCATCGAAACGACTCACCCTGACTTTCGGCGCAGCGGCCTCAAATCGGCTTCGCTCATCCGTCTCGGGTTTCTCGCCGTCCTGCCAGCCGACCATTTGCTCGGTGCGCTCGGTTCCATCTCGCTCGAACGCCACAACCGGCTGCTTCAGCGACTCGCGGCCTTCCTCGCAACCGAAAGAAGCGTCTGATGACGCGATGGGACGAGCCTCCTGCGGCGGGACTTTTTCGATTGCGGAAGGCGGATTTGCGGCAGTGGAAAAATTCCCGCGAAGGCGTGGGGGAGGAATGGGAAACCCGTGGCATGGGCATCCTGCCCATGGGTTGAAAGTCAGTTCATCGGCGGGACGCCGATGCCACGCTGACGAATTCGGAAGTGGAAAACGTCCCGCGCGGAGCGCGGCTCTCGGGTGCCTGCGCCCCCACATTCCACATTCCACATTTCGCATTTCGCATTTCGCATTTATTCAATCAAATCTGCGGTTTTTGGGATCATGCAGAAACCGGGCTCCAGACTTTTGCAAACCCGAATTCCTCAAAGTCCCGGATGTTCGCGGTGGCAAATTCTGTCACGCCGCAGGCAAGGAGAGTCCTGGCCAGACGGGCGTCGATGATCCGGCGGCGTGCGAAATTCCGTCCGGCGGCCATGTCCCAAACCTTCTCCATCACCTCTGCGTTTTCCACCAACTGCCAGCGTGGATGCCGACGGAAAACCTGGCACTCTTGAGCTGCGGCCCCCGCCGACAGGGGGGCATCAATGATCGCGGGATTCCGCAGGGCAAGGTAAAATTCCACCAGCACCAGCTCGGCAATGACGACCTCTGGATTGTCCGCCTGACCTTCAAGAAACTCCCTGGCCCGCTCATGAAACGGGTTTCCCGCCAGCCGCGCATAGAGCAGGATATTCGTGTCGATCCCGATCATGCGCCGCGCTCCTCGTCATCCCGCAGCAGAGCTTTCAGCGCGACGGGATCATCCACCCGGAGACGGGCCTTCAGCGGCGGCGGCAGCCGCCATCCCTCCCCGGCTGGTCGTTTTGCCGGCGGATACAGCCGGACCATTGTCTCCGCGCCCCGGCGGATCACCTCCGTCACGCTCCACTCCTGCTGTTCTGCAATGCGCCTCACATCGCGATACAGCCCGTCCGGCAATTGGATCTGCGTCCTGACCATGCTGTAAATATGATGTGCTTAATAATTCATGTCAATCTTTCCACGCCGCAGAGGTGTATTTAGCCGCAGATTGACGCAGATTTTCGCAGATGATGGGGCGGAGCGCGGAAGCGGGGCGCACAGCGCCCTCGAGCCGCGCTCCGCGCGGGATTTCTTTTCATTCTCCATTTTCCATTTTTCATTTTCCATTGCCGTCGCAGGCGGCGGGCGGAACGAGGCCGAGGGCGCGGATCATGGCGAACTGGGTCTTGTTGTATTCGGCCAGCACGTTGAGGTAGTCCATGCGGGTTTTGGTCCACTGTTCCTCGGCGTCGATGTTTTCCAGGACCTCGCCCACGGCGAAGGATTTCCGGTCGCGGCTGAGGGCGAGGTTTTTTTCGATCGAGGTCATCGCCTGCCTGGCGGAATCGAGCTGGCCGGCCATCGAGCTGAGGCGGGCATGGGCGGCCACGACCTGGGTGATGATTTCCTGGCGGGATTTTTCGGTTTCGAGCTCCCCCTGTTTGACCTTCGCCCGGGTTTTGTTCATCTGGCCGACATCGAAGAGCCCGCCGGGGCCGAGGGTCCATGAGGCACCCACGTTATATTCGGAGGCGTTGTCGAAATTCGCCATACCGGCATTGCCATCGCCGCCCCCGAGCCCGCCCCAGAAGGCCCCGGCCGCAATCGAGGGAACGGCCGGCCCATAAACGGCACCGTTGTGGCGGGACCTGGCCGCCTCGACGCGGGCGGCCATCTGCTTGAGCTCGGGGCGGTTCGCCGCCGCCTTGGCGACCAGCGAGTCGAGCGTTTCCTTTTCGGAAATCAGGCGGATCGGAGAAAGCGTCGTCTGGTCCGGGATCAGCTCGATCGCGGGATCGAGGTTGAGGATCTGCGCGAGGCGTGCGGCGGCGATGCGCCGCTGGACGCGGGCCTGCTCGAGCGCGAGTTCATCTTTCCGGACCTGGGCGACCGCGCGCAGGGCGTCGCCCTCGTAGGCGAGGCCGGCCTCAGCGGCCTTTCCGAGCTGCTGCGAGTATTCCCGGGAAATTTTCACGGCTTCCTCCGCGACGCTGACCGCCGCGTGGTTCAGCACGAGATCGTAGAAGGCGACCGCCGCCTCATACATGCTGTCCAGCCGCCGGGCGTCGGTGGCGAACTTCGCCGCCTTGACGAGCTGGTGCGATGCCAGTGTCTCGTAGATGGCGTCCCCGAATTTGATCTGGGCAGCCAGCGTGCCTCCCCCGGTGGTGAGCTGCTTGTTGACATCGATGATCCGGCCCTCGGTGGTCTGCGCGTTTCCGTCGTATTGGCGGAATCCCAGCCCGCCGGTCAGGGAGGGAATGAACTGCTCGATCGCGATGAGGTGGTCCGCACGGGCCTCGGCAAGGTGTTCCTCGACAATCCGGACATCCAGGTTGTTGGCACCGGCGAGCCGCAGCGCGGAGGTGAGCGAGATGAATCCCGGCGGGGGTTCCTTCGCCTGCCCGGAGGCGGGCAGCGCGGCAGCGATGGCGGCGCAGCAGACGAGGCGGATCATTTGACTTCCCCCTTGACCGCCTGTCCGTCCGTGAGCGTCGTTTTGCCCGGGAGGATGAGGGCATCCCCATCCTGGACCCCGTCCAGAATTTCGACGTTCTCTCCGTCGTCGAAACCGGTTTTCACCAGCGTCTTCCTCGCCTTCCCATCGACGAGCTTGAACACAAATGCGTTGGCCTTTTCCATCACGATGGCCGGCTTGGGCACGAGGAGGACGTCGGTGTGGTGCTGGATTCCAAAGCTGATTTTCGCATACATCCCCGGGCGGAGCTGGAGGTCGGGGTTCGGGATGTCCGCCTGGACGATCATGTTTCTGGTGGCGTCGTCGAGCGAGTAGCTGAGGCGCGAGATGGTGCCCTGAAACGTTTTGCCCGGCAGGCCTTCCACGGTGAACTTCACCGGCTGACCCTTGCTGACATAGGCGGCATCGACCTCCGGGATGGCGGCCTGCGCGCGAACGGTTTGAAAATTCATGACCGTAAAAAGCGCGGCCGTCTGCAGGTTGCTCCCGGCCCCGGCGGCCGGAACGAACGCGCCGGGATCGAGGAACCGTGCCGTCACGATGCCGTCGAAGGGAGCGGCGACTTTTGAATAGCCCAGCAGGGTTTCGGTCTGCTCCACCTCCGCTTTTGCAATGTCAAACGCCGCCTCGGCCTTGTCCAGCGCCTGCGGGATGACGAGATCGGATGCCTTTTTTCCCGCCGCGCGGAGCCGCTGGAGCTCGATCTCCGCGAGCCGCGCATCGGCCCGGTTTTTTTTCAATCCGGCAACGACCTCGGGCACCTCGATTTCCGCCAGCACCTGGCCTTTTTTGACCGTGTCGCCCCTGTCCACCGCGACGCTCCCGAGATAGCCACCCACGCGCGCGTAGAGCGTCGCCTGCTGGTCGGCGAGGATCGTCCCCGGAAGGGTGACGAAGCGGGTGATGTCGCCGTGGCCCGGCCGGGCGACGGGAAGGACCGGCGGCTGGGATTCGGCATGGACGCTTGCAAGGAGGGCCAGCGCGGCCGCTGCGATGAGTTGGGAATGGTGCATGATCAGGCGGACGGGGTTGTGGAATCGCGAAAAGACACGGGAGAAACGAAATGACTGCTGCCGGGATCTTCCGCATCCAGCGACAGGGATTCCCGGCCCGCCCGGCGGCGGACCACGGAAAACACGGCGGGAAGAATGAACAGCGTGGCAAACGTCGCGGCGGCCAGCCCGCCCGCCACCGCACGGCCGAGCGGCGCAATCTGCTCGCCGCCTTCCCCGAGGCCGAGCGCCATCGGCAGCATGCCGGCCAGCATCGCGAAACTTGTCATCAGGATCGGCCGCAGGCGGCCGGCCGCGCCCTCCACGGCGGCTTCGCGGGAATCCGCCCCGTCGAGGCGGGAGCGCTCCGCAAACGTCACAAGCAGGATCGCATTGGCCACCGCCACACCGACCGCCATGATCGAGCCGATCGCGGACTGGATATTGACCGAGGTCTGCGTGAGCCAAAGCATGACAACCACTCCCGCGATCACGGCGGGGATCGTGGACACGACCACGAGGGAAAGCTGGAAGGATTGGAAGTTGGCCGCCAGGAGGAGGAAAATGACGATGATGGCGACGAGGAGGCCGGAACGGAATCCATCGAGGAGTTCCAAGAGCGGAGGGAGCTGGCCGCGGATGGCCACGGTCGTCTTCGCGGGGGGCGCCCCCGCCTTTTCCAAGGCCGCCTCAATTTTGCGCGCCACGCTGCCGAGGTCGGCATCGTGGATGTTTGCCGTGATCGAAATCACCCTCGCCATGTTATACCGTTCGATCTGCCCGGGACCTTCGCCCGGCGTGACCGTGGCAACATTGCGCAAGAGAACGCTGTCCCCGTCCTGTTTGCTGACGGGAACATTTTTCAGGTCCTCGAGCGAGGTGGTCGCCTTCTGCGGGATCTGGACCTGGAGGTTGTAGCTGACGCCGCTCTTGGGGTCGGCCCAGAAATTCGCCGTGGTGAACCGGCTGGATGTCGTGGCGGCGACCATCGAGCGGGTGACATCGGAAACCTTCACGCCCATGAGCCCCGCGCGCTCGCGGTCCACATTCACATTGACCGTCGGGAAATCCAGATTCTGGGCGAACTGGACATCGCGCAACTCCGGGATCCGGCAGAGTTCGGCAAAGAGCTTGTCCGCATGCTCCTTGTTCGTCGCAAGGCTGGGGCCGCTGACAGCGACCTCGACCGGGGTGTTCGATCCGAAGCTCATCACGCGGTTCACGATGTCGCCCGGCTCGAAGGAGAATTTCACGCCCGGCATCTCGTCCGCAAAAACCTTGCGAAGCCTCTCCTTGAGCGCCTCCGTGCGGACTCCCCCGGCCAGCTGGACCGCGAGCCAGGCCTCCTCCGGCCCGCCGTTCCAGAGGTGGATCAGGTTGACCGGATAGTTCGCGGCGTGGACGCCGACGAGCCCCATCGTGAGCGCGACATTTTTTTCGCCCGCCTCCCGCGCGATGATCGCCAGTGCCTTCTTGGCAAGCCCCTCGGTCACATCCACGCTGGTTCCCGATGGAGCGCGGAGCCTCAGCGCAAACTGTCCGGTGTCGGAACGGGGAAAAATCTCCATGCCCAGACGGCTCCCGATCCCTGCAATCACCAGAAATGCCACGGCAAGATAAGCCGGAATGATCAGCCACCTCAGCCGGATCGCCCGCCCGAGCGCGACCCGGTAATTTTTTCGCAGCCGGCCGAAGAATGACGCATCGTGGACGTCCCCTTCATGGCCGCGGAGGAACCAGACCGACAGGATCGGCACCAGGGTGCTCGAAAGGATGAACGACGCAGCCATGGAAAATCCCACGGCAAGCGCCAGGGGCATGAACAATGCCCTGGCCGGACCGGTCATGAAAAAGGCCGGGGAGAAAACGGCCAGGATGCAGAGCATGGCAAGGAACCGCGGCAGCGCGGTCTCCCGCGTGGCATTCAGGGCCGCCAGGCCGAGCCGGGACCCCCGCGCCAGATGCGCGTGGATATTTTCCACCGTCACAGTGGCCTCGTCCACCAGGATGCCGACCGAGAGCGCCAGTCCGCCGAGCGTCATGAGATTGATGTTCTGCCCGGTGAGCCAGAGGGCGAGGCACGCCGCCATCAGGGAGATGGGAATGTTGATCACAACGATGAAAGCCGACCGCCAGTCACGCAAAAACACCAGGACCATCAACCCCGTCAAAACCGCGCCCAGCGCCCCCTCCTTGAGCAGCTCCCTGATCGAGCGCATCACCACCAGCGTCTGGTCGAACTCGAAGCTGACCTTCACATCATCGGGCACCACGCTTTGAAATTTCGGGAGATTTTTCTTCACCAGATCCACCACCGTCAGGGTGGAGGCATCGGCGCGCTTGGTGACCGGCATGTAAACGGTTCTCCTGCCGTTGACGAGGGCATAGGAGGTGACGATGTCCGATCCGTCCTGCACCGTGGCCAGATCCCGCACGAACACGGTCCCGTTCGGTCCGCTCTTCACCGGCACGGCCTCGAGGTCCTTGATATCCTTCACGATGGCATTGACCGGAACCATCGGATACTTGTCGCCCAGATTGATGTTCCCAGAAGGGCTGATGACGTTGGCCTCGGTCATGGCCTTGACGATCTGGTCCGGCGAGAGGTTGTAGGCGCGGAGGCGTCCGGGATCCAGATTGATCAGGATGGTGCGGGCGCTGCCGCCGAACGGGGGCGGGGCGGAAACCCCCGGCAGGGTCGCAAAGAGCGGGCGGACCGAATTCAGCGCGGCATCCTGGATCTGGCCGACCGTGCGGTTGGGATCGTCGCTGGAAAAAACCAGATAGCCGACCGGGACGCTTCCCGCATCAAAGCGCGTGATGAACGGCCCCGGCGTCCCAGCGGGCATGAATGCGCGCGCGCGGTTCACGTAGGCGACGGTCTCCGACATCGCCTGCGACATGTCGGTGCCCGGGTGGAATTGCAGCTTCATGATCGAAGCCCCCTGAATCGACTTCGATTCCACATGCTCGATCCCCGTGATGTAGAGGAAGTGGTATTCGTAGTAGTAAGTCAGGTAGCCCTCCATCTGCTGCGGATCCATCCCGCCAAACGGCTGCGCAACGTAGATGGTCGGAACCCCGAGCGGCGGGAAGATGTCCCGGCTCATTTTTTGCAGCGCGAGGACAGCCCCCAGCAGCACGGCAAGCACGAGCACGATGACGGTCAGAGGGCGCCGCAATGACAGCGAGACGATGTTCATGGAATGGGGCGCATGAGGATTTCTGGAAAAGGGCGAAGCCGGTGAGTTAGCGGCATTTTGAAGGCGCTGCGAGGAGTAAATTGATCCAGGTCACGTCCCCTGAAACACAGATCCTGCAGGAAAGTTGCATGATATTCCCCGATCGGTTCAGCCTGCGGCCCTCACCATGGTTCGCAGGCGCAGCATCCCGCGGCGCATCCGCGCTTTGACGGTGCCGGGCGGCTCCCCGAGATGCCGGGCGATTTCCTGCTGGGTCAGTCCCCCGAAATAAGCCATCTCGATGACCTCGCGCTGTTCGTCGCGGAGCCTGGCCAGCGCGTCACGGACAGCAGCCCCCCGCTCCGCGGCCTCCAGGAATTCCGCGGGCTGGCTGCTTTGCACGGATTCCTCCACCCGCGCGTCGTTCTCCGCTTCATCCTGCAGGCGGGCCCTGCGCTGAAGGGAGCGCAGGCGGTCGATGGCCCGGTTGCGCGCCATGGTGAGAATCCATGTCGCGGGCTTTCCCTTGGCCGCGTCAAAAAGGGGCGATTTTTCCCAGATCATGAACATCACATCCTGGGCGACATCCTCGGCATCCGCCCGACTGTTGAGGACGCGGAACGCTGTGGAGTAAACCAGGCCGGTGTAGCGGTGATAAAGCTCCGCGAAACCGTCACGGTCGCCCATGCCGGTCCTGCGGAGCAAATCAATGTCCGCCTGAAGGTCATCGGCTGCTTCCATGTCCTTCAGACCAGCCGCGTTCCGCCCGCAGGCAACGGAATCGAAAAAAGTGATATTGCTACTGGGATTTTTTCACCGGGCAGGTGCCGGTGGAGGTGGCGCTGCAGGCGCTCGGGCTTGTGCAGGCTTTTTTGGTCACCGGGCAGGTCTTTGTGGTCGGGCACTGCTTGGAAGAGCAGCAACCGGAAAGACCGAGAGCGGCGACACACACGACAGAGAGGAGGATGGATTTCATACTGTGCAGACCGTAGCAAAGAATTCTGTTTGCGCAAGCGGACGGAAAAGCTTTTTCTAACCCGCCCGACATGCCCGAGTCCCGGATCATCGCCCCCACCCTCACGGAAGTCTACGCCGGCACGGCGCAGCGCTTCGGACACCTTCCGGCGTTCGCCCGGAAGGACGCCTCCGGAAAATTCGTCCCGATCACCTTCCGGGAGCTTTACGAAAAGGGCCTCGATCTGGCAACGGCGCTCGTCCGGATGGGGGTTCAGGCCCGCGAACATGTCGGGATCATCTCCGACAACCGGCTCGAGTGGATCCTGTGCGACTACGGAATCCTGCTCGCGGGAGCGGCGGATGTCCCCCGGGGCACCGACATCACGGATGAGGAGATGGTTTACATCCTGACCCACGCCGATGTGCGGACGGTCTTTGTGGAAAATCTGACGGTGCTGGAAAAACTCCAGCGCTGCCACCACCGGATCAGGAAGGTTGAGACGATCATCCTGATGTCCTCAGGCGGGGAGCCTCCGCGCGGGGTCCGGCGGCTGGAGGATCTGCTCGCGGAAGGGGGGAGATGGAGGGCGGAAGGCGACCACTCCGCCGTGGAGCGGGCGGGAGGGGTCCGTCCGGACGACCTCTTCACCATCATCTACACCTCGGGGACCACCGGCATACCGAAGGGGGTGCAGCTCACGCACGCGAACATGTGCTCGCAGATCGCGAACCTTCCGTTCGACATCGAGCCCGGCGACCGGACGCTCTCGATCCTGCCGATCTGGCACAGCTACGAGAGGATTTTCGAGATGGTGGCCATCGCGATGGGCGCCTGCACCCACTACACGAGCCTCCGCGCGATATCGGAGGATCTCAAGGTCGTCCGGCCGACACTCATGGCCTCCGCCCCGCGGCTTTGGGAAAGCCTGTATCAGAAGATCCTTGCCAACGTGCGCTCCGCTTCCCCGCTCCGGCGCGCCCTCTTCCATGCCGCCCACACCTGCGCGCGGAACGTCCACCGCGCGGAGAGATTTTTCATGGGCCAGCAGCTGGACATGCACGGCCGGGGGATCCTCGAAAACCTGCGCCTGGCCGCCGGCCACGCGGTCTCCTGGCTGCTGTCCATCATCCCCTGCCGGCTTCTGGACGGGCCGGTCCTTTCCAAGCTCAGAGCCATCGTGGGCGGGGAATTCCGCGGAACGATTTCCGGGGGCGGGGCGCTCCAGCCGCACGTCGATGAGTTTTTCAACTTCATCGGCATCCCGGTGCTCGAGGGATACGGCATGACCGAAACCTCTCCGGTGCTGGCTGTCAGGACGTGGGAGGACCTCGTGATCGGCAGCGTCGGACGCCCGTATCCGGGAACGGAAATCCGGATCATCGACCTCCACACGGGCGACATCCTCTACCCTTGCGCCTGGAGGCGCGGACGGGGGCGCGGGCTCCGCGGGGAGATCCACGTGCGCGGACCGCAGGTGATGAACGGGTATTACAAGGACCCGGAGGGCACCGGGCGGGTGCTGCGAGACGGCTGGATGAACACCGGCGACATCGGCATGATCACCTTCAACAACTGCCTGAAAATCCTGGGCCGCTCCAAGGACACGATCGTGCTGCTGAGCGGCGAGAACATCGAACCGGTGCCGATCGAGGCCCGCCTCACCGGATCGCCCCTCATCGAGCAGTGCATGGTTGTGGGCCAGGACCAAAAAAACCTGGGGGCACTGATCGTGCCGGCGCTGGACGGATTCCGGGCGGCAGGGCTCAAAGCCTCCGGTTTGGACGACGTGATCGCGCGCGAGGATGCCCACAGGCTCCTGGATGCCGAGATCCGCAGGCTCATCAGCACGGAGGCCGGCTTCAAGCCGTTCGAGAAGATCGCGGCCTGGCGGTTTGTCCCGCGATCGTTCGAGGTGGGCGACGAACTGACGAACACCTTCAAGCTCAAGCGCCACGTCATCTCGGACCGCTACGCCCGGCTCATCGAGGAGATGTTCGCTATTTCCTGAGCGCCGCCCGGATGTAGTCCAGCCATGCCGGAAAGTCGGGATGCGACGGGTAGGTCCGCACGAGGGTGACCACCTCGACCAGCCCGCGGTTCGGCTGCCCGATCACCGCCATGTCCTGCGCCCTTTTGAAAAGCAGCCGCGGTTTCGTCACCGTATTGAACTCATCCGCCTTGTGGGCCAGTCGCCCGGTCGTAATCCGGTCGGCCTCGACCTTCATCTGCATATCCCAGGTCGGAATCAGCTGGAGATCCTTTTTATCCCGCATCACCGAACGGACATTCTTGTCGAGAATTCCCGCCAGATCCCCGGGCTTGAGTTCCCAGTTTTTTGCCTCGGGAAGCCACTCGTCCAGGCGGAGCCATTGGGCAAAAACCGACGCGCTGAGCGGACTGTCCAGCAGGCTCCTCCACTCGTCCTTCGGAGCCCCCTTCTTTTTGGGATCGGGCGGGGCGGGAGAGGCGAAAAACAAGTCGTCGGCAGCCACAAGTTCGTTGATATAGGCCATGAGCGCCGGAAGCTGAGTCTCGGGTTTTTCGATCCCCTTCCTCTGAAGCGAGAGCAGGAGATACTTCAAATGCAGGACAAGCGCGGTCTGCATCTCCTTGGAACGAAGCATGTCGTCGTGCGACTTCTTCCAGTCCGAAAAGGCCTCCGGCTTGTCTTTTTTCCCCTTGAACTGCACCTCCTCGACCGCCTTCGTATAAAAGTTTGCGGCGGCGGGACCGCTTGAGGAAGCCGTCTGGATCTGAGCCAGAAGCATTCCCTTCTCGGACGCCTTGCCCTGCTTCTGCTTCAGCTCAAGCGTCTCGATCTCCCGGGCAAGAGCGGCCAGGTCCGGCGGGGCGATATCCTGCTGCTGCGCGCGGATCACGGAAACCGACAGGAACAAAACAGTGGCGATGAAACGGGGGGCGGTCATAAGGCGTGGATCTTGGCAACTCCTCCGAACCGCGTCCAGTTCGTTCTGATTGACAACATCGCGATCCGGCCCCAAGGTCCGCATACTTATGACCGGGATCAAATCCCTCCCGCGTCCGTGACCTCGAACGAAAAGAACCCATGAAAGAATTTTTCAAAACCGTCCGCTGGACGAACAGCCTGTTCCTGATCGGGACATTTGTCACCACCATCACCGCCGTTCCCCTCTACATCTGGCATTACGGGCTGAATCCTTTTCAGATCACCCTGTTCTGGATTTTCCTGATCTCGACCGGGCTGAGCATCACGCTGGGATACCACAGGCTGTTTTCGCATCTGACGTTCCAGGCCCGCTGGCCGGTGAAGCTGTTCACGCTTCTCTTCGGGGCGGCGGCGTTCGAGGGATCCGCCGTCGCATGGTCGGCCGACCACCGCCGCCACCACAAGTTTGTGGATCACGAGGAGGATCCCTACGATATCTCCAGGGGGCTTTTCCACGCCCACATCGGCTGGCTGCTCTTCCGCACCGGTCCGGACACCCCGCTCACATGGGTGCGGGACCTGAAGAAGGACCGTCTCGCCTGGTGGCAGCACGAGTATTACGTTCCGATCGCGATCGGGATGGCCTTCGCGCTTCCGGCGGCGATCGGCTGGGCCTGGGGTGGACCGGTTGCCGCACTCGGGGCATTCCTCATCGCGGGCATTGCCCGGGTGGTGGTCGTGCACCACATGACGTTCTGCATCAACTCGCTCTGCCACTGGATCGGAGACCGTCCGTATTCCTCCGACTGCACCGCCCGTGACAGCGTGCTCATGGCGGTCTGCACGTTCGGGGAGGGCTACCACAACTTCCACCACGAATTTCAGCACGATTACCGGAACGGCGTGAAGCCCTGGCAGTTCGACCCGACAAAATGGACGATCTGGCTCCTGAGCAAGATCGGCATGGTGGACGGGCTCCGCACGGTGCCGGAGGAAAAGATTTTGAAGGCGCAGATCGCCGAGCACGAGCGCCGGCTCCAGGCACATCTCGACCAGCACCCGCTGACCGACTCGCTCCACGCCATGCTCGAAAATGCCAGGACCCGCCTGAACGTCGCCCTGGAACGCTGGGAAACCCTCCTGGTTCAATACCGCGAAGCCGCCGAGCGCCGGGGGGAGATCTCCCGCCGCGACATGCGCGCCCTCAAAAAGGATGTCCGCGAGGCGGCTGATCACTTGCGGGAATCGATCCGGCATTGGGTGGAAACCCACCGGTCGCTGCCGGCACCGACCGCCTGAGAGGCGAACTCCGTGCTTCCCTCCGGCCTGCCGGAAGGGTAAATGGACGGGTGATGCAGATCGACAAACAGGAAACCGGCGCCGCAACGACCTTCAAGCTGTCGGGTGAAATTGATTTGCACGCCTCCCCGGACCTTCGGGCGCATCTGAGGACGTGCGTTCAGGGAAAGACGCGCGTCCTCCTCCTGGACTTCACGGACGTCACCTACATCGATTCCAGCGGCCTGGCGACCCTGATCGAGTATGTCCGCGAGTGCTCGGCCTTCGGCGGAAAGATGGCCCTTTTCGGGCTGCAGAAAAAGGTCCGCACGATTTTTGATCTGGTCCGGCTGAACGAGCTGTTCGTGCTGAGCAACACGGCCGAGGAGGCCGCCCTTGCGGTAAAATGACTCCGGCGCTGAGGGCGTTTTTTTTCCTCAACGGAGAAATTCTCTACTGGATTTTTGTCGGCCCGTTCCGCGGGAAGCCCCTGCGGCTCTCCTCGATGTTCCGGCAGATGGTAAGGATCGGGGTGCAGGCGTTCCCGATGACGGCCCTGACATCTCTGAGCATCGGGCTCACTCTCGCGATGCAGGGCGCGCAAGAGCTCTCGCGCATGGGAGCGGCTTCGTATGTGCCTAATCTCGTTGCCGTCACGATCCTGCGCGAGCTGGGTCCCCTGCTTGTCGGGGTCGTCGTCATCGGCCGCAGCGGGTCGGCGGTCACGGCGGAGCTCGGGACCATGAAGGTCGGCGAGGAGATCGAGGCCCTGGAGGTGATGGCGATCAACCCGGTCCGGTTCCTTGTTGTCCCGAGATTTCTCGCGATGCTGGTCATGCTTCCCGTCCTCACGGTCTTCGGCAACTACATCGGCATGGCCGGAGGCTGGACGATCTGCCATTTTGCGTTGGACATGAACACGGCCGCCTATATCCAGCGCCTGATGGAGGCCGGCGACCCGATGGACCTGTATTCCGGGATTGTGAAGAGCTTTGTCTTTGCCTGGCTCATCATCCTGATCTCCTGCCAGACCGGGCTGGGGGTCTCGGGCGGAGCCGAGGGGGTCGGCCAGGCCACCACCTCATCGGTCGTGAACGCGATCCTCGCCATGCTGGTCGCCAACGCCGTCCTCACGGCCCTGTTCTTCTTTTTCTAGACATGGGAGAAACCGTCATCGAAGTCCGCGACCTGGTGAGAACGTTCGGATCGCGAACCGTCCTCAACGGCATCAGCTTCACCGTTGAAAAAGGGGACGCCATGATCATCATGGGCGGCTCCGGATGCGGCAAGAGCACCCTCCTCCGCCACATCATCGGCTCGATGAAGCCGACGTCGGGATCGATCCGCCTCTTCGGCGAGGATATCACCACGATGCCGCAGGGCCAGCTCGAGCAACTGCGCCTGAAGTTCGGGATGAACTTCCAGTTCGGCGCGCTCCTGCAGTCCCTGACCGTCGGGGAGAATGTGGCGCTGCCGCTGATCGAGAACAGCCGGGTCGATCCGGGCATCGTGGATCTGATCGTCAAGATGAAGCTCGAGCTGGTCGGGCTCACCGGATTTGAAGACCTCAAGCCGGCCGAGATCAGCGGCGGGATGCGAAAGCGCGTCGGCCTCGCCCGCGCGGTCGCCCTTGACCCGGAGCTCCTCTTCAGCGACGAGCCGACATCCGGGCTCGATCCCATCATGACGGCTGTCATCGACCGCCTCACCCTGGACCTCACGCGCAAGCTGGACATGACGGCCGTCGTGGTCACCCACGACATGACAAGCGCGTTCCGGATCGGCACGAAAATGATCGTGCTCGGAGCCGGAAAGCGGGCGGGCACCATCATCGCGCAGGGCACCCCGGACGAAATCAAGAACCATCCCGATCCCGAGGTGCAGCAGTTCATCAAGGGGGAGCCTGACGGGCCGGTGCCCCTGAAGCTGTCCCCGGAGGACTACATCGAAAGCCTCCTCGGGCACCCGCGCCAGAAGGGCATCGACTACTGATCACCCCGCCGCCGCACGGCCAATACAGGTTAAGAAATAAACGTCTGAACCAGAATTTTTCAGGTCTCATCGGAGAATACGCGCGGAAATTTTTCAGGCTGCTTCGGATAAACACAAAGGCACCAAGACACAAAGAGGAGGGATTCAAAAACCTTCGAGTCTTCGTGCCTTCGTGGTGGATGTTCTTCTTGTTCGTGAATTGGCCGTGCCGTCGCGCAGGCGCGGGGATTGGAGAGTGACAAAGCCGGGCGGGTTGCCTTGTAATGGAGGCGGTGAATGTCACGGTCCTGAAACTCAACTGCCCGGACGCGGTCGGCCTGCTCGCGCGGATCACCGGCTTCATCGCGGCCTCCGGAGGGAACCTGCTGGATGTCAGCCAATACACCGATTCGGCGGCAAAATGGTTTTTCGCCCGCCTCGCATTTGACGGAGGCAGTGCAGCGGCCGATCCGGATGCTTTTCAAAAGGAGCTTTCCGCGCTCGCGGACTCGATGAAAGCCGAGTGGACCATCCGCCCGGCGAAGCGTCCGATGCGCGCGGCCATTCTGGTCAGCAAACAGGACCACTGCCTTGCGGACCTGCTCTGGCGCTGGAAGTCCGGAGAGCTGAACATCTCGATCTCCGGGGTTTTTTCCAACCACGGTGTCTGCCGGACGCTTGTCGAGCGCGAGGGGCTCCCGTTCGAGGAGCTGGATTTCTCATCGGACAAGGAGGCGGCGTTTTCCGGGCTCGCGGAGCGGCTGCGTTCGCTGGAGGTCGAACTCGTCGTGCTCGCGCGCTTCATGCAGATCCTGCCCGGGTGGCTCTGCCGGGAATTCTCCGGCCGCGCGATCAACATCCACCATTCGTTTCTTCCGGCGTTTGTCGGGGCGAACCCCTACCGGCGGGCGTTCGAGCGGGGAGTCAAGCTGATCGGCGCAACCTGCCACTACGCCACCGAGGAACTCGACAACGGCCCGATCATCGAACAGGAGGTCGCACGCGTGGAACACTACCACGAGCCGGACGACCTGATCCGGCTCGGGAGGGATTGCGAGCGCCTCGCCCTGGCGCGCGGAGTCCGGTTCCACGTCGAGGACCGCGTCCTTGTGCATGGCTCACGGGCGATCGTGTTCAGGGACTGACCCAAGTAGTGCCGGGGTTTGAGACATGGCATCGGTGTCCCACCGATGATCCTCGCTGGGAAACATGGCCGGGACGGCCATGCCACTCTGGCTTAAGTTGACGCCATTCGATCCCTACTGGGATCCCTGCATCATCGAGCCCATCATCCCTGCTCCCTCCCACTTCTCGGGCCGGTTCCAGGGAAGCGAACTCCCGCCGTGCTGGGCTTCGGACGTCTCATCCACGGCACAGCCGGGAAGACAGGAAAGAAGCAGACCGAGCAGAAGACTACTCAGCAGTCGCTTGATAAATGACATTGTCACCGGGCTGGATGCTGACGCCGCGAGGCACACTGTTCCCGACGATGTCCGCGATCGAAGTCGAGGGCTCGACCGATGTGACGCGGACTTTTCCGATGAGCTGGTTTCCCCGCTTGATGAGCATCTCCGCATTCCCGACAACCCCGTTGCGGTCGCCAAGGTTGAGGACGACAAAATTCCATGCCTGGTTGACCGCGAGGATCCGGCCCTCAAGCCCGTTGCGCATTTTCAAGGCAACGCGATCGGCATCCTTCTTGCGGAGTTCTTCAAGCCGGGCATGCGAGGAATCGAGATCGGCCTGCAGCTTCGTAATCAGAGCCTCCTTCTCCGCCAAAACAACCTGCTGGTCGGGGCTCGGCCCCTGCACGGCCGGAGCCGCATTGGCCGCGGTCAAGGTCTGGATCTGTGCGTCCTTCGCCTGGATGTCCGCATTCAACTTGGTGATCTCCGAGTCCTTCGTCCCGATCTGGGTGGTGAGCTCAGCGACCTGGGATTTGGCCTTCTCGGCATCGCTCTTGAGAGTGTCGAGTTGCGAGGCCGCCTGGTCTTTTTCGGCGGTCGCCGTCTGCAAGGTGTCCTTGACTTCCTTCAGACTTTTCTGAGCCTGCTCGGCTGCGGCCGCTTTTTGTTGCGCCTCCTGTTGCGCTGCGCCGAGTTGGTCCTTGGCGGCAGACAGGCTGCCTTTGTTTAGGAATCCGAGCGCCGTCGTGGCAAGCGTCACGGCGATGGAGGCATAGAGGAGAACTTTACCCATGGCTGATATAATTGGTTAAGAGGCGAGGATGTGAATAACTTATCGCCCACAATGCTGCAAGCCCAAATGCAACAAATTCCGCGTCTTTTCTGTTGCCTTCGAAATCGCCGACTTTATTGTGACGTCGCCAGGGACTATGGACTGAGGACGGACGAACCCCGCCAGGGCAGGAATGCAGCAACGGCACTCCTCTCCCCATTGCCGTAGCTCTCTGGCCTTTTTCCCCCGCCTTGACTCAGTGCCCGCTGAGGCTACTCTCCAGCGGAGATGGAGAACCCTTCCAGAGAAAGCGTTCGCGACGCATTGTATGGCTATCTGGCCGGAAAGGGCCTTCGCAAGACGAGCCAGCGCGACGCCATTATCGACGCGGCGTTTGGAACCCGCGAACACTTCAACGCCGAGGAACTCCTCACGATGGCGCGAAAAATTGACATCTCCGTGTCCCGCGCAACAGTTTACCGCACCCTGCCCCTGCTGGTGGAGAGCGGCCTGCTGCGCGAGTTGGACCTCGGGGGCGAGACGAAAATCTACGACCCGAACTTTCTGGAGCATCCGACCCACAACCACCTGGTGTGCGTGGACTGCAGGAAAATCATCGAATTCGAGGACCCGAACATGGAACTTCTGGAAAACTGCATCACCCGCCGGCTCGGATTTTCCCCGACGAACAAGATGGTGAAAATCGAGGCTCACTGCGACGAGTGGAAGCTTCGAGGCACATGCACCAAGCGCCAGCCGGAAACAGAAAACTGATATTATGTGGAAAGGCCGGTTCAAACAGGAGGCCTCGGACCTCTTGAAATCCTACGGACAATCCGTGACAAACGACTGGCGGCTCTACCGCGAGGACATCCGGGGCAGCATCGCGCATGCCCGGGCACTCGTGAAAGCCGGGGTTCTCACGCCCGGGGAATTTGAGCAGATCGAGTCCGGCCTGGCGGAGATCGAAAAGGAGATTTCCTCCGGCACATTTGCGTTCAGCGAAGACCTTGAAGACGTCCACATGAACATCGAGGCGGAGCTGACCAGGCGGATCGGAGCGGCGGGAGCAAAGCTCCACACCGCGCGCAGCCGCAACGATCAGGTCGCACTGGATTTCCGCCTCCACCTCCTCGGGTGCTGCGACGAAATCCGGGGGCGGATCCGCGGGCTTCAGCGGGCGCTGACGGGGCTCGCCGGCCGCCATCCCGCTGCCGTGATGCCGGGCTACACGCATCTCCAGCGCGCGCAGCCGGTGCTGTTCGCGCACCATCTTCTGGCCTACGTCGAGATGTTCGACCGCGATGCGGGACGGGTTGCCGACTGCGCCGGGCGCATGGCCTGCATGCCGCTCGGCTCGGGGGCGATCGCGGGCTCGACCATCGTGCTCGACCGCGAGGCGGTCGCCGCGGAGCTGGGATTTCCAAAGGTCTCCGCCAACAGCATGGACGCCGTCGCCGACCGGGACTTTGCCTGCGAGCTTCTGGCGGACCTCGCCATCCTCGGCATGCACGTCTCCCGCCTCAGCGAGGACATCATTCTCTGGGCCTCGGCGGAATTCGGTTTCCTCGAGTTGAGCGACCGCCACACGACCGGCTCCAGCCTCATGCCGCAGAAAAAAAACCCGGACATCGCCGAGCTGGCGCGCGGGAAGACCGGCCGGCTTTACGGGAATCTCATGGCGCTCCTCACGACGATGAAGGGTCTCCCTCTCACCTACAACCGCGACATGCAGGAGGACAAGGAAGGGGTCTTCGATTCGGTGGACACCGTGCGCGACACGCTTGCCATCTTTGCGGAAATGCTCGACGCCGCCCGCCTTCGGGAAGATCGCGCCCGGGCTGCCGCATCGGATCCGCTGCTCCTTGCCACCGACCTCGCCGACCGCCTGGTTGAAGGCGGGGTGCCATTCCGGCAGGCCCACGAAATCATCGGCCGCCTTGTCGGGCGGGCGCACGAGCTCGGAGTTCCGCTCGACAAACTTGACCCGGCCGAATTCCTCGCCGCATCCCCGATCCTGACTCCGGAAATCGTGTCGGCCAACTTCGACCTCGAAGCCGCCCTGTCGGCACGCCGCGCCACCGGCGCCCCCTCGCCCGGAAATGTCGCCCGCGAAATCGCCCGATGGACGTCTCAACCCGGCTGATGGACACGCATCCAACCGGCCGGGAGGACTGGCCCACACTTCACTCCGAGACTCTCTGCGAGACCCCGTGGCTTTCGGTCGCCCGCGAAAAGATTGCGACTCCCTCGCGCCCGGCGGGCGTGGATTGGATGGTGATCCGCCGGTCCGTGGCAGCCGTCGTCGCCCCCAGAACGCCGGAGGGAAACTACGTTCTGATCCGGCAGGAAAGGGTTCCCGCCAGACGCGAGTTCTGGGAATTTCCCGCCGGGCAGGTCGATGGAGCCGTCACTTCGGAATCCATCCTGGCAACCGCGTCCCGCGAACTCGGAGAAGAGGCGGCCCTGGCCTGCCTGTCTCCTCTCGTCCCGCTCGGCAGGTATTTTTCCTCCCCCGGCTTCACCGACGAATGCTGCCATCTGTTTTTGGCGGACGGCGTCGAACCGGAGCCCGCGTTGAAATGCCATGATGCCAACGAGGCGATCCACGGCGTCCGGAACTTCACCCCGGACGAACTCCGGCAGGCGGTTGCGGACGGGGAGATCTGTGACGCGAACACGCTGGCCTGCTTCGCCAGGCTTCAGGCAAAAGGGATGTTCCGATGAGTTTGAAAAAGTTTTTTGATTTCCGAGAATCACGGGACGAGGCCAAGCCGTTCCTCGCCCACCTCGAGGACCTCCGCTCGACCCTGATCAAAATGGCCATTGCCCTGACGGCGTCGATGACACTCTGCTTCCTCTTCCGCAATGAGCTGGCCGCCGTCGTCCAGCACCCGCTCATCACGGTGGATCCCGAACGGGCCGCCAACCTCCAGTCGCTCGGCGTCGCGGATTCGTTCACCATCTCGCTCGAACTCGCGTTCTACGGCGGGATCATCATCGCCTTCCCGTTCCTCCTTCTGTTCCTCGCGGAGTTCATCCTCCCCGCGCTGAAGCCGTCGGAAAAACGCCTCCTTTACCCGGCGGCGGGGGTCGGATTCGGGCTTTTCCTCGCGGGCGTCGTCTTCAGCTACTTCGTCGTCCTGCCGCAGACGCTCGCGTTCTTCTTCAACGACGCCCGCTCGATGCACTGGCAGCCGACCTGGACCGTGCGCGAATACTATTCGTTCACCACGCAGTTCGTCATTTCCTTCGGCCTCGCCTTCGAGCTGCCGCTGGTCGTTCTGCTTCTCGTGAAGCTCGGGATCGTGGACTACGCCCTTCTGTGCCGCACGCGCGCCTTCGCCCTGATCGTCATCTTCATCTTCGCCGCCATCATCACCCCGACCTCCGACGTCCTCACCCTCGTCCTGATGGGCGGCCCGATGTATGTCCTCTACGAAATCTGCATCGCCATCTCCTGGTTCATGCGACGGCGCGGGGGAGAGTAGGGATTCCCTTGACCAAGGGACCCGCGCGAAAGAAAACAAAGACCGATGATTTCCCTGACCGTTCCTGTTTACAACGAGCAAGACGCGCTGGAGCCGCTGTTTCAAAAAGTGCAGGCGGTGATGCGGAGCCACGGTTTGCCGTGGGAAATCATCTTCGTCAACGATGGCAGCCAGGACGGCAGCGGAAAAATCCTCGACCGCCTCGCGGAGGAGCATCCGGAGGTGAAGGTGGTGCATTTCCGGAGGAATTTCGGCCAGACCGCCGCGATGATGGCCGGGTTCGATTTCGCGAGCGGAGACACGATCATCCCGATGGACGGGGACGGACAGAACGATCCCACGGACATCCCCCGCATGCTGGCCAAGCTCGACGAGGGGTTCGAGGTCTGCTCCGGGTGGAGGAAGGACCGGCAGGACAATGCCATCCAGCGCAACCTGCCGAGCATCATGGCCAACAAGCTGATCTCAGCGGTCTCGGGTGTCGCCCTGCACGATTTCGGCTGCTCGCTCAAAGCCTACCGCGCCGAAGTCATCAAGGGCGTCCGCCTCTACGGGGAAATGCACCGGTTCCTTCCGATCTACGCGAAATGGCACGGGGCACGGATCACGGAAATTCCCGTCGGCCACTTCGCCCGGACATCCGGTAAATCGAAATACGGCCTTGAGCGCGTGCTGAAGGTGCTCATGGATCTGGTGACGGTGAAGTTCCTCGACAAGTATATGATGAAGCCGATGTATCTCTTCGGCTTCTGGGGCATGGTCTTCTTCGCGGCGTCCGCCGTCTTCACGGGGCTGACATTCTACATGCGGACGCTCGGATACTACTTCACCGCAACCCCGCTCCCGATGATGGCGGTATTTTCGTTCATGACCGGGATGATCTGCGTGCTGATGGGGCTCCTGGCCGAGATGATCACCCGGACATTCCACGAGTCGCAGAACAAATCGATCTACCTCGTCAGCTCGACGCGGAATCTGGAGAAGCCGGCGGAGGAGAGCTGATGTGCGGGATCGCCGGATTTCTCGGCTCGGGGGATCGCGGGGATCTTCAGGCGATGACCTCACGGCTGGCCCACCGCGGTCCGGACGCCGAGGGATTTTATGTGGATGAGGGAGTTTATCTCGGCCACCGGAGGCTCTCGATCATCGACCTTGGCGGGGGCGCCCAGCCGATGGCCTCTGCGGATGGAAATCTGATCGTCGTCTTCAACGGGGAGATCTACAACCACCGGGAGCTTCGGGCGGAGCTCGTCGCGAAAGGCCACATCTTCGTGACGGACCACTCGGACACGGAGGTCCTGCTCCACGGGTGGCGGGAGTGGGGAGAGTCGCTCGTGGGACGTCTGAACGGCATGTGGGCTTTTGCGATCCGGGACAACCATTCGCGGCGGCTGTTTCTCAGCAGGGACCGCTTCGGAAAAAAGCCGCTCTATTATTTCCATAAGGGAGGGACGTTCGCATTCGCCTCGGAGCTGACTTCCCTCCTCCGCCATCCCCTCGCCCCAAGGAACGAGTCCGAGATCGCGCGTGTGAAATTCCTTGCCCACGGGCTGATCCCCGCCCCGCACTCCGCAATCGAGGGGATCTGGAAGCTGCCGGCCGGACACAATCTTTCCGTCGGTGCGGACGGCGTGAAAGTCAGCCGCTACTGGCGCTACGTTCTGGAGCCATCGGAGCCCTCCCGGAACGATGAGGCGCTCGCGGAGGAGCTGCGCGACCTGCTGCTGCGCGCGACAAGGCGGCGGCTCATGGCCGACGTCCCGCTCGGGATCTTCCTCAGCGGCGGAATCGACTCCTCGCTGATCGCGGCGCTTGCCGCCCGCGAACTCGGGGGGGCCTCGCTGCAGACCTTCACCATCGGGTTTTCCGAGCCCACCTTCGACGAGTCCGCCCCGGCGCGGCGCATGGCCGAGCTCCTTGGCACACAGCACAGGCAGGAAATACTCAGCCTTGATGCCGCGGTCGATCTCCTGCCGGAAATCCTCGAAAACCTCGATGAGCCCCAGGGGGACAGCTCGCTGCTTCCAACCTGGCTTCTCTGCAGGTTCGCACGGCGCCATGTGACTGTCGCACTCGGAGGCGACGGCGGGGACGAGCTGTTCGCCGGATACGATCCGTTCCGGGCGCTGAAGCCGGCGGGGATTTACTCGAACCTCGTTCCCCGCCCACTCCACGAAGCCCTCCGTCTGCTCGCCGACCGCCTGCCGGTCTCCCACAAGAACATCAGCCTCGACTTCAAGATCAAGCGCACGCTCCGCGGCCTGAGCCACCCCCCGAAGCTTTGGAACCCGGTGTGGATGGGTGCGCTCGAGCCGGATGAGCTCGCGCGCGTCACGGAATCGCGCTTCAGCATCGAGGAGATCTATGGGGAAGCGATCAGCGCCTGGGAGGAATGCGGCAGCAAGGATCCGGTGGACCGCACGCTGCAGTTCTTCACGAAGATCTACCTGCAGGACGGAATCCTCGCCAAGGCCGACCGGGCGAGCATGATGAACTCGCTCGAGGTCCGCAGCCCGTTCCTCGATATCGAGGTGGCGGATTTTGCCAGAAAACTTCCAGGCCGGCTCAAGCTCCGCGGCGGCACGACAAAATATCTCCTCAAGCTCGCAGCGGCCCCTCTTCTGCCTCCGGACGTTGTCGGACGCAGGAAGAAAGGGTTCGGCTCGCCGATCGGCCCATGGCTCCGCTCGGGGCGGATCGCTCCGGCACCGTCCGGCGCGCTCCTCAGGGAGAAGATGGATGCCCACATTTCCGGAAAATCGGACGAGCGCCTCTACCTCTGGTGCGAGTACGTCTGGCAGCAATGGCAAGCACGGCAATGAAAAGAATCCTGCACGTCATCGACAGCCTGCACCTTGGCGGCGCGCAGGAAGTCGTCATGAATCTTGCCACCTGCGGGGACACGGCGGAGTTTCACCACGAGGTCGCCACGATGCACGGGCACGGGGTTTACTGGGAAAGGATGGCAGCGATGGGGATCCCGCTTCACTCCCTGTCGCCGCACAAGCTTTTTCCATGGTATGCGGCGAGCCTGCCGGCGTTGCTGCTTCGCGGGAAATTCGACATCCTGCACTGCCACCTCGTGGCGTCGAACATCATCGCGAAGCCGCTGGGAGCGCTCTGCGGGGTCCCGGTCATCATCAACCACGACCACACAAACGACGACTACCGCGCGAACGACCGCATCCGGCTTGCGCTCGACACGTTCTCCAACCGCCTCGCCACCCACCTCATCGCGGTTTCGGATTCGTGCAGAAGATTTCTGATCGAGCGCGAGGACGTGCCCGCGGAGAAAATCACGCTCGTCCAGAATGCGATCGACCTCGCGAGGTTTTCGCGCGCCTGCGGCACGCGCGCGGAGGCCAGGCGGAAGCTCGGGCTTCCGGAGCGGGCCCCCGTCGTGGCCGGAGTCGGACGCCTGAATCCGCAAAAAAATTTCACCCGGTTCATCCGAATCGCGGCGGAGGTTTCCAAGCACCATCCGGAGACGGTTTTTCTGATTGCGGGTGAAGGCCCGGAGGAAAGCCTGCTGAAGCGGTGCGCGGGCGAAGCGGGCCTCGGGGACCGCATGAAATTCTGCGGTTACGTCGCCGACACCCGCAGCGTCTATCTCGCAGCCGATGTCCTCCTCATGCCGTCGCTTTTCGAGGGGCTCCCGATGACCCTGCTCGAGGCCATGGCGATGGAGGTGCCGGTCGTTGCCTCCGCCCTCGATGGCATTGCGGAAGTCGTCGAAGACGGAGCCGACGGGTTTCTGGCGCAGCCGGACGCAACCGGAATCTTCGCGGAAAAAATCCGGTGCCTGATCGAAGATCCCGAAATGGCCGCGCGGACGGGGCGGGCCGCATCGGCAAAAATCGCGGCACGGTTTTCGGCATCGCGGATGTGCGCGGAGGTCGAGCAAATCTACCGGAGGCTGGCGGCATGAAAATCCTGACACTCTGCTACGAATACCCGCCGGTTGGAGGAGGAGGCGGGCGGATGGCCCACAATGTGGCGGCGGAACTCGTGCGACGCGGGCATGAGGTCAGGGTCCAAACAGCGTGGCTCGGGGGGCTCTCAAAAAAGGAGCTTCTCGATGGAGTGGAGGTCTTCCGTTCGTTTGCATTTCGGAGACGCGCCGACTTTTGCACGGTCCCCGAGATGGCCGGCTACGTCGCAACTTCGTTTCTCCCGGCCATCCGGCACATCCGAAAGTGGGAACCGGATGTCATCCACGCCCACTTTGCAGTCCCGACCGGTGCGCTTGCGCTGGCCTGCCGGATCCTCACCGGAAAGCCCTACGTTTTGACCGCCCACCTCGGCGACCTGCCGGGAGGGAATCCGGACCAGACGGACGGACTTTTCCGCGTTTTGAACCCATTCATCCGGCCGGTCTGGAAAAATGCCGCCGGCATTTCCGCCAGCAGCAGCTTTGCGGCGGGCCTCGCCAGAGCCGCCTACGGAGTCGATCCCCGGATCATCCTCAACGGGATTTCCATGAGAGGCAAAGCCGCAACCGCACGCCAGCCTGCCAGCCCGCTGGAACTCGCCGCGATCGGACGCTTCAACCCCCAAAAAAATTTCCCCTGGATGATCCGCGCGCTCCAGGGCTGCAAATGTCCGTGGCGGCTCACGCTCATCGGTGACGGCGCGCAGCGCGCGGAGATCGAGGCGGCAATCCGCGAATCCAAGCTCGAAGCCCGGATCCGGCTCATGGGGTGGGTTCCGGAGGATGCCATGAGGGAGGTTCTCGCCCGCACCGACATCCTCCTCATGCCATCAACCTCCGAAGGCAATCCGGTCTCCGCCATCGAAGCGCTCAAGCTCGGCGTCGCCGTGCTGGGCAGCACAGCCGGCGGGCTTGCCGATTTGATTGAAAATGGAAAAAACGGGTTCGCAGTCCCGATCGAATCCCCGGTTGCGTTTCAGGAAAAACTCACCCTGCTCGCCGGCGACGCAGGCACGCTCCACAAGATGAAATCCCGCAGTCTCGAGCTCGCGGAGCGGTTCGATATCGAATCCATCGCCGGCTCGTTTGAATCGCTGCTCAAAAATTCCGCATCCCCCGCTCCGCATTAGCGCCGCGGGCGCGCTGATTACTTTTTCTTTTTAGCCTCGGCGAGCAGTTGCCTCTCGGCCTCCACCCAGTCTCCGGTCGAGTCACCCGGCCACCCCATCTTCTCCCGTCTCTCCGCGATGAAATACGCACGCAGCGCAATCTCGTCGCTGGAAAAGACCGGGGTCTTCTTCGGAGACTCCGGCTTCTTTGCAGGAGCCTTCGCCTTTTTCAGCTTCACAGGCGCGGGAGCCGTCTCCGTTGCGACCTCCTGCGGCACGGAGTCGGCAGCCTTTTTCGCCTTGTCGGCAGCTTTTTTCCCGGCGGATTTTTTGTCTTTGTGTTCCTTTTCGGATTTCTTCTTCGACATAACAGCCCCGTTTGTGCAGCCGAACCGTCCCGCGTTGCAAAATAAATCTTCAAAAATATCCGGGGCGAATTAGGCTGGGGCCCATGGCTGCATTCCTCATTCGATGGGCGGTGACGACGATTGCGGTCTTTGCCGCGGAAAAGCTGATCCCGGGGATCCGCTGCGATACCACCGGAGCCCTCCTGGGCGCCTCCCTCCTTCTGGGAATCGTCAACGCATTCATCCGCCCGGTTCTTCTGCTCCTCAGCCTGCCTTTCATCATTGTCACCATGGGGCTCTTCATCTTCGTGGTGAACGCCCTCCTGCTGATGCTGGTGGCGGCCCTGATTCCTGCCTTTCATGTGGACGGCTTCTGGAGCGCGTTTTTCGGAGCGATCATCATCGGGATCGTGAGCTGGATCCTCAGCTCGTTTTTCCGGACCAGCGACGGCAGGATCCACGCGATCACCCACCATCCCGCCATGAAGAAGGCCGTCGCCCGGACGCTGAATTGAGCCCCTCCATGAGCCCGATTCCCCGGCGCGATATCCAAGTCAAAATTTGCGGCATCACAAACCCCTGCGATGCCCGGGTCTGTTCGGAAGCCGGCGCTGACGCGCTCGGATTTAATTTTTTTTCCGGCTCCAGCCGCGCCCTGGACCCCGCCGATGCGCTCCCGTGGATCCGCGACCTCGGCCCGGCCGTTCCGCGCGTGGCGGTCGTTGTGAACCCGGACGGGGAACTGCTCGCGAAATTGCGCGAAGCCGGCTGCTTCGACTGGATCCAGTTCCACGGAGATGAGACCCCGGACTTCTGCGCGGCTGCGGGATTCAAGTTCTGGGTCAAGGCGATCCGGGTGATGGACCATGCCGCCCTGGAAAAAGCGCTGGAGTTTCAGACCCCGGAGCTGCTTCTGGACGCCTGGCACCCCGATGCCTACGGCGGCACGGGCAAGCGGCTCGACTGGGATCTCGTCCGGGATTTTGTCGCAAAAAACTCCGACCGCAAATTTCTACTGGCAGGCGGGCTCAATGCGCACAACGTCCGGCAGGCCGTCCGGATTGTCCGCCCCCACGGGGTGGACGTGGCCAGCGGGGTCGAACTGACGCCGGGGAAAAAGGAGGAATACCTCGTCCGGGAATTCGTCCGGATCGCGAAAATGACCTGAGCGGGATTGCATTGCCCGGCTTCGGAGGATAATTTCCAGGTTTCCATGAGTTCGATCATTTACCTGGACAATAATGCCACCACGCGGATCGCCCCCGAGGTTTTGGAGGCGATGCTTCCCTGGCTTGGCGCAGAGGGATACGGCAATCCCTCAAGCGCTTACGGCCTCGGGCGCGCGGCGGCGGCGGCGCTTGAGGTGGCGCGCGGACAGGTTGCGGGATTGGCGGAGTGCCGGGCGGATGAGATCATTTTCACGAGCTGCGGAACCGAGTCGATCAACACGGCGGTCCAGTCGGCGCTGTCGCTGGATCCCGACAAGCGGCACATCGTCACGACGGCCGTCGAGCATTCCGCGACGATCAAGCTCTGCGAACACCTCGCCCGGCGCGGATACGAGATCACCTGGCTGCCGGTGGATTCCTCCGGCAGGCTCGATCTGGGGCAGCTCGACGCGGCGATCCGCCCGGACACGGCGCTGATCACCCTCCTCTGGGCGAACAATGAAACCGGCGTCCTCTTTCCGATCCACGAGATCGCGGAAATCGCGGGAAAGAAGAAAACCCTGCTCCATGTGGACGCCGTGCAGGCGTTCGGAAAGCTGCAGCTCTCGCTCGGCGATGGCGGGATCCATTTTCTCTCGATGTCCGGCCACAAGCTCCACGCGCCAAAGGGGGTCGGCGCCCTCTACGTGAACCGGCGGATCAAATTCACCCCGCTCCTGCGCGGAAGCCAGGAGAACGCGCGCCGGGGCGGAACGCAGAACCTCGCGTCGATTGCGGGCTTCGGCAAGGCCGCCGAACTCGCTGCGGAACACCTTGGCAGCCGGCAGATCATGGAATGGCGGGATGCATTCGAGGATCATATTCTTTCGGAGGTGCAGGGGACCACGATCAACGGCGACCGCGTCCGCAGGCTTCCGAACGTCACGAACATTTTATTCGAGGGCATCGAAAGCGAGGCAGCCCTGCTCCTGCTCGACCAGCACGGCATCTGCTGCTCGGCCGGTTCGGCGTGCACCAGCGGCTCGGTCAACCCCTCCCACGTCCTGAAGGCGATGGGGTTGTCGAACGAGAAGGCCCGGGCGAGCCTGCGGTTTTCATTCGGCCGCTTCAATTCCGCGGCCGACATCCAGCAAGTTTGTTCCATTCTGCCCGGAATCGTCGAAAAGCTCCGCTCCCTGTCGCCCGCCGGAAGCCCGGTTCTCACCGCCTGAAAATCCCGGTTGTCAAACCGGCCGTTCTGCCTACGTTGAGCACGATGTTTCGCCATTTGCTTGTCGCCGTGATCGCCACCGGGCTCGTTCAGGCCGCCCCGGTCGCAAAAAGCCTGGTCCGGATCGAGACGACCTCCCAGGAGCCGAACTACAAGACGCCCTGGAGCTCCGGCGAGGTCTCCGGAGGGGTTGGTGCAGGATTCATCATTTCCGGCAACCGGATCATGACCAACGCCCATGTGGTGAGCAACGCCAGGTTCCTGACGGTGTCCAAGGAGGGGGATCCGAAGCCCCATCCCGCAAAGGTCGTCCACATCGCGCACGACTGCGACCTGGCGATCCTCACCGTCGAGGAGCCCGGCTTTTTCCACGGCACCGCCCCCCTGGAACTGGGCGGCATCCCGGCCATCGAGTCCACCGTCTCGGTTTACGGCTACCCCATCGGCGGATCGAAGCTTTCCGTCACGCAGGGCATCGTCTCCCGGATCGACTTCCAGGCCTACTCGCATTCCGGGATGGACTCGCACCTGACCATCCAGATCGACGCGGCCATCAATCCCGGCAACAGCGGAGGCCCGGTCCTGCAGGGCGGGAAGGTCGTCGGCGTCGCGTTTCAGGGATACAGCGGGGACGTCGCTCAAAATGTCGGCTACATGATCCCGACACCCGTCATCAAGCGCTTCCTGAAGGACATCGAGGACGGCCACTACGACCGGTATGTGGACCTCGGCCTGAGCTACAAGGAACTGTTCAACCCGGCGGCCCGGAAGGCGCTCGGACTCAAGGACGACGACTCCGGAGTATTGGTCGGGAGCGTTTACGGGGGGGGCTCCTCCGAGGGAATCGTAAAACCGGGGGACGTGCTTCTGGCCATCGACGGGCTCCCGATCGCGAGCGATGCGACCATCCCGATGGACAACGATTCCGTCCCGCTTGCGGAGGTCGTCGAGCGGAAATTCAAGGGCGACACGGTGACACTCGACATCCTGCGCGACCGGCAGCCGATGCAGTTGAAGATCCCGCTCAACGGCCCCTGGCCGTTCACCCTCCACAGCAACGCCTACGACGAGGACCCCCGCTTCGTCGTCTTCGGCGGGCTCGTCTTCCAGCCGGTGGACCAGAACTGGATGTCCGAATTCCAGCCGGAGGATCTCCGCCTGCGATACACGTTCGACTTTTACATCGAGGACAAACTCTACAAGGACCGCCCGGAAATTGTCGCCCTGAGCGGGATCCTCGCCGATCCGGTCAACGCCTATGCCTCGGAATTCCGGAATGGAATCCTCGATGAGATCAACGGGCGGAAAATTCTGAGGCTCTCCGATGCCGCGGAGGAATTCGCCAAGCCCGCCGACTACTACGTGATCAAGATGGCGGGGATCGGCCGCCCGATCGTCCTCGAACGCAAGGCGGTCGAGCAGGCACGCCAGCGGATCCTTTCCCGCTACGGGGTCACACGGGAGCAAAACTTATGATGCCACGCACTCTGGCCGTCCTTCTCGCGCTCTGCCTGCCGTCCATGGCGGGCGTCCTGCCCGCTCCGAAGCCGAAGCCCGCCATCGCCGGAAGCCTCTCCATTTTGCGGGTCAATGCCACAAGCCAGGCCTATGACTTTTTCCGGCCCTGGACGAAGAAGCCACCGGCCACTCGGCGCGGGCTCGGCACGTTGATCGAGGGCGGTAGGATCCTCGTGACGGCGGAGCTGGTTGCGAACCACACGTTCATCGAGCTGGAAAAAGCCGCGACAGCGGAGAAATCCTCCGCGGAGGTCGAGCGGGTGGACTACGAATGCAATCTTGCGATTTTGAAGCCGGTGGACCCCGCGTTTCTCGCCGGGATGCAGCCGATGCCGTTGGATGCGGGAGTGCGGGTCGGGGACCGGGCCACCGTGCTCCAGCTCGAGTCAAACGGCGAGATCGCACAGACCCTCGGCACCGTCACCTCGATCTCGGTCGGAGGATACCCCTTGGACAACATGGGGCTCCTGCTGTTCCGACTGAGCGCCCCGATGCAGCAGCGCGATGGCAGCTTCACCCTTCCGGCCGTGCGCGACGGGAAACTTCTCGGACTCCTCATGCGGTATGACGCCCGCAGCCAGACCGCCGACATCATCTCCACTCCGGTCATCAAGCACTTCCTGGGCGAGGCGGCAAAGCCGGTTTACGGGGGATTTGCACGGACCGGGATCGCCTTCTCGAGCACCCGCGACCCGCAGCTCCGCCGGTATATCGGCCTCCAGGAACCGGGCGGCGTCTACATCACCGAGGTCATGAAAAACAGCCCGGCGGACAAGGCCGGACTGAAAACCAAAGACGTCATCCTCTCGGTCGACGGGCACGCGATCGACCAGGACGGCAACTACGACGATCCCGAATGGGGGCGGATCCTTTTCAGCAACCTGACCAACACGGTCTTCCATCCGGGCGACACCGTCGCATTCCGTGTGTTCCGGGACGGGAACATTCTGGAGATTCCCGTGAAGCTGGAAGCCCGCGACCGCTCGAAGATCGTCAGCGAATCCTACCTCGTGGACAAGGCCCCCCGCTATGTCGTCCTCGGCGGAGTGATCTTCATGGAGCTGTCGCGCCCGTATCTTCAGGAATGGGGAGGCGACTGGCTGAAGGACGCACCCCAGCGGCTCGTCTTCCTCGACGCTTTCCAGAACGAGCTCCCGGAGGACCGCGGCAAGGTCGTCTTCATTTCCCAGATCCTTCCGGCACCGGACACCCTCGGCTACGAACGGCTTGAAAACCTTGTCGTGTCCAGGGTGAACGGAAAGGAAATCCGGAGCTTGAACGACGTCGTCGAAGCCGCGAAATCCCCGGTCGATGGATTCCAAAAAATCGAGCTGGAGGAGGACCCAGGACTGATCATTCTGGATGCGGCGGCGATCGAGGCGAACCGCGACGCCCTGACGCGAAAATACGCCCTGCCCGCCCTGCAGCGGCTGTGAGAAAGCGCATCCTCTTCTCGCCATTCGGAAGCGAGGGGGACGTCAACCCGCTTCTCTGGCTCGCCGGGCTCCTCGCCGGGCGCGGGCACGAGGTGGAATTCCTTCTCACTCCGCATTACGGGCCGCTTGCCGAAAAGCACGGATTCCGCTGGCACCCAATGGGCACGGAGGAGGACTTCCAGCGAATGGCAAACGATCCCTCGCTGTGGAAGCCCGGCATCGGAACGTGGCGGGTTGCCCGGGCGATGCACGAATCACTGCCCGCCTACCAAAAATCGTTTGAATCCTCGGGAGGGAAATTCGATCTCGTCGTCACGACCTCCTTCAGCCTCGCAACGGCCGCCTTGGCTGAAGCTCATGGCATCCCCCGCCTCATGGTCCACCTCCAGCCGATGTGCCTGCGGAGCAGGCGGGATCTGCCGGTGCCGGGAGCCGGAGGGGCCTGGCTTTGCAAGGCTTCGGGCTTCGTGCAGGACGCGCTCTGGTTCTGCGTGGACGCAGTCCTCAACAGGACCATTCTGCCTCCCCTGAACCGGTTCCGCTCAGAGCTCGGCATCCCCGTCCTCCGCGATTTCTACCGCGATGCCCTCATGCGCGCGGAGGGGCTCGCCCTGCTGGCGCCCGAATGGTTCGCGCCTCCCCAGCCCGACTGGCCGGCCGATCTCCGCCAGTTCGACTTCCCGCTTTCAAACTCCACGCCGGATCCCCTTCCGGAGAGGCTTTCCGCATGGCTGGCTACCGGCGAACCACCCGTCCTGTGGACGCATGGCTCGGCGAACATCCACCTCCGGGAGGCGCAGGAAATGGCCCGCGCTGTCACAGAGAGGATCGGCGGACGCGCCCTTCTCGTGGGAAAGTCCGAACCGTCCTTCCACCTGCCGGAAAATTTATTCCACATTCCCCACGTGCCGTTCGAATCCGTCCTCCCGCGCTGCCGCGCCATCGTGCATCATGGCGGGATCGGAACGACCTCGAAGGCATTTGCCGCGGGAATCCCCCAGCTTGTCATTCCCCTCGCCCACGATCAGCACGACAATGCCGCCAGGATCGAACGCCTCGGTGCCGGCCTCGAAAGCCGCGCCGAGGCTCGTCATATCGCTGAAAAACTGGAGTTCCTGGCCTCATCCAGGCGTATCGCTGAAGGCGTCGCAAAATGCCGCAGCCTTGCGGACGGACCCTCCCGCGCGGCCTCGCTGGCAGACTGGGCGGAGGGCCTGGCGGGTGCAACCCGGATCACTTGAGCGCGAAAAATCCGGCCTGCTATTCCGGCACGACGAGAAACCTGTCCGCGTCGATCTCGATGCCGCCGGCGCCGTTGATGGTGATTTTCGCGAGCTGGGCCGGGGTGATGCCGAGCTCGTTTTCCCCGAAGCGGATCGAATCCTGTCCTTTCGTGAAATTCGTGATCTGGAGCGCACCCTTCCAGTTTTCGGAACTGCTGCGCGCGAAGCACAGGTGGGAATTTCCGTCGCCCATGTCGAGATGGCAAACGACGCCGGGATTTCCGAACGGGAAAAGCTGGAGCGTCTTCCGGCTGATGTCGAGGGAATGTCCGTTGGTGTTCAGCGTCACCGATTCGCCGGCCACGGAAACCTGGGTTCGGAACGATCCGTCCTCATTCACAATCGCGTCATCGGCCCCGAGGTTGAGGGACGAGTTGCTGGTCGACGCATTGTTCAGGAGCAGGATTCTTTCGGCGGCGAGGGCCGCCGGCCGGTTGAGGTTCATTGTGCCCGGGCCCGTGTCTCCGCCGAGGCTCATCAGAACGGTGCTTCGCTGGGAAGGATTTGAGGAGACACCGGTCCCTTCGATGGTGATCGATCCTCCGCCCGAAGCCTGAAACTGCTGATTGAACGAGCCGCCTTGCGGGTCTTCCTCGCCGATCAGGCTGCCTGCGATGACAAGACGCCCCTTTCCGGGAGCATGAAATACCGTGACGCTGGCTGTTGTCGTCGTTCCGCTGAGGCAGAGGGTTCCGGAAGAACCGGTCTTTGAGATCACGGAAGAGGTCGAGGCATTCGAACTGCAGACCGTCAGGTTGCTGCCCACGGTGTTGTCACGACCGGAAGCATCCATCAGTCCGCAGCCTTCGCCATTTTTGTCAAAGGTCAAAGTGCCGCCGGTCAGAACGTAGGGAGCCGGACTGCCCCCGAGGAACTGCATCTGCTGGAACGTGAAAGCTCCATCCACCGTCACATTCCGGTTTTTTGCAGAGTCCCTGAACACGACGAAGGCGGTCTTGCTGTCGGGAACGCCCGAACTCCAGTTTGCGGAATTGCTCCAGAGCGAATTCTCCTGCCCAAGCCAGACAGACTGGCTCCGGGCTGGCAATGGTGTCATGAGGGAAACGACAACTGACAGGAGCACGCACGGGGTAAAGCAAGCGTTCATCGGGAGGAGAAAATATCCCGTGCGGGGATGCCGGGCAATCCCATTCACCGCATCTTTTCCGGGATCGCGCTGCTTTTGTCCACGAGCCAGAGCGTGTCGCTGTATTCGTTCTTGCTGATGAAGCGGGCGGATCCGTCGGCAAAAAGGTAGTTCGATCCGCTGCCGTAGGCGGTGAGGTTGAGAACCGTGCTCTGGTTTCCCTCCATGAAATCCATGTAGAAATTTCCCGTGCCCGACTGGCAGGCCATGAGGATCGTCTCCGTCGGCCTCTGGAGGCTGAGAAGGCTGATTTGGACGGTTTCATCCGTGAACGCCCCGGCATCGTTGAAGCCGTTCAGAATGTAGCTGGTCTGGTTTTTGTTGTTGTCGAGAGGAGATGCTCCCGTGCGGAGAAAACACTTGAGGTCATCCGGCTCACCGTAAACTCTGGTGTCATTTCCCACATACGGCAGCAGCAGTCGCGGCCACTTGTCCTTGCTCGCCACCCGGCCGGGAAGCCGGTTGTCGTAGTCATTCGCGAACCCCATGAGGCCGATGCCGAGCTGGCGGAGATTGCTCAGCGAGGCAGCCCGGCGGGCGGACAGCTTGGAGGCAGGCAGCATGGCGATCACAAGCCCGGCAAGGATCGCAATGATCGAAATCGACACCAGAAGTTCGAGGAGGGTGAAAGCGGAAATAGTTTTCAGTTTTCGGTTTTCAGTTTTCAGGGCGCGGACCGGAAAGTCCTGTCTTCTTTCCTGAACACTGAACACTGAATCACTGAAAACAATATTCATCCTGTCTTCGCCTTTATGCCGTTAAGAAAATGGGCGTGGAGGAACATGGAGTCTAGTTGATGGGAATGGTTGCGAAGTATTCCGGGACGAAGTCTGCTTTGATCAGTTGCGAGGGAGAACCGGCAACCGCTGGCTGGGATTCGGCAACACCGGTCACCACCTCCGGGATTCCAGGGAGGGCGATGTCCGGCTTGTCAGGCTCGGCTCGAACCCACAGCCCCGCACCGGCGAGTTGCGAGCGGAATCGTTTCAAGCCCACCTGCCATGGCACGCCGAGGTTGAACTGGTCGGCGACCATCAGCCCGGTCTTCGCGTCAAAAATCCGGCACGCCTGGCCGTGGTAGGAGAGGCGCAGGGAAATATCGTTGAGCCCGTCGAAGGGCGATTCAGGAATTTTGATCAGCCACTTGTTCGGCGCGAACTTTTCGATTTTCGATTCGATCGTGTGTGGCTGGACCGACAGAGCCAGCTTCTGGAACAGGCCGTCGGGTCGGGCGTCAGCGGCTTTGCTCATGGCGGGAAAAACGCTGAGATCCATCGCCGGGGTCTCAGACGTCACTTTCAGCCGGGTTCCATCAAACGTGACTGCATTCTGGCTCAGCACAAGGAGGGTTTTATCCGCGTGCCGGAACACGGCCAGGTCGCGGGCGTCTTCCTGGGAGAGAACGATCACCGTGACCGGAGTGCCGTCGGGCGTCCGCAATGTCAGAGCCGGGCCTCGCCCGGGCTTTACCGAATATACCAGTGCTCCGTCGGGCTGCGGAGCTTCATCCCTTGTCGCCCCGGCGCATTCCAGTCCCTTGCCAAGGACCAGCTCACATGGCATCCCGGCGATTTGGGAAAAAATCTGGTAGATCTTCCCATCCTGCCGGAACCGGAAGACCGGCTGAACGGTCGCCGAGAGAAGCATGGCCCCTCTGCCGAGATCAAGGTTGACCGGCAGAACCCCCATCGCATTCGGCGGAATGTCCAACCCGGCCACGCGCGGCAGCGCGACAGTGCCCGCGTCCGTCTGCAACTCGAAGCGGGTGCCTGGACGCGCCGGCAGGTCGAGCGCGCCCCCGTAGTTGTTGAAAAACACAAAACCCGAGTTTCCGTCCATCCGGGCGACCGAGCGCAGGCGGTTGTCAGCGCACTTCACCACGGGATCGGCCGGGTGGACGACCGACGTGCGCGCGAGTTCGTCCCCGTGCGAGACAAGGAAGTGGTTGAACGGGCGCAGGTGTAAAAGCGAAGGCCTCCAGTCGCCGAACTCCCCGATCGGCGCCTGAAAGTCATAATTGATCTGGGGATACTTGGTGTCGTCCTTGACCGTCCATCCGTAGGTGGGATCGACCGGATTGCTGCCGCCGTGGAACATGTAGTAGCCCGCGTAAATCGTCGGCATCGCGCCAAACCGCGTCAGGGCTGCGCAGGAGGAAACCTCCGGCGGCAGGACTCCCTTGCCCTGCATGAGCGGAGACATCGAAAGGCCGGTCCCGATTTCCGAGAGTCCGACCGGAGACTTGCCCCAGAACGGCTTGAGCACATGGTCGGTGTTGTCAAAAAGCGTCAGCCAGTTTTTGTCTTTGTCTTTAAAATAATAGTAGCCGCCCATGTAGCCGAGTTCGGTCGGCATCATCTCGTCGGCGGGCACCGGCTTGGTGTCGTTGAGCCCCCATCCCGTGCAGCTGAAAAACGGTGCGTCCAGTCCGCCGGTCACGGCCAGCTTCTTCAAGGTGCGGTAATGTTCCGTGAAGGCCTCTCCCTTCAACCCCGAGAAGCCGCCCTTGTTGATATACTGCGGAAAAATCCTGGCCCAATCGACCCCGGCGACGCCGAGTTCGTTCTCCACCTGAAGGCCGATGACCGGACCTCCCTGCCCCCACATCAGCCCTTTCAACTGCTCCCCCAGGTGCGCGTAATAGCGACCGACAAGTTCGAGGTAGAGCGGATGGTTGCTGCGTTCGGTGAGCGGCATCCCGTAGAGCCACGGCGGAAGTCCGCCGGCCAGCATCTCCGCATTGCAGAATGGACCGACGCGAAGCCATGCATACATCCCGTGCTTCGCGCAGAGTTCGACAAACCGCCGGATATCGTTGTTGCCGGAAAAGTTGAACTCGCCGGGACGCGGCTCGATCTGGTTCCAGAAAACGTAGATTGAAATGCCGTTGAGCCCGGCCGCCTTCATCTCCAGGATGGCCTCCTCCCAGTATTCAGCGGGAAAACGCTGGGGATGGATCTCGCCGATCGCCAATGGAAGCGGCTTCCCGTCCAGTTCGAGATAATAGTTGTTCGCGCCGAGAACCCGTCCGTCCGGAGCGCGGCCGCCCCAGCCCTTCAGCGTTTCAGTCCCGGGTTTGAGGCCGGCACCACGGGCATCGAACGTAATTGTGTTCGACGCAGGGGCCGGGCAGCCCGAGACAAACAGCGTGGCGCAAACCGCCAGGGCGACTGGGAACCGCCAGCCTCTCACGCCTTCCATAAATCCTCGCCATAGTCCCAACCCTTGCGGGCAGGCTCCTTGATGTAGGGAGCCAGTTCGGGACGGTTGGGCGAACGCAGATTTTCCGAATCCCACTCGATGCGGCCGCCGAACCTCTGTGCGAGCGCACCGAGGCAGGCGATCTCGGTGAGGCGCGAGGAATAATCGAAGTTCGATCCCGGCTCGGGGCCTTCGCCCTTGATCGCCCGGATCCATTCGGCCATCGGCCCGCCCTCCACACGCGGATATTTTTGCGGGGGAAGGCCCGCCGCCTTGAAGGCCTGCATCTCCTCCTTGCTGGCAAGGCGGGGATTGCTGGACACGTTGTCGAGATAAACCGTGTTTTTTGAACCCCTGAAAAACGTGCCCTTTTCCGGAACCTCGCCCCACGACCATTTTTCCGGGGTGGCAGGCTTCAGTCCTCCGTCATACCAGCGCAAGGCGCACGGCGGCATCTCCCCGCGCGCGGCAAAATCCCAGCGGATGATCGAGGCATCCGGGCACATGCCGGGATTCGGACCGTCGATCTTTTCCGCCTCAACGACCAGCGGGTCGTAGAGATCGAGCGTCCAGACCGGACCGTCGCAGAGGTGGCAGAAGAAATCGCCGATCGCGCCCGTCCCGAACTGGTCGAACCCGCGCCAGCTCCCCGGCGCATAGACGCTGTTATATCCGGGATCCGCCACCGAGCCAAGCCAGAGATCCCAGTCGAGACTGGGAGGAACCGGCATGGCCGCCGGGGGATAGGACTCCGGCTTTTTCCAGACTCCCCCGCCCCACTTCGGCACCATGACATAGGAATCCACCTCGCTGACCTTGCCCAGGACACCGGCATCGATCCACTCCCGCATTTCACGAATGCCCTTCATCGAGTGCCCCTGATTGCCCATGTTCGTCACCACCTTGTATTTCTGCTTCGCCTTGCGGAGCGTGCGGGCCTGCCAGATGTTGTGGGTGAGCGGCTTCTGGGTCAGCACATGCTTGCCCCGCTGCATGGCGTCGATCGTCGCGGCAAAATGCGTGTGGTCCGGAGTCGTGATGACCACGGCGTCGATCTCCTTCCCCATCTTGTCCAGCATCACCCGGAAATCCCGGAACCGCGTGGCCGTGGCGATCTGCGGATTCACATCGGCGAATTTGTCGAACTGGGATTCATCCACATCGCAAATCGCTACGAGGTTCTCTCCCTTGGCCCCCATGATCGCCCCTTTTACAATTCCGCCTCCACCGACGCCGATCAGGGCCAGGTTGAGTTTGCTGTTGGCGCTCGCCCCGGCCTGCGCAATCGAAAATCGGGGGAGCATGAATGCGCCCGCCCCAAGGAGGGTGGAGCGCTTGAGAAAATTCCGACGGGAGATGTGATTCATGAAGGGGGCGTTTGGAATATTTGTTAAATCAAAGCGAGTGCAGACATCAATATATTCACAGAGGGAAGTCTTTCAACCAAATCCGTAAGGAAACGCGTTCCTTCACCGCCGTGGCCCGAATCACTTCAAGGAAACCTCGACTGTCAGCTTTTTTGCAGCGGGATATTCCGAAACAGAAAGTTCGGCGACGGTGCCGGATTTCATACCAGGAACCGCCCCCTTTCCTCCAAAGGGAAAGACCCGGGATTCCGCCGGCTTGAGCAAAACAACTGTTCCATTCGACTTGTCCCCGGGCTGGATCACTTTTCCATTCACCGTGAACTCCGAGGGCTTCACGCCTGCGGGCAGATGAAGGCGCAGCGTCCAGTTGCGCTTGAAGTCCTTTGGAAGAAAATCCCCTTCCGCAGGCTCGATCCTCAGCGTGGATTTTCCGGCCTCCGTATTCATGAAAACCCTGGTCCTGCTGAATTTTTTATCGAGGTAGCCGTTCGAGAGTCCGTCGTCCTCATAGACCTCGCGTTCGCTTGAGCCGGGATCCGCCGGGACGAACGCATCCACCACAAGGTCGTCCCACAAGGGAACGCCGGTGTGCATGCGCAGAGGAGTCGTGAAAACCATCGCGCCCTCGCGCACATACAGCGGCGTGTGCTCGAGATCGGACGTGACGGAAACCGTCTTCGGTCCCTCCAGCGTCTCTCCGGTCCAGGCATCCTGCCAGCGGCCGGGCGGGATCCAGAGCGAACGGGTCTGGTGGTCACGGTCTTCAATGTCCTTGACCTGGCCGAAGGACAGGCTGAACTCGCCGTCCGCCTTCTGCCAGAATTCCACCTTGATGGGATAGGATTTTCCCGCTTCCAGCCGAATCCTTCCGGTGGTGACCTCCAGATCGTGCCGTTTTTTCAGTGATTTGTTGAAGCTGAGCACCTCGGTGTCTCCGATCCAAACTTTCGAACCGTCGCGCGAGATGACGCCAAATTCATATTCCGCAGTGTCCTTGACCGGGCCGAGCATGCCCGTCCAGCGAACCGAAACATTGTCCTTGGGCATCCCCCTGGGGCGGGTTTTGAAATGGTAGGAGACATCCTTTCCGGTGCGGACGAAGCGGGGTGTTCCCTCGAACTTCATGTTGTCGAAGTAGTCCAGGCGGATCCCCTGTTTTCCCTCGGGAGTCTTGAGAAGGGACGGCGTCAGGGGATTCCGTCCGCTGTAGCACTGTGGGGCGACAAGGAGATCCCCGCCGAAGAGGTATTGGAGGCCGTCAGCGGCTTCGGGATGCTGCGGCCACTCGAGGTCGCACCGTTGCAGGAGCGGAGTGCCATTGTCATAAGCCTTCCGCACGGCCGAGTAGATTGTCGGCAGCAGGCGGTAGCGCAATTGCATGTAGTCCCGGCAGATTTTTTCGGCGGCATCCCCATACACCCAGGGAAGGCGCGACACCTTCGGATAACTGTGCGGGCGTGGAAGCGGGGAGAAGCTCCCGAATTGGAACCAGCGGATGTATTGGCCGGGAGTTTCCTCCAGGACATGCCCGCCGAGATCCTCATTGATGTAGGGCATCATGCGTTCGATCCCGCCGTCCGTGCCGTTGTTGATGCCGGCCCTCAAATCCTCCCAGAAGGCGAGGGTGTCTCCGGTCCACCAGATGGGATACCGGTGGGAGGCCGGGTTGCTGGGCCCGAGATTCACGCCATTCCAGATGCCGTCCACATTGGACATGATGAGCGGCCTGCGGTCGGGCTGGAGTTTCAAGGTCAGGTCGTGATACACAACCATCCCCCAGAACTCGATCGAGAGCCCCTCAGGAACATTCAGGTGCTTGCTCCAGTTTTTGTCATACCACCAGGCATCCGCTCCGATGCTCAGCAGGCTGTTGAGACCTTTTTCCCGGTAGGAGAGTTCCTCCGGAGCCCAGGCCGAAACCGCCTGGGGCTCGGGGTGGTCGTTGAAGACGACGCGCACATTTTTCGCATGGGCACTGGAAATGTAGCGCGCCATGTCGGGAAACAATTTCTCGTTCACCCCATAGCCGGTGGATGCCCCGACCCTCCAGTCCGTGTCGCAAACCAGCACGTCCAGCGGAAATTCCCGCTTGCGGAATTCATCCATCAGGGAGAGGGATTCCTCCTCCGTGTAGGGCCAGTAACGGCTGAACCACAGCCCGAATGCAAAGAGCGGGGGCATGGGAGTGGGGCCGGTCAACGAGAGAAATTCCCGCCGGAAATCCCCGTATTTTTCGGGCTGCGGAAGGAAAAAGTAAATATCCCGGGCCTTGCCATCCATCTCCCATCCCGGGGATTCCTTGTTGCTGGCACCGGAGTCGGGAGGCGGAGTCGCACCCCAGGCGGGCGGCACGACCCGGGGAGAATCCGGAAGCACCCAAACCCGTGGCATTTTCCCGGGAGCGGGCAGGTAATCGAACTTCAAATCGTCCGGGGAAATCGTGTGCAGCAACTCACCCGAGGGGGAATGCAGGGTAATTCCCGTGAGGTCCTCCGGATTGCTGGGAATTCCGATTTGATAGGAGGATGTTTTCAGGAGGGTCCGCCCGTTTTGCTGCTCTGTTGCAACCGGGATGCCCGCCCAGTCGCGGTTGACCACGGTGAGCGTCTTGCGATCCTCGAATCCCTGCGGTCCTTTTTGCTCGATCCGCACCAGGGTCGGCGACAGCGCCTGAACCCTCACATCACCCACGACCGCCTCGGTGGCCGCATGAGCCGACCCGGTGGCGGAGAAGACCCCCAACAGGGCCCACAAGAAAAACGGACGGCAGGGAATGCCCCGGGGTTGAAAGGAGTGATTCATAGCTGATCGAGTCGGACGAATTTATCAGATGGCAGGGCACCCAAAATGGATGAAACGGCTAATGAGATGAGTTTTTCGATCCGCCTTCAGGGTCACCATCGGTTCCCTTCCACCATGAGGCGGCATCATAGTCCGGATTTTTTTCGGGAAACTTCGCGCCGGTTTTTTCCCACCATGCCTGAAGGTCGGCGAGGAGTTCCGCGGCCTTCTCGGGCTGCGCCGGGGCGAGATCGTTCTTTTCGACGGGATCGTCGTGAAGGTTGTAAAGCTCGGTGCGGGGACCGATGACCAGCTTGCCGTAGGGTTTGTCATCCGGGGTGAATCCGGCGGTGTCGAGGTAGTCGCCGAACCAGTGGATGAGCTTCCAATCCCCCTTCCGGATGACGGAGCAGGGGGTGCGGCCGTAGTTGGTTGTATACGTGGGCATGTGCCAGTAGAGCGCCTGGCGGTCGAATGTTCCCTTCTGCAGCAGGAGCGGGAGGAAGCTCTGCCCGTCGAGGATGTGCCCCTCGGGAGGAGTTGCCCCTGCGATCGCGGCGAAGGTTGGATACAAATCCACGAAGTGAACTGGCACGTCGCTTGTCGTGCCGGGCTTCACGTGCCCGGGCCAACGGACGATGAACGGCACCCGGATGCCTCCCTCGTAGGGCGACCCCTTGCCCTCACGCAAAGGAGAGTTGTCGAAAACGCGGGAAAGCCCGCCGTTGTCTCCCGCGAAGACAACTACCGTGTCATCGGCGAGATGCAGCGTGTCGAGCAGATCCAACAAGCGGCCGGCCTGCGTATCCATGTGCTCCAGCATGGCAAGATAGTTGGCCGTGGGGCGGTCGGTGAATTTCCCGATAGCGGTCGCGCTGCGCTTGTAGCCGAGCGCCTCGTATTTCTTGATGAGTTCTTCCGGGGCGGCAAGGGGCGCGTGAGGGATGAAGTGGGCCGTGAAGGCGAACCAGGGCCTGTCTTTGTTCTGCTCGATGAAGCCGATGATGTCGTCCGTGATGGCTTTGGCCGCCTTGTCCTCTTTGCTCTCTTTCTGACCGCCGGCCTTGCCCCCGAAATCAAATCCGTAGCGGTCGAGATATTTTCCACCATCCCGCTTCAGCAGGGCGCCAACCGTGCTGTTGTCCGCAATGTGCCACTTCCCGCTGATCCCTGTGACGTAACCGGCGCTCCGGAGTGTCGCTGCCAGCGTGGCGGTCTGCGAGGTCAGCCCCTTGCATTCTTCCGGCGGACGCAGGAATGCCTTTGGGGGTTCTTTTTCGTTCAGCACTTTGAAAAGCCCGGTTCGGGCGCCGTATTGACCCGATAGAAAAGCAGCGCGGCTCGGGGAGCACTGCGAATCGGCATACGCCTGGGTGAAGCGCATTCCCTCGGAGGCGAGGCGGTCGAGGCGGGGAGTGGCGGCGAACTTGTTGCCGCAGCAGCCCAGACCGTTCCAGCCCAGATCATCCGCCAGGATAAAAAGGATGTTCGGTTTTTTTGACGGTTGGTCGGCTGCGGCATGGAGAGCTCCCGTCACCGGGAGCATCACCGCCGTCAGAACACGCAGGGTGTTTCCCTGGAACATGGTCAGTAGAAGGTGGAATGTGGTTTTCATTGTCCGATATAAAGCGGCACGACGATGAAACTCTCGTCGCGATGGGGGAAGTCGTCCCAGAACAACTGCCTGGTTTCCTTGCCCCGGGTTTCCTCGATCAAGGGAAGCGAATGGGGGGGGCGTTCCTTGCCCCCTTTCTTCTCCTCGGATTTCCCCGTGGTCGAGGCGACGACGCTCACGTGCGAGTTGTCGTTGACCACGGCAGGCACCGACTTCTTTTCGTTGGGCCAGAGGTTGAAGATGCCGTTGAGAATCTCGGTGGATCCGCCGCCGGTCGTGCGGAATGCGCATCCGGGCCCTTCGGTCTTGAAGCCGAGCACCCAGAGGCTTGAGCCGTCGTTGAGAACCTCCGGGTCGGCGCGCTCCGGATTGAGCTGCCTCGCCCAGACTTTCTGTCCGGTGAATGTGAAGCAGTTCCTCTTCGGCTCGAACTGGTCGGTGGTGGCGACATTTTCGATGAACACTTTTCCGCCGGGCACGGAATTCCGATACATCGCGCCGATCTGGGTATGCAGGTCCTTGAGCACCAGTGTGCGCGTCGATGCGTGATCGATGAGGTAATGCTCGCCGAAGAACAGCTCGAAGGCAAAGAGCCGCTCAATGACCAGCGGCTCCTTCCCGGCCAGAATCCGCAAAAATCCGGCGTCCGTCATCTTTTGCATATCTCCGCCGGCCACGAGATCGGAATACGCCATGTCGATGCGGCGGACCGAAGCCGGAACATCGACCGGGCCGTTGACCAGATACGTGCCCGGCTGGAAATAGACGGTCGAGCAGCCGGATTTCATCGCGCGCCGGATCGCCGCCGTGTCGTCGGTGAACCCGTCGCCTTTTGCGCCGAAGCTGTCCACGAACGCCCACTCATTCGGGTCCTTGTCCCACGGGATCACCGGGGTCTCCTCGACCGGGAGGCGGGGCGATTCCTTCTTCTGATCCGGGAAGAGGGTGAACGCGGGATGTGAGACATACTCGCTGACATCCGGCCCCTTCACCGCGGTCTTGCCGTCGTATTCGATGGCCTCCCGGTAGCCGGATGTCTTCAGGTCGCGGGCAAAAAGAAAACCATTCCCGCACTCGACAGCGGCCGCATCGGAAGCGCCACCGGAGAAATCACTGTCCAAGAGGGCCATCGTCGCCGAAGCCCCCTTGATCTTCACGGCAGGCACGCGGTTCCGGCTGGTCAGGGCGCGCAGCGAGACGTTGTTGTCCTCGAGATAAAAGCCCGCGACCCGCTGGTCGCTCACCCGGATGTGCTCGAAAGCCGAGTAGAGCCGGGGATGCAGCACCCGCACGCCGTAATCGAAGCCCGTGACGTCGAGGTTTTTCGTGAATGAGCAACTGGAGTTGTAAACGGAAATCGACAGGCCCGCCGTTCCTGCTTTTTCCGGATCGAGGGAGCGGATCGAAACATCGCGCACGGCTCCGGTGTTGTTGCAGTAGAACTCCAGCCCCACCGCCCCGGGATTCCCCGCCCCCACTTCGATGGTGAGATTCTCGATGGAGTTCTGCATCGCGACATTCGACCAGCCACACGCAGGATCATCTTTGGGGACGTTTTTCCCGTGAGTGAAGCTGATGACCGCCTTGTTCGACCCCTCCCCGAATCCCGGCGCATGGTCCTTCAGGCGGATCACCGTCCCTTTCCGGCTCTCGCCCATGAAGTGCAGGCAGCGGTTGATCTCGGTGAATTTGATTTTGTGATTGGTGAAGCTGTAGATCAGCGTGTCGCTGACGAGGTAGGTGCCGTTGGGAAAATACACGATTTTCGCGGGCGGGTTGCGGGCCGGGAAGACTCCTTTGCAGCGCTCAATGCCGATCAGCGCCTTGGGATTCGCCTTCAGGATCTTCTGCCGCTCCTCGAAGCTCAGCTCCGTCGCCGTATAAACCCCGCGCTTGTCATCTTTGTAAACGGATTGCTTGGACACCCCCTTGACCAGCGGCAGGGCGTCCAGCATCCCCTGGTGATCCTCGCGCACCATGTCGTCGATGGCCCGGATCAGCGCCTCCGTGCAGTCCTTCTGTCCGGTGTTGTCGGCGAAATACGGCGCTTTTGTGACATCGATGATCCCTTTGGCGTGCGGCGGATAGGCGCGGTTCCCACCGCCCGCGGAAGCGCCGGAGGCCGCGTCTGGTTTTGCTCCGGAAGACGCGGCGACCGGAACGATCAGGAGAAGGCAGAGCAGCGGCTTGAAGCGGGGAATCAAAGTCATGGAGAGATTTTCAATGTGAGGATTTCCGGATCTGAATCGTCTGCAAAAAACGGGACGAATCCGCGGAAAAAATTTCCGGACTAGCGCTTGATCAATGCCTCCGCAGAGTCCGGCAGGGGAGTCGTCCAGATGTTGCGATATTGCACGGGATGGCCGTGGTCCTGAAGTTCGATCGGACCCGTGGCGGGGGGCGTGGTGGCAGGGCGGTGACTCCCGGCCACTTTGGTGCCCTGGCGCAGCTCTTCGTTGTATTGCACAAGAATGCCGTTCTGGCGGACAGTCATGCGCGGGTATTCGGAAACCGAGCCGTCCGGGCTGAATCGCGCCGCGCGGAAAAGGATGTCGTAGGTCTGCCATTCTCCGGGAGGCAGACAGGCGTTCACCTTGGGCGGAGCGATATGGTAGATCGCCCCGCAATCGTTCCACAGCCCGTCGAACCCGAAGCTGTCGAGGACCTGGACCTCGTAGACTCCCTGGAGAAACAGGCCGCTGTTGCCGCGACCCTGCCCGAGCGCCTCCGGCTCGTAGGGCAGGCGGAACTCGATGTGCAAACGGATGTCGCCGAATTGTTCTTTCGTGGCAATGTTTCCGCGTCCTCTCGACGCCGTTCCCGGCTTCGCCGGAACAACTTCGAAAGCACCATCTCCGAGAACCTGCCACCCGGGAGCACCACCGTCGTTGACATTCTTCCATGCGTCCAGATTCTTTCCGTCAAAGAGAACGGTTGAACCCGATGGCGGTTTGAGATCAAGGGACGGAGATCGAAAGTCTGATTTGCTCAGGGAAAACGGGACGGGCGGCTTTGCGCCCTGCGCCACCTCGCCCTTGAACGAATCTGAAGAGATTTCGCCCTTCCACCCGCCGTTGTCGAAAACGATTTTCCCACCGGCGGCGGAGGCATTGATTTCCTTCAGGACATGTGCCCGCTTGAAAAATTCCGACATGAACTGGATGCGAACCTTGTCGCCGCCGACTCCAACGACTTCGGCGCAAAACTCGGCAAGCTCGCCGGTTTTTCCGGGAGTGATGGATCGCCCTTCCCAGCGTCCCATGTAAGCTGGAGGGGCGTCTGCCGCGGAAAGCGGGATGAGGCCGGAAATAGCCGGCAGGGAGGCGAGCAGGATGAGACGGATGGTTTTCATGATTGTTAAGCTTTCCAGAGATCCTCGCCATATTCCCAGCCCTTGCGGGCCGGCTCCTTGACGAAGGCGTTGAGTTCCGGGCGGTTGGTGATCTTCATGGCCTTGGCGTCCCACTCGATGCGGCCGCCGCAGCGCTGGGCGATCGCCCCGAGCAGCGCCACCTCGGTGAGGCGCGCGGCATAGGCAAAATTCGACCCGGGATCAGGGCCTTCGCCCTTGATGGCGCGGATGATCTCCTGCACCGGGCCGTCCTTGACCCGCGGGTATTTTTCCGCGGGCAGTGCCCCGCTGGCTCTGAGATCGATAGTCTTCTGCCGGCTCGTCATCCGCGGGTTGTTGGACCGCTCGTCGAGATAAAACATCCCCTTCGTTCCCTCCCAGAACGAACCGGAGTTCGGCGGCTTGGACTGCCCTTCCGGATTGTCCTTGCTGCCCCATGACCAATCGGCGGGATCCGTCGGACGGTTTTTTCCGTCATACCACCAGAACGAACAGGGAACCTTGTCTCCGCGAGCCGGAAAATCCATCCGGACGATGCTGCCATCCGGACACATCCCCGGATTGGGGCCGTCGATCTTGACGGCCTCGACGACGGTCGGCTCATAAAGGTCGAGAATCCAGACCGGGCCGTCGGAGATGTGGCAGAACCAGTCGCCGATCATCCCTCCGCCAAACTGCCAGAACCCCCGCCATGTCTTCGGGGTGTAAACCGGATTGAACGGTGCCATCGGAGCGGGTCCGACCCAGAGATCCCAGTCCAGCCCTTCCGGGACAGGTTCCCCGAGCGGGGGAAAGTTGGAGGGTTTTGTAAACCACGCCTTTTCACCGGTCCCCCACGTCGGGCCGGGATACCAGGCGTCCACGCGTCCGACCTGGCCCAGAAGCCCCGCCTCATACCACTCCCGCATCGTGCGGATGCCGTCATAGGTATGGCCCTGATTGCCCATCACGGTCTTCACCTTGTATTTTTCGGCGGCCCTGGCCAGCGTGCGGGCTTCCCAGATGTTGTGAGTGAGCGGCTTCTGGGTGAAGACGTGCTTGCCGCGCTGCATTGCCTCCATCGTCACGGCAAAATGCGTGTGGTCCGGTGTCGATACGACGACCAGATCGATGTCATTCCCCATCTTGTCGAACATCTCCCGGTAGTCGGAAAACGCAGGCGTCGAGGCGAGGTGGGGAAATTTCTGCTTGGCCGCGGCGATCGCCCTCGCATCCACATCGCAGAGGACAACCGGCGGGACCGGATCGCTCAGGACGCCCTTCGACATCCATCCGCACCCGACGAGAGCGATATTCACCCGGCTCGATGCCGGAATGCCCGACTGCGCGATGCTGAAGCGCGGAAGGAAAAATGTCCCCGCTCCCAGCAGGGCGGATTGCTTGAAAAAGTGGCGGCGGGAGATTTTATTCATTCTTTAATCGGGGCGGTGGCTCAGGATTTCCAGAGGTCCTCGCCGTATTCCCAGCCCTTCGGTGCCGGCTCCTTGACGAAGGCGTTGAGCTCCGGACGGTTGGTGACTTTCATGTTCGCGGAATCCCATTCGATGCGTCCGCCGTGGAACTGCGCGAGCGCGCCGAGGCAGGCGATCTCGGTGAGACGCGACGCGTAGTCGAAGTTCGACCCCGGCTCCGGACCAACACCCTGGATCGCGCGGATCCACTCGGCAATCGGGCCGGACTCCGGACCGCTCTGCGGCAGGCGCGGATATTTTTCCGGCGGCAGCCCCGCCTCGGTGAACGCCTTCATCTCCTCCTTGTTGATCAGACGCGGATGGTTCGATCGTTCATCGAGGAACACGGTGTTTTTCGAGCCGCGAAAGAAGGATCCATTTTTCGGGAGCGCTCCCCACGACCACTTCTCGGGCATGGGAGGCTGGTTGCCGCCGTCATACCAGCGCAACGCGCAGGGAGGCATGTCGCCGCGCGCGGGAAAATCCCAGCGGATGATCGACCCATCCGGACACATCCCCGGGTTCGGGCCGTCGATCTTTTCCGCCTCGATGACGGTCGGTTCATAAAGGTCGAGCGTCCACACCGGACCGTCGCAAATGTGGCAGAACCAGTCACCGAGCATCCCGGTGCCGAACTGCGGAAACCCGCGCCAGCTCTTCGGCACATAGACGGAATTGAATCCGGGGTCTGCAACCGGTCCAAGCCAGAGATTCCAGTCCAGACCGGCGGGAACCGGCTCCGGGGTCGGAGGAAATGTGGAGGGCTTCTTCCAGACTGCGGGGCCGGTCGAACCGGGCGGCGCCCACTTCGGTCCGGGGAACCACGAATCCACCGCGCTCACCGTCCCCATGATGCCCGCCTGATACCATTCCCGGATCTGGCGAATGCCGTCATAGGTATGCCCCTGGTTGCCCATGATGGTGACCACCTTGTATTTTTCCCTGGCTTTGCGGAGGGTCCTCGCCTGCCAGATGTTATGCGTGAGGGGCTTCTGCGTGAAGACGTGCTTGCCGCGCTGCATGGCCTCCATCGTCGCGGCAAAATGCGTGTGGTCGGGTGTGCTGATCGCCACCGCGTCGATCTCCTTGCCCATCTTGTCGAGCATCACGCGGAAGTCGCGGAACTTGGCGGCGGTTGCGATCTGCGGGTTCTTGTCGGCATTGATGGTGAGATTGGCTTCGTCCACGTCGCAGACGGCGACGAGGTTCTGACCGACAACCCCCTTGACGGCCACGCTGCCGATTCCGCCGGAACCGATGATCGCGATATTGACCTTGCTGTTCGCACTGACGCCAGCCTGGGCAATCGAAAAGCGGGGCAGCATGAAGGCCCCCGCACCGAGCAGGGTGGAGTGCTTCAGAAAATGACGGCGGGAAATTTTTTTCATGGGTCAGGGAAGGGTCTTGATTTTGATGTTTTTGTAGCGGTCGGATCCGTTCCACCGGTCGCCCGGGTGAATTTGCAGGGCGATGGTTCCCGGGCCTCCGTTGGTTGCGAGAATCTTTTTCTGGTCCCAGACCGGCGCCGCATCGAATTTTCCGGCGCGAAGGTCGGCAACTTTCTTTCCGAGGAATTTCGTCCCGTCGAGTTCCATCATTTTCACGCCGTTGACCCATGTGGTGATCAGTGGCTGAGGGCCCTCGCAGCGAATGCGCAGGGTGTTGAACTCGCCGTGGCGCCACACCTTGTTGAAATCCGCAGCTGGCGCGGAATAGAGGAGGCCGTCCACTTTTACGCCGTCATACTTGTCCACAGCCTTCACCCCCACAACCCGGCCGTTCTCCTCGACGGCTTCCAGCTGCCAGGGCTGCGACGCATAACCTCCCGTCCCCTGTCCGTAAATGAATGCGACGCTCCCGCCGGGCAGGTAATCCAAAAAGATCTGGAGGCAGTTTCCCTTGTCGTCGGTGCGGAGGAAGATCCCGCTGTCACATCCCCAGTCCGGATTGACATCGATCAGCAGGTCGAAATTCTGATACCTGGCATCCGTGTGCAGGAACGACCCGAGCTTGTCCGGGAGCTGGCGTCCCACAATCGCACCGTCCTCCACCTTCCACTCGCCACCAACATATTTCTTGCCGATGTTTTCTCCGGCAGCCTTGCTCCAACCCGCGAGAGTTTTGCCATCAAAGACCGGCTCGTAGCCGTCGTCGGCAGCCGGGCAGGCCACCGCGAAAACCCAGAGCGAGGACATCAGGAGGAGCGGGGAATTTTTCATGGAAATTGTTCGGAAATGCTTGGCGGGCTGGAGGGAGCGCTCAGGAACGGGCTTCCGCGCGGATGGCCTCCTCGGCCTCCCGATCGCGAAAGGTGAGGAGGAAAATCACGGCCACGGCAAGGGCGGCAAGGGCGGGCATCCCCCAGAATGCGGCGGCATCTGCAAGCCAGCCCGCGCGGGTCTGACCGTCGAGCGCGAGGTGGTCGCCCCAGATCCCGAGCACGTAGTTTCCGACGAGCATTCCCGCGCCGTAGGTGAGCAGCCCGATCAGCGCCTGCGCGCTGGCCCGGATCTCACGCGGGGCCACCCGGTCGGTATAGAGCTGGCCGGTCACAAAGAAGAAGTCGTAGCAGATCCCATGCAGGGCGACCCCGAGCAAAAGCATCGCCGTCGAGGACGGAAAAAGCGCGAAGAGGCCATAACGCAGGGTCCAGGCCAGCATGCCGACCAGCAGCATCCACTTCACACCGAGCCTCAGCAGGAAAAACGGGACCATCAGCATGAAGAACACCTCGGAAATCTGCCCGATCGTCATATACGCCGCCGACTTTTCTCCGAACGCCATCGCGGAGATGAAGTCGTTCGTCCGCGCGTAATAGAATGCAAGCGGGACGCAGATCAGGAACGAGCACACCGCAAAAATCGCGAAGCTCGGCCGGGCGAACAACCGCAGCGCATCCAGCCCGAGCGCCTTTTTGAAATCCATCGGCTTCCCCCTGGCGGCCGGCGGAGCGGCAGGCAGCGTGAAACTGTAAATTCCATAAACCGCCGAGACGATCGCGCACATCTTCAGCGGGATATTCGTGATCTGCGCATTCCCGACGCCGGTGAGCGCCTTGATCAGCGGCAGGTCGATAAACCCGATCACCGTCTGCGCCACGATGAACCCGGCCGCGATCCAGCCGATCGTGCCCCAGACCCGGATGCCGGGAAACTGCTTCTCCGGCTCGTCGATGTTCGCGAACGAGATTGCGTTCACGAGCGCAAGCGTCGGCATGTAGAGCAGGAAGTAGAAAAACATCGTCCAGATGAACGCGCCGGGCTCCCGGGTCGACGCCGCGAGCCAGAGGAGGACCGCGCCGCCCAGATGGCACACGCCGTTCACCCGCTCCGCATTGCAGAACCGGTCCGCGATCAGCCCGACGAACAGCGGGGCAATAAGCGCGGCCCAGTTGTGCGTGGCATACGAGCGGCCGATGATGCTGTTCAGCCCCTCCTGTCCGGAAAAGACGCTGAGCAGATAGGTTCCCATCGTCACAAAAAATCCCCCCCAGATGAAAAACTGGAGAAACATCATGATCGAGAGGCGGACGCGAATATGGGTTTTCATAATCTTGGGATGGGGTTCAATTCCTGTGAGCCGCACGCTGCCTGGGACCGCCGTTGCGGAACTTCAAGCGGTATCTCCGCGGCGTCAAATTCAATTCCCCGCGGAAGTCCCGGGTCATGCTCGTCTGGTCGCCGAACCCGCATTCCTTCGCGACCTGCCCGAGCGGACGGTCGGTATCCCGCAGCGCCTGGCAGGCGGCATTCAGTCTCGTCCACTTGAGATAACGGTTCGGCGGCATCCCGAATGTTTTCCGGAAAAGCCTTTCGACCGAGCTCACTGAGATCCCCGCCACCCGCGCCAGATCCGCTGCGAGGATCCTCCGGCGGTAGGTTGCCCGGATGTAATCCACGATCCGGTGCATCTCCGGATGGTTGCGGTAAAGCGCATCGCTGTCCTTCGTCAACCGCATGACCCCCGCCAGCCCGACCACTTTCCGGTTCGCGTCATAGAGCGGAACCTTCGTCGTCGTGAGCCAGTCGAGCGAGTCTCCGGTGGGCACAAGCTCAACCTGATTGAGAACCGGCTCGCCGGTCTCCATGACCCTGCGGTCGTCGACCATGAACGCGTCCGCCAGAAAATCCGCACTGAAGTCGCGGTCCGTCCGGCCGACGAGCTCCTCCATGCCGGAAACCCCCATCAGCCGGACAAAACTCCGGTTCGCCGCCTGGAAACGCGACTCGCGGTCTTTCATGAAAAAATGGGCGTCCGGGACGGCATCGAATAATGCTTCCAACATCCGTCCGGAGCAAAAGTTGCGAAAAACTGGGGAGTCTGGTTTGCCTTGGGGCATCGCGCGTATGCCGGAAATAGAGGATTCCTCCCGGAGATCAATAAAAATTTGACGGCATTCGCCAAAATCCATTCCAGAAAATCCCCTTCGTTTGATACGGCTGAATTCCGCGACAAGGGCGGAAATGATAAATTTCCCCAGCACATCAAATGCCATGCTGCGTCCGGGCTTCGCATGCCGTGATCCAAAAGTGCGCCGGCATCCGCCAGATTGAAAATTTTTTGCCCTGACAGCATTTGTATAAAAAATCCGTCAGCGACCGGGTTGTCCGACGGACCATTTTTCCCTTCCATGCAATCGAAGCTCGGATATAGAGCAGGAGAACCGTTTTATGAAACACTCCCCCCTCCTCTCCCTCGCCGTTGCCGCATTTCTCGCCTCGCAGGCTGCGGCCCAGACACCTCCGGGCTTCACCGCGCTGTTCAATGGCACCGACCTTTCGGGATGGTGGGGTGCATCCACGGAGGATCCGGCGAAATACATGGCACTGCCTCCCGAGGATTTTCAAAAAAAGCACGACGCGAGCCTTGAGGACATCCGTCAGCACTGGTCGGTGAAGGACGGCGAGCTGGTCAATGACGGCAAGGGGTTGTTCCTCACCACCGACAAGTTTTTCGGCGATTTCGAACTCCTGGTGGATTACAAGACGGTGCCCCTCGCGGACAGCGGGGTCTATCTGCGCGGCTGCCCGCAGGTCCAGATCTGGGACTCGACAGAAAAGGCGAAGTTCAAGCTCGGGGCCGACAAGGGATCCGGCGGACTCTGGAACAACGCGCCCGGAACGCCGGGAAAGGATCCGCTCGTAAAGGCGGACAAGCCGTTCGGCGAATGGAACCACCTCCGCATCGTCATGGTCGGCTCCCGGGTCTGGGTCTGGCTGAACGGCCGGCAGACGGTGAATGGCGCGGTGCTCAAAAACCATTTCGACGCGGCGCAGCCTGTCCCGCCCAGAGGTCCGATCCAGCTTCAGACGCACGGCGGCGAGATCCGCTGGCGGAATATTTTCCTGCGAGAAATCGGGAGCGACGAGGCAAACAAACTCCTCAGGGGCAGCGATCCGGACGGCTTCAAGCCGGTCTTCAACGGGAAGGATTTCACCGGATGGGCGGGACCGGTGGAAAATTACGAGGTGAAGGATGGCTCCGTGGTGTGCAAGGCCGGCAAGGGCGGCGCGATTTACACGAATGAGGAGTTCGGCAACTTCGTCGTGCGCCTGGAATTCCAGCTGCCCCCCGCCGGCAACAACGGGCTCGCGATCCGCTATCCCGGCAAGGGCAATCCCGCGTATGACGGCATGTGCGAGAGTCAGGTCCTCGACTCCGAGCATCCGAAATACGCCAAGCTGGACCCCCGGCAGCTCCACGGCTCGGCCTACGGCATGGCGGCCGCGAAGCGCGGTTACCTGCACCCGACGGGCGACTGGAACTACGAGGAGGTCACGGTCAGCGGACCGACGATCAAGGTCGAGCTCAACGGCACGAAAATCCTGGATGCGGATATCAGCAAGGTCACGGAGTTCAAGGACAACAAAGTCCACACCGGCAAGGATCTCACCACAGGACACTTCGGGTTCTGCGGTCACAACGACCCGGTCATGTTCCGCAACATCTCGATCAAGCCTCTCGAGTAGGCATTTCAAATGACCCGCACGCGGCGCTCGTTCCTGAAAGTGCTGGGCGCGGCGGCCCTCGCCGCGCCGTTTGTCACGAGGGGGCTGATCGCCTCGCCCCCGAACAGCCGCCTCGCCCATGCGTGCTTCGGCGCGGGCGGCATGGCTTGGTCGGACATGAAGGCGCTCGGGAATTGCAGCGGCGTCGAGATCGTGGCGGTTTGCGATGTGGACTTCGGACGCACCGGCGATGCACGGAGGAGGTTTCCCGGAGCCCGGATTTACCAGGACTGGAGGGAGCTCCTCGACAAGGAAAAGCACATCGACTCGGTGAACGTCTCCACGCCCGACCATATGCACGCCCCCATCGCCGTGAGCGCCATGCAGCTCGGGAAACACGTTTACGGACAAAAACCGCTCGCCCATAGTGTCCACGAGGTCCGCCGGATGACGCAAATCGCCCGCGAGAAAAAGGTCGTCACGCAGACGGGCATCCAGATCCACTCGACGGCCCAATACCGCTCCGCCGTGCAAGTCCTTCGCGACGGGACCATCGGAAAAATCCGGGAGGTCCATTCCTGGTGCCCGAAATCCTGGGGCGATCCGACTCCGAGACCCGAAACAAGCAGTCCCGTTCCCTCCGGATTCGACTGGGACCTCTGGCTCGGGGTTTGCGCGGAGCGGCCATTCATCGGCAACGGCTACTACCACCCGGCCGCATGGCGCAAACGGCTCGACTTCGGCACCGGCACACTGGGCGACATGGGCTGTCACCTCTTCGATCCCGTGTTCTCCGCGCTGGATCTGACCCCGCCGCGCTCCGTCCGCTCCGAGGGCCCGGCCCCGAACGCATGGAACTGGGCGCTCGACGGCAGGGTCCTCTTCCAGTTCGCAGGAACGGAACGAACCGCGCCAAAAAGCCTGCCCGTCACGTGGTATGACGGCACATCCAGGCCCTCCGCAGCCATCGCGGCGCTTCTGGAGGGCGACCTCCTTCCGAATGCCGGATCGATCTTTGTCGGGACCGGGGGGACGCTGGTCCTGCCTCATGTCGGATGGGCAGAGCTTTATCCCCGCGCAAAATTCCGCGGGTTTTCCCTGCCCGCTTCCGGAGAAATCGACCACTACGCCCAGTTCGTCTCGGCCTGCCGCGGAGAAGGCAAGACCACCGCCGGATTCGACCACGGCGGACCACTCACCGAATCCATCCTGCTCGGAGGAATCGCCTCGCGGTTTCCCCATTCCACCCTGGAATGGAATTCATCCAAAATGGCCTTCGACTCCGACTCGCCGAACCGGTTTCTCCGGCGCGAGTATCGCAGGGGCTGGACGGTCCCCGGGCTCTCCTGACATCTTTCGGATTCCGTGACGGCATTTGGAGTGACCGCCCGTGAATCCGTCTCCTGCTGAGGGCCGGGATGCAGGGACCTGTTCCGGCTCACTGCCGGGAATTTGCAGCAGCCACGCGGCTCCCCCATTCAAGGAGTTCCGGAGTGCAATCGTCCCGATCAAGAGCGCACTCGATGAGAACCGTGCCGCGGTGGGAAAGCGCCTTGCCGATGGCGTCCGCCAGCTCTCCGGCCGTCCGGGCGCGAAGCCCCAGGCCGTTGCCCTCGCCAGCGTTGAACACCTCGATCAGTCCGGCGTAATCCCAGTTCTTGATGTTGTTATAGGGCCCGTCGTGGATCTCGACCTCGATGGTGTAGCCGCGGTTGTTGAGCAGAAAAATGACCGGGTCTGCATCGTGGCGGATCATGGTGGACACCTCCTGCGCCGTGAGCTGGAAGGATCCGTCACCGATGAGGGAGATCGTCCGTCGCTGGCTGCCCGAGGCGAGGGAAACTCCGAGCGTGGCCCCGGTGGCCCAGCCGATCGAGCCGTATTGCATCTGGAAAAAATATCGCGCGCCGGCCGGAAGGCGGAGCTTCTGTCCGTTGAACCACGAGTCCCCGGTTTCGATAACGAGATCGGACTCCGCACTCAGCATCTCCTGAACCTGACGGCGCAGCTCCTTGATCGAAAGCGGCGCGCTTTCGGCGGAGGCCACGGCGGGCGCAGACTCATCATGCTGGCGCCGGTAGCTGACGAGCGACGCATCGTTCCGCTTCACCCGGCCTGCAAGCGCCTCCAGAAACTCAGCGAGGCGGAGGCCGGAAAAATCCAATCCCTCCATGTGGAGGAAATCCGGTCCGGCATGCAGCAGCTTCCCGGGAGGGGTCAGCGTCGTCCAGCCGGTGGTCGTGTAATCGTTAAAAATCGGGCCCGCAAAAATCTGGCAGTCACTGGATTCGACGGTCTCCGCACAGTTCGGGCTTCCGACATCCCCCCAATACGTGCCGATGAAAGCGGGGTGATCCTCGGGAACGAGCCCCTTGGCATCGGGCATCACGGCGACTGCGCAGCCAAGCGCGTCGGACAGCTTGAGAAAGCCGCCGCAGGCATCGGCGGAGCGGAGTTTGACCCCGCCGACGAGGACCGGCTTCACTGCCCGGTTGATGCGCGCGGCGGCGGCTTCCACGGCGGCGGCAAGAGCCGCCGGATCGGAGGAGCCGGCGGGAGGCGGCAACGTCAACGGAGCCGGGCCGGGGATCGAAGCACCGGCGAGGTTGCAGGCAATCTCCAGATACACGGGCTTGCGTTTCGCAAGGCACGTTGTGACCGCGGCATCGATCATGCGGGGCGCATCCCCGGCATGCCGGATGTTGAACGTGGCGGCAACCACCGGCTCGAAACACTTCCCGGCCTGATAAAAATCGTGCTCGGCCAGCGTGTGGTGGACAAGGTGGTTCGCCGGAGCATCGTTCGTGTTCGGTCCGCCGGAGACGACCAGAAGAGGAAGGTCGTCGGAATACGCCCCCGCCGCCGCGTTGATCACGCTCAGCCCGCCGACCATGTAGGTGACCACCACGACCGCGAGCCCGCCGGTCGCCCGCGCGTAACCATCGGCCGCATACCCGGCATTCAGCTCGTTGCAGCAGCCGATCATCCGCAGGCCGGACTGCTTCAGAAATTCATCGAGCAGCACAAGGTTGAAATCCCCCGGCACTGAGAAAAAATCGCGGGCTCCGGACTGGACGATGCGGGTGGCGAGATAAGATCCGACGGTGGATTTGCTCATGGGATTCAGGCCGCGTGAAATGGTTTCCGGGCAGGATTGTCGCGACGGACCGGCGCAAAGTCAATTGCCGGCCGGATTGTCTTTGCATCTGTCCGCATCCGGAGCTTATGTGCGCCGGATGACAATCCTGCGGCGAGCACTTCAGTCCGCGGCAACCGCTGCCCGGGCCAACCTTCTCCCGGGCATCCTTCTCCAGTGCCTGATGGTCGTCTTCCTGTCCGCCTATGTGGCCCATGAGGGAACGCGATTGTTTCTGGCAAAGGTCGCGCATATCCGGCAGGAGACCGGGTACCTCTTCTCCTTTGTCTCGTATGCCACCGCGGCGGCGCTCCTGCCGGAAATCCTGAGGATCGCATTTTTCCAGGGCGGCCGGCCGACGCGAAGAAACCTCTGGCTGTTTCTCACCGCCGCCCCCGCATGGGGTTGCCTCGGAATCCTCGTGGATTTTTTCTATCGCTGCCAGACCGGATGGTTTGGCTCGGGGACCGGAGTGATGACGATTCTCCCGAAGATGCTTGTGGACCAGCTCCTTTTCAGCCCGCTCGTTTCCAATCCGCTGACGATCGCCTGGTTCATCTGGCGTGACGAAAGCTTCCGCCCGACCGCATGGCGGAAGATTTTCCGTCCCGGATTTTTTGTGGACCGCGTTTTTCCGGTCCAGGTCTCCGGATGGATCATCTGGATCCCGGGAGTTGCGCTGGTTTATTCGATGCCGCCGCTTCTGCAGATCCCGGTGGCCGTGCTCATCCAGGCTTTCTGGGCGCTGGTCTTCACCACGCTTGGAGAGAAGAGGTGAATGTTACGGAATTGTTACAATTCCCCTCTTTTACTCGTCGGGCCGGCCGGCAATTTTGCGGGCTCCATCACATGAAACCAACTGCCTTAACTATCTTCACGCGTGCATCCGGCCCGGCAAAGGCCCTGCTCGCAGCCACCCTCCTCTCCGTCCCGGCATTCGCCGGAACGGGCTCCATGGAGCCCGCCCAGCCGGCCTCGACTCCGCTCGCCGACTGGTGGAACGGAAAATACATGACCGGAAACTGGTTCGGCCTCCGCGATTCGCTCGCCGACATCGGGCTGACGTTCAACGGCAAGTATTACGGCGCGTTTTTTGGCGTGGTGGACAGCCAGAATGGAGCGCGGGGGTTCTGGGACCAGGGGATCGAATTCGGCGCGGAGCAGAATTTTGGAAAGCTCCTCGGTGTGGACGCGCTCAAAGGGGTGAAAGGGTTCGGGCTGTTCCGCTACCGGGATTCCCAGATTTCTTCGGACCCCGGCACGTTCGTCGAGAGCAACAGCATGTTCAATCCGACGAACTGGTATTCCGGCACGCAGTTCCGCGTCCTCCAGTTCGGCCTGGAGATCGGAACCGGCGACCTGCTGCCGGTGAAGGACATGGTCGTCCTGCGCGGCGGCTGGCTGCGCCCGCAGACGGAATTCATCGACCAGCCGCTCTCGAAGCTGTTCCTCAACAACGCGGTGAACAGCTCCAAGGGAGTCGGTGGCAACATCCCGTTCTCCTCAAGCTTCTCCACATGGGGCGGCACGCTCAAGGCGAAGCCGGTCGACTGGTATTACCTCAAGGGCGGACTCTTCATGGCCTACCCGCAGGCGACCGCCAGCGGCAACCACGGCCTTGCCTATCAGGGTTACGGACCGGACCCGAGCCAGAACGGGCTCATGGCGATGGCCGAGACCGGCGTCACCCCCAAGATCGGCGCTTCCAAGCTGCCGGGCAAATACGTGGTGGGCGGATACTACTACGGCGGGTGGAAGACCTCGTATCTGGGAACACGCTCGCTCGGCCAATACGGCATGTATCTGCAGGCTGACCAGATGCTCTTCCGTGAACCCTCCGAAGAGCCCGCACCGCTGGCAAAAGGACCGTCGGATGGCAAGAGCGTGGCCACGGGCAAGGACTTCAAAACCCCTGTCTCTTCCGAAAAACCGAAGCTCTCGGAACAGGGCCTCAGCATGTTCAACCTCGTGACCCTCGCTCCGAAGTATAACAATCTTTTCCCGTTCTACTTCCAGACCGGCCTCGTCTATACCGGGCTCATCCCGCACCGGGACAAGGATCAGACGATGTTCTCCGTGGCCTACGGCAGCTACAGCTATTACAACATCGAGAACCTTCAGAATGCCGGGAAGGTCAACCAGCCGAACTACACGATCTTCCTCGAAGGCGGCTACCGCATCCAGATCAACCAGTGGGCATTCCTCCAGCCGTTCATCCAGTATGAAATCAAGCCGGCCGGCACGGGCGCCGTAAAGAATGCCACGATCCTCGGCTTCTACACCGGCGTGACATTCTGAGTCGTTCTTGTAAAGGAGCAGAAAATAGCAGCCGCCGCCGCGAGGAAACTCCGGCGGCGGTTTTTTTATTCCTTCCCGAGAAAGATTTCCCCGGCGCGCCGCCGCGCGTGAAAATTCCCCGGGAGGCTGACCTTGGCCGGACCGCTCCCGGGATCCAGCAGGGAAAGCACCCGCCGGGTCTCCGCCAGCCCCGGGTCGCGAACACCGGATTTTCTCAGCCAGCGGATCACGACGCGGTGGCGGAGCGCATCCGGCATCGCACGAAGTTCCCGGCACGAAAGCCTCTCTCCCATCTCCGGGACCAGGCTTTCCATCCACTCGTCCTCCATCCGGAAAATTTCCGACGCGCGGAGGACCGCCTCGCGGAAGCTCGGCCCGAATGCTTCTCGGATTGCGGGGATCACGACATGTCGAATCCGGTTCCGGGTGTGGGCGACCGAGGTATTCGTCCCATCCTCGCGGTATCGGATCGCATTCTCTGCCATATAGCGATCGATCTCCCCGCGGCCGACGGCCAGAAGCGGACGGATGATCGTCAACCCGTCGCGCATGCTGACCAGCCTCATGCCGGCCAGCCCGGCGGCTCCAGAACCGCGCAGAAAATTGAAAAGGCAAGTCTCGACTTGGTCGTCGGCATGGTGCGCCAGCAGGAGAGTGCGGCAGTGGTGGCGCCTCGCGCACTCGCGGAAAAATGCGTATCGCAACTCCCGGGCGGCGGCCTCTGTGGACATCCGGTGGCGCTTCGCGAATTCAGCCGTCCCGGCCCGGGCGCATTCGAATCCGCAGCCCGCAGCGGAACGCCGGACAAACTCCGCATCCGCTCGTGACGCCCGCCCGCGAAGCCCGTGGTCGAGGTGGCAGACGATCAGCTTTTCAAACCCCAGCGCCCGCAGCGCATGGAGCAGCGCCATCGAGTCGCGCCCGCCGGACACGCCGACAAGCAGCTTCCGCCGCCTGGAAATTCCTTTCAGCGCACCGGCCACGGAAGACTGGAGGGGATCGTGGCAGGCAGGGCAAGATATGGGCATTCGGTCCATCGGTTCATCAGACATTTTTTATGTGACGTCGAACCCAGGACGGGTTTCGCCGACAGTCCACCACTGCTCGAACCAAAACGGCATCCGTATCGTGTGTGTAGTAGATGGCAAAAGGAAAGCGGTTCGAAAGCGCCCGGTGGAAGTCGCGATATGCCTTCGGATGAATTCCGTAAAATATTTTCAGGGACTCAACGTCCGCGTAGAGACTGGAAAGGAAGTAATTTCCCAGCCCGGACTCCTGTCGCTCGTAAAAATAAAATCCTTGAATCAGGTCGTCACGCGCCGTGTCAAGGATTCGCACCCTCATCGAATGGCCTGATCAATCTGCTTCTTGGCTTCGTCCCATTCAAGGACAACGGTTCGCCCCTCTTGGAGGGCAACATCCCTCTCGTCCAATATATCCTTGTGCCATTGCGGCACTTCAACCTGGATTGGATCGGTTGAAATCTCCGCCCAAACCCTCTCAAGAAGAACAAACTTCTCAGGGAGAGTCAGTTGTCTGATTTCTTCTTGCGCGATCATGCTGGGAAAATACCCCAGGATGTCTGCGTCCGCAAGGTGAAGTATGCGTCGCGGTGCTGCTCGGTCTCCTGCGGCGCTGGAAACACGCCAAGCAGGACATTTGCTCCGAGGCATGCTGAATCTTGCGAATCAGAATTGTCGGCATGGCAATCGTGCGAAGTGGCCTAACGACCCAAGCTCAGCGACCCGGCGCACGGGAGGCCACGATTGCAACCGCGACGCTCACGCCGGGTTCGCTGCAGCGCATGGTTAGGCCACATGGTCATGACTCCTCATACTCTCTGACCACCATCGGCCACCACTCCTGTAGTGACCGTGCTCGCTCGACAAACGAACGCGTCTCGTGGTCGAAGAAAATAACTGGCGACGAACTCCGCGACAGGTCGAGGCAATGGTAATCGCCGCAACCGTTCTCACCGATGGCGAAGTAGTGCGCTGGCCAAGTGACACCGTAGAACGGGCCGGCGCGAACCTCGCGATTCATGGCGACGACGCGCGTCGGGTCGTCCATGAGGTCGAAGTCTGCGGCGTGCTGAAACAACTCTGGCGGGTAGTCAGTGACAAGCGCCCGATAGTCGCTCGGCGCGGTGATACCAAGCTCACGCTCAATCTGGGAAACGTCGTCTGGTGTCATAGCGCGTAATGTGGCCTAACACCGAGATCACGGGCTCCGGCCCGGAAAGGAGCAAGGATGGAAACCGTTAATAAAAGCGCCAGCAGGAACGGAGACCCGAAGGGTCGGAGTTCCGTGCATCGCGCTGGTAGGTGCTGTGCAACGTGCGCGGAGTGGAATCCCGATCTCATGGAGTGCAAATATGAGCCGGGAGAGGCCGCTCCGCCAGAAGGTGGATGTGACGGGTGGATAAATGGGAAGCCGTCTGCGTGGGCAGATTACGTTGCGCAAAAACAAGCACCTACCAAGGAGTTATTTTACAGATTTGTTTGTTTCTCTGCAACGCTATAGCCATTGAAAATGTTTTGATATTCCAGAATTTCTCCGAGGTCAATGTTGGATATCACGCGCATTCCGTAATAGTAAAACAAAACTGTTTGTTTTTGTGGGCATGGGAGCGTAAATCGACTGTGTGAATATTCCAAGAGTGGAACCAACCATTGAGGAGCGGCTGCGCGGGACGATGCGGGTGAGGCACTATTCGAGGCGCACGGAAGAGGCGTATGTGCAGTGGTATAAGCGGTTTGTGATTTTCCAGAAAGGGGTTCAGGGGGAGATGCGGCATCCGGCGGAGATGGGGACGGAGGAGATCGGGGCATTTCTGACGCATCTGGCGGTGAGCCGGGATTTGGCGGCCTCCTCGCAGAACCAGGCGTTGAACGCCCTGGTTTTTTTGTATCGGGAAGTGTTGAAGATTCCGCTGGAGGGGATCGAGGCTGTCCGGGCGAAGCGGACGGGGTATTTGCCGGTGGTATTGACGCAGACCGAGGTGGGGGCCTTGCTGCAGGGGGTGAAGGGGGACGCTGGGCTGGCGATCAAGCTGCTGTATGGGTGCGGGCTCCGCGTGGCGGAGGTGCTGGCCCTGAGGGTGAAGGATGTGGATGTGGGAGGAGGAAAGCTGGAAGTGCGCGGTGGCAAGGGGGACAAGAGCCGGGTGCTCACGCTTCCCACGCGCCTCCGCGAACCGCTCGGGGAGCATCTCGGGCGGGTGAAGGCGGTTTTCGAGGCGGACCGACGGGACGGGGTGCCGGGCGTGCATCTGCCGCATGCGATGGCGGTCAAGAACCCGGGCGCGGCGGAGAGCTGGCCGTGGTTCTGGTTTTTTCCGTCCTCCCGGGTTTATGCGAACAACGGGCTGCACGGGCGTCACCACCTGCATGAGATCGCAATCACGCGGGAACTCGCGCGGGCGGCGAGGCTGGCGGGGCTCACCAAGCGGGTGACCGCGCACGCGATGAGGCATTCGTTCGCGACGCATCTGATCCTGCGCGGGGTGGACATCCGGAGCATTCAAAAGCTGCTCGGGCATGCGGATGTGCGGACGACGGAAATCTACACCCAGCTTGCCGGGGCGATGCGCGGCGAGATCGCAAGCCCGCTGGACGACTTGTGATGCGATCTTGCTCAGTAGAAAACATCGCCTTTCGCACCTCGTTCGGGCCAAATCCCGGTGAGCCAGTGGAAAAATCCGTGATCGCATAGCCTGCGCTCCCCGCGCCTCCGCGTGAGGCAGGAAGTCTTTTCTCCCGCCACGCCCGGGTTTACTTTTTGATGACTTCGGCGCCGAAGTAGGGATGGAGCGCGGGGGGAAGAACCACCGAGCCGTCCGGCTGCAGACCGGATTCCAGCAGCGCGACGTAGAGCCGGGCAAGGGCGGTGCCGGATCCGTTGAGCGTGTGGCAGAAGCGGTTCTTGTCGCCCTTGAAGCGGAGGTTCATCCGGCGCGCCTGGTAGTCCTCGAAATTCGAGCAGCTCGAAACTTCGAGGTAGGCATTTTGTCCGGGCGCCCAGACCTCGATGTCGTAGGTCTTCGCGGAGCCGAACCCCATGTCGCCGGTGCAAAGGACGATCGTCCGGTAGTGCAGGCCGAGAAGTTGCAGGACGTGCTCGGCGTCGGCTGTCAGCGACTCCAGCTCGGCGTCGGAATTTTCCGGCAGGCAGATTTTGACGAGTTCGACCTTGTCAAACTGGTGCATGCGGATGAGCCCGCGCGTCTCGCGACCGGCGGATCCCGCCTCGCGGCGGAAGCAAGGCGTGTAGGCGGCATATTTGATCGGAAGCTGGGCGGGCTGCAGGATTTCCTCCCGGTGCAGATTCGTGACCGGCACCTCGGCGGTCGGGGCAAGGAAAAGCCCGCCACCGTCCACCCCATACATGTCGTCCTCAAACTTCGGGAGCTGCCCGGTCCCGACCATGCACTCACGGCGGATCAGAAATGGCGGGCTTACTTCGGTGTAGCCGTGTTCACGGGTGTGGAGATCGAGCAGGAAGTTGAGCAACGCCCGCTCAAGCCTTGCCCCCGCACCGGTGTAACAGGCAAACCCGCTCCCGCTGATCTTCACGGCGCGGTCGGGGTCGATGAGTCCGAGCGCTTCCGCAATGGCGACGTGGTCGCGAGGGCTGGCCACGGCGGGCTTTTCCCCCCACACGCGCACAACCGGGTTTGCGGACGCATCCGAACCGACCGGCACGCCGGGCTGCGGAAGATTCGGAATGTTCAGCAAAAGTGCGTTCTGGTCGGCGGCCAGCTTTTCGGATTTCTCCGTGAGCGCCTGCATCTCGGCCGAGCGGGCCTTGACCTCGGCTTCGAGCGCCGAGCTGTCCTGCTTCGCGGCGCGCAGCTTTCCGATTTCCTTGCTGAGCCGGTTGCGCTCGGCCTGCAGCCCCTGCAGGCTGGTTTCGGCGGCACGCCGTTCGGCATCGAGCGCCAGGACCTCGTCCACGGCGGATTCGTGGCCCGGGCCGCGCGTGGCGAGCCGGGCTTTGACGGAGTCGGGATTTTCGCGAAGAAGTCGGATGTCGAGCATGGGTTGGACAGATTGAACAATTTTGGCAGAATGGGCTAAGCAAAAATCACCATGTCCGCGCAATACCGCGATTATTACCAGACGCTCGGGGTTCCAAAAACCGCCGCAGCAGACGAAATCAAGAGTGCCTTCCGCAAGCTCGCCCGCAAATTCCACCCGGATACCGCGAAGAACAAAAAGGAGGCCGAGGAGAAATTCAAGGAAATCAACGAGGCCTACGAAGTTCTCGGCGATCCCGAAAAACGCAAGAAATACGACGAGTTCGGCGCCGGATGGCAGCAGGCCGGCGGACCACCCCCCGGATGGCAGCAACCCGGCGACGGGTTCGGCGGCGGACGTCCGGGAACCGGAGGTGTCGAATTCGAGTTCGGAGGCACCGGGTTCAGCGACTTCTTCGAGCAGATGTTCGGCGGCGGCCGGCGCGGAGGGGGAGGACGCGGGTTCGGAGGCTTCGGCGGCTACGAGGAACCTCCCCAGCGCGGCGAGGACGTCGAGGCGGACATCATGGTCACCCTCGAGGAGGCGTTCCACGGATCCACCCGGCAGATTTCCTTCAAACGGGGGGATTCCGGAAAAATCGAAACCTACACCGTCAAAATCCCGAAAGGCATCCGCGAAGGCCAGCGGATCCGTCTCGCAGGCCAGGGCGGCCCCGGCTCGGCCGGCAAGGGAGACCTTTTCCTGCGCGTGAAATTCCAGCGCCACCCGGATTTTGAAATCCAGGACAACGACCTCGTCTATGACCTCGAAGTCCCCGCATGGGACGCCGTGCTCGGATGCGATGTCCACGTCCCCACACTCGAAGGCCGCGCGAAACTCAAGATCGCCCCCGGCACACAGTCCGGAAAAAAGCTCCGCCTCCCCGGCATGGGCCTCCCTCTCGCGGGAGGCAAACGCGGCGACCTCTACGCGGTCGTCGCCGTCACCGTCCCCGCATCCCCCGACGCCGCCGAAAAAGCCCTCTGGGAAAAAATCGCCGCGAAACACCGGTGAGGATCGGCGTCAAGGTCGTTCCGGGTGCCTCCCGGAACGGGATTGTCGGCTGGCTGGGCGAGGACTTGAAAGTCCGGATTCAGGCACCGGCCACGGACGGGAAAGCGAACGATGCGCTCTGCAAATATCTCGCCGGGGAACTCGGAGTCCCCGTCAACACGGTCACGATTTTCTCCGGATTCGCCTCGCGGAAAAAAATCGTGGAGATCGAGGGGCTCGGGCCTGAGGCTTTGAAAAAGATTGTCGGCAAAACGGCCTGAACCCGTTATTTGCTGCCCGGCTTGACCGCAGGGGTGCCCTTCAAATCCTCCGGCAGGTTTTCCGGATCGAACACCTCCGGATTCATCTGGATGAGCGAGACGAACGGGCAGCCGAAATCCGGCAGTGCCCCCCCGCTGCGATCCACAATCGATCCCGCCGCCGAGACGATTCCGCCGTGGTCGCGCACGATCTGGATCGTCTCCTGCACCCGGCCTCCGCGGGTCACCACATCCTCCGCGACAAGAAATTTCTCGCCGGGCCGGATCGTGAATCCGCGCCGGAGAACAAGCCCCCCGCTCCCGTCTTTCTCCGCAAAAATGTGCCGCTTCCCGAGGTGCCGGGCGACCTCCTGGCCGACGACGATGCCGCCGACGGCCGGCGAGATCACGGTTGTGGCTTCAAATTCGCCGAGTTTGTCCGACAGCCAACCGCAGACGCGCGCCGCAATCGCGGCATCCTGGAGCAGGAGCGCGCATTGAAAAAAATCGCGGCTGTGCATCCCGCTGCGCAGGACAAAATGTCCGTGGAGCAGCGCCCCTGTCTGACGAAAAAGATCCAAAACTTCACTCATGGCCAGAAAGATGCCGTCAGTCGGGCATCAGGTCGAGGCCTTTGAGCGTGTTTTCGTCGAAGCGGCCGCTCTGCCGGAACCCGGCGCTCTTCTGCCAGACTTTGAGGGCAGAGACGAGTCCGCCGTTCGGCATGCCATCCTCCGGCCCGCTGTAATACCCGAGCAGCTTCAGGTTTTTCTGCGCTTGCCGGACCACGGCCACCTGCATCTCCGGACCGACCGAGATATACGGGCCGCCCTTGAAGATATCCGCGATGGCAACATAGGCCGGCACCTGCGCCTGGCCTGCGATCCCCAGCCGCTCCAGGGTCTGTCGGTTCAGCTCCCCGGTCACCTTCAGGTTTTCGGCGATCTGGTAGCGCCGGATCGCGGCACCGGTCTGGCTTCCCATCTGGCCGTCGGGCGTGCCTTTGTAGAATCCGAGCTGGGCGAGCTTTTTCTGGGTGGCCAAAACCGTCTCATCGGCGTGAAGAACAAGCGGCATGAGCGCAGCAAACAACAGGAGGGCGAACCTTTGTGACATGGCACGTCCTATAGCGTGTTTCCCCCCGCAAGGCAAGGAGAGCACGGGAGACGGCCCCACGCGTGATGAAAATTGGGCGAGTTCGATTGGCGATGCTGGGCAGGGGGCATGGGCGTCCCGCCCGTGTGGACGCAGGTTATTGATGCAAGGCCCGCTCCCCCTGGTTCACCTTTTCATCACACAACCCCGCTCAGCTCCCGGACGCCGACTCCTCCAGCGCGCGGATCTCGCCATCGAGGATGCCATCTTTTTCCGGAGAGAGTTTTTTCCGGACCAGGGCGAGTGCCTTGCCCGCCTCTGCCTTTTTGCCCGCATCCAGCAATGCCATGATATACGGTGCTGCGACATCGTAGAAGAGGTTCCCGCCGCCGGTATCCGCCAGCGAAGTCACCTGCCTCCGGAATTCCTTCCCCGCCTCCTCGAGCTTTCCGGAATCCAGCAGCGCCTGCATCTGCCGCGCCACGACCCCCACGCTCAGATCCGAGCGCTTGCGCTTGTTTTGGAGCAAAATCAGGCGCTCAAGCTGCTCAGCGGACGCTGTGTCCCCGAGCTCGCGGGCAATTCCGGCCAAAGCCTGTTGGTGCCGGGTCTTGAGGTCCGCGTTGCCGGCAAACTGGATCAGCGCCGCCTCGTGGAATTTTTTGCGTTCGGCGGGCGGGGCTCCGGATCGAAGCAGAAAATCCCCCCGGGCGTCCCATGCGGACGGGTTCATCACGCAGGTGCGGACGGCGCTTTCATACGCCCTGGCTGCGAGGGCGGAGTTGCCGGCCCGCTCAAGAATTCCCGCCATGGCGAGATCGTTGACCGATGCGGAAAATTCCGGCCTGTCACGAAAGCTTGCGGCGAGGAGCCGGAGATCGTGATCGCTGATCGTCTTCCAGGTCTGCGGATCCAGAGCATGACCGGTGGCGTAGTTCTGGGTCGCATAGCGGGCGCAATCGAGCACCCACCTGTCATCGGCTTTCATGTAGCCGAACCAGGCATGGCCTCCATCCGCACCCTGCCCGGTGAAGAAGAGCGTCGGCAGACCCCTGGCCTTTCCGCACAGCATCGCAAAATACGCCTGGTCCACGCAGATCCCTCCCCGTGCGCGAATCGTTTCCAGCAGATACGGATCCTCCTCCCAAGAATACTTCTGCTTCACCAGACGGTCGTTCCGGTAGGAAACCATCGGAAACACCTTGTCGAACCCGCCGATGGGGAGGCGGATGTTCTTGCGCGCCCAGCCGAGTTCGTCCTGCCGGACAAATGCGTCCACGACGAACTTCATCTGCCCGGCGGAAAGTTTTTTCAAATCGAGCAACGTTCCGCCGGATTCGTTCGCGGCGACCCATGCGGCGAACTGTCCGGCGGCCGGAAGCTGTTCCCGGGGAACGAGCGCTTGGGTGACCTGGTCGTGCGGCCAGAACCCGGGCGGCTTGGAATCGTTCACCACCGCGATCGCGAGTGCGAGCTGCCGGTAGTTCTTCCAGTTCTTGGGATCGGCCACGCGGATGTCGCGGAGGTTCGCGAGCACAAGCGGAAGAAAGTCGTCCTCGCTGAGGGTCGAGAACAAACTCCGGGAGAACGCGTCGTCCTTCATGAATTCCGCCGCGAGTCCGGGCGGCAGAATTTCCGACAACTCCCCGTGAACGGGCCGCTCCCCATCGGGAAGGAGTTGCCCGAGGACCTCCTCCGGCGGGTTCTGCACCATCGCGGACGCCTGCGACTCCGGGATCGCCTTGAGATCGAGCTCGCGGCCCGGCCCGACAAACGTGAGCTCGCCGGTTTTCGGATCGGTGAAAAGATGCCTCCGCAAAAGCCGGGCCATCTCGCCATCGCCGGACCGCGTCAGGACATCGCACCACCGCCACAGGGTCAGCCACGACACGAAGGCCGGATTTCCCGAAGATCCGGAAACTCCCATCTTGCCCGGCTGATACGCGGCGACCAGCGCCGCCGTCAGGCTGTCACGCGCCGCCGGAAACCCCTGCGCGATCAACGAGTCCACATCCGCGGGCGTCGGCGCCCGGCGGACGTCCAGCGCGACGGACGCCGTGGAAAAGGCAATCAACAACGCGGCGGCCAGCCTCATCCAAAGATGCCTTTTTTCTTCGGCGGCTCGCGCATGAGCGATTCCATGCGGTTGCGATCCCTCGCATTTGCTATCGCCTGCTCCTTCGAGATGGCACCGGACAGATAGAGGCCGGAGAGGTCTTCATCAATCGTGTGCATGCCGTCCTTCGCACCGATCTCGATCAACCCGACCAGTTGCTCCCACCGCCGTTCGCGAATGCAGGCGCAAACGCCGGGGTTGGCGACAAGGGTTTCCGTCGCGAGCACGCGGGCGTTGCCCTCTTCGTTCGGAATGAGGCGCTGGGAAATGACCGCCTCCAAGGCATTCGCAAGCTGCGCGACGATCTGCGGCTGCTGGTCTCCCGGAAATGCGTCCACCATCCGGTCGATCGCTTTGGGCGCATCGATCGTGTGCAGGGTCGCGATGACGAGGTGCCCGGTTTCCGCAGCCGTGATCGCCGCGCTGATCGTCTCCGGATCCCGCATCTCGCCAACGAGGATCACATCCGGATCCTGCCGCAGGGCATGGCGGAGCGCCTCGCTGAACGACTTGGTGTCGCTGCCGATCTCGCGCTGCTTGACGATGCTGCGGGCGTTTTGAAAGATGTATTCCACCGGATCCTCCACGGTGACGATCACTCCGCTCATCTGTTTGCTGATGTGCTGGATCATGGAGGCCATCGTGGTGCTCTTGCCCGATCCCGTGATGCCCGTGACGAGCACGAGCCCCCGCTGAAGGGCGCAAATATTGAAAATGCTCTGCCTGTGCCCGAGCTGGCCCAGCTCGGGAATCGCCTGCGGAATATACCGGAAAGCCGCTTCGAGGGCGCCGCGGCTGAAGTGGGCATTCGCGCGGAACCTCCCGATCCCGTCGACCTGAATCGCGAAGTCGAGCTCCCACTCCTCTTCGAGCCTGGCACGCTGGGATTCCGTGAGGATCCCGGATATCAGCTCGCGGCAGAACTCGACGGTGACCGCGCGCTCGTCCAAGGGAGCCAGGCTTCCATTGATGCGCACCATCGGCTGGGCATCCGCACAGAGATGCAGGTCGGATGCCCCCGCCGCAACCGTGCGGGAAAGGAGGTCAACGAGGTCGAAGGGATTGTCCATGGTTCTATCTTCTTGTCGCCTGGGTTGAGGAGCTGATCCCCCGCAGCGAACGGGAGAACTCCTGCGGATTGTCGGAAATTTCCAGCGCGGCCGCCTCGGTCACGGAACCGCCCCTGACGAGACGGAGAAGCGAGTCGGAAAACGAACACGCGGACCGCGGGTCGCCGCGCGCGATGAAATCCTGGAGCTCGGACATCCGCCCCTCCGCGACAAGCTTCCGTGACAGTGCGGAGTTCGTGAAGAACTCGCACAGAAGCGCGAGTCCGCCGCCCGCTGCGGAAACAAGCCGCTGGCAAAGCACCCCGAGCAACTGCGTCGAAAGCGTCTTCCTTACCCCTTCCCGCTCGTCGGGAGGAAAGAGCAGCTCGAGCCGGTCCAGCACATCCGCACACGCGGAGGCATGCAGGGTCGTGAGGACGATGTGTCCCGTCTCCGCGGCCTGAATCGCCGTGAGAGCAGAGTCGGCATCCCGGATTTCCCCCAGAAAAATGATGTCGGGATTCTGCCGCAGCGACCGCTTGAGCCCCTCGGCAAAAGCCGGCGTGTCGATCCCCACTTCACGCTGGGTGAAAAGCGAAAGCTTGCCCTCGAAAAGGAATTCCACCGGATCCTCGATGGTCACGATGTGGCGCGCCATCGTCGTGTTGATCCACTCCAGCATCGCTGCCAGCGTGGTGGATTTTCCCGACCCCGTCGGACCGGAAACGATGATGATGCCGGATTTTCTGGAAACCCATTCCCTCAGGATTTCCGCCGGGAGCCCGAGCGACTCAAGCGCGGGAATTTCGTTGCGGATCCGCCGGAGGACAGCCCCGCGGGATCCGAGCTGGCGCAGCAAATTGACGCGGAACCGCACCCCCTCGCCGGTGGTCAGGCTGGCATCGCGATCGGAGTCGGATGGACCCGCCCCGCACACTGCCCAGAGGGCGTCCATATCCCGGTCATCCGGATGCTCCGACTCCACGGGACGAAGCTCCCCGTCGATGCGCAGAACCGCGGGCCGGCCGGAGTGGAGGATCACGTCGGATGCCCCGTTGGCGGACGCGGCGCGCAGGATTTCATCAAGCAGAGGAGAAATCATCGTCCGAAAGCTATCAGTCGACCTCCGGATGCGTCGAGCGGGAACGGATGCCCGGCTCGCTTCGGGAACGGGGCGAAACGCGCTACGGCTTCAAGGCACCGGAGAGCTTGACGGCCGCGAGTCGGGGAAAGTTCCCGTGGAGAATCCCGGCGTTGACAGCTTCCATTTGCACCGATTGCGGGGCGAAGGGGAATCCCAGTGGCGCGGGTTCTATTGCAACCGCTCCCTTGCCCAGATCCTCATTCACCGTTAATCCCACCATTCCCGAAGCCGCAGTCAGCCTGTAAGTGCTGTTGACCACCCCCTTGGGAGGGGTCCAGGGAACACTCTGCAAAACGGTCCTTTTCCCGCCCTGAATCACGACCAGAGACACCTCCTTCAAAGTGGATTCGATGAAGACGGCATCGCCGGGATCCTCGTCGAATCCGGCAGGCGGTTTGCTGGAAAATCCGAACCGCATGGATTCCGTGTCGAATACCGAGGCGGTGACGTCGAGCGTCAGGGAGGAATATCCGGCCAGATCGGGAATTTCCGCGCCGAGCACCACGTTCTGGGGACTCGGGAAGTCCTTCACCAGCGCGATCCCCGGCCCAGTGGAATCTTTTCCGCGGATGGCGAGACTGATCCCGTCATTCCCGGCTCCCGCCACCGACCAGTTGAGTGAAGACGGCACGATCTCGGTTTCCGTGGAACCGATGGGGAGCCCGTCCAGCGAGCGGCCGATCTTGCGCTCCTTTCCGTCGATGAAGAAATGCTCCTCAATGATCGGCGTGTCCCCGGCGCGGAGCATGCCTGCGAACGCTGCAAGGCAGCAAAGAATAACAGCGGGTTTCATACGAAAGCGCATCAGGGTTTCGGGGAGGTAAGATACGCGAGGTCTTTTTTCAGGCTGGCCTCGCCGTCGGCAGCGGCCCTGCCTTCCAGTTCGATAACGACATAGCCATCGAATTTCTGGCGTTGGAGTTCGCTGATGACGGCCGGCAGATTGATGACCCCCTCGCCGAAGGGAACCACGCTCGCATCGAGAGCCCCCGTCTTGTCCATGTCCTTCAGGTGGATCAGGAAGATTTTCCCATCGAGAGCCCCGAGGTTTTCGAGAACATCCCCCCCGGAGCGCGCGTAGTGGCCGATGTCCGGGCAGGCACCGGTATTGTTGAGGCCCTGGATGGCGGCGAGAAGATTCTCCGGTTTGTAGTAGGCGAGCTTCGAGTCGCTCGCGTGGTTGTGCACCGCGACCTTGAGCCCGCATTCCGCCGCGTGCCTAGAATAAAGCGCGATCGCTTCGGACGGAACCTCGACGTTGATGAACTCCGCGCCGAGCCTTGAGGCCAGCCAGCAGTTCGCGATAATTTCCTCCTCCTTGCCCTGGATGCAAACGCCGAGGCTCACCAGGCGGACACCGTGTTTGGCGAGAAGTTCCCCGACCTTCGCGGCCGCCTCTTCGCTCATGGCGGGAGAGACCTTTTCCTCGATGCCGTCGCCGATTTTCTGGCCGATGTAGCACTCGACGTTTGTGGCACCGGCGGCGCGGATCTTCGCAAGCGCCTCGTCGAGCGACAATTTGTTGAAGCTGAACGTCTGCACAGCGACCTTCAGCGGGGCGGGATTTTCGGCCATCCCGGAAAACGGGAAGCCGACGGACAGGAGCAGTGGGAGGAGGATGTTTTTCATGAAGGTTCGCAGGCTACGTCGAAGGTTTCGCTGAACCATCCCTTACGGACGGGCGGTTCGATGTATTTGTTCGCGGCCTCGTTGCCGGTCGCCCGCATCCTGGCAGCATCCCATCCGAGGCCGGACCGGGTGCGCAGCGCCAGGTTGCCGACAAGGGCTGTCTCCGTGAGACCGGCCGCATAATCGAAGTTCGCGGTCGCGAGCTCCGGCTTGTTCTGGAGAATCGCATCCACCCACTCCGAACGGATTCCGCCCTTCGTGCGGGGCAGGGTTTTTCCCGGCAGCTTGCCGTCTTTTTTCCAGGCTTCAAATTTTCCGCCCGGAAAGATGAGGGGCACCGTGATTGGAACTCCTGCCGTGGACATGACGCCTTCGTCGCAGATGATGAAGCGCCCCTCGGGGGAAAGCTTCGTATCCTGCGGCATGGCTTGGGGAACCGGAGGATGGAAGGGAACCTTCTCGCCGTTCACCATCCGGTTTCCCTCATACCAGTGAAGCTGCAGCGGGCCGCGGGCCGGCGTCGCGGGGAAATGGAAGAGGGCGTGGGCGCCACCCGGAATCGCAATGTCCGTGCCGTCGAAAATGTCCACGACTTCGACTTTTTCAGGAACTCCGAGGCCGAACATGAAATACGGCACGTCGATGAGGTGGCACGCCATGTCCCCGATGACGCCGGAGCCGAATTTCCACCAGCTCCGCCACAGGTAGGGATGGATCCCCTCCCCGTAATCCTGATATTCCGTCGAGCCGAGCCACTCGTTCCAGTTGAGCGTGGCCGGCGGCGGGAGAGGAGCCGGGTATTCCCGCATGCCATACGGCCACCACGGACGGCTCGTCCACAGGTGGATCTCGCGCACCTCACCGAGCAACCCCGCATCATACCATTCCTTGAACAGGCTCAGCCCCTCGGCAGTGTGGTTGTGGATGCCCATCTGCGTGATCTTCCCGGACTTCTTCGCGGCCGCGTGCATCTGGCGCGCACCCCAGATCGAGTTGCTCATCGGCTTCTCGCTGAAGACATGCTTGCCGGCGTGCAGGCAATTCACCACCTGATGCGCGTGCGAGTGGTCGGGCGTGCAGACAAGCACCGCATCGAGCTTGTCGCCCATGTCATGGAGCATCTCCCGGTATTCCGTGAATTTCCTCGTGTGGCCCGGAACGACAAACTCCGTCGTATCCTTGTTCCAGGGCTTGCCGGCCAGCCCGAGCAGGCGCGTGTCCACATCGCAGATCGCGGCGAGGTTCACATTCGGATTCCCGGCGATGTCCACCACGTTCGTCCCGCCCTGTCCGGTCACGCCGATCACCCCCACATTAAGCTTCGAATTGGCCGGGACACCGGACTGCCCGATGGCGAAATGCGGGAGCGCCAGGGTTCCGGCCGCCGCAGCGGTGGATTTCAGAAACGTTCTTCGGGTGATCATTGGCAGGGGATGTGCAATGACGGCATTTTTCAAAAAGAACACATCGTCACGCGGAAGTAAACAGTTCCCGAAACCCCGGGCGTGTCTGCCCGAAGAGAAAATGCCAGTCAGGCTCTGTCGATCTCCTCACGGGCGATCCGGGACCAGTCGTCGAAGCGCCCGGGCTGGCTCTCGCAGGTGTGGGTATCCTTCAGGATCACCTCGAAGTTGCATCCGGCTTTCCGGCATTCGGAAATATTCCCGCGCAGATAGGAACGGATGCGTTCCGGATGGAAGTTCCCGACGAGGTCGGTCGGTCGGGGTTTCCATGAAAAGATCGCCCGGCCGCCGTGATGGAGCCGGCGGGATTCCCTGGAGAAATTTCCGAAGAGAATCAGCAAGAGAATCGGGCGGGATGCGCCGGCCGGGAGGTTTGCAAAATACACGCGGGCATCGGGGCGGATCTTTCGCACCCTCTGGATTCCCGAAAGCCATCTGGCACCGCGTCGATCTTGTTGATCCGGCCGCCTCGACGCCCTGGCGGACAATCAATCCCGTCTACCCGCCGATTCTCTCAAGCTTCCCGGCGTGCAGGTCCAGCATCTCTGAAAACACCCTTCCGAGCCCTGGAATATCCTGGACCCTCATCGTCGTGTCATGGGCCGGATTGTCGTCGTTCTCCCATTTTTCATTCCACCAGGAAAATCCGCGCACGTTCGGCCACCTGCCGGAGAAAATGTCGGCCAGGGCGGCCTTCGCCCAATCCTCCGCCCGAACCCCGGGATAGCCGGCGGTGCAACCGAATTCCGAAATCATAACCGGCTTGTCCGGCGCAAGCTTCACGATGCGGGGATACACCGCATCGAACTTGTCGCGAAAGCTGACGTTCTCATCCGGGCCGTCCCTTGGTGTCTGAGGGCCATAGCAGCTGACCCCGATCCACTGGGCATAACCGGGGCCGGGATAATAGTTCTCAAAATCATTCCATTCCGCCTCCGGGGATTCCGAGGCGTCGAGGTGAAATACCCAGGTGATATTCGCGGCCCCGGCGGCGCGCACGGTGTCCACGATATGCCGGTAAGCCGCAACAAACCGCTCCGGGCCGTCGGCCTTGCCGGGATCGCCGAATCCGTCGCTCCTTCCGCCTCCGTGAAACCTGCCGTTCCAGCCGAACCACTCGCCGTTCATTTCCGTGCCATACTCGACAATGATCGGCGATCCAAAGGCAGCCGCGGCCTCCCCCCATGCCTTCAGGTCGGCATCGAATTTTCCGTCGATGATCGACTGGAGGGAAAACTCCCTCTCCGGCTTGCCCGGGGCGTGTTTCGCGCCGCGAAGCATGAGCCGGATATACGGCACCGATCCATGGCGGCGGATCCATTTTGCGGTTTCATCGGGGAACGTGCGGTCGGCATACCAGTTGTTGGAAAAGTAAACCCATTCCACTTTCCGGCCTGCCACCTTCTCATAGTTTTGGATATCCGCCGGGGTGATGTCATCCTCCTCCCCGCTCACTCCACCGGGGTAGCAACCGTGATAAAAATGTCCCGCGGCGGGAGGGGGAAGAGTCCGGCCGTGCGCCGCGGCTCCCGCCGCCAGGCACAGAACCCACAGCAGTCCAGCCACCCGCACGGTTTTCAATTCCGTCCCGCCGCATGACGGACGGAGGAATTTTTCGCGCGCCACTCGCGCGGCCCCGAGCCGAGCTCGCGCTGGAATGCGTTGTGAAAAACAATCGGACCGGAAAATCCGCAGCGATCCGCAATTTCACCGACGGGCAGATCAGAGTCCCGCAGCAGCCCGCAGGCCTTGTCCATGCGCACCCTGGTGATGGTCTGCGCGATGGTGGCTCCCAGTTCCGCCTCGAAAGCGTGGTAAAGGGTGGACCGGGAAATGTTCACGCTGGCTGCCACCTGGTCGATCGAAATTTTCCGGTGATAATTGCGCCACACGAACGCCAGCGCGTCGCGCACCAGAGGATCAAACACCGCACGGAAATCGGTGGATTTGCGCTCCACGATTCTTCCCGGAGGAACCCGCAGGAGCGCGTCAGGCGCGGGCGCTCCGCGCATCAGGGAATCGAGAAGTTTGGCGGCCCTGCGTCCGACCTCCTGCAACCGCACGTCCACGCTGGTCAATGTCACCGGTGCAAAATCGCAGATCAGGCGGTCGTTTCCGGCTCCCATGACCATGATTTCCTCAGGGACGCGGATGCCGGCGTCCACGCAGGCATCGATGATCATGCCGGCGAGGATGTCGCTCGCACAGGCGATGGCATGAGGTTTTGGCAGGGAAGCCAGGTGGCGCTTCGCCCATGCCATCGTTTTTGCATAGTCCACGCGGACCTCCTGGGGCTCCTGCGTCCAGTGGAGGTCGAGCGGCTCATGTCCGGCATCGCACAGCTCCCCGCGAAACCCGGTGAACACCTCCTGCTCGACAAAGCTGTTCTGAAAAAACATGAACGCGAAATTCCGGTGGCCACGCTCGAGAAAGTGCCGCGCCATGAGCCGTCCGACACGCGGGTTGTCCGCCGCCACGCAGGCGGGAAAAAACTGCGGGTAATGGTAGCCCAGATCCACTGTCGGGAGCCCCAGCTTCCGCGCATAACGGAGATGTTCACTCCCCACGTTGAGCGAGGCGATCACCCCGTCCCCCTTCCAGCCCGCAGGCAGGGTCTTCCACTGCGCCATGTGGGAGTTCAGCATCCAGCCGTGCTGCGAGGCATACTCCACGATCCCCTCGTGAACGGCGCTGGAATACCAGTCCATCAGCATCAGAATTCGACGGCGTTTCGCGGGGGCTGGCATCAGCAGGAAATCATCTCCAACACCTTAATTTTTCTTCCGGAAAACAAACAAGAATAATTAACTGGCAGTAAAATATGCTTATTATTTCGACCGGCCGGGGAGTCGTTCTCCGGACCGGCGGCTGATGATCGTCAACGGGCGGGAGCCTTCACCGCGGCGGAGACCGTGACCGGGCCGAGCAGGCCGGAGGTCAGAGGCTTGTCGGATTTTTTCCAGTGCCGCCACGTGGTGAACGTAAACCTTCCCGTCGGGCTGGGCCTGCCATCGAGGAGCCACTTCGGCCAGTCCTTGATGGCGCCGTTGGGCAGCCACTCGCAATCCGGCGGCAGTTGCTCGTCGCCGATGAGGCGGTTTGGCCAGAGGTTCGTGATCTTGATCTCGATCCGGTTTTTTCCGGGTTTCGCGGCGGCGGTGATGTCGGTCCGGAACGGAGGCTTCCAGAGAACCCCGAGCGGCTTGCCGTTCACCGTGACTTCGGCGAGGTTTTTCACACCTCCGAGATTCAGCCAGAGCGAGTTTGCTTTGCCGAACAACTCCTCTGGAATCACGATCTCCTTCACGTAGGTGGCTGTTCCGGAAAAGTATTTCACTCCGGCATCCGGGTGGGCTGTCCAGGAGATGAGTTCGGGCAGGGTGATTTTTGCGGGTGCTCCCCAGTTCGGCGGGAAGTTCAGCTCCCATGGACCGGAGACAGCGACCGGCTTGGGCACATCATTCACCTCGGCTTTCAGCGTCTTTCCGGAGGAGGTCTTCAATTCCACCGCGCCAGGGATAGATGCGAGGAGCGCCGTCCGTTTGTCCGCGTCCGAAACGAGTTCCAGCGGAGGTGGCTCGCTCGCGGAAGTCGGCAAACCGATCTCCAGAACGGAGTTTTCCGGGGTGACCTTTTCCCCGGCAACCCCGTTCAGAACGTATTCCACGCGGAGCTGTTTCTTTTGCATGGGTGCGGGATCGCCTCCGAATGCGCGGTTGTTCACCGCGGTTTTCAGCATCCCGTCACAAACCATGCCCTTGAGGGTGGCCGTCACGTCAGCCGCCGCCTTGCTGTCGTCCTCGGATTCGTATCGGGCTGTCTTGATCACGAGTTCCGTCTGTCGGGCGGCCTGCCGGGGCGGTCCGGAGAATGCGGCGGAAACGATGTGCTCGCCGGCAGTTTTCCGGAACACGACGAAGACGGATCCGGCGGGATCGAATGTCATGGGGACGATGGTGCGGCCGCCCTCCTCGCGCCAGACGGGAGCCTGTTCCATGCGGCCCGATTCGGGATGCCAGAACTCCGGAATTTTGCCACTGACGCGGAACGTGCAATCCGCCGTGTCGAACCGGTCGCGCTGGTTGGAGACAAAGTAGATCTCGGCGTCGCCGGTAGTGCGGTGGATGAAGGCGAGCCGCGATTCACCGGAAAACTCCATGTCGGGCTTCACTTCGAGAGCCGCTAAAACCTGCTCCATCGACCGCCCCCAGAACACCCTGCCCTTGCCGAGTTTGTTTTCGGTAACGCTCTTTCCGTCGCAGTCGCCCCAAATCTCGCGGACAAGAGATTTGACCTCCTCGTCGCACTTCGGGTAGCCGCTGAGCCCCGGGGCTTTTTCAGGCGGCGGACCGACAAGGGTCAGTCCCTCGCGGACGAAGTCCCGGAGCTGGCCCAGGAGGGCGGACGTCATGGTGCGATCCGCCTGCAAGAGAGCCAGCACGCGATAGCTCATCCCGCCTTTCAGAACGAGCCGTCCATCCTTCATGGATGCCTGATTGAGCAGGACACCGGCGTTGATCCCGTCGTAGTCGTAGCCCGGCGGCAGGGTGAGCTCCGGCATTTGCACGGGAACGCTTTCCCCGCTGAAGGCCGCAACATCCGCGGCGAAGTGTCCCTGCTGGAGCAGAAACTGGCAGCGGGCAATGTATTTCATCCAGGCCGCGCCCTGATCCCACCATGTGCAGGTGCGGTCGAAATGCGATCCCCACTGGCCCATCGTCATGCCCGGCCAGCGGTTCAGCCACGGCTGCATGGCATAGCGGTGGAAAATGTAGCGGTTGATGCCCTGGCAGAATACGAGATCTCCGAGCGCCTTCAGCGCGTAGGGGTCGTCCAGCCAGCGGCCGTGATCCGCGGACGGGGACGCGGTGAACGACTCCGCACCGATAATCGGCCGCCCGTAGATGTGACCAACCGAGGCTGCGAGCTTCAGGGAGGGATGCGGTTCGCTTCTGACCCAGAATTCCCCCATGGGAATTTCCGCCGCGGCACCGCATTGCAGGGCTTCGAAAGGCCCCGTGTAGGGCTCGATCGATGCCGTGAGCCCGCGTTCGCTGCAAAGTTGCCTGAATCGTTCGTAGTATTTTTCAGCGAACAAATCCGCGGCGGTCCGGCGCATGTCCCACAGAAACCGCTCCGTGACTTCCGGATTGTCCACGATCCGGCCGGTCACGGCAACGAGCCACGGGAGCGGATCGTAGCCGCGCCGCTGCTGGAATTCCTCGCGGAATTTCGGCGTCCAGTTCTGGCCGCCGACCTCATAGCTGTCGATCAGGACGTTGTTGAGCGCCTTGCCCTTTCCCGCCAGGGGGCCGAGGTCATCGACGATCTTTTGGACGAAGCCCTCCCAATGCGCATCCATGGCCTCGGCGCTCAGCTTGTCGCACTCGAGGCCTTCGCCCCCCTCCGGGGCGGGATGGTTGGCTTTTCCGGTGAGCGTCTGGCCGATGCGCACGACGGTCCACTGACCGGCGGGCACGTCCCAATCCAGGCTGCCGTCAGGCTTCATTTTGCCGGTCAGGTCGATGAGGTCCGAGCGGCTCACGGCGAGGCCGGGATCGATCGTGGAAGACACGGGAATCGCAGCGCTGTCGATCCCGCCCATGTTCATGCCGCTTTTGGCCGACACGCTGCCGGTCCGCGGGCAGGGGCTGAAGGCGATTTCCGCCACGTCGATCTGCCTGGCGTTCAGGGCGCCCGCGGCGAATTTCACCCGGTAGAACCTCGCCGGGGCGGGATCTGTCCCGAGCGAAACCAGCATCGAATTGTCAGCGCTGTTGCGGGGAAAGCTGAACGGCTGCACATCACGAAATTTGAGTCCGTCATCCGAAACCTGAACGACGCCCCGCGCCCCCCTAGCGTTCCGTCCGAGGTCAACGAATGCGGAACGCGCCGGAAAGGGCTTGGAAAATTCGAACTGGAAGAAGGATTCCCTGCCGGCGGCCGGCAGCGGGAGAGTTGCGGATGTGGCCGAATTTCCGTCAATCAGACGGTCGGCAGCGATGTCGCTGCTGCTCCCGGTCACCTTCGGGGCCAGCGAACGCATGGAGATGTCCTCGCCGGCTGGCGTGGGGAATGCCAGCACTTCGATGTCGCGGTAGTAGTCCAGCGTCGCCGGGGGCTGCGGCAGCTTTCCGGAAAAATGCGACGGCCCCTTGAGCGCCGTCTCGCTGAATGCGAGCCGCTTCATCGCATGGTCCGGCGTGTTCCAGGGTCCTCCGCTGCTCGACCAGCCCGGGCAGTTGTGGAGGCAAAGCTCCACTCCGAGGCGGTCGGCCTCTTTCGCGGCGTGCTGCATGAGCTCGCGCCATTCCGGACCGAGAAATTTCACCGGCCCGGCCGGGACGCCGCATCCCACGTTGAAGATCTGCGCCCCGCCGATTCCCACGCGCGCCATCGCCTCAAGGTCGGCGGTGAGGCCCTCCTTGGTGACGTTGCCGTTCATCCAGTGCCACCAGGTGTGCGGTTTGGCGGAGGCGGGCGGCGACTGAAAGCCTTCGGCCAGTTCGTCGGCATGCGCCGGAATGACAAGCGTCGTTGAGAGAAGACTGAGGGAGGCGATTATGGTTTTCATGGGAAGCAGGGGATGAGCGGGTGAGGGAGATTTTTTGGGGGACGGCATCGTTTTCATCGATCGGGTCACTCCTGGTCCGGACCGACGATCGGGGAGCTTTTCCAACCCTTTGGCACCTTGCTGTCGCCGGGTTTCCAGAAGGCGGGAGGGGCATCTTTTTTCATCTCGTCGAGGCGGGCCGAGAGGCGCTGGACGATTTCGGGATTATCCTTGGAAACCTCGCTTTTTTCCCCGGGGTCGGCGGAGATGTCGTAGAGTTCGAATGTCCACGGTGCTGCGGGTTTTGCAGTCCGGATCAGCTTCCACGGCCACTCGATCATGGCCCCGCGTCTGTCGCGCTCGCTGTCCTCCAGCAGGAAGAGGATCTCCCTGCGTCCGGATGCCGTGGCATTTTTGAAAAGGACCGGGGCCAGGTCGATTCCGTCGAGTGGCTTCGCGGGAAGCGGAGCCCCGGCCAGAGCGGCAAATGTCGGGTAGAGGTCGGCAGCATAGGCGAGAGCGTCGGTGGTTTTTCCGGCCGCGATTTTCCCGGGCCAGTAGGCGAAGGCGGGAACGCGGAGGCCGCCCTCATAATAGCTGCCCTTGCCATCGCGCAGCGGCCCGTTGTTGGCGGAGGCATGAAGGTTCCCGCCGTTGTCGGAAAAGAAAAAGACGAGCGTATTCTCGAGCTGTCCGGCTTCCTTGAGGGCGTCGATGATGCGGCCGAACTGGAGGTCCATGGCCGCGCAGAGACCGAGCAGGCCCCGGCGATCGGGATCCTTTTCGTCCGCATAGGCGGCGGTGTATTTTTCCGGCGCCTGATTGAACGCATGAACGGCAAACATCGGGTTGTAGAGGAAGAGCGGGGATTTTGAAAAATCGTGCTCCTTGATGATGCGGACGCAGTCGTCTCCGATGAGATCGGATGCGTAGCCCTCCTCGCGAACCGCTTTCCGGTTGCGGTGCCAGTCGAGTCCGCCCTGCCACATGTGGGTGAAGTGGTCGATGGCGGTATAAAGCCCGTAGTGGTAGTCGAAGCCCCGCTCGGTGGGGAGATGGGCCGGGGTTTCATGCCCGAGGTGCCATTTCCCGACGATGTCCGTGGCGTATCCGGCCTTTTTGAGCGTCTGCGCGAGCGTGGTCTCGTCGAGCGGAAGCCCGTAGTGGAGGTGGTTGAGAATGACCCCCGACGCCATGCCGGTGCGCCAGGGATATCGTCCGGTCATGAGTGTTGCGCGCGTGGGCGTGCAGATCGGCTGGGCATAAAAGCGATCGAACCGCAATCCCTCCGCGCTGACCCGGTCGATGTTCGGCGTTTTCGCCTGGGATCCATGGTAGCCGATATCGCCCCAGCCGAGATCGTCGGCCACGATCAGGACGATGTTGGGCTTGCGGGCGTTATCGGCTGCGGAGAGCGCCGGGATGGCGGCCATGGCCGCCAGGAGGAAAAAGGTGAGCTTCATTTATTCGTCGTCGTTCTTTTGGTTTCCAGATTCTTTGACTTTCCGCCATTTGCCATTCCCCTCGTAAACCGCGCCGGTCAGAACATTGCGGTAATTGGCGGACGGGCCCGCAGCCCTGATCTCCTCGCGCGGAAGGCCGGTGGAGTCAAACCATTCGTTCCACTTGCGGTCCAACTGGTCCACAATTTCGGGGTGCGCGGCGGCCAGGTTGCTGGATTCCGTGCGGTCTTTTCCGATTTCATAGAGTTCCCAGGGATCGCCGCTTGCAGAAACAATCTTCCAGGGAGGGCTGTTGACCGCGCGGTGGTTGAAGAGGTGATAGAAATAGGCGGGGGTGGCCGCGATGGGATTCCCGGAGAAGATCGGGGTGAGATCTTTGCCGGGAAGCGCCGGCACCGGATCGCCGGGCTTTCTGGCATTCCACAATTTGACATTTTTGTAGGGGGTTCCGTAGTCCGGGGAGGGTTTGCCCTCGAACACGGACGCGTAGTTCAAACCGGAGAGGGCATTGAGGGTCGGCATGAGGTCGATGATGTGGCCCTCGTCAGGCACGATGCGGCCGGGATTTTTTACTCCATCCGGCCAGCGGACAAGCAGGGGAGTCGAGGTGCCGCCTTCGTGTTGAAAACGCTTATACCAGCGGAACGGGGTGTCGGAGACCCAGGCCCAACCGGTGCCGATCTCCCAATGGGGAGCATCCCTGCCAATGGGAGGACGGCTGCGATCCCCGTTTCTGTCGAATGGATTCGCCCCATTGTCGCTCAGAAAGAAAATCAGGGTGTTCCCGGCAATGCCGAGCTTGTCCAACTCGCCCTCGATGCGGCCGACCCCCTGATCGACCCGGTCGATCATGGCGGCGTAAACCGTCATGCGGATGCTCTCCGCCTTCTTTTCCTCGGGGGAAAGAGAATCCCAGGCAGGCAGGTGATCCGGACGTCCGGGAAGCTTCCAAGAGGGATCGGCAATCCCGAGCTTCTGCTGGCGGGCAAACCTCGCCTCGCGGACTTTGTCCCAGCCGGCATCGTATTTCCCCCCGTATTTTTTGATGTCTTCGTCGCGGGCTTGAAGCGGAGAGTGGGGCGCGTTGTAGGCGAGAAACAGGAAAAACGGCTTCTTCGGATCCTGCTTCACGCTCTCGCCGATAAAGCGGATCGCATAGTCGGTGAAGGCGTCCGTCAGGTAAAAATCGGGGTCGGTCACGGGAAACGGCTTGCCGTCGAGTTCGAGGTCATTCGGCGCAAAATATTGCGTGGCACCGCCCCTCATGCCGAAACTGCGGTCGAATCCGCGCCCGACAGGTTTGCCGTTCACGTGCCACTTTCCGACGGCGATCGTGTGATACCCGCCGGCGCGCATGGCGTCTCCCATGGTGATTCCACGCTGGATCCCGCAGCCTGCCGTCTGCCAGTAGAGGCCCGAAAGCAGACTCGCACGGCTGGGCTCGCATTTTGATGCGTTGTGAAAATTGGTGAACGTGAGCCCCTCCTTGGCCAGCCGGTCGATGTTCGGAGTGCCGATCTCGCTGCCAAAGCACCCGAGGTCACTGAACCCCATGTCATCCACGAGGATCAGGATGATGTTCGGGCGCGCGGGGGCCGCCTGCGCCGCAGGCATCCATGAGATGACAGAAACCGCGGCGAGAAACAAAAGGGATCGTGTTGTTTTGATGCTGAAACGACGACGGGCTCGGGGATGTTGATGCATGGTGCGAGAGAGGGGATGGTCTATTTTCGCTGGTCCAACACCGCGGGAACAGGAGGCGGGAGGTTCGTGTGCAGGCCGGAGATCTTCACTCCATCCTCGCCGGGCGCCACCGATTCGCCGATCACGATGCCGGCGGTGGTTTTTGGCCGCGAGTTGTTGATTGTCAAATCCGACACCTCCACGCCGCGGCAGGCGCGGAGCCCGAGCCCGTTCCCGGAAGCAAACGTGCGGGTGCCATCAGCATCGATGCGGTTGCCGGCAACCGTCACCCCGTCGCAGGCCAGGAGGCTGATCCCTTCGGCCGGAGGGTTGGTGATCACGTTGTTCTCGATCCGGATATTCTTGAGCACCGGTTCCGGAGACACTCCTCCGAGGCCGAGGCCCATGACGGTGATGGCACCGCAATTTTGAGCGTGAGCATCCGTGCCGACGCCTCGCAACTGATTTCCGCGGATGACGATGTCGCGCGGCATCGGTCCCTCCGGCCAGTGCGGTTCGTTGGCGATGACGATCCCCTTCCCGGACGTCCGCTCGAAGACGTTGTTTTCTATCAGGCCATTGACTCCACGGAGAATGAGCCCGCGGCCGCGGAAATTGCCGAAATAGTTGTTTCTGATGACATACCCTGCGCCGCAGGTGGAGAGGTTGAAAACGACATCGGCGTCCAGGTGATTGTTCATCGAGGTGATCCCCTTGAGGATGTTCTTTGAGGTCCTGACGCCCTCGACCGGCTTGTCCAGAGTGATGACGTTCTCTTCAACCGCAAGGACCCCCGCCTCCCCCTTGATGAGGCCCGTTTTGGGATCCATGACTTGAAGCCTGTCACCGGGGCGCATGTCAAACGTCTGATGCACACGAATCTTCGAAGGCGAGATCACCTCCGTGACCATGCGCACACGGTCGTAGGTATTCATCCCGTCGTCCGTCATGCCCTCGAAATGGCAGTCCTCGACCAGCAGTCCCTTCCGCGCCATCTGGCAATGGATTCCATCCACATTGCCGGAAAGAAGCCGCGTCGTGCCCGGCCGCGGGCGAACTGTCACACGCCGCACGACAAGGTCGCCTTCACATCCCAAAAAACCCATGCAAAGCCCCGGGGAGGCATGAATGGTGACATCCTCCACGCCAGCTACATCGCACTTTGCAAAAGTGATGGCGTTTCCGTCACCGGGGCCGCGCATCACAAAGGCATCGCCGACGGCCAGCAGCGCCGCATCGGGAGGGTTCCCGAGTTCCAAACGCCACACACGATCGCCCAAGGCGGTGAATGTCCGGATTACCACGACTGATGGCGTGCCCGGCTTGAAACTCCGCGCCTTACGATCCATCGCTATGCCCCACTTTTGCTTCATCAGCTCCGGCTGGGGCTCGGGATACCCGTCATCCAGCTTGAGGTCGATGGTCCCAGCGGAGGCATCGATCACAACGATAGTTCCCTGAATGAACGGTGCCTGGTCGTAATCGATCACCACCCCCTCGAGCTTCACATCCTTGCAGGAGAAAAATCCGAACATTCCGGCATGGGAATTGGCAGACACCACCTCCGTGCGACCCGGCACCCCACGGATTGTGACATTCCTGGCTCCAGAGACAGGAACGCAATACTTCCCTCCACCCTCCGGGCCCGGTGAGACCCGGTAGCGCCCGGCATCGAACGCCACCGTTGCGGCCTTTCCGGATTGCATGGCAGCGGTGATCGCCGAGCGGATCGCCGCCGAATCGTCGGTGACCCCGTCTCCCTTTGCACCAAAATCCGCCACGCGGAAAGTCTGCCCCTGCGTGTCACTCGTCGGCGTGGAATGACCGGCTTGAATCCCTGTGAACACGAAAGCGGCCCTGAAAACGAGGACCCACAAGAAACGAAAGCGGCGGAAGCTCAACATGGCCTAAGGCTTTGAATCCGGGGATTTCTTTTGCTCAAAAAGCCACGGGATCAGACCCGGCTCGGCCCAGGCCTGAGTCATCGATGCATGGCCGACGCCGGGAAACTCGGTGTATTTCACCGGGGCTCCGAGCGCTTTCAGCCGTTCAAACATGTCCCGTGATCCCTTGGGAGGAACGGTCTTGTCATCGGCACCGTGGAACGCCCAGACCGCAACACCCTTGATCCGCTCGGCAGACGAAGGATCGCCGCCCCCGCAGACCGGCACCGCCGCGGCAAAGAAATCCGGGTAAGAGAGGATCGAATACCATGTCGCATATCCGCCCATCGACTGCCCGGTCACATAGATCCGATCCGGATCGACGCGGTTCGTTGCCGCAATGCTCCGCACCAGATCGAGCGCGGTTTTTAGAGACTTGGTGATTGGGGTGTCTTTCAAGGAAAACCCTCCGTCGCCCCATGTGACATTCACCCATTTGTCGGATGTGGGACACTGCGGGGCGAGCAGGTAGGCCGGATGGTCCTTTTGGATCTCGGGTGCGCTGAGCACTTCAAAGGCGAGGATTCCGCGGGCGGTATTGTCGGTCCCGCGCCCGGCCGCCCCGTGAAAGCAGACCACGAGAGGCAGGGGCTTGTTGCCGGGGTTGTCTGGAATGAACAACTGGTAGGGGATGGCATCCGCCGCGCCTTCCGGAAAGGTTCCCTTCTTGATCTCGCCGGCTTGGAGAGAAAAATTTGCGGCGGCCGCGGCAATGGGAAGGAACAGGAGGAACGGTTTCATGAGATGCGCGTCGGGGGATCGGGCGGGGATTATTATTTTCTGGATTCGATGAGCGCCTTCGTTTGCGCGGCCAGTTCGTCCCTCGTTTTTTTGTATTCAGGATTGTCGGCAAGATTCACCGTCTCAATCCCGCCTTTTGAGTAATCGTAGAGTTCCTCGGCGACGGTCTCTCCCGTTTTGGGGTGGATCCAGAGCGTGTAGCGCCAGTTTCCGGAGCGGAGGCTGTATCCCATCGCGCGGCCCGGCCGCTCGACCTGGGAGAGGGCGGGGGCATTTCCCGGCAAGTCGCCTCCGGCTTTCAACGCCTGCGAGAGGTCGCGCCCCTTGAGCCCGTCGTCAGGTTTGACCCCGGCGAGGGAGCAGAGAGTCGGATACAAATCCAGAAATTCGATGTTGCCGTTCACCTTGCGCGGCGTCAGGCCCGGGGCGCGCAGGAAGAGGGGGACGTGCGTGGCCAGCTCGGTGTTGACGTATTTCACCCACTGGCCAAGCTCGCCGAGGTGAAATCCGTTGTCGCCGAGAATGACGACGATGGTGTCTTTGGAAAGCCCGAGGCGGTCGAGTTCCTTGAGCAGCTGGCCGGTCAAATCATCCGAAAAACTCGTGCCCGCGAGGTAGCCGTGAATCAATTCCCTTGCGGTGTCGTCGGAAACCGGGCCCTTTTGCGGAATGCCTTGGAACATGCGCAGTTCCAGCCAATTCCAGAAGGCGATCGGCGGGGAGCCTGCTGGAACGTCTTTGGAATCCGGAAGCCGGATCGCGCCGCGGTCATACATCTTCCAGTATTTCTCGGGTGCGGCGAACGGCAGGTGTGGCTTGTGGAACCCGACAGCGAGGAAGAACGGTTTTTTTTCGGCCGCAAGCCGTTTCAGCTCCTCATCCGCTTTGGCGGCAATTTTCTCGTCCTCGTAGAGCGAGCGTCCCTCCCGCCCGATCTCCACCGGCGGGCCGGCCTTCCACGAATGGGCGGGATCGCTTCCTTTCCGCGTGAAATTTTCGTCGTGGAGTTTCTGATTTTCCGCGTGGGCATAGAGATCGCAAGGCTTGAAGAAATATTCTGCGTTCCAACTCCGGGGATCACGGATCCTCTGGTCGAAGACCTTCCCCACGCTGACCGTCTCATACCCCGCCCGCTGAAACGCCTGTGGAAGCGTCAGGAGATCGGGATGGCGGTTGCGGAGGCCGACCTCGTTGCTGTAGATGCCGAGCTGGTCGGGGGTAAGCCCGCTGAGGATGCTGGAACGCGACGGGCCGCAGACGGGGTATTGGCAGTAGGCGTTCGCGAAGAGAAGGGATTGCTTCGAAAACGCATCGAGATTCGGCGTCAATGCCCGGGTGATCCCATAGGCACCGAGTTCGGTCCGCAGGTCGTCGATGTAAATGAGAAGGACATTCGGCTTCGGGTCCTCGGCAAAGCCGGACATGGACGTCAACAGAAGGATGCTGGAAAGAATGGCGCGCATGGAAAGAAGGGTTTTCACCGGGTTGGTGGCATGCCGGCCACAACGGTTTTCCGCAAAGTGAACAGGTTTAATGGGCCCCGCCGTTTTTCGCTTCATACTTTCTTTTCATTTCGGCGACCTTTTCTTCGAAGGCCTTGCTGAACCCGGGATCGAGGAAGGGATCTTTTGTTTCTTTCCGCCAGTCCGCGATCCGGGCCGCCAGCCGGGCAACCAGCTCCTTGTTGGCCGGATCACTGGCAAGGTTGTGATATTCGTGTGGATCGGCGGAGACGTCGAAGAGCTCGAACTCCGGAGGGTTGTCCACGCGGTCGTAAACCTCGCGGATCGGGGTGCCATCGTATTTCGGGGACTCCACCTCCCACCAGGCGTAGCAGTAGTTTCTCGGCTCGAGCGGATTCTCGCGTTTGCCGCCCTCGATGTTGTGGATCAGGTGGTATTTTCCCTCTTGGACGGTGTATCTCGGGAAGAAATGCCACGGAACATGGGTGATGAATTCGGTGAAGAGCTCCTTTCGCCATGCCACGTCACCCGGTTTGAGGAGCGGGAGCAGCGAGAGCCCGGTCTGGCGCGGGTCGATCGTGGCAGCCGGCGCCCCGGCGGCCGCCAGAAATGTCGGGAACAGATCCACCGTGGATACCGGTTCGCCGCGCACGAGCCCGGGCTGGTCGTGGCCGGGCCAGCGGATCATCAGGGGAGTTCTCGTGGCTGTCGCGTAGGCCGCCATCTTGCCCCGCGTGACATCCGGCCCGTTGTCTCCGACAAAAATGACGAGCGTATTGTCACCCCCGAGGTTGCGCGCTTTCAGGATGTCCAAAAACCCGCCCACACCCGTGTCGAGCCGGCTCAATGCGGAGTAGAAATCGGAATCCTCCCTGCGGAGATCCGGACTGTCCACACCGAGGAACGGGATCGGCTTGGTCTCCTCCGGCGACGGGGGATTTTCCGGCAGCCCCATCCGAACCCTCGGAAACTTCTCGTTCTTTCCCGGACCGTAAGCACCATCCCCGCCACCCCGGTGCGGATCGATGTAACTCATCACCAGAAAAAACGGCTCGCCGGACGGCTGCGCATCCAGAAATTTTTCGGCCTGGGCGTTCATCCAGCGCACGTCGCGCTGCGTGTTGATTTTCTGCATGTTGTTCACCTCGGCGGTGTCCCACTGGAAAAGGTCGAACGGCTCGAAGTGGCTCTTGCCGATCATCCCCGTCCGGTAGCCGAGCGATTTCAAGGCATTCGGAAGCTTCGGCACATCGTCGTGCATCTGCGCCCAGCCGGACTGCGAGAGCCCGAACATCCCGTGCTGGTGCGGGTAGAGCCCAGTGAACATGCTCCCGCGCGACGGACTGCAGGAGGCCACCGTCACGTGGGCGTTTGTAAACCGGACTCCCTCCGATGCGAAGCGGTCGAGATTCGGTGTCTTTGCGGAGGGATCCCCGAAGCAGCCGAGCTGCTGGCCGAGGTCGTCGGCGATGATCAAAATCAGGTTCGGACGTTGCGACGCGCCAAACGATGATCCAACCGGAAATGCTGCGAAAAATACGAACAGGGGGAGGATAAAACGCATAAAACAGGGGAAACGCACAGTAATCGCCGGACCATATTTGACAAGATTTCATCGCCTAATCAGTATTAAATCCAATTTCATGCATCAATCGACACCTCCGATTCGTCTGGAAATTGATGGCAACCGGCGGCGGTTTGTCCCTGACCTTTCGCGAATCCAGCGTTTGGGAAAAGCGACGGTTTTGTTCCTGACCGGTCTGGAATTGTTCGGGTTGCGGGCTTCCTGTCTGGATGTCGCGATCAAGCCGGCGAACGGGCAGCCGCAGTTGGTGGTCAACGGCGAACCGCAGGTGCCGCTTTCCTTTTTTGGCTGGGCTCTGGAACAACCCCAGCGCACGGCCGTGGATGCCACATGGCGCGACGTGAAACTCCGGTTCGTCGCCGGGGAAAACACAGACGGCTTCATCATCCTCTTCAACCGGATCGACGACGGGATTCCGGGCAGCCTCTGGATCGATGACCTGAGCGTGACAACCGGCAGCGGGAGCGCAACCCCTGCGAACGGTGCGGATGTCATGGAGCAATGCGGCCCGGGGCTTCCCGCCGGATGGGCGCTCACGTTCGGACCCAATGCAGGCGTCGACGCCTCGTGGGAATATGATGGAAAAGTATTTGCTTCCGGCACCAGGTCGCTGCGGATCGATGTCAGGAAAAATCCTGCTCCGGGCTGGCTCGGACTGGAAATCAAGGGCCTGCACCTGAACAAGGGAGACGTGTTTACGGTCGGCTTCCAGATCAAGTCCACGATGCCCGGCTACGCCGAGGTCGTCCCGATGGTGAACGGACGGCGGACGAGCGGGACCCACGATCCCGAAGAATCCCTCTACGCCCGCCAGGTCCGCATGGCTGCCGCGCATGGCATCCACATGCACCAGTTTTCCTTCCCGGTTCCCCTGCCCGACAACCCCGGCCGGACTGTGATATATGACGCACTGGACCGCGCGATGGCCGTGACCCTCCGGGAAGATCCGAAGGCGATGATCACAATCCGGCTCGGGGTCGATGATGGCGGGGCCTGGCGCAGGCAGTTTCCGGACGAGTGCGAGACGATGAGCGACGGCACAAGGTTGTTCCCTTCCCCCTCCTCCGAAAAATGGCGCACGGCAATCGCCGGGGAACTCGACAAGGCCGTCCGGTATCTTGAGGACAAGTGGGGGGCGCACGTCTCCACCTACATGCTCTCCGCCAAGAATACGGGGGAGTGGTTTTATCCGGTCTGGGAACCGGGACTGCTCCCCGGATTCGCCCCCGTCACGCGCGACGGTTTCCGGAACTGGCTGGAACGGAAATACACGACTCCCGAAGTCCTCGCCGAGACATGGGGCCGGCCGGTTGCGGGATTCGACCGGATCGAGGTTCCCGATGCGACCGCCCGGCGGACCGCCTCGCTCGGCGAATTTCTCGATCCGCGGAAGGACGCCGACCGGATCGACTTTTTTGATTTCTACAACAACGCGATGGCGGACGCGATTTCCCAGCTCGCGGCTGTTGTGAAAAATGCGTGCGCCGGCCACAAGCCGGTCATGGTTTTCTACGGATACCTTAATGCACTCTCCGGATCCCGCGCGGGGCTGGCCCACAGCGGGCACCTGAAATGGAGCCGCCTTCTGCGCGATCCGAACATCGACATGTTCTGCGGGCCGAATGCCTACACCAACCGCGAACCCGGCGGCCCGGGCGTGTTTCACGGCCCCGTGGACGCGCTCGCACCCTACGGGAAATTCTGGTTCTGCGAGGATGACACGTTCACGCTCGGCGCTCCGATGGCAAAATATCCCGTGCTCCGCTGCCGGACGGACAGGCAGGTCGGGGATGTCCAGCGCCGCAACTTCGCGCAGGATTTTCCGAGAGGTTTCGGCTGCTGGTATATGGATTTGCAAAATGCCGGATGGCTGCTCAATGACTCTTTATGGCAGGGCATCGGCACCATGGCCGGATTCTGGAAGGAACACCTGAAGAACCCCTCTCCTTACCGTCCCGAAATCGTGTTCCTCGCCGACGAGGTCAGTCCGCTCTACCTCCGCAGCGACACGCCTCTCCACCGCCTGCTTCTCAGCGACATGCCGCGGCCGGTCTCTCAGATCGGCGCTCCGGTCGGATGGTCGCTCCTGAGCGCGTTTCTGGATGGCAAAGTTCCCCCGGCAAAACTCTACATTTTTCCAAACGCTTTTGTGCTAACCGCGGAACAACGGGCGAAGGCCCGGGAAATCCTGCGCGCCCAAAAGGCGACAGCCGTCTGGTTCTATGCTCCGGGGTTCATCGATCCATCCACCCGGACCGCCGGAACTGAGGCCATGCGTGATCTCACCGGCATGGACATCCAGCCCATGGGTTCCTCCGAAGGAAAAACACTCCGTCTCACCAGCGGGCTCCCCTGCACATGGGAAGACCCCTCCTCAAAGGGAAAAATCCTCCAGCGCTGGCAGGTCAAACCCTCGCCGGACGTCGAACCGCTCGCCTTGTATGAAGGCACGCCGGGACTCGTCGGCGCGGCTTCGGTGCGGATCGACGGATGGCGCTCGGTCTATATCGCATCTCCATCCGCACCGGCGGAATTCCTGCGACGCCTGGCGCGCGATGCAGGCGTCTGGCTTTATGACGAATCCGGCGACACGATCATGGGTGGAGGCGATTTTCTCGGCATCCACGCCGCAAGCGACGGACCAAAGTCGCTGAGACTCCCGGAAAAAATCACAGTCCGCGACATCATGACCGGCGCAACCCTCCCCGCAAACGACCGGCTGGAATTCCCGATGAAGCGCGGCGAAACCCGGATGTTCTGGCTCGCAAACCCGTAGAATAGGCTCCAAATCGCTTCAGCCTCTGGACGGGAGGATGAGCCTTGCATTTTCCGGCAGTTCGTTTTAACAGGCGAATCCTGAAATTCCCCATGCGACCATGAAATTCTCCTCCCTGAAAAAAACATCCCGCGTTCTTGCCGTCCTTTTCGCCACATCCGCCGGCCTCGCAATGGCCGATATCCAACTTCCCTCCATCATTTCCGACCACATGGTTCTGAAAAAGGGATCGAAAATTCCGATCTGGGGCAAAGCGGAGCCGGGCGAGGCGGTCAAGGTCACATTGGGGGACGCGTCGGCAAAGGCCACCGCAGACTCCTCGGGAAAGTGGACCGCATCTCTGGACCTGTCGGAGTCGAAAGCGGGACCGTTCACGCTGAGTATTTCCGGAAAGAACCAGATCGCCATCAATGACGTCCTGGTCGGCGAAGTCTGGCTGGCCTCGGGACAGTCGAACATGGCGTTCCTGCTCAGCGCCGCCAACGATGCGGAAAAAGAAATCGCAAATTCCGCAAACCAAAAGATCCGCCAATTCCGGGTGGAGCGGACGGAAGCCGCCGAACCATCCGACAACTGCAAGGGAGCCTGGACGGTGGCCGGTCCGGAAACAACCCCCATGTTTTCGGCAGTTGCCTACTTCTTTGCCAAACGTCTCCAGAAGGAGCTGGGCAAGCCCGTCGGCATCATCAATTCCTCCGTCGGCGGCACCCCCTGCGAGGCATGGACCAGCCCGCAGGCCATCGACACGGTGCCCCACCTCAAGGAAGCGCGCGAAACCGCCCTGCAGGCCCTGAAGAACCCCGAACCTCCGGCCGCAGGGAAAAAAGGTGCCAGGAAAAAAAGCAACCGGCCGCACTCCGAACCAAGCTGCCTCTTCAACGGGATGATCAACCCGGTCATCCCCTACGCGCTCAGCGGAGCGATCTGGTATCAGGGCGAGGCGAATGTCCTGCGCGCCTGGCAATACCGCACCGCCTTCCCGATGATGATCACGGACTGGCGGACGCAATGGAAACAGGGAGACTTCCCATTCTACTTCTGCCAGATCGCAGGCTTTGACAGGAACAATCTCCCGGAGTTGGCTGACTGCCCGATGGCCGAGCTTCGCGAGGCACAATCCCTGGCCCTCAAACTCCCGAACACCGGACAGGCCGTCCTCATCGATGTCGGAGAAAAAGGTGACATCCACCCGAAAAACAAACAAACCCCCGGCGACCGCCTGGCTATCATCGCCCTCGCCAACAAATACGGCCGCAAAATCCCGTTCAGCGGACCGGTCTTCCAGTCCAAGACGACAGAAGGAAACAAGATCCGCCTGAAATTCTCCCATATTAACGGCGGGCTCGTCGCCAAGGAGCTGCCGGCAACGATCAACATCGCGACCAAGGACAAAAAGACCGGCGAAGGAAAAACCGAGCCTCTTGTTCGCAAAAGCCCGAACAGCGAACTGGAAGGCTTCGCCATCCGCGGGGAGGACAAAACGTGGGTCTGGGCGGATGCGAAGATTGACGGTGACTCGGTCGTCGTCTGGTCGGACAAAGTTCCGAAGCCGGTGGATGTCCGCTACGCATGGGCTGAATACCCGGTCTGCAACCTTTTCAACAAAGCGGACCTCCCGGCCTGCCCGTTCCGCACGGATGACGATCCCGCCGTCACAAAAGATGCGGTTTACTGACACATTTTCGGAATCCCACCAGCCCCCCCATGCCTTGAGTTCAGGCGCGCACCAGGATCCCAGTATCTCCACGGAGGATACGAAAAAACCACAAGTTGTCGAACCGGGCCGGAATGATGCCCTCTTCTTTTCCTCTGCGCTCTCCGTGATCTCTGTGGCTCAATAGCGTTTTTCTCAGGCTCAGTTTTTCGAGGGGTCGTCGGGCAGTTCGGAGAGGAGGTGGAACATCGGTCCCGAGCGCCGCATGACCTGCTTCCAGACCTCTGCGGGATGGTGCATTTCGATGATGTCCCGGGAGGGCGGGACAACGAGCCACGCATTTTCCGCGATTTCCCTCTCGAGTTGTTGGGGGCTCCAGCCCGAACAGCCGGCAAAGGCGCGCAGGCCGGGCAGCCACTCCTTATCCAGGGCGTCTTCGCCGATTCGTCCAACGAAGGCACGGAAAGCGACAACGGTCGGGTTTTCGCGCCACTGGAGGCTCGCCAGCACGATCTGCTCCGGTTGGACCGGTCCCCCGAAATAGACGGGAACATCCGGCAGCCCCGGCAGCTTGCCAAGCGATTCCCCAAGCGGACGGTTCAGGACAAATCCCGTCGCGCCTTCCTCCGCGCTGTGCTGGGAGAGAAACACAAGGGTCCTCCGGAAACTCGGATCCACGAGCGAGGGATGGGCGACGAGGATCGAGCCCGTGAGGTTGGAGTCATCCGGCATGAACGGTTCCCTTCCGGACGAGGTTGAATGCGGGAGTTGCCATGAGCGTGGTGACGACCGCCATGAAGACAAGCATGGTGAAGAGGGTCGGCGTGATGACACCGCGCTCGAGGCCGATGTTCAGAATGATCAGCTCCATGAGTCCCCTGGCGTTCATCAGCGCCCCAATGGCCAGGGCCTCGCGGGGAGTCTCTCCGTTCAGCCAGGCGGCCGCCGCGCAGGCGACCCCCTTGCCGAAAACGGCGAGGAAAAACAGGAGCAAGGCCACTCCGAAAAGCTGCGGTGCGATGATCAGATCCATGCGGGTGTTCAGACCGGAGTAAACGAAAAATAGCGGGAGCAGGAACGCCGTCGTCATTTTTTCCATGTGCTTGTGAAGCGCCTCCGCAAAAATCCCTTTGGGAACGGCAACCCCGAGGATGAATGCCCCGAAGACGGCGTAGATTCCGACCGCGTCGGTGAACCACGCCCCGAGCATCACAAGGCACAGGGTGAACCCCAGCATCGCATGGGTCATGCCGCCTCTCTGCTCAGTCTTCCTGGCCATGAATTTGAGGAGCCGGGTTCCGGCAAGCCACACCACCACCACATAGGCGAGCCCTCCTCCGATCGCGAGGACCGCAACCGATGGATCCCCGGCAAAGCTGGCAAGAACGATGGCCAGCACGCACCATGCCGCCGCGTCGTCCATCGAGCCGGCGGCCAGCGCGAGCGTGCCGAGCGAGGTGCCGGTAAGCCCCCGCTCATAGATGATCCGTGCCAGCATCGGAAACGCGGTGATGGACATGGCCGCCCCCATGAAAAGCATGCCCTCCCAGATGCTGGTCTTCGGCGAAAAGAGCGGCCAGTGCGGAGCGAGCCACCAGGCCGCTGCGGCCCCGAGCACGAACGGGGCAAGAATCCCCGAGATCGAAACCGCGGCCGCGCTCCGGAGGCGGCTGCGGATCAGGCCCGCATCAAATTCCACGCCGACCAGGAACATGTAAACCACGAGCCCGATCTGACAGACGGTGAAGAGGACCGGCTTGGAAGCGGCCGGGAACAGCGCCGACTGCAGCCCGGGCGCCAGCGCGCCGAACACCGAAGGTCCGAGGATCACGCCCGCGATCATCTCGCCCACGACCTGTGGCTGGCCGAAACGTGCGGCAACCCAGCCCACGGCACGACAGGCCCCCAGGATCACCGCAAGCTGAAGAAAAAAGAGAACCGAGATCTGGAATGGTGTCACTGGCACGGAATGCTGGGCATCGTGATTTTTAATGTCAAACCCGTGTTTTCCCGTCCTTCGGCACGGACAAAAACTCATGCCGCCTCTCAAAGATAGCAGGCGACAAGCGTCCGGCTATCAACAGGGAGCACATGCGTCCCTCCCAAGATTGTTCCTTTTGCAGGAAAAGGTGGCATCGGCGGGACGCCGATGAATCGACCCTCATGGCCGGGACGGCCATGCCACGTTCAGTGAACAGTATTGGGTTTCAGAGGTCGTTCACCCTGCCCGCGTGCCCTGCGGCAGGGGGCGACGTTCCGGCGCGCCGCGCCGGTTTGCCTGTCAGACGGTGCGCCTGACCTCAACCGGATTAAATTCGCCGGCGTGGTAGGAACTTCGGACCAGCGGGGCGCTGGCCACAAACGTGAATCCCTTGTTCCTTGCGATTTCCCCGTAGAGCCGGAACGTCTCCGGGCTGACGAACTCGACAACGGGAAGGTGGTTCGGCGTCGGGCGCAGGTATTGGCCGAGCGTGAGCACGGTCACGCCGGCCTCGCGGAGGTCGTCCATCGACTGGAACAGCTCGTTCTCCGTCTCGCCGAGTCCGAGCATGATCCCGCTTTTCGTCACCATCTCCGGATCCATCTCCTTCACCCTTCGGAGCACGGCGAGGGAGAGGCGGTATTTGGCGCGGGAGCGCACGAGCGGGGTCAACCGCTCGACCGTTTCCAAGTTGTGGTTGAAAATGTCGGGGCGGGCATCAAGCACCCGCCGGATCGGGTCATCCTTGCCGTTGAAATCCGGGACAAGGACCTCAATGGCAATCTTCGGATCGACCGCCCGGATCGCTTCAATCGTGCGTCCAAAGTGATCGGCTCCGCCATCGGCAATGTCATCGCGGGCCACGGCAGTGATGACGACGTGTTTGAGACCGAGTCGCTTCACGCCCTCGGCCACCCGCTGCGGTTCGTCCTGTTCGAGCGGCAGTGGCTTGGCGGTGTCCACCGCGCAAAACCCGCAGGCCCGCGTGCAGCGCTCGCCGGCGATCATGAAGGTGGCCGTCCCGCCGCTCCAGCACTCCCAGCGGTTCGGACACTGCGCGCTCTCGCAGACCGTGTGCAGCCGGAGATCGGACACCAGATCCTTCGTGGAGAAAAACACGGGGTTGTTCGGCAGGCGGACTTTGATCCAGTCCGGCTTCTTCTCCTGGTGCAATTCGGGGCTGATTTTCGGGCTCGGCATGACGCGGTATCATCGCGGTCTGCGGCACCTCTGTCAAATTTTCGCGCAACTTCCACACGGGACGGGTGTTGCATCCGGATGAGTTGGAACAAACGCTCCGTTCTGGCCGGGCTCATCATTCTGGTCGCCCTTGCTGCAACGATTGGGATGCTCTGGCCGGACGGCCTGATCACGCTGAACTTCACCAACGCCCCGCTCTCCAAAGTCATTGCGTCCATCGAACGCCAGGGCCGTGTCCGGGTCGTGACAAACATGCCGCCTGAAACCCCGGTCACGATCATCGTAACAAAGGTGCCGCTCATGGAAGCCCTCGAAACGCTCTCTGTCCGGACCGAAAGCGACCTCCGGGCGGTTTTTATCGGGGCCGCAGACAAATCGCTGGTGAGCGCTGCCATCGAAGATGTCAAATCCGGCAAGCCCTCGGAGAAGCTGGCGGTGGCATGGTTCCCGTCGATGGGCATGTCGTTTGGAGCAAACATCTCCGACCCGCGAAGCCTGAAAGTCCGGTTTGAGCCCGGCGACAAAAACGATCTCCAGAGCGCCCTCCTTCAGGTGGCGGCGAAATCGGGGATCATGGCTGCGGTGCCGCGCGAGTGGAATCCGGCGGTTTCCACGATACCCAAGCCGTCCAGCGCGGCGGCCATGGTGCGCCAGCTCATCCAGTCATCCGGTGGCCAGGTCGCCGAGGGATTTTTGCTTTTGAACCGCGGTGATCGGTATGGCAGAGGGCCGGAAGGACAAGGCTCCCCTGATGGACGCGGCGGGGGGGACCGCGGCGAAGGAGGACGCACCTGGTCGTCGCGACCGGACCGGGATGCGATGAACCCGGAGTGGATCGCCCAGCGGGCCGAGGCGATGATCGCCCAGCTCCCGCCAGCAGATCAGGCTGCGGCCAAGGCGGATTTCGATTCGATGCACAAGCTCTGGGAGGAAGTCAAAGATCTCCCGGATGACCAGCGGCGCGCGAAATTTGAGGACTACTTCAACCGCCCCGACGTCCAGGACCGGATGGCCGAGCGGGAGGCCGCCCGCGACGCCCGCCGCTCGCCGGAACAGAGGGAGCAGCGGATGAAACGCTACGTCGAACGCAAGAAACAGATGAAGGAAGCGGTGCAAAAACAGTGAAAACCATGTGGAATGCGGAATGGCGAATTGTGGAGTCGGGGTGCTGTCAGCGGCGGCCTGCTTCCGGATTCACGCTCATCGAACTGATCGCGGTGATCGCGATCATCGGCATGCTCAGCGCGATACTCCTGCCCCAAATCAAAAAGTTTCAAGAGCGAGCCCGGAGCGTCGTCTGCATGAACAACCTGCGGGAAATCGGTGTCGGGGTTCTCAGTTACGTGGGAGAACACGACAACACGTATCCGATCATCGAGCCGAACCCCGACTCTCCCGTGTATGATCCGGAGGATGAGGCCACTCCGCTCTTTCTGGAGCTCGAACCCTACGGGGTCACCCAGCAGGCCCTGAAATGCCCCGAGGACGTCCACGGGCACAATTATTTTGCGGAGCGCACGGTCACGCAGGATGGACAAACCTTCGGCACCAGCTACCAGTGGAAGGTCATCATCGATGAGGAGAATATGGCGGCCCCGAAAATCTACGGGGGAAGACGCGGTGCCGGGGTCCGGATCACCAAACCATCACGGGTCACGATCTGCAACGACTTCGAGCGGATTCACTCCGGGAAGATGAACCGCCTCTACGCCGACGGCCACGTCTCGGTGCCGAACTGATCTATTTGTCCTTCAGATCCGCGAGGTCGGCGTCCACCATGATGCGGACGAGATCCTTGAATTTTGTCTTCGGCTCCCAGCCGATCTGGCGCTTCGCCTTGCCGGGATCGCCGACGAGAAGATCGACCTCCGCCGGGCGCTCGTAGCGCGCGTCATACTTCACGAATTCCTGCCAGTCGAGATCGACGTGCGCAAAGGCTTCCTGCACGAACTCGCGCACGGTGTGGGTCTCGTTGGTTGCCAGAACATAGTCGTCCGGGTTGTCCTGCTGGACCATCATCCACATGCCCTCGACATACTCGGGGGCATACCCCCAGTCGCGCTTGGCATCCATGTTGCCGAGGAAAAGCTCCTTTTGGCGGCCGAGCTTGATCGCGGCCACGGCGCGGGTGATTTTGCGGGTCACAAACGTCTCGCCTCGACGCGGGCTCTCGTGGTTGAAGAGGATGCCGTTCGACGCGTGCATGCCGTAGCTTTCGCGGTAGTTAACGGTGGCCCAGTAGGCAAAAACCTTCGCGCACCCGTAGGGGCTCCTCGGCCAGAACGGCGTGGTCTCGGTCTGCGGCACGGCCTGCACCTTGCCGAACATCTCGCTGCTGGAAGCCTGGTAGAACCGGGATTTGACGCCAGCCTCGTGCATGGCCTCCAGGATGCGGATCGTGGCAACCCCCGTCACGTCGGCGGTGTATTCGGGAATGTCGAAACTCACCCGCACATGGCTCTGAGCACCGAGATGGTAGATCTCGTCGGGCTTGAGGTTGTAGATCAGCTTCACCAGATTCACCGAGTCGGCAAGATCCCCGTAGTGCAGGAACAGGCGGACTCCGTTAACGTGGGGATCCTGATAAAGGTGGTCGATCCGGCTCGTATTGAACGTACTGGCCCGGCGGATGATGCCGTGAACCTCATAGCCTTTCGCAAGAAGGAGATCGGCAAGATAGGACCCGTCCTGTCCGGTGATGCCGGTGATGAGAGCTTTTTTCATAGGGTTGACAGGGTAGAATTCTGGAAATTCAAGAGGTTGGCAATACCGGTTTTTGCGGTGGCGAGCATCGAATCGAGTTGGGCCTGATGGAAGACCGTCTCCTCGCCGGAACCCTGAATCTCGACGAAATCCCCCTTGTCGGTCATCACCACATTCATATCCACCTCGGCATCCCGGTCCTCGAGGTAATCCAAGTCCAAAAGAACCTCTCCCGCGACAATGCCGACGCTCACGGCAGCCACGCGGTTTTTGACCGGCAAAACGGACAATTTCCCCGCCGTCACCAGCGACCGGCAAGCAAGTTCGATGGCGACCGAGGCTCCCGTGATTGAAGCGGTTCGGGTCCCGCCATCCGCCTGGAGGACATCGCAATCGACCCAGAGCGTCCGGGAGCCGAGCTTTTCGAGATCCACCACCGCACGCAGGGAGCGGCCGATGAGGCGCTGGATTTCCGTGCCCCGCCCGTCGGGCCTGCCCCGCGAGGAATCCCTGGGCTTCCGGCTGTTCGTGGAATACGGGAGCATCGAATACTCGGCCGTGAGCCAGCCACCGGTCACGTTTTGCTCTTTCATCCAGCGCGGCACGGACTCCTCGATCATCGCCGCACAGATCACGCGGGTGTTGCCGAAGGAGACCAGCACGGATCCCTGAGCGTGCGGTGCGATTCCGGGCTGGATTTCGATTTTGCGGAGTTCGCCGGATACCCGGCCGTCGTGTCGTGTCATGGGGGCGAGACATTGCCTGTGGCGGCATCCGAAGCGCAAGAATTCATTTTCCTCACACTGGAAACAGACTACCCGTCTCCCCATGCCACTTGACGAAAACCAGATTGCCTCACGGGACCAGTTCGAACGCCAGAGCCGCAACTACGGCAAATCCCACATCCTCGCGGATGTGTCGGATCTCGCTGAGGCGATCGGGGGGCTGGAGATTTCGCGTGGCGGACGGGCCCTGGATGTGGCCACCGGCGGCGGACACACGGCGGTCTGGCTGGCGGAGCAGGGATGGGAGGTCACGGCCTCCGACCTCTCGCCGGCCATGCTCGAGCGCGCGTCCGAACTGGCCGCCGGGCACGGCATGACGATCGCCACCGCGCTCCACGAAGCCGAGAAGCTGCCCTATCCGGATGGGACATTTCGAGCCGTCTCCTGCCGGGTGGCGGCCCACCATTTCACGGATCAGGCGGGATTTGTTCGCGAGGCGGCACGCGTTCTGGCACCGGGCGGAGTTTTCCTGCTGATCGACGGAAGCGTCCCGGATGGGGAGCCCGAGGCCGAGGCGTGGATCCATGCGGTGGAAAAATTCCGCGATCCAAGTCATGGAAAATTTCTCTCTCCTGAAAGCTGGACCCGGCTCGCAGGCGAGGCACACTTGAACGTCCTCCGCTGCACGACAACGCCCTTTAAACAGCCGGATCTGGAGTGGTATTTTGAAACCGCTGGCACCACGGAGGAAAACCGGGCGAAAATCCACGCCCTGATCGCAGCCGCTCCCGAATCGGCAAAAAGGGTCTTCCGCCTCGCTCAGGAACCCGATGGAAATATCACCTGGTGGTGGCCGAGGCTGATGCTGGTCGCGGCGAAGTGACCGGCTTGCGACGTCCCCTCTGGCAAAGGAACACGACCAGCGCCCCGGCCAGCAGAACCCATGTGGAGGGTTCCGGAACGGCCGTGTAATTGAGCAGCAAATCGTTGCCGCTCACGCTCACGCTCACGCTGAAGGTCCCGGAAATCGGATTGCTGAACCCGCTCGCGCCGTTGTTTGCCGCGACATGGATGTTGAAATCGCCCGCGGAGAATCCCGTGATCCCGGCGCTGGTCGAGGCGAGCGTCCAGGAGTAGTTGTTTGTCGCCACGAAGTTGATCGCGTTCCCGTCGCTGTCGGGACCGACCGCAGAGAGGGTCCAGAGGTTGATGGCATAGCCGCCGGCGGTGAGGTTGGTCAGATTCAGGCCGCCGGTGATGGCGAGCGTGTCGTAGCCGGTGCCGGCGGCACCCGTGGCATCGTGGAGCTGCCAGTTGAATCCGCCGCCGTCCAGCCAGACCTCCGAGCCGGAGGAAAATGTCCCAGGGCTGTTGCCTGGAGAGAGCGTGCCGGCCACGGTCACCTGTCCGGCCGCAGTGCCCGAGCCGGCCAGCGTGCCGCCCGCCTCGACCATGATCTCATTGCCGGACGCCATCGAGCCATTGAGCACAAGCGTCCCCGCGCTGATCGTGGTGGTTCCGGCGAACGAGCTGTTGCCCGTAAGGGTGAGCACGCCGGAGCCGGTCTTGACAAGCGCCGTGGAGTTGCCTCCCGAGATCCCACCACCGACAGTGGTGCTGTTGCTGCCGGTGAAAGTAAGCGTGTGAGCCGTGCTGTTGCCAAGGTTGACCGGCCCGGAGATCACCAAGCTTCCGGAAGCGGCATCGACTGTGGCATTCCCCGATAGAGCGAGTCCGCTGGCGATCGTCTGAGTGACTCCGGACTCGTTGCGGATCCTGCCATAAGTCGTAATCGTGTTGTTGCCCAGTGTCAGGGCGGCGGAGCCGGCCTGAAACGTGACGTCGCCGGTGAGCCGGTCGGTCTGGGTGTCAACGGTCGTGGCGTTGGCCGATCCGAATGCGACAGCCGATCCGCCGCCCGGGGTGCTTCCCGCCTGCCAGTTGCCCGCAGAATCCCAAAGACCGGTAGCAGCACCGTTATCCCAGACGGCCGGCCCGACAACGGCATTGAAGACCAACTGCTGGGTGTTGTCGCCGGAGAAACTGCCCGAAAGGTTGCTGAACCCTTCCGCTTGAAATTTCAGATTCGCCGAGTCCCAGTTCACATTTCCCGGGCTGGTCTTGTTCAAAACCGTCCAGTTTCCGGATGTCGTGAAGCCGTTGTTGAAGAAAACAAACAGCGTGGTCGGATCCAGGCCGAAGGTGCCCGAGGAAATCTGGTCGGTCTGCGCCGACGTGTCTCCAAGGTCCAGAAAGAGTCGGGCACCGGGGTTCGTAATGAGACCTCCCAGGGTTACCGTCCCGCCAGTCCCCAGACTGTTCGGGCTGTAGGCGGGAATCTCCCCTGCTGTCGGAGCCTGGGCCGCGACGTTCACGCTGAGCCCCGTCATGTTTCCGGAGGCGAATGTGCCGCTGAAAACCTGAACCTGACCTCCTGCGTAGCCGGAAGTGTCGCCGGAAAAATAAACGGTTCCGGGACCCTGGATGATCGTGTTACCCGAGCCGGAAATCCCGCCGCTGAGCGTCAGCGTTCCGTTGTTGGAAACGATGTAAGGGGTGGAGGCCAGTGTGACGCCTCCCGCATAGGTGTTGTTTCCGGAAACATTCCGGAGTGCCCCGGCAGAGTTCACCCCCGCTCCGCTGACAGAGAGGTTGCCCGTCGCCACGTTGACACCTCCCTGAAAAAGGATCGTGCCGCCGTTGGCAACCGTGGAATTTCCGGATCCAAGCGCGGTGTGGCTGGCGACCGTCACGGAAGCGCCGTTATTCACCGTGGTCCCGCCGCTGAATGTATTGTTCCCGGACAGGGTGATACCACCGGTGCCGTTCGCGGTCAGCCCTCCGCTCCCGCTGATCGCGCCGCTGAGGATCATCTGCGAGCCCGTGTTGCTGACGGTGAGCAGATTGCCGCCATTGGAGATGTTTCCGGTGAGGGTGAGGTTTCCTGATACCGAGCTGACAAGGGTCGCACCGCCGAGCGTGATGTCACCAGAGACCGTGGTGATCTTGCCGGCGTTGAAAAGCGCCCCGAGCCCGCCAGAGCCCGTGCCATTGAGGGAAATCGAGGAAAATCCGACCGCAAGGTTTCCCGTGCTTTGAAGGAGAAGCGTTCCGCCCGATGCCACGGTGAGCGGGGAGGTGCCGGTGCCGAGCGCCTGACTGCTTTGCATACCGAGCGTGCCGCTCTGAACCGAGACACTCCCGGTGAACCCGGCATTGTTGCCGGAGACATTGACCACACCGGTGCCGAGGCTGTTCACGATGAGGGCCCCGGAACCCGACAGATCTCCGGAGAGGTTGATCGTCGAGTTGGTTCCGGTGAAAGTGATCGTATTGCTGCCGATCCCGACCTGAGCAAGGGTCAGGATCGCATTTGCATCCGCCTGGATCGATGAGTTTCCCGCGAGGGTGATGTTCCCGCTCCACGAGGACTGGAACCCGGTCACAAGCCGGAGGGCACCCGTGCCGCCAACACCGGTGCCATTCAGTGACAATGCCTCGCCGTTCACATTGAACTGGTTGGCGATCACAAGGGAGCCACCGCTCTCCACGGTTGTCCCCCCTGTCGCCGCGCCGAGCGAGCCTGCATAGGCCGCAACGAGGCTGCCCTGCTGGACGATGGTTTCTCCGAGGTAGGTGTTGTTCGTCGCACCTCCCTGGGTGAGGGTCAGATTTCCGGATCCGGCTTTGATGAGATTGCCCGTGCCCACAACCGGACCGCCGATGGTCATGTTATGCCCGTTGGTGTCGAACGTGCCGTTGCCGAGAAGTTGAACGGTGCGGGTCACCGGCGCTCCGGCATTGATATCCGCGATGGCGCGGAGGGTTCCGCCGTCGAAAATGAGATTGTTTGTCGTGGCGGTCAGGCTGTTGCCCAGCGCCTCGCTGGAATTCGCCTCGACCGTACCTCCGGCAATGGTGACCGTGCCTGTGAACGTGTTGTTCCCGGTGAGCGTGAGCGTGCCGGCGCCGGTTTTGTAAAGGCTGCCGCCCGCAGCCGGACCGTCGGAAATCGAGCCACTCACCGCAGTGGAGCTGTTGCCGGAAAACGTGAGGGTGCCTGGAAGAGCTGCGGTGTTGCTGAGAGCGATGTCCCCGCTGAGCACGAAATTGCCGGTGTTGGCGATGACCGCGCGGTTGGCATTGAGCGTGATCGCGCTGGTGATCGTCTGGGTGGCACTCGAGTTGTTCGTGAGATTTCCGCCAAGCGTGACGGTATCCGCACCGATCGTGAATGCCGCCGCGCCCGAATCGAATGTGATCGCACCGGTCGTCCGGGAACCGGCTGTCGCAACGTTTGTCTGGCTCGATCCCGTGAAGACGAGGTCGGCACCGGAGGCGGGAACCACTCCGCCCTGCCAGTTACCCGTGGTCGCCCAGCTCCCGTCTCCTCCCCCGCCGCTCCATGTGGCGGTGACTCCCGCCTGGGCCGAGAAGGTCAGATTTCCATTTGAATAGCCGAACGTGCCAGTGAGCCCGGCAATGTCGAGGGATGCGAACGTGAAGGTCGAGGGAGTGGGAGACGCCTGCCAATTGCCGCTGATGAGCGTGAAGTTCCCCGAGCCGCCTGTGAAGCCCGCACTGCTGAAGAGAAACACAGCGCCGTTCCCGATGTTGATGATGCCGGGGGAGTTTACCGTGATGAGGTCGGAAGAATTGCCCGCACCCAGATCCATCGCAAAGGCTCCGGCGGTCGCGTTCGTCGTCGTCGAAATCAGATTTCCGAGCGTGATGGAGGAAATTGCCCCCTCTCCTCCCGGACTCAGCGCGCCATTGCTGACCGAGACCGAGGCATTCATGCTCGATGTCGCCAGAGTGCCGCCGGAAACCGTCACCGAGCCGTTGAAGGAATTGTTCCCGGTAAGCGCGAGCGTGCCGGACCCGCTTTTTGTAAAGCTGCCATTGCCCGTGACCGGACCGGAAACCGTCATCTCCGTGGCTGCCGCATTGTTGTTCGTCTGGAAGCTGATGCTCCCGCTGCCGAGGTCGAGCCCGGTACTGATGGCTGCCGTGGAATTTCCGGTGCCGCTGAAGGTGAGCGTGCTGCCGGTGGAGATCGCCAGGGTTCCGGTCCCCGTGATGCTGCCGCCGGTCATCGTGACGTTTCCGGCCGTGGCATTGAACGTCTGCATGTCGAACTGACCGTCCGTTCCGATCGTGATGCCGGTGCCGGGAGTCTGGTTATTTCCCATGAGCCGGACGACCGCGCTGCCGGCAGAACCTGTCCCATCCCCGACCGTGAGGTTCCCACCATAAGCATTCCCGGAGGATTTGTTGAGCATGAGCGTACCCTCGTTCACCGCGAGCCCGCCGGTGAAAGTGTTCGCGGAACTCCCGCTGAACGTCATGTTCCCCGCGCCCGCCTTCGTGAACGTGCTGCCCGCTCCCAGAACGGTTTCACTGATCGCCCCGCTGAACTCCACGGCCACGGAATTCGTCACGGTAAAATCTTTGAAGGTGGTGGTGGAATTTCCGGACGGGATGGTGGAGGCCGTGAGCGTCACCGGACCGTTGAACGTGACCCCGTTCGACCCGCTGAGCGTCGTGTTGCCGGCGATGGCAAGCGCGTTGGCCAGCGTGCGGTTGCCGCCCGCCGCCTGCAGGACCGCATCCGCCGCGGCCGCCTTGCCGAGTGTCAGGGTGCCCGTGCCGGCGGCCTGGTCGCTGCCGAGAACGAGCGTGCCGGACTGGTGGTTGATCCCGCCTGTAAACGTGTTGTTGCCGTTCAGCGTGAGTGTGCCGGTGCCGGTCTTTGCGAGCGATCCACCGGCAGCGGTGCCGTCCGAGATGATCCCGCTGACCGTTGCATTCTGCGTTCCGGCAAACGTGAGCGTGTGCGGTGCCCCCGAGTTGCTGAGCGCGAGGGCTCCGCCGAAGATCAGATCTCCGAATGCGGCAGTGACCGTTGCGTTCGAGCCGAGGACAAGCCCGCTGTTGATCGTCTGCGTCCATGCGGACGAGTTCACGACATCACCCGAAAGCGTGATCGTGTTGTTGGAAATCGTGAACTGCCCGGCCGCGTAGTTGAAGGCGATCCCGGCGACGCTCCGGTTCACTCCGGTGTCAACGGAGATCGTCGCATTGTGAGTTCCCACAAACTGCACGCTCGCATTCCCGGACGGAACGATGCCGCCCGACCAGTTGGAGTTGCCCCCCCACGAACCGCTCGCATTGGCCGTCCACAGCGCGGTCGGCATGGCAGCGGCCCCGTCGGGGTTGATGTTCACGAAGAGGTAGGTGTTCGGGGTTGCGGCGGTGTTATAGACCAGCAGGTTGTTCCCGAGGCGGTCCTGGAGTGGAAAGCCGTAGCCGGTGGTATAGGGCTTGCCGGTGACCGGGTCGATTGCCGCCAGGCTCGCGGCATACTGGTTGTAAAAATCCGCATTCGCCGGCTGTGCACCGCCGAAATAGATCCCCTGCCCGGCCGGCGTATCGCTCCAGGCAACCGTCGCGTTGCTGCCGTTGCCGATCGGAACCGGCCCGTTCGTTTCGCCGCCCGCCCACCACTCCGTGCTGGAGACCAGGCCGATCGTCTTCGTCACGTTGCCCGAGGTGAACGTCTGGTTGCTCCCGACGTAGCCGAAGCTGAGCCCGGCGAGAAGATCGCCGACGATCCGCCCATAGACATCGTTGGTGATCCCGCTGGTTTTGGGGGCTCCATTGACCGAGTAGGGAACATCGTTGCCGTAAATCCCAAGCTGCGAGTTGAGGTCGGAATTTTCGATGACGATGGTCACACTCGAGCCAACCCCGCCCGTGCCGGAACCGGTTTGCGCGGTCAGCGTCACATTCCCGGTTGAGGCATTCCCGCTGAAGGTCGCAATGTAGTTGTAGTCCTGCCTCACATCCTGCGGGGTCTGCTGGGTCTCGCTCCCGACAAACTGGCCGGAGATGGTGGCGTTCGTCGAGGTTTGGCCGAGATGGTCCAGGTAGTTTGTAAAATCCGGGTAGGTGCCATTGCCGCTGAACTGCGGGCTGATCACCCGGGCGAACTCGGAGTTCGGCAGGGTCGTGGACGCCCCGGCAGGCATGATTGCCTGGGTGCTGTTTCCCGACGACGACCAGGCCTTGTTCACAAGAACCTGCCCGAAGCTGGAGGCCTGGTTGCCGTTGGAGACCGTCGTGTTGATCGTCCCGTTCGAGGTGTAGCGCGCCGACATCGAAAGCGAGATCGCGGTGAAGTCGATGTAGGTCAGATCCGCGTAAATCGTGGCCCCGGTGCCCGACTGCGCAACAGTCGGCTCCCAATACTGATACCGCGTGCCGTAGTTCGGATCCAGCGGGTTCTGGGCCGAGGGGGTGTAGCCGCCGTTATCCGCCCCGAGGTTTTGAAGACCATAGGCCCCGTAGCTGACATAGACCCGCCCTGAGTCCACCGAGTTCACGAAGATCTGATTCTTGATCTGATCCAGCGAATACGACGTGTTGCTCTGAATCTGGGTCTGCACCCCGGTGATACCGTCAAAATAATACCCGTCCACCGGATGCCCGCCGAGAAACTGGATGAAAATCTGACTCGAGCTCATCCCGGTGTCGTTGCCGAAAACAATCGGCACCGCAGACTGGGCCAGACCACTCGCGGGGGCAAAGATCACAGCACAAAGCACTCCGGCCCGGAGGAGATTCGCAACTGCCCCTCGAATGAAGCAGCCGGCGGCGGAAGTGAAAAAGAAAGGTGTTTTCATATGATGTATCCCGCTGAAGTTTGACTGCCGCCCTTTTGCATAAACCCTCCATGCAATTGTTTGACTTCGATCAAAACTAGTCAATCAAAACCCGATGCAACAAAAGTTATTGCATGTCGCGGTCGCGACTAAAAATGCTGTCGGGCACGGACGGCTTTGCTTGCCAGGTCCGCGGCGGACGCTAGATTGGATGGTTTCATCCAATGAGCCAGACGCTACTAGACAAGGTATGGGAGTCGCACACTGTGCGGACGCTTCCGAACGGATCCACACAACTTTTGATCGGAACCCATCTGATCCACGAGGTAACGAGCCCGCAGGCCTTCGGGATGCTGCGCGACCTTGGTCTGAAGGTGCTGTATCCATCGCGCACGTTTGCGACGGTGGACCACATTGTTCCGACGGACGAACGCGAGGAGCCGTTCAGCGACAGCCTTGCCGACGAGATGATCAAGGCTCTGCGGAAAAACTGCGCGGAATCCGGGATCAAATTTTTCGATCTGCCTACCGGGCAGCAGGGGATCGTGCACATTGTCGGGCCCGAGCAGGGGATCACCCAGCCGGGGACGACGATCGCGTGCGGCGACTCGCACACCTCGACCCACGGCGCGTTCGGGGCGATCGCGTTCGGCATCGGCACCAGCCAGGTGCGCGACGTCCTCGCGACCCAGACGATGGCGATCCGCAAGCCGAAGGTCCGCCGGATCAACGTCGACGGGAAGCTGTCTCCGGGGGTCTATTCGAAAGACGTCATCCTCCATATCATCCGCCAGCTCGGGGTGAACGGCGGGCTTGGCTATGCCTATGAATACGGCGGCAGCACGTTCGATGCGTTCACGCAGGAGGAGCGCATGACGGTTTGCAACATGTCGATCGAGGGTGGTGCCCGTGTCGGATATGTGAATCCGGACGAGACAACTTTCGCCTACCTCAACGGCCGACCGTATGCTCCCAAGGGAAACGATTGGAACGCCGCCGTGGCCAGGTGGAAAGCCTCCGCCTCGGACCCGGACGCGGCCTACGACGACCTTGTCTCCTACAAGGCCGAAGACATCGCGCCGACCGTGACCTGGGGGATCAACCCCGGCCAGGCGATCTTCATCGATGAGAACGTCCCGCGTCCGGATCAGGTCCCGGAAAAGGATCGGGCCACCGCAGAGGAGGCGCTCGCCCACATGCATCTCAAGGCCGGAAAGCCGATCAAGGGAACAAAAGTCGATGTGGCATTCCTTGGGAGCTGCACGAACGGTCGGCTCAGCGATTTGACGGAAGTTGCCCGGCACATCAAGGGCCGCAAGGTCCGCGACGGGGTGAAAGCGATCGTCGTGCCAGGATCCCAGGGGGTTGCCGCCCTCGCCGAGAGCATGGGACTCGCCTCGATCTTCAAGGAAGCCGGCTTCGAATGGCGCGGAGCCGGGTGCTCGATGTGCCTCGGAATGAACCCCGACAAGCTCGTCGGCGACCAGCTCTGCGCAAGCTCCAGCAACCGGAATTTCAAAGGCCGCCAGGGAAGCCCGACCGGACGCACCGTCCTCATGAGCCCGCTCATGGTCGCCGCCGCCGCCGTCACCGGAGAAATCTCCGACGCCCGCGAAATCTTCAACGTGAAATAATTCCACCTTCCGAATTCCAAATTTTCCAAAAACATGTCCCTTGAAAAAATCACCCAGGTCACCGGTCGCGGCGTTTATGTCCCCGGCGACGACATCGACACCGACCGCATCATCCCGGCGCGCTTCATGAAGTGCGTGACGTTCGACGGGCTCGGGGAGTTTGCATTTTTCGACGCGCGCGACGCGGCGAAAGCTGAAGGCAAAATCCATCCGCTCGACGATGCGCGGTTTGCGGGATCGTCGGTCCTTCTCTCCGGCTCAAACTTCGGCTGCGGCAGTTCCCGCGAGCACGCCCCGCAGGCGCTCTACCGGTTCGGGATCCGCGCGGTCATCGCGGAAAGCTTTGCGGAAATCTTCTTCGGCAACTCGACCACGCTCGGCATGCCGTGCGTCGCGATGAAGCAGGACGACATCAGCGCGCTTGCGGGGATCATCGAATCCGATCCCGCCGCCCTTCTGACGATCGACCTCCTAGAAGGCAAGGTCAGCATCGCAGACATGGACTTCCCTGCGTTTCTGCCGGACCATGTCCGGGAGGCGCTCGTGAGCGGACGCTGGGACGCCATCGCGGATCTCCTGGAAGGCCTTGACGATGTCAGGACCCGTGCCAACACGCTTGCCTACATGGCGGCGTAGCGCTGTTGAATGCACTCGTGGCATGGGCATCCTGCCCATGCGTCACAATCCAGCAAGACATGGGCGGGATGCCCATGCCACGGACTACTTGGCTTTCCCCTGGCTGGCGACGGCGTTCATCGCCGCGGCGATGGCCTCCTGATCACCGAGGTAGTAATGCCTGGTGGGCTTGAGATCCGCATCCAACTCGTAAACGAGGGGCACCCCGGTCGGGATGTTCAGGTTGATGATGTCGGCATCCGAGACGTTGTCCAGATACTTGACAAGAGCACGGAGGCTGTTCCCGTGAGCGGCGATGACGACCTTTTTGCCGGACTTGATCGCGGGAGCGATCTTTTCCTTCCAGAGTGGCAGGACCCGGTCGACGGTGTCCTTGAGGCACTCGGTGAGCGGGAGGTCCGCGATGCCGGCGTAGCGAGGGTCGTGGCCCGGCCAGCGCTCGTCGGATTTCTCAAGCGGTGGCGGCGGAATGTCGTAGCTGCGGCGCCAGACGAGGACCTGCTCGTCGCCGTATTTGGCGGCGGTTTCGGCCTTGTTCAGACCTTGAAGGGCACCGTAGTGGCGTTCGTTGAGACGCCAGTCCTTCTCAATCGGGATCCAGACGAGGTCGAGTTCCTGGAGGACGGACCAGAGGGTGTTGAGCGCGCGCTTCAGAAGCGACGCGTAGGCGACATCAAAACTGAAGCCCTCCTTTTTCAAAAGCTCCCCGGCCGCCCTGGCCTCGGAGCGGCCTTTGTCGCTGAGTTCGACATCCGTCCAGCCGGTGAAGCGGTTTTCTTTGTTCCAGGTGCTTTCGCCGTGGCGGATGAGGACAAGTTTATACATGATTTACAAATGAGTGAGGGCTGGTTTATACAGCCCTCGGTCCTGTATTGGCAAGACACCGCTTCATGACTTTCAGCTCCCTCACATTTAACATGCAAAACGGCCAGCCGTGGGATGAGGCAAGCCCGGATGACACTGCCATCAGTCTGGAAAAAACGGTGGATTTTTTGCGCGGGCAGGATGCGGATGTCATCTTCTTGCAGGAGGTCGAGCAGGGGTTTGACGGCGGTCTACAGATCGAACCGCCGCCGAACTTCAGCCATCTGAGGGCGAACCTGCGCGGCTACGATTCGATTTTTTCGTATCCGGTGCCGAACGAGAAGGAGATCCCATTCGGGCTCGGGCTGGCCATCTTCTGCAAATCGAAGCTGCGGGACTTTCGAAAGACCGATCTTCCGGCCGCGGATATTGAATTTGAATACGGGGGGCAGCAGCGGAAACCCTCCCAGCGGCTTCTCATCGAGGCGTCCACCGTCATCCATGGCCGCCAGGTCCGGCTTCTGAACACGCACCTCCAGGCGTTTTTCATGATCGGAGCCTCGAGCGGGGAGTATGCCGCCCAGAGGAACATCGTGGAGGCCGCCCTGCGCGCGCAGACCGGGCCGGCCATCTTGGCGGGGGATCTCAACAGCGCCCCGGGCGAGGGGGTTGTCGAGCAGTTCGCAAAGGCGGGATTCCAGACGGTTCAAAACGAGGAGCCGACATGGAGGCGCAAGCCGTTTGTGCTCGACCACCTGCTTTACAATGCGCACCTCCGGCTGGCCGGGCACGCCGTCGTCCCGACGCTTTGTTCCGACCACCACGCGGTGCGGGCGGAGTTTGACTTCTGCTGATGCGCCTCGTCTCCTGGAACGTCAACGGGATCCGCTCGGTGCTTGGCAAGGGATTTCCGGAGTATTTGGAAAGGGCGGATGCGGATATTGTCTGCCTTCAAGAAATCAAGGCACGCCCGGAGCAGGTGGACCACCGCTTTGACGGCTATCAGATTTTCTGGAACCCGGCGCAAAGGCCGGGATATTCCGGGACGGCAATCCTCACGCGAAAGCAGCCGCTCTCGGTGACAAACGGCATCGGCCGCGCCGAACACGATTCCGAAGGCCGGGTAATCACGGCGGAATTCCGGGATTTTTTCGTGGTCAACGTCTATACGCCGAACTCCCAGCGCGAGCTCACCCGGCTCGATTACCGGACCCGCGAGTGGACGCCCGCATTCATCGGATTTCTGGAGGAACTGCAAAAGAAGAAGCCCGTGATTTTTTGCGGGGACATGAACGTGGCGCACCGGGAAATCGATCTCGCCCGGCCGAGGGAAAACACGCGCAATGCCGGGTTCACCATCGAGGAGCGGGAGGCGTTCGACCGGGTGCTCGAATCGGGGTTCGTCGATTCGTTCCGGGAATTTGAACCGGGAGGCGGCCACTACACCTGGTGGAGTTACCAGAGCTCCGCGCGGGAGAGGAACATCGGCTGGCGGATCGATTATGTCTGCCTCTCGGCACCCCTGCGCAAATCCCTTCACTCGGCGTTCATCTCTCCCGAAGTCGGCGGCAGCGACCATTGTCCCGTGGGGATCACTCTCACATAGCCTTCCCGGATGGCTGGAAAACCGTTTTGGGCAACCGATTATTCACAAGCAACTTGTGAATTATTTTTGCCAGCGCAATAAAAAGTCCGATCTTTTTTTGAACATCCCTGTGCCGGCGGGGTCAAATCTATCGGTTAAGGCAGCAGTTCGGGCCACCGCGGATCAGTTTCCTTTGTTTTCTGATCATCTCCGCTGGTGGCCCGAATCTTTTTGCGGGAGAAGCCGGTTTCCAACGATGGCTTGCCCGGCAAGGGCGAGTCGGTTATCCACGGAGCGTGCAAGATACTGTTCTGGTCGTGGAGGACGAGGCCGACGTTGTGGATTTGTTGCGCTACAACCTGGAGCGGGCTGACTTCGAGGTTCTGATCGCCATGACGGGCGATCAGGGGCTCGCAATGGCACGTGAAAAACGGCCGGATCTCATTGTCCTGGACCTCATGCTGCCCGGGATGAACGGCCACGAGGTCTGCCGGGCGCTGAAGGGCGACCCGAACACGGAGCTCATCCCGATTCTGATGCTGACCGCCAAAGGCGAACAAAAAGACCGCGTGAAGGGGCTGGAACTCGGTGCCGATGATTACGTGGCGAAGCCGTTCAGCCCGAGGGAACTCGTCCTGCGCGTCCAGGCGCTCCTCAAACGCCACCGCATCGTGCCGCGCACCGAAATCGTGGAGGTCGCCGGGATCTACCTCAACAAGACGAATTTTGAAGCGCGGCTGGACGGGAAGAGATTCGACCTGACGACGACGGAATTCAAACTCCTGAGCCTGATGCTTGAGCGGCGCGGGCGCACGTTGACCCGGGAAACACTCCTGAGCGATGTCTGGGGCTACCAGAACGCCGCCATCGACACCCGGACCGTGGACACCCACATGCGCCGGCTGCGGGAGAAGCTGGGCAAGTATTCCGGGCGGCTGGAAACGATCCGGGGCGAGGGCTACCGCTTCAATGCGGTGGCTGAAAGTTGACCACTATGCTCTGGGCCGGGGCGGCGGTCCTGTGCCTCATCGCCGGCTTCCTCTGTTACTTCGAGATCGTCCGGCCGTTCCTTCAGATCCGGCAGTCGATCGGAAAGCTCGCCCGAAGGGATTTCAGCACGGCTCCGCTCACAGCCACCCCCGGTTTTTTTCAGGGAACCCTGCGCGACATCCGGAAGCTTTCCGAACTGCTCCAGCAATTCGACCGCCAGATCACCGACGAGGGGTTCAGCCTCCGGGCCATTCTGTCGAGTATGGTCGAGGGCGTCCTCATCGCCGACCGCTCGCAACGGATCCGCCTCGTCAACGATGCGCTCGTCGCGCTTCTCGGCCTGCCCCACCCGCCGCTCAACCGCCCGGTCATCGAAGTATTCCGCAAGCACGAACTCCAGCTCGCGCTCGACGCAGCCCTCGCCGAAGGCCGGCCGCAGCAGATCGGGATGTCCCTCGAAATCCACTCCCCCTCGGGAGAATACGCCACCAAGCATTTCGATGTTCACATCGCCGGGCTCATGCCCCGCCCCCAGGCCCTCCCCACGGCCGCACTCGTGGTTTTTCACGATGTGACAACGATCCGAAACCTTGAGGAAGCCCGGCGGGAGTTCCTCGCGAACGTCTCCCATGAATTCCGCACCCCCCTCGCCATCATCAACGGATACCTCGAGACCCTGATGGACGGCGCGATCGAAGACCGGGACATGGCGGGAAAATCCCTCCTCGCGATGCACAAGAACAGCCGCCGCCTCGCCCTGCTGATCGACGACCTGCTGACCATCTCCCGCCTGGAGGAGCGCGCCAGGCTCCTGGAATTCCTGCCCGTGGATCTCCGGGAACTTCTCGGCCATGTGATCGAGCACCTGGAGCCGAGCATCGCGGAACACGCCGCTGACATCGGGGTCGATTGGGCGGACGATGCGAGGGTTATGGAGGCCGACGGACGCCGGATCGAACAGGTTTTTTCCAACCTCCTGGGAAATGCCCTGCGCTATGGCGACGTCGAGCACCCCGCCATTCGCATCTCCGCAAGGCGGGAGGGAAATGACATCCACATCACTTTTTCCGACAACGGCCCCGGAATTCCGCTGGGTGACCAGCCGCATATTTTCGAAAGATTCTACCGCGTTCACAAGGACCGCTCGCGCGATGCGGGAGGCACCGGGCTCGGGCTGTCCATCGTCAAGAGCGTGGTTCTCGCGCATGGTGGCCGGGTGACCGTCGAAAGCACTCCGGGCAGAGGGGCGGCATTTCATGTGTTCCTGCCCGTGACACAAAACCCGGCGTCCTGACCGCCTGGTGACTTTTTTTGCAACTTTCCCAAAACCGGGGGGTTGCATCCCCAACAAAACAACCATGAAAACACGACTTCTCCTTCCTTTGCTGGTCGCCTGTTCTTCCGCGGTTCTCCTCGCAGAACCTCCTGGCGGCGGCACCAATGCCCGCCCATTCCCGCCATCCGGCGATGCCGGAAAAAATGGCGCCTGGCGCGACAAGATGCGCGACAAGATGCTGGAACACCTGCCGCCGGAACTCCGGAAACGCTTTGAGGCCGCCAGGGACAAGGCCATGCAGGACCCGGCCATCCAGGAACTCAAAAAGAAGGCCGATGCCGCCGGGGAGGAATTCCGGACCGCCATGCGCGACGCCATGATGAAAGCCGATCCCGGGCTTGCGAACATGCTCAAGGAAAAGATGGAAGACAAGTTCCAAGGCGGAAAAGACGGGCACCGCCCGGAGGCGTCCGGGTTTGCAAACCTGAGCGACAACGACCGCCAGAAACTCATGGCCGCCCGTGAAAAGGCCAAGGACGATCCTGCGGTCCAGGCAGCGGAAGCCAAAAAGAAAGATGCCAAAACTCCGGAACAGCGCCAGGCGGCCCTGGAGGAATTCCACCAGGCAATGAAGCAGGCGCTCCTCAAGGCGGACCCGACCATCGGCCCGATCCTTGATCAACTCAAACCGCCGCAGGGGCCCCCGCCGGCAGCGGGAGCAAGGACCGGCGCTGGAGCCTGACAGTCGCGCAACGCGGCTGAAAGAGCCAGCACATCGGCCTTCCTGTGCGCAGCAGAAAGGGTGATGCGAAGGCGGGCGGTTCCCCTGGCAACCGTCGGATAACGGATCGCGGGAACGAGGAATCCTGACTTCCAAAGCCTCTCCGAGGCATCCATTGCGTCCCCTTCCTTTCCGATGATCACCGGAATAATAGCGCTGGGAGGTGCGGGAATTTTCATGGCCGACTGGAATTGGTTGAGATTTTCCCAAAGGGTTCCCACGAACTGCCGCCCGTCGGGCCCGGAGAGGATTTCGAACGCCTTCTCCGCGGCGGCCGCAACCGGCGCGGGCGGCGCGGTCGAAAAAATGAAACTGCGGGCGCGGTTGATGAGAAAATCGCGGAGCAGCCGGCTTCCGGCGATATACGCGCCGTGTGCGCCCAGCGCCTTGCCGAGCGTGCCCATTTGAATCTCCACGCGATCGGCCACCCCCTCGGCATCCGCGAGCCCGCGGCCGCTGGGTCCGATCACACCGATCCCGTGCGCCTCGTCGAGGAACAGCCACGCCCCGTAGCGGTCCTTGAGTTCAACAATTCCCCGCAGGGGGGCCAGGTCGCCATCCATGCTGTAAACCGACTCCGCCAGCACCAGCACCCGGCTTGCCGGATGCGATTTCCCGGCCCAGCGGAGATGGCTCTCGAGCCGGTCCAAATCATTGTGGGGAAAAACCCTCATGCAAGCCCCGCTGAGGCGTGCGGCATCGACCAGGCAGGCGTGGCAGAGCTTGTCGAGGATGATGACATCGTCCTTCGAGCAGATGGCCGGAATCGTCCCCATGGCCGCCGCGTATCCGCTGGAAAATGTCAGCGCGGCCTCGCTTCGCTTGAAGCCGGCGATCGCGGTTTCCAGGCGTTGATGGGCGGCCAGCGTGCCGCAGAGGAGCCGGGAAGATCCCGAGCCGAAACCTCCGTCCTTCAACTCCTTCGCCGCCGCCTCGATTAAGGCCGGATGGTTCGCGAGCCCCAAGTAGTCGTTGGAGGAAAAATTCACGATGTCGCCGCCATCGATTGCGACACGGGCGGACTGCGGGGAATCCAGAACCCGAAGCGATCTCAGCAGCCCAGCCGCCTCGATGACCGAAAGCGAATCACGGAGAAATGCATCCCAGCGACCGTTCACGCCCGGGAGATGATGGAGCACATTTCCCTCACGGCCTCAGCCATCCCGACGATGACCGCCCGTGAGACGATCGAGTGGCCGATGTTCAATTCCTCAAGCCCGGGCATCGCAAGCACCGGAAGGAGGTTTTGGTAGTTCAGACCGTGTCCGGCATTCACGCGCAATCCGGCAGCCACCGCCAACCCGGCCGCCGTGGTGAGTCTCTTCAATTCCGACTCCACCCCATGCCCCGTTGCATCCGCATAGGCCCCGGTGTGTATCTCCACGAAATCGGCCTCCAGCTCCGCAGCCGCCGCAATCTGCTCCTCATCCGGATCGATAAAAAGACTGACCCGGATCCCCCGCCCCTTGAGCCGGGCCACCAGAGGGCGCAGCTCATCGAGCTGGGCGGCGCAGTTGAGCCCTCCTTCCGTAGTGACCTCGCGCCGGTTTTCAGGAACAAGGCAGACATCGTCCGGGATGACCTCAAGGGCGATCCTCACAATTTCCTCGGAGGCACCCATTTCCAAGTTCAGCTTCGTGGCGATTTTTTCACGCAGCCTCAGGATGTCGCGGTCCTGGATGTGCCGCCGGTCCTCTCGCAGATGCGCGGTGATGCCTTTTGCGCCCGACTGCTCGGCAATGAGCGCGGCCGCCACGGGATCCGGCGCCGCGTTGGGGGAATCCAGAACCTCCCGGTAGCGGGCCTGCCGGATCGTTGCCACGTGATCGATATTTACTCCAAGGACTGGCATTTCTTGTCATCATTGCGCCGGACCCGGCGCGCCGCAAGCACGGCTTCACACAATGCCGAAACTCCGTCGCGCAGGGGGCGGAGCTTCGAACCCGGCGCATCAGACCACTCGATCGGAAGCTCCGCGACACGAAAACCCAGCGCCTCCGCGATGGCCAGCGCCTCGACATCGAACCCGAACCCGTTCTGCCGGACACGCGAAAAAATTTCCCTTGCGGCCCCCCGGCGGAACACCTTGAACCCGCACTGGGTATCCTTAAACCGGGTGACGCCGGCCAGCCGGAGCGAGAGGTTGAAAAGCCGGCCGGCGATCTCGCGCGACACGGGCTGTCTGACGGCAATCACGCTATCCCGGTGCCGGCGGCTTCCGATCAAGACGTCCTCTCCGCCGCGCGCGGCCACCTGAAGAAATGTTTCAATGAACCGGAGCGGAACGCTCAGGTCGGCATCCATGAAAAATATCAAATCCCCCATCGCAAGGAGCATGCCGGTTTTCACCGCATACCCCTTGCCCCGGGCGGCCGGATTGATGACGAACTTGAAGCGTCCGTCCCCCTCCGCAGCCTCCCGGGATACCGCCTCGGTGTCATCGGTCCCGGGCTCGATCACAATCAGAAATTCCCACGGCTGACCGGGGAAGACCCTGCGGATCTCCCGGATCGAGGCGGGCAATCGGACCGCCTCATTGAGGGCGGGAATCACAATACTCACTCGCGGGGCTTGATCCGGCATATGCGCTCAGCTTATCCCAAACGTGTGCCAGCCCGTTTGTCAAAGCTCCCTTGGCCGGAAATCGCGATTCTTGCCATCGCCATCTTTCTCCGGATCTGGCAGATCGAGATCAAACCGCCGCATTTCGACGAGGGGGTGAACGGATGGTTTGCGGACCAGATGACCGCAAACGGGTTCTATCATTACGATCCGGACAACTACCACGGCCCTCTGCATTTCTACGCGGTGTTCCTCTCGCAGACCCTCTTCGGGAGGCATCTCTGGGCGCTCCGGCTTCCCGCGGTGATCGCCGGCATCCTCTGCGTCGGGGCGCTGCTGAAATTCCGCATCCATTTCGGCAGCTCCGCCGCGCGGATCGCGGCCCTCGCCATGGCGGTCTCTCCCGCGTTCACGTTTTACGGAAGGTATTCCATCCACGAGTCCTGGCAGGTGCTTTTCAGTGTCCTCTTTTTGTGGGGGATCCTCGGGCTCTGGAAATCCGGAGGCCGCCGGGAATTCTTCACTGCGGTTCTTTCCTCCGCCGGGCTCGTGCTGACCAAGGAAACCTACCTGCTCCATCTCGGCTGCTTTGCGCTGGCTGCGGGCGTTTTGTGGGCCTGGCAGCGTGTGCTTCCTTCCCGCCCCGGCATGCCCGTGGCCCGCCAACTCTGGACCCGGGATGATGCAGTCCTCGCGGCCGGGCTCTGGGTCCTCCTCATCGTCTTCTTCTACTCTGGCAACTTCCTGGATTTTTCGTCCCTGCATGGTCTCTACCAGACGTTTGCCGCATGGTTTCACACTGGCGTCCAGGCGGCCGGACACGACAAGACATCATTCCAAATCGGACCTTTGAATTACTACTGGATCGCTTTGATGGCCCGCTACGAGTGGCCCGCCCTGGCCGGACTCGTGGCCAGCGTTCGCTACATCTGGCCGTCGGATGCCCGCCTGCGCTACACCGCCATCATGGCTGGAGGCGTGCTGGTTGCCTATTCGATCATCCCTTACAAGACCCCTTGGTGCATCATCTCGATCATCTGGCCGTTTTACCTGATCCTGGGAGCGCTTCTTTCGGAAGCCTCACAGCGATGGAAAAAACTGCTCCTTCCCTGGGCGCCGGCCATCCCCCTTCTCACCGCATCCGTGTTTTCGACGTGGCGGCTGAATTTTCAGAATTTCACCGATGACAGGGAGCCCTATGTTTACGTCCAAACCTATGCAGACATCTGGACGTTCACAAAGCCCCTGACCGATCTCGCATCAAAGGATCCGCGCCGGTTCCACATGAACGGGCTGATCCTGCTCGACAGCTACTATCCCCTCCCCTGGATGCTCGGAGATTTCACGCGCATCGGATATTACAAAAAGGACCAGCCGCCGGGGGACTGGAATGCGGATTTTCTCGCGGTGGAAACCCCGCGCGAAGACGAAGTGGAACGCAACCTGCAGCAGCCCTACTACAAGCGCCGGTTCCGCCTCCGCAGCGGGCAGGATGACTGCACGGCTTATTTCTCCGGATCGCTTTTCGGGGAGTATTTCGGCGGAGAACCCGAGTTCCAGCCCAAACCCTGATCAGGAGGGCAAGGCAAACGGGATCACCATCAAACCCGGGATCGCCTCGAAGTGCCTGTCGGCAGTAAGCACGGGGACCCCCGCACGCAGGGCGCAGGCCGCAATCAGGACGTCCTGTGCCGGAATCGTGTGCCCCGCCCGATTCAGCTTCCATCCGAGGTCCGCAGCTGCCTCCCAGAGCCTGTTGTCGGTTGGCACGTTGCAAAGGACATCAAAAAATGCGGCCATGTCGTCCCGCTGCAGGGAGTTCTTCATTCCGCGAAGAACCTCCAGCCTCACCATGCCGCAGGTGTAGATGTCCTCCACCCGAGTGCCCAACCAGCCAGCAAAATCCTGATTGCTCCTCGTCAGGGCAATAAAGACGTTGCTGTCAACGAGCGCGGCGCTTGCCATATTTTTTGGGGGTTTCCGCGACGCGGAACGCCATGACGTCGTAGTCGGGATCGAATGCGTTTTCCATTTCCTTCTTCGTCCACCCAATCCCGTTCTTGAAGTATTCCTTGAGCCGGACCTTCCTGTCCATCTCCCTCAACGCCATCTCGACCGCCTCGGTCTTGCTCGCGAAGCCGTATGCAGCGATCACTCTTTCGAGCAAGTCCTCATCAATGTGCATCGTCATCTTCATGCCATACACGGTATGGCATGCCGAACAATCCGGCAAATCAAATTTCCGTTTCGGGATCATTTTCGCGGACAAACCGACACCGGGCACTGTAAAAGAACCCATGCCCCTGCATTCCCGATGAGATCCGCCGGAGCCGTGCTGGTCTTCGTCGCCGTCAGCGTGACCTCCGCCATCGCGCTGGCCTTCCCGTGCGGCGGGGTCTCCCCTGCCCTGGCATGGACAGCCTTCGCGGTCGGTCTGGCCGCATCGGTTCTCGCGTGGCTGTCGATCCGTCCGGCACCCTCCCCCGGGCTGGATGCCTGGGATGTTTTGATGCTGACTGTCTTCGCGCTGGCCTCCCTCCGGGCGTTCCTCTGGCTGATCTATCCGGTCGGCGACGAATGGCGTGTGCTTTCCCCGAACAACCTCGGAGACATCTCGCTGCACATCCACCTGATCAGGTATCTGGCCGGCGGAGTCGATTTCTGGCCGGCCAGTCCGATCCTGTCCGGCACGCCGCTGGTCTACCCGGTCGGAACCGACCTTCTGAACAGCCTGCTGTTATCCACGGGAGTTCCGGTGGAACGCGGGCTTGTCTGGGTCGGGTTGGCCGGAGCCGCCCTCACAGGCTGGGCGCTCTGGCGCTGGGGAGGAGCCTTTGCGATCGCGGCATTTCTCTTCAACGGAGGGCTGGCCGGGCTCATGATTTTTCAAACTTTCCAGATTGCGGATTTTCAAGCAGACATCGCTTGGAAGAATTTTTTCCTGTCGATGCTCGTGACCCAGCGTGGCCTGCTTTACGCGCTCCCGTGTGGTCTTTTTTTGCTGTGCGCATGGAGGGAGGATTTCTTCCGCGACGGATCGGGCGTGTCGAAATGGATCACGTTCCTGCTCTACGCGACAATGCCGATTTTTAACGTGCATGCATTCCTGTTCCTGAGCCTTGTGCTCGCCGTCGCGTTTGTCGTCCAGCCGCGCGCCCGCCACGGCCTCCTGATTTTTGTGGGTTCCGCCATCATCCCGGCCTCGGCTGCCGTATATTTTGTCACGGGCAAATTCTCCGCGGCCTCCGGGATCCGCTGGCTTCCCGGCTGGATGCAGGCGGATGGCGGGCCCGGGTTTTGGATCTGGAACTTTGGCGTCTCGCTCCCACTGCTTCTCCTGCTCGCATGGCAGATCCGAAAACAAAAGACCCCCGGGGCGATGTGTTTTGCAGGGACCGGAATCCTGGTGTTTGTGATCTGCTGCCTGTTCAGCTTTGCCCGGTGGGAATGGGACAACACCAAACTCATGGTCTGGGCCTGGCTGGCTTGCGCCCCATTCCTCTGGGCAATGATTTCCGCGTGGGCTCCGCTCGTCCGCACGGGCGTCTGCTTCGCCCTGTTTTTCTCCGGAGCGCTTTCGCTCGCCGGCGGACTCGACGCCCGCCACGGCTACAAATTGGCCAGCCGCTCAGAACTGGCTGCCGCAGAGCAGGCGCTGAAAAGGGTGCCTCCTGCCTCGCGCATCGCGATCAAGCCGGACTTCAACAATCCGGCAATCCTCCTCGGCCGGCCGGTTCTCTGTGGATATGAAGGTCATCTTTGGAGCCACGGGCTGAACTATCTCGGACAGTGGAACGCGCTTCAGCACGCGCTTCAAAAAAATGCCGGATGGCAGGCGGAGCTCCACAGGTTCGGAACCGACTGGATATTCGTCCAGGGCCCGCCGCCAAAAGTTTTCCGCCTCGGGTCACCAACCCGGGAAACACACAACTGAAAACAAATCCGGCGGAAATCCGGAAACCCTGAAGGAGGGTCTTACGCCCCGAGATCCTCGCCCACCATGTAGCGGGTGAAGCGTCGGATGATCATATTCTCCCCGAGCTCGGCGATCTTGCTTGTCAACAGATCCTTGACCGTGATGTCGGGGTTTTTGATGAACGCCTGCTCAAGCAGGCAGACGGTGCTGTAAAACTTGTCGATTTTCCCGTCCACGATCTTGTCCACAATGTTCGCGGGCTTGCCCACCACCTGGGCGGCGTAGATCCCGCGCTCCGCCTCAACGAGCTTTTCGGGAACCTGCTCCCGGCTGACGTAGAGCGGGTGGGCGGCGGCGATGTGCAGGGTGACGTCCTTCACGAACTCGCGGAAGGTCTCGTTCTTCGCGACGAAATCGGTTTCGCAGTTGATCTCGACGAGGACTCCGACCTTGCCCTGAAGGTGGATGTAGGAGGCCACCGTGCCCTCCTTCGCTTCGCGTGAGGATTTTTTCCCCGCGCTGGCGATCCCCTTCTTTCGGAGAATCTCCTCCGCTGCGACGAGGTCGCCTCCGGATTCGGTCAGGGCCTTTTTGCAATCCATCATCCCCGCGTTGGTTTTTTCGCGGAGTTCTTTGACGAGTGAGGCGGAAATTTCAGACATAAAAAGTTTTCGGTTTTCAGTGCTCAGTTTTCAGTAAAGCCAGCCTTCGGTGCTGAACACTGAAAACTGAATGCTGAAAACTTTATTGGCTATTCGGAAACGGCGGCGAGTTCGGACGGCGTGGATTTTCCAACCGGCCCGCGGCCGTCGAGCATCGATTGGATGAGCTTCTGCAGGATCACGCGGATCGAGCGGATGGCATCGTCGTTCCCGGCGATCGGGTATTCGATTTTCTCGGGGTTGCAGTTGGTGTCCACGATCGCGATGATCGGGATCTTCAGGCGGTTCGCCTCGGCGACGGCGATCTCCTCGCGGAGCGTGTCGATGACGACCAGAACATCCGGGAGTTTCGACATCTCGACAATCCCGTCCAGGTTGTGGCGCAGCTTGGCACCCTCGCGGCGGATCGCAGCGGCCTCGGCCTTGTTGATCTTTGCGAATGCCGGAGTTTTTTCCGAGGACTCGATTTCTTTCAGGCGGGCGACGCTCTTGCGAATGGTGGTCAGGTTGGTCAGGGTGCCCCCGAGCCAGCGCTGGTTGACAAAGAACTGACCGGTTGCCGTGGCGGCTTCGCGCACAGCCTCCTGGGCCTGTTTCTTGGTGCCGACGAAGAGAACCTTGCCCCCGCCGCGGACGAGAGTCGAGAGGTAGGCTGCGGCCCGCTCAAGCTGCTCAACCGTCTGGGCGAGGTCGATGATGTAGATCGAGTTTTTCTCTTCCAGGATGTATTCGCGCATCTTGGGATTCCAGCGCTTGGTCTGGTGTCCGTAGTGCACGCCGGCTTCTAGCAGTTCAGTCATAATTTCGACGTTCGGGTTGGTGGATTTTTCCATGGTGGTCACTTAGCTGGCAGCTTTTTCTGATTCAGGATTCGGCTCGGCATCAAGCGCATCGCCCAGGTGAACGACCTCGGTTTCGCGGTGGGACTGGAATCCAGTGCCCGCCGGGATGAGGTGGCCCATGATGACGTTTTCTTTGAAGCCCCGCAATCTGTCTACTTTGCCAAGAGTGGCGGCTTCGGTCAACACGCGCGTCGTATCCTGGAACGAAGCGGCTGAAATGAAGCTGTCCGTCTCGAGGGAGGCTTTGGTGATGCCCAGAAGAACCGGGCTCGCCTCGGCGGGCTTGCCGCCCTTTTCGACGACGCGCTCGTTTTCGGCTTCAAATGCCAGGCGGTCAACCTGATCTCCCCAAAGGAGACCGGTGTCACCCGGCTCGGTGATTTTGACCTTGCGAAGCATCTGGCGCACGATGATTTCGATGTGCTTGTCGTTGATTTCAACGCCCTGCAGGCGGTAAACCTCCTGCACCTCGTTCAGGAGGTGCTCCTGAAGCTCCTGGGGTCCACAGACCTCCAGAATTTCGTGCGGCACAACCGGCCCTTCGGTGAGTTGTTGACCCTTTTTCACCGTGTCGCCCTTGAAGACGATGATGTGCTTGTTGAGAGGGATGAGGTGCTCTTCCTCGGCCTGGGTTTCCGGATCGGTCACGATGAGGCGGCGCTTGGCGCGAACCGTCCCGCCAATATCGACAATACCGTCGATTTTGGCAATTTCCGCGGCGTCTTTCGGACGGCGGGCTTCGAACAACTCGGCCACACGCGGCAGACCGCCGGTGATGTCCTTGGTCTTGGCAATTTTGCGCGGAGTTCTGGCGAGACGCTGTCCGGCGGGAACCTTTGAGTTCTCCTTGACCTCGATGTGCGCGCCGGCGGGAATCGAATAGCTGGCGAGGACGCTCTTCGCCTCGTCGAGGATGACGATCTGCGGATGCAGATCCTCCTTGTGCTCGATGACGACAGTGCCCATGACGCCCGTGGCCTCATCAACCTCCTTGCGGATTGTGACGCCCGGGATCATGTCCTTGAACTCGATGCGTCCGGCCTTCTCGGTGATGATCGGAACGTTATAGGGATCCCACTGGATGAAGGTTTCGCCCTTCTTGACCTTTGCGCCGTCCGCAACGGAGACCACCGAACCGACCACGATGTTGTGGCTTTCCAGCTCGCGGCCGTCGGCTGCATGGAGACTGACCGTGCCGTTTTTGTTGAGAACGACGAACGTGCCCTCGCTGGTCTCGACGACCTTGAGCTCGTTGAAGCGGACGATGCCCTCGTTTTTGGCTTTGACGACCGGCTGCTTGAACGTCTGGCTCGCGGTTCCGCCGACGTGGAATGTGCGCATGGTGAGCTGGGTTCCCGGCTCGCCGATCGACTGGGCGGCGATGATGCCGACCGCCTCGCCGAGCTTGATCATGTTTCCTGTGGAGAGATTGCGCCCGTAGCACTTTGCGCAGATGCCGCGCTTGGATTCGCAGGTCAGCGCCGAGCGGATTTTCAACTGCTCGTGGCCGATCTTTTCGAGAGCGGCAGCGATCTCCTCGTCGATCAGCTGGTTGGCCTTGATGATGGCCTTTCCGGTGACCGGATCCTTGACGGTTTCGCAGCTGGCGCGTCCGATAATGCGTGTCGAAAGACTGACCACCTCCTCGTCGCCCTCGTAAATCGGGCGGACGACGATGCCGTTCGCGGTCTGGCAGTCATCGATGGTGATGATGACATCCTGCGCGGCATCGACGAGCTTGCGGGTCAGGTAGCCGGAGTCGGCCGTCTTGAGCGCGGTATCGGCGAGACCCTTGCGGGCGCCGTGCGTCGAGATGAAGTATTCCAGCACCGAGAGACCCTCGCGGAAATTCGCAGTGATCGGCTGCTCGATGATTTCGCCCGAGGGCTTGGCCATGAGACCGCGCATGCCGGCAAGCTGCTTGATCTGCGTGCGGTTGCCGCGCGCTCCGGAGTCGACCATCATGAAGACCGGGTTCATTTCCCGGCGTCCGTCGTTGTGATCGAGCGTGCGGAAGAGGGCATTGGCGACTTCTTCGCCGGTATGCGTCCAGATGTCCTGCACCTTGTTCTTGCGCTCGCCGTCGGTGATGATACCGCGGAGATACTGCTTCTGAACCTCGCCGACCTCGCGGTAGGCCTTTTCCAAAAGCTGGGTTTTCTCCGGCGGGATGATCATGTCGGTGATGCCGATCGAGATCCCCGCCCTGGTCGCCTCACGGAAGCCGAGCTGCTTGAGCCTGTCCAGCGTCTCGACGGTCTTCTGTTGACCGGCGATCTTGTAGCAGCGCCAGATGACATCGGAGAGCTGCTTTTTACCGCAAACCTTGTTGTAGAACCCGAGGGCCTCGGGCCAGATCTGGTTGAAGATCACGCGGCCGGCTGTCGTCTCGAGAATCTTGGCGGCGGTGTCGCCGAAGATTGTCTGGCGGCCGAAGTCGGGATTCTTGAACCGGATGCGGGTATGCGTGCGGATCGAGCCCTCGGACATGGCCAGATCGACCTCGTCGGCGGTCGCGAAGAGCGGCATGCGCTTGTCCTTGTTGGCGTCCTCGCCGCGCGGCTTCTGGGTGAGGTAGTAGCAGCCGAGAGGAATGTCCTGCGACGGGTTCGTGATCGGCTTTCCGCTGGATGGCGAAAAGATGTTGTTCGTCGCCAGCATGAGCATGCGGGCCTCCATCTGGGCCTCAACGGAAAGCGGAACGTGCACCGCCATCTGGTCGCCGTCGAAGTCCGCGTTGTAGGCGGTGCAGACGAGCGGGTGGATGCGGATCGCCTCGCCCTCGATGAGGAGGGGCTCGAACGCCTGGATCGAAAGCCGGTGCAGGGTCGGCGCGCGGTTCAGGAGAACCGGGTGCCCCTTGGTCACCTCCTCGAGAATATCCCAGACCTCGGGGGTCTGGCGCTCGATGAGCTTCTTGGCGCTGCGCACGGTGTGCACATGGCCCTGCTCCTTGAGGCGGCGGATGATGAACGGCTCGAAAAGCACGAGCGCCATCTTCTTTGGCAGACCGCACTGGTTGAGTTTGAGCTCGGGTCCGATGACGATGACCGAGCGGCCGGAGTAATCGACGCGCTTGCCGAGAAGGTTCTGGCGGAAGCGGCCGCCCTTGCCCTTGAGCATGTCGCTGAGCGATTTCAGCGGGCGGTTGGCGGCACCTGTGACCGCGCGGCCGTGGCGGCCGTTGTCAAAGAGGGCGTCCACCGACTCCTGCAGCATGCGCTTTTCATTGCGGATGATGACCTCGGGGGTCTTGAGCTGAAGAAGCGTGCGGAGCCGGTTGTTCCGGTTGATGACGCGGCGGTAAAGGTCGTTGAGATCGGAGGTTGCAAAACGCCCTCCTTCCAGCGGCACCAACGGACGCAGATCCGGCGGGATCACGGGCAGCACGTTGAGGATCATCCACTCGGGACGCGTCTTCGAGGAAGCGAATCCCTGGACGAGCTTGAGCCGCTTGGCGAGCTTCTTGCGGAGCTGTTTGCTGCGGGTCGAAACCATCTGCTGCTCGATCTCGGTGTTCAGTGCGGCAAGGTCGGTCTGCTCCAGAAGCTTCTGGATGGCCTCCGCCCCCATGCCCGCCGTGAACGATTCCCCATACTGGTCCTCCGCCTCGCGGTATTCGGACTCGGTGAGAAGCTGGCAGCGCTGGAGCGGCGTGTTGCCGGGATCCACCACAATATAATCCTCGTAGTAGATCACGCGCTCGAGCTGGCGCGACGTCATGTCGAGCATCAGGCCGATGCGCGAGGGCATGCACTTGTAAAACCAGATGTGCGAAACAGGGACCGCCAGATCGATGTGACCCATGCGCTCGCGGCGCACGCGCGACAGCGTGACCTCGACGCCGCAGCGGTCGCAGATGACGCCCTTGTGCTTGATGCGCTTGTATTTTCCGCACGAGCACTCCCAGTCGCGCGTCGGACCGAAGATGCGCTCGCAGAAGAGGCCTCCCTTTTCGGGCTTGAATGTGCGGTAGTTGATCGTTTCGGGATTCTTGACCTCGCCCTTGCTCCAGCTGCGCATCGCCTCGGGAGAGGAGACCGTGATGGCCACCTCATCAAAACCGACCGGCTTCTGTTCACCAAATACTTCGCGGATATTAACCTCTTTCATGGATCGTTTCTTCTTTGGTTGGGTTGGGATCAGGCGGCGGATTCGCCGAAGACGGGTTCTTTTCCGCCCACCCGGACATCGAGTCCGAGCCCCTGCATTTCTTTGATGAGAACGTTAAAGGACTCCGGAGTTCCCGCCTCAAGGGAGTTGTCGCCCTTGACGATGCTCTCGTAGATCCGGGTGCGTCCGGCGACGTCGTCGGATTTGACGGTGAGGAGTTCCTGAAGCGTGTAGGCCGCTCCGTAGGCTTCGAGCGCCCAGACCTCCATTTCCCCGAACCGCTGGCCGCCGTATTGGGCTTTTCCGCCAAGAGGCTGCTGGGTGACGAGGCTGTAGGGGCCGACGGCACGGGCGTGGATTTTGTCCGCGACCAGGTGGCCGAGCTTGAGCATGTAGATGTAGCCGACGACGACCTGCTGGTCGAACGCCTCCCCGGTCCGGCCGTCATAGACGGTGGACTTTCCGTTCTCGTTCGTCCAGGTGAAGCCTTCCTTGGTCTTCGCGTCCTTGAGGAACTCGCGGATTTTCGTCTCCGGAATTCCGTCGAACACCGGCGTGGCCACCTTGAAGCCGAGAGCCTTTGCGGCAACGCCGAGGTGGGTTTCAAGAACCTGCCCGACGTTCATACGGCTCGGCACGCCGAGCGGGTTGAGAACGATGTCCACGGCGGTTCCATCCGCCAGGAACGGCATGTCTTCCTCGGGAACGATCTTGGCGACGACGCCCTTGTTTCCGTGGCGTCCGGCCATTTTGTCACCGACGCTGAGCTTGCGCTTGCTGGCGATGTAGACCTTCACCTGTTTGATGATGCCGGGGTCGACATCGTCACCGCTCTCAATGCGTCCGAGATTCTGGTCGCGCTCGTTGTCGAGGTCGACAAACTTGTGCTCGAACTGGCCGATGATCTCGTTGATCTTGTTGCGGATCGGGCTCGGGTCGATTTCGACGTGGTTGTAAACCGCGGCGAGCTTGCGGAGGAGCTGCTTCGTGATCTTGCGATTCGCCGGAATGATGATCTCACCGGTCTGGGCGTTCACGACGTCGAGCGGGATCTTCTCGTTGAGGAGGATGTTCGAGAGAGCGGCCGTGAGCTGCTCGTGCAGGTCGTCCTTGCGCTTCTTGTGATCCTCCTGGATCATTTTCTGCTGCCGCTTCGACTCGGCCGGAGTCATCTTCGTGCGGGCGACCTCCTTCTTGGAGGAAACCTTCACGTCCATGACGATGCCGTATGTTCCCGACGGAACAGTCAGCGAGGTGTCTTTAACGTCCGCCGCTTTTTCTCCGAAAATGGCGCGGAGGAGCCGCTCCTCGGGAGCCAGCTCGGTTTCGCTCTTCGGGGTGATTTTTCCGACGAGGATGTCCCCCGGCTTGACCTCGGCTCCGATGCGGATGACGCCGTCCGGTCCCAGATGCTGGAGGGCCTCCTCGCTGACATTGGGAATATCGCGCGTGATTTCCTCAGGGCCGAGCTTCGTGTCGCGCGCCCCGATTTCGAACTCGTCGATGTGGATCGACGTGTAGATGTCCTCCTTGACGACGCGTTCGGAGATGAGGATCGCGTCCTCAAAGTTGTATCCGTTCCAGGGCATGAACGCGACGAGGACGTTGCGTCCGAGCGCGAGCTCACCCTTCTCGGTGTTCGGGCCGTCGGCGATGACCTCGCCTTTTTTGATGTGCTGACCCTTGTGGACGATCGTCTTCTGGTTGATGCAGGTGCTGGCGTTCGAGCGCATGAACTTGCGCAGCTCGTACACATGGACCCCGTTCTCCGGATCGTTCTTGATCTTCTTCTTCCCTTCAGGAAGCTCGCCATCCTTCGTGATGACAATGTGGGTCGAGGTGACCGACGCCACCCGGCCTGCTGCCTCGGCGCAAATGACGGCGCGGGAATCGCGGGCCACCCGGCCCTCGAGTCCGGTTCCGACAAGCGGAGCCTCGGAAACAAGAAGAGGGACGCCCTGGCGCTGCATGTTCGAGCCCATGAGCGCGCGGTTCGCATCGTCGTGCTCGAGGAACGGGATCAGCCCGGCGGCCACGGAAACGAGCTGCTTGGGCGACACGTCCATGTATTGGATCTGCGCCGGCTCCACCTCGACGAAATCCCCGCGGTAACGCGCGGAAACTTTTTCGCCCGTCAGCTTGCCGTGGGAATCCACCGCTGAATTCGCCTGGGCGATGTAGAAGTTTTCATCCCGGTCGCCGCTGAGGTATTCGACAGTATCGGAGACCCGTCCGTTGGCGACCTTGCGATAAGGGGTCTCGATGAACCCGAACTCGTTGATGCGCGCGAACGTGCTGAGCGAGCTGATCAGGCCGATGTTCGGACCTTCCGGAGTCTCGATCGGGCAGATGCGCCCGTAGTGGGAGGGGTGGACGTCACGGACTTCGAATCCGGCGCGGTCGCGGCTCAGGCCGCCCGGCCCGAGAGCGGAGAGGCGGCGCTTGTGTGTGAGCTCGGACAGCGGGTTCGTCTGGTCCATGAACTGGCTGAGCTGGCTGCGGCCGAAGAAGTCCCGGACCACTGCGCTGAGCGATTTCGGGTTGATGAGCTTCTGCGGGGTGATCTGATCGACATTGGTGTCAAAAAGGGTCATCCTCTCGCGCACCAGGCGCTCGGTGCGGGCCAGGCCGACCCGGCACTGGTTCGCAAGAAGCTCTCCCACCGTGCGGACGCGCCGGCTGCCGAGGTGATCGATGTCATCGGTCATCCCGTCCCCATTGCGGAGCTCGACGAGATATTTCATCGCGGCGACAAAATCCTCCTTGGTGAGGATCCTCTCGTCCTCGGCGACCTTGAGGCCGAGCTTCTGGTTGATCTTGTGGCGCCCCACGCGGCCGAGATCGTAGCGCTTGGAGTCGAAGAACAGCCGCTTGAGCATCCCGCGGGCGTTCTGAACGGTCGGCGGATCGCCGGGGCGCAGCTTGCGGTAGATGTCCTTCAGCGCCTCGTCCTCGTCGTGGGCCGGATCCTTCTTGAGCGACTTGATGATCGTGTCGTCGTTTTTCGTGTCAACGACCTTGACCGACTTGTGTCCGAGCCCGATGAGCTGGCGGACGGTGGCGGCATTGAGAGGCTCAAACGCGCGGGCGACGGTGATTTCCCCGTCGCGGATGTCGGCGATCAGGACCTTCGTGTTGATTTCCTCCTCCTCGAGGCGGTCGCTCAGCTTGAGATCCTCGATCTTGTAGAAAAGCTTGATGATGTCCTCGTCGGACGGATGCCCGAGCGCACGAAGGAATGTGGTGGCAAGGAATTTCCGGCGGCGCTTGCGGCGGTCGAGATAGACGTAAAGAAGGTCGCTGGTGTCGAACTGCACCTCGATCCACGATCCGCGGTCCGGGATGATTCGGAATCCATGCAGGATCTTGCCGTTCGTGTGGACGGATGTCTCAAAGCAGATGCCCGGCGAACGGTGAAGCTGCGAAACGACGACACGCTCGGCCCCGTTGATGACGAACGTCCCCTGCGGGGTCATGAGCGGGAGCTCGCCCATGTAAACTTTTTCCTCCTTGGTGCAGCGCTCGTCCTTGTAACGGAACGTCACGTAAAGCGGGGCACTGAAGGTCTGGCCCTCGCGCTGGGATTCCAAAGCGGAAAGCTTCGGCTCGCCCAGATCGTAGCTCACAAAATCCAGCGAGGATTTGTCCTCGAATCCGAAAATCGGAAAAAACTCACGGAAGACCGCCTGCAGACCGACCAGGCGCCGCTTGGCCACCGGCGTGTCTTTTTGGAAAAACTCGTTGTAGGAGTTGATCTGGAGCTCAATGAGGTTGGGCGGCTCGATGGCCTCCTGCAATTTGCCGAAATGGATACGTTCAGACATGGTGGATTCGAGTGGCTGTTTCCGCGGAAGACTGGTGCTGCCAGCCGGGTTACCCCAGCGCCGTCAAATGTCCCGTTCCAAGAAACACAAAACATCCGTGCAGGCAGACGGGTTTGATACCGCCCGTCTGTTGACGGATTGATTTAGGCTTGGGCAGAAAAGGACAGTGTGACAGGGCCGTGGCTTCCAGCGAAAGTGAGAAACTAATGGGATCCGCAGAGAGATCAAGATTTTTTTCGAGATCTCTCTGCGGGGTTGGGAATTTACTTGATTTCGACTTTGGCGCCGGCGGCTTCGATCTTTTTCTTGATCTCTTCCGCTTCTTCCTTGGTCACGCCCTCTTTGAGGGGCTTCGGTGCGCTCTCGACGAGAGCCTTGGCCTCGGCGAGCCCGAGTCCGGCCACGGCCGCGCGCACTTCTTTGATGACGGCAATCTTGTTGCCGCCCGCCTCGGTGAGGATGACGTCGAACGAGGTCTTTTCCTCGGCGGGAGCCGCTGCGGCACCGGCGGGACCTGCTGCCGCGACCGCGACCGGCGCGGCGGCGCTGACGCCCCATTTTTCTTCGAGTTGTTTCACCAGGTCTGCGATCTCCAGAACGGTGAGTCCGCTGAGCTGGTCTACGAGTGCTTGTGTGTCTGCCATTGTATTATTTTCTTTTTTGGTATTGTCGCGCCCCGAAGCCTCAGGGCATTTGAGCCGGGCAGCCGCCCGACCGACAAGGAACCGGATTTATGTGTTTTGTTGTGATATCGCGCGGCGCGGCTTCAAACGCTTTGCGAAAGTGGTTTTGGCTAGGCGGCAGCCGCATCCCCCTTGGCTTTGAGGACGCGGGCGAGGCTGGCTGCCGGCTCGTTGAGCAGGCGGACCAACTGGCTGGCCGGGGTCTGGAGCAGTCCGAGGAGCTTGGCCTGGAGCACTTCCTTGCTCGGAAGGTCGGCCAGCTCGGCAACCTGGGCGGCCGCAAGCGGGCTGTTGTCAAGAACGCCCGCGCGGACGACCGGCTTCTGGAACTCGGCGGCGAACGTCTTGAGGATTTTGGCGGCGGCGCAGATGTCGGCTTCCCCGGTGACCATGGCGGTCTGCCCGGTCAGCGAGCTGTCGAGTCCGGGCATCGCGAGATCTTTGGCGGCGATTTTCAGGAACGTGTTCCTGACAACGCTGATGCGGGCGCCGGCGCCGGCGAGCCGGGTGCGGAGCTCCTCGAAATGGGGCACCTTCATGCCGGTGTAATCCACCACAAGGAGGTAGGGCGAGGATTTGAGTTTTTCGCGGACGTCCGCGACGATCAGAGTTTTCTCGGGTCTCATGGCTTAGTTTTTGAGGAACGGGGACGGGTCAACGGAAATGCCGGGCAGCATCGTGGCAGCCAGGGTGATGGTTTCGACAAACGAGCCCTTCGCCGTTGCGGGACGGGCCTTGACGACGGCTTCGATCACGGCCAGGCCGTTCTCCACGAGGGAAGGTTCTTCGAATGAGAATTTGCCGACCGGGACGGCCACGTTCGCGTTTTTGTCGAGCTTGAATTCCACGCGTCCGGCCTTCACTTCCTTGACCGCCCTGGCGGTGTCGTCGGTGACGGTGCCGGTCTTCGGATTCGGCATGAGGCCGCGCGGGCCGAGGACCTTGCCGAGCTTGCGGACCTCCGACATGGCAGCCGGGGTTGCGACGGCGACGTCGAAATCGGAAAACCCGCCGGTCACTTTCTTGATGAGATCTTCGAATCCGACAAATTCCGCGCCGGCCTCCTTCGCCGCCTCGGCCGCCTGGCCGGTCGCGAAGACGAGGACCCGGACGTTTTTGCCGCTGCCGTTCGGGAGCGGGCAGGTGCCGCGCACCATCTGGTCGCTCTGCTTGGGATCCACGCCCAGCTTGAAGGAAAGGGTGACAGTCTGGTCAAACTTCGTCGGGGGCAGGGTCTTGAGCGTCTTGATGGCCTCCGCGAGCTGGTATTTTTTTCCGCCGTCCACTTTTTCAGCGGCGGCGCGGTAACGTTTGCTTCGTTTTTTTTGCATGAATGGGTTGCAGTGCGAGCGACCGGTCCGGTCTCCTGCGGTTATGGTTTCCCCCGCCTGTCGGGAGCCGCGTAGAATACCCCCGGCATCCGGCATGTCAAAGAAAAAATATAATTAAATTTGACACCGGAGCTTTGGGGATTACGATGCCCACCCCGTGAATCCATGGGGAAAAGCACAAGCATGAACGCACAACTCCTCGAAGAAGCCAACAAAGTCATCCTCGAACCCCAGGTTCTCATCAATGCCGTTTCGCGTCGCGTGAGGCAGTTGACCGCCGGGAGCCGTCCGATGGTCGAGGTGGAGTTTCGCATGGGCCTAGCGGACATCGCCCTGATGGAAATTGCCAAGGGCAAGCTCGCCGTCGCCCCGAAGGCCGCGGCTTAACGGCTCCGGGGGCTCCTCCCCATGTCGGCCGAGATCACCACGAACCGCAAAGCCCTCCGGGATTATCACATCCTCGAGCGCTTCGAGGCCGGAGTCGAACTCAAAGGCACGGAAGTCAAATCCATTCGCGCCGGACTTGTTTCACTGCAGGGGGCCTTCGTGCGCATGGAGGGCGGCAACCTCTGCCTCTGCGAGTCGAGCATCCAGCCCTACGAGAGGGCCAGCCACGAACAGCATGATGCGAAACGGCTCCGCAGGCTTCTCATGCACCGCTCGGAGATCGACCGCCTCGTCGGCGAGATCGAACGAAACGGGCGCACGGTCGTCGCTCTCCGGATGTATTGGAAAAACCGGCGCGTCAAGGTCGAGATCGGTCTCGGCAAGGGCAAGGACGCCGGCGACAAGCGGGCGGATCTCAAAAAGCGCGTGACCGACCGCGAAACCGAACGCGCGATCGCAGACTTCCAGCGGAAGCGCTGATGCCCGCGCAGGGGCACGGGGGACGCGGAGAATGAGATGAAATACGATGTCGCAGTGATCGGTGGAGGGGCGGCGGGGTTGTTTTGTGCGGCAACGGCGGCCAGGCGGGGGCGGAGGGTTCTTGTGATCGAGCACAACGAACGGGTCGGCGAGAAGATCAAAATATCCGGCGGCGGGAGGTGCAATTTCACGAATATCCATGCGGGGGCGGAGAACTATATTTCCGGGAATCCGTCGTTCTGCCGGTCCGCGCTGGCACGGTTTTCGCCGTGGGATTTCATCGCGCTGGTTGAAAAGCACGGGATTGCGTATCATGAGAAAACCCTCGGACAGCAATTCTGCAATGGTTCCTCGCGGGAGATTATTGCGATGCTCCTGGCGGAGTGCGCAGGAGTTGAGATCCGGTGCGGCTGCAGGGTGGAGGACGTCCAACCCGGCTACCGGCTGAGAACTAGTGCCGGGGAAATTTCCTGCGATTCGCTCGTCATCGCGACCGGCGGGCTTTCGTTTGCAAAGCTCGGGGCGGGCGACTTCGGACACCGGATTGCCAGGCAATTCGGGATGCGGGTGACCGGGCTGCGGCCGGGATTGGTTCCCCTCACCCTCAAGGAATCCGACCTGCAAACGTATTCGACTCTGAGCGGGCTGTCATTCCCCGTGCGGGTGAAAAGCCGGGGTGGCACATCGTTCGAGGAGGCACTTCTCATCACCCACCGCGGGTTCAGCGGACCGGCAATCCTTCAAGTGTCTTCGTATTGGAATGCAGGGGAGAGGCTGAGCATCGACCTTCTGCCCGGGCAGAGCCCCCTCCCCCGACGGTTCGCTGAGGCTTGGAACAAAATTCATGCGCCTCAAAAACCGGCATCGCAATGGTCGCTTCCGGAACGCAAAAAATTCGACGAGCTCCTGCACAACTGGCCGGTGGAGATTGCGGGGACCGAGGGGTATTCCAAAGCCGAGGTGACGGTGGGCGGGGTGGACACGGGAGATCTTTCCTCAAAGACGATGGAGTCCCGCACCCAGCGCGGGCTCTACTTCATTGGCGAGGTCGTGGATGTGACCGGGTGGCTGGGCGGTTACAATTTCCAGTGGGCCTGGGCGAGCGCGCACGCGGCGGGTGAGGTTGTCTGAATAGAGTATTTGCCCGCGAAGCCGCGAAGGAATGGAAGGGCGATGCATTGCGGTTCTCCGTGGCTCGACAAATGTGCGAAATCTACTCGGCCGCGAGTTGGAACGGGATGGCGGGGAGGAGGCCCATCGACCAGCGTTTCATTTCCTTTTTGTCGCCCTTGGATTCGAGCCTGGCCGCGCTGAGCTCGACGAGGAGGTTCCCGCGCAAGCCGGGCTTAACTTTTTTCGGATCGGCGCGGAATGCGATCTGGATGCCGTCCTCAGAGGGGTTGAGCCCCTCGATCCAGATTCCGTCCGGAGAGTTTTTCAATTCCGCCTTCATTCCCTCCTTGGGGAAAGTCGGCGGCAGAAGCACCGTGGCCAGGCCGGGGTTATCGGGAGTGATCGTCGCGGTTCCCTGCGCGATTTTGAGTGGTTTTTTTGCGGGCTGCTCCGGCATGGAATAAGCGAGGAGCTGGGAGGTGGGGACCAGGTGGTGGTAGAAAAACGCCTGGAGCATGTCGTCAGCCGGGACCGCCTTGCGGGTCACTTGCGATCCGGAAACCTCGGCGGTTCCCGTGATCTCGACCGGCTCGATCCTGCCCGTCGGGGTGTCGGGAAATGTGAGCGTCGCATCGACGGAATCGCATCCGGCGGGGATGCATCCGCCGGAAATCGCGAACCCCTTCGTCGCAGCGGAAAAATGGATGTCGCCTGTGAATCCGTCCTTTCGCAAGGCATACACCGTCACCGGCGACGAGGTTCCGGGAGCGCCGGTGATCCCGGAAGGAACCACGCGGAGCTCGAAGTCCGGGCGCGGGCGGTCGATGCGGAGGCGGTAGGAAAAATCGCCGCCGCCCTGCCTCTGGGCATCCCCGATCTGGACGTAAACGAGACCGTCGGATGGCGGATCGAAGTCAATCCGCGAATCGGCATGGTGGGTGAGCAATCCCGCCCCCGGATCCTCCCTGTCATCGCAGTAGGCGAGCTGCTTGCCGGTTGTGTCCGTGATCCGGAGAAACGAATCCAGAGGAGAATCGAGGCGGCGGGCGAAAACCTCGAAGACCAACGGTGCGCCTTTTTTGCAATTCACCGCAAAGACATCGACGTCTCCTTTTGATTCGATGCGGCCGTTCACGGTTGCAGGAATTTTCACCATCGCGGCGTGCGAGACATCGTTGTCCGGCTCGACGGCGAAAATTTCCGGCGTGGTGTCATGCGCGAACGAGACATCTGTGGTGGCGAATCCGTGGGCGAGTTGAGGCAGGGTTTGGATTCCCTCGCCCGAAGGCACCTTCAGCGAAGCCGGCTGGAGGTTCCATCCGGAAACCTCGACCGTTGTTTCCGAGCCGGACTTCCCGCCCAGCGGAAAAATTCCGGTGACGAACGGAAGGCGTCCGGCGGTGATCCGGTAAACGAAATCCTCGCGTCCGCGGTGGAGGGTGTCGCGGATTTCGAGCAGGTAGTCGCCGCTCTCCTTCACCGCGAAATCGAGCACCGGATCGGGAGAAAACCGTGCGGACTGGGCGGAGGCCAGCTCGTTGCCCTTGGAGTCGAAGACCGTCAGCACGGCCTGGAACCAGCCCGGGACGGCATCGGCAAGATACGGGATGAGGTCGCGCGCCTGGGCGACAAAAACCAGCCGCTCCCCCTTGGTCGCGTGAAACGAATACCGGTCGCTTTGCCCGGGCATGATCTGCCCGTTCAGAACGACAGGAAACTGGATCGGGGGCGGAGTTGCTGGCGGGGCCTCGGTCGGCGGCGGCTTGCGTTCCTCCGGAAAGTCGCCGACGAAAAATGAAAGGGGATTCGAGATCCCGTTGTTCCCGAAAAGCCTGAGCGTGCGCGGCCCCTTGACGGCATCTGGAGAGATCTCGATCTTCAGCGTCACCATCTCGACGAGCTGGTTGTTATCCTGCCGCTTCGGATCGTTCCGCTGCTTCTGCATGATATAAAATTGTGCGATCTCCTCCTCGGTCGCCCCGTCCTCCTGCAGGATCGACGGGATATCCAAGGCCTGATCCTTCATGTCGCCGGTCATTGCCTGCATGGAATCCTTCTTTTCCTTCCGATGCTCGGCGATCGACTCGCGGAACTCCTGAAACCGCTTTCCTGAAAGCGGCCTCGTATAGCCGGTGAAGGAGGCCTTCACCCCGTCTCCCGAAACCAGGCCCCGGTTCATCTTGGCGAGGTGCTGTCCGCCGACCGTCACTTCCACAACGGTCCCCCTTTTCCCCCCGGCCGGATAGACATAAGCGATGTCGGACCCCTTCGGCGCATCGCCGTGTGACGAACCGGAGACCAGACAGGATCCAAGGATCGCAAAAACTACCGCTTTGGCCGCGCGGGACCTCATCACATGATTTCCTTGAGCCGCCCACCGGATTTCATGTTCCCGGTGATTTTGGGAGTGATCCGCACCGATTCGTCACCCGCCCGCGGGAACGTGCCATCCGGATCGATTCCGAGCAGTTCATACATGCTGGCAGTGAGGTCCCAGGGGTAGACCGGGCGGTTCGCCACCTCTTCACCTGTGGCATTCGACGAGCCGACAACCTGGCCGCCGCGGAATCCCCCGCCCGCGATCAATGTTGAAAAAACCTTGCCGAAGTGGCTGCGCCCGCCATTCCACGGAGCCTCCCACATCACGCGCGGCGTGCGGCCGAACTCCCCGCCGCACCAGACGATCGTGCTGTCCAGAAGCCCGCGCTCGGAGAGGTCCTGAAGCAGCGCAGCCACCCCCTGATCCATCTCGGGAAGTTTCTTGCTCATCGTCTGGAAGTGCTGCTTGTGGGTGTCCCAGCCCTTGTAATTGATGGTCACGTATTTTGCGCCGCGCTCGACGAGTCGGCGGGCTGCGAGGCACGACTGGCCGAATGTGTTCCGGCCATACCGGTTTCGCAGCTCGTCACTTTCCTTGTTGAGTTTGAAAACCTCCGCGCCGTCGCCCAAAATCATATCGTAGGCGGCATCGCCGGCCTTCTGGAATTCGGCGAACTGCGGATCGCCGGGAAATTGTTTCCCCAGCGTGTCCAGCCGGCCGAGGAGTTCGCGGCGGATCTTTTGATGCTCCGGAGAAATCCCCTCGGCGACGATTCCCTCAACCGCGAACGGCATTTTTGCCGGATCCCCGCCGGTGGCGAACGGCTTGTAACGCGGCCCGAGGAAGCCGGCCTCGGAAAACCGTCCCTGCGGCTCGGTGAGAACGATATACGGCGGGATCAGGCCGTTGTAGCCGGCGTCGTAGCCTTTGAAGAGCGAGACGACCGCGCCCATTGAGGGATAGACCAGGCGCTCCCCATCGGTGTGGCCGGTCTGCACCATGTAGGATGCGGTCTCGTGGGCGTTGTTCTCATGGGTCATGCTCCGGATAAGCGAGAACTTGTCCGCCTGCCTGGCGAGGTTTGGCAAAAGCTTGCCGAGTTGCATCCCGTCCACATTCGTCGGAATCGCCTCGTTGAGCGGTCCGCAGAAATCGTATCCCGCGCCCGGCTTCGGATCGAATGTATCGATGTGGCACGGACCGCCCCAGAGCCAGATTTGAATCACGGCACCCGCCCTGGCTTTGGGCGAAGCGGCCGCCGCGGCGGCCGCTTCGGCAAATCCCGCCTTGCGGCCGAGCAACATGGCGGCGGTCGTCATAAAACTGTATCGGAAGAGCGCCCGGCGGGACATCCCGGCGTCGAACGGAAGGAGGATGGATTTCATATGTTCAGTGGCGGTAGAGGAACTCCGGGCTGTTGATGAGCGCCCAGGCAATGTCGTTCATTTTCTGGTTTTTTCCACTTTTCGAAGGGGCCTGGTAGGCGGTGGTGACCGCGATTTCCTCCGGGGTGGGATATCTGGAAAGGATCGTCAGGTAGAGCGCGGAAACCGCATCCTGAGGGCTTGGAGCGGTGCGGATGAGCTCCTCAAGGTTCTTGCTCTTGTTGATCTTGGAGAGGATGTGACGGGAGTTCAGCACACTCAGCCGCTGCGAGGTGGAAATTTTTGCCGTTCGTTCGGAGAGCAGCCCCGTGTCGCGAGGAGGACGCCCGAACAGCTCCAGAAACGTGCTGGTGATGCTGCCATCGGGCAACGCGATCGAGCGCTTGTCCTCGGGGAGAAACGTGAACGGCTCCGGGATCAGGCTCATGTATTCCTCGTTCGACCCGGTGATCTGGTTGATGGCGTCAATGAGAACCTCCGCCTCGAGCCGCCGGACAGGATAGGCGGTCATGCCCGCGTCGCCGGGCGTTTTGCCGCCGGCGGGAATCGGCGAGAGCTGGTAGGTATCGGAATTCAGAATGATCCGGAGGAGCTGCTTCGTGTCATATTTTGCGGCTGCGAACTGCTGGCCCAGCCAGGCGAGGAGTTCCGGATTCGAGGGCGGATTGTCCGGGCGGCTGTCGTCCGGTTCGTGGATGATGCCCCTGCCAAAAATCCAGAACCAGATCCGGTTGGCGGCATTCCTCGCAAACGGGGAATTCTTGGATGTGAGGAGCCACTGCACGAATGCCTCGCGCGGATCGGCCTCGGGATTCAATTTGACAGTCGTCCCATCCGGGAGACGGGCGGAGCCGGGAAGCCTGGCCTGGGAGTTGTCGAAAAACACGATCTCCTCCTTCCATTCCTTCGTCTTCTTGAACCCGACACGCGAGAAGAAGACTGCGAGATCGGCACGCTTTTCCGGCGACCAGTTGGCAGTGCGTTCGCCCATGAAGACGAGGGCAGCGGCTGAAGCCAGGGACTCCGGATCGCGCCCTCCGGCCGCCCGAAGAAAGTTGACCGAGGGCTCGCGGAAGTTGCTGCCGTCGGCGGTCAGGAGCCTGCGGGCGAATTCCGAGTAGGGCATGTTTTGCCGGAGGCTCGTGCGGACCCAGTGGTCATATGCCTGCGCGGCGTTCGGCCAGAGGTTCACGGGAAACTCGGACTTGATCCGGAGCGCATCGCCCCACTTCAAGCCCCAGTAGTCGGCGAACTCCGGACGCTCGAGCAGGCGGTCCACCAGCGACTGTCGCTTGTCGGGCTTTTTGTCCGCAAGGAATGCGACCACCTCATTCTTGGTCGGCAGAGTCCCGATGACATCCAGATAAACCCGCCTCGCAAAAACCTCGTCCGAGCACGGTTTCGCCCTGCGGATCCCGGCCGGATTCACTTTCGCCAGCACCAGACGGTCGAGAGTGGCGGACAGGGGAGGAGTCAGCTTTGTCGATGGCTCGCTCTCAAACGGCTGAACGGCCGGGTTCGGTTCCGCATGGCACAAAGTCGCTCCGAGCAAAATCAGGAGGAAAAATCGCGGGGGCATGGCCGGTCGAAATTGGGGGAAAGTTCCATCCGGAACAAACCCGTCTGACAAATTCAACACCACTTCCGCCGGATTGTTCCAAAAAAACTGCAACTTCATGCAACGGCCGTGGTTGAATCTACTCAGTCATGGCCTCCCCCCATCGAAAAGCACTCCGCTCCATCGAACATCCCGGATGGCTGGAATCCCACCTGACTCTGGAATACCCTGCGGGGGAATCGGAATTCCGGGAAGCCTTGGAAGAACTGCCTGGCGCTTCGGTGATCAGTGTGGACGTATTCGGCACGCAGGAGCAGATCGCCGAAATGAAGAACACCGTGCGGAAGGCGGGAATCATCGCGCCGGTCACTGCCGTCATCTCCCGCGCGCAGGCCGGGGGTGGCATGCAGGTCCAGGCGGTATCCGGAAAGGATCCGTCTCCGATTTTTCTGGATGGAGAAATCTCCGGTTATCAGGTCGGGGGCAACGGGGCCGCGTATTGCTTCCTTGGCGGCCTCACCCCGGAGCATTCCAGAGCCTCCCGCGAAGACCAGACCAGCGAGGTCTTTTCCAAAATCGAGAAGTCACTGTCTGCCGCAGGGATGGATTTCAACCACGTCGTCCGCACATGGTTTTACAACGATGAAATCCTCGACTGGTATGCCGGGTTCAACCGGGTGAGGACCGGATTTTTCCACCGGCACGGGATCCGGAGGATGCCCGCCAGCACGGGAATCGGCGCACCGAATCCCGCCGGAACCGCCCTGGTGGCCAAGGCCGTCGCAGTGCGATCGGACGACAGCAGCTCGACGGTGCGGACGGTTCGCTCCCCGCTGCAATGCGACGCCTTCGCCTACGGGAGCGCATTCAGCCGCGCGCTCGAAGTCGCCGACACCCTCTCGCGAATGCTTTATATCTCGGGCACGGCCAGCATCGAGCCCGGTGGAAGAAGCGTCCACAAGGGCGATCCCGCCGGGCAGATCAAGCTGACGATGGAGGTCGTGGAGGCGATCCTGGGAGAAGCGGGCATGGGGTTCGGTGACACCACGCGAGCCGTGGCGTATTTCCGGGATCCCGCGCACATCGCGATCTGGAACGAACGCACCCTTCCGCCGCTTCCTCTGATCGCCGTCGGCTGCCACGTCTGCCGCGACGATCTCCTCTTCGAAATCGAGCTCGACGCATCCAGGAAAATGGATTCCGTTCCTGCGGGACAATCGGTAATGTCCCGCTCGACCGGATTGAGGAAGCCATGGAGGTCAACATCCGCCAGGAAGGCCTCAAGGTCGCTGTGATCCCCTGAAGACGATCTTCAGGCCCTTGCTTCCACCTTCCATTTTCGCGGGCGGAACAAGCAGGAGATCCCCGGTTTCCGTGATCCCGCCGGGAATCTCTAAACTGCGGACTCCGGCTCCGGATTCGACCGAGACCGCCGGGGCACCCGCCTCATTTTTGAATGTCAGGTCGCGGGGAATCGCGAGCACTTCGCCATGGTCGCGCAGCGTGAACAGCGCGGAAACGACCATGCCCGGTTTGAGGTCCTCGACACCATCGGCGGGCTCGATCTCCGCCTCGACCTCGAAATATTTCTGATACGACCGCCCGGGAGGCGAGACGGCGAGGTTCGAGATCGAGGTCACGCGCGCCTTGAACGACCGGCCGGGATACGCATGGGCCTCAAACTCCAGAACCGCGTCGGGCGCAATCTTCTCCACCGCATGCTCCGGCACCCTGAGCCGCAGGATCCGGCTGGAAAAATCCGGGAGTCGCAGGAACGCCTGCTCGCGCTCCAGGTAATCCCCGGGCTCGACCTTCCGGATGATTCCCCCCGCCAGCGGGATCGGCGGGTAGAGCACCACCGAATCCACAGGAGCCCGCACCACATACTCGTCGATGTAGTTGGTATCCCGGTCCACGCGGCCCTGGCGGTATTTGATGTGATACTGCCGGCGGCGGAGCTCGTAGGCGCTCATTTTTTGGAGCTGCTCAATCCGGCGCGCACTCTGTGCGAGATTGAGGTCGGCGACCCCGAACGCGCGCTCCCCAATCTCGCGGGGAAGAGGCGGCTGGAGCACCGACACCTCCTTGCGCAGGCGCGCATTCTGCTGCGTCTCGGCTTTCTGGTCCTTCCGGACGCCTTCGGTTGTCAGATTGATATCCCAGTTGATGGTTTCCGTTTCAAGGAGCTGGCCGAGGCTGGTGACCCGGTCCTGCCCGTCTTCAAGGTGGCTCCTCGCGTCGGATGTGTCGAACTCGGCAAGGAGATCTCCCTGCTTCACCGTGGTGCCCTCCGGAATCAGCCATGTCACCTGCCGCTCATAGGGCGCGGTGGGAGCGCGCACATCCACGCTTTTTTCCGTGTCCACCTCTCCGGGCACCACAAGGGTTTCGACAAACCGGGCCGGCTTGACCTCGCAAACAAGCGGGTTCCCCCGCGCAGGACCTTCAAAAAAATAGAATCCCGCCGCGACCGCCGCCGTCACGACCGCGGCAATCACCAGAACCGGAAGAACCGGATTAGAATTCTTTCCCGGGCTCATAAACAAGGGTGACTGATGCCGGGTTGCCCGGCCATTTGGAAACAACAAGATAATCTCCGCAGTCGGATGCATCCGCAAGCGGGACCTCTCCCGGGCCGGACTGCTCCCGCATTTCCTTCACAACCCAGCGTCCGCCGCGGGAGGCGGCCAGATCGCGCGGGATCGCAAAAACATCCCCGTGATCTTTCACCCGGATGCTGATGCCGACGACCATGCCGACCTTGAGATCCTTCTCGAGGTCGCCGGCATCGATCCGGATCGTCGCGGCAAAAAATTTCCTTCCGCCGCGTCCGGGAAGAATTTCCGGGACCGGGCTGACCGAGTCCACGGCCCCGGAGAGCTCCGTCCCGGGAAGCGCCACCGGGCGGATGATCACCGGCATGCCGGACTTCACGCGTTCCATCTGCGCCTCCTCCAGATAAGCCCGGACGACAAGCGAACCCAGATCGGGCAGCCTCATGAACGACTGCCCGCGCTCCAGGTAATCCCCCGTTTCCACCTTGCGCAGATCGCCGGCGACAGGAACCGGAGGATAGACGATAATCGAATCGGTCGGTGCCTTGACCGTGAAACCATCGAGCTGGGCCTCGATATCTCCGATCCGGTCGAGAAACCGTGCGGCGTCTTCGACGCGGCTGGCAACGCGCGTTTCCTTCTGGCGTCCGGTCTGCCCGAAAAGAGACTTCGCATTCTGCACCTTCTGCCGGGCGAGGTTGACTTCTACGGAGGTCCGTGCCCGATTGAGGCCGGACTCGTAGTTGAGCGCCTGCTTGCGAATTTCGGCGAGCGCGAGGGATTGCTGGCTCGACTGGATGCCAACCTTGGACTCGAAAATCCGCGAGTCCATGAGGGTTTCCAGATCCTCTTTGGACATCTGGAGATCGCGGAGGCGCTCCTTGAGCACGTCAATGTAGAGGAGGAGAGGGCCGGGATCGAAGGATGCCACGACCTCCCCGGCCTTCACAAACGCCCCCTCGGGAGCCATCTCGATCAACTGCCGCTCGGTCGAGGAATTCGGGGCGCGGACATCCTCGTAGCGCAACGGCTCGACGTGACCGCGCAGGTCGATCGTCTCGACAAACGGGCCGTGTCCGACCTCAACGACCAGAGGCCGGGGAGGAGCAAACCAGCGCGATCCAAAAAAAAACACCGCGAGGGCCACCGCCACCGTAAGCAGGATTCCAGCTGCGGCGATGCTCTTATTCATAACGCAGGGCATCGATCGGATCGAGGCGGCCGGCATTTTTTGCGGGGTAATATCCGAAGACCACCCCGATGATCACGGAGAATGAAAAGGCCACAAGCACCGCAAGGAGAGGGATCGATGTCTTCCATCCGGTGGCGACGGCGATCGTCCACGTGAGGCCGACTCCGAGCACCACCCCGATCACCCCGCCGGCAGCGGTCAGCACGATCGCCTCGGCAAGGAACTGCATCTGGATATCCATCCGCGTGGCTCCCGCCCCACGCCGGATCCCGATCTCCCGGGTGCGCTCGAGCACGGAGGCAAGCATGATATTCATGATCCCGATGCCGCCCACGACCAGCGAGATCCCGGTGATCAGAATCATGATGCTGTTGAAAAGATTGCGCGTGCGCTCCTGCTGGCGGAAGAGCGCCTCGGGGACGACGAGCTCGAAGTCTGCGGCCCCGAGATGGCGTCTCTGGAGGATGTTCTTCACGAGATCCGCCGCGGCGGGAATGAGGGGGATCTTCTCGACCTGGAGGATCGCCAGCGTCAGCGGCGGCTCGAATGGCTCCACGCTTTCGGACAGCACGGTGGATGTCCGCGGGATGTAGATGTCGGAATCGTAGCCCGGCTGGCTCCCGAGCACACCGACGACCGTGAACCCCTGCCCGTTGATGCGGATCTGCGAGCCGAGGGCGCTCCGCTGCGGAAAGACACGCACCGCCGTGTCGCGCCCCAGCACACAGACTTTCCGGACGCCTTCGACGTCGAGATCCGAAATCAGGCGGCCGAGGTCCACCTTGTGGGAAAGCACGTCGAAAAATGCGGGATCCACGCCCCGGATGGGATGTTTGGATTGAAACCTGTCGGTCTGCACGAACAGCTCTTTTTCCAGAACCGGCGCGACCGCGGTGATCTCGGGGATGCTCTGCCGGATGACTTTGAGGTCGGCCGGGCTGAGCCCGTCGGAGACATACCCGCCTTTCTCCGACACGCTGCGGCGGACCTCGAGCAGGTCGCGCACAAAAATATTCTGGATCCCCATGCGGGAGATTTCGCGCAGCGCCTCCTCCTTTCCACCCTCGCCGATGGCGGTCATCGCGATGACCGCCGCCACGCCGAAAATGATTCCGAGGACGGTGAGCAGCGAGCGCAGCTTGTGCTCCACCAGCGTCGTGCGGGCGAGGACAAGATACCGGAAGAAACGCATCATCCCTCTTCCTTCCACTTGATCTTCAGCGACGCGCGCGCGGGATCCGCAAGGTAGTCGCGCAACGCGGAGTCCGGGATGACGATCCGGCCCTTCGGAGGTTCCTTGACCACAGCCACATCCCGTCCGGAATCGATCACCTCGACCGGCACCGTGCTGATCACGCCATCATTCTCCACATGGACGCAGCAACCCCCTCCCTCGGCGTCCACCACCGCCTGCACGGGGATCGTCCAGGCGTTTTTGTATTCCGCGAGGCGGAGGGTGACGCGGGCGTTCATGCCGGGACGCAGGCGGTCGAGATCGCGCTCGCGGACTCGCACACCGACGGTGAAGACCTTGATGAACTCGTTGTTCTCCTTCACATGCGCGAGCGGCGCGATGTTGTAAACCTCGCCGGTGAAACGGGCGTCCTTGAAAGCCTCCAGCACCATCTCCGCCTCCTGCCCCGACTTCACGCGGCGGATGTCCTCCTCGGCCACCTCGAGCTGGGCGGTCATCTTGAAGAGGTTCGGGATGATTAGGAAGATCTGGGATTTGTAGAGCATGTCGCCGGTCTGGGCCTTGCGCGTGAGCCCGCTGATCTTGATGAGCGGATAGACGACGATCCCGTCCTCGGGCGCATGCACGGTGAAATCCTCGATGGCCTGCTTCGTGTCGGCGATCTTCCGGTCGTTCTCCGCAATGAGGTCGTCCAGCTGGCGGAGCTGGACATCGCGGCGGTTTTCCTCCTGCTTGACCCGGTTGGCGGCGACCTTGATCTCGTTGCGGGCATTGTTGAGCCGGGCCTCCGAGGCGTCCCGGTCGAGCTTCGCCGCGTAGGCCATCGTCTTGAACGTCAGCTCGGCGAGCTTGGCATTTTCGATGGCCGTCTGGTTCGCCGCCTTGAGGTCGGCAACCTTGATCTCCGATTCCATCTCGATGTCCTTGCGGCGGGACCCCAGGCCGCTGTGGGTGAGCGCCTCAAGGACTTCCTCGAGCCGCGCCGTGTCGAACTTCGCGAGAACATCCCCCTTTTTCACGATCGTCCCCTCGGGGATGATGTCGATGAGCTTGCGCTCGTAGTTGACATTGGGCGCCGCGATGTGGGTCGCGGACTCCGCCTCGAGCATCCCGTTCTCCACAAGCTCGATGACGGTGTCCTTTTGCACCGGCAGCGCGTATTTCAGCTCGACCTGGTGCCCGCCGGCTCCACGGCCGACAACGATGGCAGCCACCACCACGAAGCCGGCGACGAGATAGATGGATTTCTTGATTTTCATGTCAGGCTGTCCGAGGTGATGCGACCGTCCTTGATTTCGATGATTCGCTCGCAGTGGGAGGCAACGTGGCGGTCGTGGGTCACCATGATGATCGTGCATCCCCGCCCGTGGAGGGCCCGGAAGAGATCCATGATCTCCTGCCCGGTCTTGCTGTCGAGCGCGCCGGTGGGCTCGTCGGCGAGAAGGATTGCCGGGTTGCCGACGAGGGCGCGCGCGATCGCCACGCGCTGGCGCTGTCCGCCGGACAACTCGTTCGGCTTGTGGTGCCCCCGGTCGCTGAGCCCAACGATCTCCAGCGCATGGGTGACGGCCGCGCGTTCGTCCTTCACATCGTCCCGGTAAAAGAGGGGAAGCGCGATATTTTCAAATGCGGTGCAGCGGGGCAGCAGGTTGAAATTCTGGTAAATGAAGCCGATTTCCCGGTTGCGGATGCGCGACTCGCCGTCGTCGTCGAGCGCGGTCACATCCTCGCCCTTGAAATGGTAGGCCCCCTCGCTGGGGCGGTCGAGGAACCCGATGATGTTCATCAGGGTGGATTTTCCCGAACCCGAGGCCCCCATGATCGCCGTGAACTCCCCGGAGCGGATCGTCAGGTCGATCCCGTGCAGCACGGGCACCTCCAGGCCCGGAAGATGGTAGACCTTCTTAAGGCCGGTGAAGGTGACCAACTCTCCCGCCTCAGTGCTCATCGGGCGACGCCTCCGGAAGAAACGGATAGTCGCGCTCGACCTGCGCCAGCTGCCGAAGCAGCGCGTAGCGCAGGGTGATCAGGTCGTCGAGCGCGCCGTAATACTCGTTCTTGCTGCGGATCATGTCCCACGATCCGACGTTGCCGACCTCGAACCGCAGCTTCGCCAGCTCGAAATCCCTCGAGCTGATATCCAGGATCGTTCCGGAAATTTTGTGCCGTTCCTTCAGATCCTGGATGGTCACCAGCGTATTGAACGCGTTTTTCACGGTGATGAGGAACTGGTCGTTGATCGTCGTCTCGTTGATCGTCCGGTCAAGCCGTTCCAGCATGATGTTGTTGCCGATCCGGAACTGCTCCCCGAAAAGCGGCATCGAGATCAGCACGCCGGCGCTCAGATCCTGCCCCTGGAGCTCCGCCGCCGGATTCAGCTCCGCATCCCCGATGGTCTCCCACCACGACGCTCCCGCCTGAAGCTTTACCGAAGGAAGAAACGAATTCCTCAGGTAGGAAAGGTTTTCCGCGTTGGAAAACAGGTTGTAGCGCAGCTGGGCGATCTGGAGCTGGCTGCGGATGCCCGCATCGACCATCCGGCGCGGGTCGCAGAGCGTCGTGTCCACCTTCGGCTCCGGCACGTCCTCGAATGTCACCCGGCTGTCCAGGGGAAATTGCAGGAGGTAGAGCAGCTCGTTGCGAGCCCGCTCGAACGCGCTCTGGCGCAGGACCATCCGGCTCCGCGACTGCTCGAAATCCCTGCGGTAGTCGAGGACCGCGTATTCGGCAATGATGCCGGCCTGGTATTTTGTCTCGCTTTCCTCGGCAAACTTCTTGTCCCCCTCGAATCGCACGATCGCGTTGTCGAGCACGAGTTTCGTCTCGACGGCCGTGTAGTAGGCGGCGGTGACCCGGTATCGAAACTCCCTGTCCACGGATGCCTGCGCCTGCTTTTCCAGCCAGACCTGCTTTTCCGCAAGGGTCTTCTGGAGCCAGATCGGATCCTTCCGAACGAGCTCCTGCGAGAATTTGAGGGCAAGCCGGTCGCTGAGAATCCCGCGGCTCGAGACGTCGTGCTCATAGTTCGCCGTGAGATCGGTGTTGGTCGGCAGATGTTCGGCAAACTGGACCCCGACTCCGGGCTCGTAGGTCCTGTAGTAGAAATCCTGCGAGCCGCCGGTGGTGGTCGTCGTGGTTTGCGTCGTCGTGGTGGTGGAACCGGAGGTCTTGGTGGTGGTCGTCGTCTGGGTTCTGCCCGGCGAATCCCCGACCTGATCGACCGTGTAATCAAAGACGCGTGGTGCCTCGACCTCGACGCGGAATTCGGGGTAGTATTTCAGGCGGACCCCGTAGAGGCGGCGCATCATGCGGTCCACCTCCAGCTTCGCCGTTTTGAGGGAAGGGCTGACCTGCGAGGCCCGGGCGAGAACCTGCCCCAGGTTCATCGCAACACCGGAAACTTTTTTTCCATCCTCACCGGCAGCAGGCCGCTCCAAGACCACCGGAAGAGGAGGCAGCTTTTTTTCCGCCGCGTCAAGCAAGGCAGAAGACGCAAGGACGGCGAAAACGAGCACCGCTGGCAGAAGGCGCATCATGTGGCCAATACCGCCGCCGCACACCAGGAGAAGACCGCCGCCGGGCTTCGAAGACCCGCTGCCACAGGGGAATAAACAAACGGAAGAGGGGGATTCATTCGGATCAGAACTGTTTCGTATACTAGACCGTCAGGGATATTGTCATGGATATTTCCGGCCTCCTTCAGAGACACGGGGAATGTAACACCGAAAAATCCGCCCGGTTGCAAATTTGCCCGAAAAACCCGTTTCCCCCATGCCTTCAGGACCGGGATGCTGATCCGACCGCCCTGCAAGGCCGGCCCTCGTCCGTCTGCATGCCCGAAGGAAAATCTGTTCAGACCGGTGGCTAAACCGTAGGCTTCCGGCCATGAACCCATCGCTTCTCCCGGACGACGATTTTTACCCGCTGATCGAGGCCAGGCACTGCGATCCGTTCCGGATCCTGGGCATCCGCGAGTTTCAGGGGAGGTGGATCGCGCGGGTTCTGCGGCCGGATGCCGCCAAAGCCGTCATCGTCGCGGACGATGGAAAAAGGTTCGAGCTTCTGCGCGTTCACGAATCCGGCATCTTTGAGGCGGTGCTGCCGGATGTGACGGAGGAATTCGGCTACTCGGTCGAACTCACCGGCCACGGGGGAGAGACATGGAGGATTCGCGACCCCTATTCGTTCGGGCCGGTGCTCGGCGAGATGGACATCTACCTCTTCAACGAGGGCACACACTACGATGTCTATAAAAAGCTCGGCGCTCACGTCATGGAGATCGGCGGCATGCAGGGCGTCCACTTCGCCGTCTGGGCGCCATCCGCCCAGAGGGTCAGCGTCGCCGGCGACTTCAACGGCTGGGACGGACGCATCCACCCGATGCGCAAGATGGTCCCCGCCGGAGTCTGGGAAATTTTCCTGCCGGGCGTGCACGAGGGCGCCCATTACAAATTCGAGATCCGGGGGCCGCACGGCGAAGTCTTTTTGAAGACCGACCCGTATGCATTCTTCGCCCAGCATACCACCGAGACCGGCTGCATGGTTTTCGACCTCAACCGGTTTGGATGGTCGGATTCGGAGTGGATGGAAAAACGCCGCCAGCGCGATCCCTACGCCACGCCGATGAGCATCTACGAGGTCCACCTCGGCTCGTGGCAGAGGATCCCCGAAGAGGGAAACCGGTTCCTCAGCTACCTGGAGCTGGCCGACCGGCTCATCCCGTATGTCAAAGAGCTCGGCTTCACGCACATCGAGCTTCTGCCCGTGATGGAGCACCCGTTCGACGGGTCGTGGGGCTACCAGGTCGTCAACTACTACGCGCCGACCAGCCGGCACGGAAATCCGGACGAGTTCCGGCACTTCGTGGACCGCTGCCACCAGGAGGGGATCGGCGTGATCCTCGACTGGGTGCCCGGACATTTTCCGAAGGATGCCCACGGGCTCGCGCGCTTCGACGGAACCTGCCTCTACGAACACGAGGACCCGCGACTCGGCGAGCACATGGACTGGGGCACGCTCATCTTCAACTACGGCCGGAACGAGGTGAAAAATTTCCTCATCGGCAACGCCCTCTTCTGGATGGACGAATACCACATCGACGGACTCCGCGTCGATGCGGTCGCCTCGATGCTCTACCTCGACTACTCGCGCAAGCCGGGCGAGTGGATCCCGAACTGCTTCGGAGGCCGCGAAAACCTCGACGCCATCAGCTTCCTCAAGCGCTGCAACGAGGTCTGCTACGACCGGTTCCCGGGAATCACGATGATCGCCGAGGAATCCACCGCCTGGCCGGGAGTCTCGCGCCCGACCTACACCGGCGGACTCGGGTTCGGGTTCAAGTGGAACATGGGCTGGATGAACGACAGCCTGCGCTACATCAGCAAGAATCCGATCCACCGGCGCTACCACCAGGGCGATATCACGTTCTCGATGCTCTACGCGTTCCAGGAACACTTCGTCCTCGTGCTCAGCCACGACGAGGTCGTCCATGGAAAAGGCTCGCTCATCGACAAGATGCCGGGCGACCTCTGGCAGAAGTTCGCCAACTGCCGGATGTTCCTCGCCTGGATGTGGGCGCACCCGGGGAAAAAGCTGATTTTTCAGGGGATGGAGTTCGGCCAGTGGCACGAATGGCAGCACGGGCAGAGCCTCGACTGGCACCTCAACCAGTTCCCGCTGCACGACGGCCTCCGCCGGCTCGTCCAGCACCTCAACTGGCTCTACACCAACGAGCCGTCGTTCCACGAACTCGACGACAGCTACGACGGATACGAGTGGATCGATTTCCACGACGCCGACAACACGGTCTGGTCGTTCATGCGGAAATCCAAGACCGGGGCAGACATCGCCTTCATCGTCAACGCGACTCCGATCGTCCGCAGCGCCTACCGCGTCGGCGTGAACCGCCACGGATTCTACCAGGAGGTCCTCAACACCGATGCCCAGACTTACGGCGGCAGCAACGTCGGAAATTACGGCGGACGCTGGTCGGACGAACACTGGGCCTGGCAGGGCAAACCCCACTCGATCCTCATCGACCTCCCCCCCCTCTCCGTCTGCGCATTCAAGCTGATGCCGTAGGCCCGCAACGGTCTGCCCCACCCCCTCAAATGTGCCTGTAGCGCAAAATTGCCAAATGATACGCCACCGACGAAGCCTGCCCTCCGGTGCGGCATTTGTCGGAGTTATGCCGCATGCGGTATTTGCAGGTAAATTGCCGCGCGCGGCTCAATAACACTGTTCGCTGAATAAAATGCGCCCATTACTAGCCATCATTTTTCTCTTCACCTTCCAGATTGTCCGAGCGGACGACTCCAAGACGTGGTCGAAGATTTCCAAAGGAGTTTACTCGGGATATGGCGACAGATTCGCCCGGATTAAGGAAGAATTTGTACTCGATAATGGTTGCACTTTACAGGCAGAAGAGTGCGAAATCGAAGTTACGGAACAAGGAATTGAGATCGCAGAAGTTCTATTTCCTTGGGACGCACCTGGCTTTCAGGCCTCCCGTGAAATTAACGGTGAATATAAGAGGATCAATATCCACGGGAAAGTTGGCTCAGTCGTGCTTGTCGATCTGTGGACAGAGCGCCCCAAAGGACGAGTAGTTGCGCTTTTGCGAATGAGCCTTGCGCCTGACAACAAATGAATGCTAACGGAGCGATGGACCGAATACCCATGCCTACGGCACTTCTGTCACACATCCTGCTGGCGCAGGCTGTGCGCCAGAAGCAACTGGGTATCGGTCATCGAGGACGTTCGCTAAAAAATCTATGACACAGCCACCCAAGAAGTCACAAGTGCCTGAAAACCCGATGGACTGCTTCGTGATCATGCCGATCTCCGACTGCGATGGGTATTCAAAGGGGCATTTTCAGCACGTCTACGAAGACATCATCGCCCCTGCCTGTGAGATTGCGGGCTTTAAGGGATTCAGAGCGGATCAGGTAAAGCAAAGCAATCTCATTCATCTTGAAATTCTTCAAAGTCTTCTGGAAGCCCCGATGGCCGTGTGTGACCTAAGTTCGAGGAATCCAAATGTGTTGTTTGAGTTGGCGCTAAGACAAGCATTCGATAAGCCAGTATGTTTGATCCAGGAAGTTGGAACACCACCCATTTTTGACATCTCTCCTTTTCGTTATATTGAGTATCGGAGAGAACGCATCTACCACGAAGTGCTTGAGGACCAGACCAAGATTTCTGAATCCATCAAAGCTACTTTTGCTGAGCACAATTCTGGCAAGGGGATTAATTCAATTATCAAGCTTCTAGCACTCAGTAAACCTGCCGCCTTGCCCGAATTTAGCGCGCCTGATGCTTCTTCCGAGATCCAGCATCTGATACTCTCCGAACTAAGCCAGCTTAGAGATGAAGTTCGCCTTACAAGGCGCGAATCATCCGGTCTGAAGAGATCTGCGAAGAGCGAGATCGAAGCAGAAAGAGCAGCACTGAGAGACCTTTTTAAGCAGGCTGAAATGACTGTAATGACCGCATCTTCACCCGAAGAGATTAAACGCGGATTAATGATTCTGGATCATTGCAAGCACATGTGGGCATCACTAATGAATTCATCACTTGCGCCAGATGGTCGGGAATCACTTTTCGAGTATGACATGCAGATGGATATGCTGCGATCCAGGGCGCAGGATATGCTAGAGCGAATGATAACGAAGCCCAAAAAGCCCTAGCGAACAAGCCGGTGGACTCAACGCGCTCCCGCGCGTGAGTCACCTCAAACGTTCGCCAGAAATATATGCCTCTTGGAGAATTCGTCGCTGAAATTGGTTTGCGGATCTTTTTGGAGATCGTTTTTTATGGCGTAGCCTACTACACCGGCTATGCAATCGTCATAGTAATAACCCTTGGGATCGTTCAGCCTGCGCCATTAAGCACGATTGATCGCAGAAACCGCAGCAAAACAAAAAAGAAGGAATCTGATTGGGGCATTTGGCTATACCCTCCAATGAAGCCCAAACTTCTGAAGGCAGGTATCGTTTGCATTATTGGAGTGGCCACGTGGGCGGCTATTGGAGTATGCACATATTTTCTCACAAGATAACAAATATTGCGAACCGAGCGATGGACCGAATCACCATGCCTGCGGCACTTTTGGCACGTCGGCTGCGAAGCAGCCTTTGGTGCCACAAGCAAGTGACGATCGGTCATCGGGGACGTTGAGCAAAGAAAAATGACCTCTGCTGACCTTCAACGCAGTATTGTTCTTTCAGTCCTGATCATACCGTTGCTTGGCGCAATCATTGCACTGCCGATGGTCTTGTTTTTGGTTACTGTAACACTAACGAGCGCCCCTTGGGTTACATTTATCGCTGTGGCCAGTGCAGCGATTGCGATTTGGTTTATTTGGAGAGCGCTGCGCGAACCGAGATGGTGGATGACGTCTATTTTTATTGGAGCGGCTTCGATACCGATACTCTTCTGGTTTTTTGTTCGCCCAGTCCTAGAGGTCAATGAGTTTCGTAGGTATCGCCAGATTCCGCGTGATGAAAAGATTAGCTATTACAAGCAATCATATGGCCGAGATTCAGACCGATTTGCTGTAATTGAACTCCCAGAGAACAGAATCAACAAATCATCAAGCTATCGACCAATTCCCTCGGGAGTGACTGCTACAGTTGAAGCAATCGCGAGAAGTCTTGATATCCCTAACAGCAGGCTTCCAGATCTGTCGAAGCCTTCAATCCGCTACTACGGCGGTGAAAACGAGAATGGAGGTAATGATAGGATATGGATGTTCCTCTCTGTTACAGACATTGAAACTCGCCAGCACTGGATCATGGAGTATGGATATTGAAAAAATGCCCAGCAATGCGATCCACCGAACACCTACCCGCTGGTGTCGGTCATCGCGGACGTTGACAAAACCTTATGAAAACGAATACCTTCCTTCTTTTTGCCCAAGCATTCCTCGGCTTTGCCGCGCTCTCGAGTGTCCACGCACAATCATCTGGCATCCAGATCTTCGTGAACACTGCCGGTCGAACGCCCGTTACCTTGGATGTCGAATTCTCGGATTCCATTGAGAATGTGAAGACCAAGATTCAGGACAAACTCGGCGCGCAGCCCAACCAACAGGCGCTTTTTTTTCTCAATATGATGCTGGAGGACGCCCGAACACTTGCCGACTACCCTGTGCAGCAGGGAAGCACGCTACAGCTTTACCCTGCGCTTTTCCAAACGACCATTCCCTTCGACTTCGCTTGGGACGGCGACTCCACTCAGACCATCCGCTTTGCCGATTACCATGCCGGCCAGCTGAACGTCACCTGGACCACCATCGACGGCGTGCTCGATCTCTCCACCGCCAGCGCTGCCCACCCGATCACTCTCTCGCTTTTCACAAGCGCCTTCGCCCATGTCGCGGCTCAGAACTTCGATGCGGACAGCAACGCCACTTGGACCATCGCCACAGCCAGCGGTGGCATCAACGGCTTCAGCGCGGACCAGTTCACGTTTGACACCTCCGGTTTCCTGAATTCGTTTAACCCCGGCGGTTTCGCCATCGCGCCCGTTGGCAACGATCTCGTGCTTAGCTACACAGCCGCCCCCGAGCCATCAGTCACCGCCCTGCTGATTGGAGCCGGGACGCTTATTCTTGCCCTTGGACAACGGCGATTCCGCAAAGCGTAAAAATGAATGGTTTCAACTTTGAAGTGCGACAAATGGGCTTAGTCCATACCCTTCATTGAGACTCTTAAAGCCGGGGCGTTTCCTTGGGTTATTATTGAGCCGCGCGGCGATCCTTTCGCAGCATCCCTGTGTCACCCCTCTCAGGCTTGTTCCCTTGGGAAGATGCTGTTGAATGAGACCGCTGGCGTATTCATTCGCCCCCCCCGTTCCCAGAGGGCCTACTGTTCGGAGTAGTTCCAGAGCAGCCCACCGTCCACGATGACCGTCGTGCCGGTGATGTAATCGGCATCGGATGAGGCGAGAAAGGCGGCCACGCCGGCGACGTCGTTGCCGGTGCCGAGACGGTTCATCGGGATGTTAGCGAGGAGCGCCTTGAGCAGGTCGGGGGAGTTCAGGAGCTTGGTGTTGATCGGGGTCTGGATCGCGCCGGGAGCGATGTTGTTGATCGTGATCCCGAGCGGGGCGAGCTCGATGGCGAGATCGCGGCAGAGCATCTTCAGAGCCCCCTTGCTTGCGCAGTAGGTCGAGAAGTGGGGGAAGGGCAGCTCCTCGTGCACCGAGCTGATGTTGATGATTTTTCCCGGACGCTTCGTCTCGCGGAGATGGTTCACGAAATCCTGGGTGAGAAAAAACGTCCCGCGCAGGTTGATCTTGAGGACGAAATCAAATTCCTCCTCGGTGACATCCCAGAAGTCGGCGTGCTTCTCGACGCCCGCGTTGTTGACCAGGATGTCGATTTTCCCGAGCGCGGCGACGCCCTGCTGGATCAGGCGCCGGTCGTCGGCTGTGTTCGCAAGATCCCCTCCCAGCACCACCGCCTTGCGGCCGAGCGCCTCAATCTGACCCTTCGTCTCGTCGGCCCCCTTGTTGCCCGGGCGGTCGTCGATCAAAATGTCGGCGCCCTCCTGGGCGAGGCGGAGAGCGATCGCCTGCCCGATTCCCTGTGCGCTGCCGGTGATCAATGCGGATTTTCCTTCGAGTTTCATGGTGTCAAATTGGTTGGCCACCTTCATGACAGGCCGCCCTCAGCCGGTCAATGAGGACCTGCCTGCTTTTCCCATCCGGCACAGCATGGGCCATCGAACATTGTCAATCCCGCATGGGATGGTAGCCTTCCGATATGAAAGACCGGATCCTTGCAGCGGCGGGATCTCCCAGGGACTTGGAGACTCTCTACCGCAAGAGTTCAAAGGAGTTCGCAACGGCCTTGCGTGAAGCTTTGGACGAACTGCCGGATTCGAGTGTCCTGCAGGTCTGGCACGAGCGGTTGTTTTTTGATGAAAAGGCGGCTGTCACGTCCGGGGCGAAGCTCTTGTGTGCGCGTGACATTTGGCTGACCGTGGCCTTGTCGCTGATCGCCGGAACACTGGTGAAGCTGCCGTTCCTCCTCCAGATTTCCGGGGAGCTTTTCTATCCCAGAAACCTCTGCGGCATCCTGGCCGGGACGCTGACGGCATATTTCTGCATCCAGAAGCCGTGCCGGGGACGCACCGCCACAATCCTCCTGTCGATTTTGGCCGGTTCGCTTCTGTTTCTCAACCTGCTCCCCGACCGATCGAATTCCGCCAGCATTCTTCTGGCCTGCATTTATGCCCCGTTCTTTTTCTGGTCGCTTCTTGGGGTCGCTTTTGCCGGTGGAAGCTGGCGCTCCCTCTCCGCGCGGATGGACTACCTGCGATACAATGGCGAGCTTCTGATTTACACCACGATGATTCTGATCGGGGGAATGGTCCTCTCCGGGCTGACGGCAGCGCTCTTCCATCTGATCGGTGTGGATATCCACGAGTGGTATGGGTCGAATGTCGTCGTTTATGGGGCGGTCGCGGCACCCGTCGTAGCCACCCTGCTCATTGACCGGGTTGTCGGGGACCGGTTCAAAATCGCTCCGCTTCTGGCCAAGGTGTTCACTCCCCTTTTTCTTGTCATGGTGGTGGCCTATCTGGCCGCCATGATTCTTCAGCACAGGAGTCCGTTTACGGACAGGGACTTTCTGATCGCCTTCAACATGCTGCTCCTCGTCGTTCTCGGCCTTTGCGTCTTCTCCGTTTCGGAACGCGGCCAAAAGGACTCAGCCGGCGCGGCGGATCTGATGAATATCGCGCTGGTTTTTGTCACCCTGCTCATCGATGCGGTGGCGCTCTCGGCGATAGTATTCCGGACAGCGTCGGAAGGGTTGACTCCCAACCGGATGGCCGTCCTCGGCACTAACCTGATCATCTTCCTCCACCTCGCCGGCATTCTGTTCCATTACATCCGGTTCATTCGAAAAATCCGGAACTTCGACGCCATCGAAAACTGGATTGTCGCCTACCTCCCCGCTTATACGGCATGGAGCCTTTTCGTCATGGTTGGATTCCCGCTTTTGTTTTGGTTCCGATGAGGCGACACTGGATCCATGCCACACCGACCGCCAAGGAAATCCAAAAGATCCGCAGCCTCATCCGGCACCGCCGACCGCACCTCACAGCTCGCCGACCAGCGGCGCCAGGAGATGGCCGTCCGCTCGACGCTCTCGCGCTTCCAGAACCGGAAGTCGGAGAAAAAGTAGGGGCTTATGGCGGATCTCGGCAAACGCAACCGGCTTGCGATCGTGCGCGAGGCCGCGCCGGGATGTTACCTGGACGGCGGGAACCTTGGAGAAATTCTGCTTCCGCGCCGGTATGTTCCGGAAAATGCGGCGCCAGGCGCGGTGCTGGACGTTTTTGTTTACCGCGACTCCGAAGACCGGCTTGTCGCAACGACCGAAGTGCCGCTCGCCATGGTTGGCGACTTCGCCCTGCTCCGGGTCCAGGGCGTGAAGCCCGGCATCGGTGCCTTTCTCGACTGGGGGCTGGGCAAGGATCTTCTTCTGCCCCGTCGCGAGCAGGTCAGCTTTCCCCGCGAGGGAGGCCTCGTGGTCGTCCGCGTCTTCATCGATGAAAAATCCGACCGCATCGTCGCCAGCGAGCGGATCGACCGCTGGCTCGACCTCACGCCGGCAAGTTACGCCAAAGAGCAGCCCGTGAACCTCCTCATCGCCCGCGAGACTCCGCTCGGCTACAGCGCGATCGTCGAAAACGCCCATTGGGGGCTTCTCTACGACTCGGAGCTCGCGGGGCCGCTCCGCATCGGAGACCGGCTCAACGGCTTCGTGCGCGCGGTCCGCCCTGACGGCAAAATCGACCTCTCCCTTGACCGCTCCGGATTCGCCCGCATCAAACCTCTCACCGCTCAGATCCTCGAGGCCCTCACCGGCGCCGGAGGCACGCTTCCCTTCCACGACAAAAGCACTCCGGAGGAAATCCGGGCCGCCTTCGGCGTCAGCAAAAAGGCCTTCAAGCAGGCCATCGGATCCCTCTATCGCGACCGCAGGATCGTTCTGGATTCCTCCGGCATCACTTTGCCGGAGAGAAAATAACAGCATCCCGGCAGTGGCATGGCATCGCCGGACCCGTCCTCGACAGGACCCTGTGCAATCCCCGCCCGCCACGCCCATTGAGGATGGCAATCCTGAACGAAACCGGAAATTTGCATTGAATCGCACCGGTTTCCATGCGTCTCTATGAAGACGCATATGAAACCATCTTCGATGATCGTGACAGGCTGTGTGCTGGCCGTGGCTCTCGCCGCCTGCGAGCAGACCGAGAAATCCAACTCGTCGAACGGACGCAACCGGTTCGGCTACCACGGCACGGAGGGCGATTCCGCCAGCACGAAATTCGCGACGCCGAACCCGACACCGGATCCCAATGCGATGCCGACTCCTCCGGTGGAGGCAACGGTCAACGCCGCCCCGACTCCCACGCCGGCTCCGACTTCGACAACAGCCGCCCCGTCGCGTGAAATGTCCTATGGAACTCCTGTTCCGGGCAAACCCGGTTTTGTGACCAGCCCGCACTCCCCGTATGCCGGCTATGTGGACGTCCGCGGATTTCCTCCCGGCACCGAGGTGAAATGCCCGTATTCGGGCAAGATCTTTCTCGTGCCCTGAGCCGGACAGTTGCGATTCTCGGCCCCGGCCTGATCGGCGGATCACTGGCGATGGCGTTGCGACGCGGTGATGTTCCGTGGTCCGTCTCCCTCTGGACCCGCCGTGCGGAGTCGATACCTGCCGTAAAGGCGGCGCTGCCGGACTGTCCGGTCACCACCGACCTTGCCGCAGCGGTTGCGGGAGCAGACATCGTTGTGCTTTGCATCTCGCCACGGGCCATCGAAGAGTCCGGGGAACGCCTGTCCAGCCTTCTCCCCCCGACGACACCGGTCACCGACGCGGGCAGCGTGAAGTCCCGGATCGTCACAGCGCTGGAACCGGTTCTTGGCGGGCGTTTCATTGGAGCCCATCCGATGGCGGGGTCCGAGCAAAGCGGCATCGCGGCGGCCCGTCCGGATCTCTACGACGGGGCGCTCTGTATTCTGACCCCGACGGAAAATTCCGATGCCGCCGCGCTGGAGGCGGTCCGCGGAATGTGGTCTGCCGCAGGATGCCGCCTGCATGAAATGCCCCCTGCGGCACACGATGCGGCCGTGGCGCGGGTCAGCCACCTTCCCCATGCCGCAGCCGCCGCGCTCGTGCACGCCGCCCTTGGCAGGGACAGGGAGTTTGCCTCGCTGGCGGGCAGCGGGTTCCGGGACTCCACGCGGATCGCCTGCGGGCCCGAGAGCCTGTGGACGGAAATCTTTCTCGATAACCGGAAGGAAATTGCCGCCGGGATCGCCGATTTGCAGGAACATTTCGAGGCGCTGAAAACTGCCGTCCTGCGGGGCGACCGCGGAGCCGTCGAAGCCTTTTTGAGGGCAGCCAGAGCTCTCCGATCGGAGGATGCCGGGTGAAGGCCGCCGCGAAAAACATCCTCAAAGTCCGCCGCGCGCCCCGCATCGAAACGGAGCTCGTTGTTCCTGGTGACAAAAGCATCTCCCACCGGGCCGTGCTCCTTTCCGCGATCTCCAACGGCCGGTGCATGATCACGAACTTTCTTGAAGGCGAGGATTGCAGGAGCACTGCGCAGGCGATGCGCCAGCTCGGGGTGAAAATCGAAACCCCCGAACCCGGCACGGTCATCGTCGAAGGAAACCGGGGGATTTTCCATGCTCCCGAAGGCGACATCGACTGCGGGAATTCCGGGACCACGATGCGGCTCATGGCCGGACTCCTCTCCCCTCAAAAATTCCGTTCGCGGATGACCGGCGACCCCTCGCTCTCGAAGCGGCCGATGCGGCGCGTCATCGAACCTCTCCAGAAAATGGGAGCGCGGCTGCAGGCCGAAGGGGAAAATCAATGCCCTCCGCTCGCCATCGAGGGCGGACCGCTTGATGGCATCACCTACCGGCTCCCTGTCGCCAGCGCCCAGGTTAAAAGCGCGGTCCTCCTCGCCGGGCTCTTCGCAAAAGGAACCACGACGGTCATCGAATCCGTCCGGTCGCGCGACCACACCGAGCGGATGTTTGAATATTTTCTGATCAAGTTCCGGCGCGAGGAAATTTGGGAGGGATCCAGCCCGGTCGGACGCAAGCTCAGGGAGATCCGGATCTCGCTCGACGGCGGACAGATCCCGGAATCGCGGGATTTTCGCGTGCCCGGCGACATCTCGAGCGCAGCGTTCTGGCTCGTCGCCGCAGCCGCCCAGCCAGGTTCGCGCCTGCTGGTCAAGGATGTCGGGCTCAACCCGACCCGCACGGGAATCATCGACGTCCTCATCCGCATGGGCGCACGGATCCGCGAGGTCGTCGAAACCTCCGCGCACGGGGAGCTGGCCGGCACTGTGGATATCAAGGGGATCCGGCTTCACGCCACCGAGGTGAAGGGGGCGGAAATCCCGAACGTCATCGACGAAATCCCCGCGATCGCCGTCGCCGCGGCGCTGGCGGAGGGCACGACGCTCATCCGGGACGCCAGGGAATTGCGGGTGAAGGAAACCGACCGGATCGCCGCCGTCGCGACGAACCTCCGCGCCATGGGCGTCGAGGTGGAGGAATTCCCGGACGGCATGGCCATCACGGGAGGGAAGCCTCTCAAGGGCGCGCGCATGCAGAGCTTCGGCGATCACCGCATCGCCATGGCGTTCGCCGTTGCCGGCCTGTTCGCATCGGGTGAAACCATCATCGAGGACACCGCCTGCGTGCAGACGTCGTATCCCACATTTTTCGAGACGCTGAAAAAAATCCAGAAGGGCACCGGCATCGGACGCCGCACTCCGGTGATCTCCTCGCTCGAGAGCACCAAACCCCGCCGCCGGAAAAAATCATGACGGTCATCGCCATCGACGGCCCCGCCGCATCCGGAAAGAGCAGCGTCTCGCGCCGCCTCGCGCAGCGGCTCGGATTCGCCTACGTGAACTCCGGCAGCATGTATCGCGCGGTGACATGGGATCTTCTGCGCCGCGGCGCGGATACCGCCTCGGCGGAGAGCATCGAGGCCGCCCTTGCCGGAACGGAGGTCGTCTGCGCGATCGGGGAGAACCGGGAGTCCGTCATCCTGATCAACAATTCCAGCCCGGACGAGGCGCTCCGCGACAGCAGCGTAAACCGCCATGTTTCGCCGGTTGCGGCCGTCCCGGCCGTGCGCGCGTTGATCACAAGCCGCCTGCGCGCCCTGGCGGACTGCTGCCCGCTGGTCATGGAGGGCCGCGACATCGGCACCGCTGTTTTCCCGGAGACCCCCTACAAATTCTATCTCGACGCCTCACCGGAAATCCGCCGGCAGCGCCGCGAGGCCGAGGGGGGGGCGGACGAGATTGCGTCACGCGACAAGCTCGATTCCTCACGCAAGGCGGCCCCGCTCAAGATCGCAGAAGACGCCCGGGTCGTGGACACCTCGCACCTCACTCTTGACGGGGTTGTGGACGCGATCATCGGGATCCTCCGCCCGCTCGGAATCACTCCGAAATGAGCCTCGTCTATAACATCTTTTACAACCTCGCGAAGCTGCTCGCACGGATGTGCTTCTGCATGCGCATCGTCCATCCCGAACGAATGATCGAAAGCGGCCCGCTCATCCTGGCGGTCAACCACGCCAGCTTTTTCGACCCCCCGCTCGCGGGCATCTGCAGCCGCCGGGGCGTCTATTACCTCGCCCGGAAGACGCTGCTCAAGTGGCCGTTCTTCGGCCCGCTCTTCCCCGCGATGAACGTCATTCCCGTCGAGCGCGACGGCAATGACATGTCCGCCCTCCGCGAGGTCATCAAAAAAATCAAGCAGGGCAACGGGGTCGTCCTTTTTCCCGAGGGCACGCGCTCGAAGGACGGATGCCTTCAGCCCGCGCGGGCCGGAATCGGGCTGGTCATCGCCAAGACCGGAGCCCCCGTCCTGCCGATGCGGATCTTCGGCTCGTTCGACGCGTTTCCCAAAAACAGCAGGCGCCTCCACTTCCCCCGGATCACCGTCGTCCTGGGCGAGCCGATCCATTTTTCCCAGGAGGAAATTACCTCGACGTCCCGCGAAACCTACCAGCACCTCAGCGACCGGGTGATGGAAGCCATCAGCTCGCTCAAAATCGAATGAATGCCATCTCCGCAAAAGGTCTCGTCAAAAAGTTCGGCGACAACACCGTCCTGCCGGGGCTCGATCTCGAGATCCCGAAGGGCGAGCTCTTCGCGCTGCTCGGTCCGAACGGCAGCGGAAAGACGACGCTTTTCCGGATCCTCACGACCCTGATCGCTCCCGACAGCGGATCGGCCTTCGTCGGCGGGTTTGACGCCGTCCGTTCGCCGGCGGCCGTGCGCGCGAAAATCGGCGTGGTTTTCCAATCCCCGAGCCTCGACAAGAAGCTGACGTCCCGGGAAAACCTCCTCTACGGAGGCGCGCTCTACGGGATGCATGGAATCTCCCTCAAATCCCGGATCGTCGAGCTTGCGGGGGCGCTCCGGCTGGAAGACAAGCTGGACAGCCTGGTGGAGACGCTCTCCGGCGGGCAGCAGCGCCGCGTGGAAATCGCCAAGTGCCTGCTCACCCGCCCGGAAATTCTTCTCCTCGACGAACCCTCGACCGGGCTCGATCCGTCGGCGCGCATGGATCTCTGGGCTTTGATCGCAAATTTGCGCGCCGCCCACGGAATGACGGTCGTCTTCACAAGCCACCTCATGGACGAATCCGCCCGCGCGGACCGCGTGGGGATCATGAGCGGGGGCCGCCTTGCCGCCGTGGATGCACCCGCCAGGCTGCTCGCCGGGGCCGGCCCGGAAATCCTCCGCGTGGCCACAGCCAACCCGTCCGCCGTCTCGGATTTTCTGCGTGCGGAGTGCGGCCTTGCACCCCACGCGCTCGAGGGCGAGGTGCGGGCCTCCGCCTCCGATGCCCACGCAATCGCAGCCCGTCTCTCCGCCGCCCTGCCGGCCGAGATCGACTCCACCACCATTTCAAAACCCTCCCTTGAAGATGTCTTCCTCTTCAAAACCGGAAAGCGACTCAATGACTGACATGCATCTCTGGAGACCGGCGGCGGCCCTGTGGCACCGCGATGTCGTGCGGTTCCTGCGCCAGCGGAACCGGATCATCAGCGCCCTTGTGACCCCTCTGGTTTTCTGGGTTTTGCTCGGGGCCGGATTCAGCCCGTCCTTCCGTCCCGGGGGTGCCGAATCGGTGTCGTATCTCACCTATTTTTTCCCGGGGACCCTCGTCCTGATCATGCTCTTCACCGCCATCTTCTCGACGATCTCGGTGATCGAGGATCGCCGTGAGGGGTTCCTGCAGGGGGTTCTCGTGGCACCGGTTTCGCCGGGCGCGATTGTTCTCGGAAAATTCCTCGGAGGCACGACGCTCGCGGTCGGCCAGGCGGCGCTCTTCTGCGTCCTGGCTCCATTCGCGGGCATCCCGTTCCCCCTGCATCTCCTTCCCTCGCTGGTGGCGGCATTCGTTCTGGTTGGATTCAGCATGACCGGCCTCGGGTTTCTGGTCGCCTGGCCGATGGATTCGACGCAGGGATTCCATGCCATCATGAACGTCGTTCTGATGCCGCTCTGGATGGTCTCCGGCGCGCTCTTTCCCCTGCCGGCCGGAAACTCGGTCATCGGGTGGATCGGGGCGCTCAACCCGGTCACCTACGGGGTGGCCGCAATCCGGCAATCCCTCTGCGGACCGATGAAAGGCATGCCCTCGATCGAACTGTCCCTCTTCGTGACCCTCCTCTTCTGTGCCGTGGCCTTCGGGGCATCCTGGATGCTGGTGGCGCGCAGAAGGAAAGTGGCATGAGCATCCTGGAACGGATAGGCGGCGAAATCGTTCTCGCCGACGGGGCGATGGGCACGCTTCTCATCGAACGCGGCGCGGATCCGGGATCGTGCCTCGAGGCCCTCTGTCTGGACTCCCCGGAACTCGTGGCGCAGGTCCATTCCGACTACGCGGCAGCCGGTGCGAAAATCATCCGGACAAATTCCTTCCGTGCGAACTCCCTCCACCTCGGAAAATTCCGCCTGGGCCACCGCGTCAACGAAATCAACTGGCAGGCGGCCCAGATTGCCCGGCAGGCCGTAAAGGGCCTCGGCATCACGGTCGCGGGAAGTGTCGGCCCGCTCTGCCATCCGGAGCTTTCGGATGCCGAAAAATCCACCCTCTTCCGTGCACAGATCGGAGCGCTTCTGGACGGCGGCGCGCAGATGATTGTTCTGGAGACCTTCCAGGATCCCGGGGAACTCGTTCTCGCACTTGAGGCGAAGTATTCCCTCCACCACTGCCCGGCGGTCTGCTCCATGGCCTTCGATCGCACCGGACGCCTGCCGGACGGGACGACCGTCGCCGCGGCCTTCGAGAAACTCCGGCGCAGCGACGCGGAAATCGTCGGGATGAACTGCTCCAACGGTCCAGGAGAACTCATCGCCCTTCTCAAGTCCGGCATCCCGACGGAACTTCCACTCGCGGTTTTTCCCAATGCCGGCCTGCCCGAACCTGGCGGCGGCGGGGCGGTCTATTCCCTGACCCCGGAGGACTTCGCATCGGCCGTCGTCACAATCGCATCCCTCGGCCCGCGCATCATCGGAGGATGCTGCGGAACGACCCCTGCGCACATCGCCGCTGCAGCTCAGGCGCTCAAGGCGATCTGAGCGCTGCCGCGCAAAATGCGGGGCTTGTCGCTTTCGCCCGGCAGATCAACAGGAATGAAGGGAAGGTCAACGCAGGCTTGACGCGTAATAACATTGTGGTTACATTGGGCAAATGAAGACGACGTTGATCCCCATCGGAAACTCGCGCGGGGTTCGGATCCCGAAGCCGTTGATCGAGCAATGCGGGCTTTCGGAAACCGTCGAGATGGATGTCCGGGATTCCATGATCCTGATCCGCTCCCCCCGGCGGGCACGATCCGGATGGGGGGAGGCGTTCCGGCAGATGTCGCGTCTGGGTGACGACAAGTCTCTGGATACGCCGGCGACACAATGGGATGCGGAAGATTGGGAATGGAAGTGAGCCGGTTCGACGTTTTTCTCATCTGCCTCGATCCCACAATGGGCCATGAGATCAAAAAAACGCGGCCCTGTGTGGTTGTCTCGCCGGATGAGATGAACCACCACATCGGAACAATCATCATCGCTCCGATGACCACGAAAGGCCGCCCTTACCCCACGCGGGTCGCCTGCACTTTTCAGGGAGTTGACGGTCAAATCGTGCTGGATCAGATCAGGACTGTGGACAAGAGGCGGCTGGTGAAAAAGCTCGGGAGGCTCTCAAAGGCGGCCTGTGACCGGACGCTCGACGTCCTGTCCGAGATGTTTCAAAAGTAACCCAACCGCACCACAGCCCCGGTGCCCGCAGAAATACACCCTTGTCCGTCCCGGAGCTGGAATGGTTGCCTCAGCCCTGCAACTGCTGTCCCTGCACGAGATCCTTGAAGAGCCCGGCGGCGGCGAAAAGCTCCTCAAACGTCCCGTCCTGCTCGACCCGGCCGTTGTTGATGACAAGGATGCGGTCGCAATCGCGGACCGTGGCAAGCCGGTGCGCGATGATGAGGGTGGTGCGGCCGGCGCAAACCTTGCGCATGGTTTCGTGAATCAGCCGTTCGCTCAGCGTATCCAGAGCACTCGTGGCCTCATCGAAGAGCAGCACGGGAGGGTTTGCGAGCAGTGCCCGCGCAATGGCCAGGCGCTGGCGCTGGCCGCCGCTCAGAGTGGATCCGCCCTCACCAACCCGCGCATTCAGCCTTTCGGGAAGCTTCTCGATAAATTCCCAGGCATTGGCCAGCCTGCACGCCCGCTCGATCGCCGCATCGTCGGCCTCGGGGTCCGCCGCACGCAGGTTCTGCCGGATCGTCGTGCGGAAAATAAACGGATCCTGCGGGACGACCCCGAACCGGCGGCGAACCTCGGAACCCGCGCACTGCCGGAGGTCCTGCCCGTCGAAAAGAACCGCCCCTTCATCGGGGTCGTAAAGGCGGAGCAGCAACTGCGCGATCGTGCTTTTTCCGGAGCCGGACGGCCCGACGAGCGCGACGCTCTGCCCGTAGGGAATCCGAAGGCTCACGCCGTTGAGCACCGGTTTCTCATCGTAGGAAAAATGCACGCCCCGCATCTCGATGTCGCCCGCCGGCGGCACCGGCATCTGCCCGGCTCCGGGATCGGGGGTCGTCGAGGTGGCGCTCAGCACCTCCCCGATGCGCTCGATCGACGCCTGGGCCGACCCCCAGAGCGCGAAGGCCTGGGAGATGATCGTGAGCGGTCCGGCGAGCTGCTGGAAGGCCAGCATGAACATCGACACCTCGCCGATCGTGATCTTCCCGAGGCTGAACTGCCACGCACAGGCGGCCAGCATCAGCGCGAATCCCGCATAGGAAATCGTCTCCTGCTTCATCCACTCCACATGGACCCGCACGTCCCGCTCGTAGCTTTTGCTCGAAATCATCTGGATCTGCTGGCCGAACTCCCCCTCGACGGCCTCCTCCATGGCGTAGAGCTTGACCGCGCGGGTTCCCCGCAGCAGGTCGGCGACCGTTCCCGTGACCGATGACTCCAGCTTTTGAAAATCGAGATGGATCCGCCGGTTGGCTCGCCGGGCACGGTCCATCATGAAGACCTGCGTGCCGACGCTCAGGCTGAGAATCGCCGTCAGGATCCAGTCGGTCCACAGAAGCATCCCCACCGCAGAGGCGATCGTGGTCAGCGCGCCGGCAAGCCCGACGGAGCAGTGCTGGTAGAACTGCACGATGTTGTTCAGCGGGGTGCCGAACAGGTAGCTGAAAAGCTCTCCCGAGCTCCGCTTCATGTGAAAGCGCAGGCAGAGAGCGTTGAGCTGGCGGTAGAACCTGGCGCGCAACGCGGCGAGCATCCGCTCCCGCACCCGCGTGAAGATCCGGTATCCCCAGTGCCAGGTGAGCATTCTCCCGAAGGTGGAAATCAGGAAATAGCCCGCAGCCAGAGCCAGTGCCCGGTGCCACATGTCGGAGGGAAGGTTCCCCTTGCCGAGCACCCAGTCCACCAGCCAGCCGACGGTGAAGACCTGGAACGTGATGGCGAACCCGTGAAACGCGTTGAGCGCGATCGCCGCCGCCAAAGCCCGGCGCTCCGGCTTCAGGTAGGGCCAGATGATCTCCAGCGCTCCCTGCTGTGGAGCGGGACGTGCCGCCGTGCCCGCCTCGTCCTTGCCATGCATGATCACGGCCGTCCCCCGTGCCACCTCACCCCTGCTTCTTCAAAAGATCTCTGATCTCCGCGAGCAGAACTTCAGATTTTGGAGGTTCCGGAGCCGGAGCGGCAGCGTCAGCACGCTTGAGCTTGTTGACGACCTTGACGAGTGCGAACACGCAGGCGGCGATGATCAGAAACTCGATCGTCGTGTTCAGGAAACTTCCGTAGGCGATGACCGGCGCACTGTCCGCCCTCGCCGCAACGAGCGTCGCATAATGGCCACCGTTCAGACAGATGAAGAGGTCGTTGAAATTGATCCCCTTCATCAGCAGCCCGATCGGCGGCATGATCACGTCGTTGACGAGGCTGCTGACGATTTTTCCGAATGCCGCTCCGATGATCACGCCGACGGCGAGATCCACGACATTGCCGCGGGAGATGAACTCCCGGAATTCCTGGGCAATTTTCATGGGTTACTGGATGAGAGGCAGGCGACGCACTCGATCTCGACATCGAACCCGAGCAACTGCGCGCCGACGGTCGCCCGGGCGGGCAGCGAGTCTCCGAAAAACCGCGCATAGACGGCGTTCATTTCCTGAAACGTCTCGGTCGTGAGATTTGACAGGTAAACCCGGCAGCTCACCACATCGGCCAGCGTGGCACCGGCCGCGTTGAGAACCCGCCGGACATTCTGCAGCACGAGCTCCGTCTGCTCGGAAACCGACCCGCGCTCGATTTTGCCGGTTGCCGGGTCGAAAGGCGTCATGCCCGACACAAAAACAAACCGCCCCTCGGCCACCACCCCGAGGGAATACGGGCCGATCGCCTTGGGCCCGTCGGGAACATCGCGCAGAAGCGTTTTCATCGGGAGTTATCCAAGCCCAGTGTCATCCGGGGCTCAAGCACAACCTGCGGATTTATGAGCGCCTGCTCCCTGCCGTTTTCGTCTGTCGCAATGAGGAGTTGGATTTTGCCCGGACGGCGGAGGGACTTTTCAGGGAGGCAACCTCGCGCGGGGTCAGGTGCCGGTAGCCGCCCAGCGGGATTTTGAGGTCGGTGATCCCGCCGATCCGGATCCGGCGGAGGCGCTCGACCTCGTAGCCGAGATCGTAAAACATCAGCCTGATCTGGCGCTTGATCCCCTGCCGGAGGACGACTTTCACGCAGTCCGGGGCCAAAATGCGGATGCGCTCGAAACGCCCGCGACCGCCCTCGATGAAGATCCCCCGGGTCAGCTTCGCCGAATGGGCGGGATCGAACCGCTTGTCGAGGGTGACCTCGTATTCCTTCTCGATTTCGTGCGAAGGGTGTGTGAGGCGCTGGGCCAGATCGCCGTCGTTGGTCAGCAAAAGAAGCCCCTCGCTGTCCTTGTCCAAGCGCCCGACGTGGAAGAGGGTCGAAAATTCCTGGCCGATCAGGTCGTAGATCGTGCGGCGGCCGCGCTCGTCCGAACGCGTGACGACATACCCGCGTGGCTTGTTGAGGAGGAGATAGACAGGGCGCGCAACGTGGATCACCCGTCCGTGGACTCGCACGTCATCCTCCGGTTCGACCTGGGTGGCCAGCTTTTCGACCCGCCGGCCATTCAGAAACACCGCGCCCGCGGCGATCAGCTCCTCACAGGAACGCCGCGAACCGAGGCCCGCCGCCGCGAGAAACCGGTTCAGCCGCATGGAGGAATTAATCCTCGGGCTTGGTTTTCGGAAGCCCGATGACGCGCTGGCCTTCCTTGAACTGGCCGCGCTTTTTCAGGAGCTCGACGCGCTCGAACCGCTTCAACACACTGCGCTTTGCTTGGATCGCGCCTTTGCCTTTCAAACTGGGATGCTGACTCATAAAATTTCGTGGAGGGGGAGAGTGGACCCGCTCCGGAAGAATTGCAATCGTTTTTCCCGGCGGATTTTCCGGCCGGGACGATGCCGGCTCCTGCCCTTCCGCCTCCGTCCCCCCGGACTGCCGGGCAATTCCATTCTGGAACTTTTCGGGCGGGTGTGATGCGATCCGGGGCACAAACGGACATCCCGATGAAAAAATTCTCCATGCTCCTGATCCTTCCCGCACTCCTCTGCAGTTGCGCGACAGCCCATAAAAAGCAGGCTCCTCCCGCAGCGGGCTCGGCCCAGTTCCGGAAGCTTGAAGTGGCGGGAGCCCGCCTCGGAGACACCAAGGCGGTCCTCCGGAAATTTCCGACGGCAAAAAAAAGCCCCCTCTCAGCCCCCTCGCGCGAGGTCTATGAGATCTACAAGCCGAACCAGTATATCAGCATGCTCGTGCTCACCTTCCAGGATGGCAGGGTCCGGAAAATGGAGCTGCGGTATTTCAACGGGCCGACCGAACACACGCTGACAACGGCCGGCGGGTGGGACGGGCTCCGCGATTATCTCGTGAAGAGGTTCGGCCCTCCGACCCGCACCGGGGCGGATGTCCCGCAGATCAACGACATGAAGGGCCTCAACGCGGGGTATTCCAGATTCAACGGCGAATGGATGTTCCCGAAAGTCTTCCGCCGCGTCCACTACATCGCCCTCGCCGATGCCAGCGGCGGGGTCGGAGTGATCACGTTTCTCGACACCGCACCGCCGGTGCGAAACGCCTCCGGAACCTCTCCGACCGACCGGACTGCCGGACCCGGACCCGGACCAAATCCCGGATTTTGAGAATTTCCTCTTGCCTGCCGGTTGAAAATCCTTTCATCCTGCCCGCGACTGATTTGACTGGCACATTGAACATGCAGAGATTTTTCCGCAAAAGCTGATTCATGCCGCGCATGAACCCGACTTTATTTGTGCCACGCGTGCCGGCGTTTCCGCCGTCCACCGATCAGTCGTCCGCCCAACCAATATGGAGGTCCCATTAACTTAAAGGATATTCGCATCAATGAACGGATCCGCGCCCGCGAAGTGCGCGTCATCCTCGCAGCCAACAACCAGCAGCTCGGCGTCATGCGTCTCGACGAAGCGATCCGCCGCGCCCGGAGCATGGGACTTGATCTCGTCGAGATCGCCCCGAACGCCCAGCCTCCGGTCTGCCGGATCGTGGATTTCGGGAAATTCCGCTACGACCTCTCGAAGCAGGAGAAGGACAAGAAGCAGACGACGACCAAGGTCAAGGAGGTCAAGTTCCGCGTGAACATCGACGAACACGACTACATCACCAAGGTGCGCCACGCGGAGGATTTCCTCGACAAGGGCAACAAGGTCAAAGTCCACCTCCAGTTCCGCGGCCGCGAAATGGCCCACCAGGAGCTCGGCATGCAGGTCGTCCAGCGGGTCCGGGTGGACCTGACCGGAATGGCCCACGTGGACATGGAGCCGAAACTCGTCGGACGGGCGATCGGCATGACGCTGAGCCCTCTCCCGGCCGGCAAGCGCCAAAGAAAATTCTCGAAGCACGGCGAGGAGCTCGAACCCGAGCCCGAAGATGAGGACGATGGCGAGTAGCCGCCGTCTCCTTCTCTTCGATATCGACGGAACGCTGATCACATCGGGCGGAGCCGGCGAGACCGCCCTCAAACGCGCGATGAAAACAAGGTTCAGCGCGGAGGAGGATTTGCAGGGCATCAGCCTCGCCGGTGCAACGGACGCCCTCATCGCACGGGCGCTTCTGGAAAAGCACGGCCTCGGGGTTTCTCCGGAAAATGTCACCGCCCTTCTCGACAGCTACCTCCACTTTCTGGGCGAATGCATGCCGGTCCACAGCGGCCGCGTTCTGCCCGGGATGATCCCCGTCCTGGATGCGCTCAAAGCCCGCCCGAATGCGGTCCTCGCATTGCTGACGGGAAACCTTGTCCGCGGTGCGGAAATCAAGCTCCGGCACTACGGGGTCTGGGATTATTTTGAATTCGGAGCCTTCGCGGACGACCACCACGACCGGAACGAGCTCGGCAGGTTTGCCAGCGCGCGCGCCCTCGAAAAACACGGCGAGCCATTTCCGCCCGACAGGATCTTTGTCATCGGCGACACCCCGAGAGACATCGAATGCGGACGTGCCATCGGAGCAAAAACCGTCGCCGTCGCCACAGGGAACTTCACCCGGGCGCAACTGGCTGAGCATTCCCCGGACTTTCTGTTCGACGATTTCTCCGACACCTCATCGGTCCTGAAGGCGCTGCTCGGCGAAGAGGACGAACAGGAATCCATTTGACATTTTTTCCCGTTGTCTCAATATCAAACTTTAATGAGCTCCCAGAAATGCGAGACAACCGATCTCGTGAAGAACTCTGTCCTCTACAAGGAATTTCTCGCCGAGCGGGAAGAGATCCTGAGGCACAAATGGATAGAAAGCGAAAAAGCCGGGCAGGACATCGGCTTTGAACGGGCCTTGCTGGACTGGATTGTCAAATACCGTTCCACCTGGAGGTCCGACCGGACCAGGCAACCAAGAACCGATTCGCCGGGATGATTTTTGATGACCTTTAATGTGCTCCCGTGAGGGCACGAAGGGAAAAATGACAAAAGAGACCGAACGCACCGAGATGGATGCGGACGCCATTCAGAAGGCAATCCGCAGGATGGCCCATGAGGTCGTCGAGCAGCAATGCGATCTGGGGATGCTGGTGCTGGCGGGAATTCCGACGCGCGGGGTGGAGGTGGCCCGGCGCCTGGCGGATCACATCGAAAATATCGAGGGCCGGAGACCCTATCTGGCCACGCTCGACATTTCGATGCACCGGGATGATCTCGCGACGCGCGGGCGCGTCACCACTCCGGTTCCCACGAATCTTCCCGTGGATCTGGATGGCCGTCCCGTGGTCATCGTTGACGATGTGTTTTTTACCGGACGAAGCTGCCGGGCCGCGCTCGACGCGCTGGCTTCCTTCGGCAGGCCCTCGTGCATCCAGCTTGCGGTGCTGGTGGACCGCGGGCATCGCGAGCTTCCCATCCGGGCGGATTATGTCGGAAAAAATCTGCCGACGGCGCGCGGGGAAAAAATCCGAGTGCGCTTTGAAACCCTCGACGGGATCCCCGACTCGGTCAAGGTGGTGACGCCATGAAGACGTGGCCCCGCAAGGACCTGATCGGCCTCGATGATCTGAGCGCCGAGGAAATCCAGTTCCTGCTCGATACCGCCACCGCCTTCAAGGGCGTCGGGGAGCGCAGCCTGAAAAAAGTTCCCGCGCTCCGCGGAAAGACGCTCGTAAATTTCTTTGTGGAGCCGAGCACGCGGACGCGGACGTCGTTCGAGATCGCAGCCATGCGCCTGAGCGCCGATGTCGTGAACATCACCGCCACGGCCTCGAGCCTCCAGAAGGGCGAGACGCTCAAGGACACCGCGATGAACCTTCAGGCCCTTCACGCCGACATCATCGTGCTCCGGCACAGCTCGGCGGGATCTCCGAAGTTTCTGGCCGACCGCCTCGACTCCTGCATCATCAATGCGGGGGACGGATCGCACGAACATCCGACCCAGGGCCTGCTGGACATTTTCACGATGCGGCAGAAGCACGGGAGGATCGCGGGGCTCCATGTGGCGATCGTGGGCGACATCCTCTTCAGCCGGGTGGCCCGCTCAAACATCCACGGGCTCGTCAAGCTCGGCGCGCGCGTCACCCTCGTCGGGCCGACAACCCTCGTGCCGAAGGAATTTGAAATGCTCGGCGTGCGGGTCGTCCACCGGCTCGATGACGTGCTCGGGGACGCGGATGTGATCAACCTCCTGCGCATCCAGCACGAGCGCCAGCGCAAGGAATACTTCCCCGGCCTCGGCGAGTATGTCTCGCTCTTCGGGCTGACAAAGGCCCGCGCGGAGCGGCTGAAGCCGGACTGCCTGATCATGCACCCGGGACCGATCAACCGCGGCGTCGAGATCGACAGTGACGTGGCCGACGGCACGCGCAGCGTGATCCTTGAGCAGGTGAGCAACGGCATCGCCGTCCGGATGGCGGTCCTCTACCTCTGCGCCGGTGGCGCGGGACTCCCGACATGAACAACCTTCTCATCAAAAACGGCCGGATCATCGACCCGGCAAACGGGCGCGATGAAACCGGGGATGTCTTCATCTCGAAGGGGAAGATCTCACCGTCCCCCGCAAAAGGAGATTTCGAGACGATCGATGCCTCCGGGCTCATCATTGCTCCCGGACTCATCGACATACACGTTCACCTCCGCGAGCCGGGCCAGTCGCACAAGGAAACGATCGCCACCGGGACCCGTGCCGCCGCGGCGGGCGGGTTCACAAGCATCGTCGCGATGCCGAACACGACTCCCGCGGCCGACAGCGCCGCCACGATCACCTGGATCCGCGAGCGCGCGAAGCAGCAAGCCTGCGTGAATGTTTTTTGCACCGGAGCCATCACCAAGGGGCTGCAGGGCGAGGAGCTTGCGCCATTTGGATCGCTCGCCGCCGCAGGAGTCGTGGCCCTGACCGACGACGGGCGCTGCATCCAAAACCACGAGGTCATGCGGCGCGCGGTCGAATACGCCCGGATGTTCGGACTGCCGGTCATGGATCACTGCCAGGACTACTCGCTCGTCGGCGGCGGGGTGATGCATGAGGGGGAATGGAGCCTGCGCCTCGGACTGCCGGGCTGGCCGCGCATGGGAGAGGAGATGATCGTGGCGCGGAACATCATGCTTGCCGAGCTCTGCCAGTCGCCGATCCACTGCCAGCACATCAGCTCCGGGGGGAGCGTGCGACTGCTCCGCGAGGCCCGCAAACGCGGGATCCCGATCTCGGGAGAGGTCTGCCCGCACCACATCGCACTCACCGACGCCTCGCTGAAAACCTTCGACACGAACTTCAAAATGAATCCGCCCCTGCGCGCGGAGGAGGACGTGGAGTCGATTCTCGAAGGGATCGCAGACGGGACTCTGAGCATCCTCTGCAGCGACCACGCCCCCCACGCCTCCTACGAAAAAGAGGTGGAATTCGACCAGGCTCCATTTGGAATCACGGGACTCGAAACCGAGTTTGCGGTGTTCTGCGACCTCCTCGTCCACAAGCGAAAGGTGATCCCGCTCGGCCGCCTGATCGAGCTCTTCACCGTCGAGCCCGCCAAGCTTCTCCGCCTGGACCGCGGCACCCTCTCCCCGGAAGCTCCGGGAGATGTCACGCTCATCGATCCGGAACTCGAATGGACATTCGACAAAACCCGGTCGCTCTCGCTCTCGCACAACACGCCGTTCGACGGCCGGACATGGAAGGGCCGCGCAGTCGGAACAATCGTCGCCGGAAAAGTCGTGTGGCAGTCCGGCAAGTGAACGCCCTGCCGGCCGGCGCGAATGGCGCGCTCTCCGGGCATTTGTTTCCCCCGGAGCACGGCATTGATCTCTCATGAGCAACGCATTCAAACTTTGTGGAACTGACGGGGAGGCGCGTGCGGGGGTTTTGAAAACCCGGCGCGGAGAGATCCAAACGCCGGTCTTCATGCCGGTCGGCACGCAGGCGACGGTCAAGGCGATGTCGCCGGACGAGCTGCGCACAATCGGGGCGCAGGTCATCCTAGGCAACACCTACCACCTGCATGTGCGTCCCGGAGAAAAATTGATCGCCCGGATGGGAGGGCTCCACAAATTCATGGGATGGGACCGCCCGATCCTCACCGACAGCGGGGGATATCAGGTCTTCTCGCTCGCCCGGCTCCGGAAGATCAGCGAGGAGGGCGTCCGGTTTCAGAACCACATCGACGGCACACCGACATTCATCGGCCCGGAGACATCGATGGAGATCCAGCGCGATCTCGGATCGGACATCGTCATGGCCTTCGACGAGTGCCCGCCGCATCCCTGCACGCACGAACAGGCATCGGCCAGCCTGGACCTGACGCTGCGCTGGGCGCTGCGCTGCAAGCAATGGTGGGCGGCTCAGGAGTCGCGCCCGCTCGTCTTCGGAATCACCCAAGGTTCGGGCTACGCCGACCTCCGCGAGCGTTCCGCGCGGTCACTGGTCGAAATCGGATTCGACGGCTACGCGATCGGCGGGGTGAGCGTCGGCGAGCCGGAAGCGGAGATGTTCCACGCCGTCGAGAGCGCCGTTCCTTTTCTGCCGTCCGACCACGCCCGCTATGCGATGGGCCTCGGGACCCCTCCCCAGATCATTGAAATGATCGCCCGCGGGGTGGACATGTTCGATTGCGTGCTCCCCACACGCCTTGCGAGGAATGGAACCGCCTTCACTCCGCTCGGAACGATCAATCTGAAAAACGCACCGTTCTCCGATGATCCGGGGCCGATCGAGGAGGGCTGCACCTGCCACGCCTGCACGAACTTCTCCCGCGCCTACCTCCGCCACCTCATCAAGGCGGAGGAAATTCTCGGCCTTCGACTCCTCTCGATCCACAATCTGCATTTCTATATCAACCTGGCAAAACAGGCGCGCGATCACATTCTCAGGGGAACGTTCCAGCCGTTCCGGAAGGAATTTGTCGCACGCTACGTCCCATCCCGCGGGGAAAACGCCTCAGTCGGCTGAATCGGCCATTGATGCGCCGCGCTCAATGGCAGCCCGGATCGCATCCATCCGGAGCGGCTTGGTCAGAAATTCGTCCATTCCCGCCGCAAGGCAGCGCTCCCGGTTCTCCGAAAAGGCGTCCGCGGTCAGCGCGATGATGTAGGCGGGTTTGCGCCGGGGATCCGCCCGCTCCATCTCACGGATCCGGCGCGTGGCCTCGATTCCGTCGCAAACCGGCATCAGCACATCCATGAAGATGATGTCAAACGGTTCATCCTGCACCCGCTCGAAGGCATCCTGCCCATTCGATGCCGTGGCAGGTTCAGCACCCAGCTTCCGAAGAATGCCGACCATGAGGATGGTGTTCGTCGGGACATCATCCACCGCAAGAATGCGCAATCGGGGCAGGGAACCAGAAGGTTCGGGATCCGTCGCAGGCGGGGGTTCCTCCGGATAGTCGACCCGCGTGACCGGAATCGTAAAAGTAAAAGTGGTGCCCTCCCCCCGGGTGCTTCTGACGGATATTTTTCCGCCCATTGCGGAAATCAGATTCCGGCAGATCGTGAGCCCGAGTCCGGTCCCGCCGAACCGGCGGTGAATCGAGCTGTCCGCCTGACCGAAGGCCTCGAAGATCGTCTCCTGCTCGGCCTCGGGGATTCCGATTCCCGAGTCCGAAACCTCGCACGCGAGCACCAGGCGTCCGCGCGATTGCGGGCTCGCGGACATTCGCACGGAAATCCATCCCCGGTTGGTGAATTTCACCGCGTTGCCGACGAGGTTGAAGAGAATCTGCCGGAAGCGCTTCACATCCGTCTGCACAGTCATCGGAACCGAGTCCTCGCAGTGGGTGGTGATCGTCAGATGCTTTTTTTTCATCGCCGGATCGAACGCGACGATCACCTCACGGAGACACTCGCGGACAGAACACGGGACGGTTTCGAGCTCGAACTTCCCGGACTCGATTTTTGAGAGGTCCAGGATGTCGCTGATGAGCCCCAGCAGTGAATTCCCGCAGCTGCGGATCGTCGAAACGATTTCGGCATGCCGTGGGGGAAGATTTTCGGCCAGCAGGAGATCCGTGAATCCGATGACCCCGTTGAGAGGAGTCCGGATCTCATGGCTCATCATGGCGAGAAAAGAGGATTTCGCGACATTCGCCTTTTCGGCGGCGGCGACTGCTTTCTGCGCGTCCTCCATCAGACTGAGAGCAACACGCCGGCTTCTTCCGAGCTCCTCGGCGCGCGCCGACATGTCATCCTCCATCCTTCTCCTTTGGATGGCCCCGCCGAGGCCCGCGGCCGCAGCCCGCAGGGCCTCAAGTTCGTCGGTCTGCCAGAGCCGTTCCTCCCCGCAGTCGTCAAAGCCAATGAATCCGATAAAAACACTTCTGGAATGAACCGGCATCAGGGCGATGGACCTGATGCCCTGGGAGATGAGAATTTCCTTGAGCGGGGAGTCCGCATTCATGGTGGCAGTGGTGAACGCGGATCCCGCCGACAGCGAGGCGAGCATTCCCGGCAGCATCGTCTCATAACACAGGTTCTGCATGAGGGGATTGTGAAGCTCCCGGGAGATGCCTTCGCGGACCCACTCGCAACGCTGGCTGCACGTCAGCGGGTTGTCTTCGCTGTTGTTCTCAAAATAATATGCGCGGTCGACCCCGGCAGCCACGCCCAGCTTGCCGAGAAACGCGGTGGTTTTCTCCAGAAAGGCGCCCGGTTCCAGCAGGATGCCAAGCGCATCAGCAACCGCCCTGAGCAACCGGTTTGATGGAGGTTCAGAAATCATCTTTCGCCATGTCCACCTGATAAGCCGGCGGCATCCCGAGGCGGGCACGCAGCCGGTTGACTTCGGTTTTCATCTCCAGGATCCGGCATTCGCGGCCGAGCATCGCGCTGTTGAATCGCTCCATCTCCTCGATGTTCGCCTTCAATTCCTGCTCGACCCGCTTCCGGGCGCTGATCTCCTCGAATGTGACAACCAGGCCGTCGGTCCAGGGCTCTGCGGAAATCGAATACCATCTCCGCGCCTCCTCGCTGCTGAAGTAGATCTCGAAATGCTCGGAAATCTTCGTTTCCACAACCCGCACAAAGCGGTCGAACAGCCGGCTCGCAAGGTTTCCGGGGAGAAGACCCAGAAAGCATTTTCCAGCGATGTCACCCTGGCTGTGGCTGAGAATCTCCGCCGCAGTCTTGTTTGCGAGGACGATAATGAAGTCGCACACGTCACCATTTTCGTTGCGCAGCGCGCGGAAGGCCATGATCCCTTCCGAGGCTGTCTCGATCACGCTGGAGAAGAGCTGCTCCTGGACACGCGACTCGGCGCGGCGGCGGCGCAGCGAGTCCAGAAGGAGATTGGCGGACATCGCGAGATTCCCGAATTCGTCGCCCGACATGGGAAGAAGGTGCGCGGAAAAGCTTTCGTCGCCCGCCAGCCGTGCGAACTCGCTGTCAAGCCTCCTGATCCTCCGGATAAACAGGGCCTCGATCGCCAGCAGCCCGGAAAAAATGACCAGCCCCCCCCCGATCAGGGAGATCCTGACGATCTGGTCCCTCAAGGCCACCGCAGTGGAAAAAACCGTGGCGGGGATCACCAGCTTGAGTTCGGCGGGGATTCTTCCGAGCGAATCATCAAATGCCACATAGGCGGTGATCCCATCCACACCGGGCCGGTGACCGTGGGGGTAGTAAACCCGGCACGTGCCAAGAGTCTCGGTCTTCAGCGTCTCACCCTGCTCCATTGTCGCATCGGCAACCAGCCTGGAAGGGTAGGACAACGACACGACCACGTCGGAGGCCTGCCGCATTTCATCAAACCAGCGCTCCCCGACATGTATCCCGAAAATCAACCAGCCGGGAGAGAGCCCCGACCCGTCGGTGTGGGCAACCGGATATGCCGAAAGCAGGATGATCCCGTTCGGAGAGGCCATCAGAGCGGAACCCATCCCGCCCTCCTGCAAAAGAGAGCCCTGCCGCAGGACGTCCATGTCAAAATACAGGGAAAGCTCGCGGCTCACCTTGCCGGAATCGTCGACAAAGATCCAAGCCACGGGGTTCTTTTGCGGGTTCATCAGAATCACCGCGTCCTGGCCGGTCGTGCCGAGGCCGTCCGCCGCATTTTTCGTGTCGTAATTCCGGTTGAGAAACTCCGGGTTCCTTCCCATCAGGAAATCGTATGTCTCATCCCACACGGCATGGTCGAGGACCAGTCGTCTCTGCTGGAGGGCCAGCTGGTCGAGTTCGCGGACCGTGCGCTCGATCCTTTGAAATGCCAGCTCGTCCTGCAGCTTTCCAAACGTCCCGAGGAGAAACGTCGAGACAGAAAACAAAAATACACCCAGCACCACCGCCATCATCAGGCCGAAGATCAGGAACGACTTGGCGCGCAGACCCAAGCCGCGGCGGAAAGAACCATCCATGGACCTTCGGAACATCTGAAGCAACCCCTCAGCCGAGCATTTTCAGAATTGCTTTCTGCGTGTGCAACCGGTTTTCCGCCTGCCGGAAGATGGTTTCCGCGTGCGCCTCGAAGATTTCCCCGGTGATCTCCTTGCCCCGATAGGCCGGGAGGCAGTGCATCACGAGCGCCTCCGGCGAGAGGGAGCAAAGCTCCCGGTTGATCTGGTATCCCTGGAGCCGGGCAATCCGGTGTTCGGATTCCTTCTCCTTGCCCATGCTCACCCAGACATCGGTGTAAAGAACCGACGCCCCGGCCGACGCCTTCTGGAGATCCGCAGTCACGGAAATATTTCCTCCCGCGCGCGCAACAAGATCCCCCGGGGGCTGAAATCCCTCCGGTGCGGCGATCCTCAACTCGAATCCCATCCGCGCGGCCGCCCAGATCCACGAGCGGGCGACATTGCAGTCGCCGTCGCCCACAAAGGTGACACAGAGCTCGTCCAACGATCCGCGCGCCTCCACGATGGTGAAAAGGTCCGAGAGGATCTGGCAGGGATGCTCCTCGTCGGTCAGCGCATTGATCGTCGGGATCCCGCTGAACGACGAAAAATCCTCCACATCCTTCTGCTCATAGGTGCGGATGACCGCGCCGTGAAGCATGCGCCCCATCACGCGGGCCGTGTCGCAGATCGGTTCCCCGCGGCCGAGCTGGATGTCGTCCGCGGCAAGGAACATCACATTGCCCCCGAGCTCCCGGATGCCGGTCTCGAAGGAAACACGCGTCCTGGTTGAGGATTTGGAAAACATGAGCGCCCAGCACTGCCCGGAGAGAGGCTGCGAGTCGTGGCGCCCGCGCGTGAACTTCATGACAGCTGACAAGTCGAGAATGGACCGGATTTGACCTCGGTCGAGCGATTCAATGGAAAGAAGGTTTTTCATCGGGCGATTTCCCATTACGGGTTCCTAGACAATTTTTCCATGGCGGTCGCGAACTTTGTGACCGCTTCGCGGATTTCCTCGCGGGTCACGTTCAATGGGGGAAGAAACCGGATAACCGATTCCCCGGCAGGGATCACAAGCAGTCCTTCTCCCATGGCGGCGACAACTGCCTCCACAGACGGCGGGCGCGGTCCGGCGGGGATCGCTGCCGGATCAAGCTGAACGCCAACCATGAGCCCAAGCGACCTCACGGCGGAAACTCCGGGCACCCGCCCCAAATCACCGGCCAGCTCACGGCCAAGCTCCGAAGCCATGGCACGCAGGCCGTCCCGCTCGATGATCTCAAGCACCTTCAACCCCGCCGCACAGCAGACCGGATTTCCTCCGTAGGTGGTGCCATGGCTCCCCGGCCCCAGCAGGTCACAAAGCGGCCCCCTTTCGTCCGGTGCCGCAGACGTGATCCAGAAAGCGCCCAGAGGGAAGCCATTCGCGATGCCCTTCGCCCAGGAGACGCCATCCGGCTTCAACCCCGGAACAATGCTTTCCCATCCACACCACTCGCCTGTCCGGCCGAGCCCGCATTGAATCTCGTCGAAAAGCAGGAGCAGCCCGCGTTCGTTACAGAGTTCGCGAAGACCTCTGAGAAATTCGGCGCGCGCAATATGAATCCCCCCCTCTCCCTGAACGGGTTCCACCATCACGGCAACCGTCGCCGCCCCCACTGCGGACTGCACCGCGTCGAGATCTCCGAATGGAATGTGACGAAACCCGTCCAGCAGCGGGCCAAACCCTTTTTTCACCTTCTCCTGGGCGGTGGCGGAAATGCCGGCCATCGTGCGCCCGTGAAACGAGCCTTCAAATGTCAGGATCTCATGGCGTCCGGTTGCGCTCCCGAAGCGGCGGGCCAGCTTGATCAACCCCTCGTTCGCCTCCGCCCCGCTGTTGCAGAAAAACACCTTCCCGGAGCCCGCGATCCCGACCAACCGCTTCGCCAGAGCCGCCTGCGGTGCCGTGCGGTAGAGATTGGACGAGTGAACCAGTTGCCCGGCTTGCTCCGCCACCGCGGCGGTGATCTCCGGATGCGCATGCCCCAGGGAACACACCGCAATCCCGGCACCGAAATCCAGAAACTCCCGGCCTCCGAAATCCCAGACCCGGCACCCAGCTCCACGCTCAATATCAAGATCAAAACGCCCGTAAGTCGGGATCACATACTTCTCATATTCTCCAGCCAGTTCAATCATGCCAAAACCCCTAGCCGATTTTCCGCAGGAACATGAGAAAAAAATCCCGGATGCAAATCGGAAGCGTTTGATCATCGCGATCGCAACGTTTAAACGCTTCAGGCTTGCTTGTTGAAAGACGCCTTGGATTATCCTTAACTGCGTCGCAATGTCCGCGACGGTTTTGATTGTTGATGATGAGAAGAACACGCGGGACGGGCTTCGCAATGCGTTGGAGGGGGAGTTTGACGTCTATGTGGCCGCGGACGCCGAAGGGGCCATGCAGACGATGGAAAGCCTGCCTGCAGATGTTTTGCTGACGGATTTGCGGTTGGGAGGAGAGGACGGGATGTCGCTGGTTGGGCGCGCGCTCCAGCTTCCGAAACCTCCGGTGTGCATCATGATGACCGCCTACGGCTCGGTGGATACGGCGGTCGAGGCGATGAAGAAGGGCGTTTACGATTTTGTGACGAAGCCGGTAAACATCGACCGCTTGGAAATCCTCATCAAGCGGGCTCTGAAAGACCGCGAGACCCAGAAGGAGAACAGGGAGCTCAAGGAAAAAGTCACCCGGCAGTTCACCATCGAGGGCATGATCGGCCGCTCCCCTGTAATGGTTGAGGTGTTCGACCTGATCAAGCAGGTTGCCCCCTCAAAAGCGACTGTTCTCATCCAGGGCGAAAGCGGCACGGGCAAGGAGCTGGCGGCGCACGCCATCCACCACCTGAGCCCGCGCTCCAATGAAAAATTCCTTGCCGTGCACTGCGCGGCCCTGACTCCCGAGCTGCTCGCGAGCGAACTTTTCGGCCACGAGAAGGGTTCCTTCACCGGCGCATCCGAGCGGCGGATCGGGCGGTTCGAGCAGGCGAAGGGAGGGACGTTGTTTCTCGATGAGATCGGGGAAATCGACGCGGCCACGCAAGTGAAGATCCTCCGGGTGCTGGGGGAGCGCACGTTTGAACGGGTGGGGGGAAGCCAGACCCTTCAGGCGGACGTGCGCCTGATCACGGCCACAAACAGGGATCTTGGCAAGCTGGTGGCCGAGGGCAAATTCCGGGAGGATCTTTTTTTCCGCCTTCATGTCGTGCCCTTGACCATGCCTCCTCTCCGGGATCGCAAGGTGGACATCCCCCTGCTGGTGGAGGCTTTCTTGAAGGACACTGCCGTGGAAAACGGAAAGCCGTTCCGCGAACTGACTTCCGATGCCATGGATGCCATCCTCGAATATGACTGGCCGGGAAACGTCCGCGAATTGCGGACGGCGGTCGAGCACGGGGTCGTCATGGCCTCCTCCCAGAAAATCACGCTTCGCGACCTGCCGGCCGGCCTGAGATCGCAGAAAGAGCGCGGGGCCGTCGCCCCGCCCGGCGGATTAAATTTGCAGGAAACCGAAACGGCACTTATCCTGCGCGCCTTGGATGACAGCCGGGGCAACCGTTCGGAAGCGGCGCGGATGTTGGGGATCAGTCGCCGCACGTTGCACCGCCGCCTCAAGGAACTGAACATCTCAAAACGCAGCAACCTCTTCTCATAAAAATTTATGGCAGCCTCCGGCGAAGTCGGCGTCCAAACAGCCGTCCATTCCATCGAACAGGGCAGAATCGCTCCTTACATCCGGGGTGCGATGTTTGCCGTGCTCATCATTGCCCTCACCCTCCTTTACATTTTCGTCCAGTTTCGCGGGTTCTCAACGGTGACCGCCATGGACCAGGCCCAGATCGCGCGGAATATCGCCTCTGGAAAAGGATTCACCACCAGGTTCATCCGCCCGCTGGCAATCTGGCAGCTTGAAAATGCGGGCAAAAGCATTCCGTCGGAAAATTTTCCGGATTTTTACCAGGCGCCATTGGGGCCCTTCGTCAATGCGCTTCCCCTCCTTCTTGTGAAATCCGGCTGGAAGATGACACCGACCGATCTCGTTTATATCGGAGACCGGGCCATCGCGATGGGCGCAATCGTCTTTTTTTTGCTTTCCGTGGTAGTCTGGTATCTCGTGGGGTCGCGGCTCTTCGACAGCAAGCTCTCGCTGATCGGGTGCGCCATCATCCTCCTCACCGACATGATGTGGCAGTTTTCGATGTCCGGACTCCCTCAAATGCTCATGCTTCTGCTGTTCTCGGGTGCGGTGTGGCTGACGGTCTTTGCGATGCAGAAGAAGGAGCAGATGATCGTAGTGATCGCATCCCTGTTCGGCGCCGGTTTGCTCTTCGGACTCATGACTCTGGCCCACGGCCTCTGCATCTGGATCTTTGCAGGCTGGCTGGTTTTTGCGCTGGTCTACTTCCAACCCCGGGGTCTGGCGGCCCTCGCGGCTCTCGCGGCTCTGCTCATGGTGACCCTGCCGTGGATGGTCAGAAATTATTCGGTGTGCGGAAATCCGCTCGGGCTCTCGGTGTATGCAGCTCTGGCTTCGGGCGCAAACCCCGAGGAGGGCTTTCTCCGCTCGCAGGACGAGGCTCCTCCGATCAGCGGATCCGGACTCTACTCCAAAATGAAATCCGGCATCTCCTCCCAACTGGAAGGACTGTTTTCCTACCTCGGCATGAACCTTGCCGCCGGTGCGTTTTTCCTCGCGTTGCTGCATCCCTTCAGGTCCCCAGTGGTTTCGCTCTTCCGCTGGTGCGTGGTGTTGATGTGGATTGGTGCCGTGGCTGGCATGGGGGCATTTGGTCTGTCAGGAGTTGTTTCCTCCAACCAATTGCACGTGCTGTTTCTGCCGCTGTTCATCTTCTTCGGGCTGGCTTTTTTGATGGTTCTTTGGAGCCGCTGGGAATTTGGTCATCCCTTGCTGCGAATTATCTTTCTGAGCGCAGTGGTTTTTCTATGTTCAGCCCCGCTCCTGGCAACCCTCCTCTCCTCTCGCAAGGCGGCGATCCAGTGGCCGCCCTACATCCCCCCGTTCATTGCGATTCTCGGGGACTGGTATGGAGAAAAAGAAATCATCGCATCGGACATGCCGTGGGCTGTTGCATGGTATGCCCAGCGGAATTCGGTGCTCCTTCCCGAGTCGGTGCGGGCATTCAACCGCCTGAACGATTACCGGACGCTCGGATCTCCGATCAGCGGGCTTTACCTGACTCCCATCACGGGAAACCTCAGGCTTTTCTCCGACATCTACAAGGGAGCCTACAAGGAATGGGCCCTTCTCATCACCCGGCCGCCGAAAGTCGACGGGTTTGCGCTGCCATTCTTCACCGCTCTTCCCATCGACGGGGAGTGCATCATCTTCTCAGACCGCGACCGCTGGAACGCTCCCCGGAAGTAGGCGGTCTTCAAAGAAGCTCCGCAGCCACCTCGTCCGCCAGAAGCCGCCCCTTGCGGGTGAGCACAATGCGGGAATCCTGCGCCGCCACAAACCCGCCGGAGGCAAGCGCCGCCAGCCTGCCGGGATCCGCCTCCCCTGCTGCGATTCCCTCCGAGGTCCTCAGCGCGAACGCGATCCGCTCGGCCCGGCGCATGGAGGGAGGAACCTCCTCGAGGAAATCATGCAGCGGAAGCCGGTCCTGAATCCTTTGGATGTAAGCGGAGGTCTCCGCGATGTTCCTCCATCGTCTTCCCAAGCGGGTGGTGAATGCACTCGGCCCGAAACCCGCATAGTCATCACCCCTCCAGTAGGCCAGATTGTGAAGACACTCGCGGCCCTGTTGCGCATAATTGGAAATCTCATACTGGCAGAATCCCGCAGCGGAAAGTGTGTCCATCGCCATTTCGAAAAACTCCGCATCCCGTCCCTCCTCAGGCGCATATTCCCCGCGCGAAAACTTTGTGAAGAATTCCGTGTCCTCCTCGTAGGTCAGGCAATAGGCGGAGATGTGGTCCGGAGCGAGGTCGATAGTCTTCCGGAGGGTCTCCTCCCACTGGTGCTCTGACTGGCCGGGGATTCCGAAAATCAAATCGAGATTGATATTTGGAACCCCCGCCTCGCGCAGGATTCGATAGCTGCGCTCCGCCTGCAACCCGGTATGCACCCTTCCGAGTGTCCGGAGAAGGCGCTCATCCCACGACTGCACTCCCATGCTCACGCGGTTGACCCCCAGCTTCAGGAGTGCCCCGGCCTTTTCGAGCGAGACGGTCGCCGGGTTCATCTCGATGGTGAATTCTCTCACTGCCGAAAAATCCACGCGATCGCGCAATCCGGAAATCAGAAACTCCAGCTGGGAGGTGGAGAGAGCCGTCGGTGTCCCTCCTCCAAAAAAGACCGTCTCCGGCCGCAGGCCGTCCGCCCCGGCGGCGGCCTCCGCCAGAATCGCATCCAAAAAGGCTTTCGTTTTGTTGCGGTCCCCGGCTTCTTTGTAGAAACTGCAATACGGACACACCTTCGGACAGAAGGGAATGTGGACGTAGAGATGGCGGACCATTGGACATGAGAGTATTCACAACCTGGATGAGTTGCAACCGGACTGCATGGGCGCTTGCCCTTCTGGCTTTGATGCCCTGCTCAAGCGCCGCCAGACCTCCCGTTCCGCCTTCAAAGGTCTATTTCGCAGTGGATTCCGCATCCATGTTTCCCGCGCGCGTGCCTAATCCCGGCGTGGTCAAGCGCATGGTGGACAGCCTCATCAAGGCGGTGACCGGGAAACCCGATGTCAGGCAGGCGTGGGGGAGCCTCGTCAAGAGCGGCGACCGCGTGGGCATCAAGGTCTCCGCTTCGGGTGGCACGGTCAGCGGCACAAATCCCCAGCTTGTGGATGCCATCGTGGACGGACTCCACGAAGCGGGCCTCCCCGCGTCGCAAATCATCGTTTGGGACCGGAACCAGGAGGATCTCATCGCCGCAGGATACCGCAAGGACGGTTCCCGCTACCAGCTCCGGTGGGTGGATCCGAAAACCGGCTACGACACAAAAGCGCAGGTCAATGCCCCGGTGCTCGGCAAGCTCATCTGGGGGGACAGCGGCTTCGGGGGAAAATCCACGTCACGCTTTTCCGACATGTCCGGCGATCAGCTCAGCAGCCGGAGCTTTTACTCGAAGATCCTGAGCGCCGAGGTTACGAAAATCATCAACGTCCCGTCGCTCACGGACAGCTTCCTCACCGGAATCAACGGCGCACTCGCAAATATCGTCCTGCCGAACCTCGACAACTGGCGCAGATTCACCAAGCCGCCCTCCTACGGCGATCCCTACCTTGCCGAAATCTATGCGGATGCGATCATCAAGGAAAAGGTCGTGCTCACCATTCTCGACGGCCTGGTTCTCCAGTATGCGGGGGGGCCGTTCGCCAACCCGGGATTTCTCCAGGACCACTTCACCATTTACGCCAGCCGCGATCCGGTGGCGGTCGATGCCACGGCGATGCGCCTGATCGACGAGGCCCGCAAACCCTCCAAGCTCCCCGGTCTGACGCCGATGACATCCTGGCTTCAAAGCGCGGAATCGATCGGCCTCGGCACGCAGTCCGAAGACAAAATCGAACTGCTGCAGGTGGGTGTCGAAGGCCTCCGCTAAAAAAACAACCGTCGGATGCGCTCAGACGGCGGGCAAGTCGTCACCCGCCGGCAGGTGCCGGATATCTTCCGCGTCGACGGCGAAAACGGTGTCTTCCGAAATGCTCGTTGCCTGGTCGCCGATGCGCTCGACGAACCGCGCGATGAAAATCAACTCGAGGTATTCTTCGATCCGGACCGGATTTTTCTGCATCAACTCGGTGAGTTTGTTCGCGAACTCCCGGTTGAGCGTGTCGAGTTCGCGGTCGCGTGCCTTGAGGGTGCGGGCCAGCTCGGCATCCTGGTCGGCATAGGCTTTGATCGCATCCCTGACCATGGCATCCGCATGGCGGAACATCGGCTCCAGTTCGGCGGCTTCCGAAATCCCTGCCTTGAGATTCAACTTGCGGGCCCGGCGCGCAATTCCCACCGCCTGATCGGAAATCCGCTCAAGGTTGGCGCTGAACTTCATGGTGGCGATGACATGGCGGAGGTCCGAGGCGAGGGGCTGGAACTTGAGAAGAAGCGCGATGCCCTCCTGATCGATCTGGACCTCCAGAGCGTCGATTTCCTCATCGTCGGCGATCACCGTGTTGCAGGCTCCTTCATCCCGCTCCATGACCCCCTTCCATGCCCGGGCGATACTGCGCAAGGTGAGGCTTCCCATCATCAGGGCACTTTTCCGGAACTCCATGAGGCGCAGCTCAAAGCCGGAAAGAATATGCGGGGACGGGTTGCCGGACGAGGTCATGGCGGAAATTTATCCAAGGCGCACCTCCGGACAACAAATCATTTCATAAAATATCTGCGGCAGCATCAGGCTCGGAACGCGATCACTCCGACGACCTGTCCCGCCGGGTTTTCCACGACGACCGGCGTGCCGGGTGACGCCGAGGCGAGAAGGGAATCGAGCGGGGCCGAGGACTGAACCCGGACAGCAGGCCCGGCAACCAGTGAAACCGGACGGCTGCCCCCGTTCGCAGCGGCATGCTCAAGGGTTTCAAATGTGACAACACCCAGAGCGCGCAGACCCGGATCGACAACCGGAAAAAACGGCTGCGGGCTCTCCCGTGCGAATGCAAGGGCATGTTCCACGGAAGTGTCCGCCGGAATCGATGCAAACCGGGAATGCATGATGTCCGAGATTTTCTTCGGCCCGCCGCCGCGGGACCTCGCATAGGCCAGCTCCTGCTGTGCCCCCAAAAACACAAAAATCGCGATGAAAAGCAGCATCGGAGCCCCGAAGAAGCTTGCGACCGCAAACCCGACTGCGAGCGTCTGGCCGACCCGCGCGGCAATCGTCGTTGCCAGCACATTGTCGAAGCGCATGGCCAGCAACGCCCGCAAAACCCGCCCGCCATCCATCGGAAACGCCGGGATCGCATTGAAGGCGACCAGCATCACATTCACGTAATAAAGCTTGGTGGCCAAGCTCCCGCCAACGTGGTCGATCTCGGAGAAATCCGTCGCGCGGACCTTGAATGCCAGGAGCACAGCGATGACGACATTGACCGCCGGCCCCGCAATGGCGACGACCAGCTCGTGAGCCGGCTTTGATGGCATGCGCTCGAGCCGGGCGACGCCGCCGATCGGCAGGAGCGTGATGTCCGGCGTCCGGATCCCGTAGGCACGGGCCGCGAACGCATGGCCGAACTCGTGAAGGAGCACGCAGAGGAACAAAAGAAGGGTGAATCCAATCCCCTCGATCGCCCCGCCCACCCCGCCCTCCTGCCAATACATCCACCCGAACCACGCGAGCAAAAGCAGGAATGTGACGTGGATTTTCACGTCAATCCCGGCAACCCGCGCGATTCGATAGGATCCCTTCATAAAAAATTGGTTTTCCGTCGGGGCGATTTGGCGTTATCACTCGCTCTTCCGCTGCCACAGAAGGCAGTTATCCATAATCCAGAATCAGAAAAAGAAAATGTCATTCCCAAAAGTCCTCGTAGCCGATCCGGTATCCCAGCGCGGTGTCGAAGAGCTTGCCGCCGGCGGCACGCTGGAAGTTGTCGTTAAAACCGGGCTCAAGGAGCCGGAGCTCATCGAGATCATCCCGGACTTTTCCGCCCTGGTTGTCCGCAGCCAGACCAAGGTCACGGCCAGGGTCCTGGCGGCGGCCTCAAAACTGAAGGTCGTCGGGCGCGCGGGAGTCGGCGTTGACAATGTGGATGTGGATGCCGCCACCCGCCACGGCGTGATCGTGATGAACACCCCGGGGGGAAACACGATCTCGACCGCAGAGCACGCGTTCTCCCTGCTCATGAGCATCGCCCGCAGCATTCCGCAGGCGGACGCCAGCGTGAAGGCGGGCAAGTGGGACCGGAAAAAATATGAGGGAGTCGAGCTCTACAACAAGACGCTCGGCATCCTCGGCATGGGCCGGATCGGCACCGAGCTCGCCCGGCGGGCGATCGCATTCGGAATGCGCGTCCTCGCCTACGACCCCTACCTTTCGGTCAGCCGCGCGCGCAGCCTCCAAGTGGAACTTGTCGAGGACCTCGACGCGCTCGTGCCGCTGGCGGATTTCATTTCGATGCACATGCCGCTCACCGACGAGACCCGCCACATGCTCGACGCCCGCCGCCTCGGGCTCTGCAAAAAAGGCGTGCGCATCGTCAACTGCGCACGCGGTGGACTCATCGACGAGGCCGCTCTCGGGGAAGCGCTCAAATCCGGACACGTGGCGGCGGCTGCTCTCGACGTTTACGAGATCGAGCCTCCTCCCGCGGAGTTCGCCCTCCGGGAAATTCCAAACATCGTCTTCACCCCCCACCTTGGTGCCAGCACGGCCGAGGCCCAGGAGAATGTCGGCATCGAGATCGCCCAGGCGATCCGGGCCGCCCTCCTCGAAGGGGAAATCCGCAACGCGGTCAACATGCCCAGCATCGACGCCAAGACCGCCGCAGTCGTCAAACCCTACCTCACGCTCGGCGACAAGCTCGGACGCTTCGCCGCCCAGCTCGCCCCCAAGCGCAACGACCGGATCGTCATCACCTACGGCGGCAAGGCCGTCGAGATGCCGACCGAGGCGATCACCCGCGCGATCCTCACCGGATTTTTAAAGAATGCCGGCGGCGAGGAGGTCAACAGCGTCAACGTCCGCACGATGGCGTCCACGCTCGGCCTCGACGTCGAGGAAATCCGCTCGAGCGAGCAGACCGACTTCAACGAGTGGCTCCATGTCGCGGTTTTCAGCGGCGACAGCAGGGTCTCGGTCGGCGGCACGTTCTTCGGCGCCAAAAACGACCCTCGCATCGTCCGCGTAAACAGCCGCCCGGTCGAGGTCACCCCTTCCGGCGTCGTCCTTCTCCTCGAGAACAAGGACCGCCCCGGCATCGTCGGCCATATCGGCACCCTGCTGGGCAAAGAGAATATCAACATCGCCAGCATGAGCCTCTCCCGCACCGAACAGGGCGGCCGCGCTCTCACCCTCCTCAACCTCGACAGCCTCCCGGATGAAGGCGTCCTCGGACGCCTCTCGTCCGACGCCGATATCTTCGCCGCCCAGGTCATCTCCCTCTGAACCTGCCGGCCATCGGGTCGGGAAAAATCCGGCCGGGATTTTTTGAAAAAATTCCCTTGCCTCCGGCGATCGCTCACCTAATCTCTCCGTCCCGCTCAATGTCGGGAACCCAACATTAACCGTTCTTTATAACTTATGTCAGCACCAGCAGGCCAAAAAATCCGAATCCGGCTCAAAGGATTCGACTACCGCATCCTCGATGCCTCCGCGCACGAGATCGTTGAAACCGCAAAGCGCACCGGATCGAAAGTCACCGGCCCGATCCCGCTTCCCACCCGAATCGAAAAATTCACCGTCAACCGCTCGCCCCACGTCGACAAGAAATCGATGGAGCAATTCGAGATCCGCACGCACAAGCGTCTGCTGGACATCGTCGAACCGACCGCCAAGACGGTTGACGAACTTCGCAAACTGAACCTCCCCGCCGGAGTGGACATCACCATCAAGATCTGACCGCCATGAGCATTGGACTTCTCGGAAAAAAAATTGGAATGACCCGCGTCTATGACGACAAGGGCCGTTCGACACCCGCCACCGTCATCGAAGCCGGCGGCAACCGCATCCTTCAAACGAAGACCGCCGACAAGGACGGCTACGCATCGGTGCAGGTCGGCTTCGCCGACCAGAAACCCCAGCGGGTTTCCAAGGCCCAGACCGGTCACTTCGCCAAGACCTCTTCGACCCCGAAGCGCTTCATCCGCGAGTTCCGCCTCGCCGAGGGTGAGACAGCCCCGGAATCCGCCGACGTCGCGGTGACGGTCTTCGAGACCGGCCAGTTCGTCGACGTCATCGGCCAGTCGAAAGGCAAGGGCTTTCAGGGCACGATCAAGAAGCACAACTTCGGCGGACAGCCCGCGAGCCACGGCTCGACGATGCACCGCCGGAACGGCGCCATCGGCAACCGTTCGACTCCCGGCCGCGTTTGGAAAAACATGGGCATGCCCGGCCACATGGGCGACGAGCGCGTGACGCTCCAAAACCTCCGCGTCCTCCAGGTTCGCGGTGAGGAAGGCGTCATTGTCGTCTCGGGAGCAGTCCCCGGCGCGAAGGGCTCCTACGTGATCGTCCGGCCATCCAAGAAAAAGAAGCCCGCGGCGAAAAAGTAGCCTTCTCATCCCCGGATAACCGGGGAGAAATTTCAAGCCGCCCCGGTTTTCGGCCGGGGCGGCTTTTTCGCTTTTTCGGAGATCTCCGCGGCCAGCCGCGCGAGGACCCTCTGCCCCTCGTGCGAAAACTGGCGCTCCGCAGTGATGATGAAGAGCTCCTCGTGAATGCCGGTGCGGACCGGCAGCTTCACGAGCCCATACCTTCTCGCAACATCTTCCAGCACCGGTCCCAGAACGGGAGCCGCTCCGAGCCCTGCCGCAGCCAGCTCGCGCATCGCTGCGGAATCGTCGAATTCCGCACGGACATCCGGCCGGATGCCCTCATCGGCCCACCACCGGTCGAGCTCCCGCCGGAGGGGGGACTCCCGGGTCGGAACCAATACAGGAAAGCCCGTCAGGCCTCTTTTCGAAAGGAACCGCTTTACGAGAGCCGGGGTGGCGACAAAGTTGACGGCGAAGCGCCCGGCTTTTCTACTGAACAACGCGGTCTTCAGCGAGGCGGGCGCCGGCTCGGTGGCGATGACAATGTCGAGCTGGTGCGCAGCCAGGGCCGGGAAAAGCTCGCCCGCGAGCCCCTCGCGGACGATCGCCCGCATGTCCGGCAGCTCTTCCCATGCCCGGCTCAGGATCCGGGAAGCGAGAAGCTTGGGAACGGAATCCACCATCCCCACATGCACGGTCTCCATCCCCCCCGGCTCCCCCCGCCGGACAACCTCGACCATCTCGTCCCCGAAGCCAAAGATCCGCTCCGCGTAGCGTTTGACCATGCGTCCGGTATCGTTCAACATCATCGCCCTTCTCTCCCGCAGGAACAGCTGGGTGCCCAGGAAACCTTCCAACTCGCGGATCTGGGCGCTGAGCGTCGGAGCCGAGACATGCAGCCTGTCGGATGCCCCCTTGATCCCCCCCTCCGTGGCCACCGCCAAAAAGTAGCGCAGATGGTGGTAATTCAATTGGGTGTTCATTCGAGAAAAACAAACGATATATAAATATATTCGTAATATTCAAACATAAAAATGTCTGTCATCTTCCCCTCCATGACAACAGCGCTTCTCTTGTTTGCAGTCACAATCACCCTCTCGCTCTGGGCGTCCTTCCGCGTGAAGCGGGTCTTCCGCCGCTTTGCGGACGAGCCCTCCATCTCCGGCATGACCGGAGCCGGCGCGGCCCGGCGGATCCTGGATGAGGAGGGAGTGGAGGGCGTGGAAATCGCTTCGCAGCCGGGTGAGCTTACCGACCACTACGACCCGGTCCATCGCCGGCTCGTCCTCAGCGAGGCAAACTACCACGGCACCTCGATCTCCGCGCTCGCGGTGTCGGCCCACGAGGCGGGGCACGCGATCCAGCACACCCGGGCCTACACCCCCCTTCACTGGCGGATGGCCGCCGTCGGGGCCACCACCATCGCCAGCCAGGTCGTGATGTGGCTCCCGCTCATCGGGCTCTTCACGGGCTTCGTGACCGGCAGCACCGCGATGATCCTGATGGCGGCCGGCTGGGGCGTGATCATGCTCTTCAACCTCGTCACATTGCCTGTCGAGTTTGATGCCTCGAACCGGGCGAAACTGGCCCTGCGCTCCAGCGGGGTCACTTCGACTGTGACCGAGTCGGACGGCGTGGAAAAGGTTCTCAATGCGGCTGCTCTCACCTATGTCGCGGCGTTCATCACATCCCTTGCCTATTTCCTCTGGCACCTCCTGCCACTTTTAACCGGAAGGAACAGCGAGGAATGAAACACAGACCACTCATCCACCGAACCACCATTGTGAGAATCCACGGATCCCCGGGCGAGGCGGTGTCGCTCGACGAATACATCGACACCGAGCGCGAAGGAATGACGGCCGCCCGTCTGCGCGAGCTCTCGGGGCTCAGCGCGCGGATTTTCGCGAAGCTGGCGACCGAGCAGGCCCGGCAGCATCACGATCTTCATGAGGGGGCGCAACGCCTGATGCGGCTTTTGGGTTCCGAACGGGTTGAATGTTACGCGGACCCTCTCCCGTTGCATCTGGCCGAGACGGGCGTCGCCCTTGCCTACCTCCTGAAAAGCGTGGACTTCATCCCGGATTCCATCCCGGAAATCGGGCTCACCGATGATGCGCGCCTTGTGGCGAGAGTGCTTGATCGCAACCCGGAGCTCCGGCCATGAGCGGGATCCCGCTCAGTTGGTGGATCGCGTTCAACGCGTTCGTTCTTGTGATACTGGCCCTGGATCTCGGAGTGTTCCACCGCAAGGCTCATGTCGTCTCTCTGAAAGAAGCGCTCGGGTGGTCAGCCGTCTGGATTGTGATGGCGCTACTGTTCAACTTCTGGATTTTCCGGGAGATCGGACCTCAGAAGGGGATGGAGTTCCTGACCGGATACCTCATCGAGAAGTCGCTTTCGGTGGACAATGTCTTTGTGTTCGCCGTGCTGTTCTCGTTCTTCGGAGTCCCGGCACAATACCAGCACAAAGTTCTGTTCTGGGGGATCCTCGGGGCACTCATCATGCGGGCGGCCATGATCTTCGCCGGCGCGGCACTCCTCGCGCACTTCACCTGGCTCATCTATTTTTTCGCCGCGCTGCTCATCCTCACCGGCATCAAGATGGTTTTCGGGAGGCATGACGCGATCGATCCTGAAAAAAACATCGCGATCAGGCTCCTCCGGAAACTGATGCCGGTGACGAAGGAATACCACGGGCAGAAGTTTTTTGTCCGTCAAGCCGGACGCGTTGCCGCGACCCCGCTCTTCGCGGTGCTACTCTGCATCGAAATGACCGACCTCGTCTTCGCGGCGGACTCGATCCCCGCGATTTTCGCGATCACCCAGGATACCTTCATCATCTATACGTCGAATGTCTTCGCCATCCTCGGCCTCCGCGCGCTCTACTTCGCGCTGTCGGGAATTCTGCCGTATTTCCAATTTTTGAAATACGGACTCGGCATCATTCTCTGCTTCGTGGGCGTCAAGATGTCCCTCGCCCACACCGCCTGGAGAATCGACACGATGCTCTCTCTCGGCGTGGTGGCCGCCATTCTCGTCATTTCGGTCGCGGCATCGGTCATTTCCCGGAACCCCGTCATGCGGAAGACATGGATTTGACCTCGCTGCCTGCGCGGGCATGATGTCCGCATGCTGGCCGACCTGAAACTGCGCGACTTCCGGTGTTTCGAGTTCCTGGAGTTTTCTCCGGGTCCCCGGCGCACATTCATCGAAGGGGCCAACGCGCAGGGCAAGACCTCGGTCCTGGAAGCGGTCTGCATCCTGCTCCGACTGCAGTCACCGCGCACCAGCACCATCTCGGACGCCATCCGGATCGGACATCCCGGATTTTTTCTCGACGGCCACTGCTCCGGATCCCACATGGTCTGCGGCTACTCGGCGGAAGGCCGCGAAATCACTCTCGATTCCAAGCCGCAGACACGCACGGACGATTACCTCGACGTCGCACGCGTCGCATGGTTCGCCAACTCGGATCTCGAACTCATCCGCGGCGGAGGCTCCTGCCGCAGGAGGTATCTGGATTTTCTCGGCATCCAATGCATCCCCAGCTACCGGAAATCGCTGCGCGCCTACGAACGGGCACTCCGCTCGCGAAACGCCCTCCTCAAGGACAACCGGCCGCGGCGCGAAATCGAGGCGTTCGACCAGCCGTTTCTCGAGTCAGGCGAATTCCTCCTCGGCGCCCGCTCCCGACTTGTCGAGGCCCTTGCTCCACTCGCACAAAAGGCCTGCCTGGAAATCAGCGGAGGCAGCGATCAACTGGCGGCCGCATTCCGCCCCGGCTCCGATGGCCCGCTCTCCGGGACGCTTGTCGCCTCGCGCCCGGATGAGGAGCGCCTGCGCCAGACGGTTGTCGGTCCCCACCGCGATGATCTGGAGATCACACTCAACGCCCTCGGGGCCGCAGACTTCTCCTCGGAAGGCCAGCAGCGAGGGATCGCCCTCGCATTGAAACTGGCACAGGCGAGATACCTGGAAGCCGTCCAGCAACGCGCGCCGATCCTTCTGATGGACGACATCTTCGGGGAACTCGACCCCCTGCGGCGAAACCGGCTTCTCGAATCCCTCCCGACAGGAAGCCAGGCAATCATCACCACCACATTTCTCGACTGGGCCGACCGCGCCCTGGACGACAGGATCTTCAAATTGGCCTCCGGCGTCCTGGGTCCGGCGTGACTTTCCCTCCCGATTATTGATGCGGCCGCATCAATAATCGGGAAACGCGGGCTCAGCGCGGCGGCTTCGGGTTTGCCTTCCGGAACCAGTTGGCAAGGTGCTTTTTGACTCCCTCGCCGAACGAGAGGTAGTGCCCGTCGGGCATGCCTCCCTTCCGGAGTGCGTCGAGGAGCGCGGGGACGGTGAGTTCCTCCATTTCAAATGCGGTCGAGCTCACACCAACGGCCGAGCTGTGGTGGGCATCGCTGCCGGCGGTCATCGAGAGCCCGCGGCTCCGGGCATACGCCAGCGCCTTCTCGTTGTAGCCCTTCGAAGTGACGGCCGCATTGAAAACCTCGATCGCTTCCAGATCGAGCGTGTCAAGAACCGCCGGACGGATCCCTGCGCGCCACTTGTCGAAGGGATGGGCCGGGATGGCGATACCTCCTCCGGCTTTCACGGCTTCAAAAACCTCTTTCACCGGAGCGCGTTTCAGGAGGGGCAGCGTCACTCCGAGGCAGAGCAGGTGGCCCTCGGCGGTGCTCACCTCGACGCCGGGAACAACAAGAAACCCCGGCGGGAGCGGCTTTTCCTTCAAGTATTCATGCGCCTCGCAGGTGTCGTGGTCCGTGATGGCAATACCGCTCAACCCCCTCGCCCGCGCGGCCTCGATCAGCGATTCCGGCGAGCCGGCGGCGTCCTTTGAAAAGAAGGAATGCACGTGGAGATCGAAGCGGTGGAGCATGGCTGGCATCATTTCCCTTTGACGAATGCCCTCTGGCAAGCATGAATTGGTGACATGAGTGTTGCATTCAAGGAATGGGCGGTTGTTTGTGATGCTTTGGGGGACGGGCGGCAGAGCATCCTTCTGCGCAAGGGGGGCATCGCCGAAGGACCCGGCGGCTTCGCGTTCCAGCACCGCGATTTTTTCCTGTTTCCGACATGGTTCCACGAGCAGCTCGCCAAAACGAACCTGCCCGAAGGGACCACCCTCCCCGCGGAACCCGGGGAGGAAATCGAAATCCGTTTCGCGGCTGTCCTTGAGTGGACCAGGATGGTGAGCGACTTGGACGATCTCGCCGCCCTGAGGGAATTCCACATTCTCCACGACAGCGTCGTTCGCGAGAGATTCCAGCAGGCCGACCAGCAGGGGCTGCACGTCGCGCTGGTGAGGGTTTTCCGGCTCGACCCGCCGAAGCGGATTCCCAACGATAAAAAGTTCGGCGGATGCCGCTCGTGGATCGAACTCCCCGATCTCGACGGCTGCACGCTCGTGTCCGTCATCAGCGACGAGGAGCATGAACGGCGGTGCGTTCGTCTTCTGAAATTGCTCGGGGCGGGCTGACAATCACCTCTCTCCGGCAGGGCGTCTCCCGGAAAGCGCCCGTTGGAGAGTGATCTGGTCGGCATGCTCGAGACCGCCTCCCGCCGGGAGGCCGTGCGCAATCCGCGTGAGGGGAACACCAAGCGGGCTTAGAATTTCGATCAGGTAGTTCGTTGTCGCCTCACCCTCCACATCGGCGCTCAGCGCCAGGATGACCTCGGTGGGAGCCTCGGTCCGGATCCGCGCCACGAGCGGCTCGATCCTCAAACTCCCCGGCCCGATGTGGTCCAGCGGCGCCAGACGTCCGCCCAGCGCATGGTAAACCCCGCCAAAGGCTCCGGTCCGCTCAAGCGGAAGAATGTCTGTCGCCTGCTCCACCACGCAGATCTCGCGTCCAGCCCGCGATGGCCGGGAGCAGATCTCGCAAAGATCGCCGGTCGCAAAAAAGCCGCACTGCCGGCAGGGGTGGATCGCCTCGGGGGCGGCTGCCAGAGCGGCTGCCAGGGCGGACGGACGCGCGTCCTCGTTGGACAGCAGCCACAGCGCGATGCGCTCGGCGCTGCGCGGCCCGATGCCGGGAAGCCGGCGCAGCTCGCGGGTCAATTCCAAAAACGGGACCGGGTAGTCGAGAGCCATGGCGTTCAGGCGGCAAGCTGTCCGTCCTCGATTCTCAAAAGTCTGTCGCCGCGCCGGGCAAGGTGCTCGTCATGCGTGACCACGACCAATGTCCGCCCGTCGGTGCGCGCCACTCCCATCAGCAGCTCGATGATGGCTTCGCCGGTGTGAGAATCGAGATTCCCCGTCGGCTCGTCCGCAAAAAGGATCGCCGGGTCGTTGACAAGCGCCCTGGCGATCGCGACGCGCTGCTGCTCACCGCCACTGAGTTCGGCAGGAAGATGGTCCATCCGCCCCGCAAGGCCTACGCGCGCCAGAAGCTCCTCCGCCAGCGCCCGCGCGGATTTTCCGCCGATCATCGCCGGCACCAGCACGTTTTCCAGGGCGGTCAGCTCGGGCAGCAAAAAATACGACTGGAACACAAATCCCATCCGCGCATTCCGCAGCCGGGCCAGTCGGTCGGATCCGATGGCGTAGAGCGACTGCCCCTCAAATTCGACGGTTCCGGACTCGGGAGTCTCCAAGCCGGCCAGGGAATACAGAAGCGTGGTCTTCCCGGCCCCGCTTGCCCCGCACAAAAACACCGCCTCGCCCTTGAGAATATCGAGGCTGATTCCTTTCAGAACCGGAATAACCGTCCTGGCAATGCGGAACGAGCGCTTCAAATCCCGGGCTCTGAGCTGAATCGACATCGTTCCATCCTGCGCGAAAATCCGCAGCCGTGCGAAATGAAAATTCCGGCGGGGCGCATTTTGTCGGGATGCAAATTATGTGTTGACGCTCCATACATCTGCGTGTTAATAACTTCCCCGCTATGAAAAAACTGCTCTCCTTAACCGGGGTTATCATGCTGACGGCCGCCGCTGCTTTTGCAGGCGACGGGAAAACATTCAAGGACAAAGTCGTTGTCGAGGCTCCGACCTGCAAGTTCCGTGCAAACGAGCTGCAGATTGATGCCTCCGCCGTTGGTCTCTTCTACAATGCCGGACGTCCGGGTTGGGGTGGCGGCCTCGGGGTGAACTACTTCTTCACCAAGTTCATCGGCATCGGTGTCGAACAGGACGTGTTCGGCCGCACGGGCGAAGCCGCCGAGTGGGCAACGGTTGGAAACCTCTTCCTCCGCTACCCGATCTGCTCGTGGAACCTCGCTCCTTATGCGATGGTTGGTGGTGGAGCCGCCTACGGCGATCACCGCAACGGTCACGGGTTCGGTCATGTTGGTGGCGGGTTGGAATACCGTCTCACCGACAACATCGGCCTGTTCTCCGACGCCCGCTGGGTCTACTCCTCCGAGGCACCCAAGAGCGGTGTTTTCGGCCGCGCCGGCCTGCGCTTCGCGTTCTAATTCAGGAACAACTTCAACAAAAAGCCGGATCCGCAAGGGTCCGGCTTTTTTTGTTTTCTTTGAAAACCGCCCTGGCGGCTGCGAATTACATTCCCCCGGAACGCAGGGAATGGAATGCCGCACCGAGATGAGAGGCGATACCGCTGGCGCAGAGGGATTCCTGGGAGGCTCCCCTTGCAATGGCGATTTCCGCGGCGCGGCCACAGATCCAGGCCCCGAGCATGGCTGCTTCGCGGGGAGGTTTCCCCTGTGCGATCAGGGCGGCGCAAACTCCTGTGAGCACATCGCCCATTCCACCGCTCGCCATGCCGGGATGCCCGGTCGTGTTGTAGGCAGCCGGCTTCGCGCACTCCCCGATGACTGTTCGGGCCCCCTTGAGGAGAAGCACCACCGGGTGCTCATTCACAAAATCCGTCATCCACTCAAGGCGGCTGCGACCGCGGGAGGGTGAGAGGCGCTCCATCTCTCCGGGGTGCGGAGTCAGCAGCCTCGGCCCGGCGCAATGATCCAGAATGGAAGGATCGCCCGCAACGACGTTCAGCGCATCGGCATCCACCACGCACGGGCAGGTGGCACGCCGCACAACGTCTGCAATTTCCACGGCATGCGCTGTCGAAAGTCCGGGTCCGATCGCCACGGAATCCCACCCACCCGAAAGAACCTCGCCATACGAATCAACCGGCCGGACCATGACCTCCGGTACGACTGCAGGAGCCAGCAGCGGATAGACATCCGGCTTCACGCAAAGCGTCACAAGCCCGGCCCCCCCAAGAACTGCCGCCTGGGAACACAGTCGCGCCGCTCCCGTGTAGCCGGGAGAGCCCGCAATCACCGCCACGCGACCGGCCATGCCCTTGTGCGTGTCGAACGCCCGAGGAGGAGCGAGGACGCGCAAAGCCTCCGGGATCAACACAAACGGGCCGCCGACCATGTCAGGAGTTGGAATTCCCTTCAAAACGGCGACAGCAAGACGCCCGACCGAATCCACGGCGGAATCGGCGACGAGTCCGCGCTTCGCAAACCCCATGGCAACCGTCGCATCCGCTTGAACACAGGGATTTCCCGGGGTTCCGGAATCCGCGTCGAGCCCGCTCGGGATGTCTGCGGCAACCACCCATGCCGGGCGGGTTTGACGAAGGCTGTTGATTTCGCGGATCGCGGAAGCCACCGGTTCGCGGGGATTTCCGGCTGCCCCGATACCGAGCAATCCGTCCAGGATTACCAACGGAAAATTGTTGCCGCTCCGGCTTGGTTCTCCGAGCATCTCCAGACGGGAGGCGGTCAGCGGGGCCAACTCGGCTTCCGGAAGAACTGTCTCGATCCCCCACCCTGCGGCGGCAAGATAACGGGCGGCAACCAGCACGTCTCCGCCGTTGTGCCCCTTCCCCGCATAGGCCATGCAGTAGCCGGGAGACGGATGATTCTGGATCACAAAATCCGCCATCTGCTTTCCGGCGGACTCCATGAGGGTGGCGGGATCGCTGCCCCTGGCAAAAGCCGACCGCTCGGCCTCTATCATCTGGCGGCGGGAGAGAATCATTCCAAGGATGAGCATGCTTCCGGAAAGCGCGTTAGAAAAGGATTTTGATCGCGCGACGGTGTCGGCCGATGTAGTTTTCCGGCATGAAAATCCCGCCTGCCCTTGCCCTGGCAACCCTTCTGCTGGCTTCCTGCGCCAGCGGCCCCGAACCGACGCCAATCGTGCTCCAGCGGCTTGCCGCCTCGGGTGTTGACTCGCGCACCTACGCAAAAATCCATGCCGGACGCGTGCTTGGCTACAACGACATCCTCGGGCTGGCACATGACAAGATCCCCGATGCGGCAATCGTTTCGTATCTCAAGAGCACCCATGCCCCCTATCATTTGACCAATGCACAACTCGGGCGCCTGAGCGACGCCGGCGCGGGATCGCTCCTCGTCAACTACCTTGGAAAATCCGCCGGGTATTATGAGGCGACCAAGCGCAGCCAGACCGGCGGCGACAAGTGGGACAAGCATCCGTATTTCGCCGATCCCTACTACTGGGGCCCCGCACCCTTCGATTACGCCTTCCCCGGCGAGTGGTATGACCCGGCGACCGTCGGGATGTGGTTCTGATTCACGTTGCGCGGAGTCGCCGCGCGTGCATGTTCTGGCCATGGACCAATACCGCATCGGAAACGAAAAGCTCATCCGCGTGCTCGACGCCGCAAGCGCGAGGCTGCGCGGCCTGCTGGAAAAGCAGGGCCGCCCGCAGGGTGCCCTCCGGGTGGCTGTCATCGGCGGCGGATGCTCGGGCCTTCAATACAAAATGGATCTTGTCGATGGCCCCGCCAACCGCGACATCATCGTCGAATCGAACCGGGTGCGCGTGGTCGTGGATCCGAAAAGCGCCCTGTTTGTGAGCGGATCCGAACTGGATTTCAGCGATGACCTGCAAAAGGGTGGATTCAAGGTGACCAACCCGAACGCCGTCGCCCATTGCTCGTGCGGCGAAAGCTTTTCGGCGTGACCGATGCGTTTGCCGAGTTCGGCATCGGGAGGCGCCCCCTGCTGGATCGCCAGGTCGTTGACGGGCGCTACCTCGAACTGGCTGCGCTCCGCCATCCAGACAGGCTTGCGGGCGACCAGGCTCCCCTCACCCGGCTCAATGAGGCGCGCCGCCTCCTTCTCTCCGACCCGGCTCGACTTCTCCATTTGCTCCACCTGACATTCCCTGAAGCTCCGGCTGCCACCTCATTCTCCCCGGACTTCGAAATCTTCGCACTCATCGGAAGTCTGGAAAAATCAACAGAAGCGCTCGCTCAAAAATACGAGAAGGCGGATTCCCCGATTGCCAAAGCCCTCTTGAAAGCCGAGGCCGTCCCGCTTGAAAAATCCGTCAGGGAGGCCCTGGATAAAATCGAGGCGCTCGGGAGAATCGTCTCCTCCAAGATCCAGGATCTTGATTCCCGCTGGCCGGATGTCACTGCCGGGGAATTGTCGCGGGTCGCGGAAGAATCGGCGTTTTTCCGAAAATGGAGCGAGTCGCTCCGAAAATCCTCCGTCAGTTTACTCGGGGGGTAGCTGGATCGACTTCCGGAATTCGTTCACATCCGGAGTCGTCCGCAACGCGGAAAGAAGTTTCTGCCGGGCATCCTGTGCGGAGATCCCCGCATCGACCAGCCGGTTCATCAGTTCCCCAAAAAGCTCCCGCCGCTTGTTCCCGGCCTCGGAAAGATCCCTTCGGTCGTGACAGAAGGCCATGATCGTGGTGCCGCACGCGCAATTCCTGAAGAGCCCGACCTGCTGCCCCTGCTGCCCGATGTCGTATCCCATCAGACCGCTGCTGTGCTCCAAGGAATACGTATCAACCAGATATTCCTCGAAGGATTGATACACCCTCCCGCATTTGGGACAATTCTTCGGAAATTCCGTGTCCCAAATGGCTTTGAGCCCCTGATAAAGCGAACTCGTCGTCATCGGCATCTTTGCATGGACTTGAGCGGCCACCATATTTGGAAATGAAGCAGAAAATTTCCGGAAGGAAAACAATTATTTCGCAACCGATCGCATGACCCGCTTGCAATGGCTGATATTTATCTGTTGATAAGTTACTTGCGAAAATTTTTCGTCTTGCAATTTGAAGGATCAAAAGTCAGGAATCTGGAAAATCCCGGACTGCTTCCGGTGGAGGTGCACGGGATTCCGGAAACATGAATCAGCGGGGAGGCGTGAAAGGTGTGCCCGCTGACGGCGAGGGCGATCGACGGCGCGTTTGAGACCAGAAGCCTGCCGATGGATGCATTTCCGGAAAAGGCGCGAAAAAATGAGGCCTCGGGCTGCGCGGAAATCTCAGGCAGGAGCCGTTCAAAAGGAGCTGTGTGGGTGACAATCAAAACCGGATCGCCGTTGGAAAGCGAGAGCCGGCGGGCCATGGAATCGAATTGCCGCCCGGCCTCGCCGGCCAAGCCGGGGATTCTCCCGGCGCCAGGATGGACCAAGCCTCTGAATGAACCTTTTTCGTAATCGGCAACATCCGGAAATGCACCATCCACTGAAAAGGACGGGTCGCGAAAGCCGAAATCATAGTGGCCGTAGCCGCCGGAGATCACGAGCCCGGGCAGGCGGACATTTTCAAAGTCAAGGCATCGGATCCCATGCGCCAGGCAGGCGGGCCGCCAGAAGCGCTCCCGCACGTCATCCGGACATTGGCAGGTTCCATCAGGCCGTTCCAGCCAATGGTCCCGATCGCCGAGGCAGATAACCAGATCAGTCCGTTCCCCCGCAGCTCCGCGCAGGGCGGCCATCCATTCCGCCGCGCGGTCCGCAACCCCGAAATCCCCCGCCACAACCAGCGTGCGCGCCCCCGAACGGACCAGAGCGGACCGCACCGCGGCGAGCGTCGCACGACCGGAATCGGGAGCATCCGCCAGATGCAGGTCGGAAGTGATGAGAATCACGCCCGGCGAGGAGGGGTGCTCAATCAAAGCCGGCCTGCCTTTGCAAAAATATTTAACAAATGTCCAAGCGACCAAGGAGCCGGCAACCGCACCGGAGACATCGAGGATCACATCGGTGAAAAGGGCGCTGCGCACGGGAGTAAAAAGCTGGATTCCCTCACTGGCAAAAGCCAGAACAGCCGCGGATCCGATTGTCCACAGAACCAGCCTACGCGGCGAGGTCTCCAGAGCCGGAGCCAGGAACAACCCCCTCCAGACCAGAAGCGCGTAGATCAGAAACTGGACCACATGCGCCGTCTTGCGGATTCCGAAGTTGATCTCCGTCAGTGTGGCAAGCCCGAGGTCCGGGTTGAACCACGCAAGGATCGTACGCAGGATGCCGGCCGAGTGGTTGCCGGAACCGACGCTTGTCGAGGCGTAGAGAACGACGCCCGCCCAAACTGCAACGGGCAGCCAACGCCTCAAAAACAGAGAAAACTCTTTCAATCGTCCTCTCATGCGTTTAAGATATATATTTGTCAATGTTGTGGATACGGAACCCGCACCGCAACGGGTCGAATCTTTGTTTTTGCGGTTTCCCATGAGAACTCCATCCGAACAGAACTTCTGGAAGTGCACCCAATGGTGTGCCGCTTTGATTTTGATTGTGTCTGCGCTGCTTTCCGGCGGCTGCCAGAGCGGCCCGGGAGGCTCCATCCCGGAAATGGGACAAACCCCGACCGGGGATGTTTACCGTCTCCGCCCCGGAGATGTCGTGCTCCTGGAAGTCTTCCAGGAGCCCTACATGACAACCCGTCAGCGGATTCTTGGCGATGGGACGATTTCCGTGGGCCTCATCGGGAGGGTCGTGGTGGCGGGACAGACGATCAGCGAAGCCTCGAAAAACATCGCTGCCCGGCTCAACGAGAAGCAGCTCGTGAATCCGCAGGTCAACATCTCCATCGAAGCCTATGCGCCCCGGCGCTTCACCGTGTGGGGACAGGTCCGCTCGCCCGGCGCCTATGTGATTCCCGGGGAGGAACAGCTCTCGCTCCCGCAGGCTATCGCGATGGCTGGCGGCAACACCGATATCGGAGATGTGAGAAACGTGGTCATCACCCGCCGCAACGGAAGCGACACCCAAAAACTCAAGATGAACGCGATGAGCCCCATCGCATCGGACTTCCTGATCCAGGAAGGCGACACCATCTTCGTCAAGGAAACCCTCTTCTAAATGGCAACTCAAGATCCGGAGTCCGGCGATCCTTTCTCCAGCGGGGAGGGATCGGCGGCATTCGATTTTGCAGGGTTTCTCCGCACCTCCATCAAATTCTGGTGGATCCCGGCAGTCTGTCTTGCACTGGGCATCGCGGTGGGCTTTTTTCTGATGAAGAATGCGGCCCCGGAGTATATCGCGAGCTCCGAGATCAAGGTCGAGCGGCGGGCCTCGACATCGGCGATCTCGCTCAGCGGCGGGCCCATCTCCGTCGAGGGGGCAACCTCCACGGAAGACCTCAAGACAATCGAGCGAAGCTTCGTGAACCCGATGGTGATGAAGCGGGTTGTCCAAGAGATCAAGTCGGCGGGACTCGACGGGCTCACCCTGGGGGGCTGGCCGCTTTCGAAGCTGAACGACGACGGCATCGCCGGATACCTCAGCCTCTACTCCAAGGTCCTGCTGATTCCGGACACACGCCTGATCCAGGTCTCCTTCACCAACCCGAGCGCCACGATGGCCCAGAGGATCTGCAACCTGATCGTCGAGCAGGGCATCGAATACGACCGGGACCAGAGGATTTCCGCCGTCGGCGTCAACATCCGATACCTCAAGGACGAGGTGAAAAAGATGGAGGAAAACCTCCGGACATCGGAGGAGAAACTGAACTCCTACACGCGCACGCTCCGCAATGTCTCGATCGACAGCGACATGAACATGGTCGCGACCCAGCTCAAGGATCTCAACGCGCGGACCACGGAGGCCAAGGCCGAGCGCCTGCGCATCGAGAGCGACCTCTCCCAGATAGAAAACTGCCAGAACGACCCCGCGAAACTTCTGAAGATCGACAGCATCCAGAAGATGCCTTCGATCGTCTCGCTCCGGGGGCAGATCGCCGATACCAGCAACAAAATCACCAAACTTTCGCTCCGCTACCGCGAGGACAATCCCTACATGAGGCAGGCGAATTCCGAATTGGAGGAACTTCAGGCGGCCCTCCTGTCGGAGGTTCTTGCCGCCCCCAAAAAAATGGAGGTTGCGCTCGCGGGCGCGAAACAGAAGGAGGAGGACCTCCAGCGCGAGCAGTCGCTTCAAGAGGAAAAAGTGATCCAGGTGCGCGACCTCTCCGTCCCGTCGAGGGTCCTGCAAAGGCAGATTGACGCCGACCGCCTCGCCTACGAGGCCGCCCTCAAGCGCCTCAGCGAGGAGCTCTCCCAGGCGCGCAGCCAACCGGTCCTCCTTCAGGTCGTGAACCCGGCCGGCGCGGGAATTCCTGTCGCATCGAAGGGGATCAAGCTCTTCGGAACCGCGGTATTCGTCGGGGTTCTTCTCGGGTTCGGCGTGATCTTCCTCATCATGCAGCTGGATTCCAGCATCAGGACTGCGGAAGAAGCGGAGCAGGTCCTCGGCCTCTCCGTTCTGAGCGCCATCCCCGAATATCTTCCCCCGAAGGATCCGCCGGTGGGATCGGACACGGGCTGGCACAATTGCCCGTCCGTCACCGACAAATTTTCTCCGGCAGCCGAGGGGATCCGCTCGCTGAGGGCCTCGCTCAGGACGCTGGAGGATGATGCGGCCGGCAACTTCGTCCTGATCACCAGTGCGACGGACGCGGATGGCAAATCGTTCTGCGCGGTGAATCTGGCCGTGGCCATGGCGCAGGCGGGACAGCGCACGCTGCTGGTGGACGCCAACCTGCGGAGGCCCGGAGTCGAGGGCACGATCTTCGGAAACACCGGCCGCCACGGACTCTCGAATTACCTGCAGAAGGAATGCGGACTGCCGAGCCTCATCCATTCCACGCCGGTTGCGAATCTGGACATCATCCCCGCCGGCACCCCCTGCCCTTTTCCGGCGGAGACACTTACACGTCAGGGCATGCTCGATTTTCTCACGGAATCGAAGCCTCTTTACGACCAGATTGTGGTGAACTCCGCCTCTCTGACCACGGTGAGCGACACTCTTTCTTTCGCCCGCCTTTTCACTTTCACCTGCCTTGTTGTGCGGGCCGGCAAGACGCCGAAGACCTCGGCCCGCCGGGCGGTCGAACTGCTGAAGCGTTCCGGCGCGCGGGTCACCGGGATCGTGCTCAACTTCGCCCCCAAACCTCTCCAGGATCTGGTCTCGGTCTTCGATGCCACCGCCACCGCAAGCCACGCGGGGTCGCAGGCGGTCTTGTGCCCGGCATGCGGACGCTCCTTCCCCTCTCAAACAGAGCTTCTGGAACAGACTACCGAGGCGGAAGGGAGCACCCCCGGACATGTGCGGCGGAAATGCGCCTGCGGCTGCGTGTTCAGCCCGCCGGCTCCCGACCAGCGGGACGAGTCGCCGGATGGTGGCCGGAGGCGCAGGGTGTTCGGTGAAATTCTGGAACTGCTCCTTGCTTCCGGAATGAACAGGGACCAGGCGAGGCGGCAATTGCTGCTCACACTGAAAGTCTGGCGCAATGAAATCTCCTCGGGTCCGAGGCTGGATTCCTCGGAAGCCGGACAGGAACGCAACCGCCTTCTCGAAAACATCATTTCTCAACTGGTCATATCCGGGCTTTCCCCGGTCGCGGCCCGCGAAAAAATCCTGGGTGCCGCCGAGGTCTGGCGCAAGGCCCCCTGAGAATGCCCATGCGAATCCGCTCACAACGGACTCCGGGACGGGAAGGAATTCTTGCAGCCGTATTCGCGGCCTGCGTGGTCCTGCCGTTTCCACAGGCTGTTGCTCAAATCGCGCCTGCCGTCCCCGCAGAGCCCGCGCCTGCGGACCGTGGACCTGTGATTCCACCGGCATCCCCGGGAAACGTCGCGACGGATTCCCCCAACCTTTTGGATGGGCTGGAGTCGCTCAAACTGGCGAAGGATCCGGACTTCGGGCTCCCGATCGTGGATGCCGGGGAAATTTTTTCCGCCCGTCCGTATGCGGGGGTGCCGCAGAGCACGGGTTCGGGATTGAAGGCCCTTGAACCGGACCTTTCCACTCCGGAGTTGAGCGCACCGACGGGGGTGCCGACCCTGGAAGCCGCACCGCTGAGCGCCCCGAACGAGCAGTTTCCCTCGCTCCAGATTCCCGATGTCTTCGGGCCGAGCATGACCGGCTCCCCGCTGGAAGCGCTGGCCCAACCCGGTCCCTCGCTCCAGAAGCGGCCGCTGGGAGTTCTCGGCGCGCCCTCGTTCCTGAAGTCCCGGCACTCGTTCGCGCTCGGGGGCAGCCGGGTGCGCTACGGACTCGCCCTGGATGCCGGGGCCGCCTACAACAACAACGTCTTCGCTGCTCCGTCGAACCCGCAGGGGGACATGATCTTCAGCCTCCAGCCGACGATCTACCTGGAGACCGGGAAGAAGGGAACGATGCAGTTCCTCTGGTCTCCCAGCTTTCTCCGCTACGCAAAATACAAACAGTTCGACTCGGTGAACCAGGCGTTCCTCTTCAGCTCCCGCTACCGCTGGACCAAGCTTCGGGTCGGGCTGGACGCGAGCTACCTTGCACAGAGCGGGCTCTTTCTCAACAGCCAGGGACAGGCCCAGCAAAAGGCGGTCTATGCAAGGATATTCGCCGGCTACGCGCTCACAAAAAAGACCGAGGTGTCCCTGACTTTCGATGGCACATCCACCAGCTCGAGCCCGGGCGGAATGCAGTTCCAGGGCACGTTCACCGCGGCAGTGGATTACCGGTATTCCCGGAAGACCACCATCGGCGCGGCGCTTGCACTCGGGTATTTCACATCCTCGACCGGCACGACCACCTCGGAGTCGTTCCTGCTCCGGCTGCTCTACAACCCGACCTCGAAGCTGATGTTCCGCGGGGAGGGAGGTTTCCAGTTCCGCCAGTCCAGCTCGTCCACCGGATCCTCCTCCGCCGTCTCATCGGTGCTGAACGCATCGCTGATCTATTCGCCGAGCTCAAAAACCTATGTCTCGATGCGCTTTTTCCGCAACGTGGACATGGACGCGTTCAATGCGGGGAATCTCCAGATCACGACCGGCGTGGAAGGCATGGCCTCGTGGAGAATCCTCGACTCGCTGAGCTTCAATGCGGCGCTCGCGGCGGGCCGGGTCGAGAACCTCACCATGAACGGCACCACCGCCGGCACATACAACTACGTGCAGGGAAGCCTCGCCCTGACCTACCTCCTCACCGACGAGGTGAACCTCAATCTTTTCAACAACCTCCAGCAGCGGATCAACGACACGCAGGGGAACAACTACCTGAGCAACACCAGCGGGATGTCGCTCGGAATGCGGTTCTGACCCAATGTCTTCCGCAATGCCGCCTTCCGCACTCCTCAAGCGGTATGGCTCCGCTCTCGCGGTGACGGCCCTCATCAGTCTGGGAATCTGGATCCGGGTGGACTGGATGAACCGGAATTCGCTCTGGTGCGACGAGGCGGAATCGAGCATCAACGCCCTCACGATCCTCGACCGCGGGCTCCCGCTGAACGAATACCTCGGCATTCCGGTTTACGAAAACACCCTGACCGATCCGTGGGAGGAAAATCCGGAATACGAATTCCGGGACAGCAGCTACTCGCCGGTCGGGCTCGCCGTCTATCACGGCTGGCTTCCGCTCTACTCGATCGCGGCATCCCAGGCGCTCTTCGGCCTCAAGCCGGACCGGCCGGAGGATCCGCCCCGCGTCCTCCACGGGGCCGGTGAAATCGCCCTGCGAACGGTTGCCCCGCGCACACCGGCGGTCGTCTTTGCCGCGCTCTGCATGCTGCTCACCTTCCTTCTCGCACGCGATCTCGGCGGAAGCCCGGCCGGGTTCGCCGCGCTCGCCCTGACGGCCCTCAATGCGCGCACCGTGGAATTCGGCTACCAGGCCCGCTACTATTCGGCGACGCTGCTGATGACGATCTTTGCGGCCTGGTGCCTGCTCCGGGTCGTGCGCCGCGGCCGGTGGGGGGACTTTCTTCTTCTCGGGCTGGCGGAGGTGCTTCTTTTCCACACTCACCAGTTCTCGGCGATGGTTTTTGCCGTCGTGGCGGTTGTTGCCGCGCCGGCCATAGTCCGCCGGAAATCCTGGTTTCTCAAATCCCTTGCGGGGGGCACGATCGCGGCGGCATTGATCCTGCCCTGGATCTGGCTCTCGGGATTTCTCCGCACCGCTTCGAGCGTCCCGAAAGCCTACAAGCTGTTCGGCTCCCTCACCGACTGGCTCGCCTACACGTTTGAGCGTCCGGACCAGCTTGTTCTGCTCGGCATCCTGCTCGTGCTGCTCGCTCTGGGAAAATGGAAGCCCGGCTGGCTGCCGGACCGGATTCGCGCCGCGATCGGGTCGCACGGGAAAATCTATCTTGTCCTGCTGGCTTGGCTGGCGGCTGGATATTTCGCATTCCACCTGGTCGTCCCGGCCGCAAGCTTTTTTTTCGAGCGCCTGTCCCTCGTCCTCTGGACTCCCTACGTGCTTCTGATCTCGCTGTTCGCATCAGACCTGCTGCGGGGATTTTCCCCGCGAGTGGCCTCCATCCTCGCCGTGGCCGGGATCACGGGTTTCCTGGGAGTCCGCGGCCGGCTTTCGCTGATGCAGGGACCATCCCTGGGGTCCACTCGGGCCGCCCTGGCAACCGTCATCGAAGCCCTCGGGCGCGTTCCCTCCGAACAGGGCACAAGATTCTACGCCTCCCCGAACGAACACCTCACCCTGACCTACTACACCGGCCTCCCGGTGCAGAGCATCGCCCCGGTCCGCAGGTCGTTTTTCGACAGTTATCCGAAACCGGTCGTCTATATCGAGTCCCAGATGGAGTGGATGTTTCCGGATGAGGAGGCTATCCGGCTCGCCGCCTCGGAGGAAGGCATCACCCCGACCGCGGACGAGCTGACGGATTTGGGTGCCGATGTCTGGAGATCTCTCGCCAGCCAGGAACTCGCCGCCCAGGGCCTCCCCTCGCCCCCCATCAAACCTCTTCCGGATTATCTGGATCCCATCGAAAAGCAAACCCATGAGCGCCTGCTGAAATTCCGGGAGGAGTTCACCCGCTCCATGCAGGCACTGCCGATTTTCCGGAATATCCCCGCCGCCCGCATGCGGGATTTCTGGCTCGGTTTTTTCTACCGCTTTGTTGGCCCGGAGGAGAGGATCGGTCCGAACCTGAACCTTTTTCCGCGACTGAAAAACGCGACTGTCCAGCTTCTGCCCATCGCAAACACGATCATCTATTACGCGCCGTCAACGGCTCCGCACACAAGCGCAAATCAGGAAGAAAACTGGTAGTGGGTCAGTTTGAATCGCCTGGCTGATTTTTCGACTCGCCTGCACTCGGCTTCTGTGCGATTGTCAGGAAATGCCAGAGCGCTCAAGCAAGAAAAAGAAGGATCTGAACGTGACTGCGTTTTCGATCATGCAGCAAGTTACGGGGCAATCGCCCCCTGAGCCTGAGAAGTCAGCCAAGAACGCGGCAGCTGTGGCGCTCGGGCGACTTGGCGGGTTAAAGGGTGGAAAGGCTAGGGCAGCTAATCTTTCAAAAGAAAAACGATCAGAAATTGCTAAAATTGCGGCAAATCAAAGATGGAAAAATATCAAGCAATCCGACGACGCTTGAGTAATATTTTTACCGACCCGTATTGCGGCGACTCTAAAGCCTTTAGGGTGTTGTGCTCAATGTCCTCCCAATCCCCGAGTTTGCTTGTCCACTTTCCATTTTCGAGTTGTCTGGCGACGTGTCGAAATTCGTTTCTTTTATCAGCGTATATAGCAATTTTCTCGAACCCTTCCTCTAGCTCTATCGAGTCAGACTCCTGATATCCTCCGACAATTTTATACATTTCTGCGAAATCGACGGCATCGTAAGATTCAGGAACACTTTCTGGCCAAAACTGATCTGTTTCCGATGGAAACGGTTGCCACCATTTTTCCTTGTCGCTTAAAGCCCAAGCCACACAGTTATAGCTGCTGGTCTCGGAGCTCGTTACTCGATACCCCTCCATTCTTGCAGAAGGGAAGGCAGCTTCCTTTTCGGCTTCTAGGAACACTTTAGCAATATCCGTTATCTACACCCCATGCGAGCCAAGCTTCTCTAGCCGATCCAGTTTTACTTCCAGTTAAAGCAGGTCCCCGATCAACAATTGCATTCAATGCATCAATCCACTGCCCCTTGTCTTGAGATAATTTCTCAAAAATAAAAGGAAGCGCATCTTCCTTCATTGCTACAATTTTTAAGAATGCAGGATGCGATATTTTTCGCACAGTCATGGAAAGCATCCCAGTTTCTCGATACCAAGTCTTGAACAACTCTTCAAATTTCTCTCTTGAAGAAGGAACTTGATAAGCGTCCGAGAATGAAACTGGAGACATTTCAAGTTCATATGGCATGTCAAACGACATGTTTCTCCAATCACACGGAGAGTAGTTTATATTTGATGTGGCAATGCAGACGCTGATCGCAGCATTACTTATCAGCCCTCTCCACTGGGAGCTTTCCAGCTCCAGACTGTTGTCGCTTTTCCAATTGTTCGATATGTTTTCCAAGCCAAGCATGAAATGATTTTGCAGATGGTAAATTCATCATCACATCTACTTCAAGTTCTCGGACAAATCCATCTTTTCCTGTCCGATTCTTTATTTCGCCGATCTTTTGCCCGCTTCCGGTCAGGGTGACTTCGTGTGTTATCGTGTTGGGAATTGCAGCTCGCTCATTGAAAAATGTCATCTGAATCATCCCTCTTGGGGTAGATCCACCATACACGCCCTCGGCAAGAACAACCCTGAACGAATTGCTCTTAATGAGATGAAATTTCACTTCCGGCTTCGCGCCCTGGATAGATGGGACTTTAAGATCGGCCATCCATAGATGGTAGGAGTTTTTAAAATAAGTTTCAAGAGCGCTTATAATTTTCTTGACCGCTCAAGCATAATCGGTCATTTTGAACTCATGAACAAGCTTGATACCGAAAAGCGATCCCAAATCATCTCCTGCCTTGTTGAAGGCAATTCGATTCGCGCAACGTGCCGCATGACCGGAGCCGCCAAAAATACGGTCGCAAAGCTCCTGGTCGAAGTCGGGAAAGCCTGTTCCGATTATCAGGACAGGATTTTCCGCAACCTGAAATGCCAGCGCATCCAGTGCGATGAAATCTGGTCGTTCGTCGGCTGCAAGGAGAAGAACGCCACGGCAGCGCACAAGCGCGACGGATGCGGAGATGTCTGGACGTGGACAGCTCTCGATCCCGACACGAAACTGGTTCCCTGCTGTTTCGTTGGTAGTCGTGATGCCGGATGCGCCTACCACTTCATGCATGATCTCGCTGCCCGGCTCACAACCCGCGTCCAACTCACCACGGACGGCCACAAGGCGTATCTGTCGGCTGTTGAGGACGCTTTCGGGACGAACATTGATTACGCCATGCTGGTCAAAATTTACGGGAACGAGAAACCGGGCGGGGAAGCCCGCTACAGCCCCGCCGTGTGCATGGGAGCGAAGAAAGCCGTCATCAGCGGTCGGCCTGACTTCGCCCACGTTTCAACCAGCATGACGGAACGGCAAAACCTTACAATGCGGATGGGGATGCGCCGGTTCACGCGCCTGACAAATGCTTTCAGCAAGAAAGTGGAGAACCATGAACACGCGATTGCCCTTCATTTCATGCACTACAACTTTTGCCGGATTCACCAGACTCTCCGAGTGACGCCAGCGATGGAAGCCGGGGTTTCCACGAAAGTTTGGGAAATCTCCGATATTGTCGCTTTGATTGATGAAAATTCAAAATGACCCACTACCAGAAAACTCCACGACGGTGACGGGGGTGCCGGGAGCCTCGAACCCGGCGAGCCGGTCCTCCAAGCCGTAGCTGCCGGCCTCGCTGCTCCATGCGAGAAACTCCATTCCAGTCATCCTCATTCAGAGATTGCACCATATCTCGAAATCCTGTCTTTTGCACGAAGTGGAACTGAGCATTGTCATGCCTTGCCTGAACGAGGCCAGGACGCTTCCGGTCTGCATCAGGAAGGCGCTGACCTACCTTCGGGAAAGCGGGATCGATGGCGAGGTCATCGTGGCGGACAACGGAAGCACGGACGGATCGATCGCCATCGCGGAGGAGCTCGGCGCACGGGTTGTCCACGTGCCGGCAAAAGGGTATGGCGCGGCCCTCTCGGCCGGGATCTACGAGGCGAAGGGGACGTTTGTGATTATGGGTGACAGCGACGACAGCTACAACTTTCTCGGCCTCCAGCCATTTGTGGACAAGCTGCGCGAAGGGTATGACCTCGTCATGGGAAACCGTTTCCTGGGCGGCATTTCCAAGGGGGCGATGCCGTTCAGCCACCGCTTTATCGGCAATCCAATGCTCAGCGCCCTCGGCCGCCGGATCTACGACCACGAGGTCTGCGGCGACTTTTATTGCGGTCTGCGGGGATTCCGCAGAGCGGCCATCCTCCCGCTCAACATCCAGAGCACGGGCATGGAATTCGCGCTGGAGATGATCATCAAATCCCAGCTCTACCAGCTGAAAATCGCCGAGGTCCCGACGACACTCTCTGTCGACGGACGCGATCGGAAACCCCACCTGAAAACCTATCGCGACGGCTGGCGGAGCCTCCGCCTCTACCTGCTCATGAGCCCGAGGTGGACGTTCGGAATTCCCGGCCTCGTCACCACATCGGCAGGGCTCGCCACCCTGGCAGCTTCGGTGCTCGGGTTTGTCCCCCCCGAATGGATGGGCATCGCCCACGTTTTTTCCACGGTGGCCACGGTCATCGGCTACCAGGCCATTCTTCTCGCGATCTTCGCCAAATTCATCGCCATCGAGAGCAGCCTCCACCCGCCGGAAACGAAATTCTGGATGCTTCAGAACCGCGGCACCCTCGAGCGGTTCGTCATCTCGGGCTTCGTCATCACGCTCGTCTGCACCGTCATCGGAATCGTTGCCCGGTTCTGGTTCAAGTCCCCGGTCGAGGGAATATTCTCCCTTCAGCTCCAGGCATTTCTGGAAATCGGCCTCATCATCGGCGGGCAGACGATTCTCGCAGGTTTTTACTTCGGACTCCTCTACCTGCTGCGCGAACGGCGCCTTTTCCCACGCAAGCGGCGGGGAGATCAGGAACGATCCTGAATCGAGTCTTCGAAGAAGACCGCTTGTGCGGAACCCGTGTAACCAGCACACCGAAGCGTCGTTTTTCATCTGAAAAATCTCCATTTCCCCAGTTGACGCAGTGGAAAATAAGAGATACCCGTCGCGCAACCATTTGCATGACTTCTGCAACCATGCATCTGCTCCAACCTATGAAAAAGTCCTTACTTCCCATTTGCGCAATCGCCACCATGGCGGTTCCTGTTTTTGCCGGCAGCGTCAGTTTTGACAACGGGGGATTTGAAACCGGAGACTCCACCGGTTGGGCCCTTCATTCCGGGACGTGGAATGCAGCCGGGGTTGAAAACCTCAACAACACCCACCAGGGCGATTCGGCAATCATCTCCAATCCGCTTGCGACCGACGCCAACACAAACGGCGCGCTGCATGAGGTTCTCGCGGGATCGAACTCGTTCCGGTTGAACAACCCGGCCAACGGGGCACATTTTTCCACTCTCACCCAGTCGGTATCAAACTACCAGGCGGCGGACATCTATTTTGGATTTGCGGCGGTCTTGGAAAATCCCCTGTCAAACCCGCATACGGAGGCCCAGACTCCGAAGTTCAGTTTCAATCTGACGGACAACACGACGAACGCGATCCTGTATGCGGTCAGCTTCGATTCCCGCAATGCAGTCTCGAATGGTATTACTTGGAACGCGGGACTGGACACGAATCACGATGGCTCGGCCACCTGGATGTTTTCCGATTGGAATATCGTTCACATCGACTCGAGCGCGGTTTTCGGTCACGATCTGACACTCACCGTGATGGCCTATGATTGCGCGTTGGGCGGCCATGGAGGCTATGCCTACGTGGATGCCTTTCAAAAGGACCCGATCATCGCCAATGCGGGAGTTACGGTGAATCACCTCAACGTTGCCCCTGACGGAAGCGTTGTGGTGGACGTTGCGGCCGTGCCGGAAACCAGCACCTGGGTCATGGGCTTCCTCGCCCTTGGCGCAGTGGTCGTCATGGTTCGCCGCAACGCCAGATCCGCCGCCTGATTCACCTCAAGTCGTCTGAAAACGATCGCACGCGGCTTGTCGGCTGGGGCGTGGGCGAGGCAGACCGGACGGACTCCGGATGCACCGGGTCGTCAAGGGATTGACTGTCCGTCATCACCGGGTCCGCCGGCTTCGCATCCGGGTCAATGACCGAAAAGTGGAACAGCATTTCCACGGTCACATCCTTGATTTTGTCCGTGATCGTCACTTTGAGCGTGTATTCCCCGAAGGGATCCGAGTCTTCAATCTTGAGCCCCGCCCTGGCCTCCGACAGCCCGACCCCTTCAGGGGGCGGTCCCTTCACGACTTTCAAGTCCTCCAGCTTTTCGTAAATTGAGCCGTCCGGCTTCCGGAAAAGCAGCGTGCAGGTGAGATCCGCCCCGCCGGAGGAGTCCTTTGCATTGGTGGAATACATCACCGCCGGAAAAACAACCTCGCCCCTGCGGAATGCTGTGCGGGTCTTGATAGGCGGTGCCTGCCCCCCCGTCCGGCGCGCCCATTCCCCAAGGAACTCCCTCGGATCATCCAGCAGGGCCACTTTGAGATACAAGCCGTCTTTCGCATAGACGCTCTGATCGGGCAACTCGCGCAACCCGTCCTCCCCAAAGGAGGCGAAAGAGAAAAGGAAAAAACCAATCCACCATTTCATTCGAGGCAGTTTCACGGGAGAAATTAAGCAAACACGGAGGGATTTCACAAAGAATACCGGATCATGCAACAAAACACGATGAGGGCGGATATTTTAACAATCGTTATATCTATTTCTTTATCAACAAGCAACTTAACGCAACACAACCAGAAGCGTAATTTCACTCACTTTATGTTGACAGTCTGTTCCATCCCTGTAAAAGTTAGCGTCCTTTTATGAAGAACAGCATCAAAATCCTCTGCGCCGCCCTTGCAGCGTTCGCGATGAACGCCCGCGCCGCCTACGTTGACATCACGGTCAACGACGGGAGTGTGGCAGGCACCGGCCATGCCGACGCAACCTACGGTTCCGATCCCAGGGCGGGAATCCACGAGTCCGGGGAAACCGAATATAATACGGTCAGCAACTCTTCTTGGGATCTCCGTGCATTCGCATACGATTCCGCCACGAATCACCTCATGGTCGTCAGCGGATTCAACCCATTGACAGACCAGGCTGGGTCCGGCGTCATCAACCCCCTGACGGGAAACAACCGGATTTTCATGGGGGATATCTTCATCGACACCATCAACTCGTTCACCCTCCCGGCACACGGAAGCAACACGTATATCACGTATTCCAACGCCTCGGTCGGCTTTGAGTATGCCATCAATCTCACCAATCCGGTGGGAGGATTGAATTTCGGCTACGATGTGGTTCAGCTCGGATCAACCTCCACCTTCCAGTCGGGCGGGTATGCACAGAATGCCTACAGCGACCCGGCCAACCTCGTCTCGGTTGGAAACGGCAGCATCGTGTCTTCCGGAACATTCTCCGTGACACAAAAGACCGATGCTCAGGTTCTCGCTGATCTCGGAATCAATGTCGGAACAAACGGGGGAACAAATTATGTGTTCACCTTTGATTTGTCTGCGGCATCGCTGGCGAGCGGGGCAACCTTCCGCCTCACCGAAACCTGCGGAAACGACTTGCTGGTCGGTCAGCTCGCCGCCTCCCCTGTTGTCGCCGTCCCCGAGACCAGCACCTGGGTGATGGGCTTTCTGGCCTTGGGAGCCGTGGTCTTTCTGGTTCGCCGCAAACCTCAAACCACCGCCTGATTGACTTCTCTTTAGGACCCCCTGTCCCCGCCGGGGTCAGGGGGTCTTTTTTTGTTGGGGGCTTTTCAACGCCAACCATTTGTGGCATGGGCAGGATGTCAATGAGACAGAACCATGACGCCTTGAACACCGCAGCCCCGGATGCCGGAAATGCCCGCGCCCTCTGGCGCAGCCATTTGAGCCTGCTCCTGATGGCATTCGGGTTCCTTCCGCTGGTCGCCGCATTTTTTTTGAACCTCTGGAGCCAGCCGGAATACCAGTTTTTTCCGGAGGCGCTCGCAGCGGCCGCATTCTTTGCGTGGACGCGCATCCGTGAAGTCCCACGGCCATTCGCTTCAGGGCACCCGGGAATAACCATCGCCGTTCTGGGAATCTCGTTCGCCATCCTGTCTCTCGGATTGGCGATCTGGTCGCCCTGGCTGGGAATGGTCGCTGCATTGCTGGCGGGAATCGGGACTGTTTGGTGGTGCGGGGGACGGGCGATGGTGAAGGCCATGGTCCCCGCGTTTGTCATGCTGGCTGTGATCATTCCGCCTCCGCTGGGCCTCGACGTGCGGCTGGGCCTCTTTTTGCGCTCGGTGGCGACCACTCTCAGCAGTTCCGCCCTGCACCTGCTCGGTGTCACACATTCGGTCGAGGGGCATGTGATCGCGCTGCCCGGTCAGAAGCTGCTCGTTGAGGAGGCGTGCAGCGGAATCAACTCGCTGATGTTCATCACCGCTTTCAGCCTCTTTTATCTCCTGTGGAGGCGGCGGAAGCTCTGGTGCTATGCAGTAGTCGTGCCTGCCGCGCTGGCCGTCGTCGTCTGCGGCAATGTCGTCCGCATCACGCTGGGCGCGTGGCTCCGGTATCATGGAGGGCTCGACATCCTGACCGGATGGAAACACGAGTGGCTCAGCATCCTCCTCGTTGTCGCCTACATTGCGCTGGTCATCGCACTGGAACGCATCCTTCCGCGGGGGAATACCAATGACGCGTCGGAGATCCGGATCCCGGGAACACCGGAAAAACGTCCTTCGATGCGATGGGCCCGTGCGACGGGGATCGCATTTGCGATTCTCGGAACCATCGGCATTTTTCGCGGCTGGGAAAAATCGCAGGAGGGTGTCGAGCCGCTCCGCATGGCCAGATCCTCTCTGAAAAGCACCGCCACTTTCCGGATGCCGGAAAGGATCGGCGGGTGGACGCGCTTGGAAACCGGTCCCCCCATGCTGAACAAAATTGAATCGCTCGGACTCTCCACGCTGATCTGGACCTACGAGACGCAGGGGCTGAGGGCGGTGGTGGCGCTCGACTACCCGATCTCCGGCTACCACGATGTCGAGGGGTGTTACAAAAACGCCGGATGGGTGATCGGGCGAAAGGAGCACGTTGTCCCGCGGTCCGGCAAACCGGACCGGGTCGAAATCGAGATGACAAAATCCCCCGACAGCCGGGGAGCACTCTGGTTCGCCACCATGAACGAGCAGGGACGCCGGGTCGATGAGGCCGACCCGGATCGGAATTTCTTGGGGCGCTTCGTCAACCTCGGAGCTCCGCGCGAAACCACCTATCGGATCCAGCTCCTCATCGTCGGAAACAAGCCGCTGGATGGATCCGGGCGCGCGGCGGCTGAGGAATTGTTCGAGGAGTCGACGGCCATCCTTTTTCCGCAGGTCCTGCAGCAGTTGGAAAAATAGCGGGAAAACTACTTGAGCAGCTGTTCGAGGCTGCTGTCGGGCTGCGCGCCGAGCTGGATGGCCCTGTTGTAATGTTTCCTGGCCTGCTGTTTGGCTGCAGCATCGCCGGATGCCTGCAGAACGGCGAGATTGAAGTGGGCCTCGGCGTAATCCGGCGAAAGCTTCAGGGCCTTTTCCATCTCCTCGATCGCACGGCTGCGGTCGCCTTTCTGATCGAATGCCACACCGAGGTAATTGAAAGCCACGGGGTCGCTGGGATCAAAGTAGATCGCGGTGAAGAGCGACTTCATCGCCTTCTCGATCTGACCGGTGCGCAGGAGGATGATCCCGAGCGTCGTGTGCGAAAACGCATCGTCCGACTTGAGGACGATCGCGTTCCGGATCGAGGTCTCCGCCTGGTTCAGCTTGCCGAGCTCGAGCTGGACGGCCGCGAGGTTCGACCAGGCCAGGCTGTTCGAGGGCGCCGCATCCGCCACGCGCTGGAACAGCATCTCCGCCAAATCGTAGTTTTTGTCCTTGTAGGCCTTCTCGGCCTGGGACTGGAGCGACTGGACCGGCTCCCCGGCGGGCAGCGCCGCAGGATTCAACTCCGGCACGGGTGCGGCATTGTTCAGGAACACCGGCGCCATTTCATTCAGGGAAAGCGGGGGGGGAAGACTCATCTGGAACGCCTGCGCACCGGCCTCGCCCAGCAGCTTCTCAAGTTCGAGGATCCTCATGTCCCGCATCGCGATTTCCGAGAACAGTTTTTCGATCCTGTCGTTGGCGAGATTCAAATCGGACTGAAGCTTTGTGATCAGCGCAAGCTTCACCGGCTGCTCGCTTTCCAGCTCCGTCGCCTTCGCCTCGGCCGCTTCCAGGCGCTCGGCAAGGCTCCGGTTGCGATCGAGCGAGAGCTCGGTGTCCTTGGCGGTCTGCAGGCGGAGAAGCGTATCGTTGAGTTGCGTCGCCAGTTTTGTGTTCTGCTCTTTGAGCCGGTCCAGAACCTCCGCGCTGTCCTGTGCCGTCTTCTCAGTGGATTTCCCGGGATAAAGCTGGAAGGCCAGGAAGGAAAGTGACGCAACAAGGGCCAGAGCGGCGAAAGCAAGAGAAACACGCGGAACCCTGCGCTCCCGTCCGGCGGCCTCCACGGCGAGGGTGGCATCTCCAAGCTGCCTGATCAGCTTTTGATTTGCTGCGCGCACCTCGTCAAGCTCCCGGCGATAGCGGTCAAGACCTTCCTCAAGATCTTTGGCGGACTGTCCCTGCACCTCGCCGATCCGCTGACGAAGGCCGGCTTCCAGCTTCCGGAATTCCTCGATTTCCTTCTCCTGTGCGGTGAGGCGGACCCTCAGCGCGGCAGCGGAGGAGGCCTCGATTCTGGCCTCCTCGAGATCTTTGGAGATCCGCTGCTCGTTCGCGCGGATTTTTTCGAGCGAGGAGCGGAGCGTTTCGATTTCCGCCTGCAACTCCCCGACGCGGCCCGCCTGACGCCGGGCCTCCTCCAGTTCTGAAACCAGGGACTTCTCGCGCTCGCGCAGGGCGTCGAGGACCATGCGCTGACCAGCCATCTCCTGCTCCAGCCTGCCGGAGTCGGCGATCCGTGATCTCGCGTCGTCCAGTTCGGCGAGCAAAGCTTTTTCCCTGGCACCGAACGCGGCCAAGGCGCTCCTTTGGTCGCTCAGCTCACGGTCAAGCTCGCCTGCCTTCGCTGCCTCAAGCCGCGCCGCGTCAAGCTCGGTCCGGAGAGAGGTCTCGCGCGCGCGGACGCTCAGGAGTTCCTCCCGTTGTCCTGCAAGTTCCTGCTCGAGCTTCTGCATGCCCGCCGCACGGACCTCTGCCGATTCGATTTCCCGCCGGAGGAGAACCTCCTTTTCGCGGAGTGAGGTGATCTCCTTCCGGGCTTCGGCAATCTCCGCCCGGAGGGAACCTGTTTCGCCGCCGCTGGCACGCGCGGCTGCGAGCTCCGCGCTCAGCAGTTCCTCGCGTCTGGTGAGATCCTCAACAGCCGCCATCTGCGCATCGAGGTCGGCCTGAAGTTGTCCGGCCTGAACCAGACGAGCACGCAGCCCTTCGATTGCCGCCAGCAGCTCTCGCTCGCGCCCGGCTCCTCTCGCAGCCGCATCAATCTGCTCGCCGAGCTGCCTCTGCAGTTCCTCCGCACGGGCGGAGCGGGCATTCGCGGCCTCCAGTTCGCCAAGCAGTTCCGTCTCACGCCGCCGGAGCGCCTCCAGCGCGGTTCTTTGCGCCGACAGCTCGGTCCGCAGCTTCTCCGCCTGGGCAGCCAGAACACGCGCGTTGTCGAGCTCGAAAGACAGGTTCTTCTCACGCTCGCGAAGTTCCTCCACCGCCTCGCGATGCCGGGCCAGTTCGCCCGCAAAATCCCCGCTCACACCCGATGCCCGCGCAGCCTCGATCTCAGCCGAAAGCTTGTCCTCCCGGTCGCGCATCTCCGCGATCTCGGTTCGTTGAAAAATCAGTTCCTCCTGCAGGGCCTCGACGGCCTGCGTCTGGTAGATGGCCGACTCGAGCTTGTCACGCAGCTCCTTCTCGCGCTCCTTCGTGACAAGAAGCTCGGAGTGCTGCTGCTCCAGCTCCTCCTGGAGCTTGCGGGCCCAGATGCGCGAGGAGTGTCCCAGCTTGAGCTCCGAGCGCTGCCTGGAAAGCCGCTCCTGGAGCGTGCGGGCCTGCTCTTCGTATTTCCTCGCTTCGGCAAGCTCCTCCCGGAGCGAAGCTTCACGCCGAGCCACCTCCTCAAGCCTTGCGCGATGCTCGCGGACTTCCTCCTGATACGACTGGGCCAGCGCCGTCTCCACATGCGCCTCCTCCAGCTGGCGCTCCAAAGATGTCTTCAGATCGAGAAGTGCATCCAGCTCGGCCCGGCGCTTCTCCAAATCCGCCGCGAGGATTTCCACCCGGGCGGCTTCTTTTTTTGCCGACTCCAACTCGGCCAGCAGAGATCTCTCGCGCTTGTGAAATTCCTCCAGCGTCTCCTCCTGCTGCTGCGACAGTTCCACCTGAAATGCCACCGCCTGCCCGGCTTTGTTCCGGGTGTCCTCAATCTGCAAACGCAGCAGGTCCTCGCGGGATTTCGCCCGGTCCAATTCCATCTCAAGCGCCGCCAGACGCTCGGCCATTTCCTCCGCCCTCATCCCCTCATCCCGCGCCCCGCCACCAGACGAAATCCCCTGCTGAGGATCGGCTTTCTGTTTTTCTTCGGGCGAACTCATGAGGATGGAGTTATAAATATTACGCAGATTATGCGAAATGTTGTAAGCGTCTGCAAGACAATAATGCAACTGGATGAAAGTGAATCCTTGCGGTATGCATTTGTTGGATTATAAGGGATCGTTTGCAGCCAATTGATTCAATCATAACATATGTTCCAGCATCGTGAACTCGGTTTGATCCAGACGTATCAAATCGCGGTCACTCTGGTGATGACTGCGCTTTTCTGGGGGTATTATCTGGCGCTGGATTATCTGGTTCCCGGATTTTCCCTGACAGCATTCTCAAATTATTTCGAATATTTTCTGGCGATCTCGCTCGGGTTTCAGCTGTCGTTTCTGAGCTCCAAGCAGCACGACATCTTTTCGGTGACGTCCGGAATCATGGAAAGCCACCGCTTCATCTGGCCGCACATGGTTTTTGCGTCGGCCATCACATTCATGTTTGCGGTGCTGAAGCGGGACGATGCGATTTCGAGGGTGTTTTTATTCACCTATATCCCGATCACGTATGTGGTGCTGGTGATTTTCAACAGGTATTTCGCCCTGAATCTGCTGAGGCAATTCCTTCACCACACCAATCAGAAGCTTCTGCTGATCGGGATGCCCGCCGAGCTCTGGAAACTGGATTCCCTTCTCTCAAAAGCCAGATTGTTCGGGCTTGATACCGCGGGAATGCTCACCGAGGCGGATGAAAGCGAGCTCCCCCAGGGCGTTCGCAAACTCGGCGGACCGGAGGATCTCGAGAGGGTGCTGGATGAATATCAGATCGGAAATATTTTCATTGTGGGAAGTCCCCGGGACCGGAGGTGGCTGGGCGGCTGGATGCGGCTGGCGGAGACGCGCGGGTGTCGGGTCTCGATGGTCAACGACCTGGATGTCTTCCTGCAGCGCCGGCTCTCCTTTTTCCGCTGCGACGGGATCGACCTGATCGAGATCCGCGAGGAGCCGCTCCAGAATATTGTGAACCGCGCGATCAAGCGGACGTTCGATTTTTGCGTGAGCCTCCCCGTCGTCATCTTCCTGCTCCCGGCCCTGGTTCTGCTGGTCTGGATGATTCACCGCCAACAGGCTCCCGGCCCCCTGTTTTTCCGGCAGAGGAGATCGGGACTGAACAACGAGCCTTTCGTCATTTTCAAATTCCGCACGATGTATGCGGACAAATGCAATTCCCAGGAGCAGGTCACGCAAAACGATTCCAGGATCTTCCCGGCCGGACATTGGTTGAGAAAATTCAGCCTCGATGAGTTCCCCCAGTTCTTCAACGTGCTGTGGGGCCAGATGAGCCTGGTGGGACCCCGGCCCCACATGACCGAACATGACGAGGAATTCGAGGAAACCATGTCCTCCTACCGGATCCGCGGGTTTGTCAAACCGGGCGTGACCGGACTCGCGCAGATCCGCGGCTTCCGCGGGGAGGCCCAGAGCAGGGAGGACATCGTGAAGCGGGTGGAATGCGACATCGAATACATCGAAACGTGGTCGCTTCCCTTGGATATCCGGGTCATCTGGCGCACCGCACTCCAGATCGTTCGACCGCCGAAATCCGCCTACTGATCCAAGAGGCGCTGGATGCCGGGAAAAAGTCGGGACCGGACGAAGAAAAATCTTGCACGACTCCGTGCCAATGCCCTCTGTGGCGGAAAGGTTTTTCCAGAGTGAATTTTTATACCGACATCCTTCGTCCCTGCCTGTTCCGATTTGATCCCGAGACCGCCCACCACCTGGCTCTCACCGGATTGAAATGGACCCCGTCGCCTCTCGTCCGCGCGCTCTTTGGCGGTGAAGCAACAAATCCGGTGCGCCTGTTCGGTCTGACATTTCCCAACCCCGTCGGGTTGGCGGCCGGCATGGACAAGAACGCGGAGGTTCTCGGCGCGTGGGAGACGCTCGGGTTCGGCTTCGTGGAAGCCGGCACAGTGACCGCCCTGGCCCAGCCGGGCAACGACCAGCCGCGGTGCTTCCGATACCCGCGCCTGGAGGCGCTGATCAACCGCATGGGCTTCAACAACGACGGTGCGGAAAAAATCGCGGAACGGCTTGCCGTGCTTAAATCCTCCGGAAAATGGCCCCGGATTCCCGTGGGCATGAATATCGGGAAATCGAAGGTCACGCCGCTGGAGGAAGCCGCCTCCGACTATGCCACAAGCTTCCGCCTTCTCCTGCCGTTTGGAGATTATTTCGTCATCAACGTGAGCTCGCCGAATACTCCCGGCCTGCGCCAGCTCCAGGACCGGTCTTCCCTGGCGGAGATCGTCCGGACCTTGAAGGACATCGATGCCACAAAACCTCTTCTGGTGAAAATCGCACCGGATCTCTCGGACGAGGCCGTTCGCGAAATGGCGGTACTGGCTGAAACCGAAAAGCTCGATGGTCTTATCGCCACAAACACCACTCTCGACCACTCGGCCGTTCCGGGGGAGTCCGATCAATCCGGCGGACTGAGCGGGGCCCCTCTCCGCCCTCGCTCGACGGAGGTCCTCAAAATCCTGCGGACGGAGACCGCGCTTCCGATCATCGCCTCCGGCGGGGTCATGAGCGCGGACTCAGCCGTGGAAAAACTCCAGTCCGGGGCATCTCTTGTGCAGATCTACACCGGCTTTATCTATCGGGGTCCGGGTCTCATCCGCGAGATTTCCCGGGCCTGGCACGTCTGACTCACCCGCGCAGACGGATGAGGAGGTCGCCACCGTCCACCGCATCGCCCACTCCGGCAAGAATCTCCTCGATCACACCATCCGCAGGAGAGTAAAGCGTGGTCTGCATCTTCATGGCCTCAAGCGTGAGGAGCTTGTCTCCTTTTGCGACCTTCGCCCCGTTCCCGGGACCAACAAAGGTGATCATGCCCGGAATCGGAGCTCCAACTTCGAGCGGGTTCGACGGATTCACCTTGGGGCGGGCCTTGGTCTTTGTCTGAACCGTCTTGTCGATGGCTGTTGCCTCGCGCGGCATGCCGTTCAGTTCGAAGGAAATGATCCGGCGTCCGTCCTTGTCGGCGGTTCCGATGTTGATGAGCTTGATGAAGAGGGTTTTTCCCTCCTCGATGTCCACCGTGATTTCCTCGCCGGGCTTGAGCCCGTAGAAAAACGCGGGAGTCGGAAGGACACTTGCATCACCGAACTCACGGACGAATTTTGAAAAATCCGCGAAGACATCCGGATACATGAGATGGCTGAAAAGCTCGTCGTCATCCGGCTCATGCTTGAGCTTGGTAGCCAGCTCGGCGCGAACCGCGGCGAGGTCAACCTTCGGAGCCCGGGCGGACTTCGGTTTTGCTTTTCCGAGCACCGCTCCGACAACCGGCTTCGGCCATCCGCCCATCGGATTTCCCAGACCGCCGGCGAGCATGTCTTTGACCGACTCCGGGAATGGCGTGCCCGGCTCGAGATTGACCACATCGGCCGGCCGGATTCCCCTCGTGAAAAGGAAAAGCGCCATGTCGCCCACGACTTTGCTGGATGGAGTCACCTTGATGATGTCGCCGAACAGCTCGTTCACCTCGGCGTAGCAGCGCGCAATCTCGGGCCAGCGATGGGCGAGCCCCATGCTTGCGGCCTGCTCCTTGAGGTTGGTGAACTGCCCGCCGGGCATCTCATGGAGATAGACCTCGGCACTCCCGGTGCGGGGGGATGTGTCGAATGGCTCGTAAAAATTGCGGACCTGCTCCCAGTAATCGGCAAATTCGTTCAGCGCATCGAGATCGATGCCGCTGGCCCTCGGGGTATTCTGCACCGCGGCCACCAGGCTGTTCAGGTTCGGTTGCGACGTGCTTCCGGACATCGAGGAAATCGCCGCATCCACAACATCCGCGCCGGACTCGGAAGCCATGAGAATCGAGGCCGCATTCACCCCGCTCGTGTCGTGGGTGTGAAAATGCACCGGCATCGGGACCTCCTGACGAAGTGCCTTGATGAGCGCCCGGGCCGCAAACGGACGACAGAGACCGGCCATGTCCTTGACCGCAAGAATGTGCGCCCCCATTTTCTCCAGCTCCCGTGCAAGAGCGATGTAGTATTTCAGCGAATACTTCGTGCGCTTCGGATCGAGGATGTCCCCGGTGTAGCAAAGCGTCCCCTCACAGACCGCCCGCGTTTCGCGCACAGCCTCCATCGCGGCCTTCATGTTCGGCAGATCGTTCAACGAGTCGAAAATCCGGAAGATGTCCATCCCCGCCTCCGCGGAATGTTTCACGAATCCCCTCACCACGTTGGGCGGGTAGTTCGAGTAGCCGACCGCGTTCGATCCGCGCAGCAGCATCTGGAAGCAGATGTTCGGTATGCGCTTCCTCAGCTCGCGCAGGCGCTCCCAGGGATCCTCCCGCAGGAACCGCATGGAAGAGTCGAAGGTCGCGCCACCCCACATCTCCAGACTGAACAGCCCGGGCGTGCGGTGCGCAACGGCATCGGCCACGGCCAGCATGTCATAGGTCCTCACCCGCGTGGCGAGAAGCGACTGGTGGGCATCGCGGAAGGTTGTGTCCGTAAAAAGGAGGCGCTTCTGCCCCCGCGTCCACTCGGCGAATTTCCCGGCCCCAAGCTTGAGAAGAAGCTGGCGGGTGCCGTCGGGCGGTGGCACCCGGTGGTCATAGCCCGGACGCGGGGCAGCGGCGAGGGGAGCTGTGATCTTGTGGCCCTTGGCCTGGGGATTGCCGTTCACCACCACGTCGGCAAGGAATGCCAGCAGCTTTGACGCGCGGTCCTTGCGCGGCTTGAAATCGAAAAGCGCAGGGGTCGTATCGATGAGCGTGGTCGTCGCTGCGCCACTGCTGAACGTCTCGTGCTGGATGACATTCTCCAGGAACGGAATGTTCGTCTTGACTCCGCGGATCCGGAATTCGCGCAGCGCGCGCTGCATCCGCTGAAGCGCCATCGGAAACGTCTGGCCGGATGCCGTGATCTTCACCAGCAGCGAATCGTAAAACGGCGTGATCACGCTGCCCGTGGTGCCCATGCCGGAATCCAGACGGATGCCGAATCCGGCCGCGCTGCGGTAGGTGATCAGCTTGCCATAGTTCGGTGTGAACTTGTTCGCGGGATCCTCGGTGGTCACCCGGCACTGGACGGCAAAGCCATTGCGCGGAATGCCGGCCTGGGGAGGCAGGCCGAGATCGGGACCATGGAGGTCCGCTCCCGACGCGACGAGGATTTGCGAGCGGACCAGGTCAATCCCGGTGATCTGCTCGGTCACCGTGTGTTCAACCTGAATCCGGGGATTCATCTCGATGAAGAACCAGTCCTGACGGTCGGTGTCGTAGAGGAATTCAATCGTCCCGGCGTTGTTGTATCCGATCCCCTTTGCGATCCGAACCGCCGCGTCGCAAAGCTCCCCCCGCACGCGTTCGTCCAGTCCGACCGACGGCGCGACCTCGACCACCTTCTGGTGCCGGCGCTGAACCGAGCAGTCCCTCTCGTGCAGATGGAGGACCCCGCCGTGATTGTCTCCGAGGATCTGGACCTCGATGTGCTTCGCCCGCGGAATATACTTTTCCAGAAAGACAGCCGGATTGCCGAATGCCCGACCGGCCTCGCCCTGGGCCTCGTCGAGAAGCGGAACCAGTTCCGGCTCGGACATCACAACTCTCATCCCGCGCCCGCCGCCACCGAAGGCGGCCTTGATGATCAGGGGGAACCCGATCGAACGCGCGACCTTGATGGCTTCCTTGCGTCCGACAACCGGATCCTCGGTTCCTGGAAGGGTGGGAACCTTCAGCTTCTGCGCAAGCGCCCGGGCGGCGGTCTTGTCGCCCATCATTTTCAGCAACTTGGCGCGCGGGCCGACGAACGTGATACCCGCTTCCTCGCAAGTGCGCGCAAAATCCGCGTTCTCGGAAAGAAACCCGTATCCCGGGTGAATCATGTCAACCCCGCGCTCCTTCGCCAGCCCGACGATGCTCTCGATATCCAGATAGGCCCCGACCGGACCCTTACCCTCGCCGACCTGATACGCCTCGTCGGCCTTGAAGCGGTGCATCGAAAGCCTGTCTTCCTGAGCGTAAATCGCCACGGTCCGCATGCCGAGCTCGGTCGCCGCCCGAAAGACCCGGATTGCAATCTCGCTCCGGTTCGCCACGAGAATTTTTTTGCCGGCTGCAGGGGATACGCGTGCGATGGTCGGAGACGGTTTCATGGTAGGAAAATCGGAATCTGACCGAGATCAATAATTCGCCCGCACAGGCGGCAACAATCACAAAATGAGTTGGCCGGCAATTACGCAGTCAGAAACCGGAACGCGCGATCCGAGAATCCGGGAAGCCCCTCATGACCGTAATCGGGATAAATGACGTGTTCTTTTTTTGAGCGAATGCTGTTGAAGACAGCGAACTGGGTCGATGGCGGGCAGATATTGTCCATCAGCGTGATGGCCATCAAAACACGGGCTGTGATGCGCGGGGCCAAGTGGTGGACGTCAATGTAACCGAGAGTCCGGAAAATTTCCTCCTCCCGCGCGTGGAGGGGATCGAACATCCGGAGATACGTCCGCAGTTCGGCGTAGGCATCTTTTGCAAGATCCATTTCCCAAACCCGCTTGTAGTCGGAGAGGAATGGAAAAATCGAAACGCACTTCCGGATTTGCGGAGCCAGCGCGGCGCAGGCAATCGCGAGCGCACCGCCCTGCGATCCACCCATGCAGGAAAGTTCTCCAACCTCCGGGAATCCGGAAACGACACGCGCAAGCTGCACAGTATCCAGAAAAATCTGGCGGAAGAGGAGATCGTCGGGTGATCCGTCGAGCCCGCGGATGATGTGCCCGTTGAGGGTGTTCCCGCGCACGCCGCCGGGATCCTCGCTGCGCCCGCCCTGTCCGCGGCAGTCCATGCCGGCAACCGCCATCCCCTGGCTGACATAGGCAAGCTTCTCCTGCCAGTCGCCGCTGGATCCGGAGTATCCATGAAAAAGCAGCAACCCGGGACACGGAGCGGACGGCACCGAAGGCCGCAGGTATTTCGCATAGACCCTCGCTCCTCCTACCCCGGTAAAGAAAAGGTCGAACGTCTCGACGCCTTTCGCTCCGAGCGCATCACACGGAATCAGCTCGGGCTTTGGATCCGTGGCCTCCAGCTCGGCGAGCGCACGCGCCCAGTAGTCGTCGAAATCCTCCGGCCTGGGATTGATGCCCCGGTATTCGCGGAGTTCGGCGAGTGGTTTGTCCAGAATCGGCATTGGTCAGGGTAGAAAATCAAGGATTGGCTTCGGGTAAACTCCCAGAATCAGGATCACCGTCACAAGAAAAGCGGCCGTGAAGCGGGTCAGCGGCGAAACCATGACCGGAGGCGCATCGTCGGGAGCAGGCTGCCAATACATCGCACGAACGACTTTCAGGTAGTAGTAAAACCCGCAGGCGACGGTGACGACGCCCAGAATCACCAGCACGAGATGCCCCTGCCGCATGGCGGCTTCAAAGATAAAGAACTTGCCGAGGAAGCCGACCGTGAACGGAAGCCCCGCAAGGGAAAGCATGGCAACAAGCATCGCAAATGCCATCCCGGGCGCGCGTCGGCCGAGCCCGTTGAAATCGGAAATGTCATCCCCGCCGGCCGCTCGGGAGACAGGAACCAACACCAGGAATGCGAGGAATGTCATGAGGAGGTAGGCCAGTAGATAAAACACGATCGCCCGCCCGGCCGCAGGTGATCCCACGCTGGCCACACCCATGAGCAAATAACCCGCATGCGCAATGCTCGAATAGGCGAGCAGGCGCTTCATGTTTGTCTGCGGCAACGCGGCGAGGTTGCCATACACAAGGGTCAGTCCGGCAAGAAAACCAAGGGCAGGAACCAGCTTCGCCTGAAGCGCGGGGGCCACGAGAAACGCATCGACAACACGCATCAGAACAACAAACCCGGCGGCCTTGGAGGCGACGGATAGAAACGCCGTCACCGGCGTGGGAGCACCCTGGTAGACATCGGGAATCCAAAATTGAAACGGCGCGGCGGCGACCTTGAACCCGAGTGACACCAGAATCAGGCCGATTCCGAAAAGGAGAGCCGTCTGGCTGGCCTGGGGAACCATCCCGAGCACGGTGGAAACCCCGCGAAGTCCGGTCTGGCCGGTCATTCCGAAGATCCAGGTGATCCCGTAAACCAGGAACCCGGTCGAGAGCGCCCCGAGGATGAGGTATTTCGTGCCGGCTTCCAGGCTCGCCATGTTGCGTCGCATGTAGGCGACCTGGATATAGAGCGAGATCGTGACGAGCTCGAGGGCGCAAAAAATCATCACGAAGTCCGCGGCCGAGGCCATCCACATCAGGCCCGCACAGGTGAAAACAGGGAGCGCAAAAAATTCGCCCAGCCCGGCACCGCGCCTCGACCCCGGGATGAAACTCTCGACCACCGGCGCATATTCGATGGCCAGCACCAGGGTCAGGATGGTCGAAACCAGGGCGAAGCGCTTGAAGAACAACGCGAGGGCATCGGTCTCGTAAAATCCACCCGGCGACGCCCACAGGGGCGAGGGCTGAAGAAAAAATGTGGCCCCGAGGAACACCACCAGCCAGACAATCGCCATGTGGGCGAGCGTCCGCTTTTCCAGCGAAGGAAAAAACGCATCCGCCAGGAGCATCAGGATGCCGAGGGAAAGAACGCAAAATTCGACGGGAAAGCTCATAGCGCGGAGGACTCGATGAGTTTGACGAGGAGGCCCGGGAAAAATCCGGTGACCAGCATCACCACGATGAGCGCTGCGGTGGCGGCGCGCGCCGGGCCGGAGATTTCACCTAGGCCGGACCAGCGGTCGTTGAGCGGTCCGAAAAAGATCCGGCGGTAGGCGCGGAGCATATAGACGGCCGAAATGACAACGCCCCAGAGCGCGCAAATCGTCGCAATCTGGTAATTGTTGAACTGGAAAAGCTCCCTGCCTCCGCTGGTCACCCCCATGAGAGGCTCTCCTGCAACGAAGGATCCGAAAAAGACAAGGAGCTCTCCGGCGAACCCGACAAAACCGGGAAGGCCGATCGCCGCCATCGCGGCGAATCCGAAAAGGAGTCCAAAAGCGGGCATCGGCTTGGCAAGCCCCCCCAGCTCGGCGAAGTCAAGGGTTCCGGTCCGCTCGCGGATCTCCCCGCACAGTGCAAAGAGAGCGGCGATCGAAATGCCGTGGGCGAAGAGCATCAGGGACGCACCGGCGAGGCTCACCGGATTCAGTGCCGCGAACCCGAGGAAAATATAACCCATGTGCATCACGCTCGAATATCCAAGCATCCAGTCGAGCTTCCTCTGGGAGATCGTGACATACCCGACATAAAGAATGTTTCCGACGAGCATCACGAGAAGGAGGTTGGAGAACTGGACCACGGCGTCGGGAAAAATCGGGGCGGCGATCCGGATCAGACCGTAGAGACCGAATTTTTTCAAAACGCCGGCGTGAAGCATGGCGGCGGGGGCCGGCGCGCTGGCGTAGGCCTGCGGAGCCCATGTGTGAAACGGAAACAGGGAGACCAAAATGCCGAATCCAACAAGCAGGAGCAGGTAGATCCAGTTCCCCTCGGGCAGAAGCCCGGCATCGGCCATTCCGATGATCGCCGGAAGGTCAAACGTCCGCATGCCGTCGGGCTGGATCAGGTAGAGCCCGATGAGGCCAAGCAGAAGGACAAAGCTGCCCAGCGCAAGGTAGATCGTCGCCTTCCAGGCGGCGGCCTGCCGGTCCCCGGACCCCCAGATCCCGATCAGCAGAAACGTCGGGATCAGGGCCAGTTCGTGGAACATGTAGAAGAAAAACAGGTTGATCGACGCGAAGGCGCCGAGCCCGCCGGCCGAGATAAACATCAGGCTCGCGTAAAACAGATGAGGGTTTTTCTCCGGAGTCTTTGCCACGGCCACCGCAGCCACCGTGACCAGAGAGGCAAGCAGGAGCATCAGCAAGCTCAGCCCGTCGGCACCGAGAGTCAGGCTGATTCCCATCGACGGGATCACAGGCAACGAGGAGACAAACTGATACGGCTGGTCGCTCCCCTGAGGGTATAAAGCCAGCAGCACCAGAACGAATGCGAGGCTGACCACCGAGCCGACCAGGGCCGTCAGCCGGGCATTCGAGCCGACCATGATGAATGCGGCCGCGACAAGGGGAACCAGAATCAGAAAAAGGAGTGGGCTCATCGCTTGATCAAAAAGTAGAGGAGACCGATCGCGCCAGCCCCGAAGAAAAACACGTAGGCCTGGATGTTTCCGATCTGCAGGAACCGGAGCACAAACCCGCACGCCCACGCGAGCTTGCTCGGAACCTGGACGACGAGGAGGTCCACGACCCAGCGGTCGGCCCATGAGAGCACGGCCGCACCGCCGTCCTGGATGTTCTTCACGATCCAGTTGTAGAGATTGTCGATGTAAAGACGGTTGGCAAAGAACGGGATCGAGACCGGGTCCCTGGCAGCCCCGCGATAGAGCAGATAGGCCGAGAGGACGCCCGCCACGAAAAGAACCAGAAGAACCGGGTGCAGGATGTGCGGCACATGCTCCGGCTCCGTCACATGGAAAAACATCTTCTCAACGAACCCGTATCCTGCCATCCAGGCCGGCACGGCAAGGCAGGCAAGAGGGACGAGCATGACAAGGGGCGACTCCTCCGCGTGTTTCGCATGGTCGTCCTTCGGCTTCCCGAGAAACACGACAAAGATGAGGCGGAACGTGTAGAAGGCAGTCAGGCCGGCGGTCGCAACAGAAAGCCAGCCAAGGAATGGATACTTCACGACCGCAAACCCAATGATCAGGTCCTTGCTGTAGTAACCGCTGAAGAGCGGACACCCGGACAGCGCGAGTGACCCGATGACCATCGCCAGAAACGTGAACGGCATCTTGTTTTTCAGCGCCCCCATTTTCCAGATGTTCTGCTCATGGTGCATGCCAACGATGACCGACCCGGCGCAGAGGAACAGAAGGCTCTTGAAGAAGGCGTGAGTGAACAGGTGGAACATCGGGACGTCGGCGCTTGTCGCCGAAGCAACCCCGAGGACCATGTAGCCGAGCTGGGAAATCGTGGAGTATGCCAGGATGCGCTTGATGTCATCCTGCTGCGTGGCCATGAGTGCGGCGGCAAAGCAGGTGATCCCTCCCACCCAGGCGATAACGTTCAGGGCGACCGGAACCATCTGGAGAATCGGGAAGATCCTGGCCAGCATGTAAACGCCGGCCGCGACCATCGTGGCGGCGTGGAGCAGCGAGGAGACCGGGGTCGGACCCTCCATCGAATTCGGCAACCAGACATGAAGCGGCATCTGGGCGGACTTTCCGACTGTCCCGCAAAAAACCAGCACACACGCCACGGTCAGGTAAACCGGATTCGCCGCAAACTCCGCCACGCGGCCGGTGAGTTCCGAAAAGAGGAGCGTCCCGGTGGCGGCCCAGAGGAGCAGAATGCCGAGCATGAACCCGAAGTCACCGATCCGGTTCACGATGAAGGCCTGCTTCGCGGCATCGGCGGCGCTTTCCTTTTTGAAGTAGTGCCCGATGAGGATATACGAGCTCAACCCGACAAGCTCCCAGAAGATGAACATCATCACGAAGTTGTCGGCCAGCACGATGCCGAGCATCGAAAACAGGAAGAGCGACAGCCCGGCAAAATACCGCCAGTATCCCTCCTCGGTCTTCATGTAGCCGACCGAATACGTGAAGACCAGGGTCGCGATCGTCGTCACGACCACCAGCATCACCTTGCTCAGGTGATCAACGGTCACCCCGATCGGAATCCGGAGCGCCTCGCCGAAATCAATCCAGTAAAACCGGACCGCTTCAGTCGGGTCCGGCTGGGTGAACAGCCACCAACTCAGCACACACCCGATGGCTGCCGACCCGATCGCAAGCCCCGCGCTCAACGGTTTGGAAAACCTGCCGAGAAAAAGAATCACGGCGGCAGCCGCAAGCGGGGTAAACAGGATAATCCAGGGAACGACGCTCATCAAAATTTCAGGGTGTCGAGGTCCTCGACATGCGTGGTTTGCCGCATCCTGTAAAGGGCGACGATGATGGCCAGACCGACCGCCACCTCGGCGGCCGCAACAGTGATGATGAAGAAGACCAGAACCTGGGCGTTGTAGCCCGGCAGTCCGTCCTGCCCGAGGTTGAACCGCGAAAACGCGACCAGCGAAAGGTTCGCCGCGTTGAGCATCAGCTCCAGCCCCATGAAGATAATGAGAAGATTCCTGCGCAGCAAAACCCCGATCAGCCCGATCGAGAAAAGGCCACCACTGACGATGAGATAATTGGCGAGCGTGGGCATCTTAGGAGAATGCGGAATGTGGAATGCGGAATGCGGAATGCGGAATTTCCCGCACTGCGTGCGGCATCGGCCATTCCGACTTCCGACTTCCGACTTCCGACTTCATTTGAGCTCCCTCCGGCTGAGCACGACGACGCCGACGGTGGCCACAAGGAGGAGCACCCCGATGACCTGGAACGGCAGGTTGAAATTGCGGAAAAGGGCGAGGCCGACCTGTGCGACATCGTTGACCGCCGGGTTGGCCAGCGCCGGCTTCGTCTGCTGGAGCGCCGGGAGCGAAGAGACAACCTGCGACAGAATCGCCAGAAAACCACCGACAACAATCCCGCCGCCAGCCCATGCGGAGAGCTTCACCGGCCGGCGCTGGTCGGCGCGCAGGTCCAGAAGCATGATGATGAAAAGAAACAGGACCATCACCGCGCCGGCATAGACAAGCACCTGCACGACCCCGATGAAAAACGCATCGAGCGTCACGAAGAGGGCGGCCAGCCCGATGAACGACATCACCAGGCTCATCGCGCTCGACACCGGACTCCGGAAAAACACCACCCCAAGGCCGAAGGCCAGGGTGAAGGCGGCGAAGATCCAGAAAAGCGCTAGCTGCATATCAAATCGGCGGGGTTTTTATCAGGCGGAGACAGGCACGGCTACTTTTTTTCGTTCCACTTGTTGACCAGCCCGGGCATGACTCCCCCCAGCTCATAGAGCCGGGCTTTGTCATGGACCATGTCGGCGCGGCTGTAGCCGGTGATCGAATAGTCCTTGCGCAGAAAGATTGCCTGCTCGGGACAGACCTCCTGGCAGAGCCCGCAGTAGATGCAGCGGATCATGTCGATCTCGAATTCCCCTGGACGCTTTTCGACCTTCCCCCAGCGCTCGCCGGCGGGAATCTCCTCGGGCTTGATCGTGATCGCGCGCGGTGGACAGATGAACTCGCAAAGCTGGCACGCCACGCAGCGCTCCCGGCCCCACTCGTCCTTCACCAGCGTCGGCGCCCCGCGATACCAGTCCGGAAGGCTCTCGTCCCATTTTTGCTCGGGATACTCCATCGTGACCTTCGTCCTCCCCAGCAGGCGGTTCACAAAATGCCTCAGCGTGATCATCAGCCCCGCAAAAATCGCGGGCAGGTAGATCCGCTCGGCAAACGTCAGTTGTGGTCGTTGGACAGCCAGTGCCATAAAGATTGTGGATTTGCTAACAAGGTTCCCCCCGCCTGACAACTGCGGACTCAAATTTCTCCGAAAGTTTGCCGGCCCAATCCCATTCCGCATCCCTCCTCCCCAAGCAAGCCCGCGCGAATACTTAACCATGTTAAACAAATTATTGATGCGGCCGCATCAATAATCGGGAGAAACCGGCAATCGGCGGCGGGGGGAATATTTTCTTTTTTGCGGTCGCGGGATCCCCTGCTAGGCTCCCGGCCCATGCGCATTCTTTCCGGCATCCAGCCATCCGGCACGCTCCACCTTGGGAACTATTTCGGCATGATGAAGCCGGCGATCGAGCTTCAGGAAAAGGGTGACGCGTATTATTTCATAGCCGACCTGCACGCCCTGACGACCGTGCGTGATCCGGCGGCGCTGCGCGTCCACTCCCGCGAGCTGGCGGTGGACTTTCTGGCCTGCGGGCTCGATCCCGCGCGCTCGGTGTTCTTCCGTCAGTCGGACGTTCCGGCGGTAACCGAGCTCGCGTGGATTCTGAGCACGGTGACTCCGATGGGGCTTCTGGAGCGGTGCCACTCGTTCAAAGACAAGACCGCCCGGGGGCTGGGAGCCACACACGGGCTTTTTGCCTATCCGGTCCTCATGGCGGCCGACATCCTGATTTACGACAGCGATCTCGTGCCGGTCGGGCGTGACCAGAAGCAGCACCTCGAGGTCACGCGCGACATCGCGATCAAGATTAACGAAATTTATGGCGATGTCTTCAAGCTCCCGGAGCCAAGCATCCGCGAGGATACCGCAATCGTCCCCGGGCTCGATGGCGCGAAAATGAGCAAGAGCTACGGCAACACGATCGAAATCTTCGCTCCGGAAAATGTCCTGAAAAAAAAGGTCATGGGCATCAAGACCGACTCGACCCCGGTCGAGGCCCCGAAGCCGGTGGAAAATTCCGCGATCCTCGGGCTCTACAAGCTCGTTGCGAACGAGGCGGACTTCCGCGCGATGGAATCGGATTTCCTGAACGGCGGGGTCGGATACGGCGACCTGAAAAAGCGGCTGTTTGGCGGAATCTGGGAATTCTTCGCCAGCCAGCGCGCGCGCAGGGAGGAAATCCTTTCGGACTCCGCGCTTGTGGACCGGGTTCTCAACGAGGGGGCGATCAAGGCCCGGGAGACCGCCGACAAAGTGATGACCAGGGTCCGCAAGGCCGTCGGGCTTTGATTGCCACCTCCGGCGGCGTGTGAGCCAAAAAATTCCGGCTCAGCCAACCCGACGAAATCGAAGGCCAAAAAAGACGGCAGCCCCGCCGAGGGCGAGGAGTGCGCAGGGGGCGGGCTCGGGGATGGCAGCGAATTCGCTGTTGTGATTGATCACCGCCCAGACAGTGTTGTTGGCGGTATCCACGCCGTAAGTGCCAAGGACGAAATCAGTGAGCGGGTTGTAGGCTTGGTCCCCGGCAAAAAAAGCAGTGCCCCCGATGTTGCCATCGACCGCGTTCACCCACTGGTTGGTTGCCGGATCAAGCCAGCCAAGGAAGCTGTCGGCATTCACGTCCACGATCTGAAGCTGGAGGACGAAGGTGTCCGTCTCCCCCGTCAGGCCATCGATCACAGGCACTCCGCTGAGGCTGAAAACATCGCTCAGTCGCACCACGTCGTTGGAGGCCAGAGAAAATCCGGCGAAGCTGCTTTGCAAAGTGGCGACAGATGATGTGGTGCCATCGAGGATTTCCGCCACGGTTTGCGTTCCGCTGGGATCGCTGGTGGTATTGATGGCATCCGCCAAGCTCGTGCCGGCACTGAAGGTTTGCGCGAGATTGCCGCCATGGAGCACGATGCTGTTGCTGATGGTGGTCCCGGTCTGAATGAGCAGCGTGCCCGCATTGATGGTGACACTGCCTGTGCCGAGGGCATTGTTGTTTGCCGCGACAAGAGTTCCCTCGTTGATGGTCGTGCCGCCGGTGTAGGTGTTTGCGCCGCTGAGCGTCAACGTGCCGGTACCAGCCTTGGTGAACGAGCCGAAATTGATGCCGCCGCTGTCTTGGATAACGCCAGAAAAGATTGTGCTCAGGTTGTTGCCGCCGACAGTCAAATTATTGGCTCCAAGGAATGCATTCCCCGTGCCTTCGAGCGAGCCGATGGACACACTACCGGGATTGTGGCTGCTGATATCCAACGCACTATTTCCGAAGACCTGCACTGTTGCCGTGCCCCCGGTTGAGTCGCCTGAAAATACGATCTGACCACCTTGGCCTCCCCCCGTGCCTCCATTGGCTACGAAGGTGCTGCTCCCTGCGGTCGATCTGTCGTTGAATTGTGTGGTGCCGCCGAGTGCGCCGCTGACCGCGCCGCCGTTGGTGGTAAATGTACCACTGATTGCCGCGTGGCCGAATACGCCGAAGGTCGCGGGCGTGTCACCGCTGGAGGTGTCGTAAAAGCACGTGGTGCCGCCGGATGCGCCGCTGACCGTGCCTCCGTTGGTGGTGAATGTGCCACCGCCTGCGTTCGAGAAATAGTGAAACTGTGTGGTTCCGCCGGATGCACCGCTGACCGTGGCCCCATTGGTGGTGAATGTGCCACCGCCTGCGGAGCCGAAGATACTCGTGGTGCCGCCGAAAGCGCCGCTGACCATGCCGCCGTTGGTGGTGAAGATGCCATTGCCTGCCGCGCCGGAGATGTTCGTGGTGCCGCCGAGTGCGCCACTGACCGTGCCGCCGTTGGTGGTGAATGTGCCATTGCCTGCGGAGCCGCCGATGCTCGTGGTGCCACCGAATGCTCCATTGGCTGTGCCTCCATTGGTTGTAAATGTGCCATTGCCCGCAGTCGAACCCTCTGAGAATTGCGTGGTGCCACCGTATGCGCCGCTCACTGTGCCGCCGTTGGTGGTAAAATTGCCACTGCCTGCGCTTGAGTTGCTATAGAATTGCGTGGTGCCGCCGAAGGCCCCATTGGCAGTGCCACCGTTGGTAGTAAAGCTGGCATTGCTGCCGACCGTAGCGCCGGAGAAGTCTATGACTCCGCCGTATGCGTCGCCGACCGTACCGCCGTTGGTGGTAAAAGTGCCATTGCCTGTGCTCGAGCCGAGATAAAAGTGCGTTGCGCCGCCGGATGCGCCACTAGCCATGCCGCCGTTGGTGGTGAAGACGCCGTTGCCTGCGGTGGAGCCGACGGAGAATTTTATGTTGCCGCCTCGTGCGCCGCTGGCCGCACCACCGTTGTTGGTGAATGTGCCATTACCTGCAGAGGAGCCGGCAAAAAATTGTATATTGCCACCGTTTGCGCCGCTGGACGCGCCACCGTTGTTGATGAAGGCGGCACTACCAGCGGTCGAGGTGTTGTAGAATTCCGTGCTGCCGAAATTCGTAAAGCAGGTGTTGTCGCCAGCCGTCGCATTGTTGGTGAACAGGATTCTTCCTTGAACACCATTCACCCCCGCGGTGACGAGGTTCTGCACGGCGCCGGAGTTGTTCGTGACGCCGGCGCCACCGAGAGTCAACGAAAACGTGGGAGTTGCTGTGATGGTGTAGGCACTGGCTCCAGCGTTGAACACGATACCGTCTGCCGTGGTGTTCGCGGAAAGGGAGACAGCAGTGGTGGCCGAGACGTCGAAGGTCGCCACATCTGCAAGTCCGTTCGGTGGGCCGCCTGCGGCCCAGTTGTCTGCCGTGTTCCAATCGCCCGTGACAGGAATGGCCAACCACGTCGTGCTGTCAGCGAAGGCCGGGCAGGCCGCGAACAGAGTGAGGAAAAAGAGAGTGGAAAACCCTAGGATTGTCTGGAGTTTGCACGGGTGGGTTTTCACATTCTTGAATTTCACAGGCACGGAGGTTTCAGTAAATGGAAAACCGGTGGCATTGTCGTCACATTCCTTTTCCGGAGCGCAGGCAGGTCGCGAGCGCGAGGGCGAGCTTTTCGATCCGTCCGAGGCGGAGGCGTTTTTCAAAGACCGGGAAGCCCGATTTTTCCAGACGGGACAGGATCGTCGCGTAGAGAGACTTCATGATTTCCGCCGGGAGCAGGGCGCGAGCATCGGGGGAGGGAGGGACCGCGGCGTGAAATCTGGCGCGGGCGCGACCGGACTCAAACCGCATGAGTTCCGGAAACCGCTCCCCGGGTAGCCCCGCAAGAAACTCCTGCTCGGAGATCCCGAACCGCGCGAGATCGTCCAGCGGAATGTAGATCCGCCCCATCCCGGCATCCTCGCCGATGTCCCGGAGGATGTTCGTCAACTGCAACGCGTGGCCGAGATTTTCCGCGTAGGCATCGCTCCGCGAATCGGTGCAGCCGAAAATCCTGATCGAGACAAGCCCGACCGCGCAGGCGACCCGCCAGCAATATTTTTCCAGCTCGCCGAATGTTTGGAACCGGGCGGGGCGGATGTCCATCGCACACCCGCGCACGATTTCGGCGAGCAGCGTCCGGTCGATCCCGTTTCGTGCGATGACTTCCTCAAGCTCCCCCGGCAAAGCCCGGCCTTCGACCGCCTGCTCCCATTCCTCCAAAAGCCGCTGTTTGTCCCCGTCCGTGCGCCCCCCTTCATCGGCGATGTCATCGACGGTCCGGCAGAACCGGAAGAAGACGAGCGCGTCCCGGCGTCGGAGGCGCGGAAGCCAGATCAACGCAAACGCCAGGTGGGATCCACGGGCGGAGGAAGCAGGGGCGAGCGAGATCATGCGATGCGCCCGTCCCGCATTTCGATGATCCGGTCTGCGAAAGGAGCCACTGTGTCCCGGAGTCCCGCCCAGAGCACGGTGATGCCGAATTGATCCGCCGCCATCCTGGCCAGCGGGAGCAGGTCGGAATCCGGAGGGGAGATGCAGATGAGAATCCTGGGCTCGTGGACGAGTGCCCTTGCGAATGCGGCACGCCATTTCAAGGCCGGGTCGAGCATCCCGGCGCGCGGGGTTTCGAAGCCGCCGATGCCGGCGAACTCCAGCACCTGCCGGGTGCGGTCCCTTGCCTCCCTGGCCTCGCCGCCGCAGATCCGGAAGAGCGGCATGGCCACGTTCTCAGCGACTGTGAACGACGGCAGAAGATACGGATGACCGAAAAGAAACCCGCAGGCCTCGTTCCGGAATGTCGCGGTGTCCTCCTCGGAAAATTCCGCGGAATCATGCCCCGCAAGCACGAGGCGACCGCTGTCCGCCTTTTCCAGCAGCCCGATGATGTTGAGAAGAAGCCCCTTCCCGCATCCGTCCTCCCCGCAGAACCCGACAAATTCGCCGACATCGAACGTCGCAGAAAATTCCCGCACGCGCCCCGGCCCGGAATTGTTCCAGTTCGGCCGCTCGCATGTCAGGTTCTCGCAGAGGATCGATGTCACCGCGGCCATGCAACCCGACAGTCGGCGCCACTTCAAGCCTGAGGAAAACTACTTCCTGTCCACAAAATCCCCGATGCGTCGGGCCGCGTAGGCGGAGACAGCGGGCTTGATCAGCGGAACGCACAGCTTGATCAGCGAAAAAAGGATGTCCCAGAAACTGTGCCGCTTTTTGGCCCCCGCCTTCGCGGCGCCCTTGTCGCGGACGACCAGCGTCTTCGTGCGGGTCTTCGGTCCGGCAAGGAGATAGCCGATCACGGCAGCGCCGCCGAGCCATGCAAACGGCCGGGATTTGACGGATCTCCGGAACTTGGAGGCCACATTGAATTCCTCGCGCACAGCCGACGTGTCGCTGGCGATGGCGGCCCGGCTCCGGGCAAGTTCGGCCAAAATCTCGGCCTTCCGGCTCATGGCTTGCGACCTCCGCGAAGCGCATCCAGATCACGCGAAATTTCGCCCCTGGTCGCCGTGAAGAGCGGGGTCCGCCAGCGTGACTTCACATAAAAGATGCAGAAAGCCGCCAGGAGCGCATGCAGCAAGACAAACGCCGGGAGGATCCAGATCCAGCTCACATGAAAGACGGCAGCGATGAGAAACGCCGCGGAAATCACAGCCAGCACGTAGCCGAAGGCCGCGAAAAACAGCGCGGCAAAAACCATCACGGCCAGACGAAGCGCAAGCACCCCCGCCTCGCGCGCCTCCTCGCCAGCCAGCTCCCCAAGAGCCCCGACGTGCCGGCCCAGCGACCCCGCGAGGCGCAGCAGCTCTGCGGTCAATCCTCTCGGAGAATCCTCCGGAAGCGTCCGGGCTCCGCCGCTGGATGCGGTCGTTTCCAATTAGCGCCGGAAGATGATGCCGAGAAGGAATCCGATCCCGAGGGCGATTCCGACGGCTTTCAGCGGGTTCTCCCGGATATAATCCTCGGTTTCGCCCTGGTAGGTCTGGGCGCGCGAAGCCGCATCTCCCCAGGCTGCACGGGCTTTTTCCTGGTATTCCCCGGCTTTGGATTTCGCCTGTTCACGAAGATCGCCGTAGGTCGCCGTGGCGGCCTCACCGAGATCTTTCGCGGCGGCGGTGATATGCTCCTTGCCGACTTCGTAGGCGGCCTGGGCATGGTGTTTGACAGTCTCGCTGACCGCCTTGGTGGCTTCGGATGCCGCGCCGAGCGCCTTTTTGGCGTGTTCGGTGCTGCTTTCGATCTTCTTGGCGGCGATTTTTGTTTCGTTGGATTCGGACATATTTTCCTCCATTTTGGTTCATCTCCAGAGTGCCAGAGAATTCCCGCTTGGCAAGCTCCGATGGCGCGGGGATGATGCCCGCCTATGTCAGATGTCCACTCTTTCGCTCCGGGGCGGGTCGAACTCCTCGGAAACCACACCGATTACAACGCGGGCGTAGTCCTCTCGGCCGCCATCCAAATGGGAATCCGTGCCACGGGGAAAAAGCGCGACGACAGCCGGATCGTCCTCACCAGCGAGGGGATGGAGGGATCCGTCACCGCCGATTTGTCGGAGGGTCTCCGGAGGCGCGGTTCGTGGGACGACTATCCGCTTGGAGTGGTGGAGATGCTGCGCCAGGCCGGGGCTGCGGTCGGCGGGTTTGAGGCGCATTTCGTGGCGGACCTCCCGCCCGGAGCCGGGCTCTCAAGTTCCGCCGCGCTCGAAGTGGCCACTGCGGTTCTCGTGACGAAGCTCTTCCCGTTTTCTGTTTCCCCGCTCGACCTCGCCAAAATCTGCCGCCGGGCTGAGAACGAATTCGTCGGCGTGAGCTGCGGGCTTCTCGACCAGGTTTCCTCGATCTTCGGAAAACGCGACCACGTCGTCTTCCTCGACTGCCGTGCGGAATCCGTCGAGCCCATCCCGTTTCCGCCGGGGTTCGGCCTCCTGATCGTCCACTCCGGGGTCAAGCACGCGCTGACCGGCGGCGAATATAACGAGCGCCGCGACCAGTGCTTCGAAGCGGCGAAGCGCATGGGGGTTCCCGCGCTGCGCGACGTCACAAGCGCCCAGCTCGAAGCCACGGATCTTCCCGGCCTCGTCAAGCGCCGCGCCAGGCACATCACCGGGGAAAACGAACGCGTCTTCGCCGCGCTCGCAGCCCTCCGCGCGGGCGACGGCGATCAATTCGGCAAGCTCATGACCGCCTCCCACCGCAGCTCGATGGAAAATTTCGAGAACAGCACCCCCGAGCTCGATGCCCTCGTGGAAATCGCCATCCGCCAGAACGGCTGCCATGGCGCGCGTCTCACCGGCGGCGGATTCGGAGGAGCCATCGTCGCCCTCACCGAAATCGAAAAAACCTCCGCCGTCGCGGAAGCCGTCACCGCACAATATCTCGAAAAAACAGGAAACCGCGCCACCGCCTTCCCATGCGTCGCCGGCCCGGGAGCCCTCGAAACCCGGCCGTAACCTCACCGGAAAGCATTCCTATGTCGCGATCGCGACATAGGAATGCTCATTGAATGAGGAGAAAACAAACCTTGACTGCCCGGCATCCGGGGATAGTTTTGCCAACTCTCATTATGTCAAGAAAGTGCAGCATCACAGGGGCCAAGCCCGTCCGCGGATCGAAAATCCACCGCCGGGGTCTGGCAAAGAAAAAGGGTGGCATCGGCATGCACGTGACGGCCGTGACCCCGCGCTATTTCGAGCCGAATCTCAAAACCAAACGGGTGTGGGTTCCCGAGCTGAAAAAGTTCGTGACCGTGAAGGCGACCGCGCGGGCGTTCAAGACGCTCTCCAAGAACGGTGCCTACAAGACGCTTCGCGAGGCCAAGCTCGTCAAATAGCATTCCGTCCGGCATGATGACGGGTGACAAGACTCCTCCGCTGGGGTAGCTCTTCTCTTCATGCCGATCCTCGAGGTCAAAGATCTCCGAACCTGGTTTCCCGTGCATGGCGGGGTTTTCCGCCGCAAGACCGGAGACATCCGCGCCGTTGACGGCGTGAGTTTTTCCGTCGAGCCCGGACAGACCGTCGGCCTTGTTGGCGAAAGCGGAAGCGGAAAAACAACCATAGGCCGGACCATCCTGAAACTTCAGCCGGCCACCTCGGGAAGCGTGGAGTTCAATGGTCGCGACATTCTTCCCTTGAGCGAGCGCGAATTCCGGCCGATGCGCCGCGAGATCCAGATGATCTTCCAGGACCCCTTCGGCTCCCTCAACCCGCGGTTCACCATCGCGGAGATCGTCTCCGAGGCGCTGGAGATCCATTTTCCCGCAATGTCGCGGGCGGACCGACGGGACCGTGTTGCGGGTCTTCTGCGAATGGTCGGGCTGAACCCGGAGATGATGTCGCGCTATCCGCACGAGTTCAGCGGCGGGCAGAGGCAGCGGATCGGGATCGCGCGGGCGCTGGCGGTCGAGCCCCGCTTCATTGTTTGCGACGAGCCGGTCAGCGCGCTTGACGTGAGCGTCCAGGCCCAGATCGTCAATCTGCTTCAGGACCTCCAGGAGCAGCTCGGGATCGCCTATCTGTTCATCGCCCACGACCTGGCCGTGGTCGAGCATATCAGCGATCATGTCCTGGTCATGCACCGCGGCAGGATCGTCGAGTCCGCTCCGGCGGAGGCGATTTACAACGACCCGCAGGACGACTACACGAAATCCCTTCTGGCAGCCGTGCCGCAACTCGCCTGATGCACCCGATCCTCCGCAATTTTCTCCGCATGAACTGGCTGCTGTTCGGGCTCATGATGGGTCTGCTGGCCTACGGGGTCTATGCGATTTACAGCGCCACCTGGATGCGGGAGCAGACCTTCTGGACCTCGCAGCTCGTCTGGATTCTGATCTGCCTCCCGATGTTTTTCGTGGTGTCGCTTATCGATTATCGCTGGGTCCGATACGGCGCGATCCCGCTTTATGTTCTGGGCCTGCTCGGGCTCGTGGCAGTGATGCTCTTCGGTGAAAAGCGTTATGGGGCGCGAAGCTGGATTGATCTCGGGCCGATGAGTTTTCAACCGTCGCAACTGGCCATCGTGGCAGGCATCCTCACACTTGCGATCTTTCTCCACAATTCCCGCGGAATGATGCCGTTTCTCAGGATCCTCTGCACCGGGGCGATTGTAGGAATCCCCTGGATCATGATCCTCATCCAGCCCGATCTGGGGTCCTGCATCGTCTGGGTCCCGGTGGTGCTGGCGATGATGTTCGTCGGCGGGATCCCGAAGCGCTGGCTCATCGCGATCCTCCTGCTGGGGCTGGCGATGGTGCCGCTGGTCGTCCACTTCGGGCTGAAGCCCTACCAGTATTCGCGCATCACGACGTTCCTGAACCCCGAGGCCGATCCGCAGGGCGACGGGTGGAACATCACGCAATCGCTCATCGCGATCGGATCGGGTGGATTTTCCGGCAAGGGGTTCAAGGCACCGAATACCCAGCTCGAGCTCGGCTTCCTCCCCTCCACAATCGTCCACAACGACTTCATCTTCTCCGTCATGGGCGAACAGCACGGGTTCATCGGCGGGGTGGCACTCATCTCGGCGTTTGCGCTGCTCTTTGTCGTGATCCTGAACATCGCAACCGAGGCGGCGGACGACACCGGCAGGCTGCTTGCCGTCGGGATCGTCATGCTGCTTTTCACGCACACCTTCATGAACATCGGGATGACGATCTCGGTGACCCCCATCACCGGACTTCCGCTGCCGCTGGTGAGCTACGGAGGATCGTTCGTGATGATCACGCTCTTCAGCTTCGGGCTGCTGCAGAGCATCTGGATCCACCGGCGGGTGGGAAGATAGGACATGACCGAGCCGCTGTTCGACATCGCGGTGGCCAGCGCCTCATTTTTTGCCGGATTGCTGGGTGCCTTGATCGGACTGGGGGGAGGGATCATCATCACTCCGCTGCTCGTGCTGTGCTTCGGAATCGACATCCGCTACGCGATGGGAGCTGCGCTGTGCTCGGTGATTGCCACATCGTCAGGTGCCGCGGCCGCCTACCTCCGGGACGGGATCTCCAACATGAGAATCGGGATGTTCCTGTGCATCGCCACAACGATCGGGGCCGTTTGCGGCGCTCTGCTTGCGGTCGTGATGAATCCATCGGTGCTCGCCATCATCTTTGGCGTCGCCCTGCTGGCGACGGTCCTCCTCTCCCTGAAAAAAAAGTCCGAGTCTCTGGTGGAGCCGGAGGAATCCGATCCACTCGCAAAATCCCTCCGCCTGCCGGATGAGATGCCGGTTGCCGGAACGCCAGTCCCATACGGCGTGGCGAACATCGTTCCCGGATTCATCGTGATGTGGGTCGCCGGCGTGCTTTCCGGACTGCTCGGAATCGGATCCGGCGCTTTCAAGGTGCTGGCGATGGACCAGATCATGCGGCTTCCGTTCAAGGTCACCACTGCGACAAGCAACTTCATGATCGGGGTGACTGCGGCGGCCAGCGTCGGAATTTACCTGAAAAAAGGCTACCTCGACCCGTCACTTGTCGCTCCGGTCGCCCTGGGCGTCCTGGCGGGAGCCTTCGCGGGAGCGCGGCTCCTCACGGTCGCGCCCGTGAAACTCCTCCGCGTCATTTTCCTCGTTGCGGTATCCATCATCGCGGTGCAAATGATCGCCCGCGGGCTCGGGATCTCCATCGGATGAACCGTTTTTCCCTGCTTCTCTCCCGCGTGATGGTCATCGGAACCCTGCTTGCAGCGGCGATCATCGCGGCCGGACTGATTTGGTATCTCTCCGCTCATGCCGGGGGAAAGCCCGGCGATCACATCTTCCGGGGGGAACCGAAATATCTGGAAAATCCCGTGCAGATGGCACACCGGGCGTTCGACCCCGATGTCTCGGGCGAGAGGAGGAGCCTGATCATGATCGGGATCCTGCTTCTCCTCCTCAATCCACCGATCCGGGTGTTTCTCGCAGGAGCCGGGTATTTGATGGAAGGGGACAGGCTCTACGCCGTCATCAGCGCAATCGTGTTCGCGGTTCTTCTCGTCAGCTTTTTCTGGTGAGCAAAGGCTTCTTCCAGTCTCTTGTCGCTCCGCTGAGGATCCCGATTTTCCGCTCTCTTTGGATCGCGACAGTCGCGTCGAACATCGGCACGCTGATGCACGGAGTCGGTGCAGCGTGGCTCATGACATCGATGACCTCCTCCCCTCTCCTCGTGGGACTCGTCCCGGCCTGCATCTTTCTACCAACATTTTTTTCCGGCGTCTGGGGCGGGGTTTTGTCGGACATCGTCGAGCGCAGGAAGCTCCTGATCGTCACACAGTCCGGCATGATGGCCTGCGCCCTCGGCATCGGGATTTGCACGCTGCTCGGCATGATGTCCCCGGCGCTTCTTCTGTCGCTGACGTTCTGCCTGGGATTTTTCAGCGCGATGAACCTGCCCGCCTGGCAATCCCAGATTCAGGAGATGGTTCCCGCCGATCATGTTGCCGCCGCAGTATCGCTGAACAGCATCAGTTTTAATGCGGCCCGGTCGGTCGCTCCGGCACTGGGAGGTCTGCTGGTGGCAGCCGCGGGGCCGGCCCCCGTCTTTTTCATCAATGCGGCATCTTTCCTTGGAACGATCCTTGTTCTTCTCGGGTGGAAGCGGCCGCATCATAAAAAAAATCCGCAGGCGGTCTGGAGCAGCTTCCGCGAAGGATTTCGCTTTGTCAGATCTTCCCCCGCCCTGCGCGCGCCGATGATCCGGGTCACCGCATTCGCTTTTTTCGGCAGTGCAGTCTGGGCCCTGCTTCCTTTGCTGGCGAGAGAGGAACTGGGAACGGGGCCGGCCGGATACGGTGTCATGCTCACCGCTTTCGGAGCAGGGTCCGTCGCCATCGCAGGCCTCATACCGGGTCTTCGCCGCAGGCTTCAGCCAGACCGGTTGATCGCCCCCGCCATCGCCCTGCTCTCAGGGGTATTCCTTTGCCTTGGGATTGCGAGCCACTACCTGATCGTCCTTGGCGCGCTCTTTGTCGGAGGCATGGCATGGGTGGGCGTGTTGGTCCAGTTCAACGTCGCCGTCCAGCTCTCCTCACCGGAAACAATCCGCGGGCGGGCAATGGCGTTCTACCTCGTATTCTTTCAGGGAAGCCTGGGCCTCGGCAGCGCATTTCACGGGTGGCTCGCCAAGCTGGCGGGAATCCCGAACACGTTTTTAATCGCGGGCGTTTTCCTGCTCATTGGGATTCCTCTGATTCTCGTCTTTCCGCTCGGCGAAGGCACCGGGCGCGAATCCCACGACGTTCCAGCCACAGAACTCTGATCCTCACAGGGGAAAATATTTTCCCTTGCATGGATCCTGGATTGGAGTTCCATTCCGGCGCATGAAATTCCTTGAGCCATCCGACCTGATCGAATTCCTGAACTGGCGCTACGCGACCAAGCAATTCGACCCCTCCCGCAAGATCCCGCCGGCGGTCTGGGAAGCCCTCGAGGACTCCCTGATTCTGACGCCGTCATCCTACGGCCTCCAGCCATGGCAGTTTTTTGTGGTGACGGATCCGGATTTGAAAGCGGCTCTGCGGCCGCATTCCTGGAACCAGCCGCAGGTCACCGACTGCTCGCATCATGTCGTCTTCGCCACGCGGCGCGATGTAGACGAGGGGTTCGTGGACAAATACGTCTCGCGCATTGCGGAGGTAAGGGGAGTCACCGCGGAATCGCTGGGATTTTACAAGGACATGATGGCCTCGGACATCCTGAACGGGCCGCGCTCCGAGTGGGTCCGTGAGTGGGCGGCCCGGCAGGTCTATATCGCCCTCGGAAATTTCATGACGGCAGCCGCGCTGCTCGGCGTGGACACATGCCCGATGGAGGGCTTCGACCCCGCGAAATACGATGAGATCCTGGGGCTTCCCTCCAAAGGCTTCCATGCGGTTGTCGCCTGTCCATCCGGTTACAGAGCCGAGGGAGACAAGTATGCGGACATGCCAAAAGTCCGCTTCCCGAAATCCGAACTCATCCAGACTCTGTGACGGCGAACCTCCGGGATGAAGGGCCGGAAATGATTTGCTGATCGCTGCTGTGGCGGCTAGTGAGTAGGGCACATGCACCCCACCCCGCTGCAAAAGAAAATCTTTTGGGCCGCGATCACCGCGGCTTCGGCGTATGCAATCGGGTATGTTCTTTATCTGGTCGGCAGCCTGATTGTGCATGCGATCTCATTTCTGCAGCCGGTTCTGATTCCGGTGGCCATCGCTGCGATTCTGGCATTTCTGCTGGAGCCGGTCGTGCAATGGCTGATGCGGCGGAAACTGTCGAGACTAGTGAGCATCATTGTGGTCTATCTGGCGGTCTCTGCCATTTTTGCCGGAATTTTGATCTGGATCCTTCCCGCCGCCTACCGTCAGGGATCGGAGTTCCTGAAAGACTTTCCCGGCTATTCGCAAAAAGCCCAGGGGCTCCTTCTCTCCACGGTGGACCACCTGCACAAACTTGCCGAGAATCCACTGTTCACCAACCCGGACAGCTCCAGGGAAGGACACGGACAATTCACCGCCCTCATCGCGCCAAGACTCAATGAGGCCGGTGCCTGGCTGCAGCAGAAGATCCCCGACCTTGCGGTTGAATCCGGAAAATTCCTCCAGCGAAGCCTGAGCGGGTTTTTCGGAGTGTTCGGAATTCTTCTCAGCATGATTCTGGTTCCGATCTTCCTGTTTTTCTTTTTGAAGGACAGCCCGGCGATCGTCACGAACTGGAGCCGGTATCTGCCGCTCCGGGCCTCGCCGCTGAAAAATGAAATCGTTTCGCTTGTGAGTGAGATCAACTCGTATCTGGTGAGCTTTTTCCGCGGCCAGCTTCTTGTGAGCATGATCGACGGCCTGATGATCGCCAGCGCGCTGCTTGTGATGGGGCTGGATTTCGCGGTTCTCATCGGCCTGATGGTCGGCATCCTGGGCCTCATTCCCTATCTGGGCATGATGATCACCTGGATCCCGGCGGTGATCATCGCGGCGGCGCAGTTCGGCGACTGGTCCCACCCGTTCTGGGTCACCGTCATTTTTGTTGTGGCCAACAACATCGACGGAATGTTCATCGCGCCAAAAATTGTCGGCGATTCGGTCGGCTTGCATCCGCTCACCGTGATTATCTCCGTGCTCGCGTGGAGCCTGATTCTGGGAGGGCTCCTCGGCGCTCTTCTCGCCGTTCCGCTCACTGCGACACTGAAAGTCCTTTTGAAGCGGTATTTCTGGGACCGACCGCCATCCCCGGCGACTGTTTTCGACTGATCAAAGCGGCAGCGTCTCGTATCCAAGGCAGAGAAAAATACGAAGGTCTTTGCCTTCCGGCCCGGAAATGGTTTTGAACGGAACCACCTCCGTGAAGGCTCCCTTGATCGTCTGCGGAAGTTCGCGACCGATATAAACCGCATTGCGGCCGACAAACGGGTTCACCCCCTTCTGCTCGGTGAAATACTCGTCGGCCACCTTGTCGCTTTCGACAAAGTCGGCGTAAGACGGCCAGAGTCCGAACTGGCTTGAAAGATCCGGAGATTCGGGAATGAAAACCGGCGGGCAGGCCCTTGCACCGCCGCCGATATGATAGCCAAGCACCGCAGCGAGGTCGGGATCTTCGGCGATAAAAAATCCGCTTTGCTCAGAAGCGGGCAGATCACGCGCCGCGGCATGAAGCTCTTCCGCGATGGAATTCCAATCCGGGCCGCGCGGTGCCATCAGGAAAAACCCGCCAGTTAGCAGAGCCAGAGCGATCAGGACCGCCCACCCGATGCGCCATGAGGGCTGTCCGGAGAAGGACGCAATCAGAAAGGCAAAAACCGGCAGAAATGCCAGCACCGCCGGCGTGACCGCCTCGCTCCCGTGGAGCAGAAGATAGACACACCACGTCCAGGCCGGAACGCTCGCGGCAAGAAGAAATACCGCCCTGGCATGAATGCGGGCCGAACGGACCAGCGGGATCATTCCCGCAAAGAACACCACCGCCACCGGTATCGAAAACGCATTGAAGAAAACGGACGCGCTTTCGAGAAACAGGGCGGGCCGGAACTCCCATGCCGACCTCCATGTGCCGCCTGCGATCGGAATCCACTCAAGGGCGGCATTCCACGCCAGCGACGGCCAGAGCGCCAGCGCGCAGGGAATCGCAATTGCAGCGAGGCCCGCAATGTCTTTCCGATGCCGTCGGGACACCATGATGGAAACGCACAACCCGGCCGGCACCAGGACGACTTCGTAGCGGAACAGCAGTCCCGCGGCGAAAAAGATCCCGGCAGGCACCCATGCCCACCGGCTGCCCTCCCATGCAAGACGCGCAAAAACCAAAGCGGTCAGGACCGATATCAACGCAGGAAGCAACGGGCCGACATGCACCGCGGCGGAATTGAACACCGGAAGCGCATTCAGCAGGATCACCGCCCACGATGCCGCGGCACCATCGTAAATCCTCCGGACAAAAATCCATGCCGCCCAACTGGAAAGGAACGCAAGCACCGGCCAGAACAGCCTGGCCGCTTCAAATGAATCCCCGAAAGCCCTCACCAGCAAAGCCGTTCCGGCAGGCCCGTCAAAAAACCCCGGCGCAAGCCGCTGGGAACACATCCAGAAATACGCCTCCGAAGGAGCCGCCTCGTGCATCCACACCCACCCCGCCCGGCAGGCGGTCACCACCAGCAGAACAGTAAACAAAATTTTGGTTTTCATGATGAGATCAACGAGGGGTGTCTGGAGCTGAGAATCGGAAAAACCCGCGGCCCCCACCTTCGCCAACAAGCTTCCATGGCCGCCATCACCAGAAAGGCGATCCCCGCTCCCAGGAAACATGAAACCAGAACATCGAGCGGCCAGTGCGATCCCACATAAATCCGGCTGTAGGCAACAAGGGAGGCCGGCAGGAAGGCGAGCCACCCCCGGCGCCGGTAAAAAACCGCCACCACGGTCGCCAATGCAAAATTATTCGACGCATGCCCGGATGGGAACGAGTTCCCCTGGGACGGCCGTATTCCCGGGCGCGAATACTCTTCGTGAAGCGGTTTCCCAACCGCCATGAAGCGGGGGGTCGCCTTTGCGAGATCGAGCGTGCGGACCCCCACCAGCACCTCATGGGGACGCGGGCGGGAAACGATTCCCTTGATCGAATCCACAACCACTCCGTCCGTCACACCGACAGCAACCCCCGCCACGAGCAGCATCATGCGCGCATGCCACCCGCCAAAAATCAGCACCGCCAATCCCCCGGCAACCAGAAATGGCCACCAAAAATCCCAGCTTGAAGCCGCAGCCGTCACAAGATCCAAACAGGGAGAAGCCCAAGTATGGTTGATCAAATAAAGCGCCTCCTGATCCATGAGCATCCGCATACTGTCCGCTCCCAACAAAATAGGAAACCGGAAAACGTCCAAGACACCGGCGAAAGCTTTCCCGCGTCGCCATTGCGCTGAAAAAAAGCTTCCCCTCACCGGTGTTGTCAAAACCGATCGCCTTGGATAGTTTGGAAAGTTCCGTGCAGGGATGGGTGGCAGAGTGGTCGATTGCGCACGCCTGGAAAGCGTGTGTACCGAGAGGTACCGGGGGTTCGAATCCCCCCCCATCCGCCAGTTTTTCAGGGTTCGTCAAAGTCCCACAACCCGAGCGTGGCCTCGTCTTTCAAGAGCGGAGCAGCGGGTGCGCTGCCGATCTCACGCGCGCCACGAGAGATGCGGACATTATCCACCGCCCCGTCGCAGCCGAGCCCGCCCTCGACGAGGTTTCCGATCGCCAGTTTTCCGGGCAGCGCCTCGCCTTGGGGAGGAGCAGCCGGGCCATCCTTCACAAGCCTCCCGTCTACAAACAGTCGCACGCGCTCCGGTTCGATCACCGCTGCGAGAGCATGCCATTTCCCGTCGCAGATGTTCGTATCCGAGATGATTTCCCCGCCACGGCCGGTTTGAAGAAGACTCAAAAATCCGCTGCCTGCGGCGGAGTAGAGCGACCAATGTTCCGACGACGCCTTCGTATCACTGGCAACGAAAATATTGTATGAGAGGGCGCTGTCCACCTTTGCCATGCATTCGACTGTCAACGGACGTTGCCGGAACCCCTCAAGACCCGGCACATTCATGCTCCCGCGCATCGCCTTGCCGAAAGCCGTTGAAACCGAGGCTTCGCGGGTCAACGTATCCACAAATGGACGTCCATCCTTGTCCCATTGCAACGGGCGGATTTCAAAAAAGTGGAGACAGTTTTTCTGATGCGAAATATACGAGATATACCACTTGCCGTTGTCCTGGTAAATTTCACTGGCGGAAACTCCCCCGATGACAGTCATCTCCTCCCCAGGAGGTTCTTTCCAACCCTTCACCGGATCATCACTGGTCGCGTAGACGGTCCCGTATTTGTAGTTGGAGTAAAAAAGATAATATCTGCCGTCACGCTTGACGACAAAAGAGGATTCCGGCGGCGTGGTAAGGCTTTCACTGAGACGGATAAACCCCTCGTCCTTCCAATGGAGCAAATCCTCGGATGGGGAAATGCCAATGCAGGATTCCGGCTGGCCGGTTTCCGCACTGTTCCGGCGCGATGTGTAGTAACAATAATATTTGTCGCCATCCTTCAGGATCATGGGATCGCGGCAATCCGACCACGCGTCCTCACTCCACATGCCCCACGGCCCCGGTTTGATCACCGGGTTTTGATCGCTCCGCTTCCAGTTGTAGAGATCGGTGGAGGTGGCCAGACAAATGGCCTGGCTGACATTCTTGTTCACCCCGGTGTAGAACATGTAATATGTCCCGTTGCGCTCGAGGACATAGGGGGCCCAGACCTGATAGGTATCCCAACCGTCCGCCGGACATTGGAGTATGGGATCTTCGGTTTTCCAATGGATGAGATCCCGGCTGACAGCATGCCCGAAATTGAACAGGGGATATTCCGGCCAATTCCCCACCGCCGTTCCCCTGATGTAAAACAAGTGGTGCAATCCATCCTTTTGGATCAGGGCATGATCCACCGCATACCCTCCCGGTTCGGCATATTTCCCGGCAAACGGATCCTTGCCGGCGGCCAAGGTGTTGAGCAGTTCCTCCGCATGCGCAACCATTTCGTGCGGGGGATCAAATCCGGTCCAGCTCCACTCAAACCGGCCCGGCGGCAACAGGTTGTAGATCTTCTGCTCGGCACGGTTCAGCAATTCCGCAATGATCCCGGCCGACTTATTTTGATCCTCAAGGGATAAATTTTCAAAACTAACCATCCTCGTGCGCGTGAGCTTTTCCCTCAACGATGCAATCTGCCTGAGAATCGCCGCGTTCTCATCGGAAATCGGGGCCTCGCCGGACACGGCGGCGACCGGTGCGGCGGCAGCAAGCAGAAGGAGCAGGAGAAGGAGTTTGGGAATGGCGTTCATAATGCGTTCAGAAAAGCGCCCTCTGCATCCGGGCAAAGGCATCGGGATACCCCGGCGGACTGATGTTCACGCCAACAGTTCGGAGGCCGGTTTTCTTTATCAATTTCACTTATTGTGCCTTGGCAGGAACGGCTTCCGCGTTCCAGGCGCGCACGCGCAGGTCACCGAGCGGTTCCGCCTCGGAGGCGAGGTTGAAGCTGATCGTCCTTTCCTCGTTCGGGTAAAGGCAAAAGCTGTTGTCTCCGAGAAAATCCCCGTAATTCATCGGAAATCCCTCGATGATCACATTGAACGCCGGGAGACTGGTCTCGTTCCGAACGGTGATCGTGCCGTGATTGCCATTGCGCCGGACCGATGCGGAGAGCTTGGTTTTCGGCAGGGTCAGCAGCCGGGCCTCTGGCAGGTCGGCGTAGGCTTTGAATGCCTCGGGCGCACGATCATGCGGCCAACCCACCCCGGTGATCTTTTCCACTTCGATTGCGGCGGCGGTCTTCGCGCGGAAGTTGAACCACATCCACTGGTCGGAGATCTGCCTTCCCGTCGAATCGCGCAGGGAAACGGCCAGGAGGAAAGGTTTGCATTTGTCCTTTGGCAGTGCGACTTCGATCGGCTCCAACTCGGCCCGGCAACTGGTGCCGAGCGAGGGAACTTTGTACTCCCGGCTCCAAACCTCCTTCAAATCACTCCCGTAGATCACGGCTTTGGCGGCCGCGTTTTCGAGCGGCTTGCTCGAATCGTTGGAGACATTGAGCGAGGCGCGGAACGGTTCCTCCGGCGACCAGTCGTATTTTTCCGCCTGCGCGAAGGCCGCCTGCGGAGCGAAGAACTGCCTGGCGCGGTAGTAGGAGAGTTTCGGCTGGCCGTAGAAACCCACCACCGCCCAGGAATGGCCGGGGAAGAGGTCCGTGAATTTATAGAACCAAAGTCCGGCCTTGTTGAAGTAGCTGCCCGCGCGTTGGGTATTCGTGGCAAACGCAATTTCATCGCCCTGGGCCATCTGGGAGAATTCGATGTAGTCCTTCCAACTCCTGATCGGCGCATAATCGGCATAGCGCATGACCTTGGCGAAATCCCCGTAGCCGAACTGGTTCATGTGCGCGATGACTCCGCCGTCGTCCTGCTTCGGCGGCCAGACATCCAGCTTTTCCGCCGGCAGGAATTTCAGGACCTCCTCCCGGTTGTTCATGCTGGGGAGCCCGAACTCTCCGAAGAACACGGAGGGATTTGCCTTCATGCTGGTGTCAATCGGCGCGCCTCCATGAAAGATGTCCCAGTTGTGGATGCTTCCGCCCCAGGGATCGGTGCGATGGAACGGACGGGTGGGATCAAACTGGCGGCAGCGGCGACCGACCAGAAAAAGCCCTTCGTCGGCGCCGATTTTGGCGACGTTCTCGTTGCCACCGCCCCACATGATCAGGGACGGATGGTTGCGCAGGCGCTTGACGACACGCGACACCTGCTGGTCGAGAACCGCCCCGTCGGTCATCGGAAAATTGGGCGGTCCCCAGCAATAGGGGAATTCCTGGTAAACCATCAGCCCCTTCTCGTCGCACAGGCGGTAAAACTCATCGGTCTCGATGATGCCTCCGCCCCACGCGCGGAACATCTGGATTCCCGCACGGCGCGCCAACTCGAGAAGCTGCTCATACTTGGCCGGATCACATTCCAGCATCGGGTCGCTCCAGCACCAGTTTGCCCCCTTGATGAACATCGGAACGCCGTTGATGACGAACTGCCAGCGGTAATCCCGTTCGGCCACCGTCCCGCACAGGGGGCGCATCTCGATCGTGCGGATTCCAAACGTGCTCGCAACGGAGGAAACCGGCGTTCCCCGCGTCTGAAGCCGGAGCTCATAAAGATTCTGATCCCCGTAATTCATCGGCCACCAGAGCTTCGGCCGGGCAATGGTCACCTCCGTCTGCCAGCGACTCCGCCCGTTGGGGGCCGACAGGCGGTTGACAAAGTTCGACGGGGCGGAAGGACTCCCTTTTCCCGCGATCGTCCCGGCCACCCCGACGCTGCAAGCCTCCGTCGCGCTGTTGATCACATCGTATTGGACGAGGACGACCGCCCTGTCATTTTCGATGGATTTCGTGCGGACGAAAACATCCGAGATCTTCACGTCGGGGATCTGCTCGACCTTCACGCCACGCCAGATGCCAAGCGAAATCAAGTGGCCGTAGTGCCAGCCCCAGCAGGGGCTGCCTTTGAGAACGCCGAACCATGTGTCGGGGCTGCGGTCGAGGCGCACCACCAGGGTGTTCGGCCGGCCAATGCGCACCGCCTTGCTGATGTCAAACTCCGGACCGCCAAACATTCCGGCCTGATAGCCGAGCAACTGGCCGTTGAGAAAAACCGAGCCGGCGTAGTCAATGCCGTCGAATGCCAGCCGGATCCGCTTCCCTTCCCAATCTTTTGGCAGCTCAAACTGGCGCGCGAACCACCATTCGTTCATCTCGATCCGAGTATGACGGACAACCCACGGCATGTCCTGCGGGAAGCCGTGCTTCTGCAATTCGTCCCAGGTGTTCGTGTCATACAACGGGTCAGGAATTTCTCCGAGCTTGAGCAGCGCGCTCTGGACGGATGTTGGAACCTGGACCCGCCGCCAGGCCGAGCGATCCGCATTTTCCTTGAACCAGCCTGCGGTGATCCCCTCTCCCTCCTCGTCTTGAAGGCGCTTCTTGTCGAGCGAGCCTTTGTCCCGGGCCTTGCCCTCTTTCAACAGCCATTCACCGTTGAGCGAAATCGAAACCGGCTCTGCAGCCGCAACCATCGTATCGGACACCTCTGCCTCAACCGTCCGCACCGGCAGGACGCTTTCCGCCTCGACTGCGGCGTCACCGTGCAGCGTGGATGCATTGCGGGCGTCGTCCTCGACTTCGTCCAGAAACCGGGTGCCGGATGGCATGCACAGGGCATCCCGGATGCCGGCTTGACTCGATGAGGTCGGGACGGCATTGGGAGACAAATTGTTCTTGTCGACTTCGTCAAAGGGAAAGATCGCCACGGCGGATGGCACTGCCTGGGCCGGTGTCGTCGGAACAGCCCCCTCCAACGGATCCGTCCGCCGGCTGATGACCAGATCATCCACCGCGCCATCGCAGCGCATGCCACCTTCATCCATGATGGCGCCGAGCAAAAGCGGATGCTCACCAAACGTGAGATCCTCATCCAACGTCTTGTCGAACACATTTTTCCCGTCCACATACAGCTCAACATTCCTTTTGCCGATGCGAAATGCCAGGTGATACCATTGGTTCGTCTGAAGTTTGGCCGCGGTTGAAAAGGTTCCTGCAGCGGGATTTCCATTGCCGGCTCGAGGAATGAAAATCGAGAGAACTCCCGCCCCCGGCGACGTGAAAACCTCCCAGTGATCCCCGCTCTTCGGTGCGACCGACATGAGGATGTTGTAGGATGTCAGGCTGTTCAACTTCACCCAGCACTCGAATGTCACCGGGAGATCTTTCAGCACGCCCGGGATCGGGATCGAAACCGACCGGCCATTCGTCGCCAGATCGATCGCATTCCCGAACTTGCCCGGCACCAGAGCCCTTGCTCCCGGGCGGGAGGAAGGGATTGCCAGGACGCTCCCGGGCATCTGCGGTTTGCCGGTTTCTCCGGTTGCCCGGGCGATGGCGGTGCCGAAAAGGCAGACAGCCAGAGTGAGAGGGATCAGGTGGTGGTTTTTCATGGGTTTGGGCGATTTGTAGAAGGTCGGGTTGTTTGTTTGAAAAAAGCGGGCCGTCAGCGGCGCGAGAACATTTCCTCAATTTCCTCGAGGGTGCGCCCCTTGGTTTCAGGCATCACGGTCCGGACGAACACCAATTGGGGAAGGAGCACGGCGGCAAACACGAAAAAGCAAACGGCCGGTCTCTTCAGCGATGCCGGCCGCGAGCTTCAAGTCGAATGCGGAGTTCATAGATTTATGCAGAATAAACGGAGGAGAGTTCACCGCACCTGGGCGGGAAAATCGGACTGGATGGCATAGCGGTATTTGAAGCGGCGGCTGGGAGCCGCATCGCCGCTGATGAAAAACTCGGTGATGTCGTTGAGCTTTTGCGGATTGTCGGCCCACTTGAAATCAAAGCCGCCGGAAGCGTCCTCCCGCCAGCCGATGAGGTTTGCCGGGACCGCAATCTCAAGGTTGGTGCCGCTGGCGGCAAACGGAACCTGCGCGACGGTTTCCCATGCAAAGGAACCGTCATCCTTTCGCACGGCTTTTTTGAGGGTGGTTTCCTTGTCGGATGTGACCTCCATATTGACCGCAAAATCAAATCCCTCCCATCCGGTCTTGGGATCCCGGTCGGAGTCAATGAAAAGCAGCATCCAGTTCGGGTCGGTTGATGGAGTGAGCGGCTCACGGGTCTGGGCCAGAAAAAAGACGTGTTCTGCATCGCGTGAGACTTTTGCGGTGACGATGTCATTGCGTCCGGTGGTGTTGATGTAGCGATCGATGCGCCCCCAGCCCATATGGTCGCGATGGGTGGTATCGAACGCATGATCCCTGAATTCCGGCAGGACGTCCTTCCAGTCGTTGTCTCTCCCGTCGATGCTGATGGTTTTCGGTTTTCCCGCCGGCGGAATCGGGCGTGCGCCCTTCATCCGCCGGATGTGGCCGACCATCTGGTAGTAGAGGTTGTCGGTCGATCCTCCCTTCATCGGCTCGGTGTCGCGGTTGTATTCCTCGTCGAGGACATCAACGAAAAACGGGGATCCCGCAGGGGCAATTTTTCCGAACATGGGATCCGTGGTGCCGTTCGCGACACCCCGCTGGGCGACCCACTCATTCCACCCGGTGATCATCGTCACCGGGGGATCCACCTCATGGGCGCGCCGCCATTGCTCTTCAAAATACAGTCCGAGTTCCGGCCGGGCTTTGTCGCGGGGGGGCTGAACATTTCCCTGGTGGCTGCGCCCGATGTTCGACGTGGGATGCTGGGCCACGGCAACGGTGATTTGCTCGGGAATGTTCGGTGCCTCATGCCATCCAAAATTCTGCGGCGAGTAGTCCAGCCACGGCCACTTGTCCTTTCCATCGCCGAACCATCCCCCTCCCGCTCCGGTCGTCCATGCCCATGATTGGCGCCAAGTGAAGAAATTCCGGATCTCTTCCGGAATCCCCTCCCGGGGCGCGAGGATGACCGGCTTGCCGCCCCATACGAACCAGAGATCCTTGAATCGCCCCGGCTTGTAGATGTCCTCGTAAAGAAAGCCGACGACCTTTTTGTAATCGCAGTGCGTATGCGTGAAGAACGCAAATTTCGGGACCTTGCGCCCCTCGGATTTCAGCTTCTCGAACTCCGCGAAAATCACCTCATAGACGCCCTTGTAGTGGAAGCCGTTCGTGGTGTCCATGAACAGGAAATCCACGCCGGCGTCAGCCAGCATTTCCGCGTGTTTCCGGATCACGTAGGGATCGTCGGCGACATAGTAGCCCAGTTCCGGCTCACCCCAGTGGTGAAACTCACCGGGGTTGCCAAGAATCGGATCCGCCGGGTTTTCCGCGAAGGCTTTTGAGAGGTTGTATGGGCTGAGGTAGTGCTTCTGGGTTTTCTGCACAACCCCCTGATCCTCGCGCATCGGATCCGACCCGCCATAGCCGTGGGCCCCGTGCCATGTCAGAAAAAATATCCCGACCTTCTTGCCCTCCTGCGGCGGGCGGACCTCGCCGCCCGCAGGCAGGTTGCGGCCAAGCGCGTCCGTGGCGACCCATGTATCGCTGTAAAGATCGCGGGGAGGACCATTCTTCCCCGCCGTCGGGTCTTTTCCGCAGCCGGCCAGAATAACGCCGGCGGCAAAGACAGCCGGTGTGAACAGGGTGAAGACTCGCGGGGTGGTATTATTCGTCATGATTCAAGGGCTTTGCGGCGTGTTTCAAGCTCCGAGCGCACGGCCATCGCGCGGGCATGGGTTATCGGATAAAAGGAAATAACGAGCGCGGAGAGAAGCAGGCAAAAAACGACAACAAGCATGAAACAGAGACGGAGGCGGAAAATCGTTTCCGGTCCCTGAATGGCGAGCGTCTGGTTGAAGCGGGTCACCGCCAGGATGTAACCGCTCAGGACAGTCGAGCATGCGATGGCGCATTTTTTTCCGAATTCCAATGAGGCACTGTATATCCCCTCGCGGCGGAATCCCGTGTCGAGTTCGTCCATATCACAGACATCACCCAACATCGACACGCCGATCAAAAACGCGCCATTGAGAGCGAACCCGTAGAAGAAACTGGGCACAAGTTGGAGCCAGACCTGTGCCGGTGTATAAAGCCACCAGGTGGACAGCGCGCTGACCATGCCGACCGCCAGAAGGCCGATGGTGGCGTGCCTCTTGCCGACCCTGGCACTCAGCCACGCGGCGAACGGCAACCCAAGATACCCGGAAAACATCCCCATCATGCCCGAAACCCCGCCCACCGTCGCGGCCGCGGCCTTGTTCCCTTCGAACACATAATAGATCGTGAGATAAAGTCCGATCGGTGCGACCAAAAACATCGCAAGGAGGATGCAGAGGGTCGAAGCGGTCAGAATCAAGAATGCCTTGTTCTTGAAAGTGACCTTCATCGCCAACAAAAACGGCATCCCCGCATGCGCGGAATCCGTCGGGGCTTCCTTGATGAAAATTGCCGGAATGATTCCCAGAATCATGACCGATGCAGCCATGATCCAAGCCACGGTGCGCGCCCCGCACACCTCGTTTTCACCGAAGAAAAAGCAGAGTTTGTAGAGCCAGGGGATCGCGAGCCCCGAGGCAAACCCGAGATACGGCCGCCACGCCAGCAGCCGCGTGCGCTCATTGTAATCCGTCGTGATCTCCAGCCCCAGTGCGGAATAGGGGATCACAAAAACCGCATAGGCGAGGTAGAAAAGCGCCCCCCAGATCAAAAACCACCAGAACAGTGCATCCTTGCTCCAGTGCGGATCCGGCGAGAACAGGACACCGATCAGAAGCCCCACCACCAGCGCCGCGCAAAAAATGAACGGCCGGCGCCTGCCCCAGCGCGTCCGGGTGTTGTCGGAAATATGGCCGATGACCGGATCACTGATGGCATCGAGCAAACGGGGCAGACCGATGGCAAACCCCAGTTTTACGGCATCCAGGCCAAGCCCGATGTTGAAGATCGGAAGCACGAGGCTGCTCACCCCGTTATACATGATGTTGTCCGCGGCTCCGCCCGAACCCCACGCAAGCTTCTTCCAGAGCGGAACTTTCGTTGATGCTGATGAGGGCTTGGACATGCGGTTTATGAAAGGCAGCCTGCCGAAAGGGGGAGCCCGATTCGAAATGCATCCGTGCCCTGTATCACCCGGATTTCTCCATCAGGGAACACGAGACGCAGCGGGGAGGGCGAAGACAGACGGCAGGAAATCCCTTCCGGTTCCTGTTCCCAGGAAATGTTGATCCATCCCCCCGCCGGATGAGGGAGCTTCCCCGAGGCGTGTTTCAGGGAACCCGGATGCAGCCGGAAATCGAACGTCCCGGGTGCGACGTCCGATCGCGGGTGAAGACCGAGGAGATGGCGGGAGAGCATCCAGGTCGGGCTGCCGCTCCATTGGTGGCAGTGGCTCCACCGCAGGTCGAAAACCTCCGGCCACGTGGTGCAACCCTGCTCCAGCATCCATCCCCAGCATGTGCGGATCTGATCCAGTGCGAAATCCATTCTTCCGCGCTCCATGAAAAGCGGGAGAACAAAATGGGCGAAATACGGAGTGATGAGACGGCTGTTGAATGCCGTGGGATCATCATTGCGCGGGGCATCGGGATCGTTTGGAAAGCAGCCCGACAAATGCCGCTCCAGAAAATCCAGGCAGCCCGCCTCGTCGGGGAGAAGGCCCAGAAGAAGGGCGAGCGCGGCGGCGTGGTAGCCGAGCCCGCCATACCCCTCTGCACCGATTTTGCCGGCGATGAGTTTTCCCAACAGAGCGGCCTGTTCGCTTTCCTCCTCCGAAAACGGCGATTGTGCCTCCCCGATCGCATCCGCCCACAGGGCCATCTCCCGGAGCGACCAGAGGTAGTGCAAGTTGCAGACGGTATCCACGGGGCCGTCCCCGCTGACATATCCCCAGTCCACAAAATTCCATCCGGCAACGTGATGGAGTCCGTCCGCATGCCGGAACGCGCGGATGGCGGACATATTGCGGCGGGCGGCCGCCCACAATTCCACAAGCAGGGACCGGTCTCCGGTGATCCGGTAATACTCCATGACCCCCACCGGCCACTGGAAGGCATAAGTCGGAAGGTGGATGCATCCGCCGGGTGACATTCCGGCAACGAGGCCGTCTTCGCGCGCGCAGAGAGCCGCCTGCTGAAAGGAGCGCTTGCACAGGCGCAGGTCATGATACGCCACACCGGAAACCTGCAGTCCAACCGCAGCCGCATCACCCAGCCACTGCCCCCGCTCGCGCGTCGGATTATCGGTGAGTGCGTCCTCCGCACAGGCCCTCAGGGTTTCAATTCCCACATGCCAGATGGTTTCAAGCAACGCATCCCCGCACGCGAATGCCGCCTCAGTGGGCGCATGGTATCCCCGCTCAAGGAATCCCTCTTCAAGAAAACAAACCCCGGAGGATGCGTTGACAACATGGACTTCCAAAAACCGTCCGCCTCTCGGGGCGAGCGGCAAAAACGTCTGCTCCCCGCCCCTTGCCACGAACCGGTCCAGATTGCAGGAAGGTCCGTCCGAAAGGTTGATGCGGGGGCAGACACGCCCGTCGGTCAGAGATTCCGCTAGGGCAAACTCAATGATCGTGCCCTCAGGAACATCCAGACGGAATCTCGGTCGTCCCAGACGGACCCGCCCGAGATCGTAGCGCCGCCACACCCCTTTGCCGGGCAGCTTCTCACACACGCGATCCCTCGTGAAAAACGTATGGGCGGGATCATCTGCGGCGTAGCCAAACGTCGTCGCCAGCGCCCCCCCGGCGGCCGGTTTCAACACATGGAAAAACGTCTGCACACGGGCGAGGTCCGCCTCACCCGGCTCGGAGAGCGGAGACGCCCCCTCCACTGGAGAAACCCAATCCGAGTCATCATGGCCGGCTTCCTCCCATCCGGCGGGCTCCAGCCGGGTATCACGCCACTCGATCCATCCAAGTTGCGGGTTGAGCCGGCGCGGCTTTGAAGACTGCGACTCCAAAGGCTTGCAACGCCAGGTCACCGGCAGAAGCCCGTCTCCCGCACACAGCTCACACCAGAGAAAAGGCGGCGTGTCTTTCAACATTCGCGTCTCAACGCCCGCATGGTGCACATGAAAGGCGAGCAGATGCTCCCCTGCGGACAGATCCTCATGACACGTCTGGTATTCCGGATGATCCAGCGCATACCGGAGGGGGCCCTCCAACAACGGCCCGCCATCCAGCCAGGCCTGATACCATGTCGCTCCGAGAACACGAAACCCGACACGCGCCGGCTCGGAAAGGTGGAACCTCCCGCGGAAGAGAACACAGGTATCCGGAACCGCAGATGCGCCCGACCAAAAGGAAGACTTCATCCTTCCTTGCCCCAATATGGCCATCTCATGCAATGCACAGTGCATCCTCCGCAGAGGAGATGGATGGCAGGCGTGCGGGTCGTCATGGAAGGCGAAGGAAAGATAGGAATTGCCGCGGATTTCGCAATATTATTTACAAGTGTAATTTTATGCCGGCGTCCATCCGGTTCCAAGGCGATCGGGAAACGGCACTTGCAATTGGAGGGGGTGGCGGTTTGGATTCCCCGGTGACACGCAAACCGATTTCCGGACTGGAACTGTCAAGAAAGCTCGGGATTTCACATGCCACGGTCTCCTATGTTTTGACCGGAGTGGCGGAGAAGAAGAAAATTTCCGCCGCGACAATCCAGCGGGTGCGCGAGGCGGCGGAAAAATACAATTGCGTCCCCAACGCCGCGGGCCTGGCTTTAAAAAACCGGCGGACCGGGATCATCGGGGTGATTTTGGTGAATTTCACCCTGGATTGGGCGGAAGCGGCGATGCGCGGCATCCAGTCGGTATTGGATCAGGCTGATTACATCCCGTTTGTCGCCACCCATGGGTTTGATCTCAAGCGGAACGAAAAGGAATTGATCTCCTCGCTTCGAAGACGGGACGAAGGGATCATCGCATTCCCGATGACGGGCTGTGACGAAATTTACAAGCGCATTGTTGCTTCCGGGGTTCCATTGGTTTTCCTCGGGGACCGCCTGCCGACATTGAACCGAATCAGTTCGGTCACCTGGGCGGCGGAAAATGCGGTGCGATCCGCCCTCAACCACTTGACGACGCTCGGGAAAAAGCGGATCGCCTTCCTCGGGATCGACTATGAGGGGCTGTCGAGCCTGCACCGGACGAAAGCCTTTATTGATGGCATGCGCTCCGCGCGCCTGCCTCTGCGCAAAGACTGGATATTGCGGCTGCCGTCCGAGATTCCGCCCGCGGAGGCTGTGCCGGACGCAATTCGCCACCTCTTCGCAAACAAAAGCGACCGTCCGGACGCAGTGTTTGCCATGAATGACTCTCTCGCCCTTCCGGCTCTTGACGTCCTTGAGGAGATGGGCATTTCCGTGCCGGGGCAGGTGGCCGTGATCGGCTTGGGCAACCTCCCCGCAACTCGCTACCGGGGAATCGGCCTCACAACCGTCGCCGAACCGATCGAGGAAATGGGCCGGTCCGCCGCCGAGACAGTCCAGGGGCTGATCAAAGGGCATGTCAAAGCCCCCGCTCATCTGACCATTGAGTCTTCCGAGGTCATCGTTCGCCGGACAACCGGCTGATTCTTTCTGATTCATTGCGGTATCGGCCCGCAATCACCCGTTTCAACCCGAAAACAGCAGAAGAGGCCCGCGAATTCAGCGAATTCCCGCGATCAAGTTCTCCATTCCAACACCAGAACGGCTTGCCGCGGTGCGCACACGGCGGATTCTTCCAGGCGGAGAGGATCGAATTATCCTTTTGGCGTCACGCTGGCAAACGTCGGCCCGATGCGGATTTCGTCGAAAACCACATTCGATTCCGGCGCCATCGCGCCGACGAGATTGTGCAGACCAATTGATCGGAAGGAAAAATCGTTGCCCTCCAGAAACAGAACATTGTCCGGATCCCTCTCCTCGCCAAGTGTCGGATTCAGCCAGAGCGCGATCTCGGCGGGTTTGCCGTCCTTCGGAAAGACGATCCGCAGGACCACCAGCATCGGAAAATCTCCCGGCAACGGCTGCTCGATGGATCCCAGCCCCTCCCGGTTTTTCACCCGCTGAACCTGGAATCTTCTCGTGTTGACAAACCCGAGCCTGACTCCATCCTCCGCGCCGACAGTCCCCGCCTTAAGAGAAAGGAGCATCTGATACGGCGCATTCATCACCCCCGCCTGAATGAGGTAACTCACATAGACAGTCCCTTGGTCGATGGCTGTCCCCGCGCTGGAAAATCCGGCCAGCGCCCCCCCCGACGAGCAGTCGATCGGGCGTTCCACCCTCAGCGTGGCCGGCTTGCCTGGTCCCTGCAAAATGCGCGCTGCACCGCCTTCCACTTTCAGGCGCTGCCCTGTCGAATCCGTGTATTCGAGACCCTCCGGAACATACAATGCCATCTCCCCCGAACGTCCTTCGCCGATGTGCTCCTGCCTCCAGGACGAAACGAATCCCCCCTCCTCCCCTCCGGTCGCCTGCAATGGAGCCTCCACCGTCCCGTATCTGGATGCCGGAAACGATTCCTGAAGGATCTCGTCGGCACCCAATACCGGGCATGCCAATGCCACAAAAAGCACGAATGTCGCGTGTTTCACAAGCGGATCCTGCCAGAGATCCCTGAATGATTACAGCATTAATTTTAAGGGAGGCATCCACCTTCCATTGACGGGCCCGCCGGGTCGATGAAGGAAAAGCCTTCCCGGACGTTCGCCGGGAAAGACCGCCTCTTCAGCGCACGAACGTCACATGGCAGGCTGAGGAGGCTTGGGGGTAACTCGCGAAGCCACCATCTGACTTCGTCTTTTCAAGCCGGGTTCTGCGCACCATTTTCAAACTTTTCGAGGCTGTCTTTTCTTAGAGTTTTTTAATGAATAGTGTGCCATTACAACGAACGAAAAAGCGCGAGACAGTCAGAAACTGTGCGAAACACCTGATGCGTCAA